>NZ_JBFBMS010000044.1:0-1013 GCF_040702765.1 Rhodococcus sp. NPDC076796 | reverse complement strand
GATGGACGATGCGCAGGGCCGCTCGGTAGCCACCGCTACTGCCCTGTTCGTGGTGGTCGAGGTCGAACACTTCATGCAGTCCCAAGCCCGAGCCCGACTCCAGGCCACAGACACGAATCACACCGAAGAATAGACACCCTGGCCGACCTTCACCGACGTCCGTCACCCGCGGTGGCTGTCGTACGGCTGCGTCTACCTGGTGCAAAGACGGCGAGGACGAGTGCCCCAGCGGCGGTCAGCGCCGCCAACGCCAGTGTCGCCTGACCACTTCCGTGTACGAATGCGGCTCTGGCGAACTCGGCCAGCGGCTGACCAGCTGGTCCTGCGCGGTCGGCGACCTGCAACGCGGCGGCCAGAGAATCGGCCACCGGACCACGGGCAGGCTCGGGTAGCTGGGGCAGAGCCGGCTGAATTTGCTGAACGTAACCGGCCGCGAGCACGCTACCGGCTACCGCAATCCCAATCGCGGCACCGATTTCGCGAGCTGCGTCGTTGACCGCGGCAGCCACCCCGTGCTTGGCCTCAGGAGTGTCCGAGACGATGGCGAAAGTCGCAGGGGCGGTACACAACCCCAAACCCGCGCTCATGATGAGCAAGGGCCACAGCAGGTCAGGGTAAGTTGCCGCGACGGTCAGTCTGCTCACCATCACCAGTCCCGCCGCGATGGTGAGCAGACCTACAGTGGTCATCACCCGCAGGCCAACAATGTTCGACAGCCAGGGTGCAATCACCGAGATCACGATGAGCGGCACGACCATAGGGGTCAACGCCAACGCGGCGGTGAGCGGTCCATAACCGAGAATCAACTGCAGATACTGCACCAACAGCAAGAACACCCCGAAGGTCACCAGAAATTGGATACAGACCGACAGTGCGCCGGCACCGAAGCCACGGCGGGCGAACAACCGGACATCGAGTAGGGGTGCCGAGGAACGTAGTTCTACGACGACGAACACCACAACTGCGAACAAGCCCACCGCAGTGCTGATGGCGACGAGCGAATCCGACCAGCC
>NZ_JBFBMS010000043.1:0-1021 GCF_040702765.1 Rhodococcus sp. NPDC076796 | reverse complement strand
AACCGCCCAGGGCTGGCAGATTCAGGACTATGGCCCAGCTGAATGAGACGGCTGCTCCGCAGAAGGAGTTCCACGAAGAGCAAGATGCAGGACGGGTACTCATTCTTCGACGCGGTCGCAGATGTCGCAGATGTCGGCGGGGTCGACGCCGGTGAGGAGTTGGGTGATCTCTTCGGGTGGCGGGTGCCCCCTCGATCGGGTCAGTTTGCGAGTGGTCGAACACCGACAGAATCGGGAATGTCGGGATTTTGCAGGCCTCCTCGCCGTGCCGACGGTCAAAGACACAGCGATGGTCACCACGGCGCTGAAGATGGCGTTGCGGCGACGAGATCACGGTGGACACCGCGTCGGCTCAGGGCTCATCCATCACAGTGATGCCGGCAGTCAGGGCGGATTTAACCTGTCGTCGCAACACAGTGCCGTGAAGCCGAGTTTATCTGCTCTGCAAGCACTTCCGCTGGGGTTCGCCACCCAAGTGTTTTGCGCGGGCGGTTGTTGAGTGCATCCGTCACGGCCTGAACGTCACTTCGACTGTATCGAGCGAGATCGGTTCCCTTCGGAAAGTATTGTCGCAGCAATCCATTGGTGTTTTCGTTCGTTCCCTGCTGCCAGGGGCTGTACGGGTTGCAGAAGTACACACGGATCCCGGTTTCTGCGGTCAACTCCGCATGACGTGCAAGCTCCTTGCCGCGGTCCCAGGTCACCGATCTGCGCAGGTGCTCCGGCAGCGGTGTCATCGCAGCCTGGAGTGCATCGCGGACCGACTCCGATCCGTAACCGGACAACGCCGGCCCGTTCTTCACCGGGGGCGCATCCCCGTACCCATCCTTACGTGGCAGATGCAGCAACGTGGTGAATCTGCTGGTGCGTTCGACAAGCGTACCCACTGCGGACCTGCCCAGCCCGATGATCAGACCTCCTTCCCGATGCCCTGGCGTTTTGCGATCAGCGACTTCGTCTGGCCGCGAGCCGATGGTGACGTCATCGGTGATGAATCCGGTGCGGAGCTTCTTCGCTCGCG
>NZ_JBFBMS010000042.1:0-1052 GCF_040702765.1 Rhodococcus sp. NPDC076796 | reverse complement strand
CCCGGTCCCATTCCGAACCCGGAAGCTAAGCCCTCCAGCGCCGATGGTACTGCACTCGACAGGGTGTGGGAGAGTAGGACACCGCCGAACACAACTTGCCAGAATGGCCCCCGACCACCAGGTCAGGGGCCATTCTGCATTTCGAAACCACCCACACAACACCCACCTCACACCACCCACACCACCCTCTCGCGGACGAACGCGCACGCACTCGCGATACGCGAGCAGAATCGCCACCCGACCACTGCCCATTCCCCGCGCACCTGACACACGCGCGCGCATTTGCGGACACGGGGGACTGACGGCGCTCATCGAAATTCCCCACTGACGCTCACTGAAATTCCCCACCCGTGTGGCACCGCCAACGAGGGCGGGTCTCCCCGGATGCTGATGGTCTCTGACCACACACCAGCTACCCGAAGGAGACCCGCTCCTCATGCTTACACGGGAGGAAGACGTGGAAATACACGCCCTGCATCAACGAGGCTGGAAGATCGCCGACATCGCGAGACACACCGGCCGCGACCGCAAGACCATCAGGTCCTATCTCAACGGGACCACCACCCCCGGAGTGCGTAAACGCAGCATCCCGGATCCATTCGAGGTGTTCCTCGCCTACGTCACCGCACGCCTGATCGACGACCCGCACCTGTGGGTCCGCACGTTGTGCGACGAGCTCGAAGACCTCGGATATGCGATGTCGTATCAAACGCTGCACCGCAAGATCCGCGAGCTGAAACTCCGCCCGACCTGCCAAGCGTGCCTGACCGCCGCCGAGCGACCGAACGCGGTGATCGATCACCCGCCCGGTGAAGAGACACAGTGGGATTGGGTCGATCTACCGAACCCGCCCGCCTCCTGGGGGTGGGGATCGATGGCGCATCTGTTCGTCGGAACGCTGGCCTGTTCGGGCAAATGGCGCGGGGTCCTCGCACCGAACATGACCCAACCGCACGTTGACGGCGCTCAGTGAAAGTGCCCAGATCTGATCTCTGAAAGTGCTCACCCGTGTGGCTCCGCCAATGAGGGCGGGCCTCCTCCGATGCTGATGG
>NZ_JBFBMS010000041.1:0-1105 GCF_040702765.1 Rhodococcus sp. NPDC076796 | reverse complement strand
GAGTTCACCGACGCATCGGGCCTCTTCGAAGGCAACACAGTAGCCATGCTCGGCAAGAAGATAGGCAGCGTCGTCGGGGTGCACCAGAATAGTGATCAGTCCGGTGTAAGGATCGACATGCGGATCGACAAGAGCGTTCCGCTGCCCGCCGACGTCGGCGCGACTCTGGTGTCGACATCCATCGTGACCGAACGTCAAATCGAGTTCACCAAGCCGTACTCTGATGGAGCCCGATACGAGACGGATCAGTGCATTCCGTTGAGTAAGACGAGAACCCCGCTGGGAATCAGTCAGACGCTCGACTCGATCAGCAACTTGTCCGAGGACCTGGTCAAGGACAACGGCAGGAACACCGACGCGATCTTGCAGTCCCTCGAGCTCGTCTCCCGCAATCTAGAAGGAACGCAGGGTGACGTGGCCGGGATCATCAAGGACTCAGCCACGCTCATCGACGACCCGGCAAAGCGGGATATGCAGATTCGCAGCATCGTCGGGAACCTCGCCGCACTGACGGGGGTGGCAACCGAGAACGACAAAGAGGTGACCGCCCTCTTCGACAACTTCGTAGGTGCCATCGAGGTCATCATCGCGTTCGGCCAGACCTTCGGCTCGGCAGTCGAGTACGCGGGGACGTTCGTTCCGATCCTCTCGAGGTTCGCAACAGATTTCGGTCCCCCGATATTCGCGATCGGTGATGCTGCCGTTCCGCTCATCGCCGACATGGGAGAGCAGCCGGACATGGTGGTAGCGATCGCAGCCCGCACGGCAGACCTCATCGTGAAACACCCCGATGCCAAGTCAATTGTGCAGGCGTTCGCAGTGTCGCTGCCTTTGCGAAGCCTGGTCGGTGGCTGCGCCGCGCCGGTGGCAAACGGAGTCTGCGGGTCCAGCGATGTATCGAGGACGATCGCAGGGATGATGGGGGGAGGGGCCTGATGATCTCGGTCAATCGCGCATGCCTCGGACCCATGGTGGTCGCACTGATGGCAACGATAGTTTTCGTGACATCGTGTGGGATCAACGCCGACAATCCGCCGACGATAGCGACCTCCGACGCGGACGGTTACGACATCCAGATGGAGTTCACCAGCGCACTCAACTTGCC
>NZ_JBFBMS010000040.1:0-1189 GCF_040702765.1 Rhodococcus sp. NPDC076796 | reverse complement strand
CTTCACGCTCGCTGTCCGCCATCACGAGATGATGCCCATCGTCGTTCGACGGCGCGCGGTAGACGGTGCATCGCACTGTGCTGCAGCCGCTCGTGTCGGATCGCCGCAGGCGTGCGGAGGCACCGAACGACCGAAGAGTTGCCGGACGGAACAGTCGAACGCCTCTCGGTGGACGCTGTATCGATGCCGTGTCGTTGCTCGGCAACAGACCCTGATCCCTGCCCCGCGCCGACAGCAATTCAGCCGCCGACGGAAGCCTTCGATGTTCGCGGTCACCGTTTTCGGCTCGACGGCCGCGTCGTGTGCGCTATCGGGCCAGGCCCGTTATCTTCTAGCTGATACTTGAAACCGAGGGCTACGGTAGCCAGACCCGGTATGACTTCTCGCCCCTGTCATCGATGATCCGGGGGGCTGTCGCCGGGTGTTGACGTCGGATCGGTGACCGGACGAAGGACTGCTTCATGGCCACGAGTTACGCCGTGTTTTGCGGCATCGACGTGGGAAAATCGGAACATCACGCCGTCGGTCTCGCCGTCGACGGAACCCGTCTGTACGGCAAAGCCCTACCCAATGACGAGGCCCGTCTGCGCACAGTGTTCGACCGCCTCGCCACGCGCGGGCCGCTGTTGATCGTCGTCGATCAGCCTAATACGATCGGCGACGCCCTGCCGGTCACCGTCTCCCGATCCTGCGAGCACCAGTTCGCGTCCCTACCGGGTCTGTCGATGCGCCGCATCGCAGATCTGTATCCAGGGCAAGCCAAAACTGATGCGCGGGCCTGCGTTCATCATCGCCGACACGGCCCGGACCATGCCCCACACGCTGCGACGAGTCGATACCGGTGATGACACACTCGCCGAGCTCGGTGTGCTGATCGGTTTCGATGACGATCTCGCCGGTGAAGCAACCCGCGTCAGCAACCGAATCCGCGGATTGCTGACCGGCATTCACCCCGCGCTCGAACGAGTCCTCGGACCGCGTGTGACACACCCGGCAGTGCTCGAGATCCTGTCCCGCTGCGGTAGCCCCGGCGGCATCCGCGCTGCTGGTAAGCGGAAACTGACCGCTTCGCCGCCAAAAACGCGCTCAGGATGGGGGCAAGACTGGTTGCGGAGATCTACGCCGCACTCGAGGCTCAGACGGTAGTAGTGCCCGGGTCTGCGGCTGCCGAGACTGTTCTACCCAAACT
>NZ_JBFBMS010000039.1:0-1224 GCF_040702765.1 Rhodococcus sp. NPDC076796 | reverse complement strand
GGGACGTTCAACAGCGGCCAGTGGGCCAGGATTTGGCGATCGCGGCAGACCTGTCCCAGGGCGTTGCCGACTTCATGACGCCGTTCGTTCCGGGCATCCTCATAAACGTCGACGTCGCTGACTTCTTCGCCACCGACGAGGCCATCAATCAGGCCACAGGCAACCTCAACAGCACCGGCGAGGTTCTGTTCGGGGGACTGGGAGGACTGTTGAGCGAAAACTACCCGGCGTTGAGTTCGGTACTGGACGTCGGCCTCGATCTGGCGAGGCCGGTCGCCAGATCGGCATCGGGACTCGCGCAGACCATTTACACCATCCCGCAGATCCTGGACAGCATCGACAACGCCACGCCGCAAGTCGGCGAGCGAGTACAACTTCAGGTCGCCCTGGTAGTGCAGACGTCACCTGCGCTGCAGAGCGCGCTTGCAGCAGGAGGACCAAGAAGATGAAGCTCAAGTCGTTAATTCCCACCATCGTCAAGATCGTCGCGTTCGCCGCAGTCATCGGCGTTCTCACCTACGTGATCATCGCCATCCTCGAACCCAGCTCGGACGGAGCGAGTTCTGAACGGTCTGCGGTCTTCTCCGATGCATCTGGGCTCAAGCCTCGCGACGGTGTGCGTTTGGCGGGAGTAAAGGTCGGTTATGTGACGGCGATCGGCCTGAAAGGGCCCACCGCGGTCGTTCATTTCCAACTGAACAACGACGTCGCGATCACGTCGAGCACCACCGCCGCCGTGCGTTATCAGAATCTTCTCGGACAGCGATATGTCGAATTGATCGGTGCGGCACAGGGAAAGACACAGGGGGCGGCGCTCACACAGGTGGCACTCGACAAGACCGTTCCCTCATTTGATGTGTCCACCTTGTTCAACGGGTTCAAGCCGGTGTTCGACACGCTTAACGCCGACGAGATCAATGAACTGCAGTCCAACTTGTTGCGCGTTGCTCAAGGTGATGGGAGGGGTATATCGCCTGTTCTGGAGCAGGTCGCCAACATCACCGCCTACGGGGACCAGCGGTCTGAGATCATCACGAATATCGTGACGAGTCTCGGCCAGGTCTCCGACCAACTCGAAGGCCGCTCGGCGCAGCTGGTCGAACTCGTCGACCAGCTGGGATCGATCGTCGACGCCTTCAGCCGCGTGAGTGACCGGTTGCGGGAGTCGCTGGGCGAGGTCAACCGGTCCATGGAGAAAACTGTCATCGCCGGGGAGCAACTTGA
>NZ_JBFBMS010000038.1:0-1293 GCF_040702765.1 Rhodococcus sp. NPDC076796 | reverse complement strand
ACAAACTCATTCCATTCGTGCGGTCGCCCGACATTAACCTCTCGGACATCTCCATCGATGGTCGGGACCTAGCGCGGCGTGACGCCGAATCCTTCATAACCGTGTTGAGATCAATCGGAATGATGCCGTGAACCGCAGCAGCACGCTCATATCGATACTGGCTCTCGCCGTCGTGTTCGTCGTAGGGCTCGGCTACCTCGTCGTCGGCGTGGCACACATCAACCCCACCCGCTCCGAGTACTCCTTAACCGCCATCATCGACAGCTCAGGCGGTCTGCTGGACACATCGCCGGTGATGGTGCGGGGGGTACCCGTCGGAAAGGTGTCCTCGATCAACGTCGCGGATTCGGCAATTAAGGTCGAGATGACGATCGATTCCGACCACAAGATCCCCCAGGACAGCGAGATGTCAATCCAGAATCTGTCGCTCGCGGGGGAACAGTACATCAACTTCGTGCCCGCGGGCACGGCAACCGGTGGGTACTTCGATAACGGAGACGTGGTGCCCGCGGACGCGGTGCACGTGTCGCAATCGGTTCCCCAGGTGTTGCCAAAGTTGGCTGCAGTGGCAGATGGGCTCGACCCGGAATCGATCGAGTCCATCAACAAGACCGTCGCCGAGGCCGTCGCCGGACGGCAGGACGACCTCGACACGATCGGCGACATGATGCACCGTGTAGTCGATTTCGTCGGCAAAGATGGGTCCGTCCGGGTGACCGCAGACAACGCCGAGTTCCTGCTCGGCCTCTTGTCCAATGCCGGGGACGTCCTCAGTACGGCATCTGTACGCACCCCTGACGCCGTGAACGGGCTGGCGCGGATTCAACGGGCGTTCATCAGGTTCACAACCACCTCGTACGACAAGTGGCCTCCCGTGTTGAAGCTTGTGGAAAAGCTCAACGGCTATATTCAGATCCTGCAGCCGGATCTGCTGACGATCACCCGGGCGGTGAAACCGGCGACCGAGAAAGTCGCCGACACATACGTCGACTTCGGGTCGATCGGCGACCTCCTCGGCCGAACTTTCCCGGCGTCGCGACCAGGTCGCGCCGAGGTCCCCGTCACCGTGTCGCCGCCACTACGGTGACGCCCCGTCCGCAAGCGACTGTCACCGTAAGTACACAGAAGGTCCCACATGACAAATGACGACCGAACGAAACCGCACCCCGAGCCCACTGAAGTCGACGACAGCGCGGCGGCAGCGACGCCGGATGGCGATCTACTGATGGACGAAAACGCCCCAGCCGCGTCCGCCGTAGCCACGGCTGGGGCTGGAGACAGCGACGTCGACCC
>NZ_JBFBMS010000037.1:0-1376 GCF_040702765.1 Rhodococcus sp. NPDC076796 | reverse complement strand
TGCGTGACGAACGACCGCTTCAGACTGCGGAAGATCTGTTTGGCACCCTCGAAACGGGTGTCGACACCGTCGGCAGCTTCGTCGAGTAGGTCCGGATCATCGAGATCACTCCTGCGAGCTGACCCTGCGCACGCCGCAAACGGTTCAATACCAATGCGATGCTTACGGTGTCACCAGTCATGTCGTTCAGTCCTTCGTTCGATGAAACTCCAGTTTACCCCTAGCGGTAAGGGTGGTCGAGGTGGCCGAAGCTGGACGGTGGCCTCGGTGCGGATGTCGCGGCCCATGGGCTGGAGAGGCCGGGTCAGTCATCGTTGCACCGAGGGGTCGGGGCCACCCGTGACCTGTCGTAGTCGCCCATTGATGGGCTATACCGGTAGGGGTATACGGAAGACCGCGTCGCCGCCGACCTCAGGTTCACTTAAGACTCGACCGCTATCGTCGGCACCACCGCACCACCGCACCGGAAGGACAACCACTGATGACACTCACCATTGGCGACACCGCCCCCGATTTCCACGCCCAAACCACCCAGGGTCCGATCAACTTCCACGAGTGGATCGGTGAAAGCTGGGCAGTTCTGTTCTCCCACCCCCGCGATTTCACCCCGGTGTGCACGACCGAACTCGGTTACATGGCCACGATCAAACCCGAATTCGACCAACGCAACACCAAGATCATCGGGTTGTCAGTCGACCCACTCGACAACCACGTCGCATGGGCCGACGACATCGCCGAAACACAAGGTACCGCGCCCAACTATCCGATGATTTCCGACAACGACTACACCATTTCGAAGGCCTACGGGATGCTACCCGCCGAAATCGCCGGCGACCCGACCAGTCACACTCCGGCCGAGATGGCGACGCTGCGCAATGTCTTCGTCATCGGCCCCGATAAGACGATCAAGTTGGTGCTCATTTACCCGATGACCACCGGCCGCAACTTCGACGAGGTGCTGCGTGTAATCGACTCGCTACAACTCACTGCCGCGCACAAGGTGGCCACCCCCGCCCAGTGGAATAGAGGTGGCGACGTGATCATTGCCGGCTCGGTCAGCGACGAGGATGCTAAAAAGATCTATCCGGATGGCTGGACTGCCCCTCGCCCCTACTTGCGCATCGTTGCCGACCCCACCCAAGGCTGAGGGCGACGCCCACGGGCATGCTGAACCGTCCTGGATCTGACGGAGACCTGGTTCGAGCCACTTGGCGGTCGGAGGTGTCGGTCGAGATTGCTGACGGTGCTCGTTCTCATAGGGGTCGCGGTGGGCCGAATATCACCAGGGACACCAGTAGTCCGGTCATCATCGTGACCGCGAACACGAGCACCCACCGCTGCGCGGGGTCGTATCCGACCTGGAGGTTCGCGAATTC
>NZ_JBFBMS010000036.1:0-1433 GCF_040702765.1 Rhodococcus sp. NPDC076796 | reverse complement strand
CGTGTGTTGTTTCAGATATTGCACAGTGGACGCGTAGCTTCTTTGTGGTAAGTCCTCGGCCTATTAGTACCAGTCACCTGCACCCATTGCTGGGCTTCCAGTTCTGGCCTATCAACCCGGTGGTCTGCCGGGGGCCTTACCCCCTCGAGGGGGTGAGAAACCTCATCTTGGAACAGGCTTCCCGCTTAGATGCTTTCAGCGGTTATCCCTTCCGAACGTAGCCAACCAGCGGTGCTCCTGGTGGAACAACTGGCACACCAGAGGTTCGTCCGTCCCGGTCCTCTCGTACTAGGGACAGCCTTCCTCAAGTTTCTTACGCGCGCGGCGGATAGAGACCGAACTGTCTCACGACGTTCTAAACCCAGCTCGCGTGCCGCTTTAATGGGCGAACAGCCCAACCCTTGGGACCTACTCCAGCCCCAGGATGCGACGAGCCGACATCGAGGTGCCAAACCATCCCGTCGATATGGACTCTTGGGGAAGATCAGCCTGTTATCCCCGGGGTACCTTTTATCCGTTGAGCGACACCGCTTCCACTTGCCGGTGCCGGATCACTAGTCCCGACTTTCGTCCCTGCTCGACTTGTCAGTCTCACAGTCAAGCTCCCTTGTGCACTTGCACTCGACACCTGATTGCCAACCAGGCTGAGGGAACCTTTGGGCGCCTCCGTTACATTTTAGGAGGCAACCGCCCCAGTTAAACTACCCACCAGGCACTGTCCCTGAACCAGATCATGGTCCGAGGTTGAGGTATCCAATACGATCAGAGTGGTATTTCAACAACGACTCCACAGTAACTGGCGTCACCGCTTCACAGTCTCCCACCTATCCTACACAAACCGAACCGAACACCAATACCAAGCTGTAGTGAAGGTCCCGGGGTCTTTTCGTCCTGCCGCGCGTAACGAGCATCTTTACTCGTAATGCAATTTCGCCGAGTCTATGGTTGAGACAGCTGAGAAGTCGTTACGCCATTCGTGCAGGTCGGAACTTACCCGACAAGGAATTTCGCTACCTTAGGATGGTTATAGTTACCACCGCCGTTTACTGGGGCTTAAATTCTCAGCTTCGCCATTACTGGCTAACCGGTCCTCTTAACCTTCCAGCACCGGGCAGGCGTCAGTCCGTATACATCGTCTTACGACTTCGCACGGACCTGTGTTTTTAGTAAACAGTCGCTTCTCACTGGTCTCTGCGGCCCCACCCAGCTCACACTGCAAGAGTGATCACCGGACAGGGCCCCCCTTCTCCCGAAGTTACGGGGGCATTTTGCCGAGTTCCTTAACCATAGTTATCTCGATCGCCTTAGTATTCTCTACCTGACCACCTGTGTCGGTTTGGGGTACGGGCCGTGTAACAACTCACTAGAGGCTTTTCTCGGCAGCATAGGATCACTGAATTCGCCTCAATCGGCTACGCATCACCTCTCAGGCT
>NZ_JBFBMS010000035.1:0-1440 GCF_040702765.1 Rhodococcus sp. NPDC076796 | reverse complement strand
TTGCACCGCTCCCCAGAAGTTGGACTGAGTAATTCAGTTCCGACTACTGGGGAGCGTGTGTATGCGTGCACGAAGTTCACTTACCGAGGATCAGAGGGTCGCGGCGGTAGCGTTGTTCGAGGATGGTCTCGGTGCCGTCTCGGCTGCTGCGAAGGTCGGTGGCGGGACGAAGGCCGTGGTTGTCCTCTACGACCGGTGGCGGGTTCGAGGGAGGAATGCGTTGGTGGAGAAACCGGATCGACAACACTTCTCGTTCGAGTTCAAACTTGCTGTGGTGCAACGTGTTCTGGCTGGAGAGAACAAGATCGAGCTCGCACGGGAGTACGGACTGTCGTCGGCGAGAATCATCGATCCGTGGGTTCGCGGATATCGCCGCGACGGCGACGAGGCGCTTCGTCCGAAGCGGGCGGGACGTCGACCGGCATCGTCGAGTTCTGATCCCGGCGAGGCCAGCGAGCTCGACCGGTTGCGGGAGGAGAACGAGCGGCTGCGGACGCAGGTGGCGTACCTGGGAAAATTGCGGGCCTTGAGGGAACAGGGACGACGGTGAAGGTTCTCGCTGTCATCGCCCTCAAGGCTCAGTACCGTCTCGATGTGCTGCTCGACGTCGCCGGCCTGGCCCGGTCGACGTTCTTCTACCGTCAGGCGCAGTTACGCCGACCCGACCCGAAGGCAGCGTTGAAAGCTGCGGTGACCAGCGCGTTCGAGAACAATCACCGACGCTACGGGCATCGACGCGTGCACCGAGTCCTCGTCGATGGAGGGTGGCGGGTGGCGAAGAAGACCGTGCTTGCGTTGATGCGCGAGCTCGGGTTGGTCTGCCCTGTGCGGCGTCGTCGACGGTATGTCTCGTATCAGGGGCAGGTCGGTGCGGTCGCGGCGAACATCCTCGACCGGGACTTTCGGGCCGAGGCTCCGAATCAGAAGTGGGTCACCGATGTCACCGAGTTCCGGGTCGGGGACGCGAAGTTGTATCTGTCTCCGGTGATGGATCTGTTCGACCGCCAGATCATCTCGTATTCGATCGGGCGGTCTCCGACGACGGAGTTCACCAACCGTTCGCTGCGGGCAGCATTGGACACCCTCGGTGAACGGGAGTGTCCAATTGTGCACTCGGATCAGGGATTTCACTATCAGCACTCCTCGTGGCGTCGGTTGCTCGCCGGCGCGGGAGCGATCCAGTCGATGTCCCGCAAAGCCAACTGTTACGACAACGCGATCATCGAGAACTTCTTCGGTCACCTCAAAGAAGAGATGTTTCATCACGTCCGATACCTCGACCTCGGCACCTTGCAGACCGCGATCGAGGACTACATCGAGTGGTTCAACAACGACCGCATCTCGCTACGCCTCGACGGCCTGAGCCCGGTGCGATACCGAGCGCAGGCCCTCGCGGCCTAGGATTTCTATTAACGGTCCAACCCACGGGGTCCAGTGCAA
>NZ_JBFBMS010000034.1:0-1545 GCF_040702765.1 Rhodococcus sp. NPDC076796 | reverse complement strand
TAGACGGTATGGAGGTCTTGGCTGGGGCCCCTCCGCATGTAAGCGTGGGTTGCCGACAGGAGTGGGTCCTGGCCGGTAGAGCCACAGATGTGGGAGGCCCCAGTGAAGAATCATCGTACGAGTGTTGGTTTGGATGTGCACGCACGATCGGTGGTGGCGTGCGGTTTGGATGGCGAGACGGGCGAGTTGTTCGAGCGTCGCATGTCGCCTGATCACAAAGAAATCCTGGAGTGGATTCGTTCGCTGCCAGGACTGGTGCATGTCGTCTACGAGGCGGGCCCGACCGGTTTCGGTCTGGCCCGTTTTCTGTTGGCCGCCGGTGTCGATTGTGTGGTGGCGGCACCGTCGAAAATTCAGCGTCCCCCTGGTGACCGCATCAAGACCGATGCCCGTGATGCCCGGCATTTGGCTCGGTTGCTTCATTTGAGTTCTATTGTGCCGGTTCTGATTCCGAGTACCGAGCAGGAGTCCGCTCGTGATCTGGTGCGAGCAAGGGAGGACTGCCGCGGCGATCTGGTGTCCGCACAGCATCGCCTGACACATGTGCTGCTGCGTCAAGGGATCATCTACAGCGGCGGCAAACCCTGGACCGCAGCCCACGATCTGTGGTTACGTCGCCAGCGGTTCGATTCACGTGCACTGCAGATCACCTACGACACCGCCTACGAGACCGTCATCGCCACCACCGAACGCCGGAATCGTCTCGATACCGCCATCGCGGACATGGCTGCGCATTCGTCGTTCACTCCGGTGGTGACCCGGCTGGGGTGCCTTCGTGGGGTGGCGACGTTGACAGCGTTCGGTTTGGCGACGGAGATCGGTGAGTGGGACCGGTTGACCGGCCGCTCGATCGGTGCGTTCGTCGGGTTGATCCCGACCGAGCATTCTTCCGGTGAATCCCGGTCGCAGGGCGGTGTCAGCAAAACCGGCAATGCTCACGTACGCCGACTGCTGGTCGAGGCTGCCTGGCATCATCGCAAGCCGTATCGGCCGGGGCGTGAACTGGTGGCACGGTGGAAGGCGTCGACTCCCAAAGCCAAAGCGCGAGGACATCAAGCGAACCGGCGGCTGCACGCACGGTGGGAACATTTCGACGAACGCGGTAAACGTGCGGTGGTCGCCAATGCCGGGATCGCACGAGAGCTGGCCGGCTGGTGCTGGTCGTTGGCCACGCTCGAGGAATGACTGAAGCTCCGACGCCGAAGTAGCGATCTGCGTCGGGATAGATGTCCGGAATGAACGGTCGACGACGATGTGGGATGTGGCCGAGCGTCTGGGAGTGACCCGCTAGCCGCCTATGAGCAATCCTCAACTGCGCGTTGGGATCACGCTCGACTCATAGACTTGCGATCCACTCCAGCCGAAACAGTCCGTCCTGCGGTAACCAACCCGCGTATATGAGAGTTGACGACGCGTCGAACACTACGACACGCTCACCTCCCACTCGCATCGATCACCATCCCGGCAACAGGAAGCGGTGGCACACACGACGGTGCGTGCCACCGCTTCACCATGCCGTCGTTGACAGGCCGACCTCCATATGAG
>NZ_JBFBMS010000033.1:0-1687 GCF_040702765.1 Rhodococcus sp. NPDC076796 | reverse complement strand
TGACGGCGCTCAGTGAAAGTGCCCAGATCTGATCTCTGAAAGTGCTCACCCGTGTGGCTCCGCCAATGAGGGCGGGCCTCCTCCGATGCTGATGGTCTCTGACCACACACCAGCGCCCCGAAGGAGACCCGCGATCTCATGCTTACATGGGAAGAGGACATGGAGATATCCGCACTGCACAAACGAGGCATGTCGATCTCGGACATCGCCCGCCATACCGGCCGCAACCGCCGCACCGTCCGCAACTACATCAACGGAACCACCACCCCAGGTGTGCGACGAAAGTCCACGACGGACCCGTTCGAGGACTTCATCGACTACATCCGCTACCGATTCACCGAGGACCCGCACCTGTGGGCGGTCGCCCTGTTCGACGAACTGTTGGCCCTGGGCTTCGCACTGTCCTATCCGACGATGACCCGCAAGATCCGGCAGCAGAAACTACGCCCGATCTGCCTGGCCTGCAGGACCGCAACCGACCGAGCCAACGCCATCATCGACCACCCACCGGGCGAAGAAACCCAATGGGACTACGTCGATCTACCGAACCCGCCGACTGAATGGGGTTGGGGCAGAACAGCACACCTGTGGGTCGGCTCCCTCGCACACTCGGGGAAATGGCGGGCGGTACTGACCCCGTCGATGGATCAACCACATCTGGTCGACAATCTCGACCGCGTTGTCCGCGCTCTCGGCGGCACCACCCGAGTCTGGCGTTTCGACCGGATGGCCACTGTCTGCCACCCCGAGTCCGGTGCGGTGACCGCCAGCTTCGCCGGCGTCGCGAAGTACTACGGGGTCTCGGTCGCGATCTGCCCACCGCGGAGAGGGAACCGCAAAGGTGTCGTCGAGAAAGCGAATCACACTGCAGCACAACGTTGGTGGCGGTCATTGCCGGACATGAGCGTCGAGCAGACCCAAGCGCATCTCGACAACTTCTGTGCCGCCATCTCCGACAGTCGCACCCGCCACACCCCGGACGGAACCAGCACTGTCGCAGACCTCGCAGCGGCCGAACCCCTGCAGGAACCGCCGGCGACGGCGTATCCGGTGATTCTCGGCGACAGTCGGACGGCGTCGCGGCAAGCGTTGGTGTCCTACCGCGGCAACCAGTACTCCGTCCCGCCGGAGTTGGCGTCTGCGCAGGTCACCGTCACCCGCCCCGTCGGCGGTAGTCATCTCGACATCGTCACTGCCTCCGGCATCACTGTCGCCAGGCATGCGGTCGCCGCCGACGGTCTCGGCATGATCGTCCGCGACAGCGGTCATGTCGTCGCACTCGAACGGGCCGCGATGGCGACCGCGAACACCGGTAAACCGCACCGCCGAAAGGAACGGATACCACCCGGGCCTGATGCGCTCAGGGCGGCAGAAGTATTGCGTGGCAGCCGTTTTCATAGTACGAACAACTCGACAGGAGCAGCTGAAACCGATTCCGCGGCAGCATCATCGGATGTCGTCGACCTCTCGGCCTACGAGCGGGCTGCACGGGGAAGGAACACTCTCGCATGAGTGAAACACCGAAAGGAGGTGCCGCTGCCGATCGACTTCCCGCACCGAACACCGCGGAAGCAGCGAGCCTTTACCAACGTTTGCGTGGCCATCTCGGGGTCCTCAAACTCGCCGACGCCGCCGAAGCACTGCCTGCGGTCCTCGACCAGGCCGCGGCGGAGGAGCTGTCGATGAC
>NZ_JBFBMS010000031.1:0-2333 GCF_040702765.1 Rhodococcus sp. NPDC076796 | reverse complement strand
CAGGAAACACAACGCCGCGCTCATCTGCCTCGCTCGACGCCGATGCGACGTCCTGTACGCCATGCTCAAGAACAAGACCCTGTACCAACCGCCCGGGGAGTGTCCGATTAACGGTGGATCCGACCTCGGCGTCGGTTAGTTACCGTTCGGGGTGATACGTCCTTCGAAGGTGAACGCGAACGCATTGAGCGCTGGCTTCCACCTGATTGCCCATCGTGCCTTACCTTTCCCGGTGGGGTCCAGCGCCCGCGTAGCGAGGTAGAGACATTTCAGAGCCGCCTGCTCTGTCGGAAAGTGCCCACGAGCCCGCACCGCACGCCTGTAGCGGGCGTTGACGGACTCGATCGCATTCGTCGAGCAGATCACCCGCCTGATCTCGACGTTGTAGTCCAAGAACGGCACGAACTCACTCCACGCGGTGTCCCACATCTTGTCGATCGCCGGGTACTGCTGCCCCCACTTCCCGGCGAACTCGGTGAACCGTTCCTTCGCAGCAGACTCCGACGGAGCGGTATAGACAGGCTTGAGATCGCGCGACATCTCATCCCAATATTTCCGGGATGCGAATCGAAACGTGTTGCGTATCAGGTGAATAATGCATGTCTGCACCACCGCCAGTTCCCACACGGTGTTGATCGCCTCCGGCAGTCCTTTGAGGCCGTCGCACACCACGATGCAGACGTCTCCGACACCGCGGTTCTTGATTTCGGTGAGCACCGAGAGCCAGAACTTCGCGCCTTCACCACCCTCGCCGGCCCAGATTCCCAGGATGTCGCGTTCACCGTTGACGGTGACGCCGATCGCGACATACATGGGCCGGTTCGTGACCTGCCCGTCTCGGACTTTGACGTGCACGGCGTCGATGAACATCACCGGATACACCCGCTCGAGTGGCCGGTTCTGCCACTCGGTCATCTCTCCGACCACCTTGTCGGTGATACGGGAAATGGTGTCCTTCGATACCGTCGCCCCGTAGATGTCCTGGAAGTGAGCGGACACCTCGCCGGTCGTCAAACCCTTTTGCAGTGAGAGACAATACGATTTCGTCGATACCTGTCAGGCGACGCTGTCGCTTCTTGACGATCTGCGGAGCGAACGAGGAATCGACGTCGCGCGGAACGTCGATCTCCACCGGTCCGATCTCGGTGAGCACCGTCTTCGAACGGGTACCGTTTCGGGAGTTGCCGCTGCCGCGGCCGGCGGCATCGTGCTTGTCGTAACCGAGATGCTCGGTCATCTCCGCGTCCAACGCGGTTTCGAGGACGTTCTTGGTGAGCTGACTGAGCAGCCCGTTCGGGCCCATCAACTCCACGCCCTGCTCCTTGGCTTGAGCCAGGAGTTGCTCGGCCAACTGCTTCTGATCCACCTCATCCGCCATGGGATCCAGTGTTTCGGTCATCGTTGATCCTTCCCGCCAAGCTCAGCTCGGCGTGTCGAACCAAGACCGGATCAACCGTTTATCTGACAGTCCCACCGCCCGCAGCTCACGCAGCTTGACAGAAACCATAGGGACACGTTATTCAGGCGTGAGGTTCACCCCAACGGTACCAACGGCAGCGGTTGTACCCGCGTTCGCCGACGATCACGGTCGGATGCCGTGCGTGGGGTTGATCTGCCGCGAGGATTTCCGACACTGGAGATGACTATTCTGAAGCCGCGTTTGCGGACTGCCCGTAACTGTAGTGGACAGCGTTCGGGGTTCGGTACCCGAGCGCCGAATGGCGGTGTTGTGAACTGTAGAAGCCTTCGATGTATCTGACGATGTCTTGTCGTGCTTTGCTTTTGGTGGAGTAGATCGTTCGGTAGACGCATTCGTTCTTGAAATCAGCGAAGAAACTTTCGGCCATACTGTTGCCCCACAACACCCCGCGAAGACCGCATCCGCGGAGAGCTCACGAGAGCCCGGTAAGCCCGGTAAGCCCGCGAGGTACATACGGCAAGTTCGGAGTGGAAGATCGCTCCCGGCTCGATCCGGGTCAAGGCTAAATCGAGATGGCTCCGTTCACTTGGGGACACGCCAACCTCTCAGGTGATTAATCCGACGGGGATTACCCGAAACCATGTACCAGGTACTGCACGTACCTGATACTGTGCGAACACCTTATCGCGACGAGCTGCGCAGACAGAAGAGGAGAGACCGGTATCTATACAGAAATTGCTGGTCGAGCGACAGCCAGTCTTGTGACCTTTGGAAATTCGATTGCCCTCGCCGGCCAGGCATTGCGGTGGGCCGTGCGCGATATTGTCACCGGACGGTTTCCGTTTCGGGAGTTTGTCACACAGACGTGGTTCGTCATCACCGTAACGACGTTGCCAGCGATCCTGGTCGCGAT
>NZ_JBFBMS010000030.1:0-2630 GCF_040702765.1 Rhodococcus sp. NPDC076796 | reverse complement strand
TCCCGTTCGGCGGCTTCCCTTGGGGCCGCATCGCATTCGGTCAATCCGACGGGCCGCTGCTGCCTCTGGCTGCGGTGATCGGCGCGCCGGGGTTGTCGTTCGTCGTGGTGCTGATCGGGTCCGCTCTGGCCGGCGTCGTTGCCTCCGGTCGCATCACCCGCAGAACTGCAGCAGCGTCGTGCATCGGTGTGGCCACTGCTGTAGGGGCGCTCACGGTGGTGGCTCCACTGTTCGCTCCGCCGCAGCAGGACACGGTCACCGTCGCCTTGGTGCAAGGCAACGTCCCGCGTCTCGGTCTCGACTTCAACGCCCAACGACGCGCGGTTCTCGACAACCATGTTCAGCGCACCATCGAGCTCGCCGCCGACATCGACTCCGGCCGCGTACGCGCACCCGACCTGGTCATCTGGCCGGAGAACTCCTCCGACATCGATCCCCTGCGCAACCCCGACGCCGCCGCACGTATCGACGCCGCGGCCCGCGCCGTCGGAGTCCCCGTACTCGTCGGCACGGTTCTCCGCCGAGACGACGGCACCACGAGCAACACCTCGATCGTGTGGGATCCCGTCACCGGGCCCGGGCAGAGGCACGACAAGCGGCAACTGGTGCCGTTCGGGGAGTACCTGCCGATGCGCACGATCGTCACCGCACTCTCTCCCTATGCCGCCCAGGCAGGAAACTTCACCCCGGGCCAGGGCAACGGCGTCCTCGACCTCGCCGGAGTGCACGTCGCGGTGGCCACCTGCTACGAGGTCGCCTTCGACTCGTTGCTCACCGACTCCGTGCGCGCCGGTGCCCAGCTGATCGCAGTGCCCACCAACAACGCCACTTTCGGTCGGACGAACATGACCTATCAACAACTCGCCATGTCGCGGGTACGAGCGGTCGAACACGGGCGCAGCGTCGTCGTGTCGGCCACCAGCGGCGTCAGCGCCGTCATCGATGCACGCGGGGAGGTCGTCGAGCGCACGGAGCTGTTCACCCCCGCAGCTGTCGTCACCGAGGTGTCACTGAGCACCACCCTCACCCCGGCGACGATCACCGGCAGCGTTCCGGAATGGATTGCCGCCACCGGCGCTGGTGCAGCACTGGCGTTCTCGCTGCTGCGCCGACCACGCTCCATCACACCGAACCCCGCAAACTACTATGTCGCGTAGTATTTAGATGGTGGTCGGTGAAGGGCGTGCGGAGATGACGATCGACGAACACCCCCGTGCGCACTCGCCGGGACTGGTGCGCAGAACAGTGGCGATGCTGCGCAACCGGTGGCGACAACTGACGTCGATGCGGACAGCGTTGGTGCTGCTGTTCCTCCTCGCCGCCGCAGCTGTCCCCGGCGCTTTGCTGCCGCAGCGCAATCTCAATACCCAGGCCGTCGATTCTTTCATTGCCGCGCGTCCGGTTCTCGGGCCGGTGATGGACACGCTGGAATTGTTCGACGTGTTCGCGAGTTCCTGGTTCACCGCGATCTACGTCCTGTTGTTCGTGTCGCTGATCGGCTGTCTGACTCCCCGGTTGATCGAGCACGGCAAAGCTCTTCGCGCACAACCTGTTCGAGTACCGCGAAACCTCACTCGACTACCGTTGCATCATTCGGGCACCCTCGCCGGTGACCCCGAGAAGGTGATCGCCGACATCGCGCGGCACTTGAAAGGGTGGCGTACCGCCGTTCGACCCGAGCCCGATGGGGCACTGACTCTCTCGGCGGAGAAGGGCTACACCCGCGAGGCCGGGAACCTGCTGTTTCACTTCTCGCTGATCGGTCTGCTCGCGGCCATCGCGATCGGCAAACTGTTCGGCTACGAAGGCTCGGTCATCGTCATCGCCGACAACGGGCCCGGTTTCTGCAACACCTCGCCCGCGATCTACGACTCCTTTCGCGCCGGCAACAGCACCGACGGCACCGGACTCGAGCCGTTCTGTATCCGGGTCAGAGATTTCACCGCCGACTACCTCGAGAACGGTCAGGCCGAGATGTTCACCTCGAACATCTCCTACCAGAGCGCCGACGACATCGCCGCCGACACCTGGCGCGACTATCAACTCAAAGTCAACGAACCCCTCCGGCTCGGCGACGAACGCATCTACCTCACCGGACACGGCTACGCCCCCGAGTTCACCGTCACCTTCCCCGACGGCCAGACCCGCACCGAAGCGCTGCAGTTCCGCCCCGACGACGCCACCACGTTCCTCAGCAGCGGCGCGCTGCGATTCGACCCACCCGGGGGGACCTACGCCACCGCCGAGGAGCGCCGCCGAGGGCAGATCGCCATCGAAGGACTCTTCGCGCCCACCGCGCAATTCAACGGCAACCTGCTCTCCTCCCGCTTCCCGGAACTGGTCGATCCCGCGGTGGCAGTGGACATCTACAAAGGCGACACCGGTCTCGACACCGGCATCCCGCAGTCGATCTTCTCCCTGGACCAGGAGATGATCAACCAGGGCCGGCTGGTCAAGCAGGACCGGGTCAACCTGCGGCCCGGAGAATCGACGACCCTCTCCGACGGCACCGTCGTCCGGTTCGACGGTGCCAAGGAATTCGCGAACCTCCAGGTCGGATACGACCCCGCGCAGCGGTGGGTGCTCGTGTTCGCGGTCACGATGATGACCGGACTACTGGTGTCCCTGGT
>NZ_JBFBMS010000029.1:0-4595 GCF_040702765.1 Rhodococcus sp. NPDC076796 | reverse complement strand
CGCGAGCGAAGAAGCTCCGCACCGGATTCATCACCGATGACGTCACCATCGGCTCGCGGCCAGACGAAGTCGCTGATCGCAAAACGCCAGGGCATTGGGAAGGAGGTCTGATCATCGGGCTGGGCAGGTCCACAGTGGGTACGCTTGTCGAACGCACCAGCAGATTCACCACGTTGCTGCATCTGCCACGTAAGGATGGGTACTGGGATGCGCCCCCGGTGAAGAACAGGCCGGCGTTGTCCGGTTACGGATCGGAGTCGGTGACGTGTAAAGGTTCAACACATCTTTGACGGAACGTCATCGGCACATATCTGACGCTTCACCAGCTTTGGTGATCGTTGGGTGTGCCTTCCCCTCAGCCCCTCGAATCCGATGCCAACATCGCCGAACGACTCACTGTCCAGGTCCGCTTTCCGAGCAATTACCGAGGTCAACGACGGCTCACCGGTCAGCGACGTCGCCGAGCGATTCGGCGTCTCCAGACAGACCGTCACAGCGTGGCGCAAGCGATACGAAAACTCGGGTATCGACGGACTTGTCGACTCGTCGAGACGACCGCATGCGAGCCCGAACCGTATCCAGCCCGACATCGAAGCCCTCATCTGCGAGATGCGACGACATCACCGGCGGTGGGGCGCACGCCGCATCTGCTTCGAGCTAAGCAAAGAAATCGGAGACCGAACCCCATCTCGCGCGACCGTCCACCGAACGCTCGTCCGCAACGGCTTGGTCAATCATCAAGAGCAACAACATAAACGAGTCTACAAACGTTGGCAGCGCGAAGCGCCGATGCACCTATGGCAGCTCGACCTCGTCGGCGGAATGTTCCTCGTCGGCGGACGCGAGTGCAAAATGCTGACCGGAATCGACGACCACTCACGATTCATCGTGACCGCAACCGTCCTCGAGCACCCCTCCGGGAACGCAGTATGTGAAGCATTCATCGCTGCCATCCACAAGTGGGGTTCGCCGTTCGAGGTACTCACCGACAACGGGAAACAATTCACCGGTAAACACACTCGGCCGCTGCCGGCCGAAGTGCTGTTCGAGCGAACATGCCGAGAATTCGGGATCACCGCACGACTGACCCGACGCCATTCACCCACCACAACTGGCAAGATCGAACGATTCCACAGAACCCTTCGTCGTGAATTCCTCGATGAGGCAGGCGCATTCGCCGACATCGCTGCTGCCCAAGCCGCCCTCGACGAATGGGTGCACGCCTACAACACCCTGCGGCCCCACCAGAGTCTGGACATGGCAACACCCGCGAGTTTGTTCCGTGCGCGAGCCCACCACGAGCATCACGACGGAACAACCGACAACGGCCAGTCCGATTCGTCATCAACTCTCACCGCTGCAAGCTCCAGCCTGACAACGGTGGGCCGTGAAAGAAGCAGCAGTGCAATCGAGCTCGACACCCAGGTACCACCGAGCGGCGTGACCAATGTCGCTGGAGCGCAACAATTGTGGATCGGAAGCAACCACGCCGGACGGACCGTCACCCTGTGGATCGACCTGGTCAGCATTCATGTCATCCTCGACGACACCGTGATCAAGACAGTGCGCTCGCGACTGACCCACACCGACCTCGAACGCCTCGCCATGCGCGGCACACGCCAGGGCCGACCATCTCCGGCAACAGCGGCAGTAGACACCGCAGTCCTGCCCACCAAACCGAGACCGATCGAGGTCGACCGAACCGCAGGACGAGACGGAACCGTCATCCTCGCCGGTCACCGACTTCACCTCGGAGCCGACAGAGCGGGAACACGAGTGACGCTGCGAATCGCCTCAGGGCTGATCCACGCCAGTGTCGACAACGTCCTGCTCGCGACACTGCCGAACCCGCTCGATGCCAGCCAGCTCGCGGGTCTGACCGGCGCACGGGAAGCTACGGGAACGTTGCCCGCGCCGCCGCCGGCCGGACCGCAGACCGTACAGCGACGCGTCCCGAAAGACGGCCGGGTCATGGTGACCGGTCAGCTGCTCAAGGTCGGCCGTACCCATGCCGGAACCATCGTGACTGTCGTGGTCGAAGACAACTACTTTCGGGTCCTCGACGGAACCACCGAGCTCGGCGTCTACGCGCGAACCTCAACCAAACCCATTCGGAACTTCAACGCCCACCGCCCCAGAAGCGGGTAACGATGTGTCGATGACAATCGGTCAAAGATGTCCTGGGCCCATACATGTCAGTCGGTCTGCGATGCACTCCAGGCTGCGATGACACCGCTGCCGGAGCACCTGCGCAGATCGGTGACCTGGGACCGCGGCGGAGCTTGCACGTCATGCGGAGTTGACCGCAGAAACCGGGATCCGTGTGTACTTCTGCGACCCGTACAGCCCCTGGCAGCAGGGAACGAACGAAAACACCAATGGATTGTTGCGACAATACTTTCCGAAGGGAACCGATCTCGCTCGATACCGTCGAAGTGACGTTCAGGCCGTGACGGATGCACTCAACAACCGCCCGCGCAAAACACTTGGGTGGCGAACCCCAGCGGAAGTGCTTGCAGAGCAGATGAACTCGGCTTCACGGCACTGTGTTGCGACGACAGGTTAAATCCGCCCTGACTGCCGGCATCGCTGTGATGGATGAGCCCTGAGCCGACGCGGTGTCCACCGTGATCTCGTCGCCGCAACGCCGTCTTCAGCGCCGTGGTGACCATCGCTGTGTCTTCGACCGTCGGCACGGCGAGGAGGCCTGCAAAATCCCGACATTCCCGATTCTGTCGGTGTTCGACCACTCGCAAACTGTGATCCGTCCCGGCATTTCCGGAGGGCTCACTGCGTGAGTGCCTCCTCCGGATTGAGGGTGCGCGTGCGATCGTAGTGGAGTTGCTCGGCGTGGTCGGGCGTGAGGTCGTGGCAGTAGCTGTGGGGGCGTTCGCGGTTGTAGAACGCGACCCACTGTGCGGTGGCCAACGACAATTCCGCGGCACCGGGGAAGCGAGGGCCGTTGTCGACGAGCTCATTCTTGTAGTCGGCGTTCACCGATTCGGCAAGGGCATTGTCGTAACTGTCGCCGACCGTTCCGATCGACGCCGCGATGCCCTCCTGCGCCAAACGCTGCCCGAATGCGATCGCCGTGTACTGGGATCCAGCGCCACTGTGGTGGATCAGATTACTCAAAGCAGTTACACCAGAACGTTTTCGGGAATCAATCGCGTTAGTGATGGCGGTGTCGACGAGGCTGGTGGTCATCTCCGATGCGACCTTCCACCCGACGATCTTCCGGGCGAACACATCGACGACGAACGCCGTGAACGCCCACCCCGACATCGTGCGGCATTAGGTGAAATCGGCGACCCACAGCCGGTTCGGTGCCACCGCGGTGAACCGGCGCTTCACCAGATCCTCGGCCCGCGGGTGGGTCGGATCGGCGACGGTGGTGCGGACCCGCTTTCTTTTTGAGCGCACCGTGCCACCTCATTTCCCGCATTAGTCGTTCGACGGTACATCGAGCTACCTCGATACCGCTGCTGCGCAACATAATCCAGGTCTTCCGCGAACCGAGAACCCGTGCGAGCGGTTGCCGCGTCCGGAGCATGTGAATGGCATCGATGACATGTGCATCGGACAGTATTCGGGCACACGGCACCCGAGTGACATGGTCGTAGTACGTGGACGGGGCGATGTGCATACCGTGCTCGGAGAGCACCGTGCACATCGAGTCGACACCCCAGACAAGACCATCGGCACCCACCCGGTTTCCCTGGTGAGTGCCGATGAAGTCCACAATTATCGGTGTGGCCGGTCGATTTCGGCCGCGAAAAAAGCTGACGCCGCCTTGAGTATCCCGTTGGCCCGTTTGAGTTCGGCGTTCTCCTGACGCAACTTCCTGATGACCTCGGCGTCGGCACGTAACTCGACAGTGCTGCCCGGGCCGTCGACGGGTACCTTCCGAACCCACTGACGAACGGTCTCAGCGGCGCCCACACCGAGCAAATCCGCGGTCTTGCGCATCGCCGCCCACTCGGTATCGCCCTGCGCCACCAACCGAGCCACCATGTCGACGGCATCCTTCTTCAACTCCGCCGAGTACCGCTTCGATCCTGCTGCCATGAGGTTTCATCTTTCCCTGAGACGAACCCTCCGGAAACACCGGGACGGATCACTGACCCGATCGAGGGGGCACCCGCCACCCGAAGAGATCACCCAACTCCTCACCGGCGTCGACCCCGCCGACATCTGCGACCGCGTCGAAGAATGAGTACCGTCCTGCATCTTGCTCTTCGTGGAACTCCTTCTGCGGAGCAGCCGTCTCATTCAGCTGGGCCATAGTCCTGAATCTGCCAGCCCTGGGCGGTTTTCGTCACGACCACCTTCAACAATGTCGGCAGTTCACTCGGTTGTGGATTCTGCACGTTCTGCGTCTTCTGGCTCGCGAAGACCATCACCGTGTATTCTCCGTCGGCGTCACCGGTTTCACCGGTGACGCTGGTGGCCAGAACGCGTCCCGACGCCTGCACCTGGGCCTGCTGGATAATCTGGGTTAGCGTCGGCCGAACCTCGTCGTACCGCTTGACTAGAGCCTCACCCGCGTCCTCTTTGACTGCCGCGAAAAAGGCGTCGGTGTTCTGGTAGCTGTA
>NZ_JBFBMS010000028.1:0-4752 GCF_040702765.1 Rhodococcus sp. NPDC076796 | reverse complement strand
TTACCGGTAACGCAACGTATTAGATGGCGACGAGTTCGGGCTGGATGCCGGGCCTGCGTGTACGCGAGCTGCGAGAATCTGTGAGCCTGGCGCGTGCCCACCGTGTGCCCACCTGCGTGTCACGGTGATGTTCGTTGTGTAACGCAATCAGTTGTAGCGCAACAGTTTTCAAGTCATTTAGGTCGGCTGGTGCGCCCACAGGTTGCCCGCAGCTTGTGACATTTTCTCTGCTACCGATGCGAGATCGTCGTCGAAGAGCTCGGCGTAGACGTCGAGGGTCATAGCTGCGGATGCATGTCCCAGCATCCGCTGTACTGCTTTGACGTTGGCTCCCGCGCTGATCGCCAAGGAGGCGGCTGTATGTCGCAGTGCATGCGCGGACACCGTCGGAAACAATGTCGGGCCGCAACCGTCGTTGTTGTCGAGCTTCGCAGCGTGCTGGCATCGGTGAACTGCCCCGCTGAGCCATGAATCATGCGAGGAGGGCGGGCCGAGATAGCCGCCGCTGCGTGACGGCCAGACAATCGCATCGGGTGCTCGTCCCGCGCAGGTCTTGTGCAGTGCTGCGGCGACGAAGTCAGGAAGTGGCACAACTCGGGCACTGTGTCCCTTGAGGGTGCCGAGGATCATGGAACTGCCGACCTGTACTGCGTTTCTGTGCGCGCGTACCCGTGATCGTTCGAAGTCGATGTCTTCGACGTGGAGGCCGGCGGCTTCTCCCCACCGGAGGCCGGTATAGGCGAGCAGAAGCACGAGCGATTCGTAGCGGCCGGCCTCGTGGGCGAGCATGTGCACTTGACGGTGCGTGAGGTAGACCTTCCGACGTTCTCGTCTGCGAGGGAGTTTGACCCCGCGGGCGGGATTTGTCGCCAGCAGGTGGTCTCGTACTGCATCGTCGAGGATTCGGCTCAGGACACCGTGTGCGGTGACCACGATGGTGCGTTTACGCGAGTGGGTGAGTTCGGCGATCCAGTCTTGGACCTGCGTGTGTCGAATGCTATCGATCCGCACGTTGCCCCACCGCGGTTCTACCTGTACGCGCCAGGCGCTTTCGAGTGACCGGATGGAACTGGGTTTCATATGCGCGTGTTGGCGCCGTAGCCAGGGTGGTCCAAGGGTTGAGAGCAGTATCCGTCCGCTCGACGGTGCTACGTAGTGCCCAGAGTGAATCGCCACCTGCAGCGAATCGGCGTAGGTCTGTGCGGCCTTGAGTGTTGCGAAGCCGCGCTTGTCGGTCTGCTGGCCGGTGGGAAGCCGGTAGCGCACGCGGTATCTGTTTCCCCGCGCCGTCGAGTAACGCCCGATCGAAGCCATTGTTCATGGTGGCACGTCAGTACAGCCCGTGCCCGGCGTGCTGCACAGCGCGGCCGTAAAACTTTGTGCCCCTAGTCGGGATCGAACCGACACTGAACGGATTTTAAGTCCGTCGCCTCTGCCAATTGGGCTATAGGGGCCAGCTCCGTTGAGAGCTGATCCTAGAGCAGACAGCTACCGCGTCGGATCACACCTCTGCTGCAGCGGTAGGCGGGCAGTGACTGCCATTTCCTGACTCTGCGAGCTTCGTAGTTTGAAGTCATCGACCACCAGCGCGTGTCGATGCGTACCGCGACCAGTCGGACCCAGCTCGTTCGGCATGGTGCATCGCGGTTATGGCGCTGATTCCGAGCGCATCGGCGAGCACTTGTGGTGGTGCTTCGCGGACGAGTTGCTGCCAGGTGCTGTTGCGAACGGCGCGGCTCGGGATGCAGGCGTGGCGGAGTGCATCGATGACGGTCTGCCTGTTGAGATGCTCGCCGGGCATCGCGCCGGGGAACAACCACCTCGAGGCCGCGTTGCTGGCGGTACTGGTGTTGGGTCTGTTCGTCAGATGATCGCGCAGTAGGTGCGAGATGGGTTCCGGTAGGTCGACCCAGGTATCGGCCAGCTTGACGCTGACAGCACTGATTGTGGCTCGGACGTCGTCCATGGTCAGGGCCACGATGCGTGTGATCGATTGGCCGTAGAGGGTGAGTAGGCATCCTGCGATGCGGTGGACGGCGGGCAGGTCGTCGTGCAACAACAAGGCGCGGATGATGTGCAGGCGCTCGTCTTCACCTACCAGCTCGTATTTGCCCGTTGTGTGGCGGGGAATCGATAGCTGGGGTGTGAGCTTGTTCGAGCGTGCCCAGTAGAGGAATCGTTCCGCGTGCTGGCGGGTGGAGGGGCCGGATGCGTACCAGGCGTCGACGTCGTGCTGACTGCAGTCGGCCAGGGCAGTCCCACGCTCGTTCAGCCAGTTGAGGAACGAAATCGCCACTGTTGTCGATTGTTTCGCTCGCAGGAACGGCCCGGTACTTACTGGATCTGTCGCAGCGTGTTCGCGTAATTTCCGGAGATGGTGCCACCGGCCGAACCGTTCGATGATCTTCCTAGAGTCGTCGTCGACGGTAGTTGTGAGTTTGCGGTGAAGCCATTGTTCGTAGGTGGCGAGCAGTCGGTCCCGCGGGGGTAGAACGGAGTGTTCGACCATCAATGCTCGGAGGTACTCCACGGTGCGTGTGCGGGGTAGAGCGTCGAGGGCATCGTGTGTCGGATCCACCGACCCGTCTCCCAGTGCGCCGAGCAGTTCCCGGACTTTGGGGTTCGCACGAATCCAAGTGACGCCACTGTTCGCCCTGGGCATCGCGACGATGGCGGTTGCCAGCGGCTCCAGCGACTCGTGGACGACTCCGTCCGGGCCGGAGAGTAGGTCGCGGACGATGTCATCGAGCAGGCATCGCCAGCATGTGTTGGCTTTCGCGAGCCAGGTCTCGGTCTCGCACCGGTTGCACGTCAGATCCAACGGTAATCCGCTGCAGCGCAGGCATAGTGGCATGTGGTCGTCGTCCAGGCCGGGGACCATTCCGATGTGCCCGCACGCCGTGCATGTGCCTTCGGTGCGTTTGGCTGTTTGGTAGCAGTAGGTGCAGACCGGACCCTCGGGCCAGTGTGCGGCTGTGGGGTAGTGGTCCTTGCACCGTGCACACGGGTGATGCTTGTCGGGATCCGGTGTTTGGCTGCGCCGGCGGGGTTTACGAGTGGCGCTCACGAATCAGGATCCGTGATGCGGGCCCGTTCGGGTCGAAGATCGGGATTCAGGCTGGTCACGTTCCGCGCAGGCGTGTCGCCGCCGGCGGCCTTGGCTCCGCGGGTGCTGACGGCTTCGGGTGTGATCAGGTCGTTGGGTGTGCAGTCGAAGATGTCGCACAGCGCGACAAGCACTTTCATGGACAAACGTTCGGGTTTGTCGGTGACGAGCCGGTAGATCTGTGCCGCGGACAGGTCGATGCCGCGCTCGCGCAGCAGCGGTGCCAGTTGGGTGGTCTTCCACATGTCGTGGGCGGCCATCTGTTGGCGAAGCTTCCAGTGGAAGTCGAGTTGGCGTCTGCGGGTCATGTGCCGGCTCCGGGATCGGGCAGTGCGAGTGCTCGCTCGATGCTGTTGTCGAGGACGGTACGCAGTGTGCGGGTGCGGAAGTCGGAGGAGACCGAGGTGTAGAGGGCGGTGGTCGATGCGTGGGAGTGACCGACCTGCTGTTGGACGAAGAGTGGGTCGTACCCGTCTTCGATCAGGTGGGTGACGTACGAATGTCTCAGGCAGTGCAGGGTCAGCTCGTCGGGTAGACCGAGAGCACGGCGGTATTCGGCGAAGCGTGCACCCAATTTCTCTTTCGACACCCGCGGGGATCGTTCGCTGGGCCACAGCGCGATGGAGTGGGGCGTGCGGGTGTTCAGGTCGTGGCAGTGCTCGATCCACTGCGACATCACCCGCACAGACCACGGGAAGACAGTGAGGACGCTGCGGCGCTTCGGTGTGCCTCCCTTGTTGGCTTTACCCCAGCGCACATAGAGGACTCCGTGGCCACCGAACTCGGCCGCGTGTGGGTTGGTGCCGAAGTCGGTCGTGTCGAGCATCGCAAGTTCTTGTCGTCGAAGTCCCCAGGCGTAGGCAGTCTTCATCGCGGTCGCATCACGCATCGCGGCGAGCCAGCCCTTGTGACCGCTGTGACGAGCGATTTGGACCTGGTCGTCGGCGTAGTCGAATAGGTCCTGCAGCTCGGCTTTGGTCAGTGCACGCCGCGCTGGCCGGCCCTCGTAGTCGCCGGAGTGCGTGGCGGTGTTCCATTCGAAGCAGACTTGCGCTGGATGGGTACCGAACAGGTTCTCGCACACTGCAGTCCATTGATAGCGCGGATCTGCGGCGTAGTCGCAGAACAGTCGGAGCGCGTTCTGGTAGGAGCGCAGAGTGGACTTCGCGCGGCCCTCACCGCGGAGGTCTGCGAAGTACTCGTCGACGTCCATCGGCCGCCAGTGCCAGGGGAAGCTGTTGGTGAATCGTTGGAAGCGGTGCACGAGTTCTAGTCGGATCTTGATGGTCCCCGTCGCGAGATTCCGGCTGAGCTGTTGATCGCGCCATCCGGCCATCATGGCGGCGAAGACCTGCTCGTCTGGCCGCAGCAGCGGCGAGGTGCCGGCCAGGAACAACTCGGGCGCACCACCGGGGACGTTCCACCGCTCGACCACACGACCACCCCTCGCCTCGGAAACCGTGCGCGAATCATGCATCAAATGATCGATTTATGTCAATATCGCAGGTCAAGTAGGCTGCCCGGAGCCGGCTTGATACCGTTGTGACTAGTTCGGCCTGGCACCGACGACAGGACGGCACTGCATGTCAAAGGTCTAATACGCGTACGGCGACGAGTTATTGCATCAGATGAAATTGGTCATATTT
>NZ_JBFBMS010000027.1:0-4816 GCF_040702765.1 Rhodococcus sp. NPDC076796 | reverse complement strand
GTCTGGTTTAGGTCCCCTCGAATTCGGTGGGCAGTGAATTGGCCCGGCAGGCATAGTATCGGGCTACGAAGTCGCAGTCGCACTTCGAAACCACCATACGGACAGGGCCTGCCACGTCACATGGGAGTGACGGGCCTGGATGTTCAGTGTTTACTGACCTTGGTCGACTGGGTGCATCCGCAGTCTCGGCAGCTGTTTGCTCCGGCCATGACCGAGTATTTGGACCGTCCACTCTTGCGGGGGAATCAGAAGCATGCGAATCACAGTTTTCGGTACCGGCTATCTCGGTGCTACTCACGCGGCATGTATGGCCGAGCTCGGCCACGAGGTGCTCGGTGTCGACGTGGACCCGGCGAAGCTCGCGAAGCTCGAAGCCGGCGAGGTCCCCTTCTGGGAGCCCGGTCTCGAAGAGGTGCTGCAGCGCAACATCGCCGCCGGACGCCTGCGCTTCACCGCGTCTTACCAGGAAGCTGCGGACTTCGCGGAGGTGCACTTCCTCGGTGTCGGTACTCCCCAGAAAAAGGGTGAGTTCGCGGCCGACATGAAGTTCGTCAACTCGGTCATCGAGACTTTGGCGCCCCTACTCACCAAGCCGGCCGTGATCTTCGGCAAGTCGACCGTCCCCGTGGGCACAGCGGAACGACTCGGCAAGGTCGCCCGGGAACTCGCGCCTGCCGGTGACGACGTCGAGGTGGCCTGGAACCCGGAGTTCCTGCGCGAGGGCTATGCCGTCAAGGACACTCTGCACCCCGACCGCCTGGTGCTGGGCGTGGATCGCGCCCGTCCAGGCCGCGCCGAGGAGCTGGCTCGCGAGGTGTACGCGCAGTTGCTCGACGAGAAGATCCCGTTCCTGGTCACCGACCTGGCTACGGCCGAGCTGGTCAAGGCGTCCGCCAATGCGTTTCTGGCCACCAAGATCTCGTTCATCAATGCCATCGCGGAGGTGTGTGAGGCCGCGGGAGCCGACGTCACCGTGCTCGCGGACGCCATCGGCCATGACGAACGCATCGGCCGTAAGTTCCTCAACGCCGGCATCGGTTTCGGCGGCGGTTGCCTGCCCAAGGACATCCGGGCGTTCATGGCGCGGGCCGGTGAACTCGGTGCCGACCAGGCATTGACGTTCCTGCGCGAGGTCGACAACATCAACATGCGACGCCGCACTCGCATGGTCGAGTTGGCGCGTGAGGCATGCGGGTCTCTCCTCGGTGCTCGGGTCGCGGTTCTCGGTGCCGCGTTCAAGCCCGATTCGGACGACGTCCGTGACTCACCGGCCCTGAACGTGGCCGGTCAGATCCAGCTGCAGGGTGCAGCGGTCAACGTGTACGACCCCAAGGCGATGGAGAACTCGCGGGCGTTGTTCCCCACACTGACCTACAACAGCACTGCGCTCGAAGCCTGCGAGGGCGCTGACGTCGTGTTGGTGCTGACGGAGTGGAAGGAATTCAAGGCTCTCACTCCGCAGGACCTGGACGGCGTGGTGCGTAGCAAGAAGCTGATCGACGGCCGAAACTGCCTGGACCCGGAGCAGTGGCGTGCGGCCGGTTGGATTTACCGAGGCTTGGGTCGTCCCTGATGCCTGTTTCGGCGGCGTAAACCGGCGAAGTCATTCGATGGAATGAATTCTCAATGTGTGACCGTGACTCGATGACCTACTCGAATTTTGAACCAGTACAAGGTTGAAAGTAGGTCGTTCACTGGCTTTGAGCTGCCCAGCGAGCGCTGAAGTCCGTTACGTGCATAACGTGCATAATTGGCTTTTTATTTGTGACGAAATTCGGTCGATATGACTGTGAATGATCACATAGCCAGGTTAATGGTGTTGATGCACAGCGCCTTTGGGTGAAATGACTGTGGAGGCGCTCGGTCCTTTCGCTTGCAGTGCCCCGTTCGATTCGGTGTGGTAAACAACTTGAACGCTGTTATTGGTTTGTGATCTGCGACGCTCGCGTGGTGGTACCGCAATCGACGTGGGACTATTTCAATTCGGTACCAGTTGAAATGCGGATTGGTCAGGATCGGATTCATGTGCTCACCAGCGGTGGGCCTCGAGTGCAGAGGAGGGGAGCACGTGGCATCTGTCGGGGCTGCACAGCGCTCTCTGTGGGGATCTCCGCGTCAACAGGACGCAGTGGCAGCACGCACGCTGACCTCGCGTCACGTGTGGGAAGAGCGCTATATCAGACGGCTACGTGTCACTGATGTGCTTGCCGTCGTGACGGCAGTGGGCCTTGCGCACGTCGTCCGCTTTGGTGATGTCGAGGTGGCTGGCATCTCGTCGGCAGTCACCTACGCGGGAGTCTCGGTGGTGTTGGCGGCCCTCTGGCTCGCCTTCCTCGCGATTTTCCGAACACGCTCGACGCGGGTGATCGGCAACGGTGCCGAGGAGTACCGACGCATCGTGTCAGCCACCTTCCGCCTGTTCGGCGTCATTGCTATCGCGGCTCTGCTGTTCCGCATCGAATTCGCTCGGCTCTACCTAGCCATCGCATTGCCCGTCGGCCTTCTGGCCCTCCTACTCAGCAGGTGGATCTGGCGCAACGTCGTCACTCGACTCCGTAGTAGCGGTGGATACAAGACCTCGGTTCTCATCGTGGGAAGCCGTACAGCGGCGGTATCGATGGCGCAATCGTTCGAGAAGTCTGCGGCCTCGGGTTACGCGGTGGTCGGAATCTGTATGCCGGGGTACGAAGCTCCGCGGGACGGTGTGGTTCACATCGAGGGAACCGAAATTCCGGTACTCGGCGATGAGCACGATGTACTCGACGCGATCGAGGAATGTGGTGCCGACACCGTTGCTGTGACTGCCACAGAGCACCTCGGCCACAAGGGCATCCGCAAGATGATCTGGGACCTCGAAAAGACGGACGTCGACCTGGTGGTCGCGCCGGGAGTCGTCGATGTGGCCGGCCCGCGACTGGTGATGCGACCTGTCGCGGGCTTCCCTCTGATTCACGTCGAGAAGCCGCAATACAACGGTGCAACGCGATTCAGCAAGACTGCCTTCGACCTCACGTTCGCGACTCTGGTGCTGGTGATGATCTCGCCCATACTGCTGGCCGTCGCCATCGCAGTGAAGAGCACGAGTCGCGGACCGGTGTTCTACAAGTCCGAGCGCATGGGCATCGACGGCAAGCCGTTCTCGATGATCAAGTTCCGAAGCATGACCGTCGATGCAGACAAGAAGGTTGCCCACCTCCTCGATCAGAACGAGGGCGCCGGTGGGGTTCTGTTCAAGATGCGTGACGATCCGCGGGTTACGCCCGTGGGCAAGGTCTTGCGGCGGTTCAGTCTCGACGAGCTGCCGCAGTTTATGAACGTTCTCAAGCGTGAGATGAGCGTGGTGGGCCCGAGGCCGCCGCTGCGCCGTGAGGTCGAGACCTACAACGGTGAGGTTCGTCGGCGATTGTTGGTCAAGCCGGGAGTCACGGGACTCTGGCAGGTCAGTGGAAGATCCGACCTGTCGTGGGAAGAGACTGTCCGCCTGGATCTTTCGTACGTCGAGAACTGGTCGATGGTGGGGGATCTACTGATCATCGCGAAGACCGCGAAGGCAGTAGCTTGTAGCGACGGTGCGTATTGAGCGCCACGCTGATCAATACCGAACTGGCCAAACCATATTCGTCGACGATCCCAGAGGCCGTCGACACGGAGTCGGAGACGCTGAAGTGACCGTACGGCCACGAGTAGCAATTGCACATGACTACCTCACTCAGCGCGGTGGAGCCGAGAAGGTCGTCCTCGCGATGGCGCGGGCATTTCCGGACGCACCCATCTATACGACCCTCTACGACCCCGACGGAACATACCCCGAGTTCAGAAACCTGGATATCCGTCCGTCCATCTTGAACAGGGTTGGGTTCCTTCGCCGGAATCACCGCGCTGCGCTGCCACTCCTACCCCTGGCTGCGTCATCCATACGCATCGACGCAGACGTGGTCATTGTCAGCAGTAGCGGCTGGGCACATGGCTTCAAGTCCACCGGGCCCAAAGTTGTGTACTGCTATTCTCCAGCACGCTGGATCTATCAGCCTGATGCGTATCTCGGCGACTCCGCAGGTAGGGGTATGCGCACGCTGCTGGCGCTCGTGTCGCCCGCGCTGAAGCGCTGGGACAAGCGTGCTGCGTCGACCGCGTCCAGATACTTCGCCATCTCATCCGTAGTCGAACCGCGTATCCGTGATGCCTACGGCATCGACGCGACGATCTTGCCGGCTCCACAATCGCTCGATTCGAGTCTTCCCGTTGCGGCGGTGGAGCAGTTGGCCGACTGGGAGGATGCGGGATACTACTTGTGCATCTCACGTCTGCTTCCGTACAAGAACGTAGACAAAGTCATGCGCGCCTTCCATGACACTGATCGGAAACTCGTTGTGGTCGGAAGCGGTCCGCAGGAAAGCGAACTGAATACCCTGTCGCAAAACAACATTCGGATGGTCAAGGATCTTTCAGACGCGCAAATCCGGTGGCTGTACAAGAACTGCCGAGGTCTGGTGGCAGCGAGCTACGAGGATTTCGGGCTGACTCCCCTGGAGGCAGCGAGCTACGGCAAGCCGAGCGCAGTCCTCCGTTGGGGCGGTTTCCTCGACACGGTTGCCGAGGGGCAGACCGGTGTGTACTTCAACGAACCTGAGCCTGCTTCGATTGAGCGGGCAGTCGCCAGTTTGGCCGACCGCCACTGGTCGAAGAGCGACATGGACAACCATTTGGACCAGTTCAGCGAGCGGCGCTTCGCGGCCGCCCTGAACAAGGCCGTACACGAGGCCGAACGTCACCCTGTATCGGCGAGCGCCCCGTTTTCGAGCAGAAGGACTAGTTG
>NZ_JBFBMS010000026.1:0-5334 GCF_040702765.1 Rhodococcus sp. NPDC076796 | reverse complement strand
ACGCCAACGCCACGAACGACCCCGGACCCACCCCACACGACATCAACATCCGCGCCAACCGCGACGACGCCGCATCCAACTCACCATACGAAACAACCCGCGAACCCGACACCACCGCAACACCACCGACACCAGCAACACCCACAGCACCAGCCAACAACTCCGGCAACACCACACCCACCACAGACCGCGGACCACGCACCGGAGCCAGAGAGTCGTACTCGTTGGCAGAGAGAATCTCGATGTCACCGACTCGGATGGCCGGCGTGGCGGTCACGGCGTCCAGGATTCGTACCAGGCGATCGGCGAGAACCCGGACGGTATCGGCATCGAAGAGTTCTGTGGCGTAGCGGAATCCGGCTTCGATGCCGACCGGTGCACCAGCCCTGTCGAATTCTTCCGAGATCGTCAACTGCAGGTCGAAGTTGGCGATGTCGTTGGGGAGCTCGATGCTCTCGATCGACAGTCCGGGCAACGTCACGGTCGGTCGGTCGGTCTGCTGGAACTCGAGCATCACCTGGAACAGCGGTGCATGGGCAGTCGATCGCGCGGGATCGACCGCATCGACCACTCGCTCGAACGGAACATCCGAGTGAGTGAATGCGGCCAGGTCGACGGAGCGAACATCCGAGAGCAGGTCCTCGAACCGAGTCGAGCCGGGCACCTGCGTGCGCAGCACGAGGGTGTTGACGAACATGCCGACGAGTTCGTCGAGTGCGGCGTCTCCTCGGCCCGAGATCGGCGTTCCGACCGAGATGTCCTCGGTACCCGAGAGTCGAGCCAGAAGGACGGCCAGAGCCGCGTGCACGATCATGAACGAGCTCGAATTGTGATCGGCGGCAACAGCAGCGAGTCGAGCATGAATTGCGGCGTCGATCTCGAACGTGACGCTGTCGCCGCGCAGGGATGCCACCGCGGGACGTGGGCGGTCGGTCGGCAACGGCAGGACCTCGGGGCTGCCGGACAGTGTGTCGACCCAGTAGGTGAGCTGCTTGGCCATCAACGACTCGGGATCGGACTCCGCGCCGAGGAACCGGCGCTGCCACAGCGCGTAGTCGGCATACTGCACCGGCAACGGTTCCTGGCTCGGTGCGTGCCCTGCGGCGCGGGCACTGTAGGACACCATCAAGTCGCGGGCCAGCGGAGCGCTCGAGAATCCGTCGGAGGAGATGTGGTGTACCACCATCACGAGCACATGCTCGTTCTCGTGCACCCGAACCAGGCGGACTCGCAGCGGAACATCGGCCACCACGTCGAAGCCCGCGCCGGCGACGTCGGCGATCAACTCGAGGACGTGACGCTCGTCGTTCGCGAGAATCGGAGTCAGATCCGGCAGTGCCGATGCCACGTCGAGGATCGACTGCACCGGAGCGTCGTCGGTCAGCGGGAACATCGTGCGCAGCGACTCGTGTCGGCTCAACACGTCACCGATGGCCGAGTGCATCGCGTCGACATCGAGCACGCCGCTCAGGCGCATGGCGAACGCGACGTTGTAGGCAGCCGATTCGGTGTCGTACTGATTGATGAACCACATCCGCTGCTGCGCCAGCGACAGCGGCACCTCGTCCGGTCGCTCCTGCGGGACCAGTCGAGGGGCGGCTGCAGCGTCGTGCTCGCCCAGCTCGATGCCTGCCGACAGCGCTCGCACGGTGGGGGCGTCGAACAGATCCCTGATGCCGATGTCGGTTCCGAGCGCCGCGTTGATTCGCGCCACCAACCGCATCGCGATCAGCGAGTTGCCACCGATCTCGAAGAAGCTCGACGTGACGCTGACCTGAGCGATGCCGAGCAGATCACCGAAGACACCGGCGACGATCTCTTCGACCGGATTCTCGGGCCCGAAGAACTCCGACGCAGCGACGGTGAATTCGGGTGCAGGCAATGCCTTGCGGTCGAGCTTGCCGCTGGCGTTGACCGGCAGCGAGTCGAGTACCACCACGTGTGAGGGCACCATGTACCCCGGGAGGCGGCGCGCGGCCTCTGCCGTCAGCTGCGCGGGGTCGACCGCGGAACCGTGCGCACCGACCACGTAGGCCACGAGGGTCTCGCCGGTGTTCGGGTCCTTGTGCACCAACGCGATCGCCTGTGCGACCGACTCCGATCGAAGGAGAACCGCCTCGATCTCGGGCAGTTCGATGCGCAGGCCGCGCAGCTTGACCTGGAAGTCCGTGCGGCCGATGTACTCGAGTTCGCCATCGGTGCGCCACCGCACCAGATCGCCTGTGCGATAGAGCCTCTCGCCCGGCTCGCCGAAAGGATCTGCGACGAAGCGATCCGCCGTGAGGTCGCCGCGACCGACGTACCCACGAGCGAGCTGCACGCCGGCGAGATACAGCTCGCCGGGGGCACCGATCGGAGCCGGTCGCAACGATCCGTCGAGCACGTACAAACGCGTGTTCCACACCGGTGCGCCGATGGGAATCGAGACAACGTCGCGCCCGGTCACGTGGTAGTAGCTGACGTCGACGGCCGCTTCGGTCGGACCGTAGAGGTTGTGCAGTTCCGCGAGGGAGAACTGCGCGAACTGCGCCGCGGTGGCGGGCGGAAGGGCCTCGCCGCTGCAGAAGACCAGTCGAAGCGAGACACATTCCGCAGCCCGTGCTCCTGCTGCGAACACCGCGAGCATCGACGGTACGAAGTGCGCCGTGGTGATGTGCTCGTCCGCGATGATGCGGGACAGGTACACGGGATCGCGGTGTCCGTCGGGTTCGGCCACGACGAGCTTGGCACCGACCTGCAGCGGCCAGAAGAACTCCCACACCGAAACGTCGAACGTGGCCGGAGTCTTCTGCAGAACGGTGTCCGCAGGTTCGAGGTGATATTCGTGCTGCATCCACAGCAACCGGTTCACGATGGCCGAGTGCGTTACTGCGACACCCTTGGGCCGACCGGTCGAACCGGAGGTGTAGATGACGTACGCGGTGTTCGAGCCGTGCAGTCTTCCCAGACGGTCCGAATCGGTGATCGAGGAGTGGTCGCGATCGGAGACGTCGAGTAGATCGACAGCGAGGACCGGAGTTGCCACCGGGATGTTGATCCAGTCGCGGCTCGTGGTGAGGATGCACACGGGCTGGGCGCTGGAGAGAACGTAGGACGAACGCTCGACCGGATGGTCCGGATCGATCGGCACATAGGCTCCACCGGCCTTGACGATCGCGTACATGCCGACGAGCAGGTCGACCGACCGTCGGATCGCCAGGCCGACATGGGATTCGGGTGTCACGCCGAGCGAGATGAGATGTCGTGCGAGCTGATTCGCACGTTCGTCCAGTTCGAGATAGGTGATGTGCTCGTCCTCGAACACGAGCGCGGTCGAGTACGGACTGCGCTGCACCTGTCGATCGAAGAGGCTGCTGAGCGTCATGTCGACGCCGCCGGCCGGAATCTGCTGGTGGACCGGCGGTTCGATCAGACGTGCGGTGTCGTTCCATTCGAACAGAACGAGTTCCCGCTCCGCGGCGGACAGGATGTCGATGTCGCCGGTGCGGACGTCCGTCGACGTCCCGATGGTCGACACGATCCGCAGGAAGCGATCGACGAACCGGTCGATGGTTTCGGGATCGAACAGATCTGTGGCGTAGGTGAACGAAGCCGACAGTGCACCGGACGGGTCGACGGGCTCCTGATCCACGCGCAGCTGCAGATCGAATTTGGCTGTGTCGGTGCTGATCTCCTCGAACCGAACGGTGAGATCGGGCAGCTCCAACGTGACAGCTGCATTGTTCTGGAACTCGAGCAGAACCTGGAACAGCGGCGAATGGTCGGTCGACCTCACCGGATCGAGTACATCGACCAGTCGCTCGAACGGGATGTCGGTGTTGTCGAAGGCGGCGAGGTCGGAGCTACGAGTATCGGCGAGCAATTCGGCAAAGGTCGCTCGAGGCTCGACCTGTGTTCGCAGGACGAGGGTCCCGACGAACATGCCCACGAGGTTGTCGAGGGCAGCGTCGCCTCGACCGGCGATCGGAGTACCTATGGCGATGTCCGCAGTGCCGCTCAGGCGCGCGAGCAGCAACGCAAGCGCGGAATGGACAACCATGAACAGCGTCGAGTCCTGTTCGGCGGCAACCGAACTCAACCGAGCGGCGACATCGCCGGGAATCGTGAACGGGGTGACACTACCGCGCATCGACTGCCGGGTGGGGCGCGGGCGATCGAGCGGCATCGGCAAGACGTCCGGCAGGTCTGCCAGCGCCGACTGCCAGAATTCGATCTGCCGCGACGCCACCGAGGTGGAGTCGCTCTCGTCGCCGAGAACAGCGTGCTGCCACAGCGCGAAGTCCGCGTACTGGACGGCGAGTGGCTCCCACACCGGAGCAGCACCAGCGGAACGGGCACCGTACGCGACCATCACGTCTCGGGCCAGCGGTGCCATCGACGCACCGTCCGCCGCAATGTGGTGGACGACGATGGAGAGTACGAAGCTTTCCGAGCCGGTCCGGTACAGCACCGCGCGGAAGGGAAGATCGACCGTGACGTCGAATCCTGTTGTCGCAGCGGTACGGACGAGCGCATCGACCGAACCGGCGTCGACGTCGACCACATCGAGGGGGAGCTTCGATCCGGTGACGTCCTCGACCGGTGCGATGACCTGGTTCGGCAGATCGCCCACCGTCGGGAACACCGTGCGCAGCGACTCGTGCCGGGACAGCACGTCGCCGACGGCCGCAGCCATCGCGCTCACGTCCAGACGACCGGTCAGGCGCACGGTGAGCGGGATGTTGTAGGCGGGCGAGGACACATCGAACTGGTTGATGAACCACATCCGCTGTTGCGCGAGAGACAGCGGGATCGAGGCGGGCCGGTCGACGGGGACGAGTGCCGGACGGCGATGCAGCGACGCGCCCTTGGCTTCGGCACGTTCGGCCAGAGTCCGAACCGTCGACGCCTCGAACAGATCCAGCACCTTCAGATCGGTGCCGAGAGCCGAATTGACACGCGCGACCAAACGCGTTGCCACGAGGGAGTTTCCGCCGAGATCGAAGAAGCTGTCGGTGACGCCGACCCGGTCGATCTCCAGCACGTCGCAGAACACGGTCGCCACCGCGGCCTCGTACTCCGTTTCCGCGGCCTCGAATGCACCCTGCGAACCGAGTTCGGGTTCGGGGAGTGCGTTTCGGTCGAGTTTGCCTGCCGGAGTCAGAGGAATGGACTCCAACATCACGAACGCCGACGGCACCATGTGCGCAGGCAGCACCGAACCGGCATGCTCACGCAAGTCATCCGCCTCGACCGCGGTACCGGCCACCGGCAACACATACGAGACCAGCACCGTCGACCCGGCAGCAGACTCGCGTCCGATGGTGACCACGAAATCGACACCCGGCACCGCCG
>NZ_JBFBMS010000025.1:0-6305 GCF_040702765.1 Rhodococcus sp. NPDC076796 | reverse complement strand
CAACCCCGGCGCGCCGATCACCGCAGCCAGAGGCAGCAGCGGCCCGTCGGATTGACCGAATGCGATGCGGCCCCAAGGGAAGCCGCCGAACGGGATCGATCCTTCTGTCGGTTCGGCGGAATGGTGGCTCGATCAGTACGTGAAGACGCGACGCTCCGGGCGAAGGGCCAGTCGTGTCCACAGCCCGGTGAGAACCACGGCGGTGAGCAGCCCGATCAGCGCGCCAGGGCCGGGGCCGGCGAGAGTTGAACTGTCGTGAGCGGACTGGCGTGTCCAGATGGACAACATCGCCAGGACCGAAGTGCTGGCGCATCCTGCGGCGGCGAGAACGATCAGATGGATCATTCGGGTATGGAGTGCGGCGGCTGAGCAGATCAGACAGAAGATCACACCGGCATGGGCGGCAATGACAGCGACGATGCTGGTCGATTCCGCCTGCGCCGCTGCATTGTTGAGCAATGTTGCCCAGCCCGTTGCCTCGCCCGACTGGCCCAGGCACAGACCCAGCCCTGCTACGGCGATCACTGTAGCCGCACGCAGGCGCTCGTGGGCAGCCATCTCTACCGTCGCCAGCACTCGTCGTTCGATGGCCTCGAACATGGGCCGATAGTGGCGAAGATCGTCGTGCACTTCGAACCCTCCCGTGAACTGCGGTATCGGCCGCATCCGTCGGCCGCGTCCTGTGTCGGCGCAGCTCATGACCGGTCGACCACCAGTCGCACCGCGGGCGGAGAAAGTTCCCGGATCGACGCGGGAACTTCGGCACCCGCGGATGCGACTGACTGTAGGTACCGCGGCGATGACGTCGGTACGAATCCGCCCGGTGGCTGACCGGGCGTGCTGCGCAGGAGTGCGTGGCCGGGCCGGTCGTGCGGCGCGGCCACGCACAGCGCGATCACTTCACGTTCGCTGACGCGGCGACACCAGTTCACTGTTCGCCGAGGTATCCCTCCCGGGTCGTCAGGATGTAGCGGGGTACCGACGCAGCCGGAGGCTGTTCGATACGACGAAGAACGACGAGAACGCCATGGCAGCGCCCGCGAGGAGCGGGTTGAGCAGACCTGCGGCCGCTATGCGGATGGCAGCGATGTTGTACCCGAACGCCCACACCATGTTTCCCTTGATGGTCGCCAGTATGGCCTTGGCCAGCCCCAACGAATCGACCACATCGCCGAGGTCGTCGCGGACGACTATGATGTCCCCGGACCGATGGCGACATCGGTGCCCGCGCCGATCGCCAAACCGAGATCCGCGCTCGCCAACGCCGGCCCGTCGTTGATGCCAGCTTCCGCCTGTCGAGGACTTCGTCGCGGTGCCCGGAATGGGAACCCACGGCCGGGTCCACGGGCGCTCGTCGAGATCGGTCGTAGACGAGGGGCGTTCCTTCCAGTCGGTGCGGTGGGGCGGGTACCCCGGTGCGGTCAGGCACGGGGGCGGGTGGTCACAGACGTGAGGTTCCGCGGACGATGTCACCCTCGATGTAGGTGAATCCGACTCCGCGGCCGTCACGGAGCGCGAAGTGGTATTCTGCGGGGACCCAGACGGTATCGAAGTGCGACGCCGGCCGCCCCTGCCGCGTCTGCCGCGTCTGTTGTCGTACAACCATATTCGGCGCGATCAGGGATGGCCGGCGGTTACGAGATCGACCTACGCATACCGGCGGCGGGCGTCGTCGATCTGGTCGGTGCACAGCAAGTGTGGATCGGGAAGGGGTTCGCCGGACGCATGGTAACCCTGTGGGCCGACCTCGCCAGCATCCACGCCGTGATCGACGGTTTGGTGGTCACCACGGTTGGAGCTTGTCAAGTTATCTGTGAGCGAATTTGCTTTCAGGTGAGATAAGGGTCGAGTCTGTCCGGATAGTTGATCACGAGCGCGCCGAGCGCTTGTTTCCAACCGGTCGTCAGAGATCCTTCGATCAGTCTGTTGACCTCCCTGCCGGTGCGGGGTGCGAGTCGATCTTTGCTCAGGCGGTCTCTCTCCCGGGCGCGCTTGTCCTCGATGCTGCAGATCGCGAGCCACAGAAGCTTCACTGCCGCTTGATCATTGGGGAAGTGTCCGCGGTTTTTGATGATCTTGCGAAGTTGATAGTTGAGCGATTCGATGGCATTGGTGGTGTAGATGATCTTCCGGAGCGCCGGTGGGAAAGCCAGGAACGGGATGAACCGCTCCCACGCGCTCTCCCACGTCCGCACCGCTGTCGGATACTTGACACCCCACTGCGAGGATTTGAAGTCGTCGAGTGCAGCTTGGGCCGCATCGACGGTGGGTGCGGTGTAGATCGACCGGAGCGACGACGCCACCGCTTTGCGGTCGCCGTAGGCCACGAACCGCATCGACGCGCGGATCAGGTGGACGGTGCACGTCTGCACGACGGTGTGCGGCCACGTCGCTTCGATGGCGTCGCCGAATCCAGTGAGGCCGTCCGTGCAGGCGATCAGGACGTCTCTGACGCCACGATTTGCCAGCTCAGCGCAGATCCCGGCCCAGAACTTCGCCCCTTCGTGTTCTTGAACCCAGATCCCCAACACGTGTTTGATGCCGTCGAGGTCGACACCGACGGCGATGTGCGCAGCCCTGTTGGTGACCTGCTGACCGGACCTGATTTTGACCACGATCGCATCGAGATAGAGGATCGGATAGATCGGATCGAGTGGCCGGCGCTGCCATTCGAGGACTTCCTCGAGGACCGAGTCGGTAATCTTGGAAATGGTCTCGCGGGAAATTTCGGTACCGATGGTCGAGGCAAGATGATGCTCGATGTCGCGCACTGGCATGCCGCCGGCGTAGAGCGCGACGATCATGTCATCGAGCCCACCGATCCTGCGCGCACCACGCGGGACCAGGGTTGGAACGAACGTGCCGTCGCGGTCGCGGGGGATTGCCAACGGCACATCGCCGACTTCGCTCGACACGGTCTTGCTGCTGAAACCGTTGCGAGCGTTGGGAAGTAGACGGCCGGCAAGGTCGCCCTTGTCGTATCCGAGGTGCTCGGTGAGTTCGGTCTGCAGTCCGCGCTCGAGAACCGCCTTGACCATCTCCTGCAGGAACCCGCCCTGCCCGGTGATCTGCAGCTGGCCCGTGTCGATCTTGGCCATCACCTCGTCGAGGGCACCCGAGGCCTTCAAGGCGTCGAAGGCGCTGAGCTCAGCCCGATCGTTCGTGTCATCTGCATGATTGCCGTCCACAGTCATGGTCACGATGATGCTCCATCCGTGTCAGTCCGTTCTTACACAAACCATCTGACACGCCCCACGGTGTGCCTCCCAGCTGACGAGCGCCGACCTCGACCGGTTGACCATGCGCGGCGCACGTGCAGGGCAGACTGCGCCGGCACTGCCCGCGTTCGATCCGAGTGCCCGCTTGCGCACTGCGGCACCGATCGAGGTCGATCGCACCGCCACCCGCGATGGACTGATCACCCTGCTCGGCCATCAGCTCGCATTGGGTCCGGACACCGCCGGAACCCGCATCACCCTCAGAATCGAGGGCGGTCTCATCCACGCCATCGCCGGTAACCATGTGATCAAGACCTTGCCGAATCCGTTGATCAGCAACGATAACCGCCAACTGACCCGCGTGCGTCGAGCAACGACGCTCCTCCCGCCGCCCTCGGGCCCCCAACGCGTGCACCGGAAAGTGCCGATAGACGGTGTCGTCATGGTCGACGGCCAGAGATTGCCCGTCGGCCGCACACACGCCGGAACCATCCTCACCGTGGTCGTCGAGGATCACCATTTCCGAGTTCTCGACGGCCCCACAAAACTCTCACTGCACGCCGGAACCACCACCAAACCGATCCGAAACTTCAACGCCCACCCGACCCCGAGACCGTTAACGATGTCCCGGTGACGATCAGTTAGGTATGTCCCGAGACCACACACGTCACGCATTTGCATGCGCAGAAATAGGCTCTGTGATGCACAACGATGTGCGTTACAGGGCCATGGATGCCTGGACGGTGACGTAGACGGCTACGACGAATAACAGGGCTGCGAAGCTACGGGTGAGTGTGGTGGCAGAAACTCTGTCGCTGATGACTTTTCCTGCGAACGAGCCTGTAATTGCCGCGAAAGTGAACGGTACGACGATCTCCCACGGGATGGTGGCACCCGTGCCGAGGCGTTCGGTGAAGGCTCCCGCGCTGGTGATGGAGATGATCACCAGTGACGTTCCGACCGCGACGGGCATCGAATAGCCCAGTGCCAGAACCAGGGCGGGGACGATGAGGAATCCGCCGCCCACTCCCAGAAACCCGGTGAGGCAGCCGACGACGAGCGCGGAGGCGACCAGCTTGACCACCTGCGAAGTAGTGATCTTCACTTTCGTGGGCTTGGCGGCGACCGCGACGGCGCTCGACCGTGTTTCCGCGGTCTCGACCGGGTTCGGCGTCGGTAGGTCGGCATCGTGTCCTCGCCGGGTGCGGCGCAGCATCGCACCGGCGGCGACGATCATCAGAGCCGCGAATGCGAGCAGCAAAATCTGCGGGTCGACCGATCGGTTGAGGATCGACCCACCGAAGGCGGTGCCCGCGCCCAGAAGTCCGAACACTGCCGCTGCCCGCCACCGAACGTGCCGTGCTCGCGCATGGCTGATGGCCGCGATGATCGAGGTGATTCCGACAATGATCAGCGAGGCGCTCGTTGCCGATTGCGGTTCAACCGCCAGGAGGTACACCAGAGCAGGAACAGTCAGTATCGATCCCCCACCACCGAGCGCGCCGAGGGAAAGCCCGATGAGAATCCCTGCGGCGACTGCGATCGCGAGGATGGCGACCATGTCAAATTACTGAGCCGGGCGTGCCGTCATCACGGACCACAGGGCGGCCGTCTTCGTGCCACGCCATCATACCGCCCGACAGATTGTGCGCCGTGCGATCGGCATCGGTGAGGGCCGCGACAGCTTTGCTCGACCGAGCGCCCGAGCGGCACACCACGACCAATTTCTGCTCGGGAGGATAGGCAGCAGGATCGAGATCGCCGAGGCGTACATGGACGGCGTCCGGGGCGTGGCCGGCTGCCCATTCGTCGTCCTCGCGGACATCGATCAGGATGGCTCCCGATTCGGCGATCAAAGCGTGTGCGGCGGCCGGATCGGCTTCCGGTGGTGCTCCAGTCATGAAGAACGCTCCTTGGATCAGTGGGTGCTTACAGGGCGTGCAGCGGCGTGGCCGGCACGAAGCGATAGCCGTCGCTCGGTGAGAACGTGGCCGAGACGGTGAACCGATCTCCTCGAATCACTGTGTGCCGCAACTCCACCGGCCGGGAATTCATGCAACCCGAACGGCGGATCGACAGCGCGGAGGTCTTCGAATCGAGTTCGAGTGCTGCCGCATCCTCCGGATCCGGGACGACGGCAGTGACGTCCTCGCGGCCACCGGTCAGGCGGATGCCGCAACGCTTCTCGAGCTCGATGTAGAGAGCCGTGTGAGTGAAGTCCGCATCCAGGAGGTCGCGTGCCAGATCCCCCGGCAACCAGGCACGGTCGAGCGCCAACGGCATGGTCCCTGCCATACGGATGCGCTCTAGGTAGAGCAGCGGCGCCTTGGGACCGACCCGCAGGGTAGCGGCCACCGCGGGGTCGGTCCGCAGTTCGAGTACACGCACCACGCTGTGCTGAGCAACACCCGTGGCTTCCACCGCAGCGAAGAGACTGTAGAGCGCACCGAGTGGCTGCTCGATCACCGGCGGAGCCGCCAACCGAGAAGGCCGGCCACGCTCTGCAATCAAGATTCCTTCGTTCCGCAGGTGCCGCAGGGCCTCGCGGGTGGTGTGACGGCTCACCCCGTAGCTCGTCGTCAACGCATGCTCGCCCGGGAACTCGGAGCCGGCGAATTCGTCGTCACCGATTCGGCGGACCAGATCAGCATGCAGTTGCGCCCACAGCGGCATCGCACTGGAGCGGTCGAGCGCGGCACTGCGATCGGGTTCAACCATCAAAGGCCCTCCTGTCGATCTGTGTCGGAATCCGAATTCGAGCCGCCGACTGCTGGCCCTCGGGGCCACTGTACAACAAATGTACGTACATCCGTACGGACGGGAGATGCTCTGCGCAGGTCGACACGCAACAAGACGACCTTCGCATCGACAAAGTCTCGCCGAGCACGAACGAGCGCCTGGTGGAGATCGCGCCGAACCTGGTGAATCCGTCCGCGTAGCGACGCGGCATCACGTCGCCTCCCAGTCGGTCCCGGGTCAGGCCAGTCGGTGCCGGATCAGGAGTGTCGCCCGGGGTCCTGCTCGGTCTGGGGTCTGCTCACCGTCGGTGGCGCAGCGAGCCGACAGGGCGAGCACAGGACCAAACCG
>NZ_JBFBMS010000024.1:0-7891 GCF_040702765.1 Rhodococcus sp. NPDC076796 | reverse complement strand
GGACAGCTGAGGGTTGGTCATAGTTTCCTCCTTTAGTTCGCAGCCGAAACTGCAACGAGAGAAATAGATTCGGCAAGAATGCAAGTGCTGTTCGCATCGATCACCGGAGGGCGACCGTCGTTCCGCCCGAGAAGGCCGAATCGTGCAGCTCGATCCCGGCAGGCACGGTCCCGACGGGGACGTCGAACACGACGGTCGTGTCCAGCGCGTTGCCCGGGTTGATCTGTTCGTAGCCGATGCCCTCGTCGAGGTAGGCAGTCGCGAGGCTGTCGACCGAGTACTGCTTGCCGTCGGCGTCGAGCAACTTCTGCGAGGACGCGTCCAAGCTCTGTGCTCGGTCGCCGATGCTGCGCACCGCCATCGTCACCTGAACGAACTCGCCCTGTGCGGTCTGCGTCAGATTCTCCGAGCCGACCGTCGCTACGTGAGGAGCGATCGCGGTGACAACGACCTCGAACTTGCCGTCGCGCAGCGGGACACCGATTCCCGGACTACTCGGCTCAGCCGGTGACGTAGGAACATGCCTTCGTGCAACACTGCCCTACCGGCCACCTTCGGATGGATCCATTGTCGACGCGTAAATGCCCCATTCCACGGCCTGTTCCAGGCGCACGTACGCTTCCGCGCCAAGTGCCGCCACATTGGTCGCTGACGTCGGTGGCGAGATGGGTACGATTGCAACCTGTCCCTCGATCCCTGCAACAAGCAGGCTCCGTTTATCCGACGAGAAAGAGACGAATCGGACCTGATTGGGCATGACCTGTGCGAAATAGATCGGCTCGAGGTTGGTAGTTGAAAACACGCGAACTCGGCCGTCAGACATGCCGTAAGCGACCAGGGACCCGTCCGAGCTTGTCGCAGCGTGTGGTACTGCATAACTGTCCGTCGCATCGAAGATAAGCCGTTTAACTCCCGTTGCGCCCGAGCTGTCGATACGGGTGCCGCAGCCAAAGCTACCTGTGCCATCGCCGATCGGAAACAACATCGGTCCGTCGGAGCCACCGACAAATTTTCGGATCGGCGCGCCGCAGCCCGCGCCTGAGGTCAACATTCCACGCGGCGTCAAGTCACGATCACTTCGAAAGACCCCGCCGAACGATCCGCCCCACAACACTGTGTCGTTCAATGCGCGCACGCCATATGCAAGTTGCTCTTGCTGCGCAGGCTGTGAAACAACAGCCCCGCTGCCGAGGTCGACGCGCGTTTCGTTGACGTCAGGTTCTCGACAAGTTAAATACGCATCTAAGCTGTTGGGAGCAATCGACATCTCTATCGGATTGCAACCGGGAACAGGAATATTCCGTGTAGATGTTGTTCCTAGATCTATGACGTGAAGGAATGGTCGCTCCGCGGCGAAAGCGATGACCAGTCCGTTTTTCGTGGCTTCCATAGCTGTCGGAGTGGAGCCTTCCTTCGTACCTGGCGCAATTACTATCGATGCTCCCGATTCCACGTCGGTTCTGGAGACGACACCTTCCCAGTCAATTGTGTACAGAAACCCATCGACCTTGGTTCCAAGTCTCACACCGCCTAGCTCGGCAAGCGGCCGACCGTCGAAGACCCGCCAAACCCCGGTGCCATCCGACCCTCCCACAGCGAGATTCTGGGTATCCTCCCACCGCACGACCCTGGTTTCCCCTACCCCTCCCCGCAGCTCGATCGACCGGGCGTTGTCGACTGAAATCACCTCTGCTCCGTCGGCTGTCGAGACAGCGACCCAATGGGAGTCCGGACTCCAGGCGAGCGAGGTTACTGCCGACGAGGCGGAAAGCCGTGTCGTGCCACCGAGAAACGCATCGATGACAATTCCAGCACCGTCAATGGTTGCGGACCTCGTACCGTCCGGGGAGTCCGCGGAGGTGGGGCCGGATTGCGTTATCGGCATAGCGTCCCATCGCCATGGAGTGCGCACGGAGAGGAATGAAAACAGTTGGTGGTACTGCTGGAACGAGTCAGCATCCTCGGTGAGTGATCGCTCGATTCCCGCGTAGATGTTCCAGTCACCGTACGTCTTTCGGTCCGCGAATTCAGTTGCGTCGGCAATCGACGTGGCTACCTTCGCGTTCACAGCCTCAGTGACATTAATACTCACCCAAGTTCCACCCACCAGGATCGGCACCACCAATGTGAGTGCGAGACCCACGATCCAGCGCTGGGTAGCGGCCCTCGCAGATGCCGAGATGAAAGCCTTGGCCGACTGAGAAAAATGCTCTGGCGAGCCCTTGAGCGCTCTGCGCATTACCTTCAGCATTCTTCCGCGAACAAGGAACGCCTTCTTCTTGCCAGCAGTCCTCCAGATAGCAGCAGAGGCGGCTGCTTGAAGCGCGGTCGCACGCGCTGCCGGCAACTCACGATAGCGTCGCAGTACTAGTGCTACAAGCTCATCGAGACGGTGTAGTTCAGGAGTAATTCGCGCGATTGGAACACGGGCGAGCTCGGCGAGGCCGAGCTCGATTTGGCAGGCCTCCGATGAAAGCCAGCTCTCGGACTCCAGAGCGAGAACCATCATCGACTCGTCGATGGCGCGCTGAATCTCCGCCATCCACGGGACGGACGGTGGGATGTTTTTCTCGTCGATCCAAATGTCCCAGCCGAGTTCGGCGAGGCGGTCGACGAACTTCCGGGCGAAGTCGCCATCTTCACGCGCGTAGGAGATAAAAAAGTCGATCATTTCTCACCATCTTGGTACGTCTCGCAGTCGCGCAACCGAAAGGCGGAACGAACCGTATCTCCAAGCTGTTCGATGTCACCACGGTGGTAACACATCCAAGCCCGGTCGGCAATGTGTTCGACCACCGTCCGAGATGCCCAACACCCAGAACACGAGGGTCGATTCCACATCGTCCCCGAGTCGGTCGTCGCGGAAATACTTGCGGAGTCAGGAGACCACGAAATGGCAACCACGCTCGCGTGATCAGGCAAAATCCACGACCCGACCGGGGCCATGAATCCGTCCTCGTCGACATCGACCTCGATAACATGTCCACCGACGAAACCGATGGCGAAGGTATCTCCATTCGAGTTCATCGCCACAGTTGTAGGGCGACTGTCTGCTTCTATCAGCGCACCTGTCGCGAAAAAGTCAACGTCGGCAATCGCCGGAGGGCGTGTGAAGTCGGGCCCGAACGACAATCCAGCAGAATCGAATGCAAAAGATGTGCCATCGGCGCGGTCGATCCTGATGAAGCCATCTACTAACGAGAGTGAAGTCAATCGACCGTTCGAGGACACCGTCTGCACAGGTTCTGGAATGGACGCGGCGACAGCGGTTGGCCGAAGGCTCGACAGCGACTCCATCATCATCCCCGCCCCACCGAGGCACAGCACTCGGCCACCTTCTTCGTCGACCGCGAACTCGTTCATGGCGACGATGCCGCCGCAGACCGGACCGAGTACTATCCCTAGCCCAGGGTGCGCAGCCCACGAACCACGTGTCCGATCCGAGATCAGCACCAGCCCATCGTCCGTCGTGCGCATCGACTTGACTACACCGGGAATAAGGAGGCCGCTCGGGAAGACACCTCCGTCCGCCGACGTCCAAATCGTCCCATCTACGGCAAGAGAGAATTTCGTTCCATCACTCGACAGTGCACCCACGTCAATCTGATCCGGTGCCCGACCACTTTCTACGATAGAACCGTCGTCGTGGACGAGTTCCAGATTTCCGCCCCGCTCGGCCAAAGCGGTTGCGTGCCCGCCCTCTGTCTGGACGATATCGATCACAGAGTCCCACTCACCCAGGTGTTTAAGACCCGGGGATTCGGACGCGATTCTGTCGACGACGTACAGGCCGTTGCCCGACTGAACCAGCGCTCGGTCATCAGCTGGTGCCAGGCGCAACATTCCAACGCCTTCCGGTCCCGGGAGTGCTCGAACACCTTCGGCATCAACGACGGAAATATCGACACCGTCGGTGATCACTGCAAGACCACCCGCTGCACTGATATCACCGCCTGTAACCCTCTGCAAATTCGCCGAATTCTTCGAGCGAGTCTCCTCTGACGTGTTCCAGTTCCAGATCGCACCGTCGTAATCGACTGCGGAGATAGATCCGTCGGCAAGAAATCGTGCGGCTGAAACAACTGCGACATCCAAGGGGAGATATCCCAATGCCCAATTCTCGGAGAGCGCGTTGATCGCGATGCGAAATCGTCCGTCAGATCCCGGATATTCACCGGAGTCTACGAGAGACGCCCCCGCCTTGATCGCTGCGAGGTCTGGCCGGCTGGTAGCCGCCGAGTCGCCGATCGCGAAGGCGACAGCGTTCGTACTTCTCTTGATAGCTTGTTGGACGGATAGGACAGTCGAGATGACCGCTACTGCTGTCACACCCGCGAGCACCGCTCGGTAGGTGAGTCGCCACCGCCGTCGGCGGGTCACTCGTGCTGCGTGCCGACGAGACGCCGCCAGGAACGCCACCGGCGTTGTAGCCCCGTCGATCAACTCATGGTCCAGCCTCGCGCGGAACCATGCCAACCACATTGCGAGCAGCGGCACCAAGCAACTCGGAACTTTGCGGTTGCCCACGCGCAGCAATTCGGAAAATGCCCTGAATCTGTGTTGAAAGTTAGCTGCGAGTTGATGAGCTTGATGCGGCGGAAGCATCGGATCGGCACCGTCGGCACTGAGCGACGCAGCATGAATGCGGCGTCTTGCCTCGCTGAGGCTTTCGATCAATAGGTCGGGATCACGGTCCGCGATTTCCCACCGCTCGGCCAGAGCACGTGTGTCCCGTGCGTTTCTGAATCTGCTGGCATCGGTGTTAATTCCAGTGAACAGGTGGGCAAGAAATGCTGGATCATTCGGTTGATAGAAAACCCAGTTCAGTTCACGTAAAAAGATCGGAATCTCGCTGTCGAGTATGTCGCTGACCTTGACAGGAACAAGCCTCTCCGATCGAAGCGCCTCGACTCTATGCAGCCACGTCGGGTCGGCGAGCGCGCCGGCGGACAGGAGAACTACAACTGCTAAAACCTGGTTCTCACCGGTTGGGACGGGTACGGACGCATCTACCCCCAATCTGTACAGCCCACGAATTATGTCATCCGACGCGTCCGCAGTGCTGGCTGAATCGACGATGTGCACACGCGGTGCCACATGGTTTTCCTGTTCCATTCCCCACCTTGTTACGAATCGCCGATACCATCGGATGTAATTGCAGAAGCATGTTCTAAGAGAGACGCACCATGGTTCCACAACCAACCAACAGGTTCTGTCAGTCGATCGAATGAACCGCACCCAGCTTCATGCCGCTTCGTCCGCCATCAGGGTTGAGCGAGACCGCAACCAGCGCGCGCTCGTCAGCGTGCGCAACCATCTGGTTGACTACTTGAGCGTGTTGGGCACCTTCAAATTCTGACGTCAGGGTATTTTCGAGGGACACGCTCCCCCGCTCCTACTGGCAACATTTCGGTTTACACCTTCGCGGCGTTCCTCGCGTGGTTGTCCGGAAAACTCAATTGAGATCCCGCCGTTGATCGCCATCGAGGTCGCCATTGCGCTCACGATGTTTCTGAAACGGCGCGGCGTCGGTGATGGGCCTACACACGGCTGGCGCTACAGTTCCGCAATCGGCGACTGACACTTCTTAGGAGCACACCGGACCCGGGGGGCTGTGTGGGTAGTTCAAGCAGAACAGCGACGGGCAAGCCGGAGGCCAACGTCGGACTCTGCGGCTACGGTTAGTATCCATCTTGTATCGAAGCATCTGAACCCACAGGAGTTGTCAATGTCATTGCTGGCCGCAAAGACGCGCCGTAAGTGTTTCGTCTCTTACCACCATGACGATGAGGATGAAGTCCAAGACTTCATTCAGAAGTTTGACCACGAGCAGGATGTACTTATCGCACGCGGGATCGGCGCAAGCATGGCCGGCGACATTATCAACAGCGATAACGACGACTACATCAAATTGAAGATCCGCGAGAAGTATCTTCGCGATACGACAGTGACAATCGTGCTGGTTGGAAAGAAGACATGGGGACGCAAGTTCGTTGACTGGGAAATCGCCGCTTCACTACGAAACACCGCGAGTGCGAGCGCCAGCGGACTGCTCGCGATCACACTTCCGTCGGCAGTGGCCTACTACGACAAACAACTCCCAGCAAGAGTTGCTGACAACGTCGACGGCGAAAACGGATATGCTCGCTGGTGGAGGTACCCGTCAAGTACCGACACTCTCGGAGACTTGATCGAGATAGCGTACGACGCGCGTAAATCGAAAGCGGACTTGAGAGACAACACCCGATCTTTGCGCTCCTCAAACGCATGAGCGCGGGGCTAACCGACGGCGACCTACCCGGAGTGTGGCGGGAGGCCGACAGATCATCCCTCAAGGGGCAACGGCTGACATTGAGGCTCGTCCGAGCGAAGGTCTGTGGCGGCGTCTTCGCCGCGGTCGGCGGAGCGTTGACGTGGAAACTTGGGCACGTAGACCTAGCAGCGGTGATGATCCTGCTCGGATTCGCTGCAGCCCTTGTCTCAGAAACCACCTCGTGGATCTGCAACCCGGAGCGAAAGTGGTACGACGGCCGAGCGGTTGCGGAGTCAGTAAAGACACTGGCATGGCGTTATGCAGTTGGGGCAGATCCATTTCCGGCAGGCATGCCGCCAGAAGACGCGGAGGAGGAAATGCGAAGGCGAATTTCTCGGATTACCCAGGAAATTAACGACGTCGTAGTCTTCGAGACTTCTGACGTCGTCATCACACCGCAAATGGATGGGCTCCGAGGTGCTCCATTCACCGAACAACGAGACGCATATGTCGACGGCCGCACCATCGAGCAGAAGAGGTGGTACGCAAAGAAGGCTCGGTACAACATGCGCCAGGCCCAGGGATGGCGGCTAGCCCTCACAGCGGCAGAGATCCTCGCAGTCATGCTCGCAATCGGCAAGCTCTTCGGTGGTTGGCAAATCGATGCCGCTGGCTTGTTTGCTGCAATCATCGGTGCCGGCGCGGCCTGGGTAGCAGTCAAGCAGTTCGCCCCACTCGCATCCGCCTACTCGGTCGCAACGAACGAGCTCGGTATCCAAGCTGGCCGCCTCAGATCCGTCGAGGCCGATCGATGGCCGGTGGTTGCCGCAGACGCAGAAGAGGCGATCAGTCGCGAACACACCACTTGGCTCGCATCGCGAACAGGCCGACCCGCGCACCGGCCAGATGAGCCAGGCCAGATCTAGTGGTGCCCACTCAGAGACTCGACGACACCCGTGCCGATCTCGTTCCGAGCCAATGCATTCATGCTTTGTCTGTCTGATTGGTCGGCGACTGAAATGGGCGGTCATGTCGGGCGTGTTTCGATCCCTGGACTGACCAGTCCTATCCATGATCGTTATTGCTTGTGCCGATTCCGCGCACGTGTAACGGTCAAGGGAAACACGTGCAATGCACCCAACAATGTATCTTGCAGTGCAATCTACGCACCACACTAAAGGGCCTACCCCGACATCGGTTGGAGTGCGGATCTTCTCCGCAGTGACAATGTCGCTGGAACTGCGCGAGGTAGTCGATCATGCGCGCCCATACTTCATGTTGGGCACGTAAGACACCGTGCCACAAACCAAGTGGAAGTGTAGTTGAAGGCGGAACACACACCCAGTCGTCCTCGCTGAACGTCGGGGTCGTCGCGACGCAGGCAGCGCCCGACTCCCCCTACTCCCCCCGCGCGCGCCTGCGGTCCTCCGGGGTGAAAGCCGATACCGAACACGCATCGACACCGGCCGATCGCTTCCGATGCTGGTAGTCCGCCACCGAATCGAAGGCCGCCGTCACGCCCACCGACGTCGAGACGTACGTCATCGACTTGCCGCCCTGAAAGCCCAGATCGGTGCCCACCTCGACGGCGTCGATGTTCGATCCCAGGAACACGAAGTCCCAGCTGCACTCGGCTTC
>NZ_JBFBMS010000023.1:6450-8433 GCF_040702765.1 Rhodococcus sp. NPDC076796 | reverse complement strand
GGCGGTCTGCTCGTGCCCGAGATGCGATAGCGGTCCCAGAAATCAGGGTCGCCCACGACGCACTCGGCGCGTCCCTCTGGTGTCGCAAAGACGGCAACCGTGCGCCTTCCCGAGAGGGCGGCGTGGAGCGCATCATTCTTGTCGATCCTTCCGTACCAGGTGTATAAGCCGTTGAGGGGCTGGAAATAGCCTTTGATCTTCACCCCGACAGCAATCTCCTTGCCACGGCACACCAAGGTGCCCTCGCCGGAGTAGTCGAGATCGTGGTCGTCAGACACGCAAGGCTCACTTTCTTCACATCAAACATTGACAAAAGAACGCATTGGCGCAGACACTATCAGTATCTGGTACCCGGAGTACGGGTATGAAGTCGAGACTCAGCTCGGCCCGGAACGCAACGGAGGTGTCACATGACCGTTCAAAATGTGGAGACCAAGCCCGACGTCTCAACGGAAGGCGCTGCGCGTGTCAGCGCCCGCAAGCCCGTCGACATGCAGAGATCTGCCGGCCGACTGCTGCGGGCGGCGGCCGAAAAATTCTATGACGCGGAGATCGACATCGATTGGGACTCACCCTGGGAGGAAGGAAAGTACTACCTGCCAGAGCATCGGGTCTCGCTCTACGGCACCAAGCTGTGGGAGAGAATGAGCGACGAGCAAAAGGCGGAACTCGGGCGCCACGAAATCGTCAGCATCCTCAGCTTCGGTATCTACGCGGAGAATCTGCTCAGCTCGGCGCTGCTCCGAACATCCGCCAAAGGCGCCCTGACAGATCAAAGGTCCCTCTACGCCCTTAACGAGATCGGCGACGAGGCACGTCACTCGACGATGTTCGCCCGACTGATCAACAAGACGGGCCTGGCACCGTACAAGTTGCCGAAGGGGTTCTTGAGCATCGCGAAGATCTTGCACTTTGTGCCTCTCGGCCCGTCCGTGTCCGGCGCGACTCTGCTCATCGAGGAGATCCTCGACCGCGCTCAGCGCGAGGCGATGAATGACCCGAAAATGCAGCCGCAGCTGCGCCAGCTCATGAAGATCCACGTTCTCGAAGAGGCCCGTCACATCACGTTCGCGCGGCTGGAAATGGTGGAAGGGATGCAGCGTCGCGGACGCATCTCGCGCGCCTGGCATAGAGGCACGTTGGCGGCCATTGCGAACTTTGCATACCCGTTGCTCATCAATCCGAAGGTATATCCCGATGTCGGAATCAGCCGTCTGCGCGGCCTGTGGGCGCAGCAGACGAGCCCGAACTATCGCGTCAACTTGCAGTTCATGTCCGAGCCGATGATCCGATTCTTCCACGAGGCCGGAATGATGGAGGGGAAGTTCACGATGGCGATGTGGCGCGCAACGCGCAGCCTGCCCGACGATCTGCGCTAACACGCCCGGCCCGGTCCGCGCGTCCCACAGCCCATTCCTCGACCCCACGACCGGATTCCTCGGTTCGTGGGCTTGGGCGGATGACATTCCCACACCTGCCACGCGTCACGGCGCGCCGTGCGGGTCCGTTTTCTGCATTCGATCAGGAGATTTTCACAATGCCGTCCTCCAACGCCAAGTCCGCCGCCACGGCGACAGACCCGGGAATAACCGAGCCCATCACTACCAAAGTTCTCATCATCGGCAGCGGCTTCTCTGGCCTCGGTATGGCCGTCCAGCTCCGCCGACGCGGGTACAGTGATTTCATCGTTCTAGAAAAGGCCGACTCCGTCGGTGGGACGTGGCGCGACAACACCTATCCGGGATGCGCGTGCGACGTACCGTCACTGATGTACTCCTACTCGTTCGAGAGTCGCGGTAGCTGGTCGAAGGTGTGGTCCTCGCAGCCCGAAATCGAGCAGTACCTGAAAGATATCTCCAACAAGCGTGGTGTCACTCAGAAGATCCACTTCGGGCAGAAGTTGGTCTCCGGATACTGGAGCGAGTCCGAATCTCGGTGGCACCTGCGTACCGAGTCGGGCCGGGAGTACGTCGCGCAGTACAT
>NZ_JBFBMS010000023.1:4780-6355 GCF_040702765.1 Rhodococcus sp. NPDC076796 | reverse complement strand
CTTAGCAAGATCCCCATTACTCGCCGCCTCGCTCGGTGGTCGGTCTACTGGGGCGCAGAGAGCCTGGCCTTCGGGCTCAACGGCCACTCCAACCTTATGCGACCAATCGAAAAGGTGGCGAAATGGAACATCGAGCGTTCTATCACCGACCCCGAGCTACGCCGGAAGCTGATGCCGTCCTACCGCATCGGATGCAAGCGCATCCTGGGATCGAACGACTACTACCCTGCGCTCGCCGCCCCCAACACGACAGTGATCAGCGATCGGATCGAAAAGATCACTGCCGATTCGATCGTCACCCCTGACGGCGTGTCACACCCTGTGGATGTGATCATTTACGCCACAGGGTTCCATGTCACGGACGGGTTCGATCAACTCGCGCTCAAGGGCGCTCGGGGCGAGGACTTGCCGTCGCACTGGCACCGGACGGGCATCAATACCCACCTCGGCATCACCACCGAGGGCTTCCCGAACCTGTTCTTCCTGCTCGGACCTAACACGGGTCTTGGGCACAACTCTGTCGTGTTCATGATCGAGCAGCAGATCAAGTACATCATGAAGGCCATCGACGCCGTCGACAGTCGAGGTGCGGAGCGTGTTGATGTGCGGGCCGAGGTTCAAGAACACTTCAACAAGAGCATCCAACACAAGCTCGCCAAGGGCGTGTGGACCAACGGCGGATGTACGAGTTGGTATCTGGACTCGCAAGGTGTCAACCGTACGGTGTGGCCCGGGTTCACCTGGCAGTACTGGCGAGCGACGAAAGACTTCGAGCCCGCCGAGTACGAGATCGCCTGACAATCCAACCGTAGGTCATCGAGAAGTGAGTATCCGACAGTGAGTAGTTCGACAGCAGGCAATTACGCGACCCAGGTCGCAGTCGTCACGGGAGCCGCCTCAGGGATCGGTCGGTCCCTTGCCCTCCAACTGGCCGAACGCGGGGCCAGCCTTGCCTTGTCCGACGTCGACGAAGTGCATCTCGAGGAGACGGCGGACATGTGCCGTACCGCGCATCGTGCGACCGTGGAGACCGCGGTGTTGGACGTGGCAGATCGTGCTGCGTTCCAGGTTTACGCAGAGAGCGTGCAGTCGTCTTTCGGGCGCGTCAACATGGTGTTCAACAATGCCGGCGTCGCCCTCGGCGCCGACGTTGTCGACATGTCCTGGGAGGATTTCGACTGGCTGATGGGCATCAACTTCGGTGGTGTCGTCAACGGGACCAAGGCGTTCCTGCCTTATCTGATCGCCTCTGGTGATGGTCATCTGGTAAACACCTCCAGCGTCTTCGGTCTGGTCGGGATCCCCAGTCAAAGCGCTTACAACGCCGCGAAGTTCGGTGTGCGTGGCTTCACCGAAGCGCTTCGGCAAGAGATGAAAATCAGTCGGCATCCGGTCACGGTGACATGCGTTCACCCCGGCGGCGTCAAGACTAATATCGTCAACAACGCTCGTGGTGTATCCGATATGGGGGCAGATACCGCCACCATTGCCTCGATGTTCAACAACATCGCCAGGACCACTCCGGAGAAAGCTGCGTGCGCCATCCTCAAGGGAATGGACAAGAAGAAGCCCCGT
>NZ_JBFBMS010000023.1:2349-4686 GCF_040702765.1 Rhodococcus sp. NPDC076796 | reverse complement strand
ATTTTGTCGCACGCGTTGTCGGTCCGCGCTACCAGGACATCTCTGCGCCTGTCACACGCGCGGGCTACGCCTTGGCTCGTAAGCGGGGGATCATCAAATGACCCTCGAACAGGAGAATCGGCCGGGCACCACCGCGCGATCGCGAACGCTGACCGTGTCGGAGGTCGTGCAGGAGACCAAGGACTCCGTGAGCATCGCCTTCGAAGTGCCTGACGAGATCGTCGACGATTTCAAGCATCTACCCGGGCAGTTCATTACGTTGAAGATCCCGTCCGACCAGACGGGCCACGTCGCACGATGCTACTCGCTGAGCAGTTCGCCTCATGTCGATGACTTCCGCCTCGAGATCGGGGTGAAGCGCACCGCTGGGGGGTATGCGTCGAACTGGTTGTGTGACAACGTTTCCATCGGCATGGAGGTGACCGTCCTCACGCCATCGGGAAAGTTTACCGCTAAGAGCCTCGACGTCGACTTGCTCTTCTTCGCTGGCGGAAGCGGCATCACTCCGGTTCTGTCGCTGGTGCAGTCGGCTCTGGTGTCGGGCAGTGGGGAAGTTGTCCTGTTCTACGCAAACCGTGACTCCGATTCGATCATGTACAAGTGCCGGCTTGAGCAGATTAGATCTGAATTCGCCGAGCGGTTCACTTTGGTTGACTGGCTTGAGTCGGAGAACGGGATTCCCACATCAGAGGCTGTAGAAAAGATTATTCGTGAACACAAGGGATCGGCAATTTTCACCTGCGGGCCTTCCCCTTTCATGGATCTTGTGGAAAGCTCTGCCGCCGCATGCGGAGTGGATCATTCGGATGTACATCGAGAGGTATTCCAGTCGCTGACGGGTGACCCGTTCGACACCGCAACACTGCGTCGACTCAGTGACGACGAGGGTGTAGCTACGGCCACGGTTTACCTGAACGGAGAGTGCATCACCACGGAGTGGCCACGTAACACGCCTCTGCTCGATGTGCTGCTCTCGCGAGGGCACAATGCACCGTACTCGTGCCGAGAGGGCGCATGCAGCGCGTGTGTGTGCAAGCTCATCGATGGCGATGTCGAGATGGTGCAGAACAACATCCTCGTAGACGACGACATTGAGGACGGCGAGCGACTCGCGTGCCAGGCACTTCCGCTCACCGACGCTGTGACGGTGAGTTTCGATGACCTCTGACTCCTCGAAAGCTGGCCTATTGTCGCGGCGGTCGCGGGAGGTTCTCTCCAGTGACGGCACGAGGCTGTTTGTCGAGGAGTACGGGCTCGGTGATGATGCGCCGCTGCTGGTGTTCAGCCACGGGTGGGCTTGCCAAGGTCGGTTCTGGAGACCTCAGATCGAGCACTTCGCCACCACACACCGTGTGGTGGTGTATGACCAACGAGGGCATGGCTGGAGCGACCGGGGTCGCGCGCCCTTCTCTTCGTCGGTGCTCGGCGACGATCTCGAGGCTGTCTTGCGCGCTGTCGTCACGTCTAATCGTAAGGCATTGGTGACCGGTCATAGTATGGGCGGGATGTCCATCATGGGTTGGGCTGCCGAGCACCCGGAGTCGGTGCCCGTCTTATCCCGTGGTGCCGTCTTGGCGAGTACCGGCCCCTCGCAGTTGGTGAGTAAATCGACGCTAATTGGGTCGCCACGTCGATTCCGCGCCTCACTGGAGCGGGCATTCGCAGCCGGGCTCGCCACCGCGGGACCGGAGATGCTTGACACTCGCTTCAACCGACGGTTGGTGAAATACGGGACGATGGGTCCACACGCGCCAGCAGACGTTGTGGCTGAGTGTTCCGACATAGTACTGCGGTGCCCCCCTGCGGTTCGGGGAATGTGGGGCAGGGTCCTGGCCACCATCGATGTGAGCAAAGGAATCGACTCACTTACGGTTCCGACGACCGTGATCGTGGGCTCGGCCGACAAGTTGACACCCGCGGTTCATTCCATTGATCTCGCCGACCGACTGCAGCAGCGCCGCCGGTTGCATGAGTTCGTGGCGTTGCCACAGATCGGTCACATGATCAACATGGAGGCACCAAACTATTTCAACGAAGCAGCGGCCCGATTGGACGCAGCCACGGTAGGCGATGGCTTTTGAACCGTCGACGGACACACATGAGCTCGTGAGACGGCCACGATCGTCGACAGGCCGCGCGTGTCCGAGTTGGGAGGGGTCCATCGAGGCGTACAGCATCGATGGCATCGCCACGGTGATCTTTTTTGCGTCGATGGTGCGCAGCACCTCGGCGGATAAAACTTCGGCAGCACCATCATCGGGCCGCCTTTCGTCAGGGTCGGCACGAAGAACGCGGCCCCAGCATGCGACAGCGGGGTGCACAACGAGAATTTGGGGT
>NZ_JBFBMS010000023.1:0-2252 GCF_040702765.1 Rhodococcus sp. NPDC076796 | reverse complement strand
AAGTATGGTGCAGGCGTCAGCATGGACGACATCGCTGCGGAGGCCCGTGTATCTAAACCAAAGCTGTATCGCTACTTTGGCGACAAAGCGGGCTTGAACGCGGCGGTGGCGGCGAAACTCGGTGCGTTGATGTGGGATTCGGCGAAAGTCACTATTCTCGCCGACCAAGATTATCTTTCGGTTGACGACATGGTTCGCTCGTCCGTCCAGAGCTACGTCGCGCTCGTCGGGCAGTATCCCACTGTCGTCAGATTCCTTATGGCGAATCACTTGTTTCAGTACTCCGGATCGGGAAATGGCGGAGTTGCTGACGAACTGAGGTCGGTGATGGAGGTCGTCGCCGATCGGTTCACTGAAAGTCTTCAGCGTGTTCACGCAGATACTTCGGTCATTCCCTTGGCCGTGGCGTCCATTCTGGGTTCTGGTCTATCTGCGACTCAGTGGTGGATCGACAACGGTCGTGAGCAAGGGGTGGATGATACGTTCTTCGCCGCACACCTATCAGAGACGACGTGGGGAATCATCGACGGCGCGGCCACAACCGTAGGCGTGGCCTTCTCACGCAGTCTGCCATTCAGCCATCCCGGTTTCGCGTCCCGCCACAAAATGGACTGAATCACCCTAGATATCCAATAATTGTAACTTGTCAAGCTGCGTCGGGTTGTTGCGCGGTGCGGTGTGCCCAAGCGGTGTGTTCGTCGTATTCGGTGCAGTGGCGTACGCACCCGTGCAGGAGCCCGACAAGTCTGTTGGCGAGTGCGTGGAGCGCTTGGTGGTGGAGGTCTCCGGTAGCACGGTGTTGTTCGTAGAACGCGCGAGCGGCCGGACTCTGGCTGAGGGCGCAGAACGCCCACCGGTCGATGGCATCGTAGAGCCGCCGGTTGCGGATATGTCGAGCCAGTACGGCCCGCTTCTTTGCCCGACGCAACTGTCAGGGGTGACGTACCGGCGTAATTCTTGCGAGACTTGGCGTTGGTGTAGCGGTCGACGTCGTCGCTGAATTCACCGAGCCCCGGGCGGCGAGGATGACACCGATTCCTGGCAGGGAGAGGTAGATGGCGGCGTTGTGTGTCAGCGTCCGGGTGTGTTTCAAAATGGCGGGTCAGTTCGGCTTCGAGGTCGCCGATCTGACGGTTCAACTCCGCGATCAACGCCAAGAGTGCGCCCGGCATCGCGCTCGACCTGCGCTGCGAACGCCTGCAACCACGAAAGGCGAACGCTACCGAGCCCGTTTCTGCGCCCGCTGCGCACTCCGCGACGACCTCCATGCAATCTTGATATTCGATAACGAGGACATCGCGCTGGACGCGCTCCTTCAAGCGTTGGGCGCAACAAATCGACCTCAGAGCGCGGTCATCTTGATGCGAGGCGCGCGGGCCTCGCCTGCCGCCGCGGAGCGGCAGAGATTGGGGTCGTCGCAGCATTCGGCCGAGGCAGGTCGGGTGTGAGAGAGTTGCATTCGCGAGATGCCCTTCGTGGTGGCTGGAATGTTCCCTAGACAAGAACTCAGTTACGGGCAGTCCGCAAACGCGGCCTCAGAATAGTCATCTCCAGGTCCGAAATCCTCGCGGCAGATCACTTCTCTCTTTAAAGCTATGTCGGCTTGGTCGATCCTTTAGTGCGGTTCACTTCTGACATAGTGCAGTTTATCTTTCGAAACTAACAGCGGTGCAGGCCGAGCGCACGAAGACGCGACAGACTCGGCACAATTTTTTCACGACAGAGAGGTCCGACCATGAAAAGAATTCCAGACGAGGTCAGCGGGTCGGCCGGCCCCGCTGTCGAGAACTGGGCGCGCTCGTTCTGGAGCACGAGTTTCGACTCGCCTGATCTACCGCCCCACCACCCCGACTGTCTTGGTTGTGGGCCGCAGAACCCGCACGGCCACGCCCTGTCGGTCCAGCGTGACGAGAACGGCGTGGTGGCTCACCATGTGTTCGATCAACGTCATGTCGGGGCACCCGGGATAGCACACGGCGGCGCGGTGGCGACCGTTCTCGACGATCTGTTCGGCTTCCTGCTCTACACAGTGGGTGAGCTCGCCGTGACGCGGCGTCTCGAGCTCGACTACCTGGCGCCGGTTCTGCTCGGCACTCCATACGTATTGCGTGCTGCCGTTCGGTCTCGTGATGGGCGCAAACTGGATCTCACGGCCACGATGGACGATGCGCAGGGCCGCTCGGTAGCCACCGCTACTGCCCTGTTCGTGGTGGTCGAGGTCGAACACTTCATGCAGTCCCAAGCCCGAGCCC
>NZ_JBFBMS010000022.1:0-12005 GCF_040702765.1 Rhodococcus sp. NPDC076796 | reverse complement strand
TCCCACATCTGTGGCTCTACCGGCCAGGACCCACTCCTGTCGGCAACCCACGCTTACATGCGGAGGGGCCCCAGCCAAGACCTCCATACCGTCTATGATTCGACTCGATTCAATACTTTTGACCGTTTCATTACTTGCGCTAGCGTAATCGGCAACTTTGCCGCTAGGGTAGGTAAAACCGGCCGGTCTGCAACCGAGGCGGATTGCTGCAGACCTGTTGGTAGAGAACGCATTCGGTGCATTCTGCATTGATTCCGTTCGCGCTCGAATATGTCGACCAATGACAAGTCAGGAACAACGCCGGAGTTCCCAAAGCGTCGACGCGTGTTTACACGGCCTTCGGAAGCACTGTGCCGCAGGGTGTTATCGGCTCCAAAGCCCGCCTCTTCCGGGAGGGTGCGTTGTGCTCGGCGACGGACTACCAGTTCAACCTGTTCAACACGAGTTCTCAGACCGCTACGTCCACTCGAGACTGCGGACCCGGCTTCTACAACAGTCATGGATTCGTGGCGGTGTGGCCGTCCGGTGGAAACATGTCGGAGTACGTCACCTTCCCGTCCGACCCCCTCCAGTACCCTGCCCCCGCTGCCCTGGCTGCACCTCGCGCAGACGGCGACGCTGCGCGCGCACAAGGAACAAATCCGGACGGTGAGAGCTACGGAACCGGCGAGGCCGCGCAGGCAGATGCTGAACTCCCTGACCTGGTCAGCGCCATCGGTACCGATGGTGAGCTGGGGTACGTCAGGTCGGACGATTTGGTTGGTTCGGTAGTCGACGCTGCCGCGACGCCAGCTCCCCGGACGATTCCCCTGCTGTCACAGACCGGGGACCCCATCGGGTCGTTCCAGATCGGTTAGCATCTTGATCGTCGCCTCTGGCCTCGGCGCTTCGGCGGCCGAGGCCAGAGTTCGTTTCAGCCTAAAGGAGACGGTATGGCTCAATACTGGGGCGATTACCCGGTCGCGGATGACGAGGGTGAAATACCTGAAGGTCTGCCCACGGGTCGATACGTACCGCTCGTCGCCAACGGTCATGGGGCGTTGACTGCCTGGGCTGCGGGTCCGGGCCGATGCTTTCGGACGTCGTATCCAGCGGCGCTGCATCCGCCCGTGAAAGTGTCACGCGGTCACCAGGCAACCGGTGACCCGCAGGAAGTTTGGTTCGAGGCCTTCACTGAAGAAGATTTGCGTGCACAGAACGAGGACATCAATGCATACTTGGCCTCGGCAGGAGTTCGTCCACAACCGCGGGGTTACAAGTGGCACGTGCTGGTCCCCGACAACATCGTGAACGAAGATGCCCTCGAAGACGCGTTACGAGACAAGAACAATTATGTGGATCCCGTAGAAGTCTTCGAATCCATTGCACAGCTGTACGGAAATTTGTTCCGGTCCTGACCTTGCGAGCCGCCAATTTTCCTTGGCAGAGACAGAGGACGTGCGACCCCTCCTGTCGCCGTTTTGGTGTACCCGGTGGAAGTGTCTCGCCAAAGGAACCCGGGGCCGGACGTACACCGTGATGGGAGCTAATCGCTTAACCCGCAGGCGAACTGAGGTGCCGGTAGAGGGTGGCGCGGCCGATTCCGAGTACTGATGCGATTTCGGTTTTGGGTGTGCCGTCGTCGAGCATTCTGCGGATGTGACGAGCTTTGTCGGCGTCGATCTTGGCTGGTTGGCCACCGATGCGGCCGCGGGCTCGTGCGGCTGCGAGGCCGGCCATGGTGCGTTCTTTGACGAGGTCTCGTTCGAATTCGGCGAGGGAGCCGAAGATGTTGTAGGTCAGGCGTCCTCCGACTGTCGAGGTGTCGATGCCTTCGGTGATGCTGCGCAGTGTTGCACCTTTGGTTTCGATGAGGTTGACGGTTTCGATGAGGTGGCTCAGTGAGCGGCCGAGTCGATCGAGTCGCCATACTGCGACGACGTCGCCGGCGCGCACGCTCTCGAGGAGCAGCTGCAACTGAGGTCGGTCTTTGTCTGCTCCGGATGCGACCTCTTCCCAGATGCGGAAGCAGCCGGCGGCTGTCAGTGCGTCTCTCTGTAGATCCAGCGACTGATCGGTGGTCGAGACCCTCATGTATCCCAAAACGGCGCTCACGAGGATGACTGTCTCAGAAACGGCCGACAAGGCACAGGCGGCGCGTCAGAGCTTGAGACAGGTTTCTGAGACACATCACGATTGAGTCTCGATATCGATCCTGTCAGTTTCAGGAGTCGCGTTCACTGTGTCAGAAGTCGAATGCACTGAGCGCCAGCAATTGATGTGGGTTCGGCTCCTACTCCGGCTCGTCGGCGTTAGTGTTGCCTATGGGCATGTCGAAAGTGGTACCTGCGCTGCCGGTACGAGACATCGACACCGCTGTAGAGATATACGTCCGCGCGTTCGGCTTCACGACCCGGTACACCGACCCGACTTTCGCGAGACTTACCCGCGACGACGTCGAGATCCACTTGTGGGCCGCCGACGACGACAGCTGGAATACCCGTTCAGACCCTGCGGCATGGCCGGTATGCAGCGGAGCCGAGACGTTCCTTGCCGGCACAGCCAGCTGCCGCATCGCCGTGGACGAGATCAACGACCTTTACGCCGAGATGTCCCGCGCGGGAGTGCTCCATCCCGCAGACGCGGGTCGTCCCGTCTCGACGGACTGGGGAACGACGGAGTTCGCAGCTGTCGACACCGACGGCAATCTGATCACTTTCCATACCGATGAAAAAAGCCAACACGAGCCCACCACGGCAGGCAACGGCGCACCCTGACCGCACCCTCGAGCAGAAACTCGATGACCCGGACGTCCGTCGACGCGCTACGCGTGGTCATCGTCCTGAAATAAGCGCATGCTGGACTTGTCCACCCGCGCGCAGTCAGGCGACGGTCAGATAGATCAACGCGACATTGAGTGCGACGACGATTCCCGCGATGAGCCATGCCGCGTATGCCGTGATCCGGTGATTGACATCGCCGCCCATCAGGATGCGGTCCGAGGTGAACCGCACCAAGGGAATGAGCGCGAACGGAATACCGAAGGACAGGACGACTTGTGAGACGACCAGTGCCCGACTGGGGTCGACCCCCGCGGCCAGAATTGCCAGTGCGGGAACAAGTGTCACCAGTCGTCGCACCAGAATCGGAATGCGCTGACGTAGTAGGCCGTCCATGATCATCGCGCCGGCGTATGCCCCGACCGATGTCGATGCCAGGCCCGAGGCCAGCAGGCCCACCGCGAACAGCAGCGCTACCACCGGCCCCAGAGTGTCTCCTACTGCTGTGTGAGCTCCTTCGATGGAATCGACGCCCTCTCGGCCTCCCAGCGTCGAGGCCGCCAACAGCAGCATCGACATGTTCACTGCACCGGCCAGCAGCATCGCCAACCCGACATCGATCCGGGTGATCCGCAACAACCGCTGCCGGACAGGCCCTGCCTCGGGGTGTCCGTGCCGGTCACGTGCAAGGCCGGAGTGCAGATAGACCGCGTGCGGCATGATCGTCGCACCGAGCATAGCGGCGGCTATCAATACGCTTTCCGCGCCGTCGAACCGCGGAATCAACCCGGCGGCAGCGGCGGTGAACGATGGCGGTTCCACGACGACGCTGGCAAGAAATCCGACGGCGATGACACCGAGTAGACCGAGAATCACGAACTCGAACGGGCGCTGGCCCCGGCGATCCTGGACCAGCAACAAGATCATCGATACGGCTCCGGTGATGAGGCCGCCGATCAGGAGCGGCAGGTCGAAGAGCAAGTAAAGAGCGATCGCACCGCCGACGATCTCTGCGAGGTCGGTCGCCATGGCGACCACTTCTGCTTGCCCCCAATATGCCAGTCGCACACTCTTGCTCGACTTCTCGCGGACCACTTCGGGCAGTGTCATTCCGGTGACGATGCCGAGTTTGGCGGAGAGGAACTGCACGAGGCCGGCCATCACGTTCGCGGCGACGATCACCCAGACCAGCAGGTACCCGAACTGCGCGCCGGCGCTGACGTTGGAGGCGACATTGCCGGGGTCGACGTAGGCGATCGCGGCGACGAAAGCAGGACCGAGCAGAACGAGGCCAGACCGAAACCTCGAGGGCGGCCGAGACGATCGGCGCTGCAGCACAGACATGACCACACCCTCCGGCACCAACAATATGTCAGAACCCTGAAAATATAGTTCGGCCTCCCGAACAATGCAATGCGGCGTGGCGGTTCGGCGACATCACGATCAGATGGGCAGGATCACTGCACTGACGAATTCGTTGCGGATCCAGGCGATGAACAACCCCCACACCCCGGTCAGCAGTGCGATGCCGACGGCGATCATGATGACACCGCCCGCCACCTTGATCCTCTGAGAGTTCCTCCGAAGCCACCCCACACCGCGCATCGCCGAACTCGAACCGAACGCAAGAACGACGAACGGTAGGCCGAGTCCCAGGCAGTACGCGACGATGAGAGTGACCCCGCGGGCTGCGGTTGCACCTTCGGTGCCTGCCGCCACGGACAGCACGCCGGCAAGGGTCGGACCCAGGCACGGCGTCCAGCCGAGCGCGAACACCCCACCGAGCAGCGGCGCTCCTGCAAGGGACGAGATCTGCCGGGGTGCGAATCGGGTGTCGCGTTGCAGTGCGGGTATCAACCCGATGAACGCCGCACCCATGATGATCGTGATGACCCCGCCCACGCGTTGGAGTACTTGCTCGTTGATGCGCAAGGTGCCGATGACTCCGAAGACCGAGGCTGTGGCGAGGACGAAGACGATGGTGAACCCGGCGACGAACAACGACGCTGCACCGGCCACACGCCAGCGATTCACGAGACCCGTCGACGACGTACCGGCGGTCGCGGTGCTGGGTGTCCGGGCATCGGCTGACTGAGCCTCGCAGGCCGATTGGGTGCCGCGGGCTGATTGGGCGTCGCGGGCTGATTGGGCGTCGGCGCCGGCGATGCCTGCCAGGTAGGACAGGTATCCCGGCACCAGCGGCACCACGCACGGTGAGGCGAACGAGACCAACCCGGCGAGCATGCATGCCGCGATCGCCAGCAGTAGGGGCCCACTCGATGCCGCGTTCTGGAACGTCGACCCGATGTCTTGGGCGAGAAGAGTCGTCATTCCGCGGCTATCCGTTCGACGACGGGAAGCAGGTCTTCGGTGAGCAGGGCTCGCATGAAGACCGCGGCCACCCGGTGCTGGCGATCGAGTACCAGCGTCGAGGGAATGACGCTGGTCGGATAGTTCCCGCCGAGGGCGATCAGCGTCCGCATCGAGGGGTCGTAGATCGAAGGGTAAGTGACGTTGTTGTCGACCACGAAGTCCTGCGCTTTGTCCTTCTGCGGATCTCGGACATTGATACCGAGGAACTGCACACCGCGCTCACGGGTGGCCTCGTAGACCTCTTCGAGGTCGTCGGCTTCGCCGCGGCAGGGGCCACACCATTGACCCCAGAGATTGATCACGACGACCTTTCCGTCGTAGTCCGCCAGAGCGGTCGTCTTGCCCTCCTCCATCAGATCGGGGCCGGCGAGCTCGCCTATGGTTCCGCGTGTTTCGGGAGGGTCGTAGACGATGTCGGTTCGGCCACCGGGCGCGACGAAGTCGAAGCTCCCGCCGGACGGTGCAGCGTCGGCACCAGCGGAGCATCCGGAGATCAGTAGTACGACGGCAAGAATCGATCCGATTGCCGCGGTGGGCGTGCCGCCTTGTCGTCGAGTACCGACCCACACGGGTAGGAAACGTGTCATGAGGTGAAGTCCTTTATTGCAGTGCGGATCTGGTCTGTCGTCTCGAACACTGTCGGGTCGGTGATGCGCTCGATCGTTCCGTCCGGGCGGACGAGAAAACTCAGGGGAAGGACCGGCGGTGCCGAGAGCGCGTCCTGGACGCTGCCGCCGTCGATGTAGTTCGGATAGCGGATGCCCAGTTGCGTGAGCAGCGCGGCCGCGTCCGCGGGTCGGTCCTCGACGTTGATTCCGATGACTGGGATCGCGTCGGGTTCTGCGGCGTAGGCATCGACTACGGGCATCTCGGTGCGGCACGGGCCGCACCAGGATGCCCACAGGTTGATCAGCGTCACCTCGCTGCCGAGAACGTCGACGAGATCGACATCGTCGGCACTGCCGATGCAGCGCGCCATCACTCCCGCCAGCGGCCCACCTTCGTGTGGCACCGGCTGCGGACACAGCGGTAGCGCTGTTGCTCGTGCCGCGTCATCCGGCGGGCGGGACAGTGTGGGTTCGGGTCCGACCGGCGCGACATTGTTGGCGATGACGTCGGATGGGCCGCCCTCGACGCCACCGGAGCGGGGCCACAGTGCGACGATCGATGCAACGACAACGACGAGCATGACGATCGACCAGCCGCGCGTCATCGCCGTGACCTTCTTTCTCGAGAGATCGGCAGAGGGGCGAACGGTACGTCGCGGATCATAGGAGCGTGGACCAGTACGACCAGAAACGCTGCGCGATCAGGGCGATGAGGACGAGAAACCACACGGTCAGCGCAATCGAGTGATTGCGCATCAACACTCCCGCCCACTGCCGCCGGCCCGCACTCGGAGCCCCGCGGTCGAGGTTGCGCAGCGTGACGTACCAGAAGATCGGTACGGTGACCGCCCACACCGCCATGCAGTACGGGCACAGCGCGCCGATGTCGTAGAGGCTCTGCACGATCAGCCAGTGCACGAAGACCGCAGCAGCAGTGACACCGACCTGCAGTGCACTCCAGAACCACTGCGCGAACACGGCTCCGGCGAGCAGGGCGGCACCCACTGCCGCCACGACGGCGAAGCCCGCGATCCCGAGAAGGGAATTGGGAAATCCGAACGCAGACGCCTGCGGGGTGTCCATCACCGATCCGCAGTTGAGTACCGGATTGATACTGCAGGTCGGGGCGTAGGCGGGATCGAGCGCAAGGGCGAACTTCTCTACCGTGAGTACGAACGCGGCGGCCAGTCCGATCACGCCTCCTACCAGCAGCAGCCAGGGCAGGCTTCGGGCGAACGGTCCGCTGCGTCGGGTGAGAGCGGCTGCGCGGTCAGCCGAGTGCAGCGTCGAGGGCATCGGTGAGGTCTCCGTAGGTGGTGGGTTCGATCTTGGTGCCGTTGAGGAAGAACGTCGGGGTGCCCTGGACGCCGAGCGCGATCCCGTCGGCGACGTCGGCCTCGATGCGTTCGAGCGTCGCAGGGTCGGTGTAAGCGGCATCGAAGGCGCTCATGTCGAGTCCTTGCTCGACGGCGAAGCTCCGAAACAACTCGTCCTGCGGAACCTGCTGTTCGCCCCACTGCGCCTGCGTCTCGTACATGCGCTGATACATGTCCTCGAAGCCGCCCTGCTGTGCTGCGGCTTCGACAGCGCGTGCGGCGCGTTCGGCATTGAAGTGCGAGGCGATGGGAAAGTAGCGGGCCACGAAGCTCACCCGGTCGCCGTACTCCTCACGCAATTGTTCGATCGCTGGGTAGACAGACCGGCAGGCCTCGCACTCGAAGTCGAGGAACTCCACGAACGTGACCCGGCCGTCGGGCACCGAGTTCAACCGATGACTGTTCTCGCGCACCGCGATCGAGGCAGGGTCGGCGGCGGCCTGCTCGGCGGCGGCAGCATCCGGCGTGCCCGATCGGTCCACCACCAGAAATACAGCCAACGCGGCGGCGAACACGACCACCAGGGACAGGGAAATCTTCAACGCTCGGCTCATACAACTACCTTCTCGACTCGTTCGGACTGATCAACGGGCCCGATATGGGCGTTTCGACCCGTTGTGAGACTAACAATCGTACGAACGTCGACCGAAAGGTCTTCCCTGACGATCGCATGATTGTTAGATTGTGCCCATGGCCTTGGAACCTTTGGACTCGTGCGATCTGTTGTGTATGGACCTCCCTCACGCCGAGAGGGTGCGCGCAGCCTTGCCTGCTCTCGGCGATATCGAACCGGTCGCCGACGCTGCCCGAGCTTTCGGTGACCCCACCCGACTGACCATCGCGCTCGCGTTGAACGCCGGCGGGCAGATGTGCGGCTGCGATGTTGCGTGGATCGTGGGACAGAGCCAGAAGCTGGTCTCCCACCATCTCCGCAAACTCAAAGCCGCGGACGCCGTCACATCGAACAGAGAGGGAAAGTTGGTCATGTATTCGCTCACCGATCGCGGCGCCCGACTGCTCTCGATACTGACCGAGCCACTGGCCACCGCCTCGGCCACCGCTGATCTCACCGGGGTCGATCATGGCTGACGCGTGCTGCGGACCGACCCCCGCTGCGCCGACCACCGAACCGGCCGCCGACGGTACGGGCACGGCAGGTCCGGCTCCGACCGACGTACCCCAGAGGTTGTGGCAGGTCCGCGAGCTGCAACTCGCATCGGTAGCCGCGATCATCCTCGCCGCATCGTGGTTGCTCGGTCGAACGGGTGCCGATGCGGTCGCGACCGTCGGCGGTCTGATCGCTGCCGCGATCGCGGCCGTCACCTTCGTTCCCGCGACGGTGAGAAATCTGCGACACGGCCGCATCGGTGTCGGCACGCTGATGACGATCGCGCTCCTCGGTGCCATCGCATTGGGCCAGATCCCCGAGGCCGCGATGCTCGGCATCCTGTTTTCCGTCGCCGAGGGACTCGAGGAGTACGCGGTCACCAAGACCCGCCGCGGACTACGCGCACTTCTGTCCTTGGTGCCGCCGACAGTGTCGGTCCTGCGCGGTGGAACCGAGCAGGCCCTGCCCCCCGACGATGTCGTGATCGGGGACACCATGGTGCTGCGACCGGGCGAGCGAGCTGCCACGGACGGCACCATCGCACGCGGTTCGACGAATCTGGACGTGTCCGCGATCACCGGCGAGTCCGTGCCCATCGAAGCCGGTGTCGGCGACGAGGTGCATGCCGGTGCCATCAACGGCGGCGGAGCCATCGAGATCACCGTCACCGCGCCGGCATCGGAGAGTTCGCTTGCGCGCATCGTCCGCATCGTCGAACAGGCCCAGGACCGCAAAGGGGCCGGCCAGCGGCTCGCGGACCGGATCGCACGTCCCCTCGTGCCTTCGATCATGATTCTCGCCGCCCTCGTCGCCGGCGTCGGTGCGGTGCTCGGTGACCCCATGTTGTGGCTCGAACGCGCACTGGTGGTCCTGGTCGCGGCATCACCGTGCGCGTTGGCCATCTCGGTGCCGCTGTCGGTGGTGGCGGCGATCGGGGCTGCGAGCCGCAACGGGGCATTGATCAAAGGCGGTGCAGCAGTAGAAGAGCTGGGCCGCATCCGCGTCGTCGCCGTGGACAAGACCGGCACCCTCACCGCAGGACGACCGGAGGTCGTCGACGTCGTCACCGCTGCGGGAATCGGCCGCGACGCCGCGCTGGCCGTTGCTGCTGCGCTCGAAGCGCGCAGCGAGCATCCACTCGCCCGCGCCATCCTCGCTTCCGTATCGACCGTCGCGGCAGCCGATGATGTCACTGCCATCGCCGGACACGGCCTGACCGGCACCCTCGACGGAGCCGCGATCAGGCTCGGGAAACCGAGCTGGTTCGACACCCACCCCAGCTCCGAGGAGTTCCGCGCCGACGTCGCTCGTCTCCAAAGCAGCGGTGCCACAGTCGTTCTCGTCGAACGCGCCGGAGTCCTGATCGCTGCGATCGCCGTCCGCGACGAACTGCGGCCCGAGGCCGCCGAGGCTGTCCGCCAACTCACCGCGCTCGGTATCGACACTGCGATGCTCACCGGCGACAACGCACTCACTGCGCAGGCCCTGGCGACCCAGGCGGGTATCACCGCCGTCCACGCCGAACTACTGCCCGAGGACAAAGCGGCCCTGCTCGCCGACATCGCGGCCGGACGCAAGATTGCCATGGTCGGCGACGGCATCAACGACGCTCCCGCCTTGGCGACCGCAGATGTCGGTATCGCCATGGGCGCAATGGGAACCGACGTTGCCATCGAGACCGCCGATGTTGCCCTCATGGGGGAAGACCTCCGGCATCTACCGCAGGTGCTGGCCCACGCTCGGCATGCCCGCGGCATCATGGTCCAGAACATCGCCCTGTCGATCGCGATCATCGGCGTGCTCGTCCCACTGGCTGCCACCGGCGTCCTCGGTTTGGCGACTGTGGTGCTCGTCCACGAACTCGCCGAAGTCCTGGTGATCGCCAATGCGATTCGTGCCGCCCGCACCACACCGTTGGACGGGTTCGTCCCACCGCCTACGGCATCCGGTGCCCTCAATGTCACGATCGCACCCGCAGCGGCCTTCGAGGATGCCTGCTGCGCTCCGGCCCCGACGCCGAGGAACGCTGCGCCTCTCGCATCTGGGAACCTACTGGCCGCCACCACCGCACCGTCACCCTCGGCGATCGGAGCAGACGACGGCAGCAGCTCCGGGTGCTCGGATGGATGTACCTGCTGCACATCGACTCCCGCGCGAAGCGAACTCGGTCAGGGAAGGTAGAGACCTGCGGGCGGTGATCGGACTGCATGCAGGCTCTACGGGATCGACATGACCCCAGCAGCAGCGGCATCGACAACAGAGGTGCGCTGGCACCACCTCGAACGAACACACATCCTCTCGCAGCACTATCCGTGATTGCATGCTCTCAACCACGCCGCGATGGTGAAAGCTGCGGCGGTAGAACATGATCGGCGCGAATCCTGGGGTCAGGTGATCCGGATCGTGATCGCTGCTCCAGGATCGTGGTCGGGGCGATACCCGGCCGGTAACACCGGCCGGGTCGAGGCGGGACCGATGTCGCCGATGCCCATTCCGCAGGACCGTACGGACGCGCTGAGAGGCAGATAGCGGTCATCAGTTCAGGCCTGCGTAGGAGTGCAGGCCGGAGACGACCATGTTGATGATGAACAGATTGAACAGCATCGCCACGAATCCGGCGATGTTGATCCATGCTGCGCGGGTGTTGCGCCACCCGCTGGTGGCGCGGGCGTGCAGGTAGGAGGCGTAGACGATCCAGGTGATGAAGGAGACCGTTTCTTTCGGATCCCAGCCCCAGAACCGGCCCCACGCGGCTTCGGCCCAGATAGCGCCGAGGATGACGCCGACGCCGAAGAGCGGGAAGGCGAAGATCGTGGTCTTGTAGGCCACGATGTCCAGTGTCTGCGCGGAGGGCAGGCGGGCTGCGATCCGGCTCACGCGGCTGCCCGAGTCCTCGGGATGCTTCATGCGGATCAGGAACAGTATGCTCGCAACCCCGGAGATCAGGAACACCCCGCTGCCGAGCGAGACGATGGAGACGTGCACCGGCAGCCAGTACGACTGCAGTGCCGGTACCACCGGTGCTGCGTCGGCGTACAGCACGGTGCCGGCGACGAACAGCAGGATCAACGTCGGCACCAGAACGAACAACCACAGGGTGCGTAGCTGCGTCGAGCGCAGCACCACCAGTGCAGCGACTACACCTGCTGCGCAGGTGACCGAGACGAATTCGTACATGTTGCCCCACGGCGGCCTGCCGGTGGCGATCCCGCGAAGGATGATCGACCCGATATGCAGGGTCAGTGCCACCATCACCAGCCCGAGTCCGCTACGCCCGAAACGTTCGGATGGAACTCGCCGGGGTGCGTCGGGAATGCGTCCGGGCGTCGTCGACGTGGCAGCAATGATCCGAGCACGAAGTCGCTCCGTATTGTGCAGTTCCGCGCTACGGGTCGTTGCGAGCTGTGCGAGGAATGCGATCGCGGCGAGGAGATAGACCACGAAGGCGGTCTCGAAGCTGATGTCGCTCCACCGGGCGAGGGTGTCGTCGATCGGCATGGTGCTACACCGTTTCTCTGTCGTGGTTCTCGGACGGGCTCTGCGTGTGCGGCCAGATCTTCAACCGAAGGGTCTGGAATTCCGGTCCCCAGCCGGCGTGATCGGTGCGAGCCAGGCCACCCATGTCCACTGGCGAGAGACCGCGCTCGCCGGGGTGGACCCGGAACCAGACACGGCGACGTGTGATGACCAGGGACACCAGTAGTCCGGTCATCATCGTGACCGCGAACACGAGCACCCACCGCTGCGCGGGGTCGTATCCGACCTGGAGGTTCGCGAATTC
>NZ_JBFBMS010000021.1:0-15965 GCF_040702765.1 Rhodococcus sp. NPDC076796 | reverse complement strand
GCCGTCGACGTGACCTATCACGCTGTCACGGACGAGGATTCGGACGTGATGCCCATCGGTGCGCCGGTGTGGAACACCTCGGTGTACGTGCTCGATTCCCGACTGCATCCCACTCCCGTCGGTGTCGCAGGTGAGCTCTATCTCGCTGGTACGCAGCTGGCTCGCGGGTACGTGGGACGCTCGGACCTGACCGCGGATCGCTTCGTGGCCCATCCGTTCGCACCGGCCGGGCGACGCCTCTATCGCACCGGCGACGTCGTGCGGTGGAACCGCAACGGCGAGCTGGAATACGTGGGTCGGTCGGATTTCCAGGTGAAGCTGCGCGGCCTGCGCATCGAACTCGGCGAGATCGAATCTGCATTGCTGGCGCAACGGTCGATCTCCCAGGCGGTCGTGGTGGTCCGCAACGAGCAACTCGTCGGGTACGTCGTACCGTCCGGCGCCTCGGTGGAAACCGGAGCCGTCCTCGGTGCGCTGCGGTCTCGACTCGCGGAGTACATGGTGCCGTCGACGCTGATCGTGCTCGAGGAGTTTCCGCTCGGCGCGAGTGGAAAGCTCGACCGCAAGGCCCTGCCCGATCCCGCTTTCGAGGTGACCGAGTACCGGGAACCGACCAACGACATCGAACGCACCGTCGCCGAGGTCTTCGCCCAGGTCCTCGGAGTCGAGCGTGTCGGTCTCGACGACGACTTCTTCGAGCTCGGTGGAAACTCCCTCATCGCAACGCAACTGGTGTCGCGACTGGGCGTCGCGATGGACACCCGAATCGCGGTACGAGAGCTGTTCGACACCTCCACGGTGGCCGATCTGGCCGCGCGGTTGGGCACACTGGTCGCCACCGGAAGCCGCCCGCCGCTGGTTCCTCAGCAACGGCCGCAACACATTCCGTTGTCGCTGGCGCAGCAGCGCATGTGGTTCCTCAACAAGTTCGACGTCGAGTCCGCGGCCAACAACATCCCGATCGCCGTGCGACTGTCCGGCCTGCTGGACCGTCGCGCCATGCAGATTGCGGTCGCGGACGTCGTCGCTCGGCAGCAGTCCCTGCGCACGGTGTTCCCGGAGACCGACGGAACCGCCCATCAGGTCATCGTCGACGCAGCCTCGGCCACACCGGATCTGACGCCCATCGACATCGCCGCCCACGACGTCGCGGACGCGTTGCGAGAACTGGCGACGACCGGATTCGACCTGTCGAAGGACCTGCCCTTCCGGACCAGACTCTTCGAGGTCAGCCCCACCGAGCACCTGTTGGTGTTCGTCGTCCACCACATCGCGGCCGACGGGTTCTCACTGGGCCCGCTCACCCGAGACGTGATGAACGCGTACGCGGCTCGTTCGCTGAACCAGGAGCCCTTCTGGTCTCCTCTGCCGATCGACTATGCCGATTACAGCCTCTGGCAGCGCGAAGTACTCGGTTCCGAGGACGACCCGCAGTCGGTCGTCGCGCAGCAGATCGACTACTGGACAACCGCTCTGGCCGGCCTGCCGGATCAGCTCGACGTGCCGTCCGATCGCCCGAGGCCTGTCGTGGCGTCGAACAGTGGTGCGCTCGTGCGGTTCTCCATCGACGAGGATCTGCACCGCGCATTGATCGATGCCGCCAGAGCAGAGAACGCCTCACTGTTCATGGTGGTGCACACCTCGCTGGCCGTACTGCTGTCACGGTTGTCCGGCGAAGCCGACATCGCGATCGGCACCCCGGTCGCCGGTCGTGGTGAAGCAGCCCTCGACGACTTGATCGGCATGTTCGTCAACACCCTGGTGCTGCGCACCGAGATCGACACGTCGCGGCGATTCGACCAGGTGCTCGCCGACACCCGCGAGACCGACCTGTCGGCTCTCGCCCACGTCGACGTACCGTTCGAGCGCCTGGTCGAAATCCTCAACCCCGCCCGATCCACGGCTCGTCATCCCCTCGTGCAGGTGGTGCTCGCGTTCCAGAACCTGGGACAGAAAGATCTCGAACTGCCGGGACTGTCGGTCTCCGGTGTCGACTTCGAGACGCTGGTCGCGCTGTTCGATCTGCAGTTCACGTTCGTCGAATCGATCGGACCCAGCGGTGCTCCGCAGGGCATGACCGTCGACGTCACGTACGCCACCGATCTCTTCGACGAAGCCACGGTCGTCACGCTCGGCGAGCGCCTGATCACAGTTCTCGAAGCCGTCGCAGGCAACCTCTCGACCGTGGTCGGCGACATCGAACTGCTCGAGCCCGTCGAACGCAGGCGAGTGCTGGTCGACTGGAACGACACCGAGCACGAGATCGACCGCGCCCAGACGTTGGCCTCGCTCGCCGGCCTGGTCGAATCGTCCTCGGCTGCACTGGTTTTCGGAGACGAAACGCTCACCTACGGCGAATTCCAGGAACGGGTCGCTCGTCTGGCGCGGTTCCTGATCGCCCGCGGTGTCGGACCCGAGAGCGCAGTGGGCATCGCTGCCCGCCGCTCGGTGGAACTGCTCGTCGGAATTCACGCAATCGTCGCCGCCGGTGGTGCGTACGTACCGATCGATCCGGACCAGCCGGCCGAGCGGATCGCACACATTCTCGGAACCGCGGCACCGGTCTGCGTGCTGACCACATCACGAGACGCGGTGGAGGCCGACGGCGTCGAGGTCATCGATATCGACACCCTCGATCTGTCCGGTTTCTCCGATACCCCGATCACCGACGCGGACCGAATCAGTGCGCTGACACCGTCGAACACCGCCTACGTCATCTTCACGTCGGGCTCGACCGGGCAGCCCAAGGGCGTGGCCGTCACGCACGAGGCGATCGTCAACCGCCTGCTGTGGATGCAGTCGGAGTACGAGCTCGCCGCCGACGACGTCGTACTGCAGAAGACCCCCGTCACGTTCGACGTCTCGGTCTGGGAACTGTTCTGGCCGTTGCAGATCGGTGCCACCTTGGTCATCGCGAAGCCCGACGGCCATCGTGACCCCCAGTACCTGCTCGAGACGATCGAGGCGCAGTCGGTCACCACCGCACACTTCGTACCCTCGCTGCTCGAGGTCTTCGTTTCCGTCGTGGCAGCGGCACCGTCGCCTGCGGCCACCTCTCTGCGGACTCTGTTCGCTTCCGGAGAGGCGCTGCCCGCCGAGGTCGGCGATCGGCTCCGACGCGTCCTGCCGGGCGTGGCGCTGCACAACCTCTACGGTCCAACCGAGGCTGCGGTCGACGTCACCTATCACGCAGTGACGGAGGCGGACGTCGACCTCGTTCCGATCGGTGTCCCGGTGTGGAACACCAGGACGTATGTCCTCGACGCCCGACTGTCTCCGGTCGCTCCCGGTGTGGCGGGTGAGCTGTACCTCGCTGGAATTCAACTGGCCCGCGGCTATCTCGGACGAACGGACCTGACGGCCGATCGATTCCTTCCCGACCCGTTCGGAGAACCGGGTACGCGCATGTACCGCACCGGTGACCTGGTGCGCTGGCGTGCAGTGTCCTCCGGTTCGGGACGGTTGGAGTACCTGGGCCGCACCGACTTCCAGGTCAAGCTGCGGGGACTGCGCATCGAACTCGGCGAGATCGAGACCGTGTTGCGCAAGCACCCGTCCGTGGAATCCGTCGTCGTTCTGGTTCGGCAGACCGCTGCAGCGGGCGACCAGCTGGTCGCCTACGTCGTACCTGCGGTCGGCGGGACCGTCGACGTCGCCGAGCTGACCGACTTCGCGTCGCGCTCGCTCGCGAGCTACATGGTCCCGGCCGCGACCGTCGTGCTCGACGCGCTGCCGCTGACGCCCAACGGCAAGCTCGATCGTCGCGCTCTACCGGAGCCGAACATCGAGCAGCGCGCCTTCCGTGCGCCGTCCACCACATCGGAAATTGTTGTGGCAGAAGTGTTCCGAGATGTTCTCGGGATCGACGTCGTCGGTGCCGACGACGAGTTCTTCGCCCTCGGCGGCAACTCCCTCGTCGCCACGAGAGTGGCGTCGAGAATCGGTGCGGCACTCGACACCACCGTGACCGTTCGGACGATCTTCGAGGCCTCGACCGTGTCCGCCCTGGCGGCCAAGCTCGACGAGCTCTCGGGTTCGGGCCGCCGCATTCCTCTGGTGCGCACCGACCTGCCGGACCTGGTACCGCTCTCGCTCGCGCAGCGCCGGATGTGGTTCCTCAACCGGTTCGACCCCGAATCCGCGACGGAGAACCTCCCCGTCGCCATCGAGCTCAGCGGCGATCTCGACATCTCCGCTCTGCGCGCGGCAGTGGCCGACGTGGTCGAGCGACACGAGTCCTTGCGAACGGTGTACCCGGAGGTCGACGGCGTCGCCTCTCAGGTGATCGTTCCGGCGGAACAGGTGACGCCGGATCTGGTGCCGACTGCGACCACCACGGCCGAACTGCCGGCGGCGCTGGCGGCGCTGGCCATGGGCGGGTTCGACGTCACTGCGGCGCCGCCGTTGCGTGCTGCGTTGTTCGAGCTGGAGTCGGACCGCCACGTTCTGGCGTTCGTCACCCACCACATCGCGGCAGACGGCTTCTCGATCGGCCCCATGACTCGGGATCTGATGGTCGCGTACGCCGCCCGTAGCGCGGGCACCGAGCCCGGTTGGGCTCCGCTCGCCGTCCGCTACGTCGACTACACGCTCTGGCAGCAGGCCGTTCTCGGTTCCGAGGACGATCCGACGTCACCGGTCTCGAACCAGATTCGGCACTGGACTCGTGCTCTGTCCGCGCTGCCGGACGAGATCACCTTCCCCGGCGATCGCGTCCGCCCGGACCGGTCGTCGTATCGCGGCGGCAACATCACGCTCGCCCTCGACGCCGACACACACGGCCGCCTCGGCGACGTGGCCCGTGCCAACCAGAGCTCGCTGTTCATGGTGTTGCACTCCTCGCTCGCCGTGCTGCTGTCGCGGTTGTCCGGTGAGACCGACATCGCGATCGGTACTCCGGTCGCAGGGCGCGGTGAGGCGGCCCTCGACGACGTCATCGGAATGTTCGTCAACACGCTGGTCCTGCGGACCGAAATCGATCACGGCGGCGCGTTCACCGAGCTGCTGGCTCGGGCACGCGAGAGCGACCTGTCGGCGTTCGCCCACGCCGAGGTGCCGTTCGAGCGGCTCGTCGAGGTACTCGACCCACCGCGGTCGGCGGCTCGTCACCCGCTCGTCCAGGTGATGCTCACCGTGCAGAACATGGAGCAGACCGAGCTCGAACTCCCCGGCCTGAACGTGCGCGCAGTCGACCTCGACGTCGAGACGGCCAAGTTCGACGTTCAGTTCACCTTCACCGAGAACCACGTCGACGGCGGCATGACCATCGACGTCACTTTCGCCCGCGATCTGTACGACGACAGCACGGCGCGTGCAATCGGTGAACGCCTGATCCGCGTCCTCGAGTCCGTGGCCGGCGATCCGGGGCAGCGAATCGGCGACGTCCCGGTGATGGACGAAGCCGAGCGCGGCCGAGTGCTCGCGCTCGCCCAGGACGCGCCTGCCGTCGCCGATTCGCTCGACACGATCGTCGACCTCTTCGCCGCTCGGGTGGCCGAGGACCCCGACGCGCCCGCGGTGGTGTTCGAGGGTGCCTCCACGAGTTACCGCGAGATCGACGAATCCTCGACTGCGCTGGCGAGAATTCTCGCCGCCCAGGGGGTCGGGCCGGAGTCGCTGGTGGCCGTCGTGCTGCCGCGCACCGCCGATCTCGTCGTGGCACTGCTCGCGGTGCTCAAAGCCGGTGGTGCCTACGTCCCGATCGATCCGTCCTACCCGGCGGACCGTATCGAGTTCGTCCTCACCGATTCTCGTCCGGTCGTTGTCCTGACGTGGACCGGTGTGGAGGTAGCGCTTCCCGCAGCGCTCCCCAGGATCGATATCGACACCGCCTCGACCCAGAGCGACGTGTCGGCAGTCGATCCGATTCCGGCGACCGCGGCTGCGACGGCGTACGTCATCTACACCTCGGGCTCGACGGGCAAGCCCAAGGGCGTGCTGATCCCGCATCGCAACGTGGTCCGGCTGTTGGCGAACACACAGCGGCACTTCGGTTTCGGTCGCGACGACGTGTGGACGCTGTTCCACTCGTTCGCGTTCGACTTCTCGGTGTGGGAACTGTGGGGCCCGCTCACCACCGGCGGTAGCGTCGTGGTGGTCGACTACTTCACCTCCAGGTCGCCGGAAGCATTGCGGGAGTTGCTCGTTCGTGAGCGCGTCACCGTTCTCAACCAAACTCCGTCCGCGTTCTACCAGCTCGATCAGGTCGATCGCACCGCAGGCTCGGCAGGCGACTATTCGTTGCGGTACATCGTGTTCGGTGGCGAGGCGCTGGAGCTGCGACGACTGGCCGGATGGTTCGAGCGTCACGGCGACGACTACCCGCAACTGGTCAACATGTACGGCATCACCGAAACCACGGTCCACGTCTCGCACCGTGTCGTGGACGCGCGGTCCGCGGCGCAGGCATCGGGATCCCTGGTGGGACGCGCCATCTCCGGGCTTTCGGTGTACGTGCTGGACTCGCGGCTGTCGCTGGTACCGGCAGGCGTGCCGGGGGAGATGTACGTCTCCGGTGGTCAGGTCGCGCGCGGGTATCTCGGTCGAGCCGGGTTGAGCGCGACGAGGTTCGTCGCAGATCCCTTCGCAGACGACGGATCGGTGCTGTACCGCACCGGCGACGTGGCACGGTGGTCGACCGACGGAGAACTCGAGTTCGTCGGTCGTGCCGACGACCAGGTCAAGATTCGCGGTTTCCGAATCGAGCTGGGCGAGGTCGAATCCGCCGTTGCGTCCGCTCCTGCCGTCGGGCAGGCAGCGGTGATCGTGCGCGAGGACACCCCTGGTGCCGCACGCTTGGTTGCCTACGTCGTGCCCGCGGCCGAGTCGACCATCGACATCGACGTCGTCAGGGCAGCGGTCGGGGAGAACCTTCCCGAGTACATGGTGCCCTCGGCCTTCGTGGTCCTCGACTCGATTCCGTTGACCGCCAACGGAAAGCTGGATCGACGAGCCCTGCCCGAGCCGGCTGCGCGCACTCGTGAGTTCCGGCCACCGACCACTCCGGTGGAGAACATGGTCGCCGACGTCTTCGCCGACGTTCTCGGCGTCGACCGGGTCGGTCTCGACGACGACTTCTTCGAACTCGGCGGCAATTCGCTGGTGGCCACCCAGGTGGTGTCCAGGCTGGGTGCTGCAGCGGACACGACGGTTCCCGTCCGCGCATTGTTCGAGGCATCGACGGTCGCGGCTCTGGCAGTGCGGGTCGAACAGGGTTCGGGCGCAGGTGCGCGGCCGGCGCTGGTGGCATCGACGCGGCCGAGCCGAGTGCCGCTCTCGCTCGCACAACAGCGGATGTGGTTCCTCAACCGCTTCGATTCCGAGTCCACGGCGTACAACATCCCGTTCGCGCTTCGGCTCAGCGGACGTCTCGACGTCGACGCGTTGCAGCGTGCCGTCTCCGACGTGATCGAGCGTCACGAGACCCTGCGATCGGTGTACCCGGACTCACCCGAGGGCCCGCACCAGGTGATCCTGCCGATGTCGGAGGTGCCGACCACACTCGAGGTGATCGACACCGACGCGGAGTCGGTGACCGCTCGGGTTCTGGAGCTACTGTCGGCGACGTTCGACGTCACGACCCGGGTGCCGCTGAAGACTGCGCTCTTCCGAGTCTCGGACACCGAATTCGTACTCGGCATGGTCATCCACCACATCAGTGCCGACGGTCTGTCGGTGATGCCGTTGTCCACCGACGTCATGACCGCCTATGCCGCACGCACCCGCGGCTCCGATCCGGCGTGGGCACCCCTGCCGGTGCAGTACGCCGATTACGCGCTGTGGCAGCGCCAGGTTCTCGGGTCCGAGGAGGACTCGGAATCGATTGCTGCGCAGCAGGTTCGGTACTGGGAAAGTGCTCTGGCCGAGCTGCCCGAGCAGATCGAACTACCGCTCGATCGTCCGCGTCCCGCCGAGCAGACCTTCCGAGGCGGCCGCGTCGATTTCCGGATCGACGCAGCCGCGCACGCTCGACTCACCGAACTGGCACGTGCACACAACGCGACGGTGTTCATGGCGGTGCACGCGGCGTTCGCCGTGCTGCTCTCGCGCATGTCGGGATCGCCGGACATCGTCGTCGGAACCCCCATCGCGGGTCGCGGTGAAGCGGACATCGAAAATCTCGTCGGCATGTTCGTGAACACGTTGGTGCTGCGGCTCGACGTGGCGGGCGAAGCGAGCTTCGAGGACCTTCTCGACGCGGCTCGAGAGACCGATCTGCAGGCGTTCGCCAACTCCGACATACCGTTCGAGCGGCTCGTCGAGGTCGTCAACCCCACCCGGTCGACGGCGCGTCACCCGCTGTTCCAGGTCGGCTTCTCGTTCCAGAACTTCGCCCGCCGAGAATTCGAGCTCGACGGACTGGAAATCTCGGCACTGGACACCGAGACCGGAACGTCGCAGTTCGACCTGCACCTGATCGTCTCCGACGCCCCGCGCGAAGACGAGGCCCCGCACGACGGCGAGGCACCGGGCGGCTTCGATGCGTTGTTGACCTACGCAACCGATCTGTTCGACGAGCGCACCGCTCGCTCGCTCGTCGCCCGGTTCGAGGCCGTTCTCGACGCCGTCGCGGAGTCGCCGTCGACCCCGGTCGGCGATCTCGATCTGTTCCTCGACGGTGAGCTACCCGCCATCGTCGACGAGTGGAACGACACCGACCGTGACTTCGATTCCGCAGGCGGCACCACGCTCGCCGATCTGTTCGTGGACTCGGCAGCGCGTAGCGGTGACGCCGTTGCACTCGTGCACGACGACGGCACGCTGACGTACGGCGAGTTCTCCGAGCGGGTGTCGCGTCTGGCCCGTCACCTGATCGGTTTGGGTGTCGGACCCGAAGTGCCGGTGGGACTTGCCATTCGGCGCTCGGTGGATCTGCTCGTCGGCATGTACGCCATCTCCGTGGCCGGCGGTGCCTATGTGCCGATCGATCCGGACCAGCCGGCCGAGCGCAACGCGCTGGTGTTGGAGACCGCGGCTCCGCTGTGCGTATTGACATCCGGGGCCGTCGGCGCGGAGATCTCCTCTGCAGCAACGGTCGTCGATCTGACGCAGCTCGATCTCGCGAGCTTCTCGCCCGCGCCGGTGGCGACCACCGAGCGCCGCGGCGTGCTGTCTGCCGACAACACGGCCTACGTCATCTTCACGTCCGGCTCCACCGGGCGGCCCAAGGGCGTTGCAGTGTCGCACGGTGCCGTCGTCAACCAGTTGAACTGGCTGCGCGCGGAGTACGGCCTCGACGAGACCGATGTGTCTCTGCTCAAGACCGCAGCGACCTTCGACCTGTCGGTGTGGGAGTTCTGGTCGCAGCTGACTTCGGGAGGGCGACTCGTCGTCGCGAACCCGGAGGGGCATCGCGATCCCGATTACCTGCTCACGCTGATCCGTCGGCACGCGGTGACGACGCTGCATCTGGTGCCGTCGATGCTGTCGATGCTCGGCACCGTTGCCGCGGGCGAGCTGTCACCCGATCTGCGACGCGTCCTGGCCATCGGTGAAGCACTCCCCGCAGCGGTGGCGCAGGATTTCCGGCGGCACAACGGTTCCGCCGAGCTGCACAACCTCTACGGTCCGACAGAGGCAGCGGTGTCGGTGACCTCGCACCCGGTCACCGATGCCGACACCGTCGCCGTGCCGATCGGCGTGCCCGAGGCCAACACTGCCGTGTTCGTGCTGGACTCCCGCCTTCATCCGGTTCCGGCCGGAGTCACCGGAGAGCTCTACCTCGCCGGTGCGCAACTGGCACGAGGATATTTCGGGCGAGCAGACCTCACCGCCGAACGATTCGTGGCGAATCCGTTCGACGCGAACGGAACGCGGATGTATCGCACGGGCGACCTCGTGCGCTGGCGGGTTCCGCTCGTCGACGGCGCACCCGCAGCGGCCCGCCTCGACTACATCGAGCGTGCCGACTTCCAGGTCAAGATTCGCGGATTCCGCATCGAACTGGGTGAGATCGAGGCAGCCCTGCGCACTCAGGCAGCGGTCGCCGACACCGCCGTCGTCGTGCACACCGGCAGTTCGATGGGGGACCAGCTGGTCGCCTACGTCGTCGGACAGTCCGGGGCAGTACTCGACGTGGTGAGTGTCGAAGCCGAACTCGCGCGCGCCGTGCCGTCGTACATGGTTCCGGCAGCGTTCGTCGTCCTCGATGCCCTCCCGCTCAACGCCAACGGCAAACTGGATCGACGGGCCCTTCCGGCACCGCAGTTCGAGGTTGCCGAGTTCCGCGCCCCGGTCACTCCGATCGAGGAGATCGTCGCGTCCACCGTGGCGGAACTGCTCGGTCTCGACCGCGCCGGACTCGATGACGACTTCTTCGCGCTCGGTGGAAACTCGTTGGTCGCAACGCAATTGGTCTCGAGATTGGGCCAGGCACTCGACGCCCAGATTCCGGTGCGAGCAGTGTTCGCGGCGTCCACCGTCGCAGGCTTGGCCGCCCACATCGCCCCGCTGGTCGGTGGCGGTGCGCGCCGAGAACTGACCGTTCGTGAGCGACCCGATCTGCTTCCGCTCTCGATCGCTCAGGAAAGAATGTGGACGATCAACCGGATCGACCCCGGTTCCTCCGCATACAACATTCCTGTCGCGGTCCGGTTGACCGGCGCACTCGACATCGACTCCCTGCGCGGGGCGTTCGACGACGTTCTGGGACGCCACGAGATTCTGCGGACGGCGTACCCCGATTCGGTGGACGGGCCGGTGCAGCAGATCGGTTCTGTCGCCGAGGTAGGAGTCGATCTGTCGCCCGAGCGGGTGGAACCGGACGCGGTCATCTCCCGACTGACCGAGACCCTCGGTGCCGGGTTCGACGTCACGAAGTCGGTTCCGGTGCGGGCTGCGTTGCTGCAGGTCGCCGAGAACGAGCACGTACTGGCCGTGGTGGCACACCACATCGCCGCCGACGGCTTCTCGATGGGACCGCTCATCCGGGATGTCATGGTGGCCTACACCGCTCGGGTTGCGGGGGAGATGCCGCCGTGGTCGCCGCTGCCGGTCCAGTACGCCGATTTCGCGCTGTGGCAGCGTGAGGTTCTCGGCAGCGAGAGCGATCCCGAGAGTCCGCTCGCGAAGCAACTGGCGTACTGGACGACCGAGTTGGCCGGAGCACCGGAACAGTTGGCGCTCCCGCTGGATCGGCCGCGACCGCCTCGCCCGACGATGCAGGGTGCCTCGTACGAGTTCTCGTTCGGCACCGACATCGCGTCGGCGATCGAGAAGATCGCTCGCGAACACTCTGCGACGACATTCATGGTGGTGCACAGTGCCTTCGCCGTGCTGCTGTCGAGGCTCAGCAATTCCTCCGACATCAGTATCGGCACACCCACTGCAGGTCGCGGTGAACAGCAACTCGACGAGCTCGTCGGCATGTTCGTCAACACGCTCGTGTTGCGAACCCGACTCGATCAGAGCGGCACGTTCGTCGAGCTGCTGCAGCAGGCCAAGGACAAGGATCTCGCGGCGTTCGGCCACGCGGACGTCCCCTTCGAGCGGCTCGTCGACGCACTGGGCCGGGCGCGGTCGAGTGCCTACACTCCGCTGTTCCAGGCGATGCTGACGTTCCAGAACCACGTGACCGGAACGTTCGAGCTACCGGGTCTACAGGTGCAGGCCTTGCCCGCTGGCGACGACCAAGCCAAGTTCGATCTGCAGCTGACCGCCGTCGAAAGGTTCGACGACACCGGGGCACTACGCGACATCGAGGCGACGTTCACCTACGCGACGTCGATCCTCGACGAGTCGTCGATCGCGACGTTCGCAGATCGGTTGCTGCGGATTCTGAACGCCGTCGTCTCGGATCCGGATGTGGTGCTGCGGTCCATCGACATCCTCTCCGACGAGGAGAAGGCGGAGTTCGCACCGCGAGCCAAGCCCAAGACGGTGGACGATCTGCCCGAACTGGTTGCCCAGGCAGCAACCGTCGCACCCGATGCAGTGGCCATCGAACACGAATCGACGACGGTCGATTTCGCTGCTCTACACGCCAAACTGGCACAGATGTCGGCAACGATGGGCTCTGCGATGAAGCCGCAGGCTCTGGTGACGGTCACGCTGTCGGCACTGATTCCGGGTATCTTGCCCGCCCTCGGTGCGGAGGGGCTGACGACCGCTCTGGCATCGTTGATCGAACGGGCGGAGTCGGTGATCGCGTCGTCGTGACGAATGCCGAGTTCGCCGGTTGTGCACGTGGATCGATCAGGAGGAAAAGTTAGATGGCGGTAGGACGTCGAAGCGATGCAGCTCTGACGGTCGAGGACCTTCCGCGCTTGGTTCGGAGCGTCGCGGCGGTCGAACCCGACCGCGTAGCTCTCACACACCTCGGTACGGAACTGACCTACGCCCGCCTGGACGAGGAGATCACCACCCTCGATGCGGCCATGGGGGGCGTCCTCGGCCCCGACGCGCTCGTCCCGGTCGTTTTGTCCAACACGCTCGCGGGCCTCATCGAGGCCACCGAGGGTGGTCTGGACTCGGTCGTGTCGACCGTCGTCGCGGATGCAGTGTCCGTTCTCGGCGATGACGATTCGACGTCGAGTTCGGCCGATCCCGAAGCCGCCACGCTGTACACGCTGTTCGCCGATCAGGCCGAGCGCACCCCGGACGCAGCTGCCCTCGTCTTCGGCGACGAGACGCGCACCTACGCCGAGTTCGCCGCGTCGGTCGAGCGTCTCGCCCGGGTACTGATCGCACAGGGAGTGGGCCCCGATTCGGCGGTGGGACTGTCGATCCGCCGATCGTTCGATCTGCTGGTGGGCATGTACGCAATCTCCGCAGCAGGCGGAGCCTACGTTCCGCTGGACCCGGATCATCCGGTCGATCGACTCGGGTACGTTCTCGACACCGCGAACCCGGTCCTGGTCCTGACGACCACGAACGACATGCCGCAGTTGCCCGCGGGCACCGTCACCGTTCTCGTCGACGACGTCGACCTGACCGATGTGCCGGAAGGGCGGATCACAAACGCGGACCGAGTTGCGGCCCTGACCGAGGACGACCTCGCCTACGTCATCTTCACCTCCGGTTCGACGGGACGTCCGAAGGGTGTGGCGGTGAGCCACCGGGCCATCGTCGCCAACATCTCCTGGCGTCAGCGCGAATATGCGATGAGCGCTGCCGACGTCGTGTTGCAGAAGACACCGTTCACGTTCGACGTATCGGTGTGGGAGTTCTTCTGGCCGTTGCAGATCGGTGCGACGCTCGTGATCGCCGAGCCCGAGGGCCACCGCGACCCCGCCTACCTCGCCCGCGTCATCGGCGAGCGCAGCGTGAGTGTGACGCACTTCGTGCCGTCCATGCTCTCGGTGTACGTCGCTGAACCCACTGCTGCCCAGGCTGATTCGCTCCGAATGGTGTTCGCCTCCGGTGAGGCGCTCCCGGCGCGCACCGTCAACGCGTTCCACTCGATCTCGAACGCGGAACTGCACAACCTCTATGGTCCCACCGAAGCGGCCGTCGACGTCACGTACTACCGAACCCAGCAGGTGGAAGAAGCCTCGGTCCCCATCGGTGCTGCCGTCGACGACACCGATCTGTACGTGCTCGACGAAGGACTGCGGCGATCGCCCCGTGGAGTCGAGGGTGAGCTCTATCTGGCGGGCGTGCAGCTCGCTCGCGGATACCTCGGACGCACCGACCTGACCGCCGACCGGTTCGTGGCCGACCCGTTCGGTGAGCCGGGCGACCGCATGTACCGCACCGGCGACCTGGTGCGCCGACGCGCCGACGGCCTCATCGAGTACATCGGGCGCACCGACTTCCAGGTCAAGCTACGCGGCCTACGCATCGAGCTGGGCGAAATCGAATCGGCTCTGCTCGCCGAGCCCGAGGTGACTCAGGCGGCTGTGCTGCTCCATTCGTCCGAGCAGTCGGAACAGTCGGAACAGCAGCTCGTCGGATACGTCGTCAGCACCGATACCGACATCGATCACGACGGCCTCGCGGACGCGGTGCGACGGCGTATGCCCGAGTACATGGTGCCGTCGGTGTTCGTCGTCCTGGACGAGTTTCCGCTGAACGCGAGCGGCAAACTCGACCGAAAAGCACTGCCTGCGCCCGATTTCGCATCGCAGGTGCAGGAGTACCGCGCTCCGAGCACCGAGACCGAGATCGCGTTGGTGTCGATCTTCGAGACCGTTCTCGGTATCGAGCGCGTCGGTGTCGACGACGACTTCTTCGCACTCGGCGGCAACTCTCTCAACGCCACCCGCGTGATCGCACGGGTCAACGCCGAACGAGGCTCGGCCGTCGACGTCCGCGCATTCTTCGACGCCCCGACCGTTGCCGAACTCGCTGCTGCCGTGGACGCGTCGGATTCGACCGGCCACCGTATTCCGTTGACGGCGCAGCCGGATCACGACCACGTCCCTCTGTCGCTGGCTCAGCAGCGCATGTGGTTCCTCAACAGATTCGAGCCCGAATCTGCAGTGAACAACATCCCGGTGGCACTGACCCTGTCCGGGGCGCTCGACCTCACGGCGCTGCGTGCCGCGCTCGCCGACGTTCTCGATCGGCACGAATCGCTGCGCACCGTGTTCCCGGACCGCGACGGTGTCGGCTACCAGCACGTACTCCGATCCGATTCGGCAACAGTCGAATTGGAGATCTCGGCTGCGGAGGAAGCGGCGCTTCCCGCCACCCTGCTCGAGTTCGCTCTGCGCCCGTTCGACCTGTCGGTTCAGCTGCCCTTCCGGACCTTGCTGCTCGCGTTGTCGGACACCGAGCACGTGCTCGCGTTCGTTGTCCATCACATCGCCGCCGACGGGTTCTCCATGGGTCCGCTCACACGCGACGTGGTGACGGCCTACGTTGCCCGCTCGAACGGGCAGGCCCCGCAGTGGACTCCGCTCGAGGTGCAGTACGCCGACTTCACGCTGTGGCAGAGAAAGGTTCTCGGCAACGAGGACGATCCCGAGTCGGTGCTCTCGGCTCAGCAGGAGTACTGGCGCGGACGCCTCGGCGGAGCGCCCGATCAACTGGAACTGCCCACCGACCGGCCACGTCCTGCCGTCGCCTCGACCCGAGGTGGAACGTACAAGTTCGAGATCGATCCAGATCTGGTTCTCGCCCTCGAGAAGCTCGGCCGCGCACACGGCGCGACGACCTTCATGGTCGTGCACGCCGCACTGGCGACTCTGCTCGCCAAACTGTCTTCCAGCGAGGACATCTCGATCGGCACACCTGTGGCCGGACGTGGTGACGCAGTCCTCGACAACGTCATCGGAATGTTCGTCAACACCCTGGTTCTGCGCACCGCCGTCGAACCGGACGCGACGTTCGAAGACTTCCTGCGTGAGGTGAGGGGCGTCGACCTCGCGGCGTTCTCGCACGCCGACGTACCGTTCGAGAAGCTAGTCGACGCGTTGGCTCCGGCGCGGTCGCAGGCCCGGCATCCACTCTTTCAGGTGATGCTCACGTTCCAGAATCTCGATCAGACCTCGGTGGAGATCCCGGGTCTTCGCGTTGCCGCACTCGACTACGAGGCGGATCTGGCGAAGTTCGACCTGCAGGTGACGTTGTGGAATTCGATTGCCGCAGAAGGTGAGCCGTCGGGTCTCACCGTGGCACTGACCTATGCCGCCGACCTCTTCGACGAATCCACGATGGCCGAATTCGGTCGGCGGTTCGAGCGGATCCTCACTGCGGTCACCGACTCGCCCACGGCGGTGATCGGTGACATCCACCTGCTCGACCCGGCCGAGCGTAATTCTGTTCTCGCACTCGGTGCCGGAGCGGTGTCCGAGATCGAGTCGGGTACAACGCTGGTCGATCTGTTCGATCGTCAGGTGGCCGAGACTCCTGATGCGCAGGCGTTGGTGTTCGAGGGTGAGCGGTTGTCGTATGCGGAGTTCGCGGCGCGAGCCAATCGCCTTGCGAGGCATCTGGTGTCGGTCGGGGTGGGGCCTGATTCGCTGGTGGGGCTTGCGATCGGGCGAAGTCTGGATCTGTTCGTGGGTATGTATGCGATCGTG
>NZ_JBFBMS010000020.1:0-25944 GCF_040702765.1 Rhodococcus sp. NPDC076796 | reverse complement strand
CGGCGGTGCCGGGTGTCGATTTCGTGGTCACCATCGGACGCGAGTCTGCTGCCGGGTCGACGGTGCTGGTCTCGTATGTGTTGCCGGTGGCCGGTGCCGCGGTCGAGGCGGATGCGTTGCGTGAGCATGCCGGTTCGGTGTTGCCTGCGCACATGGTGCCGTCGGCGTTCGTGATGTTGGAGTCGATTCCTCTCACTCCGGCAGGCAAACTCGACCGAAACGCACTCCCCGAACCGGACTGGTCCGCTCAGGTCACGGCCGGTCGCGATGCGGACAACGCCGTCGAGAAGACGTTGGCGGGATTGTTCGCCGAGGTTCTTCGACTGGACCGCGTCGGCGTCGACGATTCGTTCTTCGCCCTCGGCGGCGACAGCATCATGTCGATTCAGCTGGTTTCGCGTGCCAAGGCAGCCGGACTGTCCCTGTCGCCACGAGATGTGTTCGAGCACAAGACCGTTGCGGCGCTCGCCGAGGTGGTCGCGTCCGGAGACGGCACCGTCCCCGTCGTACTCGAAGAGCTTCCCGGCGGCGGCGTCGGTGACGTTCCGGCTACCCCGGTCGTGCACTGGATGCTCGACCGCACCGCCGTGCTCGACCAGCACACTCAGACAGCGGTTCTCACACTTCCCGTCGACATCGAACTCGATGTACTCGAGGCGACTGTCCAAACCGTCCTTGACCACCACGACATGCTCCGCGGCGTACTGCACCGCGGCGACGTACCGTCGATGGAGGTCCTGCCGGTCGGATCAGTGGCGGCTCGGTCCGTGGTGCATCGCGTGTCGTCGACAACGGTTCAGGGACAGGCCTTCTCGGAGCAGGCCACCACCGAGGCCGCCGCTGCCGTCGGGCGTCTGGCTCCCGATTCCGGTGTGATGATCCAGATGGTGTGGTTCGACGCGGGCTCCGAGGGGAGCCGTCTGCTCGTCGTCGCCCACCACCTGGTCATCGACGGCGTGTCCTGGCGAATCCTGGTTCCGGACCTCGCGTCGGCATGGGCCCAGATCATCGGCGGAAGCACTCCTGAGCTGGCTCCGGTCGGCACCTCCATGCGTCGTTGGTCGCACGGGTTGCGTGAGGTCACCGCCACCCGCGGCGACGAGCTTACGATCTGGCGCGACGTTCTGGCACAACCGGATCCACTCATCGGATCGCGCGCACTCGATCGCGAGATCGACGTGTACCGGACAGTGGACAAGGTCGAGATGACGCTGTCCACCGACGTCACCGAGGGGCTACTGACAGCACTGCCCGACGCATTCCACGGCAGCGTCAACGACGGCCTGCTCGCGGCCCTCGCGCTCGCCACAGCGGTGTGGCGACGTGGTCGGGGAGTCGCCGTGGACGACGCTCTCATCTCGCTGGAGGGTCATGGCCGCGAGGACCACGTGGTACCCGGTGCCGATCTCGGCCGGACCATCGGTTGGTTCACCACGATCTACCCGCTCAGGCTGACCCTCGCCGGTCTGGACCTGGACGATGCACTCGCCGGCGGTGCCGACGCAGCGCGACTGATCAAGTCGGTCAAGGAGCAGTTGCTGGCGGTTCCCGATCACGGCATCGGTTACGGCATGCTCCGCTACCTGGACGAGGATGGCGCCGCTGCTCTGCGCGACTTCCCGGCTCCCCAGGTCAGTTTCAACTATCTCGGCCGCTACAGCACCGATGTCCCGGACGAGCTCCGCGGACACGGTTGGCTGCCGGTCGACGACTCCGGTGTCGGCGATTCGCAGGACCACGATCTACCGGTCGCAGCGGTACTCGACATCAATGCCGTCACCACCGCGACGCCGACCGGCCCGCGGCTCGAGGCGACGTTCGCTTTCCCCACCGGAGTGCTGGACGCCGACGAGGTCACCGAGCTGGCGGATCTGTGGCGTCAGGCCCTCACCGCGCTGACACGGCTCGCCCAGCGACCGGGGGCCGGTGGGTTCACGCCGTCCGACCTCGATCTGGTGCGGCTCGATCAGAGTTCCATCGACGACCTCGAACGTGTCTATCCCACGCTGGACGACATCTGGTCCATGACGCCCCTGCAGGCCGGTTTGCTGTTCCACGCCGAGCTGTCGGATCAGTCCGTCGACGCCTACATCGTCCAACTCGTGTTGGACTTGCGCGGAAGTGTCGACGAAGCGCGGTTCCGACGTGCTGCTAGGGCGCTCCTGCGTAGACACGCGAATCTGCGGACTGCCTTCGTGCACAACAACGACGGCGAGTCCATCCAGATCGTCCACCACGACGTGGACGCTCCCTGGTCGTCGATCGACCTGACCGAACTGAACGTCGAAGATCGAGCTGTCGAGCTCGATCGCATCGAACACGAGGACCGAGCCACCCGATTCAACATGGCGCAAGCACCTCTGTTGCGCTTCATGCTCATCACCGTGGCACCGGGCGAATGGCGTCTGGTGATGACCAACCACCACATCCTGCTCGACGGTTGGTCCACGCCGCTGCTGCTCAAGGACCTGCTGACGCTCTACGTGGTCGACGGCGACGAAACCGTGCTCCCGCGGGTTCCCGCCTATCGCGACTACCTGTCGTGGCTGGCCAAGCGCGATCGCTCGTCGGCACTCGAGGCGTGGACGAACGCGCTCGCAGGGTTGGCCGAGCCGACCCTGTTGACGCCGGTCGAGAGCCGACGCCAGGAGTCGACGTTGGCCGGCCGTTCGTTGGTCTCGCTCGATGTGGAGCAGACGAACCGCCTGCGCAGCGTCGCTCGTGCCCGTGGCGTCACGATGAACTCCATGGTGCAGGCGTCGTGGGCCCTGGTTCTCGGCACTCTGACCGGCCGCACCGACGTCGTGTTCGGTGCCACCGTGTCCGGACGCCCGCCGGAGGTCTCCGACATCGAGTCGATGGTCGGTCTGTTCATCAACACTCTGCCGGTGCGGATCGTGCTCGATCCGTCGGAGACACTCGGCGAGTACCTCGAGCGGGTGCAGGCCGAACAGGCCGCTCTGCTCGATCACCACTACCTCGGCCTCACCGATATTCAGCGAGCAGTGGGACCGGCCGTCGCCTTCGACACCCTGACGGTGTTCGAGTCGTACCCGATGGACCGCGCGGGATTGTCGGCGGAAACCGACCTCGCCGGAATGCAGGTGCACGATGTGCACGACGGCAGCGACACAGCGCAGTATCCGCTGACCTTGGTCGCCATGGTCGACGACCGGCTGCACATCGAGGCGAAGTACCTGCCGGAGTTGTTCGAGCACAGCGTCGTTGCGGCGACGGTCGACAGGATCGTGCGGGTTCTCGAGGCCATCGCCACCGACACCGGTCGCCGTGTCGGAGCGCTGCCGTTGCTGTCCGAGGAAGAACTGCGCCATCTGGCACCGGTTCGGGGACCGGCATCGTCGAATGCACGACTGCTTCCCGATATCCTCACCGACGCCGCTGCTTCGAACCTGCACGGCACCGCTCTGTGGAGCGAGGGTCGCACCGTCGACTACGCCGAACTCGACGCGCAATCGTCAGCTCTCGCACGAACACTGATCGCACGCGGTGCCGGCCCGGAAACCGTCGTTGCCCTGGCTCTGCCCCGGTCCGTCGAATCGGTACTCGGCATCTGGGCAGTCGCCAAGACCGGGGCGGCATTCCTGCCGATCGATCCGAGCTACCCACGCGATCGCGTCGAACACATGCTCGTCGACTCGAACGCGTCGATCGGCCTGACCCTGTCCGAGCACGTGGCCGCGGTCGCAGACCTCGGCTCGGCTCGGTGGACCGTGCTCGACCACGAGGACACGCGCGCCGAACTCGCGGGTCACTCGACCGCGCCGGTTCTCGACGTCGACCGTGTTCGTCCGATGCACATCGATCAGGTCGCGTACCTGATCTACACCTCGGGCTCGACGGGTGTTCCCAAGGGCGTCACCGTCACCCACCGCGGGCTGGCGAATCTGGCCGAGGAGGAGCGGACTCGTTTCGAGGTGACCCCGAACGCCAGGGTTCTCGCGTTCGCGTCCCCGAGCTTCGATGCCTCGATCCTCGAACTGCTCATGGTGTTCTCCGGTGCCGCGACCATGGTCATCGCGCCGACCTCGGTCTACGGCGGCATCGAGTTGGCCGAACTGCTCGCAGCACAGCGCGTCACGCATGCGTTCGTCACGCCCGCCGCACTGGCGTCGGTTGATCCGGACGGCCTGACCGAGTTGGCCGTGGTCGCCACCGGTGGCGATGTGTGCCCGCCCGAGCTCGTGGCCCGCTGGGCACCGGGCCGTCGAATGTTCAACGCGTACGGTCCGACCGAGGCGACGATCTTCTCGTCCATCAGCGATCGACTGCAGGTGGACTCCGCCATCGACATCGGCGCTCCGACAATCGGTTTCAGCGAGGTCGTTCTCGACGCGCGGCTGCATCCCGTCCCGGTCGGGGTTGTAGGTGAGCTCTATCTCGCCGGGCCGGCACTGGCACGTGGCTACCATGACCGATCCGGTCTGACCGCAGACCGTTTCGTCGCGAATCCGTTCGGAGAGAACGGTGCCAGGATGTACCGCACCGGCGATGTGGTGCGGTGGACCGAGTCGGGAACGCTCGAATACGTCGGGCGCAGCGACTTCCAGGTCAAGGTGCGTGGTTTCCGCATCGAACTGGGCGAGATCGACGCTGTCCTGACCGACGATCCGACGGTCGAGTTCGCGACCACTGTGGGTGTCGACGGCCCGACAGGCAACACGATTCTGGTCGCCTACGTTCTGCCGAGGTCCGGCGAGCAGGTCGATGCGGCAGCTCTGCGCACTCATGTGTCGAATTCGCTACCGACACATATGATCCCGACGGCCTTCGTCGCGCTAGAGTCGATTCCGTTGACACCGGCCGGCAAGCTGGACCGCAACGCCCTGCCTGCGCCCGATCTTCATCTCGGGGGCGACTCGCGTGCACCGCGCAACGACACCGAGCAGGTCATTGCCGACATCTTCGGCGAGGTACTGGGGATCGACGGCGTCGGAATCGATTCGAGCTTCTTCGACCTGGGTGGGGACTCGCTCAGTGCCACCAGACTCACTGCGCGAGTCAATTCCGCCCTGGACACCACGATCAGCGTGCGCGCATTGTTCGAGGCACCCACCGTCGAGTCACTTGCGGTGCGGGTGCACAGCAATCCGGGCGGCACCGTGCGCCGTCCCGCACTCGTGGCGAAGCCGCGACCGGATTCGATTCCGTTGTCGCTCGCACAGCAACGGATGTGGTTCATCAATCAGTTCGACGTCGATTCTGCGGCCTACAACATCCCGCTTGCGGTGAGGCTCACGGGTCGACTCGACATCGCCGCGATGAGTGCGGCAGTCGGGGACGTCCTCGAACGTCACGAGTCGCTGCGCACGGTGTTCCCCACCCACGGGGAGCGCCCCGAGCAGAAGATCCTCGCCGCGCAGACGGTGAGAACCGAACTCGCCGTCGTCGATCTGGACGCCGACGAGATCGTGTCGGCCATCTCCGCCTCTGCCGCAACAGGATTCGATGTCTCGACCGATCTACCGTTCCGCGCGGTGCTGTACCGCGTGGCAGCGGAGGAGTTCGTGCTCTCGATCGTCGTGCACCACATCGCCGCCGACGGCGCGTCCATGGCACCTTTGGCACGAGATGTCATGGTCGCCTACGGTTCTCGCGCAGCGGGCGCAGCTCCGATGTGGGCACCGCTCGACGTTCAGTACGCGGACTTCGCGATCTGGCAACGCACCGTCCTCGGCGACGAGTCCGATCCCGCGTCCCTTGCCGCGCAGCAGTTGGACTTCTGGAAGACCACCCTGGCGGATCTTCCCGACGTGCTGCCGTTGCCGCTCGATCACCCGCGGCCCACTCGGCAGTCCATGCGCGGGAACAGTGTTCGATTCGAGATCGACCGCACCACTCATGCCGGACTGGTCGAGATCGCACGCGCCAACGAGGCGACCGTCTTCATGGCCGTGCACGCGGCATGGTCGATTTTGATGGCACGCATCAGCGGCACCGAGGACATCGCTGTCGGAACGCCGATCGCCGGTCGAGGCGACGCAGCACTCGACGATCTGATCGGCATGTTCGTCGGCACCCTGGTTCTGCGCACGCAGGTGGCACCGGGGCTCTCGTTCACCGATCTGCTCCAGGCCACGCGCACAGCCGATCTGGCTGCGTTCGAGAACACCGATGTTCCGTTCGAGCGACTCGTCGACGTTCTCGACCCCGCACGTTCGACCGATCGTTCGCCGCTGTTCCAGGTGCTCGTCGAATTCCAGAACAACACCTCGGCCGCACTCGAACTGCCGGAGCTCACGGTCGAGGCGGTCGACATCGACGCGCACGTCGCGAAATTCGATCTGCAGCTGACCGTCGCCGAACAGTTCGACGAATCCGGTGCGCCTGCCGGGATGACCGCCGCGATCACCTACGCGACAGACCTGTTCGAGGAATCGTCCGTCGAGGAGTTCTCCGCACGATTCGGCGCTGTGCTCGCTGCCGTGACAACCGATCCCGAGCGCCCGGTCGGCGACATCGACCTCCTGCTCCCGGGCGAGCTCGACGCCATGACGGGTGAGTGGAACCACGCGGGCCTCGAGGCATCCGACGCAACGTTGGCCGATCGATTCGCCACCGCTGCAGCGCGATTCCCCAACTCGCGTGCAGTTGTCTTCGGTGATCACTCGCTGACCTACGCCGAGTTGGACGACCGGTCGAGCCGACTCGCACGACTTCTCGTCCAGCGCGGTGTGACCTCGGAATCGCTCGTGGCGGTCGCGATGCCGCGCAACGAGCAGCTGATCGTCGCGCTGCTCGCGGTGATCAAGTCCGGTGGCGGCTACCTTCCGATCGACGTGTCCTACCCAGCGGATCGGCTGGCGTTCATGCTCGAAGACGCCTCGCCCATCTGTGTGATCTCCACGGTCGCCGACAGTGCGGCAGTGCCTGCCTCGGATCTCGATGTCCTCGAGATCGATTCGCCCGAGCTGATCGCCGAACTCGACACCATGTCGGGTGCCCCGCTCACCGACGCGGACCGCTCGGGTGCAACCAGTGCCGATTCGATCGCGTACGTCATCTACACCTCGGGCAGTACCGGTCGCCCCAAGGGCGTGCAGATCGCGCACCGCAACGTGGCGACGCTCTTCGCGAACACCGCTGATCTCTTCGATTTCGACGATCGCGACGTCTGGACGATGTTCCACTCGTATGCGTTCGACTTCTCGGTATGGGAGCTGTGGGGACCGCTGCTGCACGGCGGAACGCTCGTCGTTGTCGACTACTACACCGCACGCTCGCCGGAGCTGTTCCGCGAGTTGCTGGTACGCGAGAAGGTCACGGTGCTCAACCAGACACCGACGGCGTTCTACCAGTTCGCGGAAGCGGATCGAGTGGCCACCGGAAACCTCGCCGGAACCGCGGACGCCGATCTCTCGCTGCGCTACGTGATCTTCGGCGGCGAGGCACTCGACCTCGGTCAGTTGGCTCGCTGGTACGCCCGACACGACGAGTCCGCACCGACCCTGGTCAACATGTACGGCATCACCGAGACGACCGTCCACGTGAGCCACCTGGCCCTGACCGAACAGTTCGCCGCCTCTGCCTCGGCCAGCGTCATCGGCCAGGCGATTCCCGCGCTGCACGTCGCCGTTCTCGACACCCGTCTCAATCCGGTTCCGCCGGGCGTGACCGGTGAAATGTACGTCTCGGGGGCACAGCTCTCTCGCGGCTACCTCGGCCGGGCCGGGCTGTCGGCCACCCGATTCGTCGCCGATCCGTCCGGAGACCCCGGTGCCCGGATGTACCGCACCGGTGACACCGCGCGGTGGAATCACGACGGGGCACTGGAGTACCTGGGCCGCAGCGACATGCAGGTGCAGTTGCACGGTTTCCGCATCGAGCTCGGCGAGATCGAAAGTGCTCTGCTGGCCTACGACGGTGTCGCTGCTTCTGTGGTCTCGGTCCGCGACGACGGGTCAGGTGATCGACTGATCGGATACGTCGTCGCCGAGGCGGGTCGAACCCTCGACCACTCCGCCGTTCTGGAATTCGTCGGGCACTCGCTGACGTCCTACATGGTTCCGGCTGCGCTGATCGTACTAGACGAGCTACCGCTCACCGCCAACGGAAAGCTCGATCGACGAGCACTGCCGGCTCCGGACTTCTCCGCCAACGTGACCCAAAGCCGTTTGCCGGCAACCGAAGTCGAGTCCATCCTCGCCGGGTTGTTCGCCGACGTCCTCGGCCTCGACACCGTCGGCGTCGACGACTCGTTCTTCGCACTCGGCGGCGACAGCATCATGTCCATCCAGCTGGTCTCACGGGCCAAGGCGGCCGGTCTGGTGCTGGCTCCGCGCGACATCTTCGAGCGCAAGACCGTCGCGGCGTTGGCCGAGGTCGTCGTTCTCGGGAGCGACGCCGTCGTACTGGAAGAACTCGACGGTGGGGGAGTCGGCTCGCTGCCTCTGACGCCCGTCGTTCGCTGGATGTTGGACCGCAGCACCGACTTCGGTCGCTACACCCAGACTGCCCTGCTTCAGCTTCCGGTCGGCATCGAGAGCGAGACGCTCGAGCGCACCGTCCAGGCCGTGCTCGATCGTCACGACATGCTTCGGTCGAGGCTGTTCCAGGATGCCGACGGCATCTGGCACGAGGAAGTATCGCCGATCGGCACCGTGTCCGCAGCGTCGGTCATCCACGCGGTCGCGGTCGACTCCGTGGACGGTGCCGCATTCTCCTCCTGTGCCGCAACAGAACTCGACGCCGCAGCAGATCGTTTGGTCCCCGCCGACGGGGTCATGGTGCAGATGGTGTGGTTCCAGGGCCCGAACGGGTCCGGCCGACTGCTCGTCGTCGCGCATCACCTCGTGATCGACGGCGTGTCCTGGCGCATCCTCGTCCCGGATCTCGCGACGGCCTGGAGCCAGATCGTCGCGGGCGACGCGCCTGCGCTCGCACCGATCGGCACATCGATGCGACGGTGGTCCACCGGATTGACCGAGGTCACCGCGAGCCGCGCCGACGAACTCGGACTGTGGCAGCGGATCCTCAGCGGTGCCGATCCGACGATCGGTTCGCGACCACTGGACAAGCAGGTCGACGTCGACGCCACCGTGCAGCGCATCCGCACATCACTGCCGGTCGAGGTGACCGAGCGCCTGCTGACAACGGTGCCCAACGTCTTCCGTGGCAGCGTCAACGACGGCCTCCTGGCCGGATTGGCACTGGCACTGACCGCGTGGCGTCGGGAACGGGGAGCCGCTGTCCGCAGCGCGCTGATCACGCTCGAAGGCCACGGCCGTGAAGACGCCGTGGTTCCCGGAGCCGATCTCGGCAGAACCGTCGGCTGGTTCACCACGATCTTCCCGGTGCGACTCGACCTCGGTTCGGTGGACATCTCCGACGCGTTGTCGGGTGGAGACTCCGCCGGTGCACTGATCAAGGCGGTCAAGGAACAGCTGCTCGAGATCCCGGATCACGGAATCGGCTACGGCATGTTGCGGTACCTCGATTCCGCTGGAACCGCAGCGCTGTCCGACTTCGCCGCTCCGCAGGTCAGCTTCAACTACCTCGGGCGATTCTCGACCGGATCCACCGAAGGCATGGCCGACGTGGGCTGGATTCCGGTAGCCGATGCCGAACTGGGCGACGCGCAGAATCCGGACATGCCCGTGCCGGCTGCGCTGGACATCAACGCCGTCACCACCTCGACACCCGACGGTCCGCAGCTCGACGCCACCTTCGCGTTCCCGGCAGGCATCCTCGATGCCGACGAGGTCGATCGGTTGATCGAACTGTGGACGCAGGCACTGACCGCCATCACCGAGCACGCCTCGGTCGAGGGTGCAGGCGGCTTCACCCCGTCCGACCTGGAGCTGGTCGACATAGATCAGCGCTCCATCGAGGTGCTCGAGAAGCAGTTCCCCGACCTCGACGACGTGTGGTCGATGTCGCCGCTGCAGGCCGGGTTGCTCTTCCACGCGCGCCTCGCCGGCGAGGTCGGCAGCGACAGTGCAGGCGTCGACGCCTACATGGTGCAGCTCGGTCTCGAGCTGCGCGGCGTCGTCGATGCCGAGCGGATGCACTCCGCTGTGAACAAGCTCGTCTCTCGCCATCCGAACTTGCGAGCAGCGTTCGTGCACAACAGCACCGGCGAATCTCTGCAGATCGTGCAGAGTTCGGTGACGGTTCCCTGGTCCGAGGTCGATCTGCGCGGTGAAGTTGATGTCGATGCGGCCCTGGAAGAGGTCCTCGCAGCCGATCGCGGTGTGCGGTTCGAGATGGACTCTGCGCCGCTGCTTCGATTCACGCTGATCACCCTCGCCGACGATCACTGGCGACTGCTGCTGACCAATCACCACATTCTGCTCGACGGCTGGTCGACGCCGCTGGTCGTCAAGGAACTGATCACGCTCTACGTCACCGAGTCCGACGATTCGATGCTGCCGCGGGTGCCCGCGTACCGGGACTACCTCGCGTGGATGCGGCAACGCGACGTCGCCATCTCCACTGCGCAGTGGGTCAGCGCGATGGCGGGTGTCGAGGAGCCGACACTGCTGGTCACCGGTGATCGGGGTCGACAGTTGTCCACCGTCTCGAGCGAGACAGAGCGGTCGCTGTCGATCGAGACCACAGCGGCCCTGCGCGATTTCGCGGCGCGCCGCGGTTCCACTCTGAACACCCTCGTTCAGACCGCGTGGGGCATCGTGCTCGCCACTCTGACCGGACGCGAAGACGTCGTCTTCGGTGCCACCGTGTCGGGTCGGCCGCCTGAGGTTCCTGGCATCGAAGGCATGATCGGGCTCTTCATCAACACGTTGCCCGTCAGGGTCACGCTCGATCGGACCGAGACTCTGGGCGCTCTGGTCGATCGCGTGCAGGCCGAACAGGCAGCGCTGCTCGACCACCACTACCTCGGTCTGACCGACATCCAGCGCGCAGCCGGTGCCGGCGTCGCCTTCGACACGCTCACGGTGTTCGAGTCGTACCCGGTCGATCGCGCCGGAGCCTCTGCGGCAACGGATTTCGCAGGAATGCAGGTGACGGACATCCTCGGAACCGACGCCGCGCACTACCCGCTCACTCTGGTGTCGTCGGTCGACGAGCGCTTGAACGTCAAGGCCAAGTACCTGCCCGAACTGTTCGAGCTCGAGGACGTACACGCGATCGTCGATCGAGTCGAGCGGGTACTCGATGCGGTGCTGACCGACGAGCAGCAGCCGCTGGCTCGACTCAGCCTGCTCGCCGATGCCGAATTCGGTTCGCTGGCTCCGGTATTCGGACTCGAAGGCCGCTCGACTCGGTTGCTGCCGGAGATCTTCTCCGACGCAGCCGCCGTCGACCCGGATGCCATCGCGGTGCGCAGCGTCGACGGCGAGTTGACGTACCGCGAGCTGGATCGACAGTCGAACCGGCTCGCGCGCATTCTGCTCGGTCACGGTGTGCGCACCGAGACGTTCGTCGCTCTCGGGATCGCACGATCCATCGAGTCGGTGCTGACCGTCTGGGCCGTCGCCAAGTCCGGCGCCGCGTTCGTACCGGTCGATCCGAACTACCCGGCCGATCGCATCGAGCACATGCTGGCCGACTCCGGCGCAACATTCGGTGTCACCACCCGCACCCACCTCGACGATCTGCCGTCGACCGTGCCGTGGATCGTCCTGGACGACCTCGCCACCGACGGTCCGAACGCGGTGAGCGACGAGCCCATCGCCGACGACGAACGCCATGGTCGCGTCACCCTCTCGAGTGCCGCGTACACGATCTACACGTCGGGTTCGACGGGTGTTCCGAAGGGGGTCGTGGTTACCCACTCCGGCCTCGACAACTTCGCGACCGAGCAGCGCGAGCGCTATGGGGTCACGAAGGACTCACGCACACTTCATGTTTCGTCGCCCAGTTTCGACGCGTCCGTGCTCGAGTACCTGCTCGCGTTCGGCGTCGGAGCCACGATGGTGATCGTTCCGCCCACGGTGTACGGCGGAGCCGAGCTGGCTACGTTGCTGGCCGAGGAATCGGTCACGCACGGCTTCATCACCCCGTCCGCCCTGGCCTCGGTCGATCCTGCCGGGCTCGACACGTTCGCGGACGTCGTCGTCGGCGGCGAGGCCGTCCCGGCCGAGTTGGTCACCAAGTGGGCTCCGGGCCGCAACCTGTTCAACGGGTACGGACCGACCGAGGCCACGATCATGTCCAACATCAGTGCACCGATGGTCGCCGGCGAGCCGGTGTCGATCGGCGGACCGGTGCGAGGTGTGTACGAGGTGGTCCTCGACTCGCGACTGCAGCCGGTTCCCGTCGGGGTGGCGGGTGAGCTGTATCTCGCAGGCGTCGGGTTGGCCCGCGGTTACCACGATCGGATGGGACTGACGGCCGAACGATTCGTCGCCGATCCGTTCGGCGCTCCCGGTGCCCGCATGTACCGCACCGGAGATGTGGTGCGCTGGTCGCCGGATCTGACCATCGAGTACGTCGGTCGCAGCGACTCCCAGGTCAAGGTCCGCGGCTTCCGCATCGAACTCGGTGAGATCGACGCCGCGCTCTCCACACATCCGTCGGTCGACTTCGCGGCGACATTCGGAACTCCCGGGCCGACCGGTGCCACTGTTCTCGTGGCGTACGTGCGCCTGACGGGGGACAACCCGGCAGAGACGGTCGATACCTTCGACACGGCGGTTCTGCGCGATCATCTCGCCGCCGCGTTGCCGTCGCACATGGTGCCCAGCGCCATCGTCGTGCTCGAGTCGATACCGCTCACTCCGGTGGGCAAGCTCGACCGCGCCGCACTTCCGGTACCGGAGTTCGGCTCGGCGACGTCGTACCGCGAGCCGGGCTCGCCTGCCGAGCTGACGGTCGCGGCGGTCTTCGCCGAGATCCTCGAGGTGGATCGAGTCGGTGCGGACGATGGCTTCTTCGAGCTCGGTGGCGACTCGCTCAGCGCAACGCGGGTGATCGCTCGCGTCAACGCCGAGTTCGGTACCTCGATCGGTGTCCGCACCATCTTCGAGACCCCGACGGTGTCGGGACTGGCGAGCGCAGTCGGAACTGCCGACACGAGCGCGCAGCGGCCGGCTCTCGTTGCCGCGGCGCGTCCGGAGCACATTCCGCTCTCGCTCGCTCAGCAGCGGATGTGGTTCATCAACCAGTTCGACACCTCGTCGGCGGCGTACAACGTGCCGTTGGTCGTCAAACTGACCGGACGGCTCGACACCGCTGCGCTGGCCGACGCGGTGGTCGATGTTCTGGGGCGCCACGAGTCTCTACGCACGACCTTCCCCGACGGTCCGGAGTTCCCGGTGCAGCTCGTGCACCCGGCTGCCGAGGTCGCGCCTTCGGTCGAATCCGAACGGATCGATGCTGCTGTTCTGACCGATCGAGTGGCTCTGTTGGCCGGTCGAGGATTCGACGTGAAAACCGAAATCCCGGTGCACGTCGAGCTGTTCGAGGTGCTCGACGCCGGCGTCGACGCGTCCGAGGATCACGTCTTCGTACTCGCCATGGTGGTGCACCACATCGCCGCCGACGGCGCGTCGATGGCACCTCTCGCTCGCGACGTCGTGCTCGCGTACTCGGCGCGCAGTGCAGGCCAGGAACCGAATTGGCAGCCGCTTCCCGTCCAGTACGCCGACTACACGATCTGGCAGCGTTCGCTGCTGGGAGACGAGCAGGACCCGTCGAGCGTGGCAGCGGCCCAGCTCGAGCACTGGTCCACCGCGCTCGCGGGTCTTCCCGATCTGCTGCCGTTGCCGACGGACCGACCGAGGCCGACCACTCAGGACTTCCGCGGTGGCCGAGTTCGCTTCACGGTCGATGCCGACATCCATCGGGCGCTCGTCGACATCACACGCGAGAAGAACGTCAGCATGTTCATGGTTCTGCACGCTGCGTTCGCGGTCGTGCTGGCTCGTTTGAGCGGCACCGACGACATCGCGATCACCACCCCGGTGGCCGGGCGCGGTGACGCGGCGCTCGACGACCTCGTGGGTATGTTCGTCAACACGCTCGTGCTGCGCAGCCGGGTGGAGGAATCCGCGACGTTCGACGATCTGCTGAACCAGGTCAAGGCACACGATCTCGACGCGTTCGATCACACCGAAATGCCCTTCGAGAGAATCGTCGAGGTTCTCAATCCCACTCGTTCGACGGCATACGCTCCGCTGTCACAGGTCGCGCTGTCGTTCCAGAACAACGAGAAGGCCTCGCTCGAGCTTCCGGACCTCCGCGTCGAAGGCTTCGACTTCGACGTTCCGGTGGCCAAGCAGGATCTGCAGTTGCTGCTGTCCGAGACCTTCGACGAGGCGGGGCGTCCGTCCGGCTTCGAGGCCGCATTCGACTACGCCACATCGCTGTTCGACGCGGCCAGCGTCGAGGCCGTCGCGGCGCGACTGATTCGAGTTCTCGATGCCGTCGGACGCGACCGGCACACGGTGGTCGGAGACATCGAAATTCTGGGCACCGACGAGCAGCGCGCGTTGGTGCCTGCGCGAGGAAATGCGGACGCGGCAGTCCGGACGTGGCCGGAGTTGCTCGCGGCGGCGGTCGCGCTCGACCCGTACGCAGTCGCCGTCACCTACCGAGGCATCAGCCTGTCCTACGCCGATCTCGACAGCTGGTCCAACCGGATCGCTCGGATGCTGATCGATTACGGCGTCGGTCCCGAGACGTTCGTCGCGTTGGCGCTGCCTCGATCGATCGAGTCGGTGCTGTCGGTGTGGGCTGTGGCCAAGACCGGTGCCGCATTCCTGCCCGTCGATCCGAACTACCCGGCGGACCGAATCGCGCACATGCTCGAGGATTCCCATGCCGCAATGGGTCTGACCGACATCGACAGCATGCAATCGCTGCCGGACACCGTCCCGTGGCTGGTTCTGGACGATCCGGAAACGTCCGCCGAGTTGTCTCGCTACCCGGCAGACGCGGTGACCGACGTCGAGCGCACGGCGACCCTGCACATCGACCACCCCGCCTACCTGATCTACACCTCGGGTTCGACCGGTCGCCCGAAGGGCGTTGCAGTGCGGCACCGTGGCTTGGCCAACCTCCAGGCCGAGGTGCTCGAGCGGTTCCGCCCCACTCGGGATTCGCGTGTTTCGCACATCGCGTCGCCGAGTTTCGACGCATCGATCTACGAGCTGACGATGGCGTTCGGAGTCGGTGCCACCGTCGTGATCGTGCCGCCGGGAGTCTTCGGCGGCGGCGACTTGGCCGACCTGCTCGAATCCGAGCACGTCACGCATGCGTTCCTGACGCCCGCGGCGCTGTCGTCGATCGACGAGACACGTCTGGGCAGCGTTCGGGTCCTTGCCGTCGGAGGTGAGGCCTGTACTCCGGAGTTGGTGGCGAAATGGGCACCGGGCCGCAAGATGTTCAACGGCTACGGTCCGACCGAGACCACCATTCAGGCAAGTGTCGGTGGACCGTTGGTGCCCGGTGGCACAGTGGACGTCGGCAGGCCTGGAACCGGATTCCGGTTCCTGGTGCTCGACGCACGACTGCGGCCGGTCCCGGCCGGAGTGTCCGGCGAGCTCTACATCGCCGGTCCCGGTACCGCCCGCGGATACCTCGGTCGTTTCGGGCTGACATCCGAGCGCTTCGTCGCCGATCCTTTCGGCACTCCGGGCGATCGGATGTATCGAACGGGCGACGTCGTGCGCTGGGGAAGTGCAGGGGCCGTCGAGTTCGTCGGACGCAGTGACTTCCAGGTCAAGGTGCGCGGTTTCCGGATCGAACTCGGTGAGATCGACTCCGCCCTCACCGAGCACGACCAGGTCGGGTTCGCCGCCACGATCGGCCACACGGCAGCGTCCGGTGACACCGTCCTCGTCTCCTACGTCCTTGCGGCCGACGGCGAAACTATCGACACCGAGGCTCTTCGCGATCGCGTCGCCAAACTGCTTCCACGGCATATGGTTCCGTCGGCGATCATCGAGCTCGACGACATTCCGCTCACTCCGGTGGGCAAGCTCGACCGGCGAGCACTGCCGGTTCCGGAACTGACGACGTCGACAACTCCGTACCGGGCACCGACCACCGATGTGGAAGCGGCGATCGCCGATGCGTTCGCACAGGTTCTCGGGGTCGATCGAGTCGGCATGGACGACAACTTCTTCGAGTTGGGCGGAACGTCGCTGGTGGCCACGAAGATCGTGCCCGCCATCGAGAACGCCATCGGAGTTCGGGTCCCGCTACAAGCGCTGTTCGTCGATCCGACTCCGGCAGGTTTGGCCGCACGGGTCGCAGCGGATGCCGACACCGGCGGCGCGGATCTCGATTCGGTGTTCGGTGTGGTGATTCCGCTGCGCGGCAGCGGGTCCAAGGCCCCGTTGTTCTGCGTCCACCCGGGAATCGGCTTGTCGTGGGGATACGCCGGTCTCGTCTCACACCTGAGTGACGACCGTCCCGTGTACGGTCTGCAGCTGCCGAGCATCGTGGAAGGGTCGAGCTTCGGATCCATTCGCGATCTCGCACACCGCTACGCCGACGAGATTCGTGCCGTCCAGCCGGTGGGCCCCTACCACCTTCTCGGCTGGTCACTCGGCGGCTCGCTCGCTCATGCGATAGCGGTGGAACTACGCAGCAGCGGCAGCGATGTTCAGACTCTCGCGCTGTTGGACAGCTACGTCGACGGCCACGACGGCGAACCGGCCGGGGGAGCGTTGAGTGTAGAGAATCTGCTCGCGGGATTGGGGCTCGACCTGACGGCTCAGCCGTCGACCGAGCCGTTGACCTACGAACGGGGCGTCGAACTGCTCGACGAGTCGTTGGGGCAGACGACCGGCGTTTCCGCCGATCATCTCCGGCGTATCAATGCGGGATTCGAGAACTCGACTCGAATGATGGCCGAGTTCGTCCCTGACGTGTTCGACGGAGATGTTTTGTTCTTCTCCGCAACGAAGGGTGCGAGCGATGGAATTGTTCGATCCCCGCAAGAATGGCGGCCGTATGTGACAGGAGATATCGTCATCCACGATGTCGACGTTTTCCACAACGAGATGACCAATGCAGACGCTGCCTCGGTGATCGGGCCGGTCGTCGATTCTCATCTCGGTAATACACCTGAATAACAATTGGTGTGTTCTTCACATCGAAGGGCACATCTACGAATACCATCGGCATTCGACACGAATGCGATCGAATACGAATCACTACCACCAGGGGACAGAAGTGAAACTGATCAGAACAGCAACGGTAGCGGTGGCGTTGACCGCTGCGGTGGCCACCGGAGCGGGCCATGCTGTAGCAGACCCGTCGTCGGACCCGGTGAACTACGAGACGTCGGTCAACCCCGACGGAACGGTCACCACCATCCTCGATGCCGGACTGTTCCGGGTCGACGCCACGAGCGAGACCGTGTCCGTCATCGACCAGGCAGGCACCACGCTTGCATCTGTTCCGCTGGAATACACCATCAACGGCACCGTCTACTCGATCGCACCGCTGATCGGTGCCGAGGGTCGCGAACTGACGTTGACTCCGCAGACGGTTCCCGTCGCCGAGGTCGCAGGTCCGCGGACCAAGCAGCAGGCATTCGACAACATGGTCAACCAGCTCGCGATCGGCTGGAACAACGGCGGCGGTGTCGGCACGGCGATCGGCGCAGGCCTCGGTTTCGCCATCGGCTGTGTGTCGATCTTCCCGAACTTCATCTCCGGGTGCATCATCGGAACCGTCATCGGTACGGTCGCCGGCGCGGTCATCGGCACTGCCAACGGAAACCCGCAGGCTCAGCCTGCCGTGTTCGAGTACTTCACCACTCCGTAGGGCAGGACGGCCTCGAGCCGACGGATGTAGAAACAGCGGGTGGAGCGCGTGCGCTCTACCCGCTGTTCGCTGTTCGACCGGTCAGCGCTCGGCGCATCGACACAGCCTTGACCATCGTCTCCTCGAACTCTTCGTCGGGATCCGACAGTGCCACGATCGCGCCACCCACCCCGTAGGTCACTTCGTGTTCGGTGGCCACGATCGTGCGAATGACGATCGAGAAGTCTGCGGTGCCGGTGATCGAGAAGTAGCCGATAGCACCCGAGTACACCCCCCGCGGTCCGTCTTCGAGCTTGTCGATGATCGCCATCGTGCGGATCTTCGGGGCTCCCGTCATCGATCCACCCGGAAACGCAGCCCGGATACAGTCCGCCGCCGACGCGTCGTCGCGCAGGCGACCACGAACGGTCGAGACCAATTGGTGTACGGGAGCGTAGGTTTCGACATCGAACAGCTTCGGCACGTGCACCGACCCCGGCACGCAGACCTGGGCGAGGTCGTTTCGCACCAGGTCCACGATCATCAGATTCTCGGCCTTGTCCTTCTCGTTCGCGACGAGATCGGCCTTGAGCGCGTTGTCTTCCTCCGCGGTGGCCCCGCGGGGACGCGTTCCCTTGATCGGCTTGGACTCGACTATGCGGTCGGCGTCGATGCGCAGGAAGCGTTCCGGAGACGCACTCAACACGGACAGCTCCGGGAACTTCAGCAGAGCACTGTACGGAGTTGGATTGATTTCGCGCATGTACGAGTAGGTGGCGGTCGCGTCGATGGAACCGGCTACGGTCGCCGTGTTGGTCAAACACACCTCGTACGTCTCACCGGAGCGAATCTCGGCGAGGCACTGGGAAATCAGATCGAGATAGTGGGCACGGTCGTGGCGTAGACGGGGCTCGAGCGAGCGATCGGCTCCGAGCAGGGGAGTGCCGGACGAAGGCACACCCGGACGGTCGTTCGGGGCAACCTTTCGGGACAGGCCATGCAGGGTGTCGGTGACCGAGTCGAACCACTGCGCCAACACAGGATCCCCGGGGGTGGTGGCCAACCCCATCAGATAGAGGGTGCCGGCCTCGTGGTCGAACACCAGCGCGCGATCTGCGAAGACCATCGACGCGTCGGGAGTCGCAGCGGTATGAACCAATTGCCCACCGGTGTCGGCCTTGAGTTCGTAACCCAGGTAACCCACGTAGCCGAGACCGAAAGCGAACGGTAGGTCGTGCCGAGGGGGAGTGGCCCGCTCTCGCAATCGGTCGTCGATGTAGTCGAAGAATGTCGAGTGGATGCGCTCGGTCGTACCGTCGGCACCTTGCACGGTCACCGTGGTCTCGGCAACCGAATAGGTCACGTACTCCGCGTGGGGACCCGAGCAGTCGCCCATGACGGTGAATCTGCAGTCGGGTTCGAGAGCCGCGCTGCCGTCGAGCCAGAAACTCTTCGAGCCATCCGCAAAGAGAGCTTCGAATACCTGCTCGGAGTCGAAAGCCTCGTCGAGCGAACGTGTTTCGATGGTGAACATCGAATCCTGAGTACGCGACGCGCTCGATGCGCTCGACTGTGCCAGCGTCAGATCGCGGAAATTGGCGAGCAGTTCGCGGCCGTATTCGGTGCTGATCGACTCGGGATGGAACTGAACTCCCCACATCGGCTTGCTGCGATGCCGAACGGCCATGACCAGTCCGTCGGGCGTCCACGCGACTTCCTCGAAGTCGGCAGGGGTGCGTGTCACGACGAGTGAGTGATACCGCACTACCGAGTACGGCGACGGGATCCCGGCGAACAGATCCACACCGGTGTGAGTGATGTCGGTGATCCTGCCGTGCATCGGTGCGGGCGCGAGATCCACACTGCCACCGAACAGATGGCACAGACCCTGATGCCCGAGGCACACACCGAGTATCGGAAGACCGGACTCGAGTATCACCCGGGCACTGATCCCGAAGTCCTGCTCCAGATCCGGGCGCCCTGGGCCGGGCGAGATCACGACATTGTCGTAGACGTCGAAATCCAGCGACGTCCACTCGACGTCGTTCTTGACCACCGTCGGCGGTCGACCGTTCACCTCCGCCAGAAGGCTGTAGAGGTTGTAGGTGAACGAATCGTAGTTGTCCACCAGGAGCGTATGGATCGTCATCGGGTGCTTCTACCGTTCACTGTCGAGGCCGGGCCCGGGCGTCGGAGAATCGATGATCGAATCCTCGACGCGACATGCCTCTGCGATCATCGATCGGTACAGATCTTCGAGAAAATCGGGAGACAACCCATTGGCCGATGCGAATTCTCTCGCACGCTCGGTCACCAGTCCGACACGGCCCGGTTGCATCATCGGAATGGCGTGTTCACGTTTTACGTGTGCAACACGTACACACACATCGATGCGGTCTCGAATTGCAGCGCGCAGAACTTCGTCGATTCCGTCCAACTCGCGCCTCAACTCCGCAAGTTTCTGCTCGCCGACTGCGCGATGACCTTCCGATTCCGCTTCGGAGGCCGCCGTGCGCAAAGCGTCGGTCGAGCGCTGATCAGAATCCTGGCTCACGAGTTAATGCCCCCTGATTTTTTCGACTCCGGTGCTGCTGTTTATCGGTATTCTCCGACAACTGTTACGGCGACCGTTCACGAATCGTCCACCTGTGTGACAACCGATACTCGATGATGGCACCTCGGACTGTCACGCCGCCACTCGATCGTATTGGAATCCGCGTTCGGGCGACAATGAATGCAACAAAGCGCGTGAAAACATCTATTGGGTTTCGAATTCCATAAAAAAACTGCACCGCCGGATTGTTTCCAATCAGGCGGTGCAGTGAGCGACGACTGTCATGCGCCGCGGCGCTTCACCTTCAGCAGGTCCAAACGCTCCTTGAGGAGTTCTTCGAGCTCGTCGACCGAACGACGCTCGAGCAGCATGTCCCAGTGGGTGCGGGGAGGCTTGACCTTCTTGGCCTCCGGCGCGGTGCCCTCGATCAGCGACCCTTCCAAGCCGTTGCGGCATGCCCAGGTTCCGGGAATCTCGGCATCGTCGGCGAACGGTACGTCGAACTCCTCACCGTTGTCGCACCGGTAGCGCGCAACGCGGCGGGGTGCCAGGTCGTGATCACGGTCGGTCTCGTAGCTGACCGCTCCCAGCCGGCTACCTCGAAGTACACGATCTGCCATGGTGAAGTCCTCTCCATCGATAGTAGGTACGTGCGCCGAAGCCATCCGTCGACATCGAACTACACCGTCTACCCACTGATCTACAACGTCGCCGCGCGTCGGTTCGTTCCCGGGCCGATGAGTCCCGGTGCGATCCCATCGGCGCAGCTTATCGGGCGATCTTACCTCGCGGCCGCAGTAGGCTGAACGACCATGTCCGTCAGAACCCGCCGCGACCAGACATGCGCCTGGTGCGGGCGCCCGGTCGCCGATACCGGAACCGGCCGTAAGCGGCGGTACTGCCGTCAATCGTGCCGTCAACGCGCCTACGAACAGCGCAGCGCGACGAAAGGGACGTCGATTCCCGACGACGCCGTTGTGCTGACCGCGGAGGAGGTGTCGGCGGCGGCCGACAGAGCGTTCGAAGTTCGTTGTGCCGCCGAGGATGTCAGCACGGCGGTGACGGAAGGGGCCGACGCCGCGGAACTGCATCGGCTGTGCGTCGAACTGTTGACCAAGGCGCATGACGCAGAACGGCTGCGCTGAACTGGGGTTCCTTTCTCGTTCACCGACTCCATGGACAATGGTCGAGGCCCGCGCGACTGCGCGGGCGGTACGACCTAGTGAGGAGCTCCATGGCGTTCTGGGATCAACTCAAGTCCAAGGCACAGGAATTGAACGGCCAGCTGCAGACCAAGACCAGCCAGTTCAAGAACAAGGAATTCGCCAACGGCAGCATGGCCATGTGTGCCCTGATCGCGGCGGCGGACGGCACCATCGATCCTGCCGAGCGCCAGAAGACGGCATCTTTGATCGCCGGCAACGAGGCCCTGCGAGTGTTCGAGCCCGACGAGCTTCGGCAGAAGTTCGACTGGTACTGCGACAAGCTCCAAGGAGACTTCGACTTCGGGAAGGTCGAGGCGACAGCCACGATCGGCAAGCTCAAGTCGAAGCCCGACCAGGCCCGAGCCGTCATCCAGATCGGCATCATCATCGGCGGCGCCGACGGCCATTTCGACGATCACGAGAAGGCTGCTGTGCGCAATGCGTGCTTCGCAGTCGGAATCGATCCGGCCGAGTTCGAGCTCTGAGGCCTTCCGCACGGAAGGACCGCGGTAGTCGATCGTGCTCACGGCGATCGACGAAGTCACCAGTCGACTTCGTCGATCGCCGTTCTCGAAGGTTGCCGTCCGCTGTGAAATATCCGGAATGCCGGGATACTGGGGACACTCCGACGGCATGTGCCGATGCCGAAAGATCCGTTGGAGATCCGGTTGCAGCCCACCAGCAAAGGGACCGTGCATGACAATTGCCGCGATCTACCTCGTCATCGCCTTCGGTTTGGGCGGACTCGCCATGGTGGTACGGCTACCTCCCCTGGTCGGGTTTCTGGCTGCCGGATTCGTCATCAATGCACTCGACGTCGGTGAGGTGCCCCAGCTCGAGCTGATCGCCGATCTGGGCGTGACGCTGCTGTTGTTCGCCATCGGCCTCAAGCTCGACGTTCGTATTCTGCTGCGCCGGGAGGTGTGGCTGACGACCTCGGTGCATCTGGTGGTGAGCATCGCGGTCGGTACCACCGTTCTATGGCTCGCCGCCGTCGCTGGTATGGCCATGTTGTCCGGCCAGAGCCTGACGACGATTGCGTTGCTGGCCTTCGCGATGTCGTTCTCGAGCACGGTGTTCGTGGTCAAGGTCCTCGAAGAGCGAGGGGAGTCGCACGCCCTCTACGGACGCGTGGCGATCGGTGTCCTGGTGATGCAGGACATCGTTGCCGTGGTGTTTCTGACCGTCACCAGCGGCACGTTGCCCAGCCCCTGGGCGCTGACGCTGGTACTGCTGTGGCCCGTTACTCGCGTCCTCCGAAGAGTATGGAGCGGACTGGGCCACGGTGAGATGCAGTCACTGTTCGGCATCGTGATGGCGCTGGTCCCCGGTTACGCACTGTTCTCCGCCCTCGGACTCAAGGGGGACCTGGGCGCGTTGGTCATCGGCGTGTTGCTGGCGTCGCATTCGGCCTCGTCCGAACTGTCACGATCGCTGTTCCACATCAAGGAACTGCTCCTGGTGGGCTTCTTCGTCTCGATCGGTCTGTCCGGGTTGCCGGACCTACCCAGTCTCGGTGTCGCCCTGCTCATGGTGCTTCTGCTGCCTCTCAAATCCGTCCTGTATCTGGCGCTGTTCGCGATGATGAAGCTGCGATATCGGACTGCCCTCCTGGCTGGACTGAGCCTGATGAACTACTCCGAATTCGGTCTGATCGTCGTTTCGGTAGGAGTGACGACCGGCCTGCTCGCACCGGCATGGCTGGTCGAGATGTCGATCGCCGTGGCGTTGAGTTTCGTAGCGTCGGCTCTGGTGAACGGCCGTGGGCACCTGATGGTCGAGAAGATCGCGAGACGTCTGCCCGAGCAGGACGAGCAGAGCCTGCACCCCGAGGAACGCTCCGGGGATGCCGGCGACGCCGAGGTCGTCGTGATCGGAATGGGTCGTGTCGGATTCGCGGCCTATCAGCGGCTCACCGATCACTACCGTCTCGATGTGGTGGGGGTCGATTACGACGGGCCTCGTATTCGTCGCCTCGCCGATCAGGGCCTGCGAGTCATCGAAGGAGACGCAACCGATCTCGATTTCTGGCATCAACTACGCCATTCCGAGTCGGTCCGCATTGCCGTGCTCGCGATGCCACGTCACGGTGCCAACGTCACAGCACTCGCCTGCCTGCGCGAATCGGGGTTCAGTGGAACAGTCGCCGCCGTGGCTCGCTACGACGACGAAGTGCAGTGGGCCAAGGAGCACGGTGTGGACATTGCGTTCAACGTGTACGCAGGTGCGGGATTGGAGTTGGCGGATCAGGTAGGCACTACGTCCCCCGATCCCGTGGGCGAAAAATTCGACCCCGACCTCGGTCCCTCCGAAACCGAGAAGTTCCCTCGACCGACTACAGGACCGGTACCTCTCGAGGAGCGTCCGTGACCGACGCGCCTGACCCACCCAACGCCGAGTGGAACGCGCAAGCCAGGGGAGAGACGCCTACTCAGCAACTCGACCGCAACTGGCTCGGCCTGCTCCAGGAACTGCGCGTCGAACAGACCGGGGTACAGCTACTGACGGGATTTCTGCTGACCCTGCCGTTCCAACAACGCTTCGACGATCTCTCTGCGTTCGGCCGCGCGGTGTATCTGATCACTGTGAGCGCCTCGATCATCGCGACCATACTGCTGATCGCGCCTGTAGGAATGCACCGAATTCTGTTCCGTCACAGAGAAGTCGGTGTACTCGTACGGGTGGGCAACCGACTCGCCATCGCCGGCTTGGTCATGCTCGGCATCGCACTGGTGGGAGTCGTCACTCTCACGTTCGACTTCGTGGTAGGTCCGATGGTCGGCATCGTAGCTGCACTGGTCGCTCTGACCCTTCTCCTCGCGTTGTGGGTAGCACTGCCACGGTGGTACCTGAAATCTCGATGACGTTGCGGTGGTGAGCGATTCGCTCGGCCTGCATACTCACGCCGGCCAGCGACTGCGTTTCGCGCGATACATCTCCGAGTCCGCGATGCGCAGTACGTCGTGCGCAGACTGCCGCACATCACTGTCCGCATCGAGGTGTATCGCTGCCGACCCGACGCTGACGGTGAGTCCGGACAACATCCGGGCCTGCGTCAGGCTCGCTACGAGGTCCGCCGTTCGGGCAGCGAGGTCGGCAGGCCGACCGACGGCGATGCACGCGAACTCGTCACCGCCCAGTCGTGCGACGATCCAGCGGTTGGCGGCCAGTGCTCGCAGATGCTGGGCCACATCGACGAGGACAGCGTCGCCGGTGTGGTGTCCGTAGTTGTCGTTGACGCCTTTCATGCCGTCGACATCGGCGGCGACGGCGCACATCACCCTCGGTTCGACATCCGGCGTTGTCATCGTGGTAGCAGTTACCGCAGCGAACAGCCCGCGACGATTGTGCAGACCGGTCAGCGGATCCACCAACGATTCCCGTGCGCGAGATCGGAGCTCGCTCACGTACACCATCAGAATGAGTGGAGACGCGAACATCAACAGCATGGTCAAACTGTGTGCGGCGACGACCCAGCCGCTGGCGACGTCTGCGTGCACCGAGAGTACGGCCACCACCGCAAGTACGACTGTGGCGAAAGCCATGTGCACGAGACAGGGGAGTAGCGGCACCGCCACCACGGCCAGAGTGGTGATGACGGCAAACAGAACCGTGCCGCCGATCGCTGTCAATGTCGTGTCCTTCATCAACAGACTGGCGGCGATCGATACGTCCGAATACACGATGAACGCAATCAGCAGACGCGGGCCGGGCCATCGCCCGAAGAACCAACGCAACGCGACCGGGAAGGCGGTCAGACTGATGGCGACCACCACATGGACTCGCCAGCCGCTGTACTCCTCGGACGGTGCGCTGAGCAATCCGATGAGACCGATCGACAACGTCCCCAAGCCCACGAGCAAGCGAATGACGCGGGTTCGAGTCGCATCCAGATCCAACAGTCCCGACACCGTTGTGTCCTCGTGTGGTTGTGACGACACAAATCGACCCGCGGGCGAGATGAACGGACGAACGGCGGACATCGAGTGACCTTCGGCTGGTATTTGCCCCGAGCAACAATTCTCCGGAGCGTAGCAGGAACGGGCAATTCGACTACTCGATCGGTCGATACCGACCACAATGACTGTTTGCGACTCGATCGATTATCGGTGCCGTCGCGCGGAAGCGAACTGTAGCTCGACTCCATCACCGCGAATCGTCACTGTGACGTTTTGCGGTGATGTAACCGGAGACATGGAAGCGACCCGAAGGGCGGCTCAGATTCCTTGAATCCACGCAATCCATTCATTCGCAGCGAGATCCGCCGGATAGCGACGAGTGCCCATTGCGGCGTTCGAGTAACCGGCCATGCCGATGGACAGTCGACGCAGGCCAAACCTGAACGTGTCAGCCCACGCGAACGAGACTGTCGTGTGGACCATCGACTCGGCCTCCGACCTGCGGCCACTTACCGGTAACGCAACGTATTAGATGGCGACGAGTTCGGGCTGGATGCCGGGCCTGCGTGTACGCGAGCTGCGAGAATCTGTGAGCCTGGCGCGT
>NZ_JBFBMS010000019.1:0-26001 GCF_040702765.1 Rhodococcus sp. NPDC076796 | reverse complement strand
TCCCACATCTGTGGCTCTACCGGCCAGGACCCACTCCTGTCGGCAACCCACGCTTACATGCGGAGGGGCCCCAGCCAAGACCTCCATACCGTCTAGCGGTAGTTGACGAACTGCAGTGCGATCCCGAAGTCCTCGTTCTTGAGCAGCTGCTGGATGGCCTGCAGGTCGTCGCGCTTCTTGCTGCTCACTCGCAGTTCGTCGCCCTGGATCTGCGCCTTGACGCCCTTGGGGCCGTCGTCGCGGATCTTCTTGGAGATCTTCTTGGCGTTCTCGGTCGTGATGCCCTGCACGAGCTTGCCGGTGACCTTGTAGACCTTGCCGGACGCGGCCGGATCGTTGGTCTCGAAGGCCTTGAGGGAGACGTCCCGTCGGATCAGCTTCTCCTTGAACACGTCGAGGGCGGCCTTGACCTTCTCCTCGGATTCGGAGGTGATGACGATGGTTTCGGACTCGCCGCTGCCGGACCATTCGATGCTGGTGTCGGATCCACGGAAGTCGAAGCGGGTCGCCAGCTCCTTCGCGGCCTGTCCGACAGCGTTGTCCACTTCCTGTCGGTCGACTTTGCTCACTACGTCGAAGGACGAATCAGCCACTTCTCACACTCTCCAGTCGGATCGAAAATTTGATTTGGCGGTGGTGTCGGTCCACATCCCGCAGGGACTTTATCGGCCCGCTACCGACCGTATCCACCCGGTTTGCGTTCCGGGGGGACGTTCGTTGTATTCTTCTCACCGCGCCGAAGAGCAGTACGGGCTTCGATCGCATCACGGCAGATTGCCCGAGCGGCCAATGGGAGCGGACTGTAAATCCGTCGGCTTATGCCTACGTAGGTTCGAATCCTACATCTGCCACACCTGGAACCCCGGCGAGGATTTCTCTCGCTGGGGTTTCCATGTGAGAGGGACATGAACGGCTCGCTGACCACGCAATTTGGTAGTCGGCGCTCCGAATGTGTAACCTCTTGAAGGCTTCAGCGCACGGTTTGATGTGCTCTGATCCCGCCCCCTTAGCTCAGTCGGTAGAGCGTTTCCATGGTAAGGAAAAGGTCAACGGTTCGATTCCGTTAGGGGGCTCGCTGGATTGGATGGCTCGACGTCGCGTTCCCCACGTGGGATGGTGGACGATGAGCACCTGAGGCGGTGTAGCTCAGTTGGTAGAGCAAACGACTCATAATCGTTGCGTCGCCGGTTCAAGTCCGGTCACCGCTACACAGTAGGCAAGCACGACCCGTAGCACCCATGAACAGTCCTGATTGACCCTGATCAGATTTACCCGAAAGTAGGCGTCCAGTGGCCTCCTCCACCGATGTGCGGCCCAAGATCACCTTGGCCTGCGAGGTTTGCAAGCACCGCAACTACATCACGAAGAAGAACCGTCGGAACGATCCCGACCGCATCGAGCTGAAGAAGTTCTGCTCCAACTGCGGCACGCATCGGGCTCACCGCGAATCTCGCTAGTCCGCTCGGCTCGCTGGTTCGCAGTTCCGTTCACCAGTCGGCGCCCGGCGTTAGGACACACTTCTTCCCCTAACGGCTCTTGCGTCCAGGGTAGAAAAGGTTGTCTTTCCGTGTCACAAGCTCCGCACGACGTCCCGGCCATGGATGCATCCGCACACGCGGCGTCCATGGTCGGTTCTCATTTTCGCGTCGACGACTTCTACGAGGTCGGCCGCGAGAAGGTGCGTGAATATGCGCGTGCCGTCCAGGATTTTCATCCCGCGCATCACGACGAGGACGCTGCGAAGGGCCTCGGTTACGACGGTCTCCTCGCGCCCTTGACCTTCATTTCCCTGCTCGGAATCATGTCGCAGACCCGGATGTTGCAAGAGATCATCACGGGATACGACCCGAGTCAGATTCTGCAGACCGATCAGAGACTGGAATTTCATCGCCCGATCCAGGTGGGCGATCGAATCTTCTGCGACGTGTATCTCGAGTCGTTCCGGCAGATGAGCGGCAGCGACATCATGACCACCAAGAACATCATCACCGATCAGAACGGCGATCTCGTTCAAACGACCTGGACGACCATCGTGGCGCGTACCGGCGGGGAGATCGACGAGAACATCGCCCATGCGGTGAAGGAAGTGATCAGGCATGGCGCTTCGTAACTTCGACGACGTGTCGGTCGGCGAGGAGCTTCCCGAGCGCATCGTCGCACTCACCCGCGGCGACCTGGTGAACTACGCAGGCGTATCGGGCGATCCCAACCCGATCCACTGGAGCGACGAAGTCGTCGAGCTGGCCGGATTGGACGACGTCATCGCGCACGGCATGCTGACGATGGGTCTCGGGGCCGGTTTCGTCACCTCGTGGCTCGGCGACCCGGGTGCTGTCACCGAGTACAACGTGCGCTTCACCAGTGCGGTGCTCGTCCCGGCCGACTCCCCGGCGTCGGTGGAGTTCACCGGCAAGGTCAAGTCCGTGGACGCCGAGAAGCGGACCGCGACAGTCGCCATCGTCGCGAAGTCCGCAGGCAAGAAGATTTTCGGGCGAGCCACCGCAACGGTGCGCTTGGCCTGAGGATGGTCGATCCGGTCGAGCTCGTTCACGGCCGGGACGACGGGATTTATCTGTTCCGAAGGGTGTGCAGTACACTGAGATTTCTGGGGTAATTCGGCGCTCTGCGCTGCCCGCGTCCTCTTCCGGAGGTTGCGAGGGCAGTGTGTACGAGCCGGATGGACACCAGAGCGGCCGAGAAGTTTCGGCCGAAGGGGCGTAGCTCAATTGGTAGAGCAACGGTCTCCAAAACCGTAGGTTGCAGGTTCAAGTCCTGTCGCCCCTGCCCAAGGTGTCAGCAACTGAGAGGAACGACGTGAGCGAGGAGCGCGGTAAGCGCGACGGTCGATCGGAGGAGTTCGAGAACTCTTCGGCTTCAGACGACGTCGCACCTGGCTCCGAGGGCCGTCCTTCCGATGCTGACACCACTGCCGGTGAATCCGCTGCAGACGCCGTGGTGCCCACCGGCAAGCGATCGACCAGCAGGTCCCGCGGTAGCGCTTCGGGCGTGTCGATGTCCAAGGCTCCGGCCGCATCCACCGCGCCGGCGAAGGCCAAGACCGGTAGGACTCGTTCGGGCAAGGTCAAAGCCGACAAGCGGCCGAACGTGTTCCTGCGTCTGCTGCAGTTCTTCCGCGAGGTTGTTGCCGAACTGCGCAAGGTCATCTGGCCGAACAAGAAGCAGATGGTCACCTACACCACCGTCGTGCTCGTCTTCCTGACGTTCATGGTCGCGTACATCAGCGGTCTCGACGTGTTGTTCATCAAAGGCGTCGGCTGGCTGTTCGGCTGACCGAGACGGCCGACTTTTCGACGATCGAACCGAGCAGGAAACTAGAGAAAGGGTGCTGACGTGAGCACGCCGCACAACGACGCCACCGAAGTGGCCGCATTCGACGCCGATGTCGAGGCGACCAAGCAGGGCCTCGAAGCGGAGCAGGCCGCTCAGGACCGCGAGACCGACGAAGCAATCAAGGCCGACGTGGCCGCTGCCGCCGGGGACGACGTTGCCGCCGAAGGCGACGAGGCCGCTGACGCCGACGTCACGGCAGAGCCCGAGGATCCCGTCGCCGAGATGAAGGCGGCTCTGCGTCGCGCTCCCGGCGACTGGTACGTCATCCACTCGTACGCCGGATACGAGAACAAGGTCAAGGCCAACCTCGAGACCCGTGTGCAGAACCTCGACGTCGGCGACTACATCTTCCAGGTGGAAGTTCCCACCGAAGAGGTCACCGAGATCAAGAACGGCCAGCGCAAGCAGGTCAACCGCAAGGTTCTGCCCGGCTACATCCTGGTCCGCATGGAACTCAACGACGAGTCCTGGGGCGCAGTGCGCAACACCCCCGGCGTCACCGGATTCGTCGGTGCGACGTCGCGTCCGTCACCGTTGACCATCAACGAGGTCGTCAAGTTCCTCATGCCGCAGGAAGGCGCCAAGAAGGACGCGAAAGCGACCGCAGGCGCAAGCGACCAGAGCGGCGACACCACGTCGAAGCCGACCATCGAGGTCGACTTCGAGGTCGGCGAGTCGGTCACCGTCATGGACGGCCCGTTCGCGACTCTCCCCGCCAGCATCAGCGAGGTCAACGCAGAGCAGCAGAAGCTCAAGGTGTTGGTATCGATCTTCGGCCGTGAAACCCCGGTCGAGCTCGGCTTCACCCAGGTCTCCAAGATCTAGAAGCCGCGCGCACAGACTTGCAGTAGCAACCGCAAGAAACCCGAGCGAATACAAGGAAAAAGAAATGCCCCCGAAGAAGAAGAAGCTAGCCGGGATCATCAAGCTTCAGATCCAGGCCGGTGCCGCCAACCCGGCACCGCCCGTCGGCCCCGCATTGGGCCAGCACGGCGTCAACATCATGGAGTTCTGCAAGGCGTACAACGCCGCGACCGAGTCGCAGCGCGGCAACGTCGTGCCGGTCGAGATCTCGGTCTACGAAGACCGCACGTTCGACTTCAAGCTCAAGACTCCTCCCGCTGCCAAGCTGCTGCTCAAGGCTGCAGGCGTGGCAAAGGGCTCCGGCGAGCCGCACAAGACCAAGGTCGCCAAGGTGACCATGGATCAGGTGCGCGAGATCGCCAAGACCAAGCAGGAAGACCTCAACGCCAACGACATCGATCAGGCCGCGAAGATCATCGCCGGCACTGCTCGCTCGATGGGCATCACGGTCGAAGGCTGATTACCAGCTCTCTGCAGTAACCGAAGTACACGTGGGAGAGCCGGCCAGGCTCGTCAACCACACTGAACTCGAACGAAGGACAGCAAGACATGGCAAAGCGCAGCAAGGCCTACCTCGAGCAGGCCGCAAAGATCGACCAGGACAACCTCTACTCGCCTCTCGAAGCCGCCAAGTTGGCCAAGGAGACCGCGTCGAGCAAGTTCGACCCCACCGTCGAGGTTGCAGTGCGACTCGGCGTCGATCCCCGCAAGGCGGATCAGATGGTGCGCGGCACCGTCAACCTTCCCCACGGCACCGGCAAGACCGCTCGGGTTATTGTTTTCGCCGCTGGTGAGAAGGCTGCAGAGGCCGAGGCAGCAGGAGCCGACGTCGTCGGAGCAGAAGATCTGATCGAGCGCATCCAGGGCGGATTCCTGGACTTCGACGCCGCGATCGCCACCCCCGATCAGATGGCCAAGGTCGGCCGCATCGCCCGTGTCCTCGGACCGCGTGGCCTGATGCCGAACCCGAAGACGGGCACGGTCACCAACGATGTGACCAAGGCCGTCAACGACATCAAGGGCGGCAAGATCAACTTCCGCGTCGACAAGCAGGCCAACCTGCACTTCGTCATCGGTAAGGCCTCGTTCGACGAGACCAAGCTGGTGGAGAACTACGGCGCTGCGCTGGACGAGATCCTGCGTGCGAAGCCGTCGTCGGCCAAGGGTCGTTACGTCAAGAAGGTCACCGTCTCGACCACCACCGGACCCGGCGTCCAGGTCGATCCGAACCGCACGCGCAACCTCCTCGAGGACGACGCGAACGCGTAATTTCGTAACTGCGAACGAAGGCCGGTCTCCCCAGGGAGGCCGGCCTTCGTCGTAGGGTCTTGCCGAGGATCTAGGCCGCGTTCGCGCGAGCGAAGTTGGCCAGGACGATGCCGCTGATGCGGTCGAGCAACGCGGCGGGTAGGTCGTGGGCCATGCCGTCGATCAGCGTCAGCTCGGCACCGGGAACGGCGCGGGCGATGGCCTTGCCGCACGAGGGTCGGACCAGTCTGTCGGCGGTCCCGTGAATGACGGTGGTCGGCGCGGTGATCTTCTTCGCGTACGGCCGCAGGCTGCCGGTGCCGGTGATCGCAGCCATCTGCCGCACGACGCCCGAGGGGTTGTAGTTCCGCTCGTACATCACCTGCGCAATCTCCAGTTGTTCCTCGAGCGGAGTGCGGAAGCCGGGAGAGCCGATGGTGGACAACGTCTTTGCCGAATGCGCGATGATTTCCTCTTTCGTGGCGTCCTTCCCGACGCCACCGAGCAGGGGCAGCAGGGCGCGTGGGTCCGGCGGAGGTAGGAACGGCTCGTTGGTGCTCGAGAAGAGAATGCCCACCGATTCGGTTCGTTCGGGGTAACTACCGGCGAAGACTTGAGTGATCATGCCGCCCATCGATGCACCGACGACGTGCACGGTGTCGACCCCGAGGTGATCGAGTACTCCTACGGCGTCGGCGGCCATGTCGACGATCGTGTAGGGCACGTCGGAAGACATCCCGAGCTCGTGTCGGATCATCCGGAGGATCTGGGATCCCCGCACCTTCTGCCCGGTCATCTTCGTGGACAATCCGATGTCGCGGTTGTCGATGCGGATCACTCGGTATCCCGCATCGACGAGGCGGGTACAGAAATCCATGGGCCACAACGTCAATTGCGCGGACAGGCCCATGATCAGCAGGACCGCAGGGTCATCGACCGAACCCATGTCCTCGTACGCGATCTCGACGGAGTTCGCCGGCGCGATGCCTTGTTCGATTCTCATGGTGTCGTTCCTACCAGCCCGGCTCACCGAGTATGGGCACCACCAGGTAGCTCGGGCTTTCCGGGTCGATGCTGATGTCCTGTTTGCGTAGTCGAGTGCGCAGTAGGTCCGGCAAGATCGGGATGAACCGTGGTGTGTCGGTGGCGAATACGTCGACCCGGAGTCGGTGGCCAGTGGCGATGACGGCCTCGGTGGTGAGAATGTCGATATCGAGAACGATGGGTTCGCCGATGGGTACCGGAAGCAGCGCCGCTTCGGTGAGCGGGTGGTAGGGCCGGGTGTAGTCGCCGTTCGGCGCGAACAAGGAACGTTCGTCGTCCACGGCTCGACGCGAGGCCAGAAGAGCGCCGTTGCTGAGCACCGTCGAGGTTCCGTCGGGAGCGACGTCGCAGATCATGATGGCCCACAACGCTTCCCGTGCGTGGCAGATCACCCGAAGATGCAGATTCATCGGACCGGACAGGACGGCGTCCGACTCGGCAGCATCGGTGGTGAAGGTGACTGCGGCGCCCTCGGCGAATCGGTTGTCGTAGGTGAATCCACCACCGAACACGGCCGTCACCCCGGCCAGCACCTGCGTGGTGTCACGCGAGACGACGGCCCGCAACGAGGGCCGCACCGTCAGGACGTCGCGGGCTGTGGCAGGTTCGGTGGTGAGGCTGCCGTCGGCGACGGCATGGGCCGCGGTGCCCGAGGACGCTGCCGACAGGTACAGCCTTCGTGGCTGGGCCCGAGGTGCCGGAAAGCGGCCGTGCGCAGTCCAATTCCCGCCCTGTTGCCGCAGTGTGACGGGACCGTAGTTCTCTATTCCGTTGTCGACGTCGCGCAGCCACTTGTCGAACCAGGCCCGCTCGAGTACGTCGAGGCGCGGTGGAAATCCTGGTTCGCCGAATCCGATACCGGGGTTGCCGTGGTAGCCGTCGCCGACGAGCAACTGCTTCGATCCACGTTCGAGGGGGAGCCGGTTGTAGATGTCGGGAGCGGATCCGCCGAAGATGTCGTGCCAGCACCCGTACAGAAAGGTCGGTACCGCGATGTCCTCGATGACGGCGTCGATGGTGTCGTAGTACTCGTTGTCGTAGATTCGCGGATCTCGGCCTGTGACAAAGCCTTTGGCCAGATCGAGCAAATTGGTGGCGGGGGATCGCACGCGATCGCGGAGCCAGGTGAACGTATCGACTCCGCCGACGGCCGGTGCCCACTTCAACCCGTTGACGGCGGCGAGCCACAGCGGGATGAACGCCGATGTCGCGCCTCCGGTCGCGAAGATTTCGCGGACGATGTCCACCGAGCCCTCGACGGCGAAGATGGCGTCGAGCCCGGCGGGTTGCTTGGCCGCGGCCTGCAGCGAATTGATCGCGGAATACGAAATTCCGGCCATTCCCACCCTGCCGTTGCACCAGTACTGGCGTCGGGCCCACTCGATCACCTCGAGCGAATCGAGTTGTTCCCTGGGTCCCAGCACATCCCAGGTGCCCGAGGAACTACCGGTGCCGCGGACGTCGACGATCATCTGTACGTACCCACTGCGCACGAGGTGACGGTTCACCGAGAAAAGGTCCGCCGCCCCGCCTGCCACCACACGGGTGATTTCGGTGATGCCGTCGAATGCCGTTCCGGTGAGATCGAAGGCGGCCGAGAAGGCTCTGACAGCACGGCCGAGAACCGGCGTTTCGAGGATCGTGTCGATCCCCTTGATGAGCAGTTTGTTGTAGGGCGTGAGATTGAGGACGGTGGGAAAACTGCCCTCCACCGCGTGACCCGCTGCGTCCGCGGGGCGGATGACGTACGCGCGCAGCGCCGTGCCGTCGCTCATCGGGATACGAACGTTCGCCGAGACGGAGACCCTCGGAAAGCGCGGTTGTTCGCGCACGATTTCCGCCCACGCCGCTGCTGCGTCGCCGCCGCTGGGATCGCGTACGGGTTGCAGGAGGGGGTGGGGCTGCACGGCAGTCATGAACGTCGACTAGACCGTCGAACGACCCTGTTTGTCCCGAGGTGTCAACTTCAGAAGACGGCTGCACTCTTTGCAGGCGTTTCGAGGGTGAGTGCACGTGTCTTCTGACATTCTGATGTCAGAAGTGCGGTGCACGGTCGCACGTTCGGCTCTCGGTGACAGGGAGGCTTGTGGTGGACCCCGACAAGCTCGACGTCGTGGAGACCGGTGTGCTGACAGCGTCGGGGGAGCGGTGGTCCCAGGCCGAGGCCCGTTTCGCTGTCCTGGCTCCCTTGCTGGAGATGCATTCGGTGCGTTCGGAAGCGGTCGACGATGCCGCGCAACGGTTGGGATTGTCCAGGCGGCAGGTCTACACGTTGGTCGGCAGGCTCAGGAACGGGACGGGGACAGTCACCGATCTTCTGACGAAGGTCTCGTCGGGAGGGCGTGGCCGCAGCCGAGTAGCGGCTGAGGTCGAGGAAGTGATCGGCGATCATCTCACCCGCTATTTTCTTCACCGCCAGAAGCTGAGTGTCGCTGCGCTGCACCGACGTATAGCACTGGCGTGTCATCGCGCGGGTTTGCCGGTGCCGGCCAGAAATACCGTCACTGCGCGTATCGCCGCGCTCCCTCCGGCATCGGTGGCCAGGTCAGGCGGAGGACCCGATGCCGCCCGCCCACGTCAGTCCGCCGGCGACGTTCCACCGACGGTTTCGGGGATTCTCGATCAGGTCCAGATCGACCACACCGTCGTCGATCTGATGGTCGTTGATGAGTAAGAGCGGTAACCGATCGGCCGCCCCTACCTGACGATCGCCGTTGATGTCTTCAGCCGTTCCGTACTCGGGTTCGTCGTCACTCTGGAGCCGCCGTCGTCGATATCGGTCGGGTTGTGCCTGGGCCGCGTGTGCTGCGGGAAGCAGACGTGGCTGGAGGCATGCGAGCTGGCGGAGCAGGTGCAGTGGCCGATGGCGGGGAAGCCGAAGCAGTTGTATCTCGACAACGCCTCCGAGTTCAAAAGCGAAGCGCTGCGCCGCGGATGCGCCCAGCACGCCATCACCCTCGAGTACCGTCCTCCGGGCCGACCGCACTACGGCGGGATCGTCGAACGCATCATCGGAACGGCGATGACGGCGGTGCACGAGCTGCCTGGGACCACCTTCTCGAACCCAGCGGACCGAGGAAGTTACGACTCGGACAAGCACGCGGCGTTGACATTGCGTGAGTTGGAGCGTTGGCTGGTCCTGGCTATAGCCTCGTATCACGCGAGCGTTCACGCAGGGATCGGGAACACTCCGGCCGCCGTGTGGGCCGGTGGGGTCGCCGCAGTTGGTCATGCCCCTCGTGTGGTGCTCGGCGAAACCGCGTTCTTGGTGGACTTTCTTCCCGTCATCCGGCGACGTCTGACGCGCACGGGCTTCGTTCTCGATCACGTGCACTACTTCTCGAACGCGCTCAAACCGTGGGTTGCGCGGCGAGAGGATTTGGGGCGGTTCGTGATACGACGTGACCCACGCGATTTGAGCAGAATCTGGGTCCTCGAACCAGACGGTGCCGGCTATGTCGAGGTGCCGTACCGGACGATGTCACATCCCGCGGTGACACTGTGGGAGCACAGAGCTGCTATCGCCCGTCTCCGCGAACAAGGTCGGTCGAACGTCGATGAGAGCGCACTGTTTTCGATGATCGAGCAGATGCGCGAGGTCACCGACCGCTCGCAGAAAGCCACCCGCAAAGCCCGGCGCAACCGTGCCCGCCGCACGCATCTCACCGGCGCCGCCGCGTGTGCACCGATCCCGGCGATCCACCCGCCGGTGGAGCCTCGAGCGGACGGCGGCACCGCAACGCCGGTCTTCAGCGACATCGAGGAATGGTGACGCGATGACCTCATCGACAGGAAGCAGCGACGAACCCACCGAGTCGTCCAGCGAGGATTTGGGGCACCTTCGGGAGTCGGTTCGACCGCTCACCGCACTCGACGACGCGGACCGGATCCGGTCGATCCGGTCGGAGAGGTGGATCGGGCATCCGCAGGCCCGTACGGTCATCGACCATCTGGAGTCGTTGCTGTCGTGGCCGGACCGACAGCGTATGCCGAACTTACTGTTGCTCGGTCCGACGAACAACGGCAAGTCGATGATCATCGAAAAGTTCCGGCGCACTCATCCGCCGATCAGCTTGTCCGACCGCGAGCAGACACCGGTGTTGTGCATGCAGATGCCCCCGGACCCGTCACCCGGCCGGTTCTACCTCGCACTGCTCACAGCGTTGGGAACACCGACCAGGCCCCGCAATCGGGTCCACGAACTCGAACAGCAAGCATTGATGCTGCTCCGCGCCACCGGCGTACGGATGTTGATCATCGACGAGCTCCACAATGTTCTCGCCGGCCGCGACAACGTCCGCCGCGAATTCTTGAACGTGCTGCGGTTCCTGGGCAACGAACTACGCATTCCTCTTGTCGCTGTCGGAACCCGCGACGCCTACCTCGCCATCCGAACCGATCCCCAGCTGGAGAACCGATTCCACCCCATGACTTTGCCTGTCTGGACCAACACTGCCGACACCAGATCACTGCTGGCCAGCTTCACCACGAGCTTCCCCCTCCGCAAACCCTCGCACCTGACATCACCGGAGATGACCGACTACCTCCTCACTCGCTCCGAGGGCACCATCGGTGAACTGACAACGCTGCTCACTGCCGCCGCAGTGACCGCCGTCGACAGCGGAGAGGAAGCGATCACCTCATCGGTGCTCACACGCACTCCGTACGTCGGTCCCACGGAGCGACGCCGCCAGTTCGAGCGCCACCTCGCGTGAACGCGCGGCTCGCTGCGATGCCCGATGATGCGTACGTTCGCCCGTGGCCGCTGCACCCGCCGCCACTGCCAGGGGAGGTCCTCTCGTCCTGGTTGGCCCGGATATGCGAGCTGTATCCGCACATCAAGCCTTCTGACCCTGCTAGCAGACCTCGATATCGATTGTGCTGTCGAGGATCTCGACCGCTACACACCGGAGCCGATACTTATCGAGCTGGCCGGTCGCGGCGCAGTCCCGGTAGAGAGGGTGCGGATGATGACGTTGGCGGGGTGGACACCGTGGTTGCTCGACAGCACCGACCCCGCCGACTGCGACTTCGACACCTACGTCCACCAATTCTCGATCCTGCTACCGGCCGACCTCGCGAGGCAGGATCGACGACGTCGCACACCCACGAGCGAGGCATGGTTGCCGTGGGCGAGCACTCCGCGCAGTCGGGCATGCCCGGCATGTATCGACAGCCTCGAATCCACTGCTGATATCAACATGACTCTGCTGCATCAATATCCGGTGCTGAGCAGCTGCCTCGACCACCGTTGTCGACTCGAACCCTGCTCTGCTTTCCCTGGTCATGCGATCTTCTGGGATCAGGTCCGGTTCGGTTCGGACGAACGGGTCTCGCCCGTTCCGGTTCCCTCAGCGGTCACGGACCTCGATCGGCGCAGTACCGAGGCTCTGACGACGGGATGGGTGGAGCTCGGCCCGGGCCGGGTACATGCCGCTGTGTGGTTCCGGCTTCTGCGCACCGTCGTCGACGAAGTGTCCTCGCCGCTGGTTCGCACCGGACGGTGGGCGACGAGGCTCGTTGCGATCTGGAGGGCCGCCGGTCGTTCTCGCCCGTTGCGGACAGCGTGGGTTCCGTTCGAGGACCTGCACTGGGACGAGCAGGCGAAAGTTCTCGAGGCTGCAGCGATCGGCATTGCGATGGTCGAGAGCGGTGAGATCGATGCCGGCGGTGCGCACGCATCTCTGCTGCGCCCACGACCCTACGAGCCGGTCGATCCCGGGACAGCTCCGACGCGCTCGTCTTATCCCGCACCCGAGGGCGATCTGTGGGCTGACGCGCACGCTGCGGCCGAGGCCGCCATCGCGGCGGCGCGCGTCGATCCTGCATCCGCCAGTTCGTTGTACAACTTCCTGCGCTGGGGGTGGTGCCGCACCGCGGCGGAGCTGGATGAGACGGTGCAACTGTTCCTCGACCACGGGATCCCGCTGCGCCATCCGCCGACGTAGTTCTCGCCCGATGGAGGGGGGTCGTCCGCGATGCACGCGCGGCGACAGCCGAGAAGCGCCGTTTTCGCGGCGGGGTCATAGTCACCAACGTTATTTGTGCGGTGACCGACGAGAATTTTCCTTCCCGCACCGTAGACCCGCAAACCGCCAGCTGAGCGTGGTTTCGAATCCAGAAATGTGTCGGAGCTGCCCGATACAGTCCACCCCATGACAGAACGCCAGCCAGCAGCCGGCTCGAACGCTGTCCCAGCTGTCGTGTCGGGTGGCGCTGCGGTGTTTCCGGACCTGACACCCGAGGTTGCCGCTCGGATCGAGCGGTCGATGGCTGCATCGCGGTCCGCCGGTACCCGCCGGGCTTACAGCTCGGCGTGGCGACGCTTCGAAACCTGGTGCATCGTCCTCGGGCACCAGGCTTTGCCGGCGCATCCCGCAACGGTGGCGGCGTACCTCGTCGGCGCCGCCGACACGCTCACCGTCGACGGGACGCGGGCGTATGCGCCGTCGACGTTCGACAAATGGATCGCGGCGGTCGCGGACCGCCACCGCGCTACTGGACACGACAACCCGTGCGGGCACGAGATGGTCCGCGCCACCCTCTCGGGTATCCGGCGGGATTACGCGTCTGCGGGGGAGCGGCCCCGCAGACCCCGTGCCCCGCTCCTCACCGCTGACATCACTACGATCGTCGACCACGCCCGACGCACTGCAGCGGGCTGGGCGTCGGAGGTCCTCGAACGCCGCGACACCGCGCTACTGCTGATGGGCTACACCGGCGCATTCCGCCGCAGCGAACTCGTAGCGCTCGAATGCCGCGATGTCCACCGCGACCGCCTCGATGGTGCGCATGTACGTATCCGGAAGTCGAAGACCGACCAGGACGGCACCGGAACCGTGAAAGCACTCCCGTTCACCGCCCGCCACGAGTCATGCCCGGTCTGCGCGTGGGTGCGATGGCTGCAGATCGTCGCAGCGTTCGACACCGGCGGCAGAGTTGCCGTCATCCGAATACTCTCCCGCGCAGTGGAATTCGACTCCCATATTTGTCGCGGCACCCTTCCTGTGGTCGAGAAACGGTCCCCTCTGTTTCGGTCCGTCCGCAAGAACGGCAACCTCTCCGACACAGCCCTGTCCGGAGCCGCGGTGCACGCGGCGATCCGCCGCCGCGCTACTCGAGCTGGATACGACCCCGTCACCGTCGCTCAGCTCGGCGGGCATTCCCTCCGTTCCGGCTTCGTCATGCAAGCCTTCCGCAACGGAGCTGACGCGCACGCCATCATGCGCCAAACCGGGCACACCACACCCGCAATGGTCGAAACATACGCTCACGAGAATGCGCCACTGATCGGCAACGCCGTCACCGAGCTCGGCTTATGACCAGGCACCCGACCGAGCCAGTGACCGGCGACGGGACGACCGGGGCAGATGCTGACCACGACGACCGCCCTTGTCCGATACGACCAGCGGACATCACGAACACGTCGATACCGAGGCGGGATCGGCACACGTGGTCACTGTTCGAGGACTGGTGCACCGCCCATGGCGAACCCTCACTGGCGGCCTCTCCGGAGTCGCTTGCTCGGTTTCTTCACGCGCACCCCGCCGCGCCGACGACCCAACGCCGTCGGATCGCGGTGATCGACATCGCTCATCATCGGCATCTATTACCTCCTCCGGGGTGTGCTGAGATCGTTCGGGCTGCGCTGGACGTGGCGCGTACGTCGCGCCTGCAAGAGGTGGCAGCCGTGATCGGCGGAATCATCGCGCGGCTTCCCGAATACGGTTGGCCGTCAGCGTTGTTCGCACGCAGAGACGTACTGATCCTCACGCTCGCTACGACAGGTCTGCCGTACACGCAGATCGCGGCCCTGCGGGCATGCGATGTCACCGCCGATGCCTGTCTCGACGCCCTTCGCGTCGAGGCAGGCCGCGGCGTCCGCACTGTCACTTCCCTCGCGCTGGCGGGGACGGGCATTTCTCCGCGCACGGTGTACCAGCGCTGGTGTGAGGTACTCGGCCATCGGACCCGGTATCCGAGCACCCGAATGCTCGCCGACGCTCTCGATGCCGTGGACGGCACCGGGCTCGGCGGATACGACCGGTATTTCGACCCGGCCGGGAAACAGCCGCTGTCGATTCCTATCGACCGGTGGGGCCACACCCCGTTGGCTGCGACCCCGCTGACCGCCCGTGCGGTCGCGGGCATCGTGCGAATGCACCTGGACGGACGGGCACCCACCCACCTGCAGCCCACTGCGCGGTCACAACATCCGGAGCAGATCGCGGCACCGGATCCAGTACCGCGGGTCCTGCTCGACCCCGGCTACTACGAACGCGGAACGCTTGCGCGTAGACACGCCCACGGTCTTCTCGACGGCGTGGACTCCGTCCTCGCCGATGTCGAAACCCGCGCGGACAGCCTGTTGGAAGCACTCGTCGACTTTCTCGAATCGGAGACCGCACGCGTACCGGCCGACACCGTCGAGTGACAAGTGGTTCGTACTCGGGTCTGCACACACTCTTCTTCTCACGGCAGGGAGGCGGTGACGTCTCCGAAATCTCCGAGACGAAGATCGACCAGGCCGCGAACGAACGATGCATCGATCTGACCCCGTCTGTGTGGTCTACGTCGAATCCGGGTCGTCCGAGAGTCGTGGGTTTCGGAAATCTCTCGGAGAGCGCCCGGTCCAGCGTTTGAAGGCATGAGAGAAGTTGGCGAGGTCGCTGTATCCGAGTTCAGAAGCGATCTCGCTGACCGAAACCGAGCGATCGAGGAGCCGTAGCATCGCGCGTTCGTACAGCAGCGATTGGCGCACCTTTCTGTAGGTGGTTCCTTCTTCGGCAAGCCGCCGTTTCAACGTGCTGCTGGACATCGACAATGCTTGTGCAACATCATGGTTGGTTCGCTGTCCGAGGTCCTTTTCCAACAGTTGCCTCACCTTCTCGGCGGATGACATGGACCCACTCCGATGGGCGAGTGTCCGCTGCAGATCAGCGATAGCGAGACGATATGCGAGAGGGTCCGAGAACCGACAAGCCTTGTTTAGTGTGTCCTCGGGTACGTGGACGAAGGAAATCGGAGCGTCGAAGAACCGGCGATTCGCCGGACCTTTGTCGTGGCTCACCTCGGTCGGCTCCGGCCAGCTCAGATGGAGTGTCACCGGCGATATGTCACCGGCGAGCATGTCCAGCAGTCGTAACAACGCCGACCCGCCGTAGGTGATGACCAAGCAGTCCAGTGCGGAATCGCCTGTGTGCGCAGTGAGCCCGACGATCAGACCGTAGTCGCCAGTGTGGAACTGCGATTTCAACGCCGTGGAGATCAATGGCAGGTATGTCAGGAGATCGACGATCTCGGCGACCGAACCAGCGCTGATCAAAGGTGAACTCAGGGGCCCGAACGATGTCAACTGGGCCTGCTCGGCAAACGCAAATCCGAGTCGAGTGGCCTGGGCGATATCGAGTTCGGGATAGACCTCCCGAAACCACCGTATCGGCGCCTGGACGTCATGCTGAATGAGCGTCGCTTCACTGGTTCCTTCGCGGTGCATGATCGCGCGAAGGCGCGCGGCGGCGTCAGGGTCGAGTGCGCGGCGTTCGAGCAGCTGCACGAACGCAAGCGGTGGCACGCCCTCATCGCTCAGCTTCACGGTGATTCCTTTGACCCGAATTCACAAGTTTATGACTCCACCGAACATAGCCGTCACCCGCGTTTGCGACGACACTTTCGTCAATCACGCCGGAAAACGAGGTGGTGGCAAGCTGGACGGATTCTTGTCCGGAAGTTCGTTTGTCTTGAGAATGGGAATATTGCGTGACACCGACGCTAGCGGCGCTACACCGACGCTAGCGGCGCTACACCGCTGTCGCTACGGTCGACCGAATCGAGTCGTCTTGCTCAACTCTGGATTGGCTTGAAAATCTTGGAACCCCTCGATGTACGGAGCGAGTAGGTCTGCGATATCGGTGGCGGTCTGGGCTGCGTCAGTCGGGGGCCGTGAGACATACGCCAAGGCCATCTGAACGATGGACGTGCTCAGGATATCGGCTTGGCGTTTCGGGGCTTGCACCCAGCATCGCTGAAATGTGGCAGAGAGGTGATCTGCGGCTCGCTCGACAAGCTGGGTGCTGTGAACAGTAATGAGCCGCAGGAGGTCTGCGGATGCGTCTTCTTCTCGTAGCGATCTGACCAATGGGTCACGTTCGGAGACGGCGAAAAACGCAGCCAAACCTCGGCCGAGCGCCAATCTGATATCACCAACGCAAGTGTAGAGTCCATCGTCCACCACACTGACCAGCTGATCGGTCAGTCGTATCGCGTAGCTCTCCGCCACACCGCGCCGGGACCCGAACTCGTTATAGATGGTCTGTCGAGACAAACCGGCTTCCTTCGCGACCTCGGACATGGTCACGGACTTCCAGCTCTGCCGCAGCAGGAGAGCGCTCAATGCGTCTAACGCGGTCGCACGAAGGAGAGTGCTTGCCGCTGTCCGGTAGCCACCATCAGGGCGCGCAGTGTGGACGGAACTCATGAATAGAAGTCTAGGCGCGTTCGGACATTGGTGGTGGGGGATGATGTCGCTGTCGCCAGCGCGTCGATGCTGCCAGAGATGCGACCAGTGGCGTTATCGGCGGGCGAACGAACCAGGCGCAGCGGTGAGCCGAACACCTACGAAGAACTCATCTGTTCTTTCGGTAGGTTTCCCGAGCGGCGTACAGCGAACGCAGAGCATGCAACTCGGCACAACTGCCGGCGTGTGGCGTCAGAAAAGCTCTCCATTGCAGAGGTCGGCTACGCACACCCCTCGTCTGCGTAGCTCGACCTACATCTGGCTGGTTTTCACGTCGCGAATATTTCGGCGTTCGATCAGACTCGCGCACCCATGGTAAGTCAACGAAATCCACGCGGGTGCCAACATGAACAGTAGGAGCGGTGTCAATGTGAAGAATACAAAATCCAGCACGATACCTCGATTTCCACTGCATTCATGGAGGCCTGAAGAAGCCGTCGTCGTGGTGTCGATCGTACTGGATCGGCACCGTTCTGTGATATGTCCAAGTTGGCCAAAGTCGCAAGGAGTCCTTGTTCTTTATGCACAACTCATCCTTCCCTCTTTGACACATGAGGAATGGCTATCGTACAACTAGGTCGTATCGAGTTCGCTCCCGTACTTAAAGGAATCAACCTTGAATCGAGCATTGGACCGTCTCGCAGTTCGTGGTCGGGTGCTGGTCACACCCTGCCAGGGGGAGCCCGAACTGTGGGACTACGAATCCGATCCACCCTACGAGACGGTTGCTCAGCGAGCTGCGCGTCATAAAACTGCAGCGGACTCTTGCATGAAATGTCATATACTGACCGACTGCGAGCAGTATCTTGCTACTGATCCTTCGCCAGTCGGAGTGTGGGCCGGTCGAATCTTGGAGACGTCCGAAGGATCTGTCGAATCAAATGCGGCGAACATTGCGACAAGTGAAGGAATCGAGGGCAAAGAAATGGATATCAATGACCGAATCAAGTCGCTTTCACCGAATGCGGCATTCGATATTCTGATAGCAACAATCGTGAATCAGCATGGCAATGGAGTCTGACGAACGTGGCGCTGGAAACCTGGAAGGTTTGAGCCGGGTCGCAGCCACCCTGCTCAAACCGTCAACCGTGCGTCTACTGAGCCGAGCGGTATGGGTAATTTGAGTACTGTGCTGGGTGTCCACCACGCGGCATCCAGCGCAATCCTGAGGTTCATGAGGATGCTGGCATCGTCCAGCTTGCAACCGCACTCTTTCGCTGCTTGTCGGATGCGGTATTTGACCGTGTTGCGATGGATCGTCATGTCGTGAGCGGTCGCGGTAACGCTACAGTTGTTTGCCAGGTAGACTCGCAAGGTCTCGCGGAGCCAGCGGTTCCGCGCACTGTCCAGAAGCAAGCCTCCGAGTGAGTCTTCCGCTAGATCCCTTAGGCTTTCCGGATCTTCGAGCAGAAGAGTGATGGCTGCAACTTCCTCGAAAGTTACCACCGGACTGATATCGACCTTGCCGTCCGAAACCACGCGGGCCGCGCGCTCTGCCTGCCTGGCTGTCTTCCGAAAACCATTTTCACCACTCTGCACGGTTCCAATTGCTGCTCGAATTCGGCCGTACTTCTGAAGAACGTCTGTAACGCTTTCAAGGCAAATCCTTCCGGCGTGAATTATCGGAAACCAAACCAGGGATCGGGCATCGCCTTTACTGTTGACTTGCGGTCGACCGATCGTACCGAGTCTGACGTTAACGGTATCTACGAGCTGGTGCCAGGACTTGCTCGGGAATGGTTCCCGGTCATTCGTCCAAAACTCAATGGCAATATGGTTTCCTGTGAGATTGTAATATGAATCGATTTTGTATGCGTCCAAAGGATCTGTGCATGATGGCGACATTGCGCGTTCGAGTTCCGTGTTTACAGAACTATTTTCTTCACGTATCTTCGATTTCTCCGCTTCGTATTCTGAACATGCGTCCTGACACACGCGGTCTATGAAGACGGCAGACCTGCTGACCAGATGCGCAAGTTGATTCGCGGCCAACGTGTGCGTAGCTCGCGAGAGCGAGAACAGGACATGCTCAAGAAATCTCGATTGGCCCAGGTGATAAGCGCGGGCGAGCGCCGTCAGCGGGACATGCGTGTGTGCGAGAACGCGAGCATGGCACAGGGCGGCATGCGGAGCTCGCAAGTTGTCGTGCTCAGTCCTGTCGGCCAGGAAGTCGATAGCCGCATTGATGTTGGCTTTCACGCTGGTGTGTAGAAGTCCGGTTGCGTCTGCATTGCCGTTCATTTCATGGATTGATGCACTTATGAATGAAGAGATATTCTCGGTCAACTCTGCCTTCCTGTCCTCCATCTCGTCCACAAGTGTTTCCATCAAATGAGTCGATACCATTTTAGTGTCATACCTACCCTGGTAGTTCAATTCTGGAGCGGCACGCCATTTCGGTGACGATCGCTGCGGATCTAGCTTGTCGATCTCGGGGCTTGCCCCGCCGCCTGTGCACCTCGGCTTCTCGTCAGAGCCCTCCTTGCTGGCTTCTGACGCACCGGCTCCTTTCGGTTCGGCTCGCCGGTGACGGAAGCGTCAGCGGCTTGTGGTTGATGAGCTGCATCACTAGTATCTGTACACGCAGGCTGCATCTGTCAATTAATTGGACAAAAAGCCATCGTCTGTATAGTAGTGTGCCTGTGTAGGCAGGCGGTCGGCTTTGGTCTCACCGTCGAGGGGGCGCACTCTTGCGCTGGGGTCCAGGCCCCTGGGGCGAGGAGCAGTTATCCGGTTTGAAGAACCAGAAGGAGACGCCATGGCGACGCCACCGAGCAGTTCAATCGATTACGACGTTCTGATCGTCGGTTCGGGCTTCGGCGGAAGTGTCACCGCGCTGAGGCTGGTGGAGAAGGGGTACCGCGTTGGGATCCTGGAAGCCGGGCAACGCTTCGAGGACAAGGACTTCGCGAAGAACAGTTGGGATCTCAAGCGTTTCCTGTGGGCACCGAAACTCGGTCTGTACGGCATCCAGCGCGTACACCTGCTGCGCGATTGCCTCATCCTCGCCGGTGCCGGAGTGGGCGGTGGATCGCTGAACTACGCGAACACCCTCTACAAGCCGCAGACACCGTTCTTCGAGGACAAGCAGTGGGCGCACATCACCGACTGGAGCAGTGAGCTCTCGCCGTTCTACGACCAGGCCACCCGCATGCTGGGCGTGGTGCGCAATCCGCACATGACCCCTGCCGACGAGGTGATGAAGTCGGTCGCCGAGGACATGGGCGTCGCCGACACTTTCATTCAGACACCGGTGGGCGTGTTTTTCGGTGACGAGCCCGGCAAGACCGTCCCGGACCCGTACTTCGGCGGCGCAGGCCCCGAGCGCACCGGTTGCATCGAATGTGGTGAGTGCATGACCGGTTGCCGCCACGGAGCCAAGAACACCCTGCTCAAGAACTACCTCGGTCTCGCCGAGCGCGCAGGAGCCGAGATCGTGCCGATGACGACGGTGTCCGGCCTGCGCCCCCGATCCGACGGCACCTGGGATGTCGACACCGAGCGCACCGGCGCTCGGCTCCGCAAGGGCAAGAAGACGTACAGCGCGGCAAATGTCGTTCTGGCAGCCGGTACCTGGGGCACCCAGAATCTGCTGCACAAGATGAAAGACACGGGCGCTCTGCCCAAGCTGTCGGACACACTCGGCGAACTGACGCGTACCAACTCCGAGTCGATCGTCGGAGCGACCAAATACGAGGTGGACCCGTCGATGAATCTCACGCGTGGCGTTGCCATCACGTCCTCGTTCCACCCCAGTCCCAACACCCACATCGAGCCGTGCCGCTACGGCAAGGGTTCGAACGCGATGGGCATGCTGCAGGCCCTGATGACCGACGGCGGAGGAAAGATTCCGCGTTGGCTCAAATTCGTGTTTGCGATGATCGCGCATCCGATTCAGTTCGTCCGCGTCGTCAATGTCCGGCACTGGAGCGAGCGCACCATCATCGCGCTGGTGATGCAGAACCTGGACAACTCGATCACCACGTTCACCAAGCGTGGGCCGTTCGGCCGCACGATCTCCAGCAGGCAGGGCCACGGGGAGCCGAATCCGACGTGGATCCCCGAAGGCAACGACGCCACCCGGCGGATCGCCAAGAAGATCGGCGGCCTCGCGGCCGGTACCTGGGGAGAGCTGTTCAACATTCCGCTCACCGCCCACTTCCTCGGCGGCTGCGCCATCGCCTCGGATTCGGCGCACGGCGTCATCGATCCGTACCACCGCGTCCACGGCTACCCGACGCTGAGCGTGGTGGACGGGGCGGCCGTGTCGGCAAACCTCGGGGTCAATCCGTCGCTGACCATCAGTGCGCAGGCCGAGCGGTCCGCCGCACTGTGGCCGAACAAGGGCGAGCTGGATCTTCGTCCGGCACAGGGGCTTCCGTATCAGCGGCTCGATCCCATCGCCCCCAACTCGCCCGTTGTTCCGGTGGACGCTCCGGGTGGACTGAGATTGCCTATCGTCGAGATCCGAAATGGCCATCTGGTCGCCGGTGAGACGGCTTCGCGGTGAAAGAAGTACTTGGTGAGCGCGCATTTCGAAACAGGAGCCCATCCGCTCGATGCCTTCGTGCGGAGCGCAGAGTTGTCGCACTCCACATCTGGAGTGGACTCAGGTCGGATCTCTGGGGCGAACCGTCTGACCCGAATTCACAAGTTTTTGACTCTACGTAACATGGCCGCCATTCACGTTTGCGGCGACACTGTTATCAATCGCGAAGAAAATTGAGGAGTTGACATGGCAGTTGTAACTTTCGTCGCCCACGATGGTGGGAAGCACGAGGCGGGCTTGGTCGAAGGTCGATCGTTGATGCAGATTGCAACCGACAATGCTGTGCCGGGGATCGATGGAGACTGTGGGGGCGAAACGGCCTGTGGCACCTGCCATGTGATCGTCGACCCGCAGTGGTCAGGAGAGGTGGGTCTGTCCGGTGCCAACGAGGAGGAGATGCTGGCTATGAACCCCGAGCGTGAACCCACGTCTCGGTTGTCGTGCCAGATGGTGGCCTCGGAAGCGTGGGATGGCCTGATCGTTCGAACACCTGAATTCCAATTGTGATGTGTGAAAGGCAGGCACGACAGCATGAAAGTTTCTGAGTCGATCACCGACAAGGTCCAGTCGACCATCCCTATAGGGCTGCAGATCCAGGGCGCTCATCTGTACGACAAGACCCGACGGTGGGTGACTGGCACGAATGGCAAGAAGATCTTCGTCGAAAGTCCCATTCCACCGGTCGAGGATGTCGAGCTCGCCGACATCGACCTCAGTAACCCCTTTCTTTACAGACAAGGGCGGTGGCAGTCGTACTTCGAGCGCGTGCGGAACGAGGCACCGGTTCATTACCAACCCAACAGTCCGTTCGGCCCGTTCTGGTCGGTCACGCGCCATGCCGATATCGTGGCCGTCGACAAGAACCACGCTGTGTTCTCGGCCGAACCGTTCATCGTCATCGGCGTCCCGCCCCGGTTTCTCGATATCGAGATGTTCATCGCGATGGACCCGCCACGCCACGACAAGCAGCGCGCTGCCGTCCAGGGGGTTGTCGCACCGAAGAACCTCCGGGAGATGGAGGGACTGATCCGATCGCGGGTACGGGAGGTATTGGACGACCTCCCCCTGAACGAGCCGTTCGACTGGGTGCAGAATGTCTCGATCGAGTTGACAGCTCGGATGCTCGCAACTCTTCTGGATTTCCCCTACGAACAACGCCGCAAACTCGTCTACTGGTCCGATTTGGCAACCTCGATGGAGCAAGCCAACGGTGGGCCCTCGGACAACGACGAGGTGTTCGAGGGCATGCGTGACATGGCCCGTGGCCTCAGCGCTCTCTGGCATGACAAAGCAGCCAGGAGGTCTGCAGGGGAAGAGTCCGGTTTCGATCTGATCACCATGTTGCAGAGCAACGAGGACACCAAGGATCTGATCGATCGTCCGATGGAATTTCTGGGCAACCTCGTCCTGCTGATCGTCGGTGGGAACGACACGACGCGTAACTCGATGAGCGGTGGCGTTCTTGCGTTGAACCAATTCCCCGACCAGTTCGAGAAATTGAAGGCCAATCCCGATTTGATCCCCAACATGAACTCGGAAATCATCCGATGGCAAACACCCTTGGCGTACATGCGCCGAATTGCCAAAGCCGACACCGTTCTGAACGGACAATTCATCCGCAAGGGTGACAAATTGGTGATGTGGTATGCCTCGGGTAACCGCGACGAACGCGTTTTCGAGAATCCTGATGATTTCATCATCGATCGTGCCAATGCGCGCAATCACATCGCGTTCGGATTCGGTGTACACCGGTGTATGGGCAATCGGCTGGCCGAAATGCAGCTGCGGATTCTGTGGGAGGAGTTGCTTCCCCGCTTCGAGAACATCGAGGTCGTCGGCGACCCCGAGTATGTTCAGTCGAATTTCGTGCGGGGCATCAGCAAGATGATGGTGCGCCTGACGCCTACTTCCAGCGCATGACATCGCAACGGGCGATCATCGTCGGCGCAAGCCATGCTGGGGCACAACTGGCAGCTAGTTTGCGCCAAGAAGGTTGGGCAGGCGAGATCGTCCTCATCGGTAACGAGTCTGCCGCTCCCTATCAACGCCCCCCGCTGTCGAAGGCATACCTGGCGGGCAAATGCGTACTCGACGATATCGCCATTCGCAGCACGGACTTCTACTCCAAGCAAGGTATTCAGCTCCTGAACGCGCAGGTGGAGGCCATCGTTCGGTCGGAAGGCAACGTCGTTCTCGACACCGGGGAGAAGCTGGCCTACGACAAGCTCGCGCTGTGCACGGGAGCCCGCCCTCGTCGGCTCACCGTTCCCGGGGCCGATCTCCACGGGGTCTACTACCTGCGCACCGCAGCGGACGTCGAGAGGATCCGTATGGCCACCGGCCCTGGCCGGCGGGTGGTGATCGTCGGAGGCGGCTACATCGGACTCGAGACAGCGGCATCGCTGCGCGCACTGGGCGTACAGGTCACAGTCCTCGAGGCAACTGGGCGTGTGCTCGAGCGGGTCACTGCTCCCGAGGTATCGACGTTCTTCGAGCGGATACATCGCGAGCAGGGAGTCGACATCAGAACGAACGCGATGGTCGAAGGCCTGTCCGGTGACCGTGAGGTTCGTGAAGTCAGTTTGGCCAGCGGGGAATCGATCCCCGCAGATCTGGTCATCGTCGGTGTCGGCGTCGAGCCGAACACCGACCTCGCCGCCGATGCGGGTCTTGTCATCGACAACGGCATCGTGATCGACGATCACACTCGGACCAACGACCCCGACATCATGGCGGCGGGGGACTGCGCGAGCCACGACATGGCCCGTTACGGCCGTCGACTACGGTTGGAGTCCGTCTCGAGCGCAGGAGAGCAGGCCAAAGTCGCGGCCTCGACCGCCTGCGGGAAGTCCAGAAAAATCGAAGCGTTGCCGTGGTTCTGGTCAGATCAGTATCATTTCAAGCTGCAGATCGCCGGCCTCAACACTGGATACGACGAAGTGGTTCTCAGTGGTGACCCCAGCCGCGACAGTGATTTCAGTTGCTTCTATCTCCAGGCCGGTGAGCTCATTGCCGCCGACTGCATAGGTCGCCCGCGCGAGTTCATGTACAGCAAACGGGTGATCGCCCAGCGACTCCCCGTCCAACGCGAAGACCTGATGCTCGGCGGACTCGCGCGCAACTGACCGATCCTTCGGTCGTTGTGCACACAACAGCAACCGGTTTGCTCAGAATAGGGAACATCAGCGATGACCATGACAGACCGCCCGCCCGGGGCACATACTACGCAGACACCACACGCGTACCTGGGAGCAACGGACTTCCTCGACATCGAGCACGAATCCGTGCGGGCGTTCACCGCCGCGGCAATCGGGGATGCGAGCAGCGACCGTGACAAGGCCAGACGCCTCTTTGCCGCCGTCCGCGACCGGATCTGGTACGACCCGTACACCGTGTCGGACGATCCGGCCCACTATCGGGCGAGCTTCGTCCTCGAGACTGGGCGCGCTTACTGCGTCCCGAAGGCGGTGCTGTTGACCGCAGTGTGCCGGGCGGCGGGTATCCCGGCACTGCTCGGCTTCGCCGACGTCCGAAATCACCTGCAGACCGAGACGTTGCGCGCGCTGATGGGCGGCACCGATCTGTTCGTCTACCACGGCTACAGTCGCCTCTACATCGAGGGCCGGTGGTTGAAGGCCACGCCGGCATTCAATGTCGAGTTGTGCGCTCGTTTCGGCGTGCCGCCAGTGGAATTCGACGGCGATCGCGATGCTCTCATGCATGCCTTCACCGCAGACGGAGCTCAGCACATGGAGTATGTCCGCGAGCGAGGAGTCTTCGACGACCTACCCTTGAACGCGATCTTGACGGTGCTTCGGCACGCCTACGGCCCCACGATCTTCACGGGCGCTCACCCACTCGATGATGTTTTCACCGGCCGCACCCGGCCGGACGAAACTCCCGGGGATCGAAACTCGCCGCGGGAGTCTCGATGAACACAAGCGGTGAGAACATACGCGCCGAACCCCGTATCGCGGCCGACTGCCGATCGGTCGGAGCTCTCTCCGCGAACAATCGCGATCGTGAACACTCGGACCGCCTCGGACACCTTCGAATCGGGTGAGCCGATACCTGCTGGCAGAGCTGTGCCACATGACTGTCTCGTCGCCGCGGCCGTGGTAAGGCCGACACCGGAAGTTGCACCGAACAGACGAGACCCGTTCTGCCGCTGGGGTTGCGGCTGCGGGCGATGAACGACCGATCCGAACGCCTCCCCGGGCACGAGACGACGCGCGATACCCATATCCCTCTCCCGTGTGCGCAGCCGCTACCGCGAGAGCGGGCCGACAGGCGTCTACCGACGTCTCTCATCTATGCAAGGAGCGCAGCATGACGAACAACGCACCTCACACCCCCGCCAGGACCGTGGCGATCACAGGTGGAGCTCGCGGCATCGGCTATCAGACAGCGAAGGAGTTGATTCGACGAG
>NZ_JBFBMS010000018.1:0-31765 GCF_040702765.1 Rhodococcus sp. NPDC076796 | reverse complement strand
GTATGACCGGGCGTGTGAACGGCTTGCACGGTGATGTTGCCCAGAGCCAGCGTGTCGCCATCGTGGAGGCGTTCGGCCTCGAAGCCGTACTGCCAATCGTCGCCGCCCTCTCCTGAGACGTAGGTGACCGCCCCGGTGGCCTTGGCCAGCTCGCGAGTGCCGGACAGGTAGTCGGCATGGATATGGGTCTCGGTCACGGCGGTGATGGTCATGCCATGCCGATCGGCCAGATCCAGATACACACCGATGTCGCGGCGGGCGTCGACCACCACTGCCTCTCCTTTGGCCTGGCAGCCGATGAAGTATCCGGCTTGGGCGAGGTCTTCGTCGTAGATGCGTTCGAGAAGCATCGAAATCTCCTTGTCGATCGTGGCGGCGTTCGTATGGGTGTCAAGAATCCACGGTACCCCGTGGGGTATTTTTGCAGGTTCTGTGCGTCGAGGCGCACGGTTCCGATTCCTGCGGGGTGGAGGTGAAGTGGGCGGCATTCCACTGGGCGACCAGGGGCATCGCAACCGACTGATCCAGCGAGGCGCAACGACTCACAGCGCCACCGCAGCGGTTGCCGACCATCACGTCCTCCTCAGCCGTCCGGCACTCGCCGACTCGGGGCGGACGAGGGAATTTCATTCCTCCCGAGTGTGACGTTTGTCAGAATTGGCGACTAGCCTCATCCATAATGTACGTACATCCGTACGATCAATCAAGGAGAGGGTGGCGTATACCTCGGCACGTGTCCTTGCACCACCTGCTCGAACGCCGGAATGACCTTCCAACACGACTGCTGTCGATGCAGTGCACCTGGCCTCAATGACCACCAATGTCGTGACCACACGGCTCGCGCCCACACCGACGTCAGACCGGATGCGCACCCGCCGCTCGGGGACGCTCACGCTCTGGACTTCCCCGATACATCCTTCGACACCATGGTGTGCACGTTCTCGCTCTGCGCCATCCCAGCCCCGGACATCGCGCTCTCGGAAATGTCGCGAGTGCTGCGTCCAGGTGGAACAATGCTCCCCGCCGATCACGTCGCCTCGTCGATCCGGCCGGTTCGATGGATCCAACGCGCCCTGAAACTGGTGAGCATCCCGATCGGTGGCGTGCACTTTCTGCGACGGTCCTCGCTCGCGATCACCGGTGACGAGAGCTTCTCCATCGAGGACATCGACCGGTTCACTCTCGGTCTCGTCGAGCGTCTTCACGCCCGAAAGGTGTCCTGAACGGGCAGGTACGATGGGCGCGGCACGCGCGGCCGACCATATTCCGGTACTTCTGCCTCGACGAACGCGAGAAGCCGCTTCAGCAGTGCATCCGCACGGTCGTCGAGCGTTGAATCGACGCCACCGAGTAGCTCGTGCGCGTCCCGGCGTGCCTGGGTCCCGTATTCGTAGTATCCGGGGTCGAGTACCGAAGCCGAGGCGGGCTACGGGACGAGCTGTGCGCTCGGTTGCCGTGCCTGCACCGAGTGGAGTCGGTGCACAGGTACTCGCCCGTCCAGGTGGGCTCGAACGATGTCGGCGACCGCACGGGACGTGAGTGGGGTCGCAATCAACGGGGTGTGGCCCAACCGGTCGATCGCAGTCGACAGCGGCTGCCGATCGGCCGGATCGACGTACCGGTCGAATCCGCCGAGTCCGGTACCGCCCACGGCATCGAGAGCATTCGGGTACTCGGATACCGCGTGCGATGGCCCAGCACCTCCAACAAGCGCTGATACACCATCCGCGGCGAGATACCCCGCCCCCGTCAGTGCCGGGGGAAGTGACAGTGTGGACGCCGCGGCCTGTGTCGATACGAAGGGCGTCGATCCTTGGATCGGCGGTGACATTGCAGTGCCGCAGGGCCGCGATCTGGGTGTACGGCAGACCGGTCGAGGCGAAGATCAGGACGCGGGCGTCTCGCCGCGCGAACAGTTCTGACGGCCAACCGGATTCGGGGAGGCGGGCGATGATGCCGCCGATCACGGCTGCCAGCTCGTGCAGGCGCGCCGTACGCGCCACGTCCAGCGCAGCCCGAACGATCTCCGCGCGCCCCGGAGGGGGTAACAGCTGCCGGGAATGGGTGCCGTCGATCACCGCGATCCGGCGGCGTTGGGTCGTCGACGTAGCGAGGTGCACGTGGAGGACGCCGCGACGACCTGCAGCCAACGTACCCACGCGCAGACCGGGCAGGATTCGTGACGGCCGGTGAACGGTAGGGCTTTGAAGGCCCCGACGCCGTCCTGATCGGTCTTCGACGCCCGAATCCGTACGTGCGCACCGTCGAGGCGGTCGCGGCGGACACCGCCGCATTCGAGCGCCACGAGTTCGCTACGACGAAATGCGCCGGTATAGCCCATCAGAAGCAGCGCGGTGTCGCGCCGTTTGAGGACCTCCGACGCCCACCCGGTCACACTGAGACGTGCATGATCGACGATGGTGGTGATGTCGGAGGTCAGCAGCGGTGCGCGTGGATTGCGTGGCCGCTCGCCCGCCGACGCGTAATCCCGCCGAATACTGGCGAGGGTGGCGCGGACCATCTCGTGCCCGCCCGGGTTGTCGTGTCTGGTAGCGCGGTGGCGGTCGGCGATCGCTGCGACCCATTTGCCGAACGTCGCGGCCGCGTACGCCCGAGTCCCGTCGACGGTGAGTGTGTCCGCCGCGGCCACGAGATAGGCGGCCACCGTCGCGGGATGCGCCGGTAACGAGATATACCCGGTGGCGGCGCACCAGGTTTCGAAGCGTCTCCACGCCGAGGCGTAGGCGCGGCGGGTGCCGGTCGAGCGCGATGACGCCATCGACTGCTCGATCCGAGCGGCGACGTCGGGTGGGAGATCCGGAAACACCGCTGCGGTACCGCCCGGCAAGACAGCCGGAACAATGTTCGAGTCGTCTGCGAGCTGGCGTTCGGTCATGGGCAGGACTGTAGCGGGCACCTCCTACACATTTATCGAACAGAAACTACGCTCACCTGGCGTTTCCTCAAGGACGGTGCGGGAAGGAAAATTCTCGTCGGTCACCGCACAATTGACGTTGGTGACCATGACCCCGGCGCGAAAACGGGCTTCTCGGCTGTCGCAGCGTGTGCGTCGCGGAGGACCCCGCTCCATCGGGCGTTAGCTATGACGGCGGATGGTGCAGCGGGATCCCGTGGTCGAGGAACAGTTGCACCGTCTCATCCAGCTCCGCTGCGGTGCGGCACCCCCAGCGTAGGAAGTTGTACAACGAACTGGCGGATGCGGGGTCGACGCGCGCTGCCGCGATGGCGGCCTCGGCCGCAGCGTGCGCGTCAGCCCACAGATCGCGCTCGGGTGTGGGATAAGACGAGCGCGTCGGAGCTGTCCCGGGATCGACCGGCTCATAGGGACGTGGGCTCAGTAGAGATGCGTGCGCACCGCCGGCGTCGATCTCACCGCTCTCGACCATCGCAATGCCGATCGCTGCGGCCTCGAGGACTGTCGCCTGCTCGTCCCAGTGCAGGTCCTCGAACGGAACCCACGCGGTCCGAAGCGGGCGAGAACGACCGGCGGCCTTCCAGATCGCAACGAGCCTCGTCGCCCACCGTCCGGTGCGAACCAGTGGTGTGGACACTTCGTCGGCGACGGTGCGCAGAAGCCGAAACCAGACTGCGGCATGTACCCGGCCTGGGCCGAGTTCCACCCATCCCGTCGTCAGAGCCTCGGTGCTGCGCCGATCGAGGTCCGTGACCGCCGAGGGAACCGGAACGGGCGAGACCCGTTCGTCCGAACCGAACCGGACCTGATCCCAGAAGATTGCATGACCAGGGAAAACAGAGCAGGGTTCGAGTCGACAACGGTGGTCGAGGCAGCTGCTCAGCACCGGATATTGATGCAGCAGAGTCATGTTGATATCAGCAGTGGATTCGAGGCTGTCGATACATGCCGGGCATGCCCGACTGCGCGGAGTGCTCGCCCACGGCAACCATGCTTCGCTCGTGGGTGTGCGGCGTCGTCGATCCTCCCTCGCGAGGTCGGCCGGTAGCAGGATCGAGAATTGGTGGACGTAGGTGTCGAAGTCGCAGTCGGCGGGGTCGGTGCTGTCGAGCAGCCACGGTGTCCACCCCGCCAACGTCATCATCCGCACCCTCTCTACCGGGACTGCGCCGCGACCGGCCAGCTCGGCAAGGATCGGCTCCGGTGTGTAGCGGTCGAGATCCTCGACAGCACAATCGATATCGAGGTCTGCAAACAGATCAGAGGGCCTGATGTGCGGATACAGCTCGCATATCCGGGCCAACCAGGACGAGAGGACCTCACCTGGCAGTGGCGGCGGGTGCAGCGGCCACGGGCGAACGTACGCATCACCGGGCATCGGTGCGAGCCGCGCGTTCATGCGAGGTGGCGTTCGAACTGGCGGCGTCGCTCCGTGGGGCCGAGGTACGGAGTGCGCGAGAGCACCGATGAGGTGATCGCTTCCTCTCCGCTGTCGACGGCGGTCACTGCTGCGGCAGTGAGCAACGTTGCCAGTTCACCGATGGTGCCCTCGGAGCGAGTGAGAAGGTAGTCGGTCATCTCCAGTGATGTCACGTGCGAGGGTTTGCGGAGGGGGAAGCTCGTGCTGAAGCTGGCCAGCAGTGATCTGGTGTCGGCAGTGTTGGTCCAGACCGGCAAAGTCATGGGATGGAATCGGTTCTCCAACTGGGGATCGGTCCGGATGACGAGGTAAGCATCACGGGTGCCGACAGCGACAAGAGGAATGCGTAGTTCGTTGCCCAAAAACCGCAGCACGTTCAAGAATTCGCGGCGCACGTTGTCACGGCCGGCGAGAACATTGTGGAGCTCGTCGATGATCAACATCCGTACGCCGGTGGCGCGGAGCAGCATCAATGCTTGCTGTTCGAGTTCGTGGACCCGATTGCGTGGTCGGGTCGGTGTTCCCAACGCTGTGAGCAGTGCGAGGTAGAACCGGCCGGGTGACGGGTCCGGGGGCATCTGCATGCACAACACCGGTATCTGCTCGCGGTCGGACAAGCTGATCGGCGGATGAGTGCGCCGGAACTTTTCGATGATCATCGACTTGCCGTTGTTCGTCGGACCGAGCAACAGTAGGTTCGGCATACGCTGTCGGTCCGGCCACGACAGCAACGTCTCCAGATGGTCGATGACCGTACGGGCCTGCGGATACCCGATCCACCTCTCCGACCGGATCAACCGGATCTTGTCCGCGTCGTCGAGTGCGGCGAGCGGACGAACCGACTCCCGCAGGTGCCCCAAATCCTCACCGGACGACTCGGTGGCTTCGTCGCTGCTTCCTGTCGATGCGGTCATCGGCTCACCATTCCTCGATATCGCTGAAGACCGGCGTTGCGGTGCCGCCGTCCGCTCGAGGCTCCACCGGCGGGTGGATCGCCGGGATCGGTGCAGACGCGGCGCCGGTGAGATGCATGCGGCGGGCACGGTTGCGCCGGGCTTTGCGGGTGGCTTTCTGTGAGCGGTCGGTGACCTCGCGCATCTGCTCGATCATCGAAAACAGTGCGCCCTCATCGACGTTCGACCGACCTTGTTCGCGGAGACGGGTGATAGCAGCTCTGTGCTCCCACAGTGTCACCGCGGGATGTGACATCGTCCGGTACGGCACCTCGACATAGCCGGCACCGTCTGGTTCGAGGACCCAGATTCTGCTCAAATCGCGTGGGTCACGTCGTATCACGAACCGCCCCAGATCCTCTCGCCGCGCAACCCACGGTTTGAGCGCGTTCGAGAAGTAGTGCACGTGATCGAGGACGAAGCCCGTGCGCGTCAGACGTCGCCGGATGACGGGAAGAAAGTCCACCAGGAAAGCGGTTTCGCCGAGCACCACACGAGGGGCGTGACCAACTGCGGCGACCTCGCCGGCCCACACCGCGGCCGGAGTGTTCCCGATCCCTGTGTGAACGCTCGCGTGATACGAGGCTATGGCCAGGACCAGCCAGCGTTCCAACTCACGCAATGTCAACGCCGCGTGCTTGTCCGAGTCGTAACTTCCTCGGTCCGCTGGGTTCGAGAAGGTGGTCCCAGGCAGCTCGTGCACCGCCGTCATCGCCGTTCCGATGATGCGTTCGACGATCCCGCCGTAGTGCGGTCGGCCCGGAGGACGGTATTCGAGTGTGATGGCGTGCTGGGCGCATCCGCGGCGCAGCGCTTCGCTTTTGAACTCGGAGGCGTTGTCGAGGTACAACTGTTTCGGTTTCCCTGCCATTGGCCACTGCACCTGTTCCGCGAGCTCGCATGCCTCCAGCCATGTCTGCTTCTCGCAGCACACGCGGCCCAGGCACAACCCGACCGATATCGACGACGGCGGCTCCAGAGTGACGACGAACCCGAGTACGGAACGGCTGAGGACATCGATGGCGATCGTCAGGTAGGGGCGGCCGATCGGTTGCCGCTCGTACTCGTCGACGACCATCAGATCGACGACGGTGTGGTCGATCTGGACCTGATCGAGAATCCCCGAAACCGTCGGTGGATCGTCGCCGGCGGACTGACGTGGGCGGGCGGCATCGGGTCCTCCGCGTGACCTGGCCACCGATGCCGGATGGAGCGCGGCGATTCGTGCGGTGACGGTGTTTCTGGCCGGCACTGGCAGACCCGCGCGGTGACAAGTCAACGCGATACGTCGATGCAGCGCAGCGACACTCAGCTTCTGGCGGTGAAGAAAATATCGGGTGAGATGATCGCCGATCACCTCTTCGACCTCAGCCGCTACTCGGCTGCGGCCACGCCCACCCGGCGAGACCTTCGTCAGAAGATCGGTGACCGTACCTGTCCCGTCCCTGAGTTTGCCAAGCAACGCATAGACCCGACGGCGCGACAACCCCAGTCGTTCGGCCGCATCATCGACCGCTGCCAAACGCACCGGATGCATCTCCAGCAAGGGAGCCAAGACAGCGAATCGGGTCTCTGCCTGCGCCCACCGCTCCCCCGACGCCGTCAGCACACCGGTCTCCACGACGTCGAGCTCCATCACAAGCCTCCCTGTCACCGAGAGCTGAACGCGCGACCGTGCACCGCACTTCCGACATCAGAATGTCAGAAGACACGTGCACTCATCCTCAAAACGCCTGCAAAGAGTGCAGCCGTCTTTTGAAACTGACAGATTCGGCCGCGGGGTGTCTCGATAAACGATCGTCAAAAAGGACTCCGAGCCTCGGTGGGGGTGCCTGAAGTCTCGGTCCCGCCGTAGGTCTGCCATCGCGCACATGTACGTGACTGAATACTTATGGGTGACCAAAAGGGCTGTGCTAGCAACGCTAGCTAGCACAGCAAGCGGGCATCCTCATTCAACGGTCTAGATGCCCCGCTTGTCGAGGTACTCACAGAGCGCTGCGTCGGTCAAGGAAGCAATACTGATTGATCGGTCCCCTGTCTCGTACCGCAGCCTGTCGACGGCTCTGTTCAAACGAAGCTTGGTAGAACTCCGTATCCGCACATTGTGCTGCTCAGTAAATTTTTCCGCGCCTGGTCCTGCCGCCGGCCGCGCATTGTGCTGAGCCAACGGTTCGTTCGTTGCCGGAAGAGTGGGCTCGTTTGTCGGTCTGATACCGCCAGCACTGGTCGGAACGTCGACGCTCGGCGAACCGGTTGATTCTTGCTGTGCTTCGAGCCCAACGCGCCTGGGTGAAGCGGTCGGTCGCGAAGGGAGGTCTGCAGCCGGATGGCGGCGGATGGCGGGTTCGCGTTGTGCGTTCATGCGGCAGGCTCTCCTAGGAGGTCGATAGACAGTTCTTTCAACAGGGCGTCGTAGGCGACTTGCAGGTCTATCGCCCGGCCTCCCTTGTAAGAATGGATGGGAGTGTGGCTGCTATGAGCGTCTTGGCGCGCCGCCAGCTCCGGGATCCCCGCTCTTGCAACCAATTCGCCGTATGCAGCACGCAACTCGTCCTCGCGATACTGATGCTCCGAGGTCCTTCGTTTCTTAGACAAGACGATCTTCTCGAGCTCGAGACGAGGGTTCGCACGCCGCTTGACGTTGGTGATGGTTTCCTCAACCTTGGTAATCGCTCGCACGCTGTCGATGGTGGGTTCGGTGACCGCGATGACTGAGTCGCAGGCGCAGAGGACCGCGAAAAGTAACTTTCCAAGCGACGGCGGGCAGTCGATGAAAACTGCACTGTAAGGCGACAGATCGACACCCTCAAGCGCGATATCCAACCGAAAGATCAAGTCGTTTGCACCGTCAGCCTCAAGATTGGCGAGGCTCTGAGTCGCCGCGATCAGGTCGACCCGATCCCATTCGGTTGCTACTACCGCATCCGCTGCTGCACCCTCGCCAGTGACCGACATCAGGTCGAAGGTAGTTCGCATGTCGTCATCAACGTCGACTCCCAGACCGGTCGTCGCGTTGGCCTGAGGATCCATATCGATGACGAGGACGTGTTTGCCCTTGTCCGCCAATGCACTCGCCAATCCGAGTGTTGTCGCTGTCTTCCCAACCCCACCCTTCTGGTTACATATCGCGAACTTCCTGGGTTGCTTCGACGACGTCGACATTGGGATTCGCGTTCCTTTCTCTGTTTGAGGATCAAGGCCAACGAACTTTTCTCCGAGGAAAACTGCGTTGGCTCGCACCCTGGACCTATGCCCTGCAAGCCTTCTGGCTCGCTACGCTATAGCCAATTGCTTCGTGTGCTGCGTTAACACGCGGAGCGAACCTTGCGACGAGTGCTTGGCTCGCTTGCGTAGCTCGCTTCGCTCGTCTCGCACTGTTTGCACGCCGAGCTGCAGTACCTTGCGTATCTAGCCAAGCGGATCTAGTTACGCTAGATAAACGTGCTCGACGAGCAACTCTCACTTGCCTCGCAAGCACCGCTTGTGTAGCACTCGCAACTAGTGCACCACGCCTATCTAGCGTTGTTTTGCTAGCTACGCCAGCTACGTTAGCGCAAGTACCGGCGCTCCGCTCGCTCTGCATCCTTTGCTAGCTCCGCTAGCTATCATTGCACCCATACCTTTTCAATTACTGCTCAACAGAACGCGAACGGAGCGAACCCGGTTAACTGCCCGTCTGCGCGCAGGGCGAATCTCACGTGCAACCGCCCTCAGCAGGATAAATAGCAATGCTAGATGGCCTAGCACTCGCGTATGCCGAAGCCCAAGAGTGTCTGTACAGGGCTGGCGTTGCAGAGCCTTGCAACACCTTGCTCCACAGTGCGTCAGCCGAATCCGCCGGACCCACGGTTCGGCGGATTGAACTGAGAGGCGAGATAACTGCGACGGACTGCGCCAGGCAGCAACATCGCAAACCGAACATTCGCGAGCCTGTGATCACGTACGGATTGGGCGCTCTGTTCAACCCAGGCGAAATCATGCCCGGTGTCAGTACCGCTAGCGTTGCGAGCTCCGATAGCTATCATCACTAGCGTTGGCATTCATCACAACAGGTTGGACGGTCGTCTTACAAGATGATGACCTATGGGGTGTCGCGCGACTCGTCGGCTGCAACCGACTCAGCCTGCGGCGAGTTCAGCGTCGAGGATGAGGACTTGACGGTTGACTGCGTCCACAAGCGCCGCCGGCAACCATTCTCAAGGTGCGTAACGTGCGTCTTACCGACACCCAAGACACAGCGCCGCACCGCGAGGCTGTTCCCTGTCTAAGTCGTAGGAACGGTCGGAACCACGACTGCGCCCGAACGCAACCAATGATTCGGTGGAATACCGCAGTAACGGCGGGCCCCACGGCCACGAGGGAATCCCACACTTCGAGGCCCCAAAAAGCAGACGCGAAACGGACGGTCGTTGTAACTACCGGGGGAGGCAACGACCGCCAAGATCGCCTGGTGCAGCCCCGGGCCGGATCAAACTGGGGTCTACTACGGCGGCTCTTTCAAGTTGATTAGCAGGGACATTCATCCCGCCTTCGTTGTCACCCATAGTTCAATGGAGTTGACCCACGTAAATTGCATTTTCCGCAGCGTCTGCCGCGAAACGCCAGTTCAGCACAGTTTCGGTCTGCAGACGTGTCGGTTACCTGCGCTAGGCTGCCGAGATGGACTTCCAACCACGTCGGAAACCTGCGGTGACCACTGCTATGGGCATCTCTGTGAGTGCCAGCTCGGTGGCTGTCGAGCCGGAGATCCCGCCCGCGGTTGCGAAGCGAATCGCCAGCGCCGTTCGCTCCTCTCGTTCCGAGGGGACGCGTAAGACGTACGCGGCGGCGTGGAGACGCTTCACCAGTTGGTGCGAGTCGAATGGTCACGTGACGTTGCCGGCGCACCCGATCACGGTTGCCGCCTACCTTGTCGATGCCGCGGACACCCGCACGGAAACAGGGGAGCGGGCCTACGCCGTCGCCACATTTGGCACCTGGATCGCGGCGATCAACCATCAGCACCGCACCACCGGCCATCTGTCCCCGACTGCACACGAACTGGTCACCGCGACCCTGTCGGGAATCCGGCGGGAGTACGCCGCGGCGGGGGACCGGCCCCGCACCCCACGTGATCCGCTGTTGGTCGACGACATCAAACTCCTGGTCGAGACGGCACGGCAACGGTGCATGGGTTGGGCGGACGAAGTTCTGGAGCGCCGGGATTCGGCAATCCTGCTGCTCGGGTTCGCTGGCGCATTCCGGCGCAGCGAGTTGTCGGAGCTGGTGTGCGGGGACGTCACGGTGCACCGACACGACGGCCTGCACATCCGGCTGCGGAAGTCGAAGACCGACCAGGAAGGCAGGGGAGCGGTGAAAGCGCTGCCCTACACCGAGTCTCACGAGACTTGCCCGCCCTGCGCGTACGTCCGCTGGGCCCAGGTCGTCGCTGCGTTCGACACCGGCGGCCGGCCATCGGTGATCCGACTACTCCGTAAGCGAGAGTTTTTCGACACGCACGTATGCCGTGGGGGCGTACCTCGCACTGCCGCTCGCGCGCCGTTGTTCCGCGCAATCGCGAAGAACGGCAACCTGGGCTCAACGCCGCTGTCCGGGGCCGCGATCCACCAGACCATCCGCCGCCGCGCTGATCACGCGGGCTACGACCCCACCGCCCTTGCCAGACTCGGGGGACACTCGCTTCGCGCCGGCTTCGTCACTCAAGGCACCCGCAACGGGGCCGATGGATCCGCCATCGCCCGGCAGACCGGCCACGCCAGTCTCGACTCGGTCGAGGTGTATCGCCGTGAACACGCGCCCCTCGTCGGGAACGCCGTCAACGAGATCGGGTTGTAGTGATATTGCTGCTGACACACCAGGGCTGCCCTACCTCGTATACATGAACACAGCCACACATACTGGGACAGCCCGGCCATCAAAACTGGACCGCTCGAAGAGCGTGTAGCCAATGCACATGACTCGGACGGTTCATTCTAGGACACGGAACTCTCTACATGGTGTATGATTTCCATATGCAGAGCAAGCAGCAGGCGGTCGACGAGCTCGCCGCCCAAGGTGTGATGGGTGCTATTAGGTGGGCTTACGCTTCTGCAGTTGCGCGGACGCTCGACGACTACTCGGAGGGGACCGGCCACAACGGGGCATGGCTCGGTACGACGCGGTATACGCTGACGCACGACCGGCTTGACCGTGTCTTCGCCTGCGGTCGATACCAACTCCCTGCCGACGTCGAGTCGACAACTGGACTAGACCTACTCCACGAGGATCTGACGCCGAGCGATATCGCGTCGATGCCGTTTGTGGCGCGTGACCTCGTTACACGCGACAACTTGAATTCAAGCCCTGGATGGGCGACGAGTTCGTACCGGTTCTTGCTGGCCTCCGGGGAGTTCGGCAAGCTGCAGTCAATTGCATGGCCTGGGAAAAGCGCGACTAAACAGCTGGTAGCGAGGCAGCCTGATCCCGACCCAGTGCCATCTCTGTTCGACCATTTGGGTACGACGGAGGCGGCTCAGCTCCAGTCTTCGCGTGACGATGCGAGCCCCCTTGAGTTAGACACCTTAATCATTGCTCATTCTCTCGACCCCGTTTCTAAGAATGTCGAACTTGTTCTCGGCCGCCCGCGCTTCAACGTCGGCGGAGGAAGCGCCTGGTACTGGGTAGAAAATCTTTGGGCAAAGCCACCCAGTGCAGGCGTCAATAGAGACGCACCTTCCCGCTTAGAATCATCAACCGACGTGCCTGATGCACCGGTTCGATTGCGTCCTCGAGAGGATGTAGAACGCAGGGGCAGTGAATGAGCGGCGGTGCTTCATCTGCCGACGCCTCAGCACTGTTTGACGGTGACCGGTTGACTCTCGCACGCCAACTAGCTGGGTTGAAAAAAAGTGAGTTAGCGCGAAGTATTGGGAAAAGTCCGACAATTGTGTCCGGTTGGGAATCTGGCGCTAAGCGACCGTCTACCTCCTCTGTCGCCGCTCTGGCTGTAAGACTTGGAGTTGACCCAGGTTTCTTCGTAGTACGACCATCGAATGCTTCTCGCCTGTCAGGGGCACCACACTTTCGATCCCTACGTGCGACTACGTTGACCGTTCGCGATCAAGCCACGTCATACGGTCAGGTTGCCGCGGACATTGCTTCAGTCATCGAAAAATACGTCGAGTTACCCGAACTTGTCCTGCCACACTTCTCTGTTCCGCTAGAACCTGACTCGTCCCCGACACCTGAAGATGCCGCCCGGTGGTTACGGGCAGAGTGGAACCTTCCTGACGGCCCACTCTCCCATGTCGTGCGCCTCATAGAAAACAAAGGGATTATTGTCGTTTTTTCCACGCCCGGCGCATCTAGCGTCGATGCTTTTTCGTTCGATACCGATAACCGTCCGCTTATCATTTTAAACCCCCTGAAAGACGACTACTACCGCCAACGGTTCGACGCGGCGCATGAGCTAGGACATCTGATTATGCACCGTGATTCCGAACCTGGCGGCAGAGTAGTCGAGGAGCAAGCGAATAGATTTGCTTCAGAATTCTTGATGCCAGAGTTCGAGATCCGCGAGTCTCTGCCAACGTCGATAAACAGCAGAACTTGGGTACAGCTAGGAAGACTCAAGGAGGATTGGGGTGCCAGCATGCAGGCTATTTTGCACAAATCGCGGCGCCTGAATCTTCTGACGGATGGTTCTTATCGAAACGCGATGATGACAGTGTCCAGCAGAGGGTGGCGTCGACACGAGCCAGGACTAACTGCAGCACTCGAGCAGCCGTCTTTGCTAGCCCGTTCAATTGAAATTCTTTTAGAAGGTGGATTTACGGAATCAGATCTTCTGTCGGAGTGCCGTGCCCCACTCAGTCTCTTTCGGCAGGTCGTTTCGCGTACACCAGACCCCACTAACTAGCCATTACCGTATGCATAGGAGTTTCAATGGCTTTTGTTGGAATTGATCGAGCCGACGAGTCGGCCGACACGCCTGTAGATCTCTACGACAGGCTTGTAAGAAGGTCGGGATCGTCATCGAGTCTATGGGCCCACCAGTCAGCAATGCTGTCCGCATATTCAGACAAGTTCGTTGACGACCGTAATGTCGCCCTAGAGCTACCTACTGGTACTGGGAAAACGCTTGTTGGCTTACTAGTCGCCGAGTGGTACCGCCGGACCAAAAACTGTGCGGTGTTGTACGCATGCCCGACCGTGCAGCTGGCTGAGAGCGTAGTTGAGGCTGCCACTAAGGAAGGAATACGCGCGTCGCTCTTGGTAGGCTCGCATCATAGTTGGGACCCCCGGCAAGCGCAGAAGTACTTCGCGACTGAGCAAATAGCAGTCACCACGTACTCAAGCGTGTTCAACACTAACCCCCAAATTGGCAGCCCTGGCCTAATAATATTTGATGATGCGCACGCGGCGGAGCAGTACGTTGCCGAGGCTTACTCGCTATCAGTTAAATCGATTGACGATCCCATCAGATACAAGCAACTTGTTGACGCAGTTAGACCGTCACTCGATGGCGTTTTTTACGAACAGTGCGTCAGTTCAAACGTAACTCACAGTTCGCGAGATATCCGCCTGATTGTTCCGCTGCAAAATCCGACTACAAGAAAAAACTTGGTTGACGTCATTGCCAAGCTAGATTCCGAACAGGTCTATCCCGCTCGCATGATCCGGCCCGGAATCTCGTCTTGTCTCATCTACGTCTCTCCCGCCGAAATCCTGATTCGACCATACCTGCCTCCAACACACATAAACAGTCCATTCGCTAACGCGAAACACATATACCTTTCGGCCACGTTAGGCAACTCGGGCGAGCTTGAACGTTCTTTTGGCGTATCCAAAATTAAAAGGATTCCACTTCCCGCAACGGCCGGTAAACCAGAATCAGGACGGAAATTCTTTGTATTTCCCACCTTGACGGAAGATGGTGATAGTGAATCAATAACAAAAAGAATTATTGAAATTGGCAAGAAAGCCGTTGTTATCACTAGTGATCGTAGAACTGCCACCAAGGTGGCTAGCGCAGTAAGCCCCGACCCATCATATGAGATTGGCGATTCGTCGTTTTCGCAATCCGTCCTCAACGATTTTCGCTCGGCTGACCACGGAGTCTTGCCGCTCGCGGGACGATTCGATGGTATCGACCTACCCGGCGACTCATGTCGTGTAATCGTTTTGGTGCGGCAACCAGGACAGGCATCATTGCAAGAAAGGTTCATGCTCGAACGTGCCGGAATTTTCGGACCCCTCGGTACACGTGTGCGATCCAGGTTCACACAGGCAGCTGGTAGATGCACGAGGGGGCAATCGGATCACGCGGTCGTCGTTGTCTACGACAGCGATCTGGTTAGTTACTTGTCTCGTGAACTTGCATCGCATTCCCTTGAACCCAGCCTGGCAGGTGAAGTTCGATTCGGCATCAAGAATTCTGAAGTGGGTGACGACAATAACACGATCGATAATGTGACAGAGTTCCTAGAACAGTCAGATGCGTGGTTCGATGTCGCAGAGCCGGCCCTTCGCGAGGTCATTGATCGGGAACGTGCAACGTGGGAGGGTGAGTCAGGAGACCTGCGGAGCGCCGTCAACTACGAGGTCAGGGCATTTCACGCAGCTTGGGATGGATCGTTGGAACTTGCAGTAGCAGAGGGTGTTAAGACCCTTAACGAACTCGCGCGTATAGAAGGCTCAGAGCCCTTTCGGGCGTTTATATCCGTTCTTAGCTCAACATGGGCCTCCGACATCGACGAAGCGGTGGGTCGTGGTCCAGCCGAATCCCAGCAATTGATGGAGGATGGCATCAGACTTTCCAGAAACGCACCGTGGTTAAGGGACATTGCCGCGGGAGCTGACCGGTCGAAGAGTGAGGCGCCCGCCGACGCGATCGGGATCGATGCCATCACGCGGTTGTTGGCCCCTGGTGCGCAGGGGTCAGCGGTGCGGCAGCTCGAACAGATGACCGACGACCTCGCTGCTACGCAGCACGATAAGTTCGAAGCCGGGCTTGTCACTTTAGGTACCTTCCTGGGCGCAGATTCTGAAAAGCCAGTTGGAGAAGGCCGAGCTGACGCTGCCTGGCGATGGGGCCAGCATCAGTGGCTCATTTTGGATGCGAAGAGCGAGCACAAGCCAAGTGGTCAAGTTTCTCAAGGTGACATACGGCAGGTCAACACCCAAATCCGCGACTACGCCGGGGATCTTGGGGTTGAAGCGCCTGTCCAAAGCGCGTCGATCATCGTGTCGCCGAAGTCAGCAGTACATACGACGGCGTCGGCTACACCGGAACCTCATGTGCATCTGATCGATTTAAACATCGTTCGCAGCACCGCACGTCGGTTGCGCGGCGTGTGGGAAGAAATGCTGGCGGGAGCGTCCATATCGGATAGCGCTGCGAGGCGTGCATTGGTCAGCAAGAAGATGAATGATGCAGGCCTGCTTGCAACCGACGTTTTCGAGACCTTTACTTTGAATCCCTTGTCCCGCTAACAGGCTACAAATGATTCCTGCGCGTACACCACTCCGTGGCGGAAGGTTCAGTGTCGGGGGGCGCAGCGCCTTCAAGACGTCAACACTGGTTGACGGTGCGGTAACTGAACTCGATGGCCTATGCCGCACTTCGCGGCACTGAGGTGGGACTCGGGCATCGTCGCGCTCGCGGCGGGTCCTGCGTTCGACGTTGGATGACTGTCGACGAGACTTTCGGCTAGCCCCGTGTGGTAAATAGCAGCTGTATTGGGCCGTTCAGTTACCGAAAAGTTCTGCGAGCATTCGGTTCAAGCTCACTGGTCCGACATTCGAGGAACCTGCCGATCCGGTGACCGGACCGACAGGTGCACCTACTGTGACCAATGTGGGGGAACCCTGGGGCGATCCGGCGATCTGCTCGTAGACGATGCCGTCGTCGCCGAAACAGCCCCAAATGACCGCGTAGATGCCAGGATCGGCGGGGCCGACAATGATCGGAGCCGGTGGCGCATCGAACGTGAGGGGAGTTGCAGCGCTTGCGATCAATGGTCCACCGCCCTCGGGACGGACGTCATATTGACAGAACACGTCTTGGTACCCGCTCGACCGAAGCGTGAACTGTAGCGCGATCTGCGTCGCATCACCGGTCGCGTCCAGAGTTGCCGGTTGCGGAGCTGCACAGGCAGTTCCCGCGGTCAGGAAACACAGCGGGATTGCGGCGGCGGCAGCAGCCAGGACGGTTCGGGTAGCAGACACTCTCACAGTGGACTCCTCGATTACGTGGCCCCGACGCCGGAGTGTCCGACTACCTCGCCCAGTAGACCACGCTCACGGCGGCGCGAACGGGTTTCACACGATCGTTTCCACGCCTAGGCTCTGTACACAACAGGCCGGACTCGGGGTCAGCAAGCCCTGCACGCAACTGCCGCCGTTTCTCCGCTTCCCACAATGATGTGGGTCTCGAAAACCGGTTTGCCAGTGGGAGCCCCTGTCCGTCAAAGCGTCGTCGATCCGGGCACGTGTGGACAGCGTGCTTTCAGCGGGGTTCCGTACCCTCGTGGGGCGGTGTCGAACCGGCACCGCTATCCGATACGCAAGGAGAGATCCCCATGGCTGGAATCGCTGACAAGCTCGACAAAGCGTACGAAGACAAGCCACTCACCGAGCTCGTCGACGCACCCGTCGAGGCACTGCAGGGCGTCAGCCCTGGCGATGCTGAGCATCTCAAGGCGGCGTTCAACATCAAGACCATCGGCGATCTCGGACGTAACAAGTATTTCCTGTGGGCGCAGTCGATCGCCAAGCTCGCCGAATAAGTCTCCCGTACTCACACACGCTGAAGCCACAGGACGTAATCGGTCCTGTGGCTCGAGCGCAAACGAACATCGATGCCTGCGGCCTGACAGCGCCTCGACAATCGACTGCGACACCCATCTGCACGCGTAGGCCCGAGTTCGCAGCGGGCACAGCTGTGTCCCGATCCGGTCAGCCTTTCAGCCCGGTACCGTCGCACTTGTGACACCGAGACGGAGCACGGTGAGCGGCTACAGCTATCAGTGGTCTCTGTTCGCCGACTGGTGCGACGGTACCGACGTCGAGGCTCTTCCCGCGTCGCCGATCACGCTGGCGGAGTTCCTCGATGACAACCCTGCCGGTCAGGCGGTTCAGCTGCGCCGGGTGTCCGCGATCAACCGCGCTCATCTCGATGCCGGCCATCCTGCGCCCGGGCGAGTCACGTCGATTCGGATGGCACTGGACTCGGCACGTAGCGACAGAACGATCCGGCGTGCAGACCAGTACCGGGTGATCGCAGCGGGTTTGCCGATCTTAGGATCGACGCCGGCATTGTTCGGCCGCCGCGACGCCGTCCTTCTCGTGCTCGCTGGAGCGGGCTTGTCCTACCGCGCTATTGCAGGACTCGACCGCGTAGACATCACCACCGACGGCGACAGTGTGTGGATCGGCGGCCGCCACCGAGTCCGCGTCGCCCCCAATGATGCCGCCGGTTTCGAGCCGGCCACAATATGGCACCGGTGGAATTCGGTCTTGCAGTTCTCCGAGCACTATCCCTCGACAACGTTGTTGGCAGAACATTTGCAGCGCAACACGTTTCCCGCCATGACTGCGTTGCCGGTCCGGGGTGGTCCGGTCGCGGTGCCGATCGACCGGTGGGGTCACTTGCCCCTGCCGGTCACGGCGATGACCGCCGCTGAAGTCGGAGCGGTGATCGCCAGGCACCGCATCGGCGTTTCTCCACTGCACACCCCACGTCGCCCCATCATCAGACCATCCGACAGTAGCGATCGGACTGACCCGATCGCCGCTCCGGAGCCGGTCTCGACGGAGCTCGACTCCGGGTACTACCGCTCGGGTGTCGACGCACGTCGCCGCGCGCACACGGCGCTCGCCGATGTACCGGATCTGGTCGACGACGTCGAAGACCGCATCGAGCAACTCCTACAACGCACCCTGCAACTCCTCGACTCGTCCTCGGACGGTGATAGCGCCTGAGAAGGCTAACTCGAGATCTGCCACGATCGGAGCATATGCACCGTGCACCAGCAGGTAGCACGAACCCTTTCGTCGATGCGACCGGATACCGAATGGCGGATCCCCGGAGCTTCCAACGCTTATCACTCAACGACGCATCCATCTCACTGGAACTGCGCGGATCCTCCAGCTGCACGTCTATCGAATTGTATCCAGCTGTATAAGTATCGATCTTATATAGTCGGATACAGTCCGATAGTCTAGGTGCATGGAGTACGGACTGAACCCCTTCACACCAGGGTCTGGCACCCGACCACCCGAACTCGTCGGGCGCACCGCCGAACTCGAGCGATTCGACTTGCTGATCGCTCGAACGAAACGACAGCGGTACGACCGTGGGCTGATGCTGCAGGGACTCCGAGGGGTAGGCAAGACCACGCTCCTGGCCACCATGGCCGACCAAGCCCGCCGCCACAATTGGGTGGTGGTCGAGGTCGAAGCCCAGACCAGTGTGGAAGGTGCCGAGGCCCTGAGGCGGCGCATCGCCAAGGACATCTCTCGCGCTGTACGTCGTCGTCAGTTCGCCGGCCCGGTCGCGAACAAGATCCGGCAGTTAACCGAAGAGTTCTCGGTGTCCGCCACCGCGTTCGGTGTCGGAGTCGAGCTCGCTCGATCGGCCGGTGCCGAGAAGCCGTCCCTGGGCGTCGAATTCGAGGACCTCGTCGAAGATCTGACGGAGGAACTCCGCAAGGACGGCACCGCGCTGGGGCTGTTCATCGACGAGATGCAGGAACTCGAGCCGGCGCTCCTGCAGGTGATCCTGGCGACCCAACACCGTGCAGCCCAGCGCGAGTGGCCGTTCTTCGTGTGTGGTGCAGGCCTGCCGAACCTCGCGCAAGCCCTGGCCGACGCGCGGTCGTACGCAGAGCGCCAGTTCGATTACAGGACCATCGGTCCGCTCGCCGACGATCAGGCCCGCGATGCGATCGTCACACCCATCACCCGACTGAACCAGGACATCTCTGTCGAAGCGACCGACTACATCGTCGCGGCGAGCGATGGATACCCGTATTTCCTTCAGGTGTTCGGGCACGAGCTCTGGCAGGCAGCCCAGCAATCCCCATTCACACTGGCCGACGCCGAGGACGCTGTGGACACTGGCCACGCCTCGCTCGATTCCGGTTTCTACAGCTCTAGGTGGCTACGGGCCACCGAAGCCGAAAAACGCTATCTGGTTGCCATCGCACGCAGCGGAACCGATACTCCGCGGACGGCAGCCCTCGCCGAGGCGCTCGGATCGAACCCGCAATCGATGGCACCGCACCGTGACTCCTGCATACGCAAAGGACTCATTTGGTCTCCCGCCCGCGGCCTGATTGCGTTCACCGTCCCCGGGATGGCGGACTTCATTCGCCGTCAACCCAACGCTCCGATTTTTTGATCTCGACAACGCACGTCGACCACGTCTAATCGAGCACGTAGACGGGTCGTGCAGCGCCGGCAGCACACAGCGACGCCGGTGTACGAACCCTATTCGGTCCGACGCTGCAGTATGCGACCGCGCGGTGGGCGGGCAAGAGCGAGCGACACGAACAAGCCCCGGCGCTCACGTCTGCCCTGGCTTCGTGGCCGGTACACCGTGCGTTAGAACGGGTCCGGAGGGCCGGTGTTCAACACCGCAAGGATGTAGTCGTGATCGGGTGGATCGGCCGGATGATCGTCGGCGATCGCGAACAGCGACCGATTCGGTTCCGGCGGGGTACGTGCTTCCTCCCGTGCTGCGAGCCATTCTCGCCACACGATGCGTTCGGCGCGGTGGCGCACGATGCGGGCACGGACGGCCGAGGTGAGGCCATGACGATGGCCGATGTCGTCGAGTTCAACCGGCCCGACACCGATATGGGCGTTTTCGACCGTGAGCAGACCGGCAACGCGCAGATCCAACAAAGCCTCGTACCCGCTGGTGCGTCCCACCCCGATTGCGGTGAACAGCTCGTCCGGGGTGAAGGGTTCTGCTGCAGCAACCACTGCGTCGTAAAGGACGCGGTGACGCCATCCGATGACACTCCATGCCGGATGTACGGACTCGACCTCTGCTGGCCCTGCCGAAGTGTCGATCCATGTCGCTCGTCCCGCGTGTGTGGAAACCAACGCGTACCGGTCGGGGTTCTGACCTACCCCACGCTCGATCAGCAACACCGGGGAACCCTCCATGTCCCGCAGCCGCTCCAGAACTGACCACACCGTAGTTTCCGGGAGCATGCCGGCGGCGATGGACAGTGACCGCCCACCGACACCGACAGTGGGAACACCTTCGACTATTTGACCGGACACTGCAGCAGCCCACGCCAAGGCTTGAACGACTGCATGAGTAGTCCATCGATCTCGCCGATGAAAAAACTCAGAAGCGACCCAGGTTTGAGCGTGGGTAAGCCATGAACGGAGTACCGGATCGTAGGTACCCCCTGTGTGCTTTTGCTTGTGCCCGGTATCCCGGACTGGGTCGGGGAGGGTGGATGCGGCCCAGTCGAGAGCGCGGGCAGTGTCGCGGCGAATGGCGCGTTCGGGTTCGGCGTAGCGGGCGTAGGCGGCACGCACACCCGCCCAGGCGGGTTCGGTGACGCGGGTGAGGATGTCAGCGGTGCTGGCGCCGGAGAGGACGGCGTGGGTGATGACGGACTGGCGTGCTTCCGAGCGTGAGGGCCAGCGGCGAGTGTCGATGCGGCCGGTGCGGGCGAAGTCGAGGACGCAGCGCGGCGGCGGGGTGGAGCGGCAGAAACGCGGATGCAGCCGGGCGTCATTACTACTGCCGAGGACGCGTTCTGCCGATGTCTCGGCTCGGATGTGGGCGTCGATCGGGTTGGTGGTCGCTCGGCCCGTCCCTCCAAGCAGGGCTTCGAGCCGCTGGAGTGTGCCGGCATCGGACCCGACGGTCAGGATGTCGGACGCTGCCGCAGGGTCGAGGTCGACGAGGGTGCGGTGGCCACCTTCTTTGCACTGCGAGCCTGGGACTGTGATGCATCCGCTTTTGTGGTTGGTCATCGGTGTGATGTCCAACGTGGGAAGTCGCGCCGAGAGAAGGCGCAGCAACGGCCGGACCTCGTCAGCGGTGACTGTTTTTCCCGGTGCCAGCGGTATCAGCACGTGTCGGCCGCCGCTGGTCGATTCGTCGACTACTGCGCGGCCACCGCATTCGGACAACCACGCCTGCAGACGCGTCACGTCAGCGACAACGGAGGCGTGGCCGTGGTGTTTGGTGTCGAAGTCCAGGGCAACGACGCCGGCGCGCCCGCGTGAGAACAGCGGCACAGCTGCTGGCAGTGCCGGCCTTTTGACCGTCAGCGGCCCCGCGGACACGTATTTACGCGTCGTCGGGTCGTACAGCCTCATCGATCGGCGGGCAGCAATGGCCGGTGCGAATCGATGCCACAGCCGGTCTGCAGTCGCATCCGGATGGACGACACGAGCATTCAATCTTGTACCTACTTCAGGGCACGATGTACCCTGAGACATGTCCGCCAAGACAGTCCCTTCGGGGAAGAGCACCACAGAACGAGTTGCGAGCTAGTCACTCGCTTCTCTGACTTCAGAAGCCCTCGGCCCGCACGCCGGGGGTTTTTGTCATCTCAAGGGTGCTGCGTAGATTTAGTTGGACTAAGACCCGAATGTCGATTCAGGTCGAGACGGCTACGCAGTCAAGGGCAGTACCCCCTGTTCATGCGCGCGATTTAGTTCGCGCGCAAGATCTTCGCGGTCGCTGGCAATCGCGATCAGATCAGCGACGTATTGACTCAGAGATGTCGCGCCAGCCGAGCTTCGCTGCGCCTTGAGCGTGTCAATCAGCTCCGACGGCAGTCGGACAGTCAGCGACGTCCGGTCACCCTTACTGGGCATCGGCATGGCACGGCCTCCTTCGTCTACTTCCGCGGTCCCAACCGGTGTCTATCCTGAACCAGAATCATTTTCGAAGCGTTGGGACACGCCGAGGGCACCTCGATGAATTACATCGATGTAAGCCTGGACGGGCCGACGGCTGGCTTCCGCCATCCCAGGGGCAGGATGCACCTGGGACAGCGGAAGTTGAGCTCGACCAAATCCCCTCGGCTTGCATGTTCGCTAACGTACCGCACACTTACAAACATAGTACTAACATAGACGCCGTCACCGGACCTAGCATTGCTCTAGGACCCGGAGCAACCGCCCAGGTAGGACCAAAGTTCCACTACCGCAACGCTTCAGAAGAAAGCCAGCTGACGGTCGTCAACGCGCCCACGTGTGGCTCTCACGCCAGGCTTTCGAGCAGGGTGGGGTGGGGGAGCAGAGCCGATCATGCCCAGACCCGAGCCCGCGCGACGAACCAATTCTGTACGAATTCTGGACCGTTCGCGGGCACGAGCCCGACCGGAATCAGTGTCGCGGTCGTTCCATTCCGATTCCCACACCGCTGATCCCGGTGTCGGCGCAGCCAAGGCGCGGTCGGTCAACCGATCAAGAAGTTGATCGATCCTATCGATCAAAATTTCAGCGAACGCGTCGAGCACACGATCAGGCACCGCAACCACGCCGACATACTCGTCTTTGGCCATACCCGTCACTGTAAAACCTCACATCGGCGCACGCTCGGTCACTGCGCGAGGCCGCCACGAAATCCGGTCGGATATAAGAAACCAGACGTTGAGCAGTCAAAAGGGAGGCCAATAAAATGGGCCCAGCCAAAGCCGCTCGTTCATGTTGGACTCACTGGAGGGAAGCCGAAATGTCCGAACCTGCAACGCCATCGACCGATAGCGACTGTCCTGTGAAGCCGTTACAAGGCATCAAGGACGAGTACGTTCATAATCCTAGGGACGATTGGTGTACCGAGAACGACCTAGTGGAGATGGGATACCGCGGCGAGGCCCTCGCCGATCTTTTCGGAAAACCCGTTCCAGGACACGGCGGCGTCTACGGATGGGCCTCCGCACTGGTAGCAAAAATTGAGGAGACCCAGTTGGCCCCTGCCTACGAGCTGCTCCAGTCGGCGTTCGGTGTGTTCAACGATGCGGCCGACACCATGACTAATCGTGTGTTCTACAGCTCGCTCGATCCAGGCAGGTTGTCCAATTCCGGCCCGGACCACGCCTGACCCATGTCGATGGGGTCGCGAAACGCGATCGATTCGCAGACAAATTGTGTGCTGCATGGCCAGGATGTACGCAGCCAGTTTGTCGAACCTGGATGATTCATCAATTGCAACATGCAGAGGTTTGCTGGTAACCCTGCATATCAAAAGTGGTCGTATTGCTCTGCGCCCCGACGTGGGGCATGTGAGGGCAGTCGCTGACACAGTTCCCCGAGGGTGCCGCTGCCCGTCTTAAGCTGCAGATCATGGATCGAAACCAGCACGGACTGCGCGAAGACTACTTTCCTGCTGGAACAGTTGCTGCCCAGGACTATTCTCCATCGGCCCGGCGATACACCTCCAGGCACCGTGAACTGTTGGAACAGTACGGTGAGCTGTCGTCGACCTGGGCGGAATCGGCTTTGGCTTCATGCTTGCGTCGCCTGTCGACGAGCTCGTTGTCCGAAGCGTGGGGTGTCGGTGTTGCCGACGCGTGGACGGACGGCCCGGATGCGTTCTGCGTTGTGTACCGGTACATGACTGAAGCGAAGACTCTGGGAATTCGGATGACACAATCGGGACCGCCTCCTGCTGCGGAGACGGCAGACGCTGAGCGCTTCGGGCGAGAAGTGGCCGATTTCGATATCGGAGAACCGTTGGGGACCGTCGCGAACAACCTCCGGCAAGACAAGAACGGTATCGACTGGTGGGGCTACCTCGACGCCGAGACACCGGAGAAGCCCACCTAATTCGTTTCGAGCAACGCATGAACCGCGGCACAGTGTCCTGTAGCCGATCAAGGATGTCTGTCGTGGGTCAGGACCCATCGCATCGATCCGCCGCCGAGACGTGCAGACGACGATAAGTGTTGCGCTGCAACAATATGCAGTGCTGGTAACCGTGCATATCAAAACTGGCCGTATTGCTCCTGGCCCGGTGGCGGTCAGCGCCCACGTCCGTCAATGAAACTTGACGGTGCACCTGACATGGGACGCGTTATCGGTAGATCGCGCGATGTTTCGCGCAGGCGCACAGGTCGGAGATGCACTGACCCGCTCGACTGTCGATGGAGCCGAATATGATCAGGACGGCGATGTGCGCGAAGGTCGAACCGCTCCCCGGCACGTGAGGGCCTCCTGGTGACGGGTGAACGGTGGGAGTGAATGCGCCGGGATTGAATTCTGGGCGCGCGGTGTTATCGTATGAGTAGCAAGGAACCGGTCCTCCGGGCGTGAGCCTCGACAGCCGGTCTGGCCCCTGGTGTAGCTACGGCAGCCAGGGGTTGCTTCATTTCTGGGCCTTCTCCGGCTCGCTGACCTCGACGAAGTGCACATTGTCGGCGATCACGTCGAACAGTTTGCTGGTGCTGTTGGTGTGTGTGAGGGTCCGCCGATAGGCCATTGAGACCAGGTCGGGCAGCCACAGCAGGTGCTCGTGGCGTGGTGACGTCGACAGGAGCCGGGTGTTTCGGGGGATCAGTTTCTCGGACACCAAGACTTTGTGGTCGGCCTTGTCTTTGTTGCGGAAGTTGCTCTGATTGCGTTCCTCGAGCACGAACAGATCGATGGCTGGCCACACATCGTCGCGGCCGGCTCCGAGCTCGATCGCGAGCTGGCGATAGCAGGCGGTCCGCGCGGTCTGAGCGTCGGTGTCGTCGGCTCCGACTGGGATTTGGTGCGCGATCACACATGCTTCGTGCCCATCGGCGAGGAAGTCGAGCATGTCGCGGGTCTGGTCGATTCCAGTTGAGGTTTGCAGCGCTTTCGTGGTGTGCCAGTACGTTCCGTCGGCGATGCTCTCGATGCCCACCCGTAGCTCATCCATCGCGTCAAGTTCGACGATGACGGCGGTGAACACATAGAAGGTGTCCCGGTGTGCAGCAACACCGTCTGGGGCCTGATACGACTCATCCAGGAAGGCCACCGGGCCAGAGGTGCGTTGGTAGGCGTCGAACACGATCTGTGCAGCGGGATCGGGGCGGCGCGAAGGCATCACGACATCCTAGGGGCGGGCTCAGACACGCCAGTTGTTGTCCACGGCTAGACGCATAGCCTGTTCATAGATCCGTCCGGTCGGTGTGCCAGAGGCGCACCGACGGGACACTGAGCTCGGAGGTGCGATGCGTGCAAGCGCGAAGGCGTCTGTCGCAACAGCGGCGGCAGCAGTATTACTAGTCGTGGGCCTGGCAGGCGCATGGACGATGACTCGCGATTCGAATACGCCAGTCTCAAGAACCGAACAGGAGACCAGCACCGTGAGCGATCCAAGTAGTCGACCAGACGGCCAGCCCATCGACGACCAAACGGACGACGACTACGATTCCGCCTTGGAAGAACCGACCATCGACGGTGACGAATCACGGACCGCACGTGACCTCATCGAGGACTCGCGACCCGATTCCAACACCGTCGACGACGGATTCCTCGCGACCGACCCCGAAGAGGAATCAGCTCCGGGCGAAGGGTGGACCTCTTACAATCCTGGCCCATAGGCATTCCAGCTGCAACGGTGTCCGTCGGAGCTCGCTCCAACCAACTGTCCTACACCGGCGAACGCCGGCAGGCAGTCCGGGCGCTTTTGCCTGTTCGTCGAACCCGCTCCATTGGAATTGCCGACTGGTTTCGGTGTCAGCGCATTGGCGAAACATGCTGCGACACAGCATATGCAGAGGTTTACCGGTAACCCTGCATATCAAGACTGGACGTATTGCTCCGCGCTCGCGAGGAATGGGCCGATGTTTTGGCGTCAGGCAGGCGGCGCCTCTACTGGTTGGGTCGCTTTATCCCGCGTGGTGGGCGCATCGCCTGACGATTGAGGACATCGACCTCGCAGCCCGGAGCCGCCGGGTCGAAGCCGTGCTCGGTCAGCCAGCGCGCCCCGCTCAGGCTACGCATCGACCACCAACCGCGGATGACATCGAGGTCTATGTCGGAGCCGTAGCCTTCTACGACGTCATCAAGACGCTCCGGGTGACCTAGCGTCAACGTTGCCAAGTCGTACAAGGGATCACCTTGCGCTGCCTCGGACCAATCGATTACACCGGAAACATCATTACCGGTGACGAACACATGACACGGGCCGTCATTCTTGCGATGAGTAGCACTAAAGCCGATCGAGAGGCGAAGAACACGCCCCAAGACCTAGATGCCCGACAGCGAGCCGAATCATCGTTGGCTCATCTCGTTCATGGTTTGCGTACTTTTTCACGCTTGTTCGGCGGTGTGATGTGCCGCAGCGCGGGCAGCAATATGAGCAGTGCTGTTCCGGTCAGGGCTGCAGCGACCCCCACTGCAGCGAGGTTGCCCGTACCTGACAGTGCTGCCGCCCCGAGGGCAGGTCCTGCAGCAGCACCGATGTTCAGGGCGACTGTCGCGTAGGAACCGCCCATCGTCGGTGCGGAGGACGCCGCGTACAGCACCCGCGCGATCAAAGTGCTCCCCACCGCGAAAGCAAGAATGCCTTGGGTGAACACGAGGATCAGTAGCAGCGCAGGGTGTGCAGCGAGCACCGCGAGAGCAACCCAACCCAAGAATAGAGCGGGTGCGAAGACCCCGAGGAGCAGCCGGGGGCGGGTGTCTGAAATACGCCCCGCCGCGACAACTCCGAGGAAGGAACCGGTGCCGAACAGCACCAGCACCGCAGGCACCCACGCCGTATTCAGGCCGGCGGTGTCGGTGATGACGGGTGCGAGGTAGGTGAATGCGGCGAAGGTTCCGCCGTTGACGAGCGCTCCGAGCAGCATCACGACAAGCAGGCGAGGCGCTCGAAGCTGAGCCAGCTCGGTCTTCAGAGAATGGTCACGGTCAGTCCCGTCCTGCACGGTTCGCTGGTTGCCGCGAATGCCTGCGGCGATCCCCACTGCTGCCGGTACACACAGCAGTGCCACTGCCCAGAAAGTGGCCCGCCAACCCAGTGCAGTGCCGAGCAGTGCTCCCGCAGGGACACCGGCGACGGTCGCAATCGTCGTGCCGGACAGCAGCACTGCCAACGCGCGGCCCTTCTGATCCGGTGCAACCAGACGGGTCGCCGTGCTCAGCGCAACCGCCAAGAACCCGGCGTTCGCGACTGCAGCGACAACACGAGTAGCGAACAACACGGAGAACGCGGGAGTGAGCGCCGCAACGATGTGGCACACCGCGAAGATCACCACGCACCCCACGAGCGTGGCGCGCGCGGGCCACCGGCGCGCGAACGCAGCCATGACGGGTGCACCGAGAACCATCCCAACCGCGAAAGCCGACGTAAGTAGGCCGGCGGAACCGACCGATACGGCGAGGCTGTCGGCGATCGCCGGGACCAGACCCGCAAGCATGAATTCCGATGTACCCATGACGAAAACAGCAAGAGCAAGCAGGTAGAGAGCGAAAGGCATCGAGTAACTCCGAGGTGAGAATTGACAAAGGGCGTCTCGTCACCAGGCCAACCCGAGAGTTGCTCGATCACCCGCCACAGGTAGTCGTGGACGGGGAGGCTAGAACCTCAGAGTTTCAGGGGGCTGACGGCGTGACCGTGAGCCCCCGCTCTGTCCGATTCGGGACTCGTCATGACCACCACACTACAGACTCGGTGCGTCGCCGAGTCGAGTGGCGGCCGAGACGAGGAGCAACCCAAGTCGGTGTGCGACCGCAGGAAATCACCCAATTTGCTCGATCACTCGAAATGAGAGACGCACTGCCGCAGGAATTTACAGCACTCTGCTGGTATCCCTGCATATCAGAACTGGTCGTATTGCTCTGCATCCCGCAAGCCGATGCGTGAAGCTGCCGCTAGGGTCGTCTCCGTGGCCGGAGATACTGAACCTGTTCTGCAGACCTCGGGAATCGTCGAGGTCGACCACGATCAATTCGTGGTCGCAAACGACGACACGGACACTCTCGACGTGCAGGCGAAGGGCACGTTGATCGAGGTTGGTCCGGGATTTCTGGCCACATACACGGGCGTGTCCTACGGTCCTGCTCGCGTAACAGTGCAGGTGTGGCAGGCAGAGCCCGCCGCCGAGTACGACAACTGGGAAGTAGTCGAACAATCGGTCATCAACGCGTCGGCCACAATCGAAGTGCGATCACTGGACGGGCGTCCCTCGGAGGGCCTGGAGCCGATTGCTGCAGGGGCCTACCGTGTTCGCGCACACGCACGTGGCCGCGATACGTCGACCTCGCAGGAGGTGACAGAACCGGTCGAGGACTACCTGCTCCAATTCTGGCCCACACACCGCGACGACCTCACCGCACCACCTGTGGTTACAACGCTGAAAAAGACGGATAAGGCGTGGTCCGACGAGCCGCCGGATGACACCGAACTGTGGCCGGACAGGACGATGATCTACATCCGGGACGAGAACGGTGTCGCTCGCAAAGTTGATCTTGAGTCAGATCTCGGTCGCGCTGCCAGCGCTCTGAAACGGGCTTATGGTGGTCGACCTCTCGAAGGCAAGCTCGAGCACCAGGAGTACGCGAGACAGCTGGCCTTCCTCGACCGACCTCTGGTCGACTGGCTCGCGGAGCAAGACGACGAGATTCTCGACGAGTTCAAGGCCTTCTGCGTCAGAACATGTTTCGCGGTCAGCGGGCTCGACAACTATCCCTGGGTCAACGAGTGGGCGGATCGTGCGATTGCGCAGCGCCGACTCGACGAGGACTACTTCGATATGGCCGAACGTGTGAAGTGGGATCCGGCCATCCCGAAACGGATCGTTCCCGGCGTACCGGCCAGGCGCGAGTCGCTACAGCAATACGAGGCCGTGAAGACGCTGGCCGGATTCTACGAGCCCGTCCCTTACGATGCGTTGCATCGCACTCTGGAAACCTACATGTGTGCCGTGGACACATTCGGTATGGACGGATACGAAGGGTTCATCGCAACATTGAGGGAACGCTTCGATATTTCAGGTGAATGACTCCTCCAGGATGACTCTGATCGTGATCGGTTCCGCCGCTACGATCCGTTCATGACGCACCTTATGGACCAGTGGGCGCGACTTCTTTCGTGGTGCGACGCGTACGCGCCCGTCACTGCCGCTGGACTCAACCCACCCGCCGAACCAAGGATCGTCAGAGACGCCGAGAGTGCGACGGGTCGGACGTGGACGCCAGAGTTGAGGGAGTGGTTCACTATGCACAACGGTAGCGACCAGGGCCGCGTCTTCCCTCAGGTTCTGCCTGGTCACCGGCCAATGACAGTTACGGAGCTCGTCGTCGATTGGCTTAGCCTCGTCGGGATTTGGGCGGACACCACCACAGCGTTGGAAGAGATCGAAGGTCGGCAGCTGATTGCAGATCCTGCCGGAACGACCGCGTTCACCTACCTCCCCAGCTTCATTCCGATTGCCGCTGACAACACCCGCTGGCGACTCGTCGTCGACACTCGCGACGGGGATGCCGCAGGATGCGTCGTGGGGTTCGCGAGCGATGACGTCGTCGACGAAGGCACCATGCGCTGGCCCTCGATCGGAGCGATGCTCCACGACGTCGCAGACTCCCTCGAGACCAGCCGCCCGTGCAAAGGATGGGTTCCGGTCGTCGAGGGCGGCGAACTCTATTGGGACTTCCCTTAGACCTGCAGTGCCGCCGGTAGCCGGACCATCGCGATTCCGTGGACTCGCGCTCGACGCTGAAGCGTTGAATGTCCGCACGTGAAGGTTAGGCTGCGGGCATGGCGAGATCAGTGTGGTGGGCTTTGGCCGTGGCCGCGTTGGCATTCACCGCGTGGAACGCGACGTCGCTGACAATGTTCGATATGTCGACGTCGTGTTTGAAGATCGGCGAGAGCAGTTCCTACCAATGCGATGACCGAGCCGTCGACGTACTGGGAGTTTGGCCACTGGTCGGCGTCGGACTCGTACTCGCGACGCCACCCGCGGTGGCGGCCATCGCCATGCGGAAGTCGATATCCTGGCTCGCGGTGATCGTCCTCCTCGGTCTGTTCGTCGTAGGGCTGCTGAGCGTCACAAGTGACTCCTACTCGGAATTGCTCATCTTCGCTCTTCCCATAGCCGCCGTCGGAGCGATCAACGCGTCGTTCCAACGCGCGGTCCCACGACGGAAAACACCTGCAGGTAGTCCCGGCGAATTGGCTTGAGGACTGCTCGTCTGCATCCGCTCCATCGAAACCACCGAGTAGCCAACGTATCTCATGAGTGAACCATGCTGCTGCACAATGGGTGCAGTGGCAGACTGGACAATTCGATGTTGTTTGCTCTGCTCGTCAGTGTCCTTAACTGATACGCGGGAAGTGAGTCATCCCGGGGACCGAACCCGACGTCTACCCGCTGCAAGTGACCAAGTCTTTGTCACGTCCGATCCTATTGCAACGCTGACCGGTCAGATAGCGATCCTGTTGGGCTTTGTTCTGTGACCCGAGGGCAGATGAGCTCCTGAGCGTGACATTTAGACTATGGCGATGCATATCCTGGAGGTAGAGGAGCAGGTCCAGGAGCGACTGTTCCACCTGGCGGGTTCCTCAGACGCCGACACAGTGCCTAGGTGTGCTCCGAACCGTCGGAATCTGTTCGACAACTTCATCTTCGAAGCCACCCGCTGGGCCGCGGACGACGGCGCTCCGGACTCCTTCGCATGGGCTTGCGCCCACTTCCAGGCAGCGCACGAATCGGATTCGGCAGCCTTGGGCGAGCCCGTGCCCCTTGTCCCGCCATCGATCACCGGTCACGTCGGCAGCATCGTCTCCCGGTGGCAGCGTGGTCAGCAGGTCGATGGGGAGTGGGATTTGCCGGTTGAAGAGGCACAGTTGCGTGACGAGCTCTACCTACGTCTCGGTACCGACCTGGGTGACGGACTTGCGGCGGCGGGGCGACGACTCTGCAGCCGCATGTGGTCGGCGCGTGTCGGAGACGGCCTTGTCCTCCCGGCAGTTGGCGGGCACATTTGGAACGACAACTCGGGTAGCGACGGCGGCGATGTCGCCGACGTCGGCGGACCTTTCATCGCCGCCATCTACGCTGCCGGTGACTTGATGGCCCGATGGCGAGCTGAGCCGAAAAGCCGGACACGCATCGAGCGCGAGATTATTGACCTCGCACAAACGTTGGGCTGGAAGTCTTAGCTGCTTTCCGGGCACGTCTTCGCTCTTCCCACGGCCGCCCTTACCGCGATCATCGCGCCGTTCCAACCCGCTGCCCTTATTCCGATCTTGCGGCGGCGCGATGTGCCGCAGCATGGGCAGCAATATGAGTAGTGCTGTTACGGCCAACGCTGCATCTACGCCAACAATCGCGAGGTCGGTCAGCATCAGCACAGGAGCGAAACATGTTGTTGCACAGAATATGCAGAGGTTTACCTGACATAAGGTTTGTTATCGGCAATGAAATATGACCAATTTCATCTGATGCAATAACTCGTCGCCGTACGCGTATTAGACCTTTGACATGCAGTGCCGTCCTGTCGTCGGTGCCAGGCCGA
>NZ_JBFBMS010000017.1:0-38506 GCF_040702765.1 Rhodococcus sp. NPDC076796 | reverse complement strand
AATGGTGCTGGACGTGCGCAACAAAACCGAACACGCCGACGGCCACATACCTGGCTCCGAACAGCTCAGCGGTGGGCGATTGCTGTGGAACCTCGACGGACTGCCCACGGGCGGTCCGATCGTGACCTACTGCCAGAGCGGCGTCCGTAACGCGGTCGCAGCCAGCGCCCTGCGTCGCGCCGGCTACCGAGTTGTCGAACTCGAGGGCAGCTACGCCGCCTGGTCCGCACGCAACCTCGAAACAGTCTGATCGAACACGCCCGAATCGGAGGCGGTCGTGCAGTCCGCCCCCGGTTTGGTCCTGTGCTCGCCCTGTCGGCTCGCTGCGCCACCGACGGTGAGCAGACCCCAGACCGAGCAGGACCCCGGGCGACACTCCTGATCCGCCGCCGTATACGGGCAGCAGCCCGCCGAAGGCGGTTCGGGGCTGAGCGACGAGCAACTGACCGATATCGCTGTCGCAGCGGGAGTTCCCGACACCGCCGGCGACTGCATCACCGGCGGCCACTACACCGACTGGGTGGCCGACTCCACCCAGTCGGTGCTCAAGACCATCAACGCCACTCCCACAGTCCTGCTCAACGGCGAACCGATCGCCCTGAGCACACCCGGTGCTCTCGACGCCGCGGTACGTGCCATCCCGTGAACGGCATGACCGACATCTCCTACACAACGGTATAGACCAGCATCTTTCGGGGCGGGATGGGGGAATGCGCATTGCAGGAAGCATAGGGCTGCGCGCATCACTGATCCTGGTGATCGAACGTTACGAGTTGCTCGTGGATCCCAGCTGCGTTCCTTCGTGCGGCCTGAACCCGGTGCAGTCCGGGGTCGATGCCGATGATGACCCAGTAGTAGAGGTACCCGGTGACGATGAAGTGGATATTCATCACCTCGTGTCCCCAGTGGTAGCGGACCAGCTCGTCGAACAGCGGGCTGAAATACACTGCATAGATGGAGAGGACGAACAACCCGACCGCGACGGCGGGGTTCGACAGCACTCGCATCAGTGGTGAATGGACCACCCACACGATCCATTCCCGCGGTCCCGGCATCCTGTCCTCCCGAGCTGGGGGCAGCGCCCGCAACGCGAGCGTGACCGGCCCGCCGAGCACGAGCAGGACCGGAACGAACATGTTGAGCGTCATGTGCGCACCCATATTGACGCTGAACATCGCCGAACCGTATGCAGCGAGACCTGAACTCGTCGCCACCAGCAACGCCAGGCACCCGGTCATCCAGGCGATGGTACGCCCGAGGGGCCACTGATCTCCGCGCCGTCGCAACCGCAGAACTGCCCACCCGTACAGCGCGATCAGGACGACTGCCGCGCCGCCGGTGACGAAGTCAAACCGCCAGAAGGTCGCGAACTGCTCGAGCGAGGGAGCGTCAGACGGTTCTCAGGCTCGATCGGCCAGCAGTGAGCAGGGTCGCGTATCCGTCGGGACCGACCCGGCCCACACGGCAGAAACGGGTACAGACTATCCCGTATACCAATGAGCCCATCGTGATCGCGGCGGCGAGTGAGACGGTGAAACGGAGCAGGACGTACAGAAGCGATGTGAAGGTGCCAGGGAACGAGTCACCGCTGGCTGCGTGTCGGGTGTCCCCCGAGCGGACGGTGACGACAACGACCAACGCGGCCGCGCATACGAGCGCGATCGCAAGGACGTAACGCACACACAGCGACTGGCGTGTGCGCGAAATATGGTGCGGTGAATCGGTTGTCACATAGCCTCGTTCGATGTCGCTGTACTGCAGTGGCGTCGGTCGATCATCGGTGTTACACGACGCCCATCATGATCGCCATTCCGGCTGCCATCGCCACCTCGCACGCCGCAGCGACACTCTGCGGCCGCGACGCCGGTAGCGCATCGACGGCGATATTACCTGCCTGCGATCCAGGCGAAGGATGTACAGGTGCGAGAGCAGTGCTCTGTTCGGCGACGAACAGACGGTAGAGCCACACGATCGCTGCGACAGCGAAGACGACTGTGAGCGTGAGTGATACCGCGGAGATCCATCCCGGTCCGCTCATCGCGGCCGTATGGTCAGGACTGCTCATGTCCATGTCGGGGGTGTGTGCGTGCGCGCCCATTCCGGACATGTCACCGTCGGCGGCGTCGGCGGTGTGATCGTGCGCGGCGGTGCCGGGAAGCCACCCGGCCATCACCGCGACCATCCACACCATCGCAGCCATCATGAACACGTGATAGCTGCCCATCGCAGGTCCGTGGGGGTGCTCGTCGACACCGGTCGTGCCCGGTGCCGTGCGTGCTGCGGAGATCGCGAACCACACCGTCGCCGCGGCAAAGAACACTCCCTGCGGTAACAGCGGGACGCCGAGCCCCCACGGCCACGCCATCGCAATCATGGCCGCGCACATCACGAGGTGGAACCCGTGGTCGATCCGTACGTTCCACTGCGCGGCGCGGATGATGCGGTACACGCAGTATCCGGCCGCGAACACGAACAGTGCTGTGGTGATCCACCGCAGCGAACTATCAGCGATCACGACGCGTCCTGCCGATTGTGTGCATCGATACCCGGTGCTCGATCCGCGTCGGCTCGTTCTTCCCGCGACGGCAGCGACGCGGATTCGAGTGTGGTTCCGCGCGATCGACGGTGGTGACGTAGTCCCAGAGCGACGTCGACGGCGACGAACACTGCCAGTGTTATTCCGAACAACGGCATGTACCAGCCCAGGATCACTGCGATCACTACCGCGGTTACCGCGGCCCACGGCGGCATCCGGCGCAGCGCCCCGCGTTTGGCAGGTGGTCCGAACCTGATTCCTCGTGCCCGGGTCGGGCACCGCAGCCACCACATCCGGTAGCCGCGAAGGATGACGGCGATCAGACCGATAGCGGTGAGCGCCAACAGGATCTGGTTGACGAGTCCGAACAGGATGCCCATGTGGGCGTCGATGGTCCAGTTGGTCATCTTGGCCATGAGCGGCCAGTTCGCGAACTCGACCTTGTCGATCACCTGGCCCGACGCGGCATCGACGGCTACCGAATCGTAGCGTGTGGGCCAATCACGTTTGGCCTCTTGCACTTTCCATGCCTGTCCCTCTTCGGCGGGAGGAACGAGCTTCATCGGTGCCTGCAGGCCCGCGCCCTGGGCGGCGGCCTCGACACCGTCGATTCCGCGCCTTCACCGATCACGGTGTCGGTGACCGGCGCACCGTCTCCCCCGTGGTGATCACCGCCTGCATTCTCGCCCGTTCCGGCAGGATGAGTCTCGACCGACGGTGTCGTTCACGACAGCGCCGTACGTACGTCCCCGATGGTCTCTCCGGCATACCGTGACCACGTCAAACCGGTGACCGAGAGAAGCAGGAGAGCGGCGATGATCCACACCCCGACCGTGCCGTGCCACGACAACGCGCGGGCGCGGCCCCTCTTCCTCGGCTCCGGCACCAGAGCAGCTCTGGCGGCTTCGGAGGCACTGGACGAGCGTTGGCGGACCCGGGCGTCCACAACACGAGCCCGCCGAGTGCGACCACCCACAGCCAACTGGCGGCCAACTCACTGTAGTTACGGCCCAGATCGCCGAGGTGGAGGTTGCGGTGCAGTTCGTCGATCCACGCGCGCACCGGGAGCCACTCACCGAACGTGGTCAGTTCTCCGCGGACCTGCGCGGTGTAAGGGTCGACGAACACGGTCCGCCCGTACCCCTCGGGAACGTCGTCGACCGCCAGCACGACACGGGTGGGTGCTCTCGGCGTCGATGGGGGGCCGGACCTCGGTGATCGAGCCTTCTGGGTGGGCGGCCCGGGCCGCGGCGACCTGCTCACTGAGCGGCAGCTGCTGATCGCCGACCTGATCGACTGTCAGTTCGTGGCGATGAACGTAGTCCGACAACTGCGGGCTGATGGTGTACAGCAGGCCGGTCACGGCCGCGATCAGCAGAAACGGTCCGACCAGGATGCCGGCATAAAAGTGCAACCGCAGCACGAACGGCCTGATCTGTGGCCACAACGGGATCTTCGTCACCGAAGGCGGGGTGTCACCGGGCGCAGGCGGTCGATCGATTTCACTGGTGGACATCTGCGTGTTTCGGTTCCTTCTCCTCGGGCTGCACTGGGCGCTCAGCCGGTCCTACTCGTGCAGTAGTCGGGCCAGCGGTCCCGGAAGTTCCCGATAATTCCGAGCCGCGTACTCGAGAACTATTCGGGTGTCACGCCCCGACTAGGTCCTCGTAGGGCTGCGACCCCGCCACGAGCTGCCGGTGTAGGTGTCAAAGTGAAGGAGATTCGACGGGTTTCCCGTCCAAAGAGCTACTGCTCAGTGGAACGACCTGATCTCGTGGCCGGACAAGTCCTCGACGGCTACGCTTGCGACCCGTCCCAGGGATACTCAACTGTCGAGCAATTCGAACAGACCGGTGCGGCCGTGTACGGAGCAAACTTCTGCTCCTCAACCGACGCTCAGAGCACCGAGAAGTGGTACTGCAGGCCGTCGTACGCCCATTTTCCCGCACCATCCCCGGCGAAACACCAGGTGAGCGTGTTTTGAAATCAAAAAGCCTGTCGGAGGTGCGCACTACAGTTCTTGCCATGGCAGAACGGCAGCTCGGTGAGGTCCTGGACGCAGATTCAGTTGCCCTGGTGAGTGGTGCGGTGGTGTTTCCGGACCTGTCGGCCGAGGTGGCTGCGCGTATCGAACGGTCGATGGCGTCGGCGCGGTCTGCCGCAACCCGCCGCGCCTACGATTCGGCGTGGCGGCGATTCGAGACCTGGTGCACTGCCGCCGGGCACATCTCGTTGCCGGCGCACCCTGCGACCGTGGCTGCGTATCTCGTTGACGCGGCGGACTCGCTGACCGTCGACGGAGTCCGGGCGTATGCACCGTCGACCTTCGGCAAATGGGTCGCTGCGATCACCGACCGTCACCGCGGGCTCGGCCACGACACCCCGTGTGGCCACGAGATGGTGCGCGCCACCCTCGCCGGTATCCGCCGAGACTACGCCGCCGCGGGGGAGCGCCCCCGCAATCCCCGCGCCCCACTCCTGACGTCCGATATCACTGCCATCGTTGACGTAGCACGTGCCGGTGTCACCGGCTGGGCCAGTGAAGTGCTCGAACGCCGCGACACCGCACTACTGCTGATGGGGTACTCCGGGGCATTTCGGCGCAGCGAACTCGTGGACCTCGAATGTCGTGATGTGCGCCGCGATCGCCTCGACGGTGCGCATGTCCGCCTGCGGCACTCGAAGACCGACCAGGACGGAACCGGAACGGTGAAGGCGCTGCCGTTCACCGACCGGCACGAATCATGCCCGGTCTGCGCGTGGGTTCGCTGGCTGCAGATCGTTGCTGCATTCGATACCGGTGGCAGAACCGCGATCATTCGTTTGCTTTCCCGCGCAGCGAAGTTCGACTCCCATCTCTGCCACAGCACCCTGCCCACCGCTGACACGCGGTCGGCGCTGTTCCGGTCGATCCGCAAGAACGGCAACCTATCCCAGACCGCACTGTCGGGTGCGGCAGTGCACGCCGCGATCCGCCGCCGCGCCGGCCGCGCCGGCTACGACGCAGACCTTCTCGCCCAGCTGGGCGGACATTCACTGCGTGCCGGATTCGTCACTCAAGCGTTCCGTAACGGTGCCGACGCACACGCGATCATGCGACAGACCGGACACAGAAGCCCGGGAATGGTCGAAATCTATGCCCGCGAGAACGCGCCTCTGGTCGGCAACGCCGTGAACGATCTCGGCTTGTGACCCTCATGCACGGCACCGACACCTCGACGAGCGGCGACAACACCGACCTTGTCCGAACAACTCCAGTATCGAACGACACTGTCCCGGAACGGGGTCGACACACGTGGTCGCTGTTCGCGGACTGGTGCACCGCTCATGATCAGTCGGCGTTGCCGGTCTCACCGGAGTTGTTCGTTCGGTTCCTCCGAGCCAACCCTGCCGCGCCGGCAACGCAACGTCGTCGCATCGCCGTCATCGACGCTGTTCATCGAGACCGCGCCCTGCCCCCGCCGGGTCGCGGTCAGAGCGTGCGAGCGGCTCTGGACGCGCTGCGTGCAGCGCGTTTGCGCGACACCGCAACTCGGATCGGCGGCATCGTCACGCGCCTCCCCGGAACAGGGTGGCCGGCGGCGTTGTTCGCTCGCCGAGATGCACTGGTCCTCACTCTTGCCGCGGCCGGGCTGCCATACACCGAGATCGCGGCACTGCGAATAAGAGATGTCGCCGTCGAACCCGAATTCGATGCCCTCACAATCGAAACGGGCACCGGTGTACATGCCGTCACTTCGTTGGAGCTCGTGAGGGCGGGCGCATCACCGAGAAAGGTGTACAGGCGCTGGTACGAGGTCCTGGCCCACGGCGAGCGGCACCCCAGCACACGCATGCTCGCCGACGCCATCGAGCACGTCGACGGAACCGAACTCGCCGACTCCGTTACTCATCTCGACCCAGGCAGCGAACGGCCGTTGTTGACCACGATCGACCGGTGGGGCCATACCCCGCTGGTCGCAACCCCTCTCACCTCCCGGGGAATAGCCGATATCGTTCGAGCACACCTCGGGGGACGCGCTCCCACGCACATACCGCCCCCCGTCCGAGAGACGAACCCAAAGCGTGTCTTTACGCTCGAGCCTGCATCGGCGGTCTCGCTCGACCCTGGTTACTACGAACGCGGCACACTCGCACGAAGGCACTCCCACGCGCTCCTCGACGACGTCGATTCGGTTCTTGCCGATGTCGAAAACCGCGCAGACCGACTGCTCAGGGAACTTCTCGAGTTCTTAGATGCGGAAATGCCGGAGTGCGAGCAATAGTCTTCAGCGCGCGACGATCCCAGGTGTCACCCCGCAGGAGCGACCCCTGTTGTGAGTGAGTCAGCGAACATTGCACCGAACGACGACCGGGTCTGTGTCGAAAGTTCGCACGCGGGCTTCACGGTCTCTTGGTACGGGGTGGTCGTGTCGCTGGACCTCGTCTCGCGGTGCGCTTCCGATCCACTGCATCGATGTCTGCGTTGATGGTTCGGCGACGTTTCCTGAGGGTCAGTGCCGACAGCGGCAAGCGCGGTGAGAAGTACCAACACGAAGGGGATGTCGAGACTGGTCAGTGCGTCGATGGTCACGATCGCTCCTGCAGCGACACACACGAAAAGCAGGCGTGCACCGTCCACGCAAGCGCATCCCGATCGTGTGCGGCGGCTGGTTCCGGCACTGGCGATCCTCGCCGCTGGGGTTGACCCCAGTCGCGCTCTCGTCGTCTCGCAGGTCGTGTTGTCCTTCGGTATTCCGATCGCGCTGATTCCGTTGGTGCGGTTCACCTCTGACCGCATGTTGATGGGCAGCGATGTCAAATTACCGGATCACTCGATATGCAGCCCGGTTCATCGCGGGAATCGTCGTCGCACTCAGCATTGCACTGATCCATCTAACCGTCGTCTGATTGTGCGCGGGTGAACGTCTCCTGCTTGCCTCTGTGTTCCAGGACCGATTACCGCTCGCGATGGTGGTGGTGTGCGTGGGAAATCGGAATCAGTGGGTTCTTCCGCCGCTCAGGGGGAGTCCGTCCTCGAAAGAAAGAAGACTTAGTGCGGGCCACCAGATTTGCAAGCAACGCAATCGATGCCCCCAGTTTGGATGACGACGAAGCCGCCCACCACCTTCAAGACATCAACCCGCGTGCGGATCGTAGACGGCGGTGACAGTCGATGCCGGCCGGCCCGTTCCATGCTTGGGGTCGAGACGTGATTGCCTCCGGGGCGTTGCCTCAGTCTGGATGGTGCAAGTCTGCCCACTAACTACGCACATTGTTCGGCATCGATCGCATGATCGAGCAGGACGCGAGAGGCTGCCTCACACTGAGTAGCTCTCTCACAGGTCGTACACTACGGCGTCGCCGATGACGCGGATGGCGACCCTGTCGCCGGGCGTCAGAGCCGTGGCGCCGAAGCGGCGCACGGTGACCCGCTGGGCCATAGCGGTGTCCGCGGTGTCGAGGCGGATCCCGAGCAGCATCTCCGACCCGAAGTACTCCACGTCGACGACGGCCCCCGATGCACCCGCGCCGTCGGTGGTCACCTCGATTTGCTCCGGCCGCAACATGATTCGGGCTGCACCTTCGATGGCGTTCGGGGAAGGGGCGACGGCGACGTCGCCGAGGGCGCAGCGGGCACGGCCGTTCTCGATGTGGGCCGTCAAGATCACGGCGTCACCGATGAATTCCGCGGTGGTGACGTCCACAGGGCGGGAATAGATTTCACGAGGTGTACCGATCTGTGCGAGCCTGCCCGAGCTCATCACCGCAACCCGGTCGGCGAACGACAGGGCCTCGGGTTGATCGTGGGTGACGAGGATGGTGGTGATCCCAGCCTTGGCGAGGACGTCGGCGACGATCCGTCGAGTGTTCGCCCGCAAGCCGGCATCGAGTGCCGAGAACGGTTCGTCGAGCAGCATCAATTCAGGTTCACGCGCCAGCGCCCGCGCGAGCGCGACCCGTTGCTGCTGGCCGCCGGAGAGCTGGTCGGGTCGACGTGAGGCGTAGGACGAATCCAGCGACACCATCTCGAGCAGTTCGGTGATCTTCGAGACGGTGCGGGCACGGCGTGGCAGGCCGAACCCGATGTTCGCGCCGACCGTGGCGTGTGGGAACAGTGCCCCGTCCTGGGCGACGTACCCCACCGACCTTCGGTGCGCAGGCGTCCAGCCGGATCCCGCGACGACCTTCCCGGTCAGTGCGACAGTGCCTGCGTCGGGTTTGTCGAAACCCGCGATCAGACGCAGCAGCGTCGTCTTACCGCAACCGGACGGTCCGACGATGGCTGTGGTCGACCCGGCATCGACAGCGAACTCAACACGACGTAGCACCGTCACAGGACCGAACGACTTGTCCAGCCCATCCACCTCCACCGCGTATGTCATAGTCCTGCCGCCTTTTTCGACTGGGAGAAGAGAACGTAGGTCATGGGCAGAGACAGCACGATCATGATCAACGCGTACGGAGCAGCCCCCGAGTAGTCGATCTCGCTGCTCAGCGACCAGAACTGCATCGACAGAGTGCGGGTTCCGGTCGGTGCCAGCAGCAATGTCGCGGTCAACTCGTTCACGATCCCCAAGAACACCAACGCACCGCCCGCTGCGGTGGCCGGCGCAGCCAATCTGAGAGTCACCCGAAAGAAACTCGACAGCGGTGACAGACCCAGCGACCGAGCCGCCTCGTCCAACCCGACGGGCGCCTGCGCGAGCCCCGCCCGCAGGTTGACCAATGCGCGTGGCAGGAAGAGCAATGCGTAGGCCGCGATCACGACGACAACTGTTTGATACAGCGGATTTGCGTACCGAATGGCGACGGTGACGAACGCCAACGCAACCACGATGCCGGGCAACGAACTCGAGATGTAGGTACCGCCCTCGAGGACACGGCTGAACCGTCCGCGGTGGCGAATCGAGATCCACGCGACCGGGAACGCGAGTGCACACGTCATGACCGCACCGGCAATTCCGAACCCGAGCGTCTGCAGCAGCGCGGACGAGATTTCGTCCCACTCCCACACCGCGCTGCCGCCGACGACAAGCCACCGCAGAACACTGGCGATCGGGACTCCGAGAGACAGTGCGATCAACATCCCCAGGAAGACGAGCGCGATCGGCGAATACTGCCAACCGAGTTCTGCAGGCACGGCCGGGCGGGCTGCACCCGAGCCGATGCGGGCATACCTGGCACTGCCACGCACAACCGCTTCGATCACCAACAATGTGAGGCACAGCAATACCAGCACCCCGGCGAGCATGGTCGCCGCCGCTCCGTTGAACGTCGATTGATACTGCTCGAAAATCGCTGTAGTGAATGTGTCGAAGCGGATGAAGACGAAGGCACCGTATTCGGCGAGTAGGTGCAACGCGACCAGAAGCGCGCCGCCGGCGATTGCCAGCCGCAGCTGCGGCACCACGACGCGAAAGAACACTGCCCACGGTCCGATTCCGAGTCCTCGCGCCGATTCCTCGACCGCGGGGTCGAGCCTGCGTAGCGTCGCGGCCACGGGAATGTAGACGAGAGGAAAATACGAGAGCGTTGCGATCAGAACGCCGCCGCGCAGCCCGCCGAGGGAAGGGATCGCCGTCACCCACGAGTAGCCGTTCACGAACGCCGGGACAGCCAGCGGCGCGGCAAGCAATACCGCCCACACCTTCGCTCCGAATACTCGTGTGCGCTCGACCAACCAAGCAGCCGCGACGCCGATTGCGACACAGATGGGCACCGTGATCACTACCAACATCACGGTGTTGGCCAACAATTCGCGGACCCGCGATCGGAACAGCAGCGCCGACGCGGTGGCCCAGCCGGTGTCCACGCTCTCCACGATCACGTACCCGAGCGGGATGAGCGAGATCGCCACGACAATCACTGCGGTGACAGCCAGAGGCAAGGGCATACGCGACCGGCCTGCTGGGCACCGCAGCGTGTGGGCCGGCCCCCGTTGTTCTCGACCGTTCGTCGTTGGAATCAGAGCAAACCGGCTTCGGTCATGAGCTCGGTGACCTTCGGGCTGTTGAGCTTCGCCGGGTCCACCTGCGGGGCCTGCAGTTCGGTCAAGGGGACCAGATCCGCGTTGGCCGCCACTTCGCTGCCCACCGAGTACTCGAACGACATCCCGTCCCGCAGAACTTCCTGACCCTTCGGTCCGGTGACGAACGCCAGGAACTGCTGCGCTGCATCCTGTTTCGCGCTGGACTGCAGGACGCCGCCGCCGGAGACGCTGACAAATGCGCCGGGGTCTTCGTTCTTGAAGTAGTGCAGGGCGACGTTACTGCTGTTCTCTCCGGTCTTGGCCTGATCGCCGAACCAGTAGTAGTGGTAGATCACGCCGCCCGGGATTTCTCCGGCGTTGACGGCTTTCATCACCGTGCCGTTACCGTTGTAGGCGCGGACGTTGTTCTTCATCCCCTCCAACCAGGTGCGTGTAGCGTCCTCGCCTTTCAACTCGAGCAGCGCACTGACGATGGCTTGGAAATCGGCTCCCGACGGCGATGCTGCCCAGCGGTCCTTCCAGGCGGGGTCCTGCAGGTCCAGGAGTGAGGCCGGGAGCTGATCGGGGGTCAGCATGTCCGTGTTGTAGGCGAACACGGTCGAGCGGGCGGCGATACCCGTCCACTTGCCGTTCGACGGGCGGTATTGGCTCGGAACCTGGGCCAGCACGGCCTGGTCGACGTCGGTGAACAGACCCGCGTTCTCGACGAGCGTCATCGCCGGAGAGTTCTCCGTGAGGAACACATCCGCTGGCGATCGGTCACCCTCCGCTACGAGTTGGTTGCCGAGTTCGGTATCGCTCCCTTGGCGCAGGTCGACCTCGATGCCGGTCTCCGAGGTGAACGCGTCGGCCCATTCTTTCGTCAGCGACTCGTGTTGGGCGTTGTAGACGGTGATCCGGTTGTCCCCGCCCGGGTCGGACTCAGCGCTCGAACACCCCGACACCGTCAACAGTGCCGCGGTCGCCAGTGCGAGGCCCGCCATCAGTTCGATCCGCTTGCTCATCGTCCGTCCTTCGCATTTACCGGACCACCTCCGGTCGTCCCCGCCGCCATGGTACTTAGAGGATTGGCAAACCTAATGCCCGGCCCTGTCCCGCTCCACGGTAGACGGGCGAGCACGAAGGTCGCGGCCTGCCAGTAGACAACCCCCACGACGATCGACAGGGCGAATGCTGTCCAGGGATGGTCGTCGCGCAGCGGTAGATAGACCTGAAAATGGGTCAGGTAGATGTAGAGTGACGCGCTTGCCAACACCCCCGCAACCCGGCCCACAACTGCGGGACATGGGACGGATGTGAGCCACACCAGCAGGCAAAGTCCGACAATCACGATGACTTCTCGCTGGATGTCGCCGAAGAAGAACCCGGGAATCGATAGCACGATTGCCGCGGTGACCCCCACTCGATGCCACACGGTCTGCGCCCGGGCGGCGGCCCAGCCGAGGGCGAACAACCAGAAGACAACCGCCGCGGTCAGAATGCGATTGCGGCTGTCGTCGATCTCGATCAATCCGTAACGGGTAACCAGGCCCAATGCCACCAACCCCATAGGAAACCAGAACGGGTGACTGCGTTCGAGACGTGCGACCGCCGGAACATAGAGCACAGCGGCGGCTACGAGGACGATGTACACAATCGCCTCGACGAACCAGTATCGCCATTCGACAGACCAACCGTCCGGGCCGAAGATTCCGTTGAGCAGCAATGCACTGGTGATGCGGTAGTCCCCGGTCAGAGCGATGATGGCCCCGATCCACACCATGCTGGGGATGGCGATCCGAGCGACGCTGCGCACAGCATTGCGTGCGCGGGCGGTGCGATCGACCGCGCCGAGGTGGAAGCGGGCGAAGTTGTAGCCGGCGATTCCGAGAAGCACGTGCGCCCCGCCGAGCACCGAAAACAGGTGTATGTGCGAGCCGGTGATCAGCACGATCGCAAGGGCGCGCAGCACAACGTTGGTCTCCACCCGTCGCCAGCCGCGGCGCAGGTGCGGTGCCTGAACGAAGTCCACGACTCGGGTGTTGTGCCAGTCCGCCGGGAGGTGACCGAGCAGCTCCTCCAGCCGAATGGACATCCGCACATACGACAAAGAGTCACCGCCCAAGCTCACGAACGTGCTGTCGTCGTCGACCCTTGCGTGATGCAGGACCTCGGCATACATCGCTTTGACATCGGTGGTCTCGGGCTTTGTCGTCGTCGAGGTGGGCTGAACAGGGCCGGGCTTGCCTGCGAATTCCGCGACCGCTCGCGCATCGGGTTTGCCGGTGGAGGTGCGCGGCAGCTCATCGACGACACACACCCGAACTGCTGTTGCGGGAAGGCCGCTGAACTGTGCTGTCAAGCGTCGCACGTCGGCGACGTCAGCGTTCTCCGCGACGACGACGAGTTCGTCCGTGCCGTCGGTGCAGCACACGGTCAATCCCAGGTGTGCGAGCGCGGACTCGACGCGGTGCAGATCGATACGTAGACCGAACACTTTCGCGAAACGGCTGCGTCGGCCGACCACTTCGTACAGTCCATCGGCCGTTCGCCGGGCCAGGTCGCCTGTTCGCAGCTCGCCGGCGAGCGTGTCACCCAGGCGCAAGTCGCCGGGGTCGTGTGCGTAGCCGAGCATGACGTTCGGCCCCGAATAGACGAGCTCACCCGTCCCGTCCGGGGCATCCGCGACCGGATCGAGCCGAAAGGACCCGTCGGGAATCGGCCGTCCGATGGAATGCGGATGAGCGGCGGCAAGATCCGGTGGCAGATACGCCATTCGGGCGGTCGCCTCCGTTTGCCCGTACATGACGAACAAGTCCCATCCCTGGCGTCGGCCCAGCTCGGCATACGTGCGGACGCGATCGGGCGACAGCTTTCCGCCGGCCTGCGTGACGTACCGCAGGTCGTGAAGATTCAGCTGTTCGAACCCGATACGGTCGAGCAGATCGAAGGTGTACGGCACACCCGCGAAGGTGGAGGCGCGGTGGGTGCGCGCAAGGTCCCACAGTCGAGTATCTGTGACCGAAGAGTTGGTCAGAATCAAGGCGGCACCGCGCAGGAGGTGGCTGTGGACGACCGAAAGCCCATAGCAGTAGTGCATGGGTAGCGTGGTCACGGCACGGTCGGTGGGGCGGATGCCCAGGTATTCGGCAATCGACTCGGCGTTGGCCTGCACGTTGTCGTGCGAGAGACGGACGAGTTTGGGTGATCCGGTCGAACCCGAGGTGCTCAGCAGCAACGCGAGATCAGGGTGCAGCTCATGTCTGGATTGTCGATCGAGTTCTTCGACGACTGTGTTGCCGTCGAGGGTGCGCACCACCACATCGGGCCGATATGTGTCGATGAGCCCGTCGAGATGGTCGGGATTGTCGTCCGAGGCCAGCAGTACGGGGTGTCCTGCACGCAGCGCCGCGAGGTAGGTGACGACGACCTCGACCTTGTTGGTGCCGGCGATCAGTACCAGACGACGGCCACGTCCAAGTCTGGCCGCCTGCCGGTCGATGCGCTCGTCCAGGTCGCGGTAGGTGATCGTCTCGTTCACCGATATCAGACCCGGTGCGTCACCGAATCTGCCCAAATCGTGCGCTAAGCGCACACTGGGGCGTTTCGGGCGGTTGAAGTCTCTGGGCACCGAGCGAGTCTATAAGGGCTGCCGAACCTAACCTTCCGGCGACGAATACGACTCCGCGCCCGCGCGGACGAGCGTGGCTCGTCTGTCCACACACCGCTCGGACACAGATGATCGGGGTCAGCGACGCCTACTCGGCGGTCGATTCGGCAAGTCCGGTCCGATTGTCGCACCGTGGTCGATCTGATGATCGCCGACGGATCGACCGAGTATCGATGCGCCGCCCTTTGCTCACCCTCACGCTTCGATCGATGGCATGGAGGTGACGCCACCGGGCGGTGGCGGGAACCGATCTGAGTCGGGCCGTAGCGGTTCCGCAGGCTGCGCGCGAGCGGGTGTCGGTCATGACGCGGCGGCGATCAGCCGGGCGAGAACTCCGGATTCGAGGAGGATGAAGAGACCCAAGCCGATGAACACCGCTGGGACGAGCCAGTGCTCGACCCGTTCGAGAGTGTCGACGACCTTCCTGCGAGTGCCCAGCAGCCTGCCGGCGTAGCACCAGATCCCGACGCAGATCAGGAACACGGCGATGGTGACTGCGGTCTGTGGTGGACCGAGCGTCCGAAAGACCGGGGTGTAGACGGCGATGTTGTCGGCACCGTTGGCGATGGTGATGGCAGCAACGCCTGCCATTCCGGTGGCAGCGACCGGGGGTTCGTCCTCGTCGTCGCTGCGCAGCCAGCGGATCAGCGTCCAGAGCCCCAGCGACAGGGGCAGCACACCGAGTAGCCCGACCCATTCTTGCGGCACGATCACCAGTCCCAGAGCGGCGACGACGCTGGTCGCGACGAGGGTGATCAGGCCGAGGTACTGGCCGGTGACGATCTGCCACGCCCGCGGCCTACCCTGGCTGGCGGAGGCGACGAACAGCACCGTCAGCACGACGATGTCGTCGATGTTGGTGCCGGCGAACATCGCCACTGCCGCGGCGATGGTGGTGATCACTGCCGCACCGGGCGTCGGTGAGGATGTAACCGGACGCCCCCGGTGCCGCACGCGACCGTCATGGAGGTCGATCGGATTCGAGGTCGGGGAGCAGTCATACGGATCGTTGCTCCGTGCCCGTGGGATCGACGCGGGTTCGGCCCTCCCGGAGCGACGCGAGGACGACCAGGACTACGCCGCATGTGAGGTAGGTGTCGGCGAGGTTGAAGGTGGGCCACCATCCGGTGTGGAAGTAGTCCGTCACGCGGCCGTCGGCAGCGCGGTCGATGACGTTGGCGGCCGCTCCGGCGACGACCGCCGACAGCCCCACCGTCCCGGTCAGTGAGCCGACGGGGACGGTGCGCCACGCGTACACGGCGATGGCGAGAGTGATGATGGCGGTGACCGCGATGATGACCCCTGGCGGCAGCCCGTTCCCGACGCTGAAGGCGACACCGCTGTTGTAGGCAAGCCTGAGTTGCAGCAACCCCAGTTCGATGACGCGGCCGTCGGAGAGTGCGCGGCGGGCGACGGGGTCGGCCGCGAGTGCCGCCGCGACGAGGACGGCGACGACGATCGCCAGGGTCCACCGGGATCGAGTCGCCGAGCGTCCCCCGGTCGAGACACCCGGCATCGGGCCCGAAGTGGGGTCTGGGCTCATGTCCAGGCCTCGGCTGCTGCCGGGGCAGGTGCGGGCACCGCTGCGGCGGACAGGGGGTGGGTGCGGCCGGCGCGGACTCCGTTGGCGATGACCACGATCTCGGCGAGTTCGTGCACCAGCACCACCGCGGCCAGGCCGAGGATTCCGAACAGGGCGAGCGGCATCAGCACGGTGATGATCGCCAGCGACAGCCCGACGTTCTGCAGCATGATGCGTCGGGATCGGCGCGCGTGGGCCAGGGCGTGCGGCAGGTGCCGCAGGTCCTCACCCATCAGGGCGACGTCGGCGGTCTCGATGGCCACGTCGGTGCCCATGGCGCCCATGGCGATACCGAGGTCGGCGGTGGCCAGTGCGGGGGCGTCGTTGACGCCGTCGCCGACCATCGCGGTCGACCGGCGGCCCTTCAGGTCGCCGATGATGCGTGCTTTGTCCTCCGGTCGCAGATCCGCGTGGACCTCCTCGATGCCGACGTCGGCGGCCAGTGCGCGGGCGGTGCGTTCGTTGTCCCCGGTGAGCATCGCGACGTGGTACCCGTCGCGGCGGAGACCGGCGACGACTTCCGCGGCTTCGGGTCGCAGTTCGTCGCGGACCGCTATCGCGCCGAGGGTGCGGCCGTCCTGTTCGACGAGGACGGCGGTGGCTCCGGCGTGCTGCATCCGTTCCACGTCCGCGGCCAGCGGGCCGGGGTCGATCCACCCTGGTCGGCCGAGGCGGACGTCGTCGCCGCAGAGGCGGCCGGTGAGGCCGGCTCCGGTGACTGCGACGACGTCGTCGGCGGGTGTGTGGTCGTCGACGGCGGCGAGGATCGCCGCGGCCAGGGGGTGCTCGCTGCGCACTTCCAGCGCTGCGGCCACGGCGAGGACCTGTTCGCGGGTCGCACCGTCCGCGGTGGCGACGTCGATGACGACCGGCTTGTTGCGGGTCAGGGTGCCGGTCTTGTCGAGCGCGATCACGCGGATGCGGCCCAGCGCCTCAAGAGCTGAGCCTCCCTTGACCAGGACGCCGAGTTTGCTGGCGGCGCCGATCGCCGCGACGACGGTGACCGGGACGGCGATGGCCAGTGCGCACGGTGAGGCGGCGACGAGGACGACCAGTGCGCGTTCGATCCATACCCGTGGTTCGCCGAGCAGGCTGCCCACGGCGGCGATGAGGGCGGCGGCGACCATGATTGCCGGCACCAGGGGCCTGGCGATCGTGTCGGCCAACCGCTGAGCCTCACCCTTGCGGGACTGCTCGGCCTCGACGATCCGGACGATCTTGGCCAGCGAGTTGTCCTCGGCACGTGCGGAGACCTCCACCTCGAGAACGCCGGTTCCGTTGATCGCCCCGGCATACACGTCGTCGCCGGGCCCGGCCTCGACGGGCACCGATTCGCCGGTGATCGCCGAGGTGTCGAGCGCGGTGGTGCCGCGGCGGATGGTGCCGTCGGTGGCGATGCGCTCGCCGGGCTTGACGATCATCATCTCCCCGAGCATCAACTCGGTCGGCGACACCGCCTGCTCGAGGCCGTCTCGTCGGACTGTGGCGGTGTCGGGAACCAGGGACAACAGTGCCCGTAGACCTCGCCGTGTGCGGGCGACCGCGTACTCCTCGAGGCCCTCGCTGATCGCGAACAAGAACGCGAGCATCGCGGCCTCGCCGACCTCACCAAGGATCACGGCACCGACCGCCGCGATGGTCATCAGGGTGCCGACACCGATCTTGCCGCGCGCGAGCCGCCGAAGGGTCGACGGGACGAAGGTGTAGCCGGCGACGATCAACGCGAGTGATTCGAGCACCAGGGTCAGCCGATCAGGGCCGCCGATCCAGTCAATGATCAGCCCTGCCGCCAGCAGTGCACCGGCCACCGCGGCAGCTCGGATCTCGGTGATCTGCCACAGCTTGTCGGGTTCGTGCTCCTCGTCGCCGTCCAGGCGGGGTTCGTCGTGGCCGCAGCCGCATGCGTCGCTCATCCGGTCACCGCCGACCCGGCGGGCGCGGTGCCGTAAACCGGGCAGAGTGCCACCGCGTTCCCCGTGACGGCGAGGAGGGTCTCGGCCGAAGCGAGCAGGTCCAACAGTTCCGGCCGGACGAGGGAGTAGAACACCTGCCGGCCCTGGGGGCGACCGACGACCAATCCGCAGTCCCGCAGGCACGCCATGTGCGCCGATACCGTCGACTGTGCCAGCCCCAGCTCGCTCACCAGGTCCGCTACACGCACCTCCCTGCTGGCGAGACGGCGAACGATAGCCAACCGTGTCGCATCGGAAAGGCTGTGGAACAACGACACTGCCGCATCGAAAGTCGACGTGGAACCGCCGGGCAGGCGGCCATCCTTATTGATCGTCATGCAACGATGATAGCATCTAAGCCCGGTATGATCGCTATGCGTGAATGCTCGGCCCCGGTCTCGTCGGCACGAGTCCGATCCTCGTCGTGCCGTACTGAGACAGGACGACGGCACGACGAAGAACACCTCCGTGGTGTGGGACCCGGTCACCGGACCTGCGGACGCACGCGACAAACCGCAGTTGCTCCGTACGGCGCGGTCGAGATCGCCGACTTCCCGATCGCGGTGGCACCTGCTACGAAGGCGCTTTCGATTCCCTACTCGCCGAATCCGTCCGAGACGGCGAGGAGGCCGAGGTCAACCAGCTGCATTGCGGGTCGAACGGCGCGCCGACGCGTCGGGAGTGTCGTCGAGACGATCGAACGCACCGGTCATTGCGGCATGCAGCTCGGTGAGCTGCGCGATCGACTCCTCCTCCCGGGTGATGTGCTCGCGCAGTGTTGGCCGCAGCCCGGTCTTCACAGCGGCGCAGGAGTCGTTCTCCCATGCGCGCAGCATCGTCTTGATCTGTGGCAGCGTCAGTTTCGAGCTTTTCGCGGCGGTGATGAACGCCAACCGTTGCTGTGCTCGTTTGTCGTAGACGCGGTACCCGTTCGGGGCTCGGTCCGCCGGCAGCAGCCCCTCGCTTTCGTGGAAGCGCAGCGTCGTCGCCGGCACCCCGTCGCCGAGGAGAGTTACGAGATCAGATCAGCAGGGCTTCGGCAAGCCTGGTCTTCGTCCGTACGCAATCGTCAAAGACTGCGCTCGCCCTGTCGATTCGTTCTGTACGACGCCGCGCGAGAGGCTCGCCCGGCAAGCTTCCCCCGACTTTCGGGAAGTCGGGGGAAGTATCCTATCGCAGGTCGTCAGCCGGTCAGCAACACATCATTGCGGCGCACATGTCCCCACACATGCCGGTGGCCATCATGATCTGGCAATCCCACCACGTCTGCAGGTTGGTCATCAGTTCGGTCATCGGAATCTCCCTCAATTCTGGTCCCGAGGAGACGGGACATCACGACCATATACTGAGTACGTACATAGATAGTAGATGTCGTGTTACCGACGACCCTAGGATCAGGAGACGACAGGGCAGGAGGCGATAGGTGCGGGTGAACGGATTCGGTGAACTCGAGGCGGTAGTGATGGATCGCCTGTGGGCCCGCGGTGCGCGAAGCACCGTGCGGGAGTTGTTCGACGAATTGGCCGAGCAGCGGGTGATTGCCTACACCACGGTGATGTCGACGATGGACAACCTGCACCGTAAGGGCTGGTTGGAGCGCACCCGTAGGGGCAAGGCGTTCGACTACTGGCCGACGTTGTCTCGCGAGGAGCACAGTGCCCGGCTGATGCGTCACGCGTTCGCTGCGGGCGGCAAGTCGGACCTGGTGCTCACCCATTTCGTCGAGCAGATGAGCGACGAAGAGTCGGAGCGTGTGCGAAGAGCGTTGCGCAGACTGACCGACCCCGGCCAGTCGCGATGACTCTGACTCTGTGCCTGCTGCTCTACGGGCTCGTGGTCTCGGTAGCCGGTCCGCCTGTGCTCGCGCGACTGACCCGCCGGGGCATCGCTCCGCAGCTCGGGATAGCTGCCTGGAGTGCAGCAATGGCGGTGGTGATCCTGACCTGGACCGGCGCGGCGATCATGCTCGTCACCGAAGCGGTGCATTGGAACAGAGACGCTCACTGGGTGTCAGCGTGCGTCGTCGAGGTGCTCCGGTCGATCGACGGCCGTGCCGCAGCACTGCTTCAGGGAACACTGATAGCAGTCTCCGCGGTCGCTGCGGCGGCGCTTCCGTTGGTGGTGTGGAGGGCTGGGCGGGGCATGCTGCGGATGCGAACGCACACGCTTCGCCACGCCCGGACGGCGAGGGTGATCGGCCAACGCCTGCCCGGTACCGACGCGGTGGTCGTCGACACCGCGGATCGGCTCGCCTACTGCGTTGCTGGCCGTCCGAAGACCATCGTGATCACTACTGGTGCCCTGGATGCACTCGTCCCGGATCAGTTAGGCGCCGTCTTGGCGCACGAACGTGCTCACCTAATCGGTCGCCATCACCTGCTGCTCGCCTCTGTTCGCGGACTCGCCGCGGCAGCTCCATGGATGCGGTTGTTCCGCGACGGGGCGACCGAGATCGCCCTGCTGCTCGAGATGTGCGCGGACGACAGCGCTGCCCGCTCCCATGGTCGGCGGGCGCTACTCGGTGGTCTGCTCGCCCTCACTGGTTCGTCCGTCGCTCCCGCGGGTGCCCTCGGCGCGAGCGGAGGCGACGTGCTCGCTCGTGCTCATCGCCTCACCGTCGCTGTGTCCACCCCCGTGCACGCGCGGGCCCGCACCCAACTGTCCTTGATCGTCCTCTCGATCACCGCGAGTCCGATCGTGTTCGGTGCCCTCGCCGCTGCGGGTGTGATCATGTGTGGTCCGATGGGCTCTTGAGTGGTCCTGCCAAGAGCGGGTCGATCGGTCAGTGGTGACGGCAGTCGCCGCGCCGAGCCAATTTCAATCGTGCGCCCTCGTCCGTCGAGCGACGGGTAGAACTGTCCCTCGGGTGCGGGGGCGTCGTTATGCAAGGCGATCAGGTTGCCGTCGGTGTCGACGGTTGCGAACTGCGTCGATCCCTGGTCCGTCGAGACGGGACGGCCCGCATCTGCGGGATGAAGAACGCCCGCACGGGACATCTCGTCGGATCGACGACCGCCGGATTCAGCGACGTCCGCGACTCCGCACTCAAAAAGGGATGCGGGCCCCCGAGCACGGCTGTATCACCTTCATTGTTCGGTGTCACCGAAGGCATTAACAGCACGCCGAACACCGTCAGTGCTTTCAGCAAACCGGCCTCCGGAGCTGTGCCCCGTCGACCATGCCGATCAGCTGACTGTATGTCACCGACGATACCAATGAGTACCCCCTGGGGTATCCCGATTCGGGTGTCAGCCGAGGATGGCTTCCCGGAGCTGAGCCATGCTCGGCGCACCCGCCGGCCCGTCACCTGTCATGTACACACGGCAGGCCAGACCGACTGCGGCGGATGTGTCGCCCATGACGTCGACGCCGTCGACGAGAACGGTCGGAGAGCCACGAAAACGCACCTGTTCGGCCATGTCCACCGTGTCCACGCGTTGATAGACGAGCACGGCGTCCGAGTGTTCCGCGGCGAGGAGCTGCAACCGTTCAGCAGTGACCGTCCAGTTCGGGCAACCGTCGAAATACTGCAGGGTGATCTCCATCCACCCACGGTATATCCGTGCTGAAGTTGGCAGCGCACAGGTCGTAGAATTCGATTACGCGGAAGGAGACGGAGTGCCGAACTTCTCCCGTCACTCTCGACGGAAAGGGCTTGCTCATGAATCTGTCCAGTGAGAGTGACGGCACCTCGGCCTGTTCCTGCTGTGGTCGCGATTTCCCGACCGTGAAGTTGCACTCCCTGGCAGGGGGAGCTGCCTATATCTGCCGACGTTGCGGACTGTGGGTTGCGATCCGTCGACGCTAGAGAGAACAGCGTGGGTGTACCGCTCTTCAGTAGGCTGCCTGCACCGATACGTCGTCTCGGCCATGGCGTACCGCCGTACGCAACCGGCGCGCGTCGCCCGTGCGGCTCGATCCGGCCCGTACCAAAGCCCGGGTCGGCGGCGTCCACCGCCGCGACCTTTCGCGGCCATGTCGCGCAGATTCTGCGATTGGTTCCCGTCGACCACGTGAAGAGGCTGTTGCTGCGCCTCGTCCAGCGTCACTCGTACACAGATCGGGTTGTCGGACATGTGCAATGCGTTCACCGACTCGTCGATCGACCCACCGAGCGCGATGGCCAACGCGTAGCGATGCGGGCGAACCACCCGCGGTTGTCCACAGCGGGAGACCCAGAATCTGCCGTATCCGTCGTCGGCAATGGCTCCGATCCGGATCGCACACGGGGACCGATGCGGCCGTGCACGACGTAGCTGCGAAACCGAGCTCGCTCGTCGGCGTCGCCGACTATTGACGGTTTCGGCACCGACCTCCCAACCCACCTAGCAACTACCGGCATCGCTGACGCCTTGGCGAAGAGATCAGGGCCAAGCGAGAGATGGTGTGTATCGAACATCCTCTCCACACGCTCAAACCGATTGATTCACGTTGCGACAGTGTTTCTGTTGGTCGAGTCCGCCGGTGGAGCAGAACGATCTCGGGAGCGCGGACCCGTAGGTTTTCGCTGGCCGGGAATAGACCTATCCCCATAGGGATCGTCGCTCGGTGTGAGTGAAGGTGAAGATGCTTGCAAGCAGGCTGATGGCTGCGGTAACCAGGAGTACTTGAGGTCCGGTGATCGCGGCACCGATCAGAGCCCCGGCTGCGCCTCCGGCTGCGAAGGACCCGAGAAGCATTGCATAGCAAAGCCAGTCGAGGTAAGTACCGCCGCCCAGTAGGTGTCTTTCGATCCCTTGGCCCAGTTTGACGACGGTGCCGGTGACGTAGCTCAGGGGGATGTAGGTTTCTTCTCGTTTCGTGAATGCTGTGTTGAGCGCGCCGAGAGCGAACGCAACCAACAGAATGGGATAGAAATTTACGTCGTCGGACGCCCAGCCGGATATCCCGATATCGATGAGCCCTGCCGCGGCGAGGGCGATGGTCGTGACAACTGTTGCTCCGTGTGGGTGATTGGACCAGTATCGGCGGCGGCAGATCGACGCGATCACCACTCCCGCCAGAAAGGCACCCATCAAAGCCAGCGCCGCCCACGGCGATGCGCCGGGTGCAACGGGCTTACCTTCCGGACTGCCGAAATGCCCGATGACGGCGCGTTCGGTGTTGCCGGTCATGAACGTCACGAAATACCCCGCCGAATGCAGAAATGCGACAGCACCCACCATTCCGGCCAGCGCGGACAGTATCCACGACAGTCGCGCCTCCGCGCCGACGGCTGTTTCGCGGCTGAGTGCCACAGAAGATGTCATGCAACCAAGTCTCCCGGCCGTGTACGGAGCCGCAAGTCGATGAGGTGCAGCTCACTCGGCGGTTCTTCGGTGTTCGTATTCCCTTCGGAAGCAATCGAACTCCCACCTGCACCTCGTCTGCCGACCTCGGTGACAAGCCCACCCAGCGGTGTAATTTGCGTGCTCAAGTAGCACGAACTCGCGGCCCATCCGCGCGTGGTCAGTTCCATCCCTGTGGATCGGTGGGCGGCACAGTGTCCGGATATCAGCCGATGAGTCGGAAGGCTTCCGTCCCGCCGAGATGTGGGAACGCTGGCGTACTGTCCTGCGGTTCTATCGCTACCCCTCGACGCTACTACTCACCGAGCACGTACCGGGGGAGACTTTTCCCGGTATGTGCAGGTGGCCGGTGCGTCCAGGCCCCGTCGCCGTTCCGATCGACCGGTGGGGTCGTGCCGTTTCCCGCCGACCCGATGCCCCAGGTAGCGGTCGGGGCGGTCATCGCTGCTCACCGCTCCGGGCGACTGCCCCGGCGCGATCCACGCCCGCCCCTGTCGTGGCGACGCGGTCGTGGCGAGCGGGAAACTGACGTCACCGGCACACCACCGCACCCGGTGTCAGCTGCACCAGGCTCGGACTACTAGCTAATCGGTGTCGATGCCCGCCGCCGTGCCCACGCCGCTCTGGCCGATGTGCCTGACCTCGTCGATGATCTCGAGTATCGGATCGAGACTCTGATGCACCGCACCCTGGAACTACTAGACATCGAGCCGGACGCCGAAGCGTCCGTCGAATGGGTCGGCGAACAGTGACCGACACGGACGATCCGCCAACGCCAACGCCAACGCCAACGCCGAAGTCCGTGCGCCGACGTCACGGTTTGTCGGTGCCGGGTCGTCCCGCCGCGGGGCCTCGCTTCTTGATCGAGCGCGTGCGATCGACTGCTTCGATGTCCGCATTGATGGTTCGGCGGAGCTTCCTCAGGGTCAGTGCCGACAGCGGCAGGCTTGCTGCAAGTGCGCCAAGCAGTACCAACACGAAGGAAATGTCAAGGCTCGTCAGTGCGTCGACGGCCAAAAGCACTCCTGCGGCGACACACACGAAGAGCAGGCGTGCACCGTTGTAGGCCAGCACATGAAGGGCAAGCTGCCCGCGAGCAGTTGAGGGTGCGCGGAACACCGGCATCGGCCGTCCTGTCGTGCGTAGGGGCTTCCTGGGACCTTGATTCAAATACTATGGTGCATAGTATTTGATGGAGGAGCAATATGAACAGCAGCAGAAACCCCGCCCGAGGCCGACGGAGCTCGACTCGGCGATCACGCCCAGCCGGAGTGCCCGGGGGCGTGCGCGCTCCCTGGGCGGTGATAGGCGCGGGTGTCGTCATCGTCGTGCTCGTCGGTGCGATCGGATACAACCTGGCCCCCCGCGTCCTCGAACGCAATCAGGCCGAGCGGTTCGCGCCGACCGCCGACGACCCGGACCCCTCCCGCGGCATCGACGGCGTCGTCGAGGTCGAGTATCCGGCCGCGCGGCACGTCGAACCAGCTCAGAGAGTTGCCTACGATCAGAGTCCGCCGTTCGGCGGCCCTCACGACCAGACCTGGGCGACGTGTACCGGAGTGGTGTACCCCGTCCCGCTACGCAGCGAGAACGCGGTTCATTCGCTCGAACACGGGGCGGTGTGGGTGACGTACGACCCGAACCGGGTCTCCTCCGACGAGGTCGGTTCACTCGCCGGGCGGGTCGAGGGCGAGCCCTACACGATGATGTCGCCCTACCCGGGCCTGACGGCACCGATCACGCTGCAGTCGTGGGGCCATCGACTCGAGCTCGACAATGCCTCCGACCGGCGCATCACTCAGTTCGTCGCTGCTCTGCGACAGAACCCCTCGACCCACCCCGAGAGCGGAGCCAGTTGCTCGACCATTCCCGGCGCGTTCGATCCCGACAACCCGCCGCCGTTCGACGCCAGCGAGCCAGGACCGGACGCGGTGCCCCTCGAGGAAGACCCGGCCCTCGACAGTGCGCCAGCGCCGATGGGGGAGGGGAGTCGATGACCGTGCACGGCCAGGCCGACGATGCCCAGATCGACGATGCACAGAACGACAGTGCACAGAATGACGCCGCGGAAACGGGACCCAGATCCAGGCCCAGGGCACTGCTCATCGGCTTGGCGGTGACAGCTCTCGTCCTGTCCGGCGTCCTCATCGGCGTACTGCTCACACCGGACAGCGCACGAGTGGCCGTACCGGCATCGAATTCGGTGGATGTGGGTTTCGCGCAGGACATGTCGGTCCATCACAACCAGGCGATCGAGATGTCGGCGATGGCGTTGGGACGCTCGACGGATCCGGTCATCCGGACCCTCGCCTTCGACGTGTTGACCTCGCAGCAGAGCCAAGTCGGCACGATGCAAGGCTGGTTGACACTGTGGGACAGGCCATATCTGCCCGACGGCCCGACGATGACGTGGATGACCGGGGCCAGCTCGACAGGGGGTCACCCGATGGACATGAGCGCGTCCGCGAACGACAGCGGACAGGACGCGACGTCGATGCCCGGCATGGCCAGTACCGCCGAGCTGACGGCACTTCGCCGGATGAACGCCGAAGAATTCGACGGCCGGTATCTACAACTGCTCCGCCGCCACCATCGTGGGGGAATCCCGATGGCAGAGCAGGGAGCAGCGAACGCGACAGTTCCCGCTGTCGCCGCGCTCGCGGGCTCGATCGCCTCCGCGCAAACCGCCGAGGTCGGTCAGATCGATGTCCTGCTGAGCGCACACGGGGTCTCACCGTTGCCGGAGAGCTGACGCCGATATCTAAATACTATGTTGCATAGTAATAACGATTGGGATGACCCCCATGACCGGCATCGGCACGCATGAAAAGGCGTCGAATCGTCGAGTTACTGTGCAAAGCACTCACTTTCGACGCCGAATCGATAGGCGAAACAGCGACGAATGCAGTCGAGAGTGTGACAGAAGGGGCTTGTGGTGTCGATGGGATCACGCAACACTGACCCACGGCCGACACGGCATCCACTGCGATCGTGACCGGCATTCAACGAGAAGGGTGGGGTGACCACGTGAACAACGCGGGAAAGACGACGCCGAGCGGCGGGCGACGTCGCGCATGCCGAGGTGCGCGGACATACGTGATCGTCGGTGCCGCACTCGGTGCGGTGTTCCTGCACGCCCCGGTAGCCGAAGCGAATCCGGGTCAACCGGCCGTGGAGTCCGGGGACGAGGTCGAAGGTCAGCAGACCGCCGACGCCGTCAGCCGGTTGATCCGCCTGGCCGATCGGGCCGCGACAATCGGTACCGATCCGATCGCGGTGGCAGACCTCGCAGCCTTCGCATCCTCGACGTGGGCCGCCGCCCAGGCCGGCGGCGTCATCGCGGACACCGCCGGCCCGGTGTCCGCGTCGGCAGGATGCATCGTCGACGCCATCGCCCGTGGAGTCTCGAATGCCCCGGCGCAGTCCCTGTCCTGCCTGGCCCCGTTGGCGACTCTCGACCCACTCCTGGCCCTTCGTATCGCCGCATCGCTCCAGGTCGACGCCCTCGACCCCGCAGTCCCGCATGACGGCGACCGAGGTGGGGAACAGGATCCGGTGACGGGCAACACCGGCCGCGATTCGCCCGTGCCCGGCACCACCGACACCCCTCCCGCATCCGAGACGACCGCGCCCGAAGATTCTGTTCCTGATGCAGCACAGCAGCGCGGTTCCACGTCCGGTGGCTCGGCCACCTCCCGAGGTACTGCGTCTGCTGTCGCACCCAGCAGCGGACTGGTCACCTCGAATTTCGGCACCCGAAGCGGGACACAACACGGCGGTGTCGACATCGCCGACTCACTGGGCTCACCGATCGTCGCCGCGGCCGATGGAACGGTCATCAGCGCCGGGCCCGCACAGGGCTTCGGGCTGTGGGTTCGGATCAGACACGACGATGGATCGATCACCACCTACGGGCACAACAACGGAAATTCGGTCACGGTGGGTCAGCGCGTCCGTAAGGGCGATCGGATTGCAGAGGTCGGGAACCGCGGTAACTCGACGGGTCCGCATCTGCATTTCGAGGCGACTTCTCCCGCGGGACAGAAGGTCGATCCGCAAGCCTGGCTCGGTGAGCGTGGAGCCAGAATCGGGGTGGGCACACGTGCGCGATGAATGCGCCCGATCAGGCCCTTGCCAGTAAGCGCGATCAGGCGATGAGCTCGCGGCAGTCCCCGAGCGCGGGACGGCCGCGACAGCTCAGGTCCGTTGACTGGTCTCGCTACCGATCTTTTTCAGAAAGTCGTTGTAGGCGTTGAGTTCGCTGTACCCGTCTTCTTCGGCGTGCCGGTCCGCGGCAGCCGATTCCTCCTTTTCGTCCCGGTTCCACCGAATGCAGAAGATGAGCACCACCAGCAGGGCCACCGGCTCACCGTAGGACCACGCAAGCGCCCCGGCGAGCTTCTGATCGGATACCGGATCGACACCCCACTGCGGGGGAGGGGAGGCGAACGTGGCGAGCATGGGGGTGCTCGACATCATCAGGATGACACCGAAGAACACATGCAACGGCATCTCGACGAACAGGTCGAACAACCGGCCCAGATTGCTCTGCCGAACGGGGAGGGGGCCGACGGCGAGCACAGGGATGATGAACAGCAGCCCGCTGGCGAAGAAGAAGATCTCCATCGATACGTGCCCGATGACTGTGATGGCGAGAACATCGAAGATCGACGACAGATACAGCCCGTAATAGCTGAAGAGGAACAACGGGATCGTCAGACCTGGATGTAGTGCGATGCGCCCGGCGCGGCTACGCAACCCCGTCAGCGCCGCGATCAGTACCCACCGCCCGGCTCCGTGATGAGCGGTGGCACGCAACAGAAGTCGTCCGGGCGAACCCACCACCAACAACGGTGGGATGGTCATCGACAACGTCAGATGCTGGAACATGAAGACGCTGAACAGGCTGTATCCGTAGCGTTCGACCTGCAGTCCGGTCACCAGGACCAGCGCCGCGCAGCCGAGCAGAAAACTCGCACTCCGCCACCGTGACCATGCGATACCCCGGCCGCGGATCCGGTAGAGCCCCCAGCAGTACAGTCCGGCCATGACGATGCCGGCGATCGGCAGGATCGGGAGCGGCGGAAGATCGAAGCTCAGCAACGCTGCCAGGGTCGGCGGGCCTTCCGGGGGAGTTACGGCGGCGATGTTCATCGGGCCCCTGTCATTGCTTGTCCTTGCCTCGGATCACCAACGTCAGGGCGATGGCAGCGAGACCGAGGACAGTCAGGCCCACGATGGAGAGCAGCATCATGGTGTTCTGTTTCGGTGGCCGGTCCTCGCTGGCGGACGGGTTGTTCGGATCGTAGGCCTGCGTCGGCGTGGTCGAGGGAGCCGGCGAGGTCGCACCGCCCTGCGATTGCTGTGCAGCAGCGTCCGGGCGGGTGGCGGTCTCCGCGACGTCGACCGAAAAGCCGTACGACCCGGTGATCGGGTGCCCGTCCGCGGAGGTGACGCGGTAGCCGACGGTGTACTGCCCGTTGGGTAGGCCGTCCTCGAGCAGGACCGATACGTCGGGGCCCTCGACCGTGGCCGTACCCTGCGTCCACTGAGTATCGCCAGGACCTACCACGCTGATGGTCGCGAACGATTCGTTGATGTCCTGATTGAACTTGAGGCCGACGCCGATCGGTGCGAACTCGAGCGTCACATCGGCCGGGGGGTCGGAGCTGACGAGTTCACTGTGCGCCGATGCCGGGGCCGCGGAGAACAGTGCTGTGCCGCACATGAGCACGGCGACCAGCATCCATCGTTTCACGTTCGGTTCTCCTCTGGTCGTACTGATTCTCCTTACTACTATGCGCACTAGTAGTAAGGGGGTGTGAGCCTACGGGGGTCGGTCGACCGTGTTACTTGTCGACGTCCGGCCGTTTCGATACGTCCGGTCCGGCAATCGCTTCGGTGATCACTTCCGAGGGCGCGATCGAATCCGAGTGCGGGCCACCGACGTGCTGCTCGGCGCGGATGCGTTCGACCATGTGCGGATAGTGCAGCTCGAACGCCGGCCGCTCGGAGCGGATCCGGGGCATCTCGATGAAATTGTGCCGCGGGGGTGGGCAACTGGTCGCCCACTCGAGGGAGTTACCGAAGCCCCAGGGGTCGTCGACGGTGACCACTTCGCCGTAGCGGTAGCTCTTGAACACGTTCCAGATGAACGGCAGCGTCGAGGCCCCGAGGACGAACGATCCCACGGTCGAGATCTGGTTGAGGGTGGTGAATCCGTCGGACGGGAGGTAGTCGGCGTAGCGGCGCGGCATTCCTTGGGCGCCGAGCCAGTGCTGGACGAGGAAGGTGGCGTGGAAGCCGAGGAACGTCAGCCAGAAGTGCCACTTGCCCAGTCGTTCGTCGAGCATGCGGCCGGTCATCTTGGGGAACCAGAAGTAGATGCCGGCGTAGGTCGCGAACACGACCGTTCCGAACACGACGTAGTGGAAGTGCGCGACGACGAAGTAGGTGTCGGTGACGTTGAAGTCGATGGGCGGGCTCGCCAGGAGCACTCCGGACAGTCCACCGAAGACGAACGTGATCAGGAATCCGATGGAGAAGAGCATGGGGGATTCGAGGGTGACCTGGCCGCGCCACATGGTGCCGATCCAGTTGAAGATCTTCACCCCGGTCGGCACGGCGATGAGGAAGGTCATGAACGAGAAGAACGGCAGCAGCACGGCACCGGTGGCGTACATGTGGTGCGCCCACACCGCGATGGACAGGGCGGCGATGCCGACGGTGGCGTAGATCAACCCCTTGTACCCGAAGATGGGTTTGCGGGAGAAGACCGGGAAGATCTCCGAGACGATTCCGAAGAACGGTAGCGCGATGATGTAGACCTCGGGGTGTCCGAAGAACCAGAACAGGTGCTGCCAGAGCAACGCTCCGCCGTTGGCGGGATCGAAGATGTGGGTGCCGAGTTTACGGTCGGCGAGCAGGCCCATCAGTGCTGCGGTCAGCAGTGGGAACGCCAGCAGGATCAAGATCGAGGTCACCAGGATGTTCCAGGTGAAGATCGGTAGCCGGAACATCGTCATTCCCGGTGCGCGCAGGCACACCACGGTGGTGACCATGTTGACCCCGCCCAGGATGGTGCCCAGGCCGGCGACGAGCAGGCCCACGATCCACAGGTCGGATCCGATACCGGGGGAGTAGACGGCGCTGCTCAACGGGGTGTACGCGGTCCAGCCGAAGTCTGCGGCACCGCCGGGGCTGATGAAACCTGCGGTGGTGACCAGTGCGCCGAACAGGTACAGCCAGTAGGAGAAGGCATTGAGCCGGGGGAAGGCGACATCGGGTGCGCCGATCTGCAGCGGCAGGATGTAGTTGCCGAAGCCGAAGACGATCGGGGTGGCGTAGAGCAGCAGCATGATCGTGCCGTGCATGGTGAAGAGCTGGTTGTACTGCTCGTTGGAGAGGAACTGCATTCCCGGGACCGCGAGCTCGGAGCGCATGATCAACGCCATCAGGCCACCGACGAGAAAGAACCCGAACGAGGTCACCAAGTACATCAGTCCGATGACCTTCGGATCGGTGGTGGTGACCATCGTGTGCAGGAACGACCCCTTGCGGGCCCCGCGGGGTGGATAGGGGCGAACCGCCGGCGCAGCCGGAGGAGATGTCAGCGCCGTCATGGAACCACCTTCGTGTCGCACGCGAATTACAGGACGCGTCCGCCAGTGTAACCCAAATACTATGCAGCATAGTATTTGGGGTTGTTCAGATCAGCAGGACCGCGCACGCTGCGGCGGAGACCGCGCTGAGCGAGACGACGGCCAACACGGCCGGCACGACGAGGGGCAGCACGGCGGCGGCAGCATAAGCGCCCGCTCGGGTTCGGCTCGGTGTTTGCGCGCTCGTGTCGAGGTGATGCAACCGCTCGGTGGTCGAGTCCCCGATCAGGCCCAGTGCCCACAGTGGCCGCGCAGAATGCGCCTGCGAGACCGTCGACAATGCCGAACGTACAGTGTCGGCGCTGGTGACTGCGGCCGCGGACCGGTCGGCTGCGACCTCGACCAGGACCCGTACCGCCGCGGGTGCCGCGGCGAAGAGGGGAACGCGAGGAAGCGCTTTGGCCAGGATCTCGCAGATGTTGACGATGCGGTGATGGCGCCCGCGCAGGTGGGCACGTTCGTGTGCGATCACTGCTCGCTGTTGTTCGGGATCGAGATGGGCGAGCAGGCCTTCGGTGGCCACGACGTAGCCGGGGCGACCGTCGATGCTGTAGGCCAGCGGGAGTGGGTGGTCGAGCCACATGATCGGTTCGGGTCCGGGGTCCGTGCGCGCCACGACGGCGATGACATCGCGGTGATAGTCGCGGACTTTGGACCGCGCTCGAAGCTGACGGCGAGTCGAGCGCAGGACGCGCGCCGATGCCGACGCCGCGAGGACGACCGATGCCCCGGCGACCGCTTCCCCGATCCACGGCTGGGCCGCGTGTTGCAGCGAGCCCAGGCAGCGGACGGCGAGTTCGACCATGCCCTCGGCCGGCGCATGGCCGGGCCAGAGCAACACCGCCACCGCGGATCCCACGAGAAACAGCACCCCGGCGATGCTGCCGATCCAAGCGGTCAAGGCGAGAGAGGGGCCGACGGTGCGGGTGAGTGAGGTCAGCAGCGGCGGCATGGCAACGGCCACCAGGGTCGCGGCGAGGAGTAATGCCAGTGCGACGATCACCGGTTCGCGTCCGGCAGGTTCCCCCGCAGGGCGTCCAGTTCGTCGTCGGTGACGGTTTTCGCGAAATGCATCAGCACGGCGGCCGAGTCGGTGCTGGTGTCGAGGATTTCGCGCAGCGCTTGCGAGGTGGCCTCGGCCCGAGATTGCACGGGCGAGTAGAGATAGGCGCGTGACTGCTTGGTCCGCTCGACCCACCCCTTCTCGTGGAGATGGGTCACGACGGTCAGGATCGTGGTGTAGGCGGGGTTTCTGTCGGCCATGCGTTCACGCAGGTCGTGGACCGACTGCGGTCGATCACATTGCCAGAGCACGTTCATCACCTCCGCTTCGAGATCACCGAGCCTTTTCATCGCCAGTTCTTCTTTCCTCGTCGTGTCAGGTGATATCGACTCCGCGTGCCGACAGCCACGCCGTCGGGTCGGACTTGGCACCGTCGGGTTGCCACACTTCGTAATGCAGGTGGGGTCCGGTGGATTGGCCTCGGTTGCCTACCGTAGCAATGAGCTCGCCGGCTTTCACGCGTTGACCGGCGGTGACGAGCGCCTGGTCTATGTGGCCGTACACCCCGATCGTGCCGTCGTCCTGACGAATACGCACCCACAGGCCGAACCCTTGCGCCGGCCCTGCTTCGATGACCTCACCGTCGGTCACCGATACGATCGGCGTCCCGATCGTATTGGCGATGTCGAGTCCGTAATGCGTTGTCCCCCAACGCGGCCCAGAACTGGAGGTCAATGTGCCCGACACCGGCACCACCGAGAGCGGGCGCCGCGCCTCGGCATCGCGTGCGGCGCGCTCCGCCGCCCGAACTCCCCCCTCGGCGAGTTGCTCGGTCATGCGCTGCGCGAGCCGGCCGACATCGAGATCGGGCATTTGCAACACCTGCGGGGGTGAGGCGACGACCGGGCTCGGCGGCAGGACGCCGGCGGGAGGGCTATCGATACTCGCAGCGCTGAGCGCCACACTGTCCTGCGACCCGGTGTTCGGAGACGTCGCTGCCGCGGACAGAAAGGCACCGACCGCGACCGACGCAGCGATGGCGCGGCCACCCGGCTTCGGCACCCGGCGGCGATGAAGTCCGCGGCGAGCACGTCGCGACACGGCCTGCACTACATCGCGGCCACCGTCGCCGTGTGTCGTCTCGTCCGGACCGGCCACGTGCACCCACATCGACGCGGCAGTGTCCGCGGCCGCGGTGTCCCAGGCGGCGCTGACCGCGTGAGCGGGTACATCCGGTGCGGGCGTCTGCGCCGAAGGCGTGTGCTCGTCCTGCGACCGATTGTCGGAGTACACGGTCTCGGCGGGCGACTCGGTCACGAAACGCGAGGGTGCGAACCCGGCGTGTCGATGACGGGGGTGATCGATGAGCGCCGTCGGCCTGTTGCCGACGGGCATCGAGACCGCGACGCCGGGTGCCGGCGCTGCGTAGTCGTCGTCGATCGGATCGGGTGTGCGGTGTCGGGCCAAGATCACAATCCTTGGTGGCTACGAGGCCGTGGCCTCGCTCGAGATAACGAAATGGTGACGGTCAGGCCACAGGTTACTACTATCGAGCATAGTTTTTCCATCCCACTCGACCCGGATTCGTCCGTACCGCTGGTCACGGTCCTCGGAGGACATCCCGCCGGGCTACGACATCCCGCCGGGCTACGACATCCCGCCGGGCTACGACATCCGCACCGGAACAGGGCTGGGCGTTTCGGGTATCAGGGGTGATCGCGCCGAGAGGACAGGCCACCGAGCATGGTGTTGTACGCCTCGAGTTCGGTATCACCTTGATCGTCGACTCGGCGGTCTCGTTGCCGTGCCGCGCTCTCGTCGGCCGCCGACCACCGGACCGCGGCGAGAACCGCGGCAGCGAGCAACGGCAACTCCCCGATGCCCCACGCCAGAGTGCCGCCGCGCCGCTGGTCGGCCAGCAGGTCTGCGTTCCAGTCCAGACGCAGTCCGCTGTAGAAGCTCGCTCCGAGCGCGGTCTCGAGATCGATCGTCACGACGAGGAAGAATGCGAACCCGGCCAATGCGGTGATACTCGCGAGCAACTTCGTCAGTCCCGCGATCGGTCTCGGTACCGGGTCTTCGCCGACCGTGCCCCAGAACATCACCATCCCGACGGTCAGGAACCAGCCCTTCATCACCATGTGTGCCACATGCGAGTCGGCGACGGTGTCGAACAGTCCGCCGGGGTAGAGCAGGTAGAAACTGCTCAGGAACACCGTGGTGCTGACCCACGGGTGTATCGCGATCCGGGCTGCTCGGCTCTGCCATGCAGCCCGGAGCCATTCGCGCGAGCCCGGTGCTTCGGCGGCCGACGCGGTCGGCAGGACCGAGGCGAACAAGGTTGCCGGTCGGCCGAGGACCAACAGCAACGGCACGGCGACGGCGACCGCGGTCAGTCCCGCCATGTGCACGCTGAACATCGCCGGGCTGTAGAACCCGACCCCGGACGAGGTCGCCACGAGCAGCACCGCAGTACCCGCCAACCAGCTCGCTGTCCACCGCCGCCGCCATGACAGGCCTGCCCGCCGACGGCGCCGCACGGCCACCAGATACAGGACGGCCGCGATCACCGCCGCGGAGCCGAACACCAGGTCGAAACGCCACTCGAACGCCAACCGCGCAGCGGTGGGCGGGCCGTCCAACACGTAGCCCAAGGCCTCTTCGTGCGCCTGGGGCAGCGAGGTGTCCTGCGGCGGGGGCGGGGGAGTGCGGCCCAGTGCGACCGCCAGGCCCACGGTGGTGACGAGAACGAGGGTCTCGATCATCGACAACGTGATCAGGGATCTGCGCCTCGCGGGGTCGTGAGCCAGAGCGCGGACCGTTCGTCGTCGCTGTATCCACCCGAGGGTCCCCACGATCGCCAGAGCTGCGATCTTCGCCAGTATCAGAGCGCCGTACGTCGAATCCCACAGCGACGTCACGGGCACTCGCACGGCAGCGTTGACCACTCCGGAGACCGCCATGATCACGAACGCGACCAGAGCGAGCGTCGAGTAGCGGCGGGTCGCGACGGCAAGGTGCCCACCTCCGCGCAGCGCATGAGCGAGAAGTGCGAGGAGTCCGCCCACCCACAGCGCGGCAGCGAGGATGTGCAGGATCAACGAGTTCGTCGCGATGTCGTGATTGCCGCCGGTCGAGGAGTGGCCGGTGACCGCGCGCGGGATCAACGCGAGCATCGACAGGGCGAACAAGGCGGGGGTCCATCGATGCCGCAACACCGCCGCGCATGCTGCGGCGGTGATCGCCGCGACCGCAGAGGTGATGGCCCATGCAGTGGAGGCCTCGACATCGCCGATCGCACCGAGGAACTGCACCGGTTGCGCTGCAACGGATCCGACAGGTTGACCCGAGGCGTCCGAGAGTGTCAGCGGCACCAACGCCGCCGCGCACACCGCCCACACTGCGGAGGCCTTCGCCGCGGTGCGGACGGCTACGTACCCGTCGATGTCGAGCACACCCGACCTCTGAGGCGGAACGAGAAATGCCGCGAGGAGCAGCGACCCCGCCGCCACGACGGCAGCCACCTCGCCGATCGCGGTCAGTGCCGGGATCCCGTACGTGGTGATCGGGCCCGGATCGGGCAGACCCAACAGCACGAGCGCTTGCGACGTCGACATCGCTGCGAGCAGTGCAGCGACCACCGCGGCAATCGCTGCGCACAGCACCATCACCTGCGATCCGGAGCGTCGATCCACTGCGCCGCGGGTCGAATGGGCCGCTTCGGTGGCCATGGTGTGCGCCTCTTCCCGGTGGATCGTGTTTCCGGCATGGGCGCGAGGCAGTCCGACCTGCGCCGACAATGAACTACTACGAATGATAGTTGTACGAGTCCGGGCAGCCACCGCCGGATGATCCTTCAACACTTGCATGTATGCGCATATCGCAATATGTTGTCGTTCTGCGGATCTGACACGACGAAGGAGCAACGATGGGGCACGGACATGGCCACGGGATAGAGCCGGGTTCACCGGCCAGCGCGTCCGGTAAGCACCTCGGGCGACTGTGGATCGCTGTCGGTCTGGGGGCGGTCACCCTGGTGACGCAGGTCGTCGTCGGCCTGTCCACCTCGTCGCTGGCGTTGCTCTCCGATTCCGCACACGTGTTCACCGACGTGTTCGGGGTGCTGATGGCGATCGTGGCGATCACACTCGCACAGCGACGATCGACCAAGGCTGCCCGCACGTTCGGGCTCTACCGAGCCGAGGTGTTCGCCGCATTGTTCAATGCACTTCTGCTGTTCGGTGTGGCCGGTTGGATTCTCTACGAAGCCGCGCAACGCATCACGAATCCGCCCGAGGTCCCCGGCGTCCCGGTGATGGCGGTGGCCACCCTCGGGCTCGTGATGAACCTCATCGCGTTCGTCCTGCTGCGCAGCGGCGCCAAGGACAGCCTCAATGTTCGGGGTGCGTATCTCGAGGTGATGGCGGACATGCTCGGCTCGATCGGCGTACTGGTCAGCGGACTGGTCACCGTCCTGTTCGGGTGGCGGTACGCCGACCCGGTCATCGCGGTCGCCATCGGCGTGTTCGTCCTGCCACGCGCGTTCAACCTGGGCCGTCACGCCGTACGAATTCTGCTGCAACATGCTCCGGCGGGCATTGATGTCGCCGCCGTGGAAAGGGCCCTGACCGATGTCGACGATGTCGAAGAGGTGCACGATCTGCACATATGGACACTGACGTCGGGGATGGAGGTCGCGTCGGCGCATCTGACGGTCGCCCCGGAGGCCGAGACACCGCGGGTGCTCGCTGCAGCGCAGCAGGTTCTCCGCAACGAGTTCGGTCTCGAACACGCCACTGTGCAGGTCGAACCCCGGGAAGGCGAAGGCCGGTGCCGAGAGGTCAATTGGTAGGCAGGTCTCGACCCGGTGCGCGATCGGCACGCTGTGCTGTCGTCGACACGGCAGCGATGTACCGAACCGGCACCCGTCGGGTGGGGGCACAGAGTGGGTCCTCGAGTGCCGCACATCGGCCCGGTCGAGACCGTTCACCCCGAACCCGTCCACCTCGCATGTTCGCGCCCGGTGATGGATCAGTCGACGGTGAGGGTATCGACGGTTCTGGTCACGGCACGGTTCGGCAGTGGCTCGGTGGCGGGGCTGCGCATGACCGCCCCGTCGGTGATCGAGAACGCACTGTTGTGGCAGGGGCACTCGATCGTGCCGTTGCGAACTCGGTTCACTGTGCACCCTCGGTGAGAACAGATAGCCGAGAAGGCCCGGAAGATACCGGGTTCCGGTTGGGTGACGACGACCTGCCGGTCGGCGAGCACGATTCCACCGCCGACAGGAACATCGTTCACCGACAAGGTGACGGGACCGTCGGAAGCGGTGTCCTCACCGGACGGGGCTTCGCCGACGCTGCATCCGGCGGCAGTCAGGCACGCTGTAGCGCAGCTCGTAGCGAGAAAAATACGGCGCGGTAGCGCCGGGATGTCCTCGCTCATACAGCAGGCTCCCCTCGGTACGCCTCGGTGAGCGAGAGGCGACGATCGCGTGTCGGTGGTTGTAGTCGACTATGTTTCGAGCAGTTCCGGTGTCGATCACCCTCACTGTTCGAGCGGATCAGCATGATTGTCCTGTCGCGAATGTATGTGCACTGCAGGGCATTCGATTCGAACGCCGAGATATCTCATGCACGTTCACGATCCGGCGCTGTCGGGCACTGCGGGCAGAGGGGCAACCCTTGTGCCCTCTCGCGTGCCAGTGCCGCCCCGATCATCAGCACCACCCCGCAGGTGATGTAGATGTCGGCGAGGTTGAATGTCGGCCACCAACCGGTGTGAAAGTAGTCCGTGACCGCACCGTCGACAAGCCGGTCCAGAACGTTGGACAGCGCGCCGGCGAGGATCAACGCCAGCGCCACCGTGGTCCACTGCTCCCCGTGCCGAGCGCTGTGCCATCCGTAGGCCGCGACCCCGGCGGTGATCGTCGCCGTGACCGACACGATCACCCATAGGGGCAGCGAATTGCCCAGACTGAAGGCCATTCCGCGGTTGAAGGCGAGCCGCAATTCGAGGATCGGTAGTGGGATCGGAGAGCCGACCAATGCTTCTTGCGCCCAGTAGTCGACGGTCAGCGCGGTAGCGACCAATGTCAGCACGAGAGTCACTGCGTAAGCACGCAGCCGCGTGGGAGACGTGGTGGGCGAGCGGTTCACGGATCCTCGTTCTCGGGTGTGTATCTCGGACAGGTGCTGGGTGTCGACGGAAGGGGATCGGTCACCGCCGCAGAGTTGCCATCACATAAAATACTATGCACCATAGTAGTTGATGAACGGCAGAGGCTCCTCCGGTACCGGCTGCACGCGCGTGCCGTCATGAGATCGGCTCCCGGCATCGAGCCCGGGCCTCGACCTCTCGTCTACGACCCGAGCCGGGCGCGGTGGGTGACCGGCAGCAACGGAGTCCGCGCGTGGATCCGGCTCCTCGCCGCCGCCTCATCCGGGCTGATGTTGTATGCCACATTCCCGCCCATCGATCTGTGGTTTCTCGCTCCGGTAGCACTTGCAATGCTGCTGTTGGCTGTGCGCGGGCGAGGGGCGCGTGCGGGGGCCGGCTACGGCTTCGTCGCCGGCTCGGCGTTCTTCGTGCCTCTGCTGCCGTGGGTGGGGGAGTACGTCGGATCGGTGCCGTGGCTGGCGCTGTCCGTCGTTCAAGCACTCTTCGTGGCACTGTTCGGTGCGGTAGCGGATCGGATGTCCCGACTGCCGTGGGCGCCGGTCTGGGTGGCGAGCGCCTGGGTGGCGATGGAAGCGGCACGATCTCGGGTCCCGTTCGGCGGCTTCCCTTGGGGCCGCATCGCATTCGGTCAATCCGACGGGCCGCTGCTGCCTCTGGCTGCGGTGATCGGCGCGCCGGGGTTG
>NZ_JBFBMS010000016.1:0-70943 GCF_040702765.1 Rhodococcus sp. NPDC076796 | reverse complement strand
TCTGATCCTCGGTAAGTGAACTTCGTGCACGCATACACACGCTCCCCAGTAGTCGGAACTGAATTACTCAGTCCAACTTCTGGGGAGCGGTGCAAGTCACTTAGATTGCACAAAGCCACATTGATCCCGATACGGGAGACCAAGCTCAGGCCGGCAGCAGAGCCCCGATCTCCTCGCCCGCTTCGGCACCGTAGGCCGCGGTCAGACGCTTGATCGCGTCGTCGCGGTTGAGCTCCCATTCCTGGGTGCCTGTGGTCTCGAGTACCAGCACTGCCACGAGCGAACCGAGTTGCGCTGCACGTTCGATGCTGGCTCCGCCCATGTGCGCCGTGAGGAAACCTGCTCGGAAGCCGTCGCCGACACCGGTCGGGTCCACCTTGCTCGTCTCGGGTACGACACCGATGTGAGTGTGTTCGCCGCCCTTGGCGACGATGTCGACGCCGCGCTTACCGAGGGTCGTGACACGCAGATCCACCTTCGCGGCGATGTCTGCGTCGGACATGCCGGTCTTCTGCTTGAGGAGCGCCCATTCGTACTCGTTGGTGAACAGGTACGCGGCACCGTCGATCAGGTCGGTCGCCTGCGCGGCGTCGAGCCGGGCGAGCTGCTGCGACGGGTCGGCAGCGAACGGGATGCCGGCCGCGCGGCACTGGGCCGTGTGCGCCGTCATGGCGTCGGGGTCGTTGGCACCGATCAGAACCAGCTCCATCTCGTGCTGCGCTGCGAGGGCCTCGATGGAAATATCACGGGCCTCGCTCATCGCGCCGGGGTAGAACGACGCGATCTGCGCCATGTCCTCGTCCGTGGTGCAGACGAAGCGGGCAGTGTGGGCGGTGGCGGACACACTCACGCCACTGCAGTCGACTCCGTGCTCTTCGAGCCAGGTCCGGTATTCGGCGAAGTCCGGTCCCACAGCTCCGACGAGCAGAGGCGCACCGCCGAGAACTCCGAGTGCGTACGCGATGTTTCCGCCGACGCCTCCCTTGCGGATGACCAGATCGTCGACCAGAAAGCTCAACGAGATGTTCGAGAGCTGGTCGGCGACGATCTGCTCGGCGAACCGTCCGGAGAATCGCATCAGATGGTCAGTCGCTATCGAGCCGGATACCGCGAGAGTCACGAAGGAGGGCCTTTCGGTTCGTAAATGCTGGGGAGCTGATGGGCAGACACGACTGTGACCGATACACGCATGCGTGTATCGGTCACAGTCGAGTACGAGTCAGCTCAGTTGAACGAGTCGCCGCACGCGCACGACCCCGTGGCGTTCGGGTTGTCGATCGTGAAGCCCTGCTTCTCGATCGTGTCCACGAAGTCGATGGATGCACCCTCCACGTACGGGGCGCTCATCCGGTCCACTGCGAGGGTGACGCCGTTGAAGTCGACCGCGAGGTCGCCGTCGAGGCTTCGGTCGTCGAAGAAGAGCTGGTAGCGCAGTCCTGCGCAACCACCTGGCTGCACAGCGATGCGCAGCGCGAGGTCGTCGCGGCCTTCTTGGTCCAGCAACGCCTTGGCCTTGGTCGACGCGGTCTCCGTCATGGTGACCTTGTGCGCTGTGGTTTCGGTCGTTGTGGTTTCGTTCGAGACGGTCATGGGCTCTCCCTATCAGTCGTACAAACCCGTGAACTACTCAACCGTACTCCCGGTGGCTCTATTCCTCACGCTCGCCGCCTCGGTTGCACAGCAGAGTCGGCCACGTCGGCCGCGACGCGCGCGGCCAGCTGTTCGAGCTGGTTCGCCGCGTCGGACATCGCCAGCTCCACCGATCCCGCGAACTCGGTGATCGAGTGCGCAGCCGAGATACCCGCCGAGTCCAGTTCGTCCTCGGTCAACGTGACCTGTCCCGCGAGCACGATCGTGTCGAGACCGGTCGCGCCGCCCGCTGCAGCGATTCTGGTCACCAACTTGCCTCGCAGCGATTGCGAGTCGAATTTGCCCTCACCGGTCAGCACCAGGTCGACGGAGGCCAGCAGTTCCTGCTGCCCGGTTCGTTCGGCCACCACGACGGCGCCGGGGAGCTGCCTGCCACCGAGTGCGAACAGGGCCGCGCCCAGACCGCCTGCGGCTCCGGCGCCGGGTCGATCTGCCACGTCGTGGCCTGCGGCGGAGAGCACTGCGGCCCAATCGCTGTTCGATTCCTCGAGCCGAGCGACCGTGTCTTCGTCGGCACCCTTCTGTGGGCCGAACACTCGGGCTGCACCGGCGTCGCCCAGCAGCGGGTTCTCCACGTCCGACGCGGCAACGAGGTCGATGTCCGACAACCGCGCGACTGCCGATCCGAGACCGCCCAGCGCACGAATCATCGCGCGCCCGCCGTCGCTGCAGCTACTTCCGCCGAGTCCGACGAACACCGTTCGGGCCCCGGCGTCGAGGGCGGCGCCCAGCAGCTGACCGACGCCGTAGCTGCTCGCCTTCAGTGCGGTCAGTGGGGTGGGCGGCCCGTCGAGCAGATGCAGTCCGCAGGCCTGAGCCGATTCGATGTACGCAGCCGTACCGTCGAGCAGCCACTGGGCACGTACCGGGTTGCCGAGGGGCCCGTCCACGTCCGCGAACTGCACGGTGCCGATGCGCGAGGCCAAGACCTCGACGAAGCCGGGGCCGCCGTCGGATTGGGGCGCGAGTTCGAGTTCGTCGGTCTCACGAACCGAGGCCCATCCCCTGGCGATGGCATCTGCCGCGGCCGCGGCAGTCAGGGTGTCTCCGAACGAATCCGGCGCAATCATCACTCGCATCGTCGAAAGTCTAGGGCTGCCGCGCCGGAACGGCATCCGGTGTTTCGCCGCTGACCTGGCCGGTGTTCGATACCGACGAGCCATCCCATACTCTGAGTGCGTGAAGCTGCTACGCCGTGGAAACTCTGACAATTCGGACGGAAACGACTCGAACGAATCCGAGTCGACGACGGCCGGGAGCGACGCGACCTCTCCGGTGTCTCTCGGCAAGGGCCGGCCGACCCCCAAGCGTCGTGACGCCGAGGCTCGGCGTCGCGGACCGGTTGCTCCGGCTCCGCTCACGAGCAAAGAGGCACGCGAGCGCCGCAAGGCGAACAAGGGCAGCAAGGAAGATCGCAAGGCCGCCTCCAACGAGCGACGCGCCGCCGCAGCCGAACGACGTGCACGCATGCTCGCCGGCGACGACAAGTACCTGCTCCCCCGCGACAAGGGTCCGGTGCGCGCATATGTGCGCGACATCGTCGACGCGCGACGCAACCTCGTGGGCCTGTTCATGCCGCTCGCGTTGATCCTGATCTTCGCGTTGTTCCTGCAGCCTCAGGTGCAGCAGTACGTCACCCTCGGCATGTTCGTGATGATGCTCTTCATGGTCGGTGAGGGCATCTACCTCGGCAAGATGATCAACAACAAGATCCGGGTGCGGTTCCCCGAGACCACCGACGGCGGCTTCAAGATCGGCTGGTACGCCTTCGTCCGCGCGTCCCAGATCCGCAAGATGCGCGCCCCGAAGCCGCGAGTCAGCGCCGGCGAGGCCGTCTGACGTCGGTGGGCGAACCGAGACGAACTCTCGTGCTCGGTGGAGCCAGATCGGGCAAGTCCGGGCACGCCGAGTCGCTCGCCGTTCTCGAGCCGGTGCGCTACCTCGCCACCGGGAGGCGGGACGCGACCGACGAGGACTGGCAGCGTCGTATCGACCGGCATCGCGCGTCGAGACCGAAACACTGGTCCACCGTCGAGGCCGTCGCGTCACTGGCCGGTGTCGTCACGCAGCCGTGGGACGGCACCACCGTCGTCGACGATCTCGGAACGTGGCTGACGGGAATGCTCGACGACGCGCAGGCCTGGGAGCTCCCCCGCGGCACGATCGCACCGGCTGTCGACAACCTGGTCGGAGCGGTCGCGGACTGCACGTCCCCCCTCGTGCTCGTCAGCCCCGAGGTCGGCCTGTCCGTGGTACCCGAATCCCGTTCCGGTCGCCTCTTCCGGGACGAGCTGGGATTGCTCAATTCTCGGCTTGCCGCGGTGTGTGACAGGGTTCTGCTGGTCGTCGCAGGACTCGCGCTGACCCTCAAGGAACCTCCGGCGGACTTCATCACCGCGAAAGGCACAGTGTGACAATTCTTTCGGAAGAAGATTCGGCGTCGTCGTCGCCGTTTCGTCCGGTGACCGCTCCGTCGTCCGCGGCTAGATCGGCTGCTGTGGACCGACAACGGGAATTGACCAAGCCTGCCGGAAGCCTCGGTCGCCTCGAGGCGCTCGGTGAGTGGATCGCGGCCTGCCAGGACGCCTGCCCGCCGCGGTCTCTCGAACGAGTGCGTGTTGTCGTCTTCGCCGGCGATCACGGCGTCGCTGCGCACGGAGTCTCTGCGTACCCTCCAGAGGTGACGGCCCAGATGGTCGAGAACATCCGCGTCGGCGGTGCCGCGGTCAACGTGCTCGCCGATATCGCCGGTGCTGCGGTTCGGGTTGTCGACATCGCGGTCGACGCCGATACGGATTTTTCTGTGTCCGCGTTCAAGGTTCGACGGTCCAGCGGGTCCATCGACCGCGAGGATGCACTGACCGAGGACGAGGTTCGGGCCGCGATTGCTGCCGGAGCCGCCATCGCCGACGAAGAAGTGGACGCCGGCGCGGATCTTCTCATCGCAGGCGACATGGGCATCGGAAACACCACTCCTGCAACGGTATTGATCGCCACTCTGACCGATACCGAACCGGTTGCCGCGGTCGGCCGCGGCACTGGAATCGACGATGCGGGGTGGATCAGGAAGACCGCAGCGATCCGGGACGCGATGCGTCGAGCACGACCGGTCGCGAAGAACCCCACCGACCTGCTGCGGGTCGCGGGTGGTGCCGACATCGCGGCTCTCGCCGGCTTTCTCGCCCAGGCCGCGCATCGGCGAACCCCGGTGATTCTGGACGGCCTCGTGGTGACCGCGGCCGCTCTGGTGGCCGAGGACGCGGCAGCCGGGGCACGCAGCTGGTGGGTTGCCGGGCATCGTTCGGCCGAGCCTGCGCATTCACTTGCGTTGCGGCACTTGCGTCTCGAACCGATCGTGGAGCTGGAGATGCGTCTCGGCGAAGGCTCGGGTGCGTTGGCGGCGTTGCCTCTGGTTCGTGCGGGCGTCGGCACCTTGAATTCGATGGCCACCTTCGCGGACTCCGGGGTCAGTACCGGCGACAGCGAAGCCCACAGCAGTATCGAGGCCCGCAGCACTATCGAAGAGCACTGACGGTGCGCAAGCGAGCCGATTCACTGGCGCTCGCGTTCTCTTGGCTGACGGTGCTGCCCGTGCGCGGCCCCGAGGACGTCGACAGGCACTCCGCCGGCCGCGCGATCGCTTTCGCTCCGCTCGTCGGCCTCACCCTCGGTGGCATCTCCGCCGCACTGTTGTGGGTGTCGATCGCGGCCGGACTGTCGCCGCTGCTCGGCGGACTGATCGCCGTCGGTGCCTCGGCACTGCTCACTCGGGGTATGCATCTCGACGGCTTGGCCGATACCGCAGACGGACTCGGCTGTTACGGACCTCCCGAGCGCGCGCGAGAAGTCATGAAGTCCGGCAGTGCCGGGCCGTTCGGAGTGGCTACCATCGCCCTCGTTCTGGCAGTTCAGGCCGCGAGCCTGGGCCAGCTCGCGCACCAGCAGCTGTGGTGGGCCATCGCGGTCGTCCCGGTCGTCGGCCGGGTGTCGGTGGTGCTCGCCTGCCGCCGGGGCACGGACGCGTCGTCGCCGAACGGTTTCGGTGCGCTCGTGGCAGGTACGCAGTCGAACGTGCCTCCGGCGCTGTGGGTGCTTGTCGCAGTGGCGATCTCGGTGTTCGCACGGGCCGACCACCCGTGGCAGGGACCGCTGGTGGTCATCGCCGTCCTGGCGCTCGGGACGGTGGCCACCCGGCACTGCGTCCGACGCTTCGGCGGGCTCTCCGGCGACGTGCTCGGAGCCGGGATCGAGACCACCACCGCGCTGGCCGCGGTCGGTCTGCTCCTGGGGAGCTAGCGGAGCGTGGTCATCCAACCGTGCGTATCGGCGAACGTTCCGCGCTGAATGCCGGTCAGCGTGTCGCGCAGTGCGAGTGTGATCTCGCCGGGCTCGCCGCCTGCGATCTCGAACGTTCCCTCGGTGGACTTGACGCTGCCCACCGGTGTGATGACGGCTGCTGTGCCGCAGGCGAACACCTCGGTGATCTCGCCGGAGTCGGCACCCTTGCGCCACTCCTCGGTGGAGATCCGCCGCTCTTCGACGGGGATGCCTGCGTCGGTCGCCAGGGCCAGCAGCGAGTCGCGGGTGATGCCGGGCAGAAGTGATCCGGACAGCGACGGCGTCACCAGGCGTGCATCGGAGCCCGAGCCGAAGACGAAGAACAGGTTCATGCCGCCCATTTCCTCGACGTAGCGGCGCTCGGTCGCGTCGAGCCAGACCACCTGATCGCATCCCTCGTCGCTGGCCTGCGCCTGCGCGAGGAGCGACGCGGCGTAGTTGCCGGCGAACTTCGCCGCACCGGTGCCGCCCGGTGCCGCCCGGACGTACTCGGTGGACAGCCAGACACTCACCGGCTTGACGCCCCGAGGGAAGTACGCGCCCGCGGGCGAGGCGATCAGCATGTAGCGGTACGAGTCGGCGGGGCGCACGCCCAGCCCGGCCTCGGTGGAGAACATGTACGGCCGCACGTACAGCGCGTCTTCGCCGCCTGCTGCGGGGACCCAGTCGTGGTCGAATTCGAGAAGCTTCTCGATCGATCCGATGAACAGCTCGTCCGGCAACTCCGGCATTGCCAGACGGCGGGCCGAGGAGCGGAAGCGCTCGGCATTGGAGTGCACCCGGAAGGTCGACAGGTCGCCGTTCGGCTGACGGTAGATCTTGAGTCCTTCGAAGATGGCCTGGCCGTAGTGCAGGACCATCGCGGCGGGGTCGAGCTCGATCGGTCCGTAGGGCGCGATCGTCGCATCGTGCCATCCACCGTCACGGGTGTAGTCGATGTACACCATGTGATCGGTGAAGTGCTTTCCGAAACCGGGTGCAGCGAGCACCGCGTCGCGCTCCACGGGAGTGGCGGGAGAGGGATGCTGCACGTACGCGAACTCGGAAACACCTGTCATGCCGGAGATCCTATCGTCAAGGCCGCTGCGCTCTCGCGCGGTCACCTGGTCTTCGCTGCGACGAACGGCGGCGCGACCACTTCGCAGCGCAACGCTCGGCCACGAACGTCGACCTCGACCTCCGTGCCCACCTCCGGTGCGGCTTCCGCGTCGAGCAGGGCCAGGGCGATTCCGATCTTGAGCGACGGCGAGAACGTGCCGGACGTCGTCGTTCCGATCTGCTGTCCCGATGCCCCGACGGCCAGGCCCGGGCGCAGCACACCGCGGTCGAGGGCCTTCAGTCCGCGCAGCACTCGCGCCGGTCCGCTCGCCTTTTCGGTGGACAGGGCTTCCTTGCCCCAGAACGCGTCCTTCTTCCACCCGATCGCCCAGCCGCAGCGAGCCTCGAGTGGCGAGATGTCCAGTGCCAGTTCGTGTCCGTGCAACGGGTATCCCATCTCGGTACGCAACGTATCGCGAGCACCGAGCCCGCACACCTGCCCTCCGCGCGATCGCACTGCAGCCATGAGTGCCCGGAAGAGCGGTTCCACATCTCCTGCGGGGGGAACGAGCTCGTAGCCGTGTTCGCCGGTGTATCCGGTCCGGCAGACGCGGACCGCAACCGAATTCCAGGTGGCGTCCTCGAATGCCATGTAGTCCATGTCGGTCGGCAAGCCGAGTTCCTGCAGGACCTCGGTCGATTTCGGTCCCTGCACGGCCAGCACTCCGAACTCGCGGTGCTGGTTCACCACCGACACCCCTTCGGGTGCCTGCTCGGCCATTGCCGCGACGACGGCCGCCGTGTTGGCTGCGTTCGGCACCAGAAAGACGTTCTCGTCCGAGACGTAGTACGCGATCAGGTCGTCTACGACGCCGCCGGATTCGGTGCAGCACAGGGTGTACTGCGCCTTGCCCGGTTCGATTCGGTTCAGATCGTTGGTGAGCACGGAGTTCACGAACGCTGCGGCTCCGGGTCCGGTCACCGACGCCTTGCCGAGATGCCCGACATCGAACAGGCCGACGGCCTCTCGCACCGCCGTGTGCTCGACGACGACTCCGGCGTACGACACCGGCATGGTCCAGCCGCCGAAAGGTGCGAATGTCGCGCCCAATTCGGTGTGCACGGCGTGAAGTGGTCCCTCGATCAGCTCGGTGTCGGTCATGGCGGTCACGCTAGCTCACATCGCGGCCGTTGCGGGCCCGGCAGACCGACTGCGTCCCTCGACGACTCGTCATTAGGATCGAGGTACGTACACGTCAACCCCTACAGGAGCAGCCACGTGCCTTCACCCTCGACGCCTTCCCGCACTCTCGGACCCGACCTGGTCCTCGCGGGCAAGCTCGGTAAGAAAGTCGACGTTCTCGTCGTCGCGCTGAGTACCAGTGACGACGGCCTCGAACTCGCCATCACCGACGACATTTCCGACGACGCCATCGCTGCGGCGCTGCTCGACGCTCTCGAATCCGTCGGTGCCACCGGAAAGGCCGACGAGCTGGTGCGCATTCCGGCACCGTCGGGCCTGTCCGTGGACAGCGTGCTGGCGGTCGGCCTCGGCAGCGCAGCCGACATCGACAGCGAGCGGATCCGGCAGTCGGCCGGTACCGCAGCTCGCGCACTCAAGGGCGTCGACACTGTTGCGACCACGTTGTCGGCACTCGATCTCGGCGCGGCCGCGGAAGGCTTCTTTCTCGGCGCGTATCAGTTCACCGAGTTCAAGTCGGCGTTGTCAGCACCGAAGTCCGACGCGCTTCCACTGACCCGCGTCGAACTGCTGGTTCCCGACACCCGCTCCAAGGAAGCCAAGAACGAGTTGGCACGATCGCTCGCCATTGCCGAATCCGTCGCTGTGGCACGTGATTTCGTCAACACTCCGCCGAGCCACCTCTACCCGGAGGAGTTCGCGGCGCAGGCCAAGGCTCTCGGTACGGCTGCGGGCCTGAAGGTCGAGATCATGGACGACAAGACGCTGGAGAAGGACGGCTACGGCGGCATTCACGGCGTCGGCAAGGGTTCTTCGCGTCTGCCGCGACTGGTTCGGCTGACGCACTCCGGCGGTAAGCGGGGCGCGAAGAAGGTCGCCCTGGTGGGCAAGGGAATCACGTTCGACACCGGCGGCATCTCCATCAAACCCGCTGCGGGCATGGAGAACATGACCTCGGACATGGGCGGTGCGGCTGCGGTCATCGCGACGGTGATCCTGGCCGCGAAGGTCGATCTGCCACTCGATGTCATCGCGACGGTGCCGATGGCCGAGAACATGCCGTCGGGCACCGCGCAGCGTCCGGGCGACGTGCTGACCCAGTACGGCGGCATCACCGTCGAGGTCATCAACACCGACGCCGAAGGCCGCTTGGTGTTGGCCGACGCGATCGTGCGTGCCTGCGAGGACGATCCGGACTACCTCATCGACACCGCGACGCTGACCGGAGCTCAGGTGGTCGCACTGGGCAATCGAACGCCAGGGGTCATGGGCACCGAGGACTTCCGCGACCGCGTCGCCGAGATCTCTCAGGCCATCGGCGAAAACGCATGGGCGATGCCGTTGCCGAAGGAGATCCGACGCGAACTCGATTCCAAGGTGGCCGATCTGGCGAACGTCACCAACGGCCGGGCCGGTGGAATGCTCGCTGCCGCTCTGTTCTTGAAGGAATTCGTCGCCGACGGAGTCGAATGGGCTCACATCGATGTCGCGGGCCCGGCGTACAACACCGGTGGCCCCTTCGGTTACACCGGCAAGGGCGGTACCGGCGTTCCCGTACGAACGATGTTCGCGGTCCTCGAGGACATCGCCGAGAACGGCTGATCGCGAAAGTCCGTGCGTGCGGATCGACGTCCGCACGCACGGGCGAGGTCAGAGATCGCGCTGCTGTTGTTCGCGCTTCCTGATGACCTTCTGACGGGCGTCGTGGTCACGCATGCGCTGGGGGTAGCCGGTCTTGCGCACGTCGTAGACCGGGATCTTCAGGTCGGGTCCGATCTTTCGTGCATATTTTTCATCGAGCGGCCGACGGGTCCATTCGCCGTCGTTCGCGATCAGCACGACGGTCAGCGGGGTGACCGTCGTCTTCGGCTCGACGTAGGCCTCGACACCGATTCGCGCGTCGGTCCAATCGGCCAGGTACTGGGCAACCGACCCCTCCGGAGCTCGTTTCGCGGCCCCGCCGCTTCGCTTGAGTCGATCGAACAATCCCACGAGAACATCCTTTTCTTGCGGCCGATGGATCACCGGTTCTGGTGCCGGAATGTTGTTACCCGCCAGTTTGCCAGGCGTGTTGCACGCCCTAGGGGAACGGCGAGGCGATAACAATGGAAGGATGACATTAGAGGGTTCAGCTCTCTTGATAGTGAACCAAGGCTCGTGAAGTGAGTAAGTGAATTGCCGAGAGGGAGTGTCGACGTGGGCGCTGTGTCGAGCGAAACCTGCTCGATACGTGCCTTGTGCACCGGTGCCTCCGTCGAACCGAATCACCCAACTCTCGTCCATGAACCCTGTTCCGCCAGCACAATGGTCTGCGACCACAAGTCGTCGATCCACATCACCCGCATACAACTGTCGAGGAGTCAACAGACATGGCCTTCTCCGTCCAGATGCCAGCTCTTGGTGAGAGCGTCACCGAGGGAACTGTCACGAGGTGGCTCAAACAAGAAGGCGACACCGTCGAAGTCGACGAGCCATTGCTCGAAGTCTCCACGGACAAGGTCGATACCGAGATCCCGTCGCCTGCAGCCGGTGTTCTGACCAAGATCGTCGCTCAGGAAGACGACACCGTCGAGATCGGTGGCGAGCTCGCCCAGATCGGTGACGCAGACGAGGCACCCTCGTCCGATGCACCGGCCGAGGACGCCGCGCCCGCCGAGGAGTCGGCACCCGAGGAAGCTGCCGAGGAGCCCACTCCCGCAGCCGAGCCCGAGCCACAGGCCGAGGAGGAGGCACCCGCAGCGAGTGCATCGTCCGACTCGTCCGGATCCGGCACTCCGGTGACGATGCCCGAGTTGGGCGAGTCCGTCACCGAAGGCACCGTGACTCGATGGCTCAAGGCCGTCGGTGACGAGGTTGCTGTCGACGAGCCGCTGCTCGAGGTGTCCACCGACAAGGTCGACACCGAAATCCCGTCTCCGGTCGCCGGAACTCTGCTCGAGATCTCCGCCGAGGAAGACGACACGGTCGCAGTCGGTGGCCAGCTCGCCGTCATCGGATCGGGATCGCCGGCCGAGAAGGCTCCCGAGCCCGAGGCAACCCCGGAGCCTGAGGCCCCGAAGGCCGAAGAGCCGAAGAAGGAAGAGCCGAAGAAGGAGGCTCCCAAGCAGGAAGCCCCCAAGGCCGAGCCGAAGCCCGAGCCCAAGCAGGAGGCTCCCAAGGCCGCTCCCGCCAAGGAAGCGGCACCGTCGGGTGATTCCAGCCCGTACGTCACTCCGCTGGTGCGCAAGCTGGCGTCGGACAACGACGTCGACCTGTCGACCGTGAAGGGCACCGGTGTCGGTGGCCGCATCCGCAAGCAGGATGTGCTCGCCGCAGCCGAGGCCAAGAAGGCTCCGGCCGCTCCGGCTGCCGCTGCTGCGCCTGCCGCCGCATCCAAGCCCGCTGCCCCGGCCACCGCCGGTGTTCGCCCGGAGCTCGCGCATCTTCGCGGAACCACGCAGAAGATCAACCGGATTCGTCAGATCACCGCGAAGAAGACGCGTGAGTCGCTGCAGACTTCTGCACAGCTGACGCAGACCTTCGAGGTCGACGTGACGAAGATCGCCGGTCTGCGTACCAAGGCGAAAGCGAAGTTCGCCGAGAACGAGGGCGTCAACCTGACGTACCTGCCGTTCTTCGCGAAGGCCGTCGTGGAGGCTCTCAAGGCGCACCCCAACGTCAACGCGAGCATCAACGAGGACGCCAAGGAGATCACGTACCACGCCGATGTCCACCTCGGTATCGCCGTGGACACCGAGCAGGGTCTGCTCTCCCCCGTCATCCACAATGCAGGCGACCTGTCGCTCGCCGGATTGGCTCGGGCGATCAACGACATCGCCACCCGTGCACGCTCGGGTGGACTCAAGCCCGACGAGCTGTCCGGTGGCACGTTCACGATCACCAATATCGGCAGCCAGGGCGCGTTGTTCGACACCCCGATCCTGGTTCCGCCGCAGGCGGCCATGCTCGGCACGGGTGCGATCGTCAAGCGTCCGGTCGTCGTCAAGGACGACTCGGGCAACGAGTCGATCGGTGTTCGCTCGATGTGCTACCTGCCGCTCACCTACGACCACCGTCTGGTGGACGGGGCCGATGCGGGACGCTTCCTCACGACGATCAAGCAGCGTCTCGAAGTGGCGTCGTTCGAGGCCGATCTCGGTCTGTAGGCAACCGGCGAATCGTATCTCTCACGTATTCTGGTGAGAGCGCGAAACATTCGCATCGGAGTCTCGAAAAGAGGGGCACGAACCGTGCATCCGGGGCATCATTCGTTCGCGAATGATGCCCCGTTTGCGTCAAGGAGGCTTTCGTTCACATGCGCGTAGTCATTGCAGGTTCATCAGGATTGATCGGCACAGCGCTCGTCGCGGCACTGCGAGGCCGGAGCCACGACGTCACCCGGCTCGTTCGGCGCACGCCCGCCGGACCGGACGAGTCCCAGTGGGATCCGTCGCGCGGGAGCATCGACGCGGCCACGCTCGACGGCGCCGACGCCATCGTCAACCTCTGCGGCGTCGGTATCGGCGACAAGAGATGGTCCGGTGCTTACAAGCAGTTGGTGCGAGACAGTCGCATCGCCCCGACCGAGGTACTCGCTGCAGCTGCGGCCGACGCCGGGGTCCCCACCTTGATCAATGCCAGTGGCGTCAACTTCTACGGCGACACCGGCGACCGGGTGGTGGACGAGACTGCCCCTGTCGGTGAGGGATTCCTGGCCGAAGTATGTCGCGACTGGGAGAACGCCACGTCTGCGGCGTCTGAAGCGGGTGTTCGCACGATCATGCTGCGCAGCGGTGTGGTGCTGTCGCAGCGCGGCGGCATGCTGGGCAAGCTTCGGCCGCTGTACCTGTTCGCGCTCGGCGGGCGATTGGGCAGTGGCCGTCAGTACTTCCCGTGGATTTCGTTGGAGGACGAGATCGGGGCCATCGTGCACGGCATCGAGAACGACGCACTGCGGGGACCGGTCAACATGGTGGGCCCCACTCCGGTGACCAACGCCCAGTTCAACAGTGCGATGTCGCGAGCGGTGCATCGACCGGCCCCGTGGGTGGTGCCCGGCTTCGCGTTGAAGGCCGTGATCGGTGAGTTCGCCGAGGAGGCCATTCTGACCGGGCCACGGGCAATTCCGAAGGCACTCGAGGACGCGGGCTACACCTTCGAGCACAACACCATCGGGGAAGCACTGCGGGTGGCCGTCGGCTCGTGACGCGGCGTACCGTTCCGATTCATGAGTGAAGCGAACTCTTCGCCGGCCGCTGTGTCGGCACGCGCGAGCTCCGAGCCGGTCGTGGTGCGAGAGTTGGGCACCGTGGAGTACACCGAGGCTTGGGCACTGCAGCGCGAGCTGGCCGGTGCCCGGGCGGACGGTGCCGGCTCCGACACGCTGCTGCTGCTCGAGCATCCGTCCGTCTACACGGCCGGGAGGCGTACCTCCGAGGAAGACATGCCGCGCGACGGTACCCCCGTCGTGGAGGTCGATCGTGGCGGCAAGATCACCTGGCACGGACCCGGCCAACTGGTGGGGTATCCCATCGTCAAGCTCGCGCAGCCCATCGACGTCGTACGGTACGTGCGCCGCATCGAAGAGGCTCTGATCTCCGTCGTGTCCGCCTACGGCATCACCTGCGGGCGCGTCGACGGTAGATCCGGCGTGTGGCTCGCAGCGCAGATGCGCGGCGGCGCGTGGCTGCCCGAACGAAAGATCGCGGCGATCGGAGTCCGTGTTCAGCGTGGAGTGACGCTGCACGGTTTCTCGCTGAACTGCAATGCGGCCATGACCGGTTTCGATGCGATCGTGCCATGTGGCATCGCCGACGCCGGAGTGACGTCGCTGTCGCTGGAGCTGGGCCGCGACGTCACCATCGGCGACGTCACCGCCGCGGTCACCGACGCTGTTCTGGCCGCCCTGGACGGGTCGATGCCCGTGCAGGATCACGAGATCGAGCATCCGCCGGTCACGGAGGCGTCGATCAACCCGCAGTTCACGACGGTTCGCTTCGGCGCGTAGCATCGTTTCTGTGACTGTGGCCCCAGAAGGACGCAAGCTGCTCCGCCTCGAGATCCGAAACGCGGAGACCCCCATCGAACGCAAACCGAGCTGGATCAAGACCAAAGCCAAGATGGGCCCGGAGTACACCGAGCTCAAGGGTCTTGTGAAGCGCGAAGGTCTGCACACGGTGTGCGAGGAAGCCGGCTGCCCCAATATCTACGAATGCTGGGAAGATCGCGAAGCGACCTTCCTCATCGGCGGTGAGCAATGCACCCGCCGTTGCGATTTCTGCCAGATCGACACCGGCAAGCCGGAGGATCTCGATCGAGACGAGCCGCGCCGGGTGGCCGAGAGCGTGCAGGCCATGGGTCTGCGCTACTCCACGATCACCGGCGTCGCTCGTGACGATCTCGAGGACGGCGGCGCGTGGCTGTATGCCGAAACGGTTCGGTACATCAAGAAGCTCAATCCGAACACCGGCGTCGAACTGCTCATCCCCGATTTCAACGCCAAGCCCGATCAACTGGCCGAGGTCTTCTCCTCACGCCCGGAGGTGCTCGCTCACAACGTCGAGACGGTGCCGCGCATCTTCAAGCGCATCCGTCCCGCCTTCCGGTACCAGCGGTCGATGGACGTCATCACCGCAGCCCGCGACGACGGTCTGGTCACCAAGTCCAATCTGATCCTCGGCATGGGCGAGACTCCGGAAGAGGTGCAGGAAGCCATTCGCGACCTGCACGAGGCCGGTTGCGACATCCTGACCATCACCCAGTACCTTCGCCCGTCGCCGCGCCACCATCCGGTCGAGCGTTGGGTCAAGCCGGAGGAGTTCGTCGAGCACTCCGACTACGCGACCGAAATCGGGTTCGCCGGTGTGCTGGCCGGGCCGTTGGTCCGCTCCTCCTACCGCGCCGGACGCCTCTACGCGCAGGCCATGGCGCATCACGGCCGTGAATTGCCCGAGAGCATGAGTCACCTGACCGATGGCGGCGAAGCCTCCCAAGAGGCCAGTTCGCTGATGGCGCGTCTGGCGGCTCGCTAGATCTTTTGCCAACCCGGCGCGGTGCACGTGAGCGTCGGCACAGGACGTATCCTGTGACGTATGGCGAAAGGCAGTAAGGCTGGCAAAGCAGCAAAGCCCAGCAAGGAAGCAAAAGCGGCTGCCAAGGCGGCGCGCAAGCAGGCATCGAGGGAACGACGCAAGCAGCTCTGGCAGGCGTTTCAGATGCAGCGCAAGGACGACAAGGTTCTCCTTCCGCTGATGATCGGGTCGGTGGTCGGGCTCGGGCTCCTCGGGTTCCTCATCGGCTTGGCCTTCGACTTCCAGTGGTTCCTGCTCCCCATCGGACTGCTCCTGGGCGTCCTGGTTGCGTTCATCATCTTCGGTCGCCGCGTGCAGAAATCGGTGTACAAGAAGGCAGACGGGCAGGCGGGCGCGGCCGCGTGGGCCCTGGACAACCTGCAGGGGTCGTGGCGAGTGACCAATGCGATCGCCGGAACTACCCATCTCGACGCCGTGCATCGAGTCATCGGCAAGCCCGGTGTCATTCTCGTGGCCGAGGGTGCACCGCATCGCGTGAAGTCACTGTTGGCTCAGGAGAAGAAGAAAACCGCCCGTTTGGTGGGCGACACTCCGATCTACGACATCATCGTCGGAAACGAAGAGAACCAGATTCCGCTCTCGGGTCTGCAGAAGTACCTGTCGAAGTTGCCGAAGAACATCGACGGCAAGCGCATGGACACCATCGAGTCGCGGCTGTCCGCTCTGGGCACCAAGGGTGGCCCGGCGATGCCGAAGGGACCCATTCCCGGCGGAGCCAAGATGAAGGGTGTTCAGCGGACCATGAAGCGCCGCTAGCCACTCACGACCACTCGGACAGCCCTGATGCGCAGACCCTCAGCGGGTCCGCAGCAGGGCTGTTCCCGTTGCACGGTCGTGCATTCCTCGACCGTCCATGTCGGTGACGACGGCCGGGACGACGAACAGCAGAATCAATTGGCGAACCAGCGCGCGCACGAAGCCGACCCGCGCGTGTGCGTCGATGCGTGCCACCTGAATACCGACGATGAACTGCCCCGGAGTGAACGAGAACAGCGAGACGCTCACCAGTCCGACGCCGAACCACACTGCCAGCACGATCGTCGAGATCAGTCCGCTCGTGGTGTATCCACCGAGAATGAGCGACGCCACGCCGGTGGCCATCGTCCAATCGAGCAGCAACGCGAGGACTCTGCGGCCGGTACCGGCCAGCGCGCCGACGCCCTGCTGCGGAAGGCCCAACTCCTCCCCCCGGAAGTTCTGGGGTTCACGTGGGTTCGCGGAGGCCGGTCCGGACAACCAGGACCCTGTCATTCGTGCCATGATTTCCAGGATAGGCGCGGTCGGGCACACGGGAAAACACCTGGACGTACTGTTGTCCCTGCCAGCCGTGAGCCAGGACGCGTAACACGGGCGAAACACGAGCTTGACGGGCGGGCAACACCAAGTCCATAACGTCAGGTTGACGGACTCAACAAAGGAGCAAAAGCGTGGCGTTTTCCACGGCCCAAGAGGTCATCAAGTTCATCGCAGATGAAGGAATCGAATACGTCGACATCCGGTTCACGGATCTGCCGGGTGCACAGCAGCACTTCTCGATCGCCGCCAAGGCGTTCACGGCAGACACGCTGGAGGACGGCCTCGCGTTCGACGGTTCGTCCGTCCGCGGCTTCCAGTCGATCCACGAGTCCGACATGATCCTGCTTCCGGACTACGCCACCGCTCAGGTCGATCCCTTCCGCAATGCCAAGACGCTGAACATCGACTTCTTCGTTCACGATCCGTTCACGCGTGAGGCCTACAGCCGCGACCCGCGCAACGTTGCACGTAAGGCCGAGGAGTACCTGGCCAGCACCGGCATCGCCGACACCGCGTACTTCGGTGCCGAGGCCGAGTTCTACATCTTCGATTCCGTGCGCTTCGATTCGCAGGCGAACGGTGCGTTCTACGAGGTCGATTCGTCCTCGGGTTGGTGGAACACCGGAGCCGAGACCGAGGCCGACGGCAGCCCGAACCTCGGTTACAAGGTGCGTTTCAAGGGTGGCTACTTCCCCGTCGCTCCGTACGACCACTACGTCGACCTGCGCGACCAGATCTCGACCAACCTGCAGAACGCCGGCTTCGAGCTCGAGCGTGCGCACCACGAGGTCGGCACCGGCGGCCAGCAGGAGATCAACTACAAGTTCAACACGCTGCTTCGTGCGGCAGACGACCTGCAGCTGTTCAAGTACATCGTCAAGAACACCGCATGGCAGAACGGCAAGTCGGCGACGTTCATGCCGAAGCCGCTCTTCGGCGACAACGGTTCGGGCATGCACGTGCACCAGTCGCTGTGGAAGGACGGCAAGCCTCTCTTCCACGACGAGGCCGGATACGCCGGACTGTCGGATCTCGCTCGCCACTACATCGGCGGCATCCTGCACCACGCGCCGTCGCTGTTGGCGTTCACCAACCCGACGATCAACTCGTACCACCGTCTGGTGCCGGGCTACGAGGCCCCCATCAACTTGGTCTACAGCCAGCGCAACCGCTCCGCCGCGGTTCGTATCCCGATCACCGGCAACAACCCGAAGGCCAAGCGCCTCGAGTTCCGTGCGCCGGACTCCTCGGGTAACCCGTACCTGAACTTCGCCGCTCAGATGATGGCCGGTCTGGACGGAATCAAGAACAAGATCGAGCCGATGGCACCGGTCGACAAGGACCTCTACGAGTTGCCGCCCGAGGAAGCCAAGAACATTCCTCAGGCACCGACCTCGCTGAACGCGGTCATCGACCGGCTCGAGGCCGATCACGACTACCTCACCGAGGGTGGCGTGTTCACCACCGACCTGATCGAGACCTGGATCTCGCTCAAGCGCGAGCAGGAAATCGCTCCGGTGAACCTGCGTCCGCACCCGTACGAGTTCTCGCTGTACTACGACGTGTGATCGACCCGATTTCACGCTGAAAACGCCCGGCCGAATCTTTTCGGCCGGGCGTTTTCGTGTTCTCGGTTGTCTCCGATCGGCAAAGTTTTCGGCAATCGACAAAGAATTGGGACCGGTCGGCGTTTGATAGTCGGTACGCGGGGTAAAGGTATTTATCCGCTACCGGCGAACAGAGGGACGACAACTGCATGGATGCACTGTGGGAATTCATCGTCGGACGGCGAAGACAGTTGGCGATCGACTCCTATCTGCATGTCTCGGCCGTCGTACAGTGCGTCGTCATAGCCACCGTCATCGGTGTCGCGATCGGAGTTCTCGTCTACCGCAGCCCCGCTGGGTCGGCGATCGCGACGGCACTCGCGAGCACCATCCTGACGATCCCTTCGTTCGCGCTGCTGGGCGTGCTCATCCCCATCATGGGATTGGGTGTTCGGCCCACGGTGACCGCGTTGGTCCTCTACTCCCTGCTGCCGATCATCCGGAATACCGTCGTCGGTCTGGCTGCAGTCGATCCGGCCGTCGCCGACGCCGCCCGCGGTATCGGAATGAGTCGCACCCTGGTGCTGCGACGCATCGAAATCCCTCTCGCCTGGCCGTCGATTCTCACCGGGATGCGGATCAGCACGCAGATGGCCATGGGCATCCTGGCCATCGCCGCGTACGCGAAAGGCCCTGGCCTGGGCAACCTGCTGTTCTCCGGGCTCGCGCGCGTGGGCAGCCCCACGGCCCTACCGCAGGCCCTCACCGGCACTGTCCTGATCGTCCTGCTGGCGTTGATCCTGGACGGGATCTACGTGTTGATCGGCAAACTGACCACCTCGAGGGGTATCCGTGAGTGACTCGACCCGTACATCGAACGTCTCCGGCGCGGAAATCGTGCTCGAGAACGTCACCAAGAGCTACCCGGCGCAGAAGCTGGCGGCCGTGGACAACGTGTCCATGACGATTCCGGCCGGCGAGGTCGTCGTTCTGGTCGGGCCCTCGGGCTGCGGCAAGACGACGACGATGCGCATGATCAATCGGCTGATCGAGCCGACGTCGGGTCGCATCACCATCGGTGGCAAGGACGCGCTCTCGATCGACCCCAACGAGTTGCGTCGCACCATCGGCTACTCTATCCAGCAGGCCGGGCTGTTTCCGCACATGACGATCGCGCAGAACGTCGGAATGGTGCCCGGGCTCATCGGGTGGGACAAGAAGCGCATCAATGATCGCACCGACGAGATGCTCGATCTCGTCGGGCTCGATCCGGCGGTCTACCGCGAGCGCTATCCGCGTCAGCTCTCGGGTGGCCAGCAGCAGCGTGTCGGCGTCGCCCGCGCACTCGCCGCCGATCCCCCGGTGCTGTTGATGGACGAGCCCTTCGGCGCGGTCGATCCGATCACCCGAGGACTGCTGCAGGACGAGTTGATGCGCCTCCAGGCAGAATTGGGCAAAACCATCGTGTTCGTGACCCACGACTTCGACGAGGCCGTCAAGCTCGGCGACCGGATCGCCGTTCTGGGCAACCAATCGACCATCCTCCAGTACGACACTCCCGAGGCCGTTCTCGCCAACCCCGCAGACGACACCGTGGCCGGTTTCGTCGGTGCCGGAGCGGCGTTGAAGCAGTTGACCTTGATGCGGGTACGCGACATCGAACTGTCCGACGTCCCTGTTTTCGGCGAGGACGATTCGGTGGACATGATGAACACCGCTCTCGGCTCCGATCCCGAGGCCTGGGGAATCATCCTCGACTCGCGCAAGCGCCCGCTTCGGTGGACCGATCGACGCCACCTCGTCGGAGTCGGGAGCCTGCGCGACGTCGGTGTGCCGATGGGCGAGATGGTCTCGACGCAGTCCACCCTCCAGGACGCGCTCGAAGCTCTTCTGTCCGAGGGCAACGCAACGGCCACCGTCACCGGCAACCGCGGCGAGTACGTCGGCACCGTGACGATCGACGTACTGATCGATACCGTCAAGTCCCTGCGGTCCCAACACGCGAACGACCACGACGAGCCGCGCACCGACGTAGGGACTCCGTCGTGACGACTCTGGCCGATACCGGCGACGACACGAAGGACACCGCGCGAGCCGCCAAGCGGGCCGAACGTCTCAGGCTGCTGATCCAGCCCGTGGTCATCCTCGCCATCGTGGCCGTTCTGTTGGTGTACACCTTCAGCCGAGACCTCACCGCCACCCAGTCCGGCACGTTGAACGCCGGCAGCATCTTCACCGCCGTTCGAGAGCACGTCGCGATCACGATCGTCGTCACTGCCCTCGTTCTCGTCATAGCGGTTCCACTGGGAATCCTGTTGACGCGGCCCCGGTATCGAAAGCTGGCTCCGCTGTTCATCGGCATCGCCAACATCGGTCAGGCCGCACCCGCGGTCGGCTTGCTGGTGCTGCTGTTCCTGGCCACCGGGTGGACGGGCTTCACCGCAGGCGTTCTACCCATCGCGTTCTACTCACTGCTCCCGGTTCTGCGCAACACCATGCTGGGTTTTCAGACGGTGGATCCGAACTACATCGACGCCGCTCGCGGTCAGGGCATGTCGAACATGGGCATCCTGCGGCGCATCGAGTTCCCCCTGGCGGTGCCCTTCATCCTCGCAGGTCTGCGCACCTCACTGGTGCTGGCCGTTGGCACTGCAACCCTGAGCTTCCTCGTCGGTGCCGGCGGACTCGGAGTGTTGATCGACACCGGCTACAAGCTCAACCAACCGATCATCCTTGTGGTCGGAGCAGTCCTCGCGGTCGCTCTGGCGCTGCTGGTCGACTGGCTCGGCGCTCTCGCCGAGGCATTTCTCGGACCGAAAGGACTCCGCTGATGCGGCGCAGCACTCGACGACTCGTGGCCCTGTGTGCGGCCGCGACCATGGCGTTGACCGGATGTGGCTTGCAATCGGGCGGAGCGATGCCGTTGTCGGTCGAACCGGGCAGCATCACCCCGCTCCCGGGCCTCGAGGGAGCGCAGTTGACCGTCGGGTCCAAGGACTTCACCGAGCAGATCATTCTGGGTTACATCCTCGAATTCGCCTTGAGCGCTGCAGGTGCCGACGTTCGCGACCTCACCAACATCGCCGGCTCGCAGAGCGTGCGACTGGCCATGCAGAGCGGCCAGGTCGACGTCGCCTACGAATACACGGGCACCGGCTGGATCAACTTTCTGGGCAACGAAACCCCCATTCCCGACGCCACCGAGCAGTTCGAGGCCGTGCGCGATGCCGACAAGGCCAACGGCATCGACTGGGTCAATCCTGCACCGATGGACAACACGTATGCGTTGGCGATGAATCAGCAGGTGGCGCAGGCGACCGGGGTGCGCACGCTGTCCGACTATGCCGCTCTGGTGAACCGAGATCCCGCTGCGGCGGCGTTGTGCGTGGAGACCGAGTTCAACAGCCGCCAGGACGGTCTGCCAGGGCTCGCAGCGACCTACGGATTCGACGCGAGCACGCTGCCCGTGCAGATCCTGCAGACCGGTGTCATCTACCAGGCCACGGCCGAGGGTGGCCAGTGCAGCTTCGGTGAGGTGTTCACCACCGACGGCCGCATCAAGGGCCTGAACCTGACGGTGCTCGAAGACGACAAGTCGTTCTTCCCGCGCTACAACGCCACGGTCATCATCCGCCAGGAGATCGCCGACCGGTACCCCGAGATCGCCGAGGTGACCGCTCCGATCTCGGACGCGTTGACCAACGAGGCCATCTCCGAGTTGAACAAGCAGGTCGACATCGACGGCCGCGATCCAGCCGATGTTGCGCGCGACTGGATGGTTGCGCAGGGCTTCGTCACCGTGGGCAGTGATTAGAGACCGACGGGACTAGAGTCCGCCGAACGTTCTCTCCACCACTGCCTTTGCCCGACGCGTCACACGCAGGTAGTTGTCGAGGAACGCTCCGGCATCGCCGTTCTCCCAGCCCGCCACCTGCGCGACTGCGGAGAGGACAGCTCCCGGTCGCGGCAGCTGATCGGTGGGCTTGCCGCGGACCAACACCAGCGCGTTGCGTGCCTTCGTCGCCAGGATCCATGCCTCCCTGAGCAATTCGATGTCGGTCTCGCTCATGAGCTCGGCCGCACCGATGGCGTCGAGTGATTGAAGGGTCGAGGTGTTGTGCAGCGTCAGGACTTTGTGCGCGTACCTGAGCTGGATCAGCTGAACGGTCCACTCGATGTCTGCCAGTCCGCCACGTCCGAGCTTGGTGTGGGTGGAGGGGTCGGCCCCCTTGGGTAGACGCTCGGAGTCGATGCGCGCCTTGATGCGTCGAATCTCGCGGACCGCGTCGGCGGACACTCCGCCTTCGGGGTAGCGCACCTTGTCGGCCATCAGCAGGAATCGGATTCCGAGATCTTGGTCGCCGGCCACCTGGTGCGCTCGCAGCAGAGCCTGGACTTCCCAGGCCTGAGCCCACTGCGAGTAGTACGCGGCGTACGAAGACAGGGTGCGCACCACCGGTCCACTTCGGCCTTCCGGCCGCAGACCGGTGTCGACCTCGAGGGGCGGATCGGTGCTGGGCGCGCCGAGCAGTTTGCGGATGCGGTCGGCAATGGTGTTGGCCCACTTGACCGCAACGGTCTCGTCGACGCCGTCCACCGGTTCGCAGACGAACAGCACGTCTGCGTCGCTGCCGTAGCCGAGCTCACCGCCGCCCAGCCGACCCATGCCGATGACGGCCAGCGTTGCCGGTGCAGGTTCTCCCCGTTCCTTCTCGCTGGCGCGTACGGCTGCGGCAAGCGCTGCGTTGATGACTGCGGCCCAGACCGAGGACAGCGCGCGGCACACCTGAGGTACGTCCAGCATGCCCAGAATGTCTGCCGAGGCCACCCGCGCCAGTTCGTGGCGTCGTAGTGCCCTGGCTGCGTTGATGGCTCGTACCGGGTCCTCGTACCGAGCCGAGGACGACAGGATCGCGCGGTAGGTCTCCTCCGGCTCGGCGTCGAGCAGTCGGGGGCCGGTGGGTCCGTCGGCGAACAACCGAATGACCTCGGGAGCCTTGATCAGCAGATCCGGCACGTACGCCGAGGAACCGAGCACGATCATCAGCCGCTGCGCCACTGCGCCTTCGTCGCGCAGCACGCGCAGGAACCACGTCTGCTCCCCCGCCGATTCCGACAGCCTGCGGTAGTTGAGCAGTCCGGCGTCGGGATCAGGGGTGTCGGCGAGCCATTCGAGCAGAGTCGGCAGCAACACGGCCTGAATCTGACCGCGGCGGGTACCCGAGCCGACGAGCGCACGGAGGTGACCCAACGCGTTCTGCGGGGTCGCGTAGCCGAGCGCGGCGAGCTGACGCGTCGCCGCGTCGGGGGTCAGACGCACTGTCTCGGAGTCGAACTTGACCACCGAGTCCAGCAACGGCCGGTAGAAGAGCTTCGCGTGCAACCGCCTGATGCGCTGCGCGTTACGTTTGATCTCGGCGTTGAGCACGCCGAGTGCGTCGCGGTTGCCGTCGGGTCGCATGTGCGCCGAACGTGCCAGCCACCGCAGGGCTTCCTCGTCGTCCTGAGGAGGCAGGGTGTGTGTGCGACGCATTCGCTGCATCTGCAGGCGGTGCTCGATCAGCCGAAGAAACTCGTAGGAGGCCGTCAGGTTCGCAGCGTCGTCGCGGCCGACGTAGCCGCCCTCGGTGAGCGCGGTCAGTGCGTCGGTCGTGCCGAGTACTCGCAGCGACTCGTCGGTTCGACCGTGCACCAATTGCAGGAGCTGGACCGCGAATTCGACGTCCCGCAGGCTTCCGCGTCCGAGTTTGATCTCGCGCTCGCGGAGCTCCGGCGGCACCATCTCCTCGACGCGACGCCGCATGGCGCGCACCTCGGGCACGAAGTCCTCACGCTGGCTGGCCAACCACACCATCGGGTTGACCGCGTCGACGTAATCGTTGCCGAGCGCGATGTCGCCGGTCATGGGGCGAGCTTTGAGCAACGCCTGGAACTCCCAGGTCTTGGCCCAGCGCTTGTAGTACGCGACATGCGAATCCAGCGTGCGGACCAGCTCGCCGCGTTTGCCCTCGGGACGCAGCGCCGCATCCACCTCGAAGAATGCCGAGGACCCGATGCGCATCATTTCACCGGCGATGCGGCTCGCTTGCGAGTCGGCGGGCTCGGCGACGAACACGACGTCGACGTCGGAGACGTAATTGAGTTCGCGTGCACCGCATTTGCCCATTGCGACGACGGCCAGACGCGTCGGACACGGGGTGTCCGGGCACACGGTGGCCACGGCGACGGCCAGCGCAGCGGTGAGCGCAGCGTCGGCCATGTCGGACAGTTGCGATCCGACCACCGTGTACGGCAGGACGGGTTCGTTCTCGACGGTCGCGGCGAGGTCGTATGCCGCCAGCACCATGATCTGGTCGCGGTACTTCTTGCGCAGCGCGATCACGGCGGGCGGCCCGATCAGGGACGCGCGGTACAGGTCCGGTGCGGCGTTGGGGCCGGTCTCGGGCTCGGCACCGACGGCCTCGAGCAGTTCCGCGACCAGGGTGGCTTTGGTGGGGAGCTCGATCTTGGCCGAGACTCCGCTGCTCTGGCCTTCCTTGGTCAGCAGCAGACGCCAGGTGCTGTCGTCGGCAACCAGGTGATCGGCGAGCGCACTCGAGGCACCGACGAGACCGAGGATGCGGCCGCGGAATCCCTTGTCCGTGCGCAGTGCTGTGTCGAACTCCGACCAGCCGGAACCGAGCGACTCGTACAACCGCACCAGGGTGCGGAGCGCGAGATCGGCATTGGGCGCACGCGAGAGCGACCAGAGCAGCTCGAGGCTGTCCTCATCCGTCCATCCGAGAGTGCGCAGATCGGACGGCGCAGTTTCTTCGACCAGGCCCAGACGGCCCGGTCCGGGAACGACGGATCTGGAAGTCGGAGGACGCACCATCTAAAATCCACCTCGGCGTGCCACAGTTTTACCCCGTCGTCAGTAATGCGACGCGAGGGTGCCCGCGCCGGCATCGGAACTACCATTCACGATCGACTAGAACGTAGCCCATGACGACGCCGTGCTGTTAAAGACCCAGGTAGGCCTTCAGCTCGTAGGGCGTGACGTGGCTGCGGTATTCCTCCCACTCGCGACGCTTGTTGCGGAGGAAGAAGTCGAAGACGTGCTCGCCCAGTGCTTCGGCGACCAGTTCGGAACCTTCCATCGCGTTCAGTGCCTGATCGAGGTTGCCCGGCAGTTCCTTGTAGCCCATGGCGCGACGCTCCGCGGAGGTCAGTGCCCACACGTCTTCCTCGGCCTCGGGCGGCAGGGTGTAGCCCTTCTCGATTCCACGAAGACCGGCCGCGAGCAGCACCGCGAACGCGAGGTACGGGTTGCACGCCGAATCAGGGCTGCGGATCTCGACGCGACGCGAGGATGCTTTGTTCGGGGTGTACATCGGCACGCGGATCAGTGCCGAGCGGTTCGCCGGTCCCCACGACGCAGCGGTCGGTGCTTCTCCGCCGCGCACGAGTCGCTTGTAGGAGTTGACCCACTGGTTGGTGACGGCGCTGATCTCGTTGGCGTGTTCGAGGATGCCGGCGATGAACGACTTGCCGGTCTCGGACAGCTGCATCGGGTCGTCCGGGTTGTGGAAGGCGTTGGCGTCGCCCTCGAACAGGCTCATGTGCGTGTGCATCGCCGAGCCGGCCTGATCACTGAACGGCTTGGGCATGAACGTCGCGCGCACGCCCTCTTCGATGGCGACTTCCTTGACCACGTATCGGAAGGTCATGATGTTGTCGGCCATCGACAGTGCGTCGGCGTAGCGGAGGTCGATCTCCTGCTGGCCGGGCGCGGCCTCGTGGTGGCTGAACTCGACCGAGATTCCCATCGACTCGAGCGCGTCGATGGCGTGCCTGCGGAAGTTCGGGGCCGAGTCGTGCACGGCCTGGTCGAAGTAGCCGCCGTTGTCGGCCGGGGTCGGCGGTGAGCCGTCCTGCGGGGCGTCCTTGAGCAGGAAGAATTCGATCTCGGGGTGCACGTAGCAGCTGAATCCGAGGTCCGCGGCCTTGCTCAACTGACGACGCAGCACGTGGCGTGAGTCGGCCCAGGACGGCGAGCCGTCGGGCATGGCGATGTCGCAGAACATCCGCGCCGAGTGCTGGTGACCCTTGCTGGTGGACCACGGCAGAATCTGGAACGTCGACGGATCGGGCTTGGCCACGGTGTCGGCCTCGGACACGCGGGCGAATCCTTCGATGGCGCTACCGTCGAAACCGATTCCCTCGTCGAATGCCCCTTCGAGCTCGGCGGGGGCGATGGCCACCGACTTGAGGTACCCGAGGACGTCGGTGAACCAGAGGCGGACGAAACGAATGTCGCGCTCTTCGAGGGTCCGGAGCACGAATTCCTTTTGACGATCCATGAACGCGAGAGTAAGCAAACGGAGTTAAATCTGTGTTACATCGTGAATTCGGTCTCACTTCGTGAAACTCTCAGCGCACTTCCCAGGTCGTGAGGTAGCACGTCAGCACCGCAATCCATCCCCTGGCGGAACCAGATCGACGAGGTAGTTCACCAACGGATCGTCGATGCACTCGACGCCCGAGAAGGCGACCGTGTGCTGGGTGCCCTCGTACGTCACCAGATTGCCGCGCAGCTGAGCAGCCAACTCCACACCCGCTTGATAAGGCGTGGCCGGATCGTTTGTCGTCGAGACCACCACCAGCGTCGGCAGTCCCTCGACGTCGACGATGTGCGGATCGCTCGTGTTCGGCACCGGCCAGAAGGCACAGAGGTCGAGTGGCGCGTTACCCGTCGCCCGGCCGTCGTCCAGATACGGCGCGGCGGCGCGGAACCTGGCGTCTGCCTCGTCGGCTGCTGCGCGATCGGTGGTCGGCGGGCCGTCGACGCAACGAACGGCATTGAACGCGTCGTCGATGTTGGTGTAACTGCCGTCCTCGAGCCGTCCGGAGTAGGTGTCGGCGAGCCGGAGCAGTGTGTCGCCCCTCCCGTCGCGCAATTCGTTCAATCCGGCCCGCAGCAGACGCCACAGCTGCTGTGAGTACAGCGCCTGCTGGGCACCGGTGATCGCGTCGTCGTAGCTGAGACCGCGGGGGTCGGTCGTCTCGGCGGGCCGGTCGATCAGCGGTTCCACCAGCGATCGGAACTGCTCGACGGCCTGCGCCGGGTCGGTTCCGAGCGGGCAGGTCTCGGTCTGTGCGCAGTCCGCGGCGAACTGATCGAACGCAGTCTGGAACGCGGCACCCTGGGCGACGGCCTCGTCGACGGGTGACTGGTCCGGATCGAGCGCACCGTCGAGCACCATCGCGCGAACGTTGGACGGGAATTCCTCGGCGTACGCGGTCCCGATCCGGGTGCCGTAGGAGTAGCCGATGTAGGTCAGCTTCTCGTCGCCGAGAACCGCGCGGATGACGTCCATGTCTCGCACCACTTCACGGGTACCCACATGCTCGAGCACATCCGCCCCGGTGCGCTCGACGCACTGTGCGGCGTAGTCCCGATGTTCGGCCTCGGTCGCCGCGATGCCTTCGGGGCTGACGTCCACATCGGGTTCGCGACGCTCCTCGTCGATCTCCTCGGACGTCAGGCACCGCACTTCCGGCTCGGATGCTCCGATCCCGCGTGGGTCGAAGCCGATTCGATCGAAGCGATCGGCGACGGCGGTACCGGCGGCCTGCCCGGCGAGGTAGAGCCCCGACGAGCCGGGCCCGCCCGGGTTCATCAGTAGCGATCCGATCTTCTCGCCCGTCGCCTTCGTCCGCGAGATGGCGACCTCGATCGTCGTGCCCTCGGGGTCGGCGTAGTCCAACGGCACGGTCACCATCGCGCACTCGACTGCACTCCCCAGCTCGCTGCCGTCGGTGTTGTACCGGTCGCAGGACTCCCACTCCAGCGTCTGGGTGTAGAACGTCTCGAGGCCCGAAGGGATCGGGCCGACGGCGGATGCCGACGGGGAACTGTCGGGCGCAGCGGAGTTCTCGGGAGTGGCTGTCGGCTCTGAGGTGGAGCAGCCGACGGCCAACACGGCGACCGTGGACAGTGCCACGGCCGTGCTCCTGGTGCGCGTTCTCATGGCTCGATCGTGCCAGGTATTTCGAGCGCTTCGCTCCCGCTGCCGGGCGGGGACGTCGTCCGAGCACTAGCGTGGACGCAGTGCAGGCACTTCGACTCGCCCTCGCCCAGATCAATTCCGTCGTCGGCGATCTCGCCGCGAATTCCGCGGCGATCGTCGAGTGGACGGTCCGCGCAGCCCACGACGGTGCCAACGTGGTGGTGTTCCCCGAGATGGCGCTGACGGGGTACCCCGTCGAGGATCTGGCTCTGCGACCGTCGTTCGCCGCCGCATCCGCTCGCGCCCTGACCGAGTTGGCGACCGCCTTGGACAGTGCCGGATGCGGCGATCGCATCGTGGTGGTCGGCTACCTCGATCGCGACGCCGAGGGTTCACGGAACAGCGCGGCAGTGATCGTCGACGGGCGGGTGACCACTCGATACGACAAGCACTCACTGCCCACCTACCGAGTGTTCGACGAGGCCCGCTACTTCGCTCCGGGATCGGGCCTGAGCATCACGACGGTGAACGGACTGCGGCTCGGTGTCGTTGTCTGCGAGGACATCTGGCAACCCGGCGGCTCCGTGCCCGCCTATGCCGCGGCCGGGGTGGACATGCTGCTCTGCCTCAATGCCAGCCCCTTCGAGCAGGGCAAGGACGAGGTGCGGCGCTCCATCGCCCTGCGACGGGCCACCGAGATCGGCGCTCCGATCGCCTACGTCAACGTCGTCGGCGGCCAGGACGAGCTGGTGTTCGACGGGGCGAGTTTCGTCGTCGGGCCGGACGGTTCCACCTGGGGCCGCTCCCCCCAATTCGTCGAGCATCTCCTGATCGTCGACGTCGATGCCCCGGCTGCACCACGTCCGGATGTCGCCGACGTGCCGGGCTGGACCATCGATCGGGTGACGCTCCCCGACGTGGCGGTCACCGGCTGGCAGCGAGCCGAGCCGTTCCTCGCAGAGATCGTGAGCACCGAGGAACAGGTCTGGGGCGCACTGGTGACCGGTCTACGAGACTACGTGCACAAGAACGGTTTTCGTTCGGTGGCCCTCGGATTGTCCGGCGGTATCGATTCGGCGGTGGTCGCCGCCATCGCCGTCGACGCCCTGGGCAGCGATGCCGTACACGGAGTGTCGATGCCCTCGACGTACTCGTCGAGTCACTCCCGCACCGACGCAGAGGATTTCGCGTCGCGCACCGGTATTCATTTCCGCGTCGAACCGATTGCCCACATGGTTGCCTGCTACGTAGACCAGCTGCACCTGACCGGGCTCGCCGAGGAGAACATTCAGGCCCGCTGCCGAGGCATGCTGTTGATGGCACTGTCGAACAGCTTCGGCCATCTGGTGTTGGCCACCGGAAACAAATCCGAACTGGCCGTTGGTTATTCGACGATCTACGGGGATGCCGTCGGCGGCTTCGCGCCGATCAAGGACGTGCCGAAGTCGCTCGTCTGGGATCTGGCGCGGTGGCGAAACAAGTCCGCTGCCGACCGCGGGGACATCCCACCGATCCCCGAGTCGAGCATCGACAAACCGCCGTCCGCCGAGCTCCGGCCGGGCCAGCTGGACACCGACTCCTTGCCCGACTACGACGAACTGGACGCCATCGTGTTCCGCTACGTCGACCACGATCAAGGCTTCGCGGACATCGTGGCGGCCGGGTTCGACGCGGCGGTGGTGGCGGACATTCTGCGCAAGGTCGACGCGTCGGAGTACAAGCGGCGTCAGTATCCGATCGGCACCAAGGTCACCTCTCGTGCGTTCGGGCGCGACCGCCGCATGCCGATCACCAACGGCTGGCGGGACTACACCGCAGTCGACGAGGTGTGACGAATTGCACTGCCGGTAGCGCTCCGGCAGGTCGCGCGCAGTGGCAGACTCGACCACGTCATCACACCCCATCCCGGGGACCCGCCGAGCGGGCCTCGAGGACCAGAAAGGGACAAAGATGTCCGAAACTGCTGTGTACGGCGGGGCTGCTCAGGAAGCGCCCTCCACCGCCTTGACCCGCAAGACCCGCACCCACCATCTTCTGCAGATGAAGGCCGACGGTGAACGCTGGGGAATGCTCACCGCCTACGACTACTCCAGCGCCCGCATCTTCGAGGAAGCCGGCGTACCTGTTCTCCTCGTCGGTGATTCGGCAGCGAACGTCGTCTACGGCTACGACACCACCGTGCCGATCACCGTCGACGAGCTTCTCCCGCTGGTCCGCGGAGTGGTCCGCGGTGCACCGCACGCCCTCGTCGTCGCAGATCTGCCCTTCGGCACGTACGAGGCCTCGCCGCAGCAGGCCCTCGAAACCGCAGTTCGGTTCATGAAGGAAGGGCTCGCGGGCGCAGTCAAGCTCGAAGGCGGTGAGCGCGTCGCCGCTCAGATCGCCGCGATCACTGCCGCAGGCATCCCGGTGATGGCCCACGTCGGCTTCACCCCGCAGAGCGTCAACACATTGGGTGGCTTCCGCGTCCAGGGTCGCGGAGACGCGTCCGAGCAGCTTGTGGCCGACGCCATCGCAGTCCAGGAGGCCGGTGCGTTCGCCGTCGTCATGGAGATGGTTCCCGCCGACATCGCCGGCCAGGTCACCCGAAAGCTCACCATTCCGACGGTCGGTATCGGTGCGGGCAACGAATGCGACGCGCAGGTTCTGGTGTGGCAGGACATGGCCGGATACACCAATGGCAAGACCGCGAAGTTCGTCAAGAAGTTCGCCGACGTCGGCGATTCACTGCGGACCGCGGCGACCACCTACCTGTCCGAGGTGCGGTCGGGAGTCTTCCCCGGGCCCGAACACAGCTACTGATCGTCCTCGTCTCTGCCTCGTTCGGGTGGCACACTCTGGGGCATGACACTCAGACGGGGATCGACCTCCATTGCCGCGAGAAGCGTAGTCGCAGTAGCAAGCGCGGCTGCGCTTCTCGCCGTGTTGGGGGCGTGCAGTACCGACACCACCAACACCGGTTCGTCATCCACCACGACGGTCGCACCGACCACCACGGTCACCGCACCGCCCGCGGACGCAGTGATCACCGACGCACAGAAGCAGCAGTTGTGCACCGATCTCGAGGCGCAGCTGTCCAATTGGCGTGTTCAGGGGCCAACCCTGGGCCGCGGCGGGCTGAACATCCTGGTGCAGACCTGGGCGGCGCAGAGCGGAGTCATCAATCTGCAGGTGGTGCAGAACCGAGCGATCGTCGACGACATCACGACCGAGACGTGCTCGGACGTGCGGGACGAGGCCATCCGATCCCTGGACATTCCAGATCTGGCGTCCGGTCTGGTGGGCTTCTAGGATGCGGACCCTCTACCCCGAGATCGCCCCGATCGACACCGGACACCTCGACGTGGGTGACGGCCAACAGATCTACTGGGAGGTCTCGGGCAACCCCGACGGTGCGCCGGTGGTGTTCGTGCACGGCGGTCCGGGCGGTGCCACCAATCCGTTGCAGCGCCGGTACTTCGACCCGCAGACCTATCGAATCGTGCTGTTCGATCAGCGGGGCTGTGGGCAGTCGACCCCGCACATCGCCGACGGAGCCGATCTGTCGGTCAACACAACCCACCGCTTGATCTCGGACATGGAGAAGCTCCGGGAGCACCTGGGTATCGACACGTGGTTGGTGTTCGGCGGATCCTGGGGCTCGACGCTGTCGCTGGCGTACGCGCAGTCGCACCGCGATCGCGTGCGGGGGCTGGTACTGCGGGGGATATTCCTGGTGCGGCCGTCGGAGATCGACTGGTACTACGGCGGCGGGGCAGGCCACATCTTCCCCGATCTGTGGGAGAAGTTTCTCGAACCCATTCCGGAGGACGAGCGCGACGGCGATCTCGTTCAGGCGTACCACCGACAGTTGATGTCCGACGACCGCGAGGCCGCAACCCGAGCTGCGGTGGCGTGGTCCACCTGGGAGGCGGCGACGAGTTACCTGCTGCCGAAACCGGATGCAGTGCAGGACAACTCGGATCCACGGTTCGCCCTGGCATTCGCCGGTATCGAGAACCACTACTTCCGCAACAACTGCTTTCTCGAAGAGAATCAACTGCTACGTGACGCCCACCTGCTCGACGGCATTCCTGGCGTCATCGTGCAGGGCCGCTACGACGTCATCTGCCCGGCAACGAGCGCGTGGGCGCTGCACAAGGCCTGGCCCGGTGCCGATCTGGTGATCGTCGACGACGCCGGCCATTCTGCGGCCGAGCCCGGCACCGTGCATCACCTCGTCGAGGCGACGGATCGTTTCAGGCCGTGACGGCCGGGTAGTCGAACCGGACTGTGCGAGAGTCGGTGTCGGCCCGGGTCAACCGGACCTTCACCGACTCCCCCGCGGGCGGTTCTCCGTCGCACTTTCCGAGAACGATCGGCTGTGACACCAACACCTCGGCGTCCCGCTTCCCCTCGGCACCGCGCAGCACGACCGCAGAGAACTGCTCGCCCACTCGGTCTTTCAGTACGTGCGCTTCGGTGAGGTCGATGCAGGCGCGGTCCACTTTCGACGCCGCGGAATCCGATCCGCGCATGGTGGCGGGCAACTCCGGCAATGCCTGCGCCGCCCAGTCCGGTACCGGCGCTCCGGCCACGACGGCCAGGCACACCTCGGTGGCGAAGCGATCGGACAGCCGACGCAGCGGTGCCGTCACGTGCGCGTACGGCGCGCCGATTCCCGAATGCTCGACCGATGTATCACTGTCCACCGGGTTCGTTGCGCGGTCGAATGCGAGGTAGTCCGCACCGCGCAGCAAACCGGTCGCCTGGGTCATCATCGCCAGCGTCGACGGCTCGTCGGTGGGCAGTCCGGCCAGCACTGCCCCGGCGGATGCGCCTGCGGGCCAGTCAATTTCGAGTGCTTGTGCCGTCTTCTTCAGTGTGTCCACGGATTCCGACGAGGCGGGTGGCAGGGTGCGCACGATGCCGATTCCGGCGTCGAGCATGATTCTGGCGGCGCACATTCCCGTCAGCAGCGATACTTCGGCGTTCCAACCGTCCACTGCGGTGCGTGGTTGCAGGACGGTGCGCCAGCCCTGCCCGTCGGGCACCACTTCCTGCTCGGGAAGCGTGATATCGACGGCTCCGCGTCGTCTGGCCGCAGCTGCGCGCTGGGCCCCGAATTCGGCCAGCGCGGCGATGGACGGATGCGGTGTCCCCGCGTCCACATCGGCTTGCACTGCGGCGTAGTCGAGCCGGGCGGTCGATCGAACGAGCGCGCGGGTGACCGTCCACGCGGCTGCCTCGCCGACGTCGTCGAGTTCGATGGTCCACAGCGCGGCGCAGCGAGTCTGCCCCTCCAGCAGGCTGCCCGAACCCTCCGACAGCTCTCGTGGATGCAACGGTACGGATCCGTCGGGGAGGTAGAACGTCTGTCCGCGTCGACGAGTTTCGGCGTCGAGCGCTCCCCCGGGCGTCACCAGTGCGCCCACGTCGGCGATCGCGTAGTGCACCACCAATCCGTTGGACGTCTTCTCGATGTGTACGGCTTGGTCGAGGTCCTTCGAGCCGAGTGGGTCGATGGTGACGAACGGGATGTCGGTGCGGTCGATTCTGCTGTCGGCGTGCAGGTCTCGGGCTTCGACCGCCTCGCGCATCACGTCTGGGTCGAACGCTTCGGTCAGTGCGAACTCGGATCTGATGGCCTCGAAGTCGAAGCCCGGAGCCCTCAGCCGGGTGAGCAGCACCGTCAGTTGTTCCAGTCGTCGTCGGAATCGGCGGCTTTGTTGCGAGCCGCGGCGATCTTCAGCGCCTGTTCCGCGGTGGCCTTGTCCGGATACGGGCCCATGCGGTCGAGGGCGTTGGTCTGCTTGCCCTGTACGACCTGCTTGGTGCTGATGTCGTAGTACCAGGAGGTGTCGTCGTCGGTCATGACTTCCAGTGTGCCCCATGGAGCGACGCCGCAGGAGAACTGCGGAGAAATAGTGAGTGCGAACGAGTCGGCCTGTAAGCCGGATCCTGTCTGCCGTTCCTGCTTTCGCAGGTTCGACGTCGACGACCATCCATCTGGGCACACCGTTGCCGGGTACCTCGAGCAGTCCACCCGCAGGCTCGGGCGAGCAGCCCTCGAGCACCTGCGCAGCTGCACCACTTTCGAGGTGCAGCCTTCGACCTTGCTCCGGGCGGGGTTTACCTAGCCATCCCAGTCACCTGGGATGCTGGTGCGCTCTTACCGCACCGTTTCACCCTGACCTGCAGTTCGATTCCGAAGAACCGATCCGCAGGCGGTCTGTTTTCTGTGGCACTGTCCCGCGAGTCACCTCGGGTTGCCGTTAACAACCGCCCTGCTCTGTGGAGTCCGGACTTTCCTCGGCTCGAAGCGCGACGACACTCGGTCGCCGGTCCTCCGAGCCGCAGCCGTCCGGCCAACTCGTTCGCGGTTGCGTACTCTACTCGTCTCACGACGACGGCTCGGCGGCTGCCCGGCCACGAAGGACGGTGACGCTCGTGACGGCTGCGGCAGCGGTGACGGCCATGCCGACCCAGGCGGCCGACGTGTACGACCCTTCCGTGGGAAAGGTCGAACCGGCATGCGTTCCGCCGGCCAGAACCAGACCGCCGATCGCACTACCGAACGCGAAACCGACACTGCGCACCACCTGGTTGACGCTCATGGCGCTCGAGGTCTCCCCCGACGGAACCACCGAAAGAACGACGGACGGCATCGCCGCCGAAAAACTCCCGACACCGAAGCCCAGGATCGACATCGCGACGCAGAGTTCCAGGACGCTGGTTCGGGTTCCGGCGAACAGCGCCAGGGCCCCTAGAACGACGAGTGCGCTGACCGTCAGAGCGTGGGCGGGCCCCACCCGACGTAGTGCGCGGGGCACCAGTTTGCCCGCGAGAAACCCGAACACGGAGAACGGAACCAGGACCAGTCCTGCCGTGAGGACGTCGAGCCCGAAGCCGTATCCGGCACCGAACGGCGTCTGCGCGTATCGCGTCACTATGGTGAGCAGGAGATACATGCCTATGCCGCCCAGGAACATCGCTCCGTTCGCCCCGACCACGGCCCGATGGCGGAGCAACCGGAGATCGACGAGCGGTGCCGAACTTCCGATCTCGATCCGCACCCAGATATATGTTGCGATGGCAGCTGTTGTGGCCATCGCTCCCGCCCACCAGGGATAGCTCGTCCACAGCGCCCTCTCGCTCACGAGAATCAGGACCATCGACAGAACGAGCGCGAGCAGCAGTGCACCGGGGACGTCGATCCGCAGCGAGTGTTTCTGCGCAGCAGCAGGAATGACTCTCAGCGCAACAAGCAGCGCAAGGACGGTGATCACAGCACCGAATCCGTAGGCGGCGCGGATTCCACCGTGCTCGGTCAACAGCCCCGACAACGGGTACCCCACGCCGACGCCCGCCGTCGATGCAACCGACAACAACGCAATGGTTGATCCAGAGCGTCTGTCGGACAGATGATCTCGGGCAACTCCCATCAGCATCGAGGTCAGAGCAAGCCCCACTCCCTGTGCCGCTCGACCGAGGAGCAACCAGGTGAAGGACAGTGGGAGCGCGGTCAGAACTCCTCCAACCGACACCACACCGAGTGTCCCGAGAATCGCTGCCCTTCGATGCGGGCCCGATCCGAGACGGCCCAGAATCGGTGTCGTGACGGCACCCGTCAACAGCGCCACCGTCAACGTCCACTGCGCGCTCGACAGCGATACATCGAATGTGGTTGCAACACTGGTGATCAACGGAGCACCGAGACTGCCGACGGCGGCCACGACGACCCCGACGAACACCAGCGAAGGCACGAGCAATCGCGAGTCGTGGCACTCGGCCTCGGCGGTCATCGGTTCGTGTCGCTCGTGATGTGGTCGAACAATCCGGCCTGGATGCGAGTGCCCACTCCGTTCGCCCATGGTGCGTCGACGTCGTCGATCTGCAGGGCCGCACCACTGTTGAGCAGCATGCCGAACGCGAGAAATGCTTTCACGGTCACGGCATCGAGCCCGGTGATCTCCGCAACGGTGTTCCACATCCGGCCGAAGCCCGCCCGCACCGCGTCCCGGACCTCGGGGTCGCCACATGCTGCGATCCCTTGTAGTTGCAGCAACAGTGAGGTTCGATCCTCGAGCATGGCGTAGTAGCGCTCCCCCATCGACGCCAACGCCCGTTGCCCGGTGTCCGTACCCGCCGCTTCGCGCATTCCGTCCGCCAACCGATCGAAGGACGCGACGACCAATTCGGAGAACAGCGCTTTCTTGGTTCCGAATATCCGAAAGATGTAGGCCTGAGTGATGCCGGCCGTGCGCGCGATCGCCTCGGTCGAACCGCCGTGGAGTCCGGCCGTCGCGAACTCTTCCGCTGCGATCCGCAGGATCTGCTCGCGACGGTCGGGTCCGGTCATCCGTTCCCGCTGCGCCATGCTCAACAAGTTACTGGTTACTAACTACTTACTCAAGGCCTTTGTCGAGCGCTTCACTACAGTTCCTCCCATGAGCGAATGGGTCGTGTTGCTGCGCGGCATCAACGTCGGCGGCATCAACATCAAGATGGCCGATCTCCGCGCGGCTCTGACATCGGCCGGCTTCACCGATGTCCGGACCGTTCTGGCGACCGGAAATGTCCTGCTGCGCTCCCCGCTGACTGCCGCCGGGGTGAAGGCACAGGCGGAGAACACACTGGCCCAGGCGTTCGGCTACCAGGCCTGGGTTGTCGTGCTGGACGTGCCGACACTTCGAGCGATAGTGGAGTCCTACCCGTTCGACGCCGAACGAGAAGGCTGGCATCCTTATGTGGTGTTCGGTAGCGATGATAGCCATTTGACCGAATTGTCTGCTCTTGCAGACGAACTCGACCCCGAGCTCGAAAGGATCACCGAGGGGAACAGCGTTCTCTACTGGGAGGTGCGCAAGGGCAGCACCACCGACAGCACGTTCGGGAAAGCCACGGCGAAAGCCAAGTACAAGGCCACGACGACCACTCGAAACCTGCGGACGCTCGTGAAGATTCTCGCGTGACCGTTCTCGCCGCGGCATTGGTCGCTGCTGTCCTCGTCTTCGCGATCGTGCGCCCTCGTGGTCTGCCCGAGATCGTCGCCGCACTTCCGGCTGCGGCGATCGTTCTGCTCGTCGGTCTCGTCAGCCTCGACGCCGCACGAGAGCAAGTTCTCGAACTCGCTCCGACCGTGGTGTTTCTGGCATTCATCCTGATCCTGGCGCATCTCTCGGACGCGCTCGGAGTATTCACCTGGATCGCGGCGAAGCTACGACGAGGCGCGAAGGGCAGCCCACGCAGACTGCTGACCCTCGTGTTCGCGGCAGCGGCGTCGACCACCGCAGTACTGAGCCTGGACGCCACCGTGGTGCTGCTGACGCCGGCCATCATCGGTGCTGCGCGGATCCTGGGGATGTCGCCGCGTCCGCACAGTTACGCCACTGCGCACCTGTCCAATTCGGCCTCGACGTTGCTGCCGGTATCGAACCTGACCAACCTGCTCGCTTTCGCCGCGACCGGACTCACCTTCCTGCACTTCACCGCTCTGATGGCATTGCCCTGGATATTCGCGGTGGCCATCGAGTTGGCGGTGTTCTTGATCTTCTTCCGCAAGGATCTGACCCGCACCGCCACACCGCCGGAGAACTCGACCCAGCAGAGCGCCGACGACGTCCCCGCACCGCGAGCCACGCTCGTCATCCTCGGCGCGACACTCATCGGCTTCGCAGTGGCAGGCCTGTTCGACATCGAACCGTTCTGGGTGGCGGCGGTGGGGTCGATTGCGCTCGCGATCCCGGCACTTCGAGATCAGCGCACCACGCCTCGCGCCATTCTGCGCGGCGCCGATCTGCCGTTCTGTGGCTTCGTCTTTCTGCTCGGCATCGTCGTTCTCGGCGTCACCACAGGCCCGATCGGTGACTGGCTGACGCGAATCCTGCCGTCCGACACAACCTTCACGTCGCTCCTGGCCGCGGCGGCCATTGCGGCGGTGGCGTCGAACATCGTCAACAACCTGCCCGCGACGCTGCTGCTGCTGGCAGCGTTCGGAGCCGACGCTCCCCCGGCGCTGTTGTTGGCCATGGTGATCGGGGTGAACCTCGGCCCCAATCTCACCTACGTCGGGTCGTTGGCAATCATGCTGTGGCGACGCGTCGCATCGGCCAACGACGAGCCGGCTGATCTACGCACCTTCACAGTGTTGGGCGTCATTACGACTCCGCTGACCATCGTCGGTGCAGTGGCAGGCCTGTGGCTTGCGCTGCAGGTCTAGGCCTGAGAAAGCAGCTACCGGCTCCGATGTGTGCCGGAGTCGCCGATGATCATGGTGACCCATGCTCGAGCGCGGATCAGGGGCAGTTCCCTCCAGCTGGTGAGGTTGGATGCCCCAGTGCCGGGATGCGGCACTGTGGCGGGGTGGTCAAGGTCGTGAGGTTGCCGCTGAGCGCAAGGCTTAGAATTCCAGTGGCCGAACGCGTTGATGTTCACGAGTCCGCTGAGGCCTCTGCGCGGTCTTCGACACTCGCCCGGCATCGGTTGCTAGAAGCGTCCGCTGGGGCAAACCACACACTGCGTTGCCAGCCCTGATCGTGCGGCCGCAAACCATGACGACACGACTTCGTCGAACCCAACGCTTTCCCCGAACACAAGCGGCCCTCGCATGACTCCCCTACCCGCCGAAAAGAAAGGACGACGATGTACGACGACATGATTACCGCTGGAGATGATCGACAGATCATCGACGCCATGCTGGACCGCAACCGACGAGCCCTTATCGACACGGCCCGCGGCCTAGGCGAATCCGAAGCCCGCAGGCGTTTGGTCCCATCCCTCACGACACCTATCTCACTCATCAAGCACGCTGCTGCGGCAGAACGCATTTGGTTCCAAAGGCATTGGGCCGACTTCGACGAATACGATTGCGACGGCTACGCACGACGCGATGTAGGAACCCTTTACTGTCGACGATCACGAGACCTTGGCCGACGTCATTGATGAGTTCGAGCGCGCCAGCACACGATCGCGCGCCATCGCCTCCCGGTTCGATCTCGACGACACCATCGATCTGCCCATCGAAGGAACCATCAGCATGCGATGGACACTGCTGATCATGATTCAGGAGTTCGCCCGGCACGCAGGTCACGGTGACATCATCCGTGAGCAGATAGATGCCGCCGGTAAGGTCGAGACCACACTGTCCTGACACCGCACCGACCCAAGCACTATGCAGTCATGCGTAGACGCCGAAATGTCTAGGCGACCACAACGCCGTCGACTTGAGCAACACCAACCCGGGGTCGCCCTGTCGGCGCGAGAAATCGTTGCAGTTCGAGATTGCAGAGTCGGGAGGTTCTGCGAATCACTGTTGTGGCGTACTCGACCGATCCTGGCCGTCGGCAAGGACGTTCGGGAACAGAGCAGTGAGAAGAGTTGAGTACGCGGTGTTCCAAGTCCATTGCACCGCAACCCACCTGCGGCCGCGCTCCCCCATCGCGCGAGCGCGAGCCGGGTTGTCGAGGAGTTCGACGATGGCTTGGGTCAATTGCTCGACGTCTTTGACTACATAGCCAGTTCGGCCTGCCTGCACGGTTTCGGGGGCACCTCCGGAATCACCCGCGATGATCGGTAACCCCATCGCGGAGGCCTCCAGATATGCGATACCAAGTCCCTCCTCTTCCAGTCCCAGGCGACGCGTTCGGCACGGCATCGCGAAGATCGTGGCGCCGGCGAGGATTTGCGCAACGAGCTCGTGCGGAAGTCCCCCAACGAAGGTCACCGCGTCCTCCACGCCCTTTGTCCGGGCCAGACGCTGCAGACGTCGACGGTCAGGGCCGTCGCCGACAAGAAGCAACTTGGTGTCGGGATGTCGCTCCAGAACCGCAGGAAGCGCACGAATCAACGAGTCCTGGCCTTTCCGCGGAACCAGACGCGCGGTGCACACGATCACGCCACTGTTCCCGTCCGGGGATGGATCGGGGCCCGCCCCGGAGCCGCGCACGGGGTTGAATTGTTCGACGTCGACGCCCGGGCTCAGGCGCACCAGCGCGGTATCGGGTGACATCGCTGGCAGGATTGCGCGGTAGGTATGGCCAGAGATATACGTCAGCACGTCGACCCAACGACCAATTGTCCGTAGTCCCCACCGCGTTGAAAGCAACTTGGCCCACCATGTTTCATGCCCATGAGTAGTGGCGACGACCCGCTTCACCCCGCAGGCCCGAAGCGCGGGAGCGATCAGGCCCAGGGGAGCTGCAGCAGCGATCCACGCGGTATCGCAGCCGTATTCAAGCGCGATTCGACCTGCCCTGCGCATCACCCGTCCTGTCGGAAGCAGGGTTCGGCTGCGGTCCCGTATGACCAAGAATGGAAGCGAAGCGTCGTAGGCGGCGGCTCCCCGTTCTGCCGAGGTGTAGACCACGATCGAGTCGGACGGAAAGCGGCGAGCCATCTCCGATGCGAACGTCTCGATGCCGCCCTGCCTCGGCGGGAAGTCGTTGGTCACGATCAAGGTCCGGCTCATGCCGCGACCCGCTCGCTTGCACGATTGGAACTGGAGACGGCGGTATCCGTTCCGGCAACCCTCGCAATCCACGCCATTCCCCAGAACATCAGAGGGTAGGCGAAGTACCCGAACCTGGCCGAAGGGGCAAGGAGGAACAGCACGGTGAGCCCGACTGCAGCGATCGAGCAGGCGGCCGCGAACGTGCGCGGTGGGTTCACACACAGTCTGATTCCGATGACGACGGCACCGACGAGAAGTGCAAGCGAAGAAACGATGTCGCCGTACTCGCTCGCGGCCGACAACGCTCCGCCGATCACCGACGACCCTGCCGGGGTCGGAACGTCCGCGCGGCCGAGTGGGAACAACACCGTGTGCTCCACCAGTGCGCCGCCATCGAGGATTGCTGGAGGAACGATTGCTGCTCCCGCCAGAGCCATGGACACCGCGCCGACCCGCACGGCTGACCACGTACCCGCGCGTTGGCGGTGTAGTACCAACGCGACGATGGCTACCGGCCATGCGGTCCACTTCAGTGCGCACGCGAACGCCAACACAGTAGCCGCGGCCCATCGGCGGTCCGCCGCCATCAGTGCCACACCGAGCAGACACGCACCGATGACCGGCAGATCAACCCCACCTGTGCACAGCGGAATCGCGATGAGAGGGGACGCTGTGAGAGGCCCGAGCTTTCCGAACAACTCCTGATCAATTCGTCCCCGGTCGGATCTCGTCAGCCGAACAACGGTGAGCACACAGGCGGCGAAGAACACTCCGAACCATACTCTCGGGTCCCCGAGCGGACCCTCCAGGACGACGCCAGGCAGCCCGAACAACGCCATCGCCGGAAGGTAAGGGTTGTACTGAGTCAGCTCGTGAGGGTCATCTACGTATGGACTACCGGTGTCGAGCAAGTGGCGAGCCGAGTCGACGACGACTGCAACCTCGAGCTGCGCGAGTGCGCTACCGATCAGCACGATCATCGGAACCAACACGGCACCCAACACCGCGATATAAGCCGCTCGAGGTCGATTACGTGATCGCAACAGGACCGCACCCGCAGCGAGATAGCCAGCGACAGCGCACACTCCCCACACCCGATGCGTGGTCAATTCGGTGGCCATCACGTACACGGCGGTGTACGCGGCCAGTGCCACGTAGATGCCGACGAGCAGGCGGTCCCGACCGAAAATGGTACGAAAATCCCTCTGTAAGAGCATATTTCGACGCTACAAAGACGAAGGGATCATGTCGTCACGCATCAGAGCCAAACTCGGCATCCCCCGGAGGAGCTAGTCGAGCCGGTGGGAGAGCTCATTCTCGAAATAGAAAACGACAGCCTGCGTCCGATCACGAAGGTCGAGCTTGGTGAGAATCCGCCCGACGTGGGTCTTCACTGTCTCCTCCGCCAGCACGAGATCGGACGCGATCTCTCGATTCGACAGACCCGTGGCCAGAGCGTCCAACACGTCGAGCTCTCGGGGAGTCAACGCCGACACTGCGGCGGTGTTCGGGCGACCGCGCCGACGCCGGGCGAACTCCGAGATGAGCCGGGTTGTGACAGTCGGTGCCAGCATCGACTCCCCGGCCGCGACGGTGCGCACGCCCCGGACGAAATCCGCCGCGGTGGATTGCTTGAGCAGAAACCCGCTTGCACCGACACTGAGCGCTTCGTACACGTAATCGTCGAGGTCGAACGTCGTGAGCATCAGCACGCGGATCGAGTTCGTCGCCTCACCCTGTGATGCGAGGATCTGCTCGGTCGCCCGGATTCCATCGAGCACTGGCATTCGGATGTCCATCACGACAACGTCGGGCCGCAGGCTGACAGCGAGATCGACGGCCTCCGCACCGTTCGCGGCCTCGCCGACCACCACGATGTCAGGTTCGGCCCCGAGCACGGCTGCGATTCCGTCGCGCACCAATTCCTGGTCGTCCGCCAGCAGAACCCGGATGGTCACCGGCGGCGCTCCACTGCGCTCGGACCATCGCCAATGTTACTGCGTGGTGCGATGTTTCGTCCACGAACCGGGAAGATTACAGACACCTCGTATCGTCCGTTCTTCGTCATCCCGGCACTCATACTTCCGCCGAATGCGGCTGCCCGCTCGGCGATACCGACAAGTCCGTGTCCTCGGCCTCTCGAGTCGGCGGACACCTGTTCAGTTTCGTTGCCGACAGTCACCCGAAGCTCGTCGTTCGTGCGGGTCACGCGTATCTCAACCTTCATGCCGGGTGCGTGACGTGCTGCATTGGCGAGCGATTCCTGGAGGATGCGGTAGACGGTAGTGGACAGCGCTTCCGGCAGCGTGTCGAGCTTCCCGTCCGTGTACAACGTGACGTGGGCTCCGGCCGCGCTCCATTGGCGCACAAGGGCGCCGATGTCGGACAGGTTCGGTGCCGGTGAGTGTTCAGTTGCCTCATCCGGGTCACGAAGGACCTCGATAACCTGGCGCATCTCGGTCAGTGCGGTTGCCGATGCGCGATGTATGTCGTCGAACGTCGCAATCGCCTCGGGTGGGAGGTCGGGGCTCTTGAACCGTGCGGCCTGAGCCTGCACCGCGATCATCGACATGTGGTGCGCCACTACATCGTGCAGTTCCCGTGCGATCCGCGCCCGCTCTTCGATCACTGCCTGACGCCTCTCCTGTCCCATGCGGAGCTGCTGTTCGTCCGCCAGGGCGCTTTCCGCCGACGACAGTCGCTTCATGACCACTCCCGCGGCTGTGATCGCGGCCAACGTCGCGGCAATGATCAGCAACGCAAACGGTGGCATCTCCACCGTCCAAACAGTCGGTAGCACAATCGCCGAGAACGACACGAGGGCGACTGCGGCCGCCACATCAGGCGGATGCACTCGGGCCACTCGATACAGGGAGAGCCCCGCCGCAATGCAGCTTGCCGCCGGCCATGGAAAAACCTCGTCCTGGACCAGCCCTGACAGCGTTCCCGCAAACATGCCAAGTGCGACCATCTGCCAGGTGAGCAGCGGTGCCACCCGGATCAGGAGAAGGGGAAGTGTTTGAACAGCGCCGAGTACATAGCTGCCGGCCACCGAATTGACCATGCTCGTCAGTTGACCTACCGCCGTACCGAACAGCACGGCAACAAGCAACGCTCCAGCTACAAGCGCCATGAATCTCGATCGACTACCAGGCTCGTCGGTCCGCCCTCTAACCGTGGGCAACTTTGGATGCAAGGCGGTTTTGATTCCGTCTGTCAGTTCGGCAATCACCGACACGACCCTACTTTGAGAAGATCCGCTTCAAATCGAAGATAGCGCGATCGACCACGATGCAGTCGTGGGCCGTGGCGCATCGCTGATCACAGGAAACTTCAAACCAGTTTTGGACAATGACACAGATCGAACGACCGCCAGAAGAGGTCGAGTCGGCCTTTCTTGTTGCCGGTGGGGATCGAGAACGACACGGCTGCAAGCTTGTGTGAATACGGTCAGAGACCGGATCACGCGCCCGGGGACCGCGGTGTCGATAATGTGGCCGATGGCACTGACAAACTCTTGCGATCGGGGCGATCTTGCATAAAGTGGTGATGCAGTTTCCATTTCGCGGACAGTGGCGGGTGGAGAACAGTCCTGCGAGGAAGATCCCCAGCCATGGCACCGATTTGTTCGGTGTTTCCCATGCGATCGACTTCGTCGCAGTCGACTCGCTCGGCCGATCCGCCCCCTGGCGTTGGCAGAGTATCTTCTCGGCCGAACCGCCGGGCATCTTTCACGGTTTCGGTGTGCCGCTCCTGTCGCCGGTGGCGGGCACTGTGGTGGAGATCCATGACGAGGAACCCGATCATCGTGCCCGACGCTCGCAGGTGACCCTGGTGCCTTACATGCTGGGACAGCCGAAGAGAATTCGTGCGGGCGTCGACGCGGTTGCTGGAAATCGGGTGGTCATCGCCTTGTCTGCGCAGGGACCTTTCGTCGTGCTCGCGCATTTGCAACAGGGATCGACGTCCGTTCGCGAGGGCGAGCAGGTTGTGACGGATCAACCGGTGGGGAGATGCGGAAATTCGGGGAACAGTACGGAACCGCATGTGCACCTTCAGGTATCGGACAGCACTGACTGGCCACGTGCGAAGGGTGTGCCGATCATCTTTCGTCATCCGTCGGGCAGTGAGTGGCTACCCGATACGGGCGATGTAGTCAGCCGTTGACGGGCTACGGAGGTGCATTTAAGCACCCGGGGGTGGTAGTTCGATCAAGTCAAGCGCGCCGCTTACCGGTCGAGGCGCACCATCACCGGGTCTCCAGCACGACACCGCGTCGTTCGAGCGCAGCGTAGAGAAGGTGACAAACGGCTCGGTCAATCGGGCAGCGGCAACCGTAGCTACAAGCAAGCCAATCGCCGGGCGCAGTTTTCACCCACCCACGCATGCAAGAGACCGGGGGCTTTGACGTCCATCGCGAGCCCTACGGATCTCTCGCCTGTCCGTCACTGTTGCTGGAGCGTGACTGTTCGAGAATGAAATCGCGTCCTGCGGCCGGTCGAGACCTAAGCAACCACAGCGTCGCCGGCAGTAGGTGTACCTCGTCGACTCGTAGTCGAGGATTGCGCTGACCGGGTCAGATTTCGATGCCGTGACCCGACAACGGATTGGAGGTCACCGACAATCGACCGCATCAGATTCTCCTAGCTCCCAACGCCTTTCCAACGGGTGGCATATCGTGCGGATATCAAGAATTTCATACGCGCTGGTAACAGCGTGCTGTCTTGACTGTAGTCATGGTCTACAGCGAACTGGGTGCGATCTCAAGCGAAATGATCACGGAGTGGGGCGTCCGAGCGTTCGAAGATTCGACACCCTTGAATGTTGCGGCCACGGGGGTCGGAGTTTTCGGATGCGGTCACGATGAAGCCGTCTTGTTCCGCGAGATGGGGGCCCGTCTCGGGGTAACGCCGTCCATCACGGAGGCCGCGGTCTGTGAAACCAATGCTGAACTGGCGCGCGGCAACCGATGCATCAGCGTGAGTCACAAGACGCAAATCACCAACTCCACGCTGCTGGCGCTCAGCCGAGCCGGAGTGGAGTACATCTCCACCAGAAGTATCGGGTCCGACCACATCGACGTGGAGTACGCGGCGAGCATCGGTATCACGGTCGGCACCGTCGACTACTCACCCGACAGCGTGGGCGACTACACGTTGATGTTGATGCTGATGGCTGTGCGCCACGCGAAATCCATTGTCCGTAGCGCCGACACGCATGACTATCGGCTGAGCGACACCCGTGGCAGGGAATTGCGCGACTTGACGGTCGGGGTGATCGGGACAGGGCGCATCGGAACAGCAGTCATCGACAGGTTGCGGGGATTCGGCTGTCGCATCCTGGCGTGTGACAGTCGCCCTCACGCCTCTGTCGACTACGTTGCGCTCGATGAATTGCTAAGCCGCAGCGACATTGTCACCCTCCACACTCCGCTGACCGTAGATACACATCATCTCCTCGATCGCCGACGCATCGATCGGATGAAACGCGGCGCGTACATCGTCAACACCGGTCGCGGAGCGCTGCTCGATACCGAGGCCCTCCTCTTCGCCTTGGAGAGCGGCAGGTTGGGCGGCGCGGCACTCGATGTAGTCGAAGGAGAGGAAGGAATCTTCTACGCCGACTGCAGAAATACGCTCATCGACAACACGGCCCTGGTGCGGCTCCAGCGCCTGGCGAATGTGCTGATCAGTCCGCACTCCGCGTACTACACAGACCACGCTCTGAACGACACCGTCGCAAACAGTCTCTTGAACTGCCTGAACTTCGAAAGTGGGAAAACAGCATGAGCAAACTGAAGGTCGGGGTGATCTTCGGAGGGGCTTGCGAAGAACATCCTGTCTCCGTCAAGTCGGCGCGAGAGGTGGCAAGAAACCTCGACACCGAGAGATACGAACCGTTTTGGATCGGCATCACGAACGGCGGCAATTGGAAGCTCTGTGACGGCCCCGACGCAGATTGGGAGAATGGCAGCGCCCGTCCGGCCATGGTGTCACCCGATCGAAGTGTGCACGGCCTGCTGGTCATGGGTAAAGCAGGCTACGAAACCGTGCGCCTCGACGTCGTCTTCCCCGTTCTTCACGGCAAGCTCGGCGAAGACGGTGCTATCCAGGGTCTTTTGGAGCTCTCCGGCATCCCCTACGTCGGGTGCGACATCCAGAGCTCGGCTGTATGTATGGACAAGTCCCTGGCCTACGTCGTCGCCGAGAGCGCGGGAATCACCGTGCCGAACTTTGGGGTTTTCGCGGCGAACGACAGTGTCGACGCCGGTAGTCTCTCCTATCCTGTTTTCGTGAAACCGGCCCGGTCGGGTTCGTCCTTCGGCGTCAACAAGGTCACCCGAGAGGACGAGCTGCCGAATGCGCTGAGCGTTGCGCGACAGTACGACTCGAAGGTCCTCATCGAAGAAGCCGTGGCCGGCAGCGAGATCGGTTGCGCGGTCATGGGTGACCTGTGCGGCCTGATTACAGGCGAGGTAGATCGCGTCGACCTCTCGCATGGATTCTTCAGGATCCACCAGGAGGACTCACCCGAGACCGGTTCGGAAAACGCGACTTTCATCGTTCCCGCCGACATCTCCGAAAAATCGCGCCGGCTCCTCCAAGAGACCGCCAAGGCCATCTACCGCGCCCTCGGCTGCACGGGACTTGCCCGCGTTGACATGTTCCTCACCGACGACGGGAGAGTAATCCTCAACGAGGTCAACACCATGCCAGGCCTGACGTCGTACAGCCGGTACCCGCGGATGATGGTCGCCGCGGGTCTGCCGCTCTCCGACGTGGTCGACCGGCTCATCTCGATAGCACTGAACGGCAAGAAGCGATGATCGAGGACTTCGTCTACGTCGACGACTGGGTGCCCGGGGTCCGCTGGGATGCCAAGTACGCCACGTGGGACAACTTCACCGGGAAGCCGGTTGAGGGCTACCTCGCGAATCGCATCGTCGGCACCCGGGCATTGTGCGCAGCACTCGAGCAAGCACGCGAAAAGGCGGCGTCCGCCGGTTTCGGGCTACTCCTCTGGGACGGCTACCGTCCTCGGCGTGCCGTCGACGCATTCTTGCGCTGGTCGGAACAGCCAGAGGATGGCCAAACGAAGCAGCGGCACTATCCCAATATCACCAGACCTGAGATGCTCGAAAAGGGTTACGTGGCAACACAGTCGGGACACAGCAGGGGGAGCGCCGTCGACCTGACTCTCTATCACCTTGCGACCGGCGAACTTGCTCCGATGGGTGGTGACCATGACCTGATGGACCCAATCTCAGGTCATCGCGCGCAAGGAATCACGCCGATCGAGTCCCAGAATCGTGAGCTTCTTCGTTTCATCATGGAGGACTGTGGATTTGATCGGTACGACTGCGAGTGGTGGCACTACACGCTCACACGCGAACCATATCCAGATGTCTACTTCGACTTTCCGATCACGTGAGGGGTGTCTCCACTACGTCTCGCAGTGGGGACGTATGGAGAACAATGACGAGGTCGTGATCCGGCGCACTGGCCAATCGGGACTGGAGGCCTTCTTGCGCAACGCCGATCCAGACCCACCGCACGACTGGGCCTGCGATGGATACCGCTCGAGCGAGGAGTACCTGTTCTGGTCTCGCAAGGTCTGCGGCTTGGCGTGTCTCCAGTCGCTACTCCACGGCTGGACTGACGTCCGACTGTCGATGGGCGAACTTCTTGCGCTGGCCATCGAGTGGGGTTGCTATGTGATGGAGCCTTCGGGCAAGGTCCACGGACTGCTCTACAGGCCATTCATGGCATGGGTCAGCTCACAATTCGGATTCACCTGCCAACTGGTCGAGCGCACCCCGATTCAGATCTCGGCCCGAGACGTGCGGCCCGGGCAGGTCATGATCGCTTCGGTATCGCCTGAGATTCGCGATCCCAACACCATTGAGCCGCTACAGGGAGGACATCTTGTGCTGATGTATGCAGTCGATGACGGAGAGGTGAGGTTTCACAATCCGTCGGGCTACTCCCACAATTCGGACTCTGTGTCGCTGCCCATGCATATGTTCGAGCGATTTCACGCCAACCGAGGAATCTTGGTCGGAAGGGCATCATGATGTTGCCTGGTGAACCAGCACCGCGCGTCGTTGTCGCTGGCGGCCATTCGGCCGGGCACATCGAGCCAGCGATGAACTTCGCCGACGCGCTGAGCCTGCTGGAACCCACTGCGGAGATCACCGCCCTCGGCACCGTCCGTGGTTTGGACACCACGCTCATTCCTGCCCGCGGCTACTCGCTCGAACTAATCCCGCCCGTGCCACTGCCGCGCAAGCTCAGCCGCGATCTACTGCACACGCCGGGCAGGCTGCGCGGCTCCGTCCGTGCGGCCGGAGCTGTGCTGGACCGCGCGCGGGCCGAGGTCATGGTGGGCTTTGGGGGTTACGTGGCCATGCCCGCATATCTTGCTGCACGCCAGCGGGACATCCCGATCGTCGTCCATGAGGCGAATGCCCGTCCCGGCGTGGCGAACCGACTGGCGGCCCGGATGACGAAGGACGTGTTCACCGCTGCACCCCACGTCCGCCTCGCTCATGCCACCGCGATCGGCATCCCGCTGCGGCCAGCGATCGCCGGGCTCGACCGGGTCTCGCTGCGTGATGCGTCTCGGCAACGATTCGGCCTGCGCCTGGACACGCCAGTACTGATGGTCACTGGCGGTTCGCAGGGAGCCCGCTCGATCAACGCCGCGGTGGCAAGCGCTGCGACAGCGCTAAGGGCGGCCGGCGTACAGGTACTTCACATCACCGGGCCACAGCACGTAGTCGAATCGCCCGACGACGACCCTGGCGATCCGCCCTACGTCGTCGTTCCGTTTGTCGATGAGATGCAGTACGCATACGCTGCGGCCGACTTCGTGATCTGCCGCTCAGGGGCGATGACGTGCGCCGAGCTCGCCGCTGTCGGCTTGCCGGCCGCCTATGTGCCGCTGCCACTGCGCGGCGGTGAGCAGCGCTCGAACGCTGAGGCGGTCGTTGCTGCAGGCGGGGCAGTGATCGTCGACGATGCCGATCTCAACGGCTGCTGGATCGAAACCACTCTGATCCCACTGCTCACCGATAGAGAGCACAGAGCAGAGATGTCAGCTCATGCGTTGGCGGCCGGCGCACCCGAAGTGGGTGCGCTGCTGGCCCGGCGTGTGCTTACTGTTGTCGCTGAGCGGCGGGCAGTCGCACTGCGACGTGGAGTCCGCCCGACTCAAGGGGGCTGAGTGTAAGGGTTCCCTCGTGCGCCGTAGTGATGCTCTTGACGATCGCAAGGCCAAGGCCCACACCCGCATCGTCACGCCGTAAGCGAGCAGTGCCGCGCTGAAACGGCTCGGTGAGTGTCGAGAGCAACTGTGCACTGAGCGTGCCACCGGTGTTCTCGACCGTGAGTATGACGACCCCTGGGCCGATGGCGGTGTTGATCTGTACGGTGCCGTGCTCGTGGAGGTTGTGAACTATCGCATTGTGCAGGAGATTCGTAGTCAGCTGCAGCAAGAGTGTGTGTGAGCCGACAGCCATCGCGATGTCCCCGGAGGTCTCGATGGTGACTCCGTACTTCTCCGCGAACGGGAGGAGTGTCTCGGCGGCTTCTTCCGCGAGCAGGGATAGATCGACGTCTTCTCGGCTGAAGGACTGCTGGTCGGTACGGCTGAGTAGCAGCAATGCCTCAGTGAGCTCGATCGCTCGTGCGTTGACGGCGCGGAGGCGTTCGTCGAGCTCGACGCCGTCGCGGTTCGGATCGTTGCGGGCGACATCGAGAAGGGTCTGCGTAATTGCCAACGGGGTGCGCAGCTCGTGGGAGGCGTTGGCGGCAAACCGCCGTTGCTCGGCGTCTCGTGCTTCGAGCTGCGCGAGCATAGCGTCGAAAGCATCAGCAAGTTCATGGAATTCGTCGTTTCGTCCCTCCAATTCGATCCGGTACGACAGTGAGCCGCCCTCCGCCATACGCGCGGCGCGCGTAATACGCGTCAACGGGGCAAGCATTCGGCCCGCGAGAATCCAACCACCCACAAGGCCGAACACCAGCAAGAACCCGAGCGCCAAGATCGCTGCTGGGACAAATACCACGGGACCAAAATTGCTGGGATCGAAGACCCGGGCAAAGTCGGCCAGTTCAGGGAAGTCTGCGGAACCTCCTCTCAGTAGGAAGACCCACACCGCAGCAAGGAGCAAGACGCCGGCGAGCATGAGGAACCCGGCATAGCTGAGAGCGAGTTTGAGGCGAACACTCGACCCAGGCGCTCTATTCACCCTTACTCCCGCCTCTGGAGTCCGGTTGGACATCAATGCGGTACCCGACGCCCGGCACCGTCGCGATCAGCCACGGTTCGCCGAGCCGTTTGCGCAACGTCGAGACCGTGATGCGTACGGCGTTAGTGAATGGATCGGCGTTCTCGTCCCACGCCCGCTCCAACAGTTCCTCGGCGCTGATCACACCGCCTTCGGCAGCGACGAGAACGTCGAGCACCGCGAACTGCTTCCGCGTCAGCGCGACGTATCGGCCGTCCCGGTGGACCTCGCGGCGGAACGGGTCCAGCCGTAGACCACCGATCTCCCGCACGGGCGGCCTGCTGTGTGCGCGTCTGCGTTCGAGCGCCCGGAGACGGAGCACGAGCTCTTTCAGCTCGAACGGTTTGGTGAGGTAGTCATCGGTGCCGAGTTCGAACCCGGAGGCCTTGTCGTCCATCCGGTCCGCAGCAGTGAGCATCAGAATTGGCATACCGCTACCCGAGGCAACGATGCTCTTGGCGATCTCGTCACCGGAGGGTCCAGGGATGTCGCGGTCGAGGATGGCGATGTCGTAGGTGTTGACGTCCAACAGCTCCAGGGCAGCGTCCCCGTCACCCGCGATGTCTGCCGCGATCGCTTCCAGGCGCAGCCCATCGCGGATGGCTTCCGCCATGAAGAGCTCATCCTCAACGACCAACACACGCATGCTCTACATGTTAGGGGCGGCGGATATCGCCAGCGTATTGAAAATCGCACCAGCACCGACGCCCTATGCTCGAACGGTCCGCCAAGAGCTACGCGGGCATTCGTGACGGGGCTGCGGACGGTGCTGTTCAGGTCCAGGGTTTCGTCGGGCCTCGTCTGGATCGGGCTTCGCTACTCTCGTGCGGCTTTGTCCGCTTTGGGCGACGGTCACCAAAGTGGCGAGTACCGCCAGGATGGCGGCGGGAACACCGTGCAGAGTGGGTACCATCCACTCCAGCGCCCCTCCTCCGATGAAGCCTCCTGCCGCGACGCCAAGGTAGATCGCAGAGGAGTTCAGTCCGAAAGGTAACGGCGCGGATGCGGGTGTGACCGCAACCAGGCGGTGTTGCTGCACCACCGAGGCCATCCCGTCGGTGGCTCCTCACACAGCAGCCCAAACGGTCACTGTAGTCAGGTGGCTGACTGTGAGCGGGCTGATCGCGAGTAGCAGGGTGCCACCGCCGAGTGCTGCCAGAGCGGCTCCCAGCCCTGAACCCTTATCGGCCCAGAACCCAGCGTGGAAGTTTCCGGCAAGCACGCCGACGCCCCACGCGACGAGAATCAGGGTTAACGCGTTGGCGAACGGGCCCGCGGTGGCTCCCGCCGTGATGGCGCCCAAGTAGGTGTAGACGGTGTAATGCCCGGCCATCATCAGCGCCGTTGCTCCCAATATCGTGAGCACGTTGACTTGACGCAGCGGGGCGAGACGGACAACTAGGCGCTACTGCCAGCGGTAGAAGAGATGTGAACAGGCTTGGCGTCGTGGTAGCCATTCGAGTAGACGCCTGGCTCAAGCCTGCCCCTCGGGCTCGTGGGAGAGGCTGAACTTCACACCCTGGTCATCGACACAGTGAGCGAACGCCCCGGATGGAATCGTCACAGGATCCTCTGCAGTGCCACCCAGTTCCCGCACCCGCGCTACGGCCGCATGGATGTCATCAACGGCGAAGAAAATTCGCGGGTGTCGTGACGAATCCTCGTGCGGTGCGCCGCCGATCGGCGTGGGCCCGTCGATCATCGAGTAGCCCGGGAAGTTCCCCTCGTTGAACTTCCAACCGAATAGTGAACCCCAGAACTGCTGGGTCGCCTGGATATCGCTACTGGGTACCTCGAAGTACGTGACGTTGCCAGCCATGAACAGCCTCCTCCATGTCAGTGTGTTGACATAAAGCGTATGTCAGACTGCTGACATGAAGCAAGAGCAAGTCGGCGAATTGGGGCTCTCAGTCGGCTACGTCCTCAAGCAGGTGCATGCTTCACTGCGCACTGCGATGGATGAGACGCTCCGGCCACTCGACCTGACCGTCCCGCAGTACGCCTGCTTGGAGCTACTCGGGCAAGACGCCGGTTTGTCCAGTTCCGAGCTGGCCCGTCGCGCTTTCGTGACACGGCAGTCAATGAACCTGGTGCTTCGCCGACTGCAAGACCGCGGCCTGCTCACCCGACCCGACGAGGCTCCCCACGGCCGTGCGCTACCGAGCAGACTCACCGACGACGGTCAGGCAATCCTGCGACGTGCCAGCACCGCTGTCCGAACGGTGGAAAGGCAGCTGTTCGCGCCGTTGACCCCGGAGCAGCAACTACGGCTGCGCGAAGATCTCGCAACGTGCCTTCCCTCTGCAGCACGCGTTAGGCCTGTCACGGACGGATAGCGCCTACCACGCAAACTTATTACCTCGCAGCAAGTTTGGATCGGCCAATCGTCGCATAGGCAGAAACGTGCCGCGCGCCGTCGACCGGTCAGTGCCTAAGTGCGGCTATCTGCGAGAGCTTGCGCGAATAGCTCGCGACTGGTTCGGTGGTGAGTTCGTGGATGGCCTGCGCGTAGATGTTGACTTGGTTCTGCAGCCGATGGTCCTCTTGCCGAAGGCGATCGTTCGCTGCTTCAGCTCTTTTCGCGCGTCGATCGAGCTCTTGGAACGCAGCTGGCATCTTGTCCTGCGTTTGTGCACGTCAGGTGAATAGTTCAGCGAGGTCGGTGCGTTTGTGGGAGTGGGGCCACGATGAGCGGGACCCGGCCAGTCGTTCGGCCGAGCCGGAACCATCCGATAGCGACCGAGACGACGGTGCCGACCACAAGAGCGGCAACCGGAGCGACCCACGTGATCGGCCACCATGGCGGTCCCGACACATACTGCACGTAGTCGAACACGCGAAAGTACCCAGAATCGCCCGGATCCACGGGCGGTGGGGCATCGGCATCGAGCCAACTCCGCTTCACCCCGTACCGCCACCCGAACGCGACTGCCAGACCGGCAACGGCCGATGCGAACGCCGCCAAGACAATCCAGCGGGCCGCCACAGGCTCGCGAATACTGTTCTCGGACATACGAACCGCGCCCTCCTTCGATGCTCCGAAAGGATCAGGCCAGTCGAGTCAAGTGCGAGGTGTCGTTCACCAATCGCACCGAGGCCCCACCGTCGGGGTAGAACTCGGCGATGCTCAGCGACGCGAGGTCGAGGTGCAGTCGATACAGCAGCGACGGGCCGACGTCGAGTGCAAGTTGCAGCAGCATCTTGATCGGGGTGACATGGGTGACCACCAGAAGGGTTTTTCCGGCGTACTCGGTGAGCAACTGATCGCGGGTTGCTTCGATACGTACGCGCACCGCGTCGAAGCTCTCCCCGTTCGGGGGTGCGACGGAGGTGTCGCCGCGCCACGCCTTGTGGCCCTCGGGGTGACGTTCCATGGCCTCGGAGAACGTGAGCCCTTCCCAGTCACCGAAGTCGGTTTCGATGAGTCCGTCGACAGTGGTAACCGGCAATCCGAGACGGCCGGCTGTTGCCGCGGCAGTCTGTTGGGCGCGAGCGAGGGGCGAAGCCACGATGGCGTCGATATCCGTCCGTGAGCCCAGAACCGTTGCAGCAGAATCGGCTTGCCGTCGACCCAGTTCGGTCAGATCCGGGTTGCCGCGGCCGGAGTATCGCCGGTCGACCGACATCGGGGTCTGGCCGTGACGCAGCAACAACAGGCGGGTCGGCTCCCCCATCGCACCGGTCCACCCAGGCGACGCAGGCTTCGTTGCGACCGGCTCGGCGTCGGGCAGATCAGACAGGTCCACACCCTCGGCCGCTGCATCCATCGCCTCGTTGGCCAGCGCGTCGGCGTGTGAATTCTGCGAGCGCGGAATCCATTCGTAGGTGACGGAGTCGAAGCCGCGAGCCAGTTCGGCGGCTTTGCGCTGCAGCGGAATCATGTCCGGGTGCTTCACTTTCCAGCGCCCGGACATCTGTTCGACGACGAGTTTGGAGTCCATCCGGACGGCAACCTCACGAGCCCCGACATCGCGTGCCGCGCTCAGAGCCGCGATCAGACCGTTGTACTCGGCGACATTGTTGGTGGCGACGCCCAGCGATGCCCGACGTTCGGCGAGAACCTGCGAACGATCGGCGCTGAACACCACCGCGCCGTACCCGGCCGGGCCGGGGTTACCGCGCGATCCACCGTCGGCCTCGGCGACGACCCTCGATACCTGACTCAAATTCCGGATTCCTTGGTGCGCACCAAGATTGCATTGCACTCGGAACAAAGAATGAGAGCATCCGCGGGCTTGTTGGCGATGCTTGCGATCTCGTTGCGATCGAGTTCGATGCGACACGCTCCGCATCGGCGAGCCTGCAGCAGTGCAGCACCGCGGCCGGTGAGCGCTCGCTGCTTCTCGTAGAGCGCAAGAAGGTCCGCGGGCAATCCCGAGACCAACGACTCGCGGCGCTCGGCGCTGCGCTTCTCGGCGACATCGAGGTCTGCGACGGCGTCGTCGCGGCGACGGCCGGCATCGACCAATTCGTCTTCGATCTGAGTGAGCTGCGCGCCGGCGTGCTCGTAGTCCCGCTCACTGGCCTCACGCTGCTCCATGACCTCGAGCAATTCCTCCTCGAGGATGCCCTGGCGACGCTCGAGGCTGCCGAGTTCGTGCTGCAGTTCGGTCATCTGCTTCGGCGCGATGGTGCCGCTCTCGAGCATCTTCTTGTCGCGGGCCTCGCGCTTCCGAACCGCGTCGACCTCACCCTCGAGCTTGCGGATGTCCCGATCGAGATCGTCCATCGAGATCTGCACCGTCACCGCGGCGTCCTTGCGGGTGGTGCGCTCGGTCTCGAGCTTGTCCACCTCCTGCTGCTCGGGGAGGCTCTTGCGGCGGTGGGCGATCTGCGAGAGTTCGGTATCCACACCGGCCAATTCGAGCAGCGAGGCCTGGACTTTGGGATCGACGTTCACGCTTGATGACTCCTGCGACTATGGAAGTTGGTTCCGATCACCCTACCGGCTGCAGAACGGCGAGAGCGCCGGATACAAGCCATCGGGGTCGTTTCTGCAGGCTCCACTCCGGCCCATCGGGGTCGTTTCTGCAGGCTCCACTCCGGCCCAGCAGCCGGGTCACAGCGTCCACGGGTCGGTACGGACCTCGGTAACCCGGCTACTCCACCCGTCGGTGTCGCCGAATGCGGCGTCGACGATTCCTCGCGCCTGTTCGCACCACGGAAACTCTGAGGCCCAGTGCGCGGTGTCGATCACCGCGGGGCCGCCTGCGCGCAGGTGCTCGTCGACGGGGTGGTGCCGAAGGTCCGAAGTGACGTACACATCGGCGTCGGTGCGCGCCACCGCGGAAAGGAACGAGTCACCCGCTCCCCCGCACATCGCAACCACCGAGACCGTGGCCTCGGGATTTCCTGCAGCGCGTACTCCCCAAGTCGTAGTGGGCAACGCCTCGCGGACGACCTCGGTGAATTCGGCCAACGTCATCGGACTCGGCAGCTTTCCGATGCGGCCCAGGCCGGTGCACGACGGTAGAGCCGCGGATTCGAAGACGTCGAACGCGGGCTCCTCGTAGGGGTGTGCCCGACGCATCGCCGAAAGCACCTGAGCACGTAGCCCTTTGGGGGCAACGACTTCGATGCGATCCTCCGCCTCGGTGTGTACCTCTCCCAGAACACCGAGCGTCGGGTGTGCGTTCGGGCCAGGACGGAATTGGCCGAGACCCGCGCTCTGCCAGCTGGCTTCGCTGTAGTCGCCAATCTGCCCGGCTCCGGCGTCGAACAGGGCCCGCCGCACTGCGGCCGAGTCGGCGGTCGGCACGAAGACCACCCACTTGTCGTGTGCGGGAGAAGGAATGGGGTCGAGTGGCCTGGTGTCGATCACCCCGAGCGCGGTTGCGAGTGCGTCGGAGACGCCGGGATCGGCGGAGTCGGCGTTGGTGTGGGCGGTGAACAGCGCGCAGTCGGCTTTGATCAGGCGGTGGATCACCGATCCCTTCGCGGTGTCGGCCGCGACGGTGTCGACGCCTTTGAGCAGCAAGGGATGGTGGGCGACGATGAGATCTGCACCCCGGGCGATGGCGTCGTCGACCACTGCATCGGTGACGTCGACGGTGTACACGACTTGCTGCACAACAGCTTCGGGATCTCCGCACACCAGGCCCACCGAGTCCCAGCTCTCCGCCAGGCGGGGTGGGTACGCGTCGTCGAGTATCTCGATGACGTCTGCCAGTGTCACTGCCATGTTCGCTGCTCTCCTCACAGAACGGTGTTCAACGCGTCCACCAGTATGTCGACCTGCTGCGAGTCCCGTACTGCGACGCGCAGGTAGTGACGGTCGAGCCCCGGGAACGTGTCTGCGCGCCGAACCGCGATCCCCATCGTGCGCAGGCGTTCTCGAACCAAATCGGCATCCTGGACGCGCACCAATAGATACGGCCCCCGGGCCGGGCCTGCGACAAAGAGGCCAAGAGCCTCGAGTCGCGGGATCATCGCGATGCGTTCGCGGTGGATGCGCTCGGATTCGGCGCGTGCCTGATCGACGGCGAACGGTTCGGTGCAGGCGCGGATCGCTTCGAGCTGCAGACTCCCCAGGGGCCAGTGCGCGCGTCCGTGCTGCAGTCGCGCGAGGACGTCGGGGTGGCCGAGTGCGTATCCGCATCGCAATCCCGCCAGCGCCCACGTCTTCGTCAGGCTCCGCAGAACCAACACGTCGTCCAGGCTCTGGGACGCTACCGACTCCCCCGCCCCGAGCACGGCGTCGGCGAAGGCCTCGTCGATCACCAGTGTGCGGCCGGGTCGACGAAGTCTCAGGACCATCTCGCGTGGGTGCAGAACCGAGGTGGGGTTGGTCGGGTTGCCGAGGATCACCATGTCGGCGGCGTCGGGCACGAGCGTCGGATCGAGCTCGAAGGGCGGCGGCAGGATCACTCGGTGCACCGGTATGCCCGCCTGCTCGAGCACCCAGTCGGGCTCGGTGAACGACGGGTGGATCGTGGCCGCCAGCTTCGGCTCGAGGCGCGGCAGCATCGAGAAACCCTCGGCACCACCGCTGAGCAGCAACACCTCGTCCGTTGAGCGGCCGTGGTGTGCGGCAACCTGCTCGCGCGCGGCCTTCTCCGCAGCCAGAGAAGGATACGAACCCAACGAACTCAGTGCCGCACTCAGCCGATCGCGAAGCCAGGCCGGCGGACCGTCACCCCGCACGTTGACGGCGAAGTCGACGAATCCGGAATCGACCTCGACGTCTCCGTGGTGACGGAGTAGCGCATCGGGATCGGCAGCTGTGTCGGACATCGCGACGAGCGTAGCCTCGCCGTCACCGAACAGCCCGCACCGATACGCTTCGACCATGTCTGTCGATGCTCCCGCGTCCGTTGTCCTGTTCGATCTCGATGGGACGTTGACCGATTCCGCACCGGGGATTCATGCCGGTTTTCGTCATGCATTGGCGTCGGTGGACGCCCCCGAACCGACCGAGGAACAGCTGTCGATGGTCGTCGGGCCGCCCCTGATCGATACGTTGCGCGGTCTCGGCCTGGACGAGGCTGCGGCGCGACGTGCACTGTCGGCGTACTTCGAGCGCTACGACGAGCGGGGCTGGGCCGAGAACACCGCGTTCGACGGTATCGAGTCGGTGTTGACGCGCTTGCAGGATCGCGGCGTCCGCCTCGGTGTGGCGACGTCGAAGTCGGAGCGATTCGCCGTTCGGATTCTGGACCACTTCGGCCTGTCGCGGTACTTCGAGTTCATCGGCGGTGCCAGCAACGACGGTGCCCGGCGGGCGAAATCCGATGTGATCGCGCATTCGCTGACCAACCTCGGTATCGACCCGGTGGAGTCCGCGGACGGCGGCACGGCCGGGGTCATCATGATCGGTGATCGTGACCACGACGTGCACGGTGCCGCTCGATTCGGCATTCCCACGGTGTACGTGGAGTGGGGCTACGGCGTCGACGGCGAGAGCGACGACGCCGCGTTCACTGCGTCGAGCATGGACGAGTTGGCCACCGTGCTCGAGCAGAACACGGCGGCCGTGCTGTGAACGAGCCACTGCATGTGACGTTCGTGTGCACCGGCAACATCTGCCGATCGCCGATGGCCGAGAAGGTCTTCGCGGGGCATCTGCGCGACGCCGGTCTGGACGACGCGGTGCGTGTCTCGAGCGCCGGGACCGGCGGCTGGCATGTGGGCGACGGCGCAGATCCACGAACCGTCGCTGAGCTCGACGCCCACGGATACGACAGCGAGCACGCAGCGGCGCAGGTCGGCCCGGATCACCTCGCGGCAGATCTGATCGTCGCGCTCGATACCGGCCATGCGCGCGCCCTGCTGCAGCTCGGCGCTCCGGCAGATCGTGTCGCACTGCTGCGGTCGTTCGATCCCGATGCCGACGACTCGTCGGTGGCCGATCCGTACTACTCCTCCGATTCGGCGTTCGCCGAGGTGCGCGAGCAGATAGAAAGTGCCGTTCCCGGCATCCTGGACTGGGCACGGTCTCGACTCTCTCGCTGACCCGGCTACCGTGGTGGAGTGCGAAAGTTAGCGTTCTTGCTGCGACCCAAATGGTTGGTGCTGGCTGCGGTAGTGCTGGCCTTTGCGTTCCTGTGCTTCAGCGTGCTCGCTCCGTGGCAGTTGGGAAAGAACACCTCGACGTCCGAGCGCAACGATCTGATCACCCGATCCGTCGACGCGGATCCGGTGCCGATCTCCGATGTTCTCACCGCAAACGGGTTCCCGGCCGAGGACGAGTGGCGTCGGGTCATCGCCCCCGGGTCCTATGTCGCAGATTCCGACGTCCTGGTGCGGCTGCGCAGCATCCGTGATCAGCCCGCATACGAGGTCATCACCCCGTTCGTGATCGACGGCGGGCCCACCGTCCTCGTCAACCGCGGGTACGTGTTGCCGGTGGAGGGAACCAGAGCGCCCGAGTTCGAGGCGGCACCCGCCGGTGAAGTGACGCTGAACGCGCGGCTACGCCAAGCGGAGGGCACCTCGCGCGAGCCCGTCGAGGACGACGGTCGGCTGCAGGTCTACAACATCAATCCGGAACAGATCGGCGCAGCGGTCGGAGTCGACGCCGTCGACGGATATCTACAGCTCGACGACGCTCAGCCGGGCGGTCTCGGCTTGATCGAACTGCCGCAGACCGACGCAGGCCCCTATCTGTCCTACGGTCTGCAGTGGCTGGCGTTCGGCATCATGGCACCGCTGGGCCTGGCGTATTTCGCACGGGCGGAGATACGGGAACGCCGTAACTCCCGTGCCGAACTCGCCGACGCGATGTCCGGCGAGCCGGACGCCGAACCCGAGTTCGGTCCCGAGGACGAAGAAGAGTTCACGTTGCCCACACGCCGCGAGAAGCGAGCCAGGGCGCGTGCGGCGTCACGCTCGACGACGCCGTCGGATCCTCGCTTGGCCGATCGCTACGGCAAGAATCGCTGACGCGAGAGCAGACAGTTCCTGCACTCGGCTCGACAGTGCGACCGATCGACGAAGGTCGCGTGCAGTCGGCGAGTGGCCGTCACCGAGTGTCGGTCTGATCTCGACGCCATGTCGGTACTGCGTTCTGCCGCCGAGCTGCAGCCCCAGTGCCCCGGCAGCCGACGCCTCCGCAACACCTGCGTTGGGGCTGGGGTGCTGCGCAGCGTCGCGTCGCCACATCTTCAGGGCTCGGGCGGGCGAACCCTGCACCGAGGGAGCTGCGACAACCGTCGCTACGCCGGTGACGCGAGCCGGTAGCAGGTTCAGAATGTCGTCGATTCGTGCTGCGGCCCAACCGAAGCGCAGATATTTGGGAGACCGGTAGCCGACCATCGCGTCGAGCGTGTTGCTCGCTCGGTAGGCCAGAATTCCTGGCACCCCGGCCAGTGCTCCCCACACCAGCACCCCGACCGTCGCGTCGGAGGTGTTCTCCGCGATGGACTCCAGTGCAGCGCGTGCGAGGCCGTCGGAGTCGAGTGGTTCCGGATCTCGACCGCACAGTGACGGCAGCAGTGCGCGTGCGCTCTCGAGGTCGTCGTTGTCGAGGTGGTCCGCCATCTGCCGACCCACCTTCGATAGGGACGTGCCTCCGAGCGCGGCCCAGGTAGCGGCCGCGACCAGAGCAACCTCAGCAGGTACACCCACACGATGGGCCACGCGAGTCGACCCGAAGCCGAGTGCGGTCACCGAGCCGATCAGCGCGACCGCATGAACGACGCCGAGAGCCCGGCTGTCGCGGTAGAGGACGTGTTCGACGCGCAGTGCCGTGGTACCGAATCCTGCAACCGGGTGCCAGCGTTGCGGGTCTGCGAACACTCGATCGAGGCCGTAGCCGACCAGTAAGCCGACCGCTCGGGGGTGTGTCCACATCCCACGAATCTTGCCAACTGCGCACCCGGCGCGGGAATTCGGTATGCCGGACTCAGCGCTGGCGGTACGCGCCCGCCAACTGGCGACCACGGAAATTCATGTCGCTTCCGTCGTTGAGCAGTGCGATTGCCATGCCGACGAAGCCGACCGTTGCCATTACGAACAGTGTCATGATTCCCCCAGAATCTCGGGTGGATCCGCCATTGCGGACTTGTCTGTAACAGATTGTTACCCCTATGTTGGCCGATTCCCACTTTTTTGAGGTCGGCGTCACGTGTGTCCGTCATCACGAGACGGACGTCTCATCTGAACGTCCAAATGCCAACGGCCACCGACACTCTCGGGCTGTGCGGATCTACTGTGGTTTCTGTTGCACAGCAAAGAGATGCTGTTCGTCGGTCACGACCGATCTGAGGAATTCGTCGACCACCTTCACCCTCGCGAGACCGGTCAGTTCTCGCGGCACCACAGTCCAATAGGTTCGCTCCACCGAGACGACTCCGGGCAACACCGACGTCAGAGCGTCGTCCGGTTCGCCGATGTAACTGGGCAAGGGCGCGATTCCCACCCCGGACCTCGCGGCGATCCACTGACCGGTGATGTTGTTGGTCTGTATCCGTGCACGCCCGTCGGGAAGAATGGCGTCCAGTATTCGCAGTGGCGCAACGTCGAGCAGAGCGTCGACATACGAAATGAGAGTGTGTTCTCGCAAATCCTCGACGGTGTCGACAGGGGGCATCGCAGCGAGATACCTTGCGGCAGCGTAGAGCCCGAGGGAGTACGTCGCCAGCCTGCGACTCACCACGAATCTCGGCGACGGCCGCTCCAACGTGATTGCGATGTCGAATTCCCTGGTAGCCAAAGAATTGTGCTCCGTGGCGGTGACCAACTCGATGTCGAGATCGGGGTGCTTGTCCCTGAGCAGCCCCAGTTTGGGCGTCAGGACGAATGCCCCGAACCCGTCCGGCGCTGCGATGCGCACGGTCCCTCGCAGCGATCCGGTATCGGCGGTCTGGTCCTCGAACGCGGCGATGAGTGTCGATTCGACGGTCTCGGCATACGCGACGAGGCGTCGACCCGCCTCGGTCAGTCGCCAACCCGACGGCGTTCTGTCGAACAGGCGCTGCCCGGCCGATTTCTCGAGCGCCGTGATGCGCCGGCCGACGGTGGTGTGGTCCACACCGAGAGTGTGCGAGGCGTCGGTCAAACGCCCGGTCCTCGACACTTCGAGGAAGTAGCGGAGATGGTCTGCGTTGAACACCCGCCGAGACTATCGCCGGTGTGCATTTCTGCACAGCGATCTGCGGTTTTGGCCTTTGACATGTGCATCTGTACAAGTGAGACTCGAGACACACCGATGGAAGGATCGAACGTTGACCGACGTCATTGCGCACTGGCTCGATGGAAAGACTTATTCCGGAACCTCCGACCGGACCGCCCCTGTCACCAACCCCGCTACCGGTGAGGTCACCGGCACGCTCACCCTGGCCGACACCGGGGACGCCCGCGCGGTCATCGACGCCGCCGCAGCCGCGTTCCCGGCGTGGCGCGACACCTCCCTCGCCAAGCGCACCTCCATCCTGTTCTCGTTCCGAGAGCTGTTGAACGCCAGAAAGAACGAGCTCGCCGAGATCATCACCGCCGAACACGGCAAGGTTCTCTCCGACGCTCTGGGTGAGATCGGCCGCGGCCAGGAAGTCGTCGAATTCGCCTGCGGCATGGCACATCTGCTCAAGGGCGGATACACAGAGAACGCCTCCACCGGCGTCGACGTCTACTCCATCCGTCAACCGCTTGGACCCGTCGGGATCATCTCCCCCTTCAACTTTCCCGCCATGGTCCCGATGTGGTTCTTCCCCATCGCCATTGCCGCCGGCAACACCGTCGTCCTCAAACCCTCCGAGAAAGACCCGAGCGCCAGCATCTGGCTCGCACAGCTCTGGGCCGAGGCCGGCCTGCCCGACGGCGTCTTCAACGTCCTCCAGGGCGACAAGGTGGCCGTCGACGAGCTCCTCGAGAACAAGAAGATCAAGTCGATCTCCTTCGTCGGCTCCACTCCCATCGCCCAGTACGTCTACGCCACCGGCACCGCCCACGGAAAACGCGTCCAGGCACTCGGCGGTGCCAAGAACCATGCCGTCGTCCTCCCCGATGCAGATCTCGATCTCGCCGCCGACGCGATGGTCAACGCGGGCTTCGGCTCCGCAGGCGAACGCTGCATGGCGATCTCTGCCCTCGTCGCCGTCGGGAACATCGCCGACGAACTCGTGGCCAAGATCGCCGAACGCACCACGCCGCTGGTCACCGGCGACGGAACCCGAGGCGCAGACATGGGCCCGCTCGTCACCAAGGCACACCGGGACAAGGTCGCCTCCTACGTCGACGCAGGCGAAGCGGCCGGGGCCACCCTCGTCGTCGACGGTCGCACCGTCCAGCCCGACGGCGGCACCGACGGATTCTGGCTCGGCCCCACCCTCATCGACAACGTCACTCCAGACATGAGCATCTACACCGACGAGATCTTCGGACCCGTGCTCTCGGTCGTCCGTGTCGAGGCCTACGACGACGCACTGCGGCTGATCAACGACAACCCGTACGGCAACGGCACCGCCATCTTCACCAACGACGGTGGTGCGGCCCGCCGCTTCCAGAACGAGGTAGAAGTCGGCATGGTCGGTATCAACGTCCCCATCCCGGTTCCCATGGCGTACTACAGCTTCGGCGGCTGGAAGAACTCCCTCTTCGGCGACAGCCACGCCCACGGCACCGAGGGCGTTCACTTCTTCACCCGTGGCAAAGCCGTCACCAGTCGCTGGCTCGACCCCAGCCACGGCGGCATCAACCTCGGATTCCCCGAAAACAGCTGAGTTCTACAAAACCCATGTGCGCGGAACCTCGTAGCCCACTACGAAGTTCCGCGCACATGGTCACCCACAAAGGAGCACACCATGGTTGCCAATATTTCGTTTCCTCGGTTCCTCAAGCTGGGCGGCGGTGCCGTCGAAGAGTTGGGTACGGTTCTGACCGATCTCGACGTGTCCCGGCCGTTGCTCGTCACCGATGCGTTCATGGCGGGCAACGGGTCGGCGGATCGTTTGATGAAGATCATGACCGAGGCCGGGAAGACGCCGGCATTGTTCTCGGGCACCGTTCCGGATCCGACGACGGATTCGTTGGTCTCGGGTCTCGAAGCGGTGCAGCAGCATTCGGCCGATTCGATCATCGGGTTCGGCGGTGGTAGTCCGATGGACACGGCCAAGGCGCTGGCCATTCTCGCGGTGCAGGGCGGCACGATGCGCAACTTCAAGGCTCCGGTGCTCTCCACCGGCCCGGCCCTGCCGATCATCGCCATTCCCACCACGGCCGGAAGCGGTTCGGAAGCAACTCAGTTCACCATCATCACCGACGTCGCCTCGGACGAGAAGATGCTGTGCCCCGGGCTGTCGTTCCTCCCGATCGCCTCGATCATCGACTTCGAGTTGACGATGTCGATGCCGGCGCGCTTGACGGCCGATACCGGTGTCGATGCGCTCACCCACGCCATCGAGGCGTACGTCAGCAAGAAGGCCAACCCCATTTCCGACGGTTTGGCGCTCAGTGCGATTCGCACGATCGGAACGTCGTTGCTGCGGGCGTATCGGGACGGCGACGACCGGCAGGCGCGCGAGGCCATGATGCATGCCTCGACGCAGGCCGGGATGGCGTTCTCCAATGCGAGTGTCTGTTTGGTGCACGGCATGAGTCGACCGATCGGCGCGCACTTCCACGTTGCACACGGACTTTCCAACGCGATGCTGTTGCCTGCCGTCACGGCATTCTCGATCGACGGGGCCCAGGCGCGTTACGCCGATTGCGCACGCGCACTGGGCGCGGCATCGGAAAGCGATTCGGATCAGCTTGCCGGTGGCAAGTTGCAGGATGCGATCGTCACACTGTGCCGTGAGGTGGAGGTTCCGACGCCGGAGACCTTCGGTATCGACAAGGCGAGGTGGGACGATCTGTTGCCGCTCATGGCCGAGCAGGCGCTCGCGTCCGGAAGCCCAGGCAACAATCCGGTTGTGCCTACGGCCGAGCAGATCGTCGATCTGTACCGGCAGGTGTACGCGGGGATCTGATCGCATTCACTCCGATGCGCGGGCGACGACAGTGTCGCGCCGCGCATTTCGGCGCTGCACCGCAATTCCACCGATCACGGTCACGGCCGCCAGCACTGCCGACAGCAGAATGGACGACCGCTGCTCCGGCCGGACCACCATCATCACCAGTACGAACACGATGAACCCGATGGCCAGGTAGGTCAACCACGGGTAGAGCCACATCCGAACGGCAGGGCGTTCGCCGTCGCGGTCGAGTTGACGCCGCAGCACCAACTGGCTGCTGGCGATGGCGAGGTAGACGAAGAGCGCGACGGCTCCGGTGGTCGCCAGCAGGTAGGTGAAGAGTTTCTCGGGCAGGATGTAATTTCCGACCACGGCGAGGAACCCGAGCACCATCGAGGCGATCACCGCAACCCACGGCACCCCGTTCGTGGTGATCTTCTTGACCGCCCTGGGTGCGTCGCCTCGATCGCCGAGCGAATACAGCATTCGCGACGCGGTGTAGAGCGCGGAATTCAGGCACGAGGCAACCGCAGTCAGAATGACGATGTCCATGATGGTCTCGGCGTGCGGGATCCCCATCTTGGACAGGACGAACTGATACGACCCCGTGTTGGGATCCAGTTCGTTCCACGGCACCAACGCGACGATGACGAATATGGAACCGAAGTAGAAGATCGAGATTCGCCAGATGACAGAGTTCGTGGCGCGGGTGATTCCCTTGGCAGGGTCCTTCGATTCTGCCGCAGCGATGGTGACGATCTCCGAGCCCATGAACGAGAACATCGTCGTCAGCATGGCCGCGATCACCGCGCCGAATCCCAGCGGCATGAAACCACCCGAGGCCCAGAGTTGGTCCACACCACTGACTTCCGAGTCGGGTAGCAACCCGAAGATCGCCGCAATCCCCAGGCCGATGAACGCGATGATGGCCACGACCTTCACCAGGGCGAACCAGAACTCGAATTCACCGTAGTTGCCGACACTGATCAGGTTGGTCGCGGTGAGGGCGATGACGATGAGCAGTGCCCACATCCATTGGGCTCCGCCGAGCCAGTTCGTGAGAATCGATGCAGCCGCGGTGGCTTCGACCGGGATCACCAGCACCCAGAACCACCAGTAGAGCCATCCGACCGAGAATCCGGCCCAATGACCCAGCGCGCGAGTGGCATACGTGGAGAACGAGCCGGTGTCAGGATTGGCCGTCGCCATCTCCCCCAGCATGCGCATCACCAGGATCACGAGTGTTCCCGCGAACAGGTACGCCAGCAGCACCGCTGGGCCTGCCGTCGCGATGGCGTTGGCCGAACCCACGAACAATCCCGCACCGATGACTCCGGCAATCGAAATCATCGTCACGTGCCGTGGCTTCAGGCTGGTGCCGAGTCCTTGCTCATCGGTTTCCGGCTTATCCGTGATTGACATCCCTGTAGTCGAACACAAAGTGAACGCCGATGCAGCGGGTGACCGAATTGTCCAGAATGCCTCTGGTGCAGATCTTTTCCGCACGACGAGCAGAATTGATATCCTCTCGATTCATGAAAGCAGGCTCGTGATCTTCACTGTCGCCGTCGCTCGAGCCATCGCCGACGGCACAGTCAGCCGGGTCTATCGGCGGTGGTCGAGTCCGAAAGTGACTGCCGGGTCGATTCAGCGCTCACCCTCGGGCATGATTCGCATCGACTCCGTCCGCGAGGTGGATCCTGACGGGCTGACCGACGCGGATGCCCGGGCCGCGGGGGAAATATCGCGTAGTCACCTCGAGAAGTCGTTCTTCGGCCCCAGCTCGCATCCCACCTATCTGATCGAGGTCTCGTACCTCGGTGCCGATCCTCGTGATGCCCTGGCCGACGATGCCGCACTGGACGAGACCGCACTCGACGCTTTGAGGACGACTCTTTCGCGGATGGACTCGCGGTCCGAATCTGCTTGGACACGAGAAGTATTGACGGCCATCGCCGCCGAACCCGGACGCCGCGCAGCGGACCTTGCCGAGCAGGCCGGACTGGATACGAAGACGTTCAAAGCCCGTGTACGCCGGCTGAAGACTCTAGGGCTGACGATCAGCCTCGAGACGGGCTACCGCATCTCACCCCGCGGTGCCGAATTCCTTCGGCTCACCGACGCGACCGACTGATCCCGGCATACTGGACCGATGAACTCCGAAACGGGCCGCATCACCGATCCGGTCACCATCGTCGGTGCCGGCATAGCCGGTGCGGCCTGTGCGCGGGTTCTCCGCGACGCAGACGTGCCGTTCCGCATCGTCGACAGAGGACGCGCTCCGGGCGGGCGAATGTCCTCGCCCGAGTTGCACGGACGTCGCGTCGACCTGGGTGCCGGCTACTTCACCGTCCGAGATCAGGAATTCTCGACGGTGGTCGCCGAGTGGGAGTCGGGTGGATTGGCGCGCCAGTGGGCCAACACGTTCGGCATCCTCAAGCCCGATACGGCACCGTGCACGACGACCGGGCCGGTTCGCTGGGCGACCCCGAACGGACTGCGATCGCTGGTACGCAACATGCTCGACGGCGTCGACATCCAACATCCCACCGAGTTGACCGATTTGCCCGACGGTCACGTCGTGGTCGCGATGCCGGATCCGCAGGCGACGCGACTGACCGCAGTCCCCGATGCCGTCGATTACGTTCCTGTCATCGCGGTGGCGTGTGGGTTCGACGGGCTCGACATTCCCTTTCGGGACGCCGCATTCGTCAACGATCATCCCGACATCGACTTCGTCGTCGACGACGGTGCCCGGCGCGGAGACGGCGCTCCGGTTCTGGTGGTGCACACGACGTCGGAACGCGCGCAGCAGCATCTCGACTTCCCCGACGACGCGATCGCCCCGGTTCTCGACGCGCTACGCGAATTGTCCGTCGTCACCGCGCAACCGACATGGACTCACGCTCATCGCTGGACCTTCGCCAAGCCTGCGGCGCAACACGATTCCAACTTCGCACTGCAGCAGCAAGACGGACGCTACGTCGGTTTGGCGGGCGATCAGTGGTGCGAATCCGGAGTGCCCCGGGTGGAGAGCGCCTGGCGTTCGGGAACCGATGTGGGCAGAGAACTGGTTGGACGCCTCTCGCACTGACGTTTGCCCAGCGTCAGCCCACGAGCCGGATTAAGATCGCCCGCGTGCTGTCCGTGAAGTCGTACTCCCGCGAATACATCGACGCCTGCCGTGCGCGCCTCGATTCTCAGCTCGCCGCATACCGTGCGGTTGCGTCGAATCGAACGACGACAACTGCGTTGGACGAGGCATTCGACGTCGCCTTCTTCAACAATCTCGTCCTGACGCTGGAGGTGTACTTCCTGCACCGCATGCGCGGCCAGGAGAAGAAGAACGGCAATCCACTCAACGAGGTCCGAGTCCTGGCCGCGTCGATGACGACGGCCGACGACATCATGACCAACGATCCGACCATAAATCTGGATCCCGCCAAAAGCATTCTGGGGTACGCCGTCGGCGATCGAATCGCGCTCGACGAGAAACAGTTCGTCGGATTGGCCGACGCGTACTTCGCCGAGATCGAGGCGAAGTTCGGGCCGCAGCTCGCTCCCTAGCTGCTGACGAATCTCACCGTCTCATCGAGAGGCGCTCGGTTGGTACGGAATCCGTTGATCGGGTGAGTCTCGTCGGGATAGCCGAAGGAGATGCCGGCCACCACTTTTCGGGTGTCCGGGATGTCGAACCAGTCGTGCAGAAACGGCGAGTATGCGGCGAGCGCTGCCTGAGCGATGGCTCCGAGACCGAGACTCTGCGCGGCAAGCAGAAAAGTTTGGAGATACAGCCCGCAGTCGACCGCCCCGTACACACCCAGATCGGCGTCGGTGGTGATGATGGCCGCGTGCGGGGCGTCGAACAGCTCGTAGTTACGAATGAACTGGCGAGTCGTCGCCTCGGTGTCGGACTTGACCACGCCGATGCTCTCGTACAGCGCGCCGCCGCATTCACGTCTCCGCGCTCGGTGCAGGGCGTTGTAGTTGGCCGGAAACGGGAAGTCCGGCTGCGGCACCCCGGACGTCACGTGCTCCACCAATGCGTCGGAGAACTTCCGGGTGGCATCGCCTTCGGTCACGATGATCTGCCACGACTGGGTGTTGGACCAGGAGGGAGTCCGTCGGGCGGCTGACAGTAGCTGTTCGAGTACCTCGCGCGAGACCTGCTTCGGCAGAAACTGCCGGCACGAGTACCTCTCGTCGAGCAGTTCTGTCAGTGCTTCGTACCGGGTCACATCGTCCGCCTCGTGTCGTGCCGTCGGGTGCGGGTCGAACGTAACACCACGGCTGCGCCCGACGGCCGGCTGCTGGACCGTCGGGCGCAGGGTGCTGCTATTGCAGGGGTAGCAGGATGTCTCCACTCACGGCCCAACCACGGGAAGAAGCCGCAACCCCGGTGTTCCGTTGGGGCTACGGACTGCTCGAAGCCGTGCGCTTCGGTGGACGTTGTTATGGACCGTTGGTTGCCTTATGTGATCGCACCATAATCGATTCCATCTGCACCGGTGGTTCCGGCAATAGTCGAGTTTACGATGTATGCGTTTCCCGAGTTAGATCTAATGCCAAGGTCGCCGCACTACGTTCAACACGACAGTCTGTACAGAAAGTAGTGCAGAACTCGCGGCGCACACTTTGACTTACTCCGCCAGAGGGTCGCGACCGCCCAAATTCATTTCGAGTGACGAATATGTATCGAAGGAAGCGAAGTGCCGGGAATATAGATCCACGCGATCACCAGCGACCTCCCGTAACGTGGGCGCAACGTCGACGACAGCTTTCAATCGAACAAATGAACGGTCCGTTGAGTCGCCAGGTTCGTACTCTTGATCCTTCGCAAGACCCTCCACACTCGCTTTCGCCGACGATTCATCGCGCGCTTGAACTAGATAGAAGTCCTCACGAAAGTATGAACCGCTACCGTCCACCTTCCCCAGCTCAAAAACGACTATTCCGAAATAGGCCGCGCTTGCTTCATTCATACGTTTCAGACTACCACTTCAAACACCAAGAGCCAGGATGAGATTGACCGATTCTCCACCCCTCAATGCGCAAAGAATTGGCCCGCCAGCCAGGTCTAGTAAGGCTCCGGAGACCCCGACCATCGAATGTAGTCAGATAGAGAACAAGCGTAATCTAAATAGCGACGGGGTTTAGACACCCAGCGTGCTCTGCACGCGACCACCTTCTACCGTAATCACGGTATTTGCACCCTCAACAATAGCCGACTTGCGCGTAACCACGATTACGGAGCTCCGAACCGAAAGTTCAGTCGAGCTTTCGACGATCGACCGTTCGTTGTTGCTGTCCACGCTCGATGTCGGTTCGTCAAGCAACACCAGCGGTCGATCAACCATGAAGACCCTTGCCAGCGCAAGCCGCTGGCGCTCTCCACCAGAAAGTTCAACGCCACCTCCGATAACAGTGTCCGAGCCGGCAGGAAGTCGACGAACTCTCTCGGCTAAACAAACCTGACCAAGGGATCGCCAGATGGCATCCTCGGATACACCACCATCGATTCCGAGCATAAGGTTCTCCCGAACCGTACCGACAACCAATGACGAATCTTGGTTCAGATCGACCTGTGGAAAACTAATCCCCTCACTGACGGCGCTCAGTGAAAGTGCCCAGATCTGATCTCTGAAAGTGCTCACCCGTGTGGCTCCGCCAATGAGGGCGGGCCTCCTCCGATGCTGATGG
>NZ_JBFBMS010000015.1:0-87436 GCF_040702765.1 Rhodococcus sp. NPDC076796 | reverse complement strand
GCCGTCACCGGGACCCGTCAACCGCTACAGTGATCACCGCTACCGGGTGAGCACTTTCGCTGAGCGAAGTTGAGCATTTTCGATGAGCGCCATCAACGTCGTCGACGGACTCGACCGCATCTGTCGAGGTCTCGGCGGCGTCAGCCGCGTGTGGCGGTTCGATCGGATGGCCACGGTCTGCCATCCAGAGTCGGGCTGGGTCACGGCCAGTTTCGCCGGCGTCGCGAAACACTACGGTGTCTCCGTCGCGATCTGCCCGCCCCGCCGCGGCAACCGCAAAGGTTCGGTGGAGAAGTCCAATCACACTGCCGCGCAGCGTTGGTGGCGCACTCTCTCGGACGATCTGAGCGTCGAACAAGCCCAAGCGAGCCTCGATCGGTTCTGCAGTCTGCGCGGCGACACCCGGCTGCGGCCCACCAGAGACGGGAAGGCATCGGTGGCGACGATCGCCACCACCGAGGGGTTGCATCCGATGCCGTCGGCTGCGTATCCAGCGATCATGAGCACCGACCGGGTCGTCTCTCGCCAAGCGCTGGTGTCCTATCGCGGTAACCGGTATTCGGTCCCGCCCGAGCTCGCCTGTGCCACTGTGACAGTGACGCATGTTCTGGGCGCTGATGTCATCGACATCGTCACCACATCCGGCATCACCATTGCCCGGCACCGGTTGGCTGCCGATGGTACCGGGGCGATGGTCCGCGATCACGGACATGTCTACGCCCTCGAACAAGCAGCAATGGCGGGTGCCAATACCGGCCGCCCGCACCGCCGCAAAGAACGGATCCCACCCGGACCCGACGCTCTCGCTGCCGCTGAGAAGCTCCGAACGTCGGCCGAATCGACACTGTCATCCAGAGATGGTCAGCGCGAAAGCGGCAGTCATGCAACCGAATCCGCTGACACCGGCGCGGTCATCTACGACCTGTCGGTCTACGAACGGGCCGCACACGGAAGGAACACCCTCTGATGGCCGACAAGAAAACAGGCGACCGGATGCCTGCACCGAACACGGCCGAAGCGGCGAGTCTCTATCAACGTCTGCGGGGGCATCTGGCGGTCCTCAAACTCCACGACGCCGCCGAAGCGTTGCCCTCGGTCCTCGACCAAGCAGCAGCGGAAAAACTGTCGATGACCGCAGCGTTGGATCGGTTGCTCTCGATCGAAGTCGAGGCCACCGAGGCACGCCGGTTGACCGGGCGACTGCGGTTCGCGTGCTTGCCGACGCCGGCGTCGCTCGAGGACTTCGACTACGACGCCGCAGCCGGTGTCGATCGCAAACTCATCGACGAGCTCGCGACCTGTCGATACTTGGAGACAGCGACGAATGTGCTGCTCATCGGCCCGCCCGGGGTCGGCAAGACGCATCTGTCGGTCGGGCTCGCAAGAGCTGCTGCGCATGCCGGGTATCGAACATATTTCACTACCGCAGCTGATCTCGCGGCCCGCTGCCACCGGGCAGCTCTCGAAGGGCGGTGGGCGACGACGATGCGATTCTATGCCGGCCCGACGCTGCTGGTGATCGACGAACTCGGCTATCTACCGTTGCCCGGCGAGGCAGCCTCGGCGCTGTTTCAGGTTGTCTCGCAACGGTATATGAAGACATCGATCGTGATGACCACCAACCGCGGCGTCGGATCCTGGGGCGAAGTGCTCGGTGACAACACCGTCGCAGCAGCCATGCTCGACCGACTCCTGCATCGCTCCGTCGTACTCAACCTCGACGGCGATTCCTACCGACTACGAGACCACAACGCCCGATCGGAGAAGCTCCGCAAAGCCACCACCGGAACCCGCCAACCACTACAGTGAACACCGCTCACGAGTGGGGAATTTCGATGAGCGCGGTTGGGGAACTTCGCTGAGTCTCGTCAGGACTGGACCCGGGTGCCGGCGCGCGACGCGCCCGCGATGGTCGACCAAGCAAACGCGCGCGCACTCGCCACCGGCCGCGCAGAATCGCACCCCGACCACGACCTGTTCCCCGTGCACCTGACGAACGCGCGCGCATTTGCGGACACCGGGGGACTGGACCCGAGTGGCGGCGCGACGCGCCCGCGATGGTCGACCAAGCAAAGGCGCGCGCATTCGCCATCCGCGCTCAGAATCGCACCCCGACCACTGCCCATTCCCCATGCAGCTGACACACGCGCGCGCGTTTGCGGACTCTCGGAGTCTTGGCCGCGCCTCAGGTGACCGTAGGTACGAATATCACCGCGCAGCGTAGCCGTCGTCGTCTACGCACCTCGTCGTCCGGAAGTGCTTGCTGTTCGCGGAATAGCCCTTGCACCAAAGGAATTGGTGTACGAACGACTCGTGCGTCGTGCGCGCTGAATTTAATCGGTGGAGTTCGTCGCCGCGGCCGTGCATGATCGTGACACAGGCACATCGCAGAGACCGTGGAGGTGGACAATGGCAGCAGAAGCGAATTACGTAGGCCGTCGAGTCGTCTGCTCTCGGTTCGCGATTATCGCCGATCATGCTCTCTGAGTGAGCCTTCGGCTGAATCGGCCGGTTCCGGCCGTCGATACGCCGCAATCGATTCAATACTCCGCCGCACAGCAATGCGCTGTGTTCGGCGTCCACTCTTGTTGTAGGAGAACAGATGTACCACTACGAACAGATCCTGAACGAACACCGACAACGCGTCGCGCGTGGTGCGCAGAACTACGAACGGCGTCGGGTTGCGGCGGCACGAGCCGCTGAAACACCGGTCGCAGAGGCGGATTCACGTGAGACCGAGGCCGCGGAGACAGTGGCCTCGAACGACTGTGAATCGGAATCCGAGATCAGCGTCGGAGTGATGTCGTCCCGGCGCTGACAGTCAGGGCTCCATCAGATGCGAGTAGCGATCGCCCGCGGCTGCGATGAAGTCGCGAACGAACCAGCACGCAGGGACAACGCGCAGTCCCTGCGTGCTGGTGTCGTCGAGAGCGTATTCGGTGAGGGCAGCGGCAAGTCCTCGACCGCGAAACTGCGGAAGCGTCACGGTGTGGTGAAACGTTCTGGAACCGTCCGATTCGAGGTACTCCGAGTAGCCCGCCAACTCGGAATCGACATAGATCTCGAAGCGATGGTCGGCACCGTCGTGGGTGATCTCGACCGTCATGGTTGTACCTCCTCGCCGAGTTCGGTGTCACCACGGTAACCGGCACTCGTCCTACGGGGTGTTCTGCGGTTACTCGAGCACGCATTGACGCAGTAGGGTGAGGGAAACCGAGTCGTGCAAGCGCCACCCGTCGCAACACCTCTCTTCATAAGTACGGGGCGCTCTCGAGGCTGAAGGTGGCAATCCGTGGAAGACACATCCGACCGGGGAATCAAGGCATTCATCCGAACCGTCGCACAGCGCGGTGGACGCGCGGAGCGGCTGACGACATCGCGACGCAATCCCGTGCAGGTCTGGTCGATGGACGGCACGTCGTCGTGCATAGTCCGAGTGCGATCGAAGGTAACGGGTGATTGGAAGGCCCGCAGGCAGGACGAATCGCTCGAGAGTGACGACACCGGATCCTCGTATTGGGTGTTCGTCGATCTCGCGAACGAAGAGCCGCGCTTCTACATGGTCTCGTCCGAAGAGATGGCTACCGACATCCGCGGAGAAGTGGACCTCTGGGTCCAGGATTCGCCACTCCGCACCAGGACCGGGCATCACGCAATCGCCGTGGACCGTGTGCTGCACGGCAGCGAGCGTTGGGACCTGCTGGGTCTGAGTTCGACGTTGGACACATCGGTCGACCTCGGCCCCGAACAGACGTGGGTTCGTACACCACGGGTGAAGGCACCTCGTAAGTCGGCCAAGGCAGCCGTGGAAGAAGAAGTGATCGACAACCGGGTACGGGTGGTCGCCGATTGTGAGGGCTATCGGCTCAGCGGCCGCTACGATCCCGAGACGCAGCGACTGGAGATCACCGCAGGACCGATGGAAGGCCGACGGTTCGACAATCCGTCCGTCGCTGCCAGTGCGGTAGCCACACATATCAGTGGGGATGTCGAGGAGCGCGACGGCTGGCAGTTCTGGCAGCTCGACACTCCGGATCGCGCTCCGCTGGGATCGTTTCAGTAGAGAACCACAGCTCACGACCGCTGTGTTGTGACTCCTCACCAAATTGGCATTTCCGATAAAAACGGGACAAAGGTCCGATTAATCTTGCGCTGGTAGGACGAGCTCCCTGTTTTAGCCTCTGGGTCGAATCGATGTTCGAGAGTTCGTCCGTGCATCGAAATTCGGGTATCAGCGAGCTCAACGGTCGACAGTGCGAGGGGTGCTGTCGACCGTGGGGAGAGGTCTTCACCATGGAACATTCCTTCCGGACGGGCTCAGCCCACGCGTCCCGCTTCCTGTTCCTCATCGCCCAGTTCGTCGATCGGAGAATCCCAGCCGAGTTCTTCTCGGCTCAATTCCGAGAACTGCAGAACACCCAATCCACGTATCTCGATGCCGACGTCTCTTCGGTCATCGGAATGTTGTCGGTCGACGTCGGCGCGTACCTGGGTGATGTCGAGATCCGAGGGGTGGACTACATCGACTCCGAACAACTCTGGCTGGCTGCCGGTCAGGCGTTCCGTGATCTCATGACCGTCCAGTCCGAGCACTTCGAACGTGAGGCCGGGTGACGGCACCCCAACGTCACCGGAATCGATCACGATGCCGCAGAAGGTCTTCGAGCCGAAATCGTCTGTGAGTGCCTCGCATTTCGATCGATAGATCGCCCGCATCGGCCAACCGTCTGACATAGGTGTCGGAAACACCGAGCACCTCGGCAGCTTGCGAGGTGGTCAGCAACTCGTCCACGGTGCCGATGGCCACCGCCCGACCGGTCGAGAGCTGGGTGAGAAGTTCCAACACCGCACTGCGTGCTGCTTCGTCGAGCGGAACCTCCGAGCCGCCGATTCTGATGTCCACGTCTGGTCCGGTCCGCTCGTGAACGACCGCCGCCAGCGAGTTGGCCGATCGCGACTCGAGAGCAGGCATGACGAATCGGAAGTCCATCGGTCCAGGATAGGAGCGGGCAGAGGCGTCGGTACGCATAGGCTCGAAGCACCCAAAATGTGAGGAGTGTTTTCAGTGCCCCAGTTGTTGCACCTCGATTCGTCCGCAGACCCGGATCGCTCGATCAGCCGTAGGGTGACGGCCCCCTTCTCGGACGCCTGGCATGGCATCGGCACCGATCACTCGGTGATCCATCGAGACCTGCACTCGAGTCCGCTGCCGCACCTACCCACCTCGGCGCTGCACTGGGCACCCCATCTGCGAACCGCCGACGAAACCGTGGATCCTTCCGCCGAGGCGTTGCAGGTCGAACTGATCGAGGAACTGATCTCGGCGGACGCGGTGCTGATCGGCGCACCGATGTACAACTGGTCGATCCCGTCGACCCTGAAGGCATGGATCGACTACGTACATGTTCCGGGCATCACCGTGCCGTTCGAGAGTGACACGGCACCTCTCGTCGGCAAGCCCGTGGTCGTGGTGACCAGTCGGGGAAACGACTACACCCCCGGTACCGACAACGCCTCCGCCGACCACACCACCGCGCAACTTCAACAGGTGCTTGGAGTTGCTCTGGGGATGGACGTGCACTTCGTTCCGGTCGACCTGACGCTCGCCGAGCGGGTGCCGGCGCTCGCACCGCAGATTCCGCAGGCACGAGCCAATCTGGAGGCGGCGTTCTCCGCCGTCGACGATCTCGCACTGCGATTGGGTGGAGCAACCGCCAGGTGAGGGCCGAGTAGCCTGGCGAGGTGCTCCCGAACGGCCCAGGCAACGACACCACCCGCGGTGAACGTGGATCGGGGCGCCATCGCATGAGGACGCCGTCGCGCAATCGCGGCCTCGCGCTCCGAATCGGCCGGGTTTTCGTCGCCACTGCGGCAGTTGCCTCGGTTGCGGTGAGTGGAATCGGGTTCGCGGTGTACCGCGAAGCCACCACGGGACTGACCACCTCGGATGCGCTCGACGGCATCGCGAACAACGATTCGAGTGGCAACGGCGAGGACACCAACATCTTGTTGATCGGCCTCGACAGTCGGAAGGACATGGACGGCAACGACCTGCCTGCCGAGTTCGTCACCGATGCGCTGCATGCGGGCGACAGCGATGTCGGCGGTTACAACACCAACACGTTGTTGCTGGTGCACCTTCCGGCCGACGGCGGTCGCGCGACCGCGCTGTCGATACCTCGCGACGACTACGTCGACGTTCCCGGATACGGCAAGCGAAAGATCAAGGAGGCGTACGGACTTGCGAAAGCCGACGCCGATACACAATTGCTCGACGAGGGCGTCATCGATACGGCCGAGCGGGAGCGTCGAGCGCGCGACGCTGGTCGACGATCGACGTTGACCGCGGTTCGTGATCTGCTCGACGTGCCGATCGATCATTTTGCCGAAGTGAACCTTCTGGGCTTCTACGACGTGGCGACCGCCGTCGGGCCCATTCAGGTGTGCCTGAACAATCCGGTACACGACAACTATTCGGGCGCGGACTTCGCGGCGGGCGCGCAAGAGCTGAGCGCTTCGCAGGCGCTGTCCTTCGTCCGGCAACGCCACGGCCTCGACAACGGCGACCTGGATCGAACCAAACGACAGCAGGCATTCGTGGCGGGAGTGATGGCCAAGCTCAGCTCCTCCGGTGTCATGGCGAACATCGGCGAACTCCGGGCGCTCGTAGCGGGCACCAAGAATGACGTCGTGATCGATGCATCCTTGGATCCGGTGAAGCTCGCAGGGGGAGCCGGTGCAGTCATGCAGGGCGACCTCGATTACTACACCCTCCCGATCACGGGCTACGACACGATCGACGGGCAGGACGTCAACCTCGTCGACGTCGATGCCATCAGGGCCGAGGCAGCACGGTTGATCGGCGACGCGCCTGCGCCCGCACCGCCGATGACCGCGGCGCCTGATCCGGCAACAACGCCGCCCCCGCTCGAGGTCGTCGCGTCGGATCCGTCCCTGGACCCGGCAACGGACCCCGATGAGGGTGTGCACAGCGATGGCGGCATTCCCTGTGTCGACTGAACCCTGTGTCGACTGAATTCCTGCGGTACCGGTCAGAGCGTCGACGCGCTGAGCAGAACGTCCATCAACTGTTTCTCGACCGCCGAGAACTGCGGCGTCGTGACGACCTCGAGTTTGCGTGGGCGGGGCAGCGTGACCTCGATCTGGCGTCGAACGTGGGCGGGCCTGGGGGAGAGGACGATCACGCGATCGGAGAGATAGACCGCTTCGCGGATGTCGTGCGTGATCATCAGCACCGTCCACCGAAACTCCGACCAGACCTGCTGCAACCACGCCTGCATGTCGCTTCGAGTCAACGAGTCCAGCGCCCCGAAGGGTTCGTCGAGCAGTAGTACCGATCGTCCCTGCACCACCGTGCGCAGCAGCGCCGCCCGCTGGCGCATGCCGCCGGAGAGCTCGGACGGTCTGGCCGACTCGTACCCGTCCAGGCCGAACACCGGGAACAGCTCGCGTGCCCGCGCACGCGCTTCCTTCTTGGCAACGCCCTGCACTTCGAGCCCGAGGGTGGTGTTGTCCAACACCGAACGCCACGGAAACAGGAGATCCTTCTGCGGCATGTAGGCGCACGGCGGTACTCGAACCGTGCCGGAATCGGGCCTGTCGAGCCCGGCCAGCATGTTGAACACCGTGCTCTTACCGGAACCGCTCGGGCCGATGATCGACACGAACTCGCCGGGGCGAACACCGAACGACATGCCGTCGAGGACGGGCTTCTCGCCGAATGATTTGCTGAGATCGCGAACATCGATGCACGTGTCGGCGTCAGACATGGAGACCCGCCGAACCGTGACGTGCCCAAGGCGCGACAAACCGCTCCACCAGGAAAGTCGAGACGAACAGGACCACACTGATCACGGCCGTCACGGCAACCGCGGCGAGAACCAGATCGGTACGAAACGAGTTCTTCTGTTGGCTCATGTAGATTCCGAGTCCCGCACTGGCCCCGGCATATTCGGCAAAGATCGCACCGACGACAGCGTAGGTGATTCCGATGCGCAGCGAGGTGAAGAATCGGGGAAGCGCCGACGGTAGCCGCACGTATCGAAACTGTTGCCAGCGCGAGGCACCCATGCTGGCCAGCAGCGACCGCGCGTCCCGATCGGCCGCTGCGAAACCCTCGATGAGTCCGATGGCCATCGGGAAGAACGTGGCCAGTGCGATCACCAGGATCTTCGGAAGCAGCCCGAAGCCGAACCAGATGATCAACAGCGGCGCGATCGCGATGATCGGAAGTGTCTGCGATACGACGAAGAGGGGAACGAACGCGCGCCGCAGCCACGGCGAGAAATCCACCGCGATGGCCAGCAACCAGGCCAGGGCCAACGAGACCGCGAAACCGATGAGGGTCACTTGCAGGGTCGCCGCCGCGTTCTCGGCGATCGCGTCGCGCTGCGCCCAACCCTGGACCACCACGCGGCCGGGGGACGGCAGCACCTGCGGCCGGATGCCGCTGATCTGGACGTAGACCTGCCAGGTGGCGATTATCAGAACGACGACGGTCAGCGCAGGCCACGCCCAACGCAGCGAGGCTCGGATACCGCTGAACGAGTAGGAACCTCGGTCAGCGGCTACCGCCTCATCGATCGCCGAGGTAGTCATTGGTGAAGTAGGTCGACCAGTCCGGCTCCGCGGTCAGAGGCGCGCCGTTCTGATCGGCGAGCACACCGCTGTCGTAGAGGAATTTCGAGTACTCGGTCCACTTGTCGAGACTCTGCCGTCCTACCTCGCCAGTGGAGTCCTTCATGTACTTATCTGCGAGCATCTCTTGGCTCTCGAAGACGAGCGATTCGTCGGTGAATGTTCCCGGATTGGCGTCGATCAGATCCTGTGCGGCCTTGTCCGGATCGTCGGCGGCGAGTTGGTAGCCGCGCTGAAGTGCCTGGACGAACTTCTCGGCCTGATCCGGATGGGCTGCGAGCCAGGGTTCGTTACCACTGATCGTGATCGCGTAGGCGTCGGGAAATCCGTAGTCGGTGTAGTCGAAGTACTTCATCGGCGTTCCGCTGTGCTCGGCCTCGATGCCTTCCCACGCAAAGTAGGAGACGGTGAAGTCGGCGGTACCGGAGTAGACCGCCTCGTACGCCGAGGTGCCCAGTACCACCGTTTCGTATTCGCCTGTGCCGCCGTCATTCTGGATGACCTTCTCGAGTCCGGCCTGCTCGCCGGACTCGCCGAAGCCGGCATAGACCTTCCCGTCGAGCGCCTTCGGGCTCGGTATGTCGTCTCGATCGGCGCGAACTCCGATGCCGGTCGCCCAGTGTTGGAGCGGCGCGAGGACCGAGACGATCTGCGCGCCCGCCGAGGTGGCGAAGACGCCCGAACTCTGTGTGCTGATACCGAACTCTGCGTTTCCGGCATCGACGAGAGTGTCCGCCGCAGTATTGTTGTACGGCAGAATCTCCACGTCCAGGCCGGCGTCGGCGAAATAGCCTTCCTGCAGGGCCACATAGAGGCCGGTGTGGTTGGTGTTGGGCGTCCAGTCCAACGCGAACCGAATGGTGTCGGAGTCCGTCGAGTCCGAGCAGCCCGCCAGCCCGGTCGTGGCAACGACGGCCGCCGCCAACGAGGCGAGAATTCGAGTGGTTCTCATGCGTACACCGCACTCTCGGCCAGGGGCCATGGGGTGGGATGTAAAGCGCTGTCCCAGAACATCAATTCGTACCTCGATGCCACGACGAAGGCGTCGATCATCTGCTCGCGCTGTATCGGAGTCGCGGCAGCAGCCGCGTCGTCCACGAATGTCCTGGCTGCGTCGACGATGGCATGGAATTCGGGAGCGTCGTACGCGGCCACCCACTGCGCATACGGGTGATCGGGATCGCGATCGAGAACCGCCCTCGCGGCACCGGCGAGTGAGCGGCCGACGTCGGCGTAGATCCAGAAGCACGGCAGAACAGCTGCTGCTGCAACAGGATACGGTTCGGTTGCCGCCGTCGCGGTCAGGTAGGACGTGTAACCGAGGCATGCCGGTGAAGGCTCGGGCGTCCGGGTCGACGGGGGCAGCGCTCCACCGGTCAGCATCGCTTCGTGCGACGCGGCCTCGTCCATCGCGCTCGCGGCGGCGCTTGCCCAGAATGCTCCGGCGACCGGGTTCGGTGCGTGTGCTGCCAGCAGCGACAGCGACTTGACGTACCCACCGAGATAGAGCGAGTCCTGTTCGAGGTACCGACGGAACGCGTCGAGCGGAAGCGTCCCCGCCCCGAGGAGTCGAAGAAATTCGAGGTCGTCGATCGCGCGTCGAATGTCCTCGGAGGCATCCCACAGTAGATCGGTGAAGCGGACCGGGTCCGCAGATACAACAGGCGTCATCGCCTTGACATCCCTTCGTCAGCATTACCTGCATCAGGTTCGGCGGGTTTGATCTCAGCATCCGCATCGGCGGACACACCCCGTGTCAGAACGAAAGCGACAGTAACACCGGTCACTCGGTGTCGATGCCGCCGCCCCTGTATCTGCGGTTCGGCGTCAGCCCAGCATGTCCTCGAGTTCCATCCCCTTGGTCTCCCTGATCTTGGCCTTCACGAAGAAGAACGAGAGCGCGGCGAACATAGCGAACCCTGCGTAGATCACCCATAGCCCCACAGACGACGTCAGTGGTGGGAAGGCAAGCGTGACAGCGAAGTTGGCCATCCAGTTGGCTGCGGTACCGATGCCGAGCGCCATGGCGCGCATGCGGTTGGGGAACATCTCACCGAGCATGACCCACATGATCGGACCCCAGGTCGAGGCGAAGAAGATGACGAACAGATTGGCACCGACCAACGCGATCGCACCCCACGGAGCGGGCAACGTGACGTCATCGCCGCTGCCGGTCGCCTGCGAGAACGCCACCGACGCCATGACGAGCCCGCCGAACATGCCGATCGAGCCCGCCATCAGCAGCTTGCGCCGACCGATTCGGTCGACGAACAGGATCGCCACGAACGTCATGACCACGTTGATCACAGCGGTGATGACAGAGGTGGTGAACGATTGATCCTCGGTGAAGCCGACCGACCGCCACAGCGTCGTCGAGTAGTAGAAGATCGCGTTGATGCCGACCAACTGCTGCAGCACGGCCATCGTGATGCCGACCCAGACGATGGGTTGCAGGCCGAACTTCGGACCGCGAATGTCGGCGAACGACGAGCGTGACTCCTTGCGCAGCGTCAGTCTGATCTCGTGGACGCGCTCGTCCGGATGCAGCTCACCGGTGATCTCGGCGAGGACTCGGGCCGCTTCTTCGTCGAGATGCTGACCGACGAGGTAGCGCGGAGACTCCGGGATCAGGGTGGCCAGCAACCCGTACACGAGAGCGGGAATCACGCCGACCAGGAACATCCAGCGCCAGGCCTCGATGCCGAACCACAGGTCGTTGGACGCGCCGTCGGCGGCACCGGCGAGAAGGGCGTCGGACAGCAGAGCTGCGAAAATGCCGATGGTGATGGCCAATTGCTGGAGCGAGGCCAGGGAGCCACGCCATTTGGCCGGAGCGATCTCGGCGATGTACGCCGGTGCGATCACCGAGGCGATGCCGATTCCGAGTCCGCCGAGCACTCGCCAGAGCATGAGATCGGGGACGCTGAACGCCAATCCCGAACCGATCGAGGAAATGACGAACAGGGCCGAGCCCAGCAGCATGACTTTCTTGCGTCCCCAACGGTCTGCGAGGCTGCCGGCGAACCAGGCACCCACTGCGCACCCGATGAGGGCGATCGCGACCACGAAGCCGGTGGTGAACGAGCCGAGGGAGAAGTGATCTTCGATCGAGTCGACAGCGCCGTTGATGACCGAGCTGTCGAAGCCGAACAGGAACCCGCCCACAGCAGCGGCGATGCTGACGCCGATGACCTTCGCTGCGTGGCGGTCCGAGGTCTGATTCATGAGTGATGCACCTTCCGGCCGCGCGCACGGGCGTCGGCCGCTGGGGAGACCGTACGGCAGGGATTGTCGTACCGTCCCCGGACATTACGCCTGGTAATTTGCCGCGCGAACGAGACCGTCAACGAAGGTCGAAATCCTCGTCCGAGACGGTGAAGCCGTGGCCGACCTGATCGGAGCACGTGACCCCGGTCTGTTCGTCGATGCTGCACTGCAGGCCGTTGGTTGAGCCACTTCCGGGGACGGTGAGCACTTCGCCGTACGGCAAGGCCGCCGCAGGACCGTCGAAACGGTGGAATTTGGGATCGCCGAGGCTTTCGAACTTCGCCGGGGACCCGGCGATCAGCTGCACAGCATTGGGTTTCACCGCCGTTCCCGACGCCCCGCTGCCGGGAACCTCGGGTGCCGAATCAGGGAGTGATCCGTGGCATCCGGCGATCGAGGATTCGAGGACGGCGATACCGCACTCGAATTTTCCGCTGGGGCTCGAGAAGTAGTACCAGCCGGGTGCCTTGCCTGCGTAGTCCTGCGGCTTCGCCTGGGCTGCAGCAGGACTCGTCGGTGCCGGAGTGGTGGACGTCGGCGTGCCGGTCGCGGTGGTGGACGGTGTTGCCGACGTGGCAGAGGGGGCGGAGGGAGCCGTGGTGATCGGGGTGGGGCGGTCGGTGATCACGGTGGCCATCGGACCGTCGCCTTCGCCGCTCGCGCCGCAGGCCCCGAGCAGGCACGCCCCGACGACTGCCACTGCGGCACATCCGATTCTCTTCATCGCCGGTTCCTTCGCTCGCAGGCGTCGACGCTGTGCGTATCGTCGCCGAGGGGGTGGTAGATGTTGGTACGTTGGGCAACGACCGAACGGGAGGTGCCATGGTCACCGAGTCCGATTCCGCTGCGTCCGATACCGCTGCGTCCGATTCCACCGTGCTCGTGGCCACGCCCTACGGTGACGTTCTGGGCTATCCGGTCGCTGCCGATGCGTCCCCGATCGTGGCCTGGCGGGGTATCCCCTATGCGACGCCTCCGGTGGGGAAGCTCCGGTTCCGTGCGCCGCGTCCGTTGCAGCCCTGGTCGGGGGTGATCGACGGCCTCGAATTCGGTGCGATGGCTCCGCAGGGACGCGACAGCCCGGTGCCGATCGATCCGTCGCTGTCGATTTCCGAGGACTGTCTCACGCTCAACGTCTGGGCTCCCCGTCCCGACGCAGAACTGCGGCCGGTGCTGGTGTGGATCCACGGCGGTGCGTACTCGCTCGGATCGTCCGCGCAGCGGGTCTACGACGGGAGGAACCTCAGCGAGAACGGCGACGTGGTGGTGGTGACCATCAACTTTCGTCTCGGCGCGTTCGGGTTCCTCGACCTCTCGTCGTTCTCCACCGACGATCACACCTTCGAGACCAATCTGGGACTGCGAGATCAGATTGCCGCGCTGCAGTGGGTCCGCGAGTGCATCTCCGCGTTCGGCGGCGATCCCGATCAGGTGACGGTGTTCGGCGAATCCTCCGGGGGAGCGTCGGTCACCACGTTGATGACCTCTCCGAAGGCCGAGGGCCTGTTCCAGCGAGCGATCGTGCAGAGCGCGCCTGCGACCTCGGTGTACGGCCCCGAACGCGGAGCCGCGGTGGCATCGAGATTCCTGGAGTTGGTGGGGGTCGACCCGGAAGACATCGGGGAACTGTTCGACATGCATTTCACCAGACTGGTCACCGCCGGCGACACGCTTTGCTACGAGATCCCGACGACAGTTCCTGGGACACTTGGCCTTTCGCCGGTCGTCGATGGAGATATCGTTCCGCGCTATCCCGTGGCAGCCTTTCAGAAGGGCCTCTCGCACAAAATCCCGTTGATCATCGGCACCAACCACGACGAGCCCTCGATCTTCCGATTCATGAAGTCTCCGTTGATGCCGATCACCTCCGACACCGTCTCCGAGATGTTCCGCGCCATCGCTCACGACCACGCGGATCTGCCCGCCTATCGAGTCGCCGAGATCATGGCTGCATACCCGGACCGTGACAAACCGGCTGGGGCACAGGCCATGTCGCGTGACGCTGGATTCCTCATGCCGAGCGTGTGGATCGCCGACGGGCACAGCAGGCATTCGCCGACATGGATGTACCGATTCGATCATGCGACCCCGATGCTCAAGGCCGCACGGGTGGGAGCCGGACACGCGACCGAACTGCCGTATGTCTTCGGCAATTTCGGAACGCTCAACCGAGACCCCACCTTCTGGCTCGGTGGCCGAAAGCCGGCGATGGCGGTGTCGGCGCGGATGCAGAGACGCTGGCTCGCTTTCGCGCGGTACGGCGTCCCCGCGGCATTGGATGCGTCCAAGCATTGGGCTCCGTACACCGAGAAGACGCGCTTGACGCTGGTGATCGATGCATCCGACACTCTCGTCGACGACCCCGACGGCGACATGCGCGCTGCGTGGGGCGACCAGGTTCTCGGATTCAGCTGACGCGTCGTCCATGCGCTTTTTAGCACGGACGTGGCTGACATGAATCGAACGTAACAGCAAGAACACCAGTCGCTCGAGTCACACCGGTAAACAATTGGATGTCAGCACGCTGTCGGTGGGGGCAGTTATGTTCGGTGTGTGTTGATGTCGAGGATCGTCGAAACGTCCCGTGCCGTGGCAGCGACGCGCTCGCGCAAGGTCAAGATCGAGCAGATCGGTGCCCTGCTGGCCGAGGCCGATGTCGGTGATATCGAGCCCGCCGTGTCCTGGCTGTCGGGGGAGTTACCGCAGGGGCGGATAGGGGTCGGCTGGCGCACGCTGGCCGATCTCGACGTTGCGGCTGCTGCGGACTCGACATTGACGGTTGCCGAGGTGGACGAGGCGATATCTTCGGTCGCGGCGACGTCGGGGGCCGGTTCTGCTGCGCGCCGGGTGGCGCTGCTGACCGACCTGTTCTCTCGGAGTACAGCCGAGGAGCGTCAATTTCTGATCCGGCTCGTCACCGGCGAGCTGCGTCAGGGCGCGCTCGAAGGGATCATGGTCGACGCAGTTGCCGCGGCCACGAACCTGCCGCAAGCGCCGGTGCGTCGCGCATTCATGCTGTCTGGTCGTTTGCCCGCGACGGCGATCGCCGCCATCACCGGTGGCGTCGACGCGCTGGATGCATTCCGGCTCGAGGTCGGTCGACCGGTCCGGCCGATGCTGGCGTCGCCCGCGGAATCTCTGCGCGGTGCTTGGGAACAACTGTCCGGCGATGTCACCGTGGAGTACAAGCTCGACGGTGCACGAATTCAGGTGCACCGCTCCGGAACCGACGTGAGCATCTACACGCGTACTCTGCGCGACATCACTGCGAGTGTGCCCGAGTTGGTGGACCTGGTTCTTGCGCTGCCGTGCGATTCGGTGGTCCTGGACGGGGAGACCCTCGCGCTCGAAGACAGCGGCCGCCCGCGACCGTTCCAGGAAACGATGAGCCGATTCGGTGCCGAGAGCGCGCACGAGCTGCTGCTGCAGCCCTACTTCTTCGACTGCCTGCACCTCGACGGTGTCGACCTGCTCGATGCTCCGCTGGAGCAGCGCCTGGCCGCATTGGATCGAGTGGCACCGGGGCACCGGATTCCGAGTGCCGTCAGACCCGATGCGGACGCGGCAGAGGCCCACTTCGACGCAGCGCTCGACGCCGGGCACGAAGGGGTCATGCTCAAAGCTCTCGGTGCGCCGTACGCGGCAGGCCGCCGCGGAAAGAGCTGGCAGAAGGTCAAACCCGAGCACACCCTCGACCTCGTCGTCCTCGGAGCCGAGTGGGGATACGGGCGCCGCACCGGCTACCTGTCCAACCTGCACCTCGGAGCTCGCGATCCCGACGGCGGTGACCCGATCATGGTCGGTAAGACCTTCAAAGGCCTGACCGACGTTCTGTTGCAATGGCAGACCGACGAATTCCCGAAACACGAGCGAGAGCGGGACGAGCACACCGTGTACCTGCGCCCCGAACTGATCGTCGAAATCGAACTCGACGGCGTGCAGGTCAGCCCACGTTACCCGGGCGGTGTGGCCCTGAGATTCGCGCGAGTACTGCGATACCGCCCCGACAAGAACCTCGCCACCGCGGATTCCATCGACGCGGTGCGCGCACTCCTTCCACACTCGTGAACAGTTCCGACGATTAATACATACGAAACCGGCCGAACGATCCCGTAACACGGCGCAAAATATCTTGAGGGTGCAAGCCAGCGAGAGATGGAGTGCCAATGATGTCCACAGTTCGAGCTGCTCTGGTCCAAAGCAAGTGGACCGGTGACAAAGAATCGATGATCGCGGCACACGAGGGGTTTGCTCGGTCCGCCGCCGAGCAGGGCGCGAAAGTCGTCTGTTTCCAAGAACTTTTCTACGGTCCGTACTTCTGTCAGTTACAGGATGCGAAGTTCTACGAATACGCAGAATCGGTACCCGGGCCCACCGTCGACCGTTTCGCCGCATTGGCGAAAGAACTCGGCATCGTGATGATTCTGCCCGTCTACGAGCAGGAACAGCCCGGACTTTTGTACAACACCGCTGCCGTCGTCGATGCAGACGGCACGTATCTCGGCAAGTATCGAAAGCACCACATCCCTCACGTGAACGGATTCTGGGAGAAGTTCTATTTTCGTCCCGGCAATCTGGGGTGGCCGGTGTTCGACACCGCGGTCGGGCGTATCGGTGTCTACATCTGCTACGACAGACATTTCCCGGAAGGGTGGCGCGCACTCGGTCTTGCCGGTGCCGAAATCGTCTTCAATCCTTCGGCCACCTCGCGGGGCCTGTCCAACTACCTGTGGAAGCTCGAACAACCCGCCTCGGCCGTCGCCAACGAGTACTACGTGGGCGCGATCAATCGAGTCGGAATCGAATCCGAATACGGTGACGACGACTTCTACGGGACCAGCTACTTCGTGGACCCCGAAGGCAAATTCGTCGGCGAGGTGGCGTCGGATTCGGAATCCGAAATTATCGTGCGCGACCTCGACATGGATTTGATCAAGGTGGTCCGCGACCGGTGGGCCTTCTATCGCGACCGTAGACCCGACGCATACGGCCCACTGGTGCAACCCTGATGGCCACCACCTTCGTGCACGGTGGGACCGTGGTATCGACCACCGGCGCACAGGAATTGGATGTTCTCATCGACGGTGAAAGCATTGTCGCAGTGCTGGCACCCGGATCGGTCTCCCTGGCCGCGGACCTGAAGACCTCGGCGGACGTGGTCGTCGACGCGACCGGCAAATACGTCATTCCGGGTGGGGTCGACGGACATACACACATGGAGATGCCGTTCGGCGGTACGTTCGCCTCCGACACCTTCGAAACCGGAACGCGCGCAGCGGCGTGGGGTGGCACGACGACGATCGTGGACTTCGCGATTCAGACACCCGGTCAGCGCGTCCAGGACACTCTGGCGCAATGGCACGACAAGGCCGCGGGGCAGTGCGCCGTCGACTACGGCTTCCATCAGATCATCGGCGACGTCACCGACGATTCCCTGAAAGCCATGAGCGAGTTGGTATCCGAGGGCGTCACCAGTTTCAAACTCTTCATGGCCTACCCGGGCGTGTTCTACTCCGACGACGGCAAGATCCTGCGCGCCATGCAGTCCGCCGCCGAAACGGGTGCACTGCTGATGATGCACGCGGAGAACGGCATCGCGATCGACGTACTGGTCGCTCAGTCGATCGCGCGTGGAGACACGGCCCCGTACTTCCACGGCACGTCACGGCCGTGGCAGCTCGAGGAGGAGGCGACGCACCGAGCCATCATGCTGGCCAACGTCACCGGTGCACCGCTCTACGTCGTACACGTCTCTGCCAAGCAGGCCCTGGAACAGATCGCGCAGGCCCGGGGCAACGGGCAGAACGTCTTTGCCGAGACCTGTCCGCAGTACCTATATCTGTCGCTCGAGGAACAACTCGGCGCACCGGGCTTCGAGGGTGCCAAGTGGGTCTGCTCGACGCCATTGCGGTCGCGAGCGGAGGGGCATCAGGACGAATTGTGGCGCTATCTACGCACCGGTGACGTGGCGACCGTCAGTACCGATCACTGCCCGTTCTGCATGAAGGATCAGAAGGAGATGGGTATCGGCGATTTCTCCAAGATTCCCAACGGGATCGGCTCGGTGGAACACCGCATCGATCTGATGTTCCAGGGCGTCAAGAGCGGCAGGATCACGCTCGAGAAGTGGGTCGACGTCTGCTGCACCACACCGGCCAGGATGTTCGGAATGTATCCGAGGAAAGGCGTCATCACCCCCGGTGCCGACGCGGACATCGTGATCTACGACCCGAACGGACACACCAGCATCGGCGTCGACAAGACCCACCACATGAACATGGACTATTCGGCGTACGAGGGTTTCGAGATCGACGGGCACGTCGACACCGTGATCTCGCGTGGCCGGATCATCGTCGACGGCGGATCCTATTCCGGCACTGCTGGACACGGCCGATTCGTCCGACGCGACCTGTCGCAGAATCTGATCTGAGCTATGGACATCGGGGTAGTGCTCCAATGCAATCCGCCGGCGTCCCGTGTGGTCGACCTGGCCAGACAGGCAGAGACACATGGCTTCTCGCACGTGTGGACGTTCGATTCGCACCTGCTGTGGCAGGAACCGTACGTCATCTACAGTCAGATTCTGGCCGCGACGAGGCGGGTGACCGTCGGTCCGATGGTCACCAATCCCGCCACCCGCGACTGGACGGTTACGGCATCGACGTTCGCGACGCTCAACGACATGTTCGGCAATCGGACCGTCTGCGGCATCGGCCGCGGTGATTCGGCGGTCCGTGCCCTCGGCGGCAAGCCGACAACCCTTGCCACGCTGCGGGAATCGATCGATGTGATCCGCAGCCTGGCCAACGGGCGGAGTGCTCGGGTCGGTGAGACGACGGTGCAGTTCCCGTGGGCAGAGCGGTCCCGACTCGAGGTATGGGTTGCGGCGTACGGACCCAAAGCCCTCGAGCTCACCGGACAGGTGGCGGACGGTTTCATTCTGCAGCTGGCCGATCCCGACATCGCGGCGTGGACGATCGGCCGGGTCCGCGCTGCGGCCGAGCAGGCGGGTCGCGACCCGGATTCGATCTCGATCTGCGTTGCAGCTCCCGCGTACGTCACCGACGGTACCGATGCAGGGCTCGAACATGCCCGAGATCAGTGTCGTTGGTTCGGCGGGATGGTCGGCAATCACGTCGCCGATATCGTCTCGCGCTACGGCGGCGATGGCGGCGGAGTTCCACAGGCACTCACCGACTACATCGCGGCGCGCAAAGGTTACGACTACAACGAGCACGGCCGAGCAGGCAATTCGCACGCAGAATTCGTTCCGAACGAGGTGATCGACAGGTTCTGCCTGCTGGGCACCCCGGCAGATCACATCGCCAAGCTGAAAGAGCTGGAGACACTCGGCGTGGACCAGTTCTCGGTGTACCTCCAGCACGACGCCAAGGCTGCGACGCTGGAAGCGTACGGAGAGAGCATCATTCCGCAGATTCGCCCGAGCGTGACGGCAACGTCGTGACGAGTGTTCTCGATCAGGCTTCGGTGGTGGCACCAACTCCCGCCGGTGCGAATCGGGGAGTGCGGCGCCCGTTGATGGCGGTGGTGGCCGTCGGGTTACTGCTGGTTTTCTGGGAGCTGGTGAAAGTGCTCGTCCCCGAGAACGGGGTGAGTATCGCCGGAGTGCGGGTGCTGCCGCGCACCGACGACGGCGCGCTACCGCACGTGTGGTCGGTGTTGGCGGCGCTCACCGAGCCAGAGGTAAATGTCGCCGGGGCTCGCAGTGTCGGTGCCGCGATCGCCTCCAGTGGCCTGTTCACGTTCGGGCTCGCGGTACTCGGGTTCGCGTTGGGGACGGTGGTCGGGCTGGTGCTGGCCGTGGCGATGCAACGATTCGTGTGGGTCGAGCGGTCCGTGTTGCCGTATGTGATCGTCTCGCAGACGGTTCCGCTGATCGCGTTGGCACCGCTGGTCGCGGGGTGGGGCGGGAAGATTGCCATCGGCGGCTACGCATGGCAGCCGTGGATGAGCATCACCGTCATCGCGTCGTATCTCGCGTTCTTCCCGGTGGCGGTGGGGATGCTGCGAGGCCTGCGTGCACCCGATCGGGCAGCACTGGATCTGATGCACAGCTATGCGTCCGGATGGTGGACCACCCTCGTTCGACTACGCCTACCCGCTTCTGTGCCGCATCTGATTCCGGCGCTGCGTCTGGCCGCGGCCGCCGCCGTGATCGGTGCCGTGGTCGCCGAAATCTCCACCGGAACGACCGGCGGTATCGGCAGGCAGATCATCGTGTTCTCGCAGCAGGCAACAGGAGACGCATCCCGCCTGTACGCCGCTGTTCTCGGTGCAGCGGTGCTCGGGCTGGTGGTGACCGGGTTGGTGTCGCTGCTCGACATCGCATTGGGTCGGTACGCGGGCCGCTCACCTGGTCGAAAGGATCGATCATGACCGAGCACGCGGTACTCGTCGAGGGCGTCGGGAAGACGTTCGACGGGGGAGTGACTGCGCTGGAGGATGTATCGCTTGCGATTGCCCCCGGTGAATTCGTTTCGCTCATCGGGCCTTCGGGGTGCGGTAAGTCGACGTTGCTCCGCATCGTTGCCGATCTCGAGCAACCCACGTCCGGTGCTGTGTCGGTGTTCGGTCTGACTGCTCGCCGAGCCCGCGTCGAACAGAAGTACGGCATCGCCTTTCAGCAGGCCGGGTTGCTCGATTGGCGCACAGTGCAATCCAACGTCTCATTGCCGCTCGAACTGCACAAGGTGCCCAAGAAAGCACGCGCAGAACGGGTTCGCGAGCTACTGGACCTCGTCGGGCTCACCGATTTCGCAGAGAAGTTTCCCAGCCAGCTATCCGGTGGGATGCAGCAGCGAGTGGCGATCGCGCGGGCGCTGGCCCGAACGCCGGGACTGTTGTTGATGGACGAGCCGTTCGGTGCCCTGGACGAGATGACCCGCGAGAAGATGCAGAACGACCTACTGCGCATCGCCGAGGAGTCGAGCGCGGCAGTGGTGTTCGTGACCCATTCGATTCCCGAAGCGGTGTACCTGTCCGATCGGGTGGTGGTGATGTCCCCTCGGCCGGGACGGATCGTCGACACACTGACGATCGACAGATTCGGCGCGAACGGGGACCCTCGCGAATCGGCGGAGTTCTTCTCGTCCATCACCGCGGTTCGGGATGCGCTGCACGGCCGTACGGTTCGAAGTGCGGATCTGAGATGAAGCTCTGGCTGCCACCGGTGGTGTTCGGTGCAGCGGCGCTCGCACTGTGGCAAATGCTCACGGTCGTCGCGGGGGTTCCGTCGTTCCTGCTGCCGTCGCCGAGCGCCATCGCCGAGCAATTCGTGCGAAATCTCGGCAACATCGGATCGGCAAGTCTGGCAACGGGAACCAATGCTTTGGTGGGGTTGATCGCAGGCTCGGTCCTCGGTCTCCTCGCGGCAATGGCAGCGGTTCGCCTGCGGATCGTCGACGAATTGCTCACCCCGTTGGCAGCGGGTGCTGCAGCCGTTCCCATCGTCGCTCTTGCGCCGGTGTTCAATTCGATGTTCTCCTCGACCACCGATCTACCGCGCCGCCTCGTGGTGACCATCGTCGTGTTCTTCCCGGTATTCGTCAGTGCGGCAAAAGGACTGCGTCAGGTCTCGGCCGTGCACCACGATCTCATGACGTCGTATGCCGTGGGTGGTTGGCAGTTCACGCGAATCGTCCGCCTCCCGTCCGCCGTTCCGCACATCTTCACCGGGTTGCGGGTTGCCGCTCCCAATGCTGTCATTGCTGCCATCATCTGCGAGTACTTCGGTGGATTGCAGAACGGTTTGGGGTCGCGGATCACCTCCGCCGCGGCGAACACGGCCTACCCCCGGGCATGGGCCTACGTGATGGGTGCCATCGCAGTCGGTTTGCTCTTCTTTCTGGTTGTTCTGCTGCTCGAGAAGCTCGTGTCCCGGCGTCGTACCTAGGAGATGAACGTGAAGATCACCCGAACCCCTCGATCTCTTCTCGCCGCCGTCATGGCGCTGGCAGTGGTCGCCTCGGCGTGCAGTACCACCACGACCGACACCGACACCGGTGCCGACGGGGACACCACGATCAAGCTGCAACTGCAGTGGTTCAAGCAGGGCCAGTTCGCGGGCTACCTCGCCGCCGTCGATCAGGGTTTCTACGCCGAGCAGGGGCTGGATGTCGAAATCCTCGACGGTGGAACCGATATCGTCCCGCAAACCGTGCTCGCACAGGGACAGGCCGATTATGCCGTCGCATGGGTACCGAAGGCGCTCGCATCCCGTGAGGCCGGAGCCGGCATCACCGACGTGGCCCAGATCTATCAGAAGTCGGGCACCTTGCAGGTCTCGTTCAAGGATCAGAACATCGCCTCACCCGCCGACCTCCAGGGCAAGACCGTTGGAAACTGGGGCTACGGAAACGAATTCGAGCTGTTCGCCGGTATGACCAAGGCCGGGGTCAGTCCCTCCGACGTGACGTTGGTGCAGCAGCAGTTCGACATGAACGGCCTGTTGTCCGGTGATATCGCTGCAGCCCAGGCGATGTCGTACAACGAGTACGCGCAGTTGCTCGAGACCGTGAACCCCGCAACCGGTGCGCTCTACACCGCAGACGATTTCACCGCGCTGAACTGGAACGACGACGGAGTCGCGATGCTGCAGGACGCGATCTGGGCCAATACCGACAGGCTCTCCGACGAGGCCTACCAGGAGCAGACCGTCAAATTCCTGGCGGCATCGTTGAAGGGCTGGATCTTCTGCCGCGACAACGTCGAAACGTGCCGCGACATCACCGTCGCGGCGGGCTCGACACTCGGTGCGAGTCACCAGCTCTGGCAGGTCAACGAGGTCAACAAACTGATCTGGCCGTCCGCAGAGGGCATCGGCATGATCGACGAGGCGGCCTGGCAGCAGACTGTCGACATCGCCAAGAGCACCAAGAATGCCGAGGGATCGACGGTGCTGACAGCCGATCCCGATGCCGAGGCGTACACCAACGAGTACGTCACGCAGGCGCTCGATTTGTTGAAGGCCGACGGTGTGGACGTCACCGGGGAGTCGTACGCTCCGATAGAGGTCACACTGGAGGAAGGCGGCAAGTAGATGGATCACGTGTTCTACTCCTGGGCGGCGCAGGCCGAACTGAACCCGATCACCGTCGAGGGGGCGGAGGGATCGTGGTTCTGGGACGACAAGGGCAACCGATACCTGGACTTCTCGTCGCAGCTGGTCAACGTCAATCTCGGCCATCAACACCCCGACGTGGTTGCCGCCATAGTCGAACAGGCTCAGGTTCTGACGACCATCTCACCGACCGTGGCCAACAACAAGCGCAGTGAACTCGCCGCGTTGATCGCCGAACGTGCGCCGGGTGATCTGAACCGAGTGTTCTTCACGACCGGTGGCGCAGAAGCCGTCGAGCATGCGGTGCGGCTGGCGCGGCAGCACACCGGGCGTACGAAGATGCTTGCCGCGTATCGCTCGTACCACGGTGGGACCGGAGTTGCGATCGGTCTCACCGGCGAGCCACGGCGATGGGGCACCGAACCCACCAACGTCGACGTCGTGCGCTTCTTCGGGCCGTATCCGTACCGGTCGCCCTGGGGCACAACGACTCCGGAGGACGAGACGGCTGCAGCACTGGCACACCTCGAACAGGTCATCGTGCTCGAAGGCGCGCAGAACATCGCCGGACTGATCCTCGAATCGGTCATCGGCACCAACGGCGTGCTGATCCCTCCGCCCGGCTATCTGGCCGGGGTCCGGGCGCTGTGCGACAAGTACGGAATCGTCTACATTGCCGACGAAGTGATGGTCGGGTTCGGCCGCATCGGCGAATGGTTCGCATGCCAGGCCTGGGATGTGACACCGGATCTGATCACGTTCGCCAAGGGCGTCAACTCCGGGTACGTGCCCCTCGGCGGAGTGATCATCTCGGAGAGGATCGCCTCGCAGTTCGATCACAAGCCGTATCCAGGCGGGTTGACCTACTCCGGTCACGTGCTCGGGTGCGCCGCGGGCGTGGCATCCATCGGAGTGTTCGAGCGCGACAAGATCCTTCCGCACGTGCGTCACGTCGGCGAGGACGTACTGGGGGCGGGCCTGTCGAAGCTGGCCGAATCTCATCCGAGCGTGGGCGAGGTGCGCGGCAAGGGATTTTTCTGGGCCGTCGAGCTGGTCAAGGACGCCACGACCAGAGAGCCGTTGGTGCCGTTCGCCGCGTCGGGCAAGGACGCAGCGGCAATGGGCACGGTGACCGCCGCGGCGAAATCCCGTGGTCTGTGGCCGTTCGTGTCGGGCAACCGCCTCCAGATCGCGCCGCCGCTGACGACGTCCGAGGACGAGATTCGTCAGGGACTGGAAATCCTCGACGAGGTGTTGACGGTCGCGGACGGGTTCGTTGGCTGACTCAGCTGTTCTGATACGCACGAACGGCGGCTGTTGCCGCAATGCGTAGGCGTTCACAGCCGAACCCGCTGAGCTGGATCACGTCGATGTACGTCTCGGTTTCGGTACGTCGCTGGACGGGATAGCCGGACCCGACGCCCACGAACGCGCGGGTTGTGCAGTATCCGTTGTCTTCTCCCTCCTCGTGTCCCACTACGCCGAGAAGATCTATTTCGACTTCACCGAACATGGTCAACGGTTCGTCTGCCATCGACTCTGGGAATTGCCTGAAGCCGATGTCGATTGCGCCGGACTTGTCGCCTTGGTTGACGCTTACCCCCGTCTGTATGCGGCAGTTGAAAGGATCACCCTCGTCCAGTGTGGTGACTGTTGTTTTCGGGTAGGTCCGGGATAGCTCCGGTACCGCGCCGCAGGGTTGTTTTGACATGAGAGCTGTCTGTACCGACCGTGTCGATTCCGATCGAAGTGGCTGAGAGGAGAACAGTGGCACGGATGCTCTGATCAATTCGCGCGTGCGAGAACACAGTCGAGCATCCACCGAGTTCCCGAACAATTCGGGCGACGAGAGGCCGAAATCCGCACTGAAGGCGGAGACGAAGAAGGATTGGTGATCGTCGAACCGAACCGAGATCGAACACATGACAGAATCTGGAAGCTCGGTACCCATGAATCCACCGAGGTCTACAAAGGTACTGTCGACGCCCATTCCGGTCGAGATCGAAAGGCCCTCTATTCTGGCGTCGGTGACCGGTTCGGCAAACTCGATCGAGCAGGTGTCCATCTGAGTGTCATTCCCGAAGTGGATCGGGACACCCCATTGTGCGATGGTTGTTCCATCGACAAAGCCGCACGGATCGAGTGTGCGAAACCAATCGTTGTACGGCGAGGTGGGAACCGCGATCTCCGGTGCGATTGTTGTCGGTAGCGCTACAGGGGTCCCTGCTACAGGGGTCCCTGCCACCGGGCTCGAGCATGCCGAGACGAGCAGTGCGAGCACGACACTCGCCGTGAGCAGTCGGGTGCTGTGAGCTGAAAAGGATGTGCGCATGAACGATGTAGCCCCCCAGATCCGATGTCCAGCTCCCCCCGGAGCCGCGCCTATTTCACCACACTGATCACTGGAATCGTGAGTCGAAGATTGGCGGGCCCAGGAATCAGAGCACAGCACCGGGGTTGAGGATCCCCGCCGGATCGAGTGCGGTCTTGATTCGGCGGGTCAGCTCCATGACGTCCTCACCCACCTGATCGGGAAGCCACGCCTTCTTGAGGCGACCGACTCCGTGTTCACCGGTGATGGTGCCGCCCAACGAGATTGCCAGATCCATGATCGCGCCGAACGCGATGTTGGCGCGACGCGTCATGTCGGCGTCCTCGGGGTCGAAGACAATCAGCGGGTGGGTGTTTCCGTCGCCGGCGTGGGCGATGACCGCCACCAGCACATCGTATTTCGTGGACAGCTCGGCGATTCCGTCGACGAGGGCCGGAAGTGCGGGCAGTGGAACCCCGACGTCCTCGAGCAGCAGGCTGCCGAGTCGCTCGACCGCGGGAATGGCGAATCGCCTTGCGGCAGCGAAGGCCTCGCCCTCATCGGGGTCGTCGGTGGTGAAGACATCCGAGGCCCCGGCCTCGGTGCACGCGGCCGCCATGATCTCGATCTCGCGGCCTCGGTCGGCACCGGGGGAGTCGGACCGAGCAATGAGCATCGCCGCCGCCTCGCGATCGAGTCCCATGTTCATGGCGTCTTCGACGGCACCGATGGACGCGCGGTCCATGAATTCGAGCATTGACGGCCGCAAGTTTCTGGTGATGGCCAGAATTGCGGCGGTGGCGTCGTGCACCGAGGCGAACGAGGCGACCACCGTACTGGCGGGAGGTTGCGCCGGAATCAATCGAAGAGTGATCTCGGTGATGATGCCCAGCGTGCCTTCGGAGCCGACGAACAGCTTCGCCAGGGACAGGCCCGCAACGTCTTTCAGGCGTGGCCCGCCCAGTCGGACGGCGGTACCGTCGGCCAGGACGACCTCGAGACCGAGAACGTAATCGGTGGTGACGCCGTACTTCACACAGCACAGTCCGCCCGCATTGGTGGCCGCATTGCCTCCGATGGAACACATCTCGAACGAGGACGGATCCGGTGGATACCAGAGGCCGTGTTCCGCGACGGCCTTCTTGACCTCGGCGTTGAGCAGTCCGGGTTGTACCACCGCGATGCGGGTCACCGGATCGACGGTGATTTCGCGCATCAACTCGGTGGTGAGCACGATTCCGCCGTCCACGGCGGTGGCTCCACCGGACAGACCCGATCCCGCACCGCGTGGGACGACCGCCACGGCGTGCTCGGTGGCCCACCGCATGACGGCACGAACGTCCTCGGTGGACTGTGCGCGTACGACGGCCAGCGGGGTACCGGCGTCGGGATCCTTGGCCCAGTCGCGTCGGTAGCCCTCGGTGATGTCCGGGTCGGTGACCACCGAGCCGGGCGAAAGAAGGGATTCGAGCTCGCTCAGGCGGGCATCTGCATCGGTCGTCACCGACATCTCGGTCTCCTCACGTCGAAAATGTGACCGTCGACACTCGAGTCTGTCACGGCCACGCGTGAGGCGGAGTCGGGGTCGGTCGGTCGGTCACTGGTTGCGTTGCAGTGTCAGTTCTGCGAGTTCGGTGGCCGCGGCGCACGGGTCGGCCGGACTGCCGCCTCGGTATTGCACCCACCAGGTGATGACGCCCGAGTACGCCGCGCTGATTCCGCACGACGACGGGTCGGCCGGTCGTCGTGACAGGAATGCTGTGGTGCCGGCAACGTCGACGTCCTCGGTCGCGTAGCCGAGCCGATCGGCCAGCTCTCGCTCGCGCGAGAGGGCTTCGTTCTCGAACCAGGCGAAGGTCACGTCGATGAGCCCGGCGGCACCGACGCCGGTCCACATGCACACTGCACCGTAGAAGTACTGATCGACGAGGTCGGCACCCACTGTTTCGGCGATGGTGGGGTCCGGGACGGCGATGCACTCCTCGAGCAGCTTGTCGAACTGGCCGCTACCGCCGCCTCGAGCGGGTGCCGCCGTACCGGTCACGGTGGTGGTGCATCCAGTTCCGACGGCGGCAGTGACGAGGACAGCGGCAAGGACGCGACGGGTGGAATCGGTGCAGGGGAACGTCGTCATCGGGCTACTTCGCCTTCGAGATCGTGGTTCTGGCCAGATCCTCTACGACGTCGCACGAATCGCGGGGGCCGTCGACCATGTAATTGACGGACCAGTGCACGAAGCCGTCCCCGTTCTCGACCCCGGCCTCGCACGACGCTCCCGAGGCTGCGGCGGTGAATCCCGGGTGACCGTCGACATCGATGCGCTCGATGGTGCGGCCGACGGCTTCGGCCACGGAACTCTCTCGGTCGATGGGGCTGCCGCGGTACCAGGTGAACATCGCGTACGCGCCCGTCGCGGATTCCCATCGACAACGAATGGCGTTCTCGGACACCACTGTCAGGTCGGATACGGCCGTGAGTCTCTGCACTTCCGTGTCGTCCATCGACCCGCATTCACCGACGAAGAGTTCTTCGGTGACGGGCTGGTCGGCCGTCTCGGACGGATCCGGATCGGCCTCGGTGTCCGGTGTGCCCGAGCATCCGACGAGCCCGAATACGATCGCTGCGATCAACGCTGCAACGGCTCGAGTGCCCACGAGTGCGGACTCTACCCACCCTGTACGGAGAGCGGTGAGTGTTTGACTGAAGTGAGTCACATCAGTAACACCAGCCTCAGGCGTTACCGGATCGATGCGTCGCCGACACGCAATTTTGTAGTTCGCCACGCTAGCGTCCAGCGCAGCGAACCTCGCATCCCCACGCGGTGCGAGTCGACAAGGAGGCTGCACCATGATCGATCCCGGAAGTGACTCCTGGAACTACGTGGCCGCGATGTTCTCGTACGAATTCCTCGGGGGCGGAATCGAATACGACACCATCGAGCGCATTCACCGAGGCGAGATCGACGAGTGGGTTCAGGCGTTGACGCAGTCCGGGCTGTTCGATCGAGCAACCATCGCGCAGATCGCCGACTCGTGGCATCAGGCCCCTCGGCAGTTGTTCGACATGCTGGTGCTCGACGCGGACGAAATGACCGCCAGGCGGTGCTCGCTGGCGTGGTCCTCGCTGGACCGACTCGCCCCACTGGCCCGCCTGGGTTGATCGAAGGTCAACTACCGAGCACACGCGTCCCCGACGCATCGACGACGATGGCCTGGTCGTCGGTCAACCCATGACAGTCGATACCGTCCCTGCGTAGGCGCTGCACGGTTGCATGCCCCGAATCATTCTCGTCCAGAACGGAATTCAGGTGCGGGACGATCGAGAAATCGACCAGACCCAGCCCGGTCCATACCGGATCGACACCGGTGGCGGGCCGAACCTCGTTTGGGTCGTCCGCGTCCTCGACTCCGATCAACGACGGTGCGGCCACACACGCGCCCGCGCTGTATCCGCTGTACACGATCGATCCCCGCCGGACACGCTCGGCCAGAATCTCGTCTGCACCCGAGCGGGCGAGCTGAGCGCGCAGGACGAAGGTGTTGCCTCCGCGCACCCAGACCGCACCGAAGCCGTCCAGTGCGTGCTCGAATGCGGCGGGCCGACCCACATACTGGCGCAGATCCAGCTCGGTGGGCCGGTACCCGAGCGCCCGCAGCGGACCGAACTCGCTGCGAAGCGAGGATTCGCGAGCGGCAGCAGGCCACGCGTCCGATGCGTTCGCGATGACCGCGAGATCGGACGGCGGCCCGGTCAGCTCGACGAAAGCGTCGGAGTGACCGCCGAATCGGTACGAGGACAGGAACAGCTTCATGCCGTCGATTCGCCGTTCAACCGGGCCAACCCGACGCGAACGGCGTCCGCGACGCGCTCGGGCTCACGCAGGCGGCGCGTCACGAACCCGGTAGCGAACCGCAGCCGGTCTCGATGCCAGCGGGGCACCACGTGCAGATGCAGGTGGAACACCGTCTGAAATGCGGCCTTGCCGTCGTTGATCACGAGATTGGCTCCGTCGGCGCGCAGGTCCGAGTGGCGCACGGCGCGCGCCAACGTATGCCCGACGCGAAACACGTCAGCGGCCGCGTCCGGATGGGTCGAGTTCAGATCGGTGGCGTGCTCGCGCGGGACGACGAGCAGGTGTCCGCGACTGACCGGCCGGATGTCGAGAAAGGCGACCGCGTGGTCGTTCTCGAACACACGGTGTGCGGGGGCGTCGCCGGCGACGATGGCACAGAAGATGCAAGATTCCACGGTTGTCACTGTAGGGTCCGATCATCACCGATAGACCTGTATGGCGTGCATCACAATTGCTCGTCTTGTAGCTGCGGAATGCCGAACGGACTCGATTCAGAACGAATCGGACTGTGTTCCGGGTTACCCGCGGTCTGTCTCCTCTGGCTACTATCAGGGACCTTGTGCCTTTGTCGCATGGGTTCGTCCACTCGTCGCACGTTCGGGGCCATTGGCCGATCAGTGGACACCATTCAACGCAGGAAGACGGAGATTTGGATACATCGCAGAGCACTGAGAAGGGTTCGGGATCCACGACTGTCGTCGGTGTGGTTCGGGAATCGGGGGAGGGCGAACGTCGCGTCGCCCTGGTGCCCAAGATCGTTGCCTCCCTGACGGGTAAGGGCGTCGAGATCGTCGTCGAATCGGGTGCCGGTCTCGGCGCTCTGATTCCCGACGAGCTGTACGTCGCCGCTGGAGCGACTATCGGTGATCCATGGTCGGCGGACGTCGTGGTCAAGGTCGCGCCGCCGTCCGACGCCGAGATCGCCAAGCTGACGTCGGGTTCGACGCTCATCGGATTTCTGGCACCGCGCAACGCGGAGAACAGCATCGGGGCGTTGAAGGCAGCCGGAGTGCAGGCCTTCGCCGTCGAAGCGATCCCGCGGATCTCGCGGGCGCAGGTGATGGACGCACTGTCCTCTCAGGCCAACGTCGCAGGCTACAAGGCCGTGCTGCTGGCCGCGTCCGAGTCCACCCGGTTCTTCCCGATGCTCACCACCGCCGCGGGCACCGTGAAGCCCGCTACCGTGCTGGTACTGGGCGTCGGCGTGGCAGGTCTGCAGGCGCTCGCCACCGCGAAGCGTCTCGGCGGCCGCCCCACCGGGTACGACGTGCGTCCGGAGGTGGCGGATCAGGTTCGCTCCGTCGGCGCGCAGTGGCTCGATCTCGGGATCGACGCCGCAGGCGAGGGCGGATACGCACGTGAGCTGACCGAAGACGAGCGAGTGCAACAGCAGAAGGCTCTCGAAGAGGCCATCAAGGGATTCGACGTGGTCATCACCACCGCGTTGGTGCCCGGACGCCCCGCCCCGCGACTGGTCACGGCCGCAGCCGTCGAGGGCATGAAGCCCGGCAGTGTCGTGGTCGACCTCGCGGGTGAGACCGGTGGCAACTGTGAACTCACCGAGCCAGGCGAGACCGTCGTCAAGCACGACGTCACCATCTGCTCGCCGTTGAACCTGCCGGCCTCGATGCCCGAGCACGCCAGCGAGCTGTACTCGAAGAACATCTCGGCATTGCTCGAACTCATGTTGGTCGACGGCAAGCTCGCCCCCGATTTCTCGGACGAGGTTCTTGCCGGTGCCTGCGTGACACGTGAGAAGGAGAACTGATGTACACCCCGCTGCTCGCGAACATTGCGATCCTGGTGTTGTCCGGGTTCGTCGGCTTCGCGGTGATCTCCAAGGTGCCCAACACCTTGCACACCCCGTTGATGTCGGGAACCAATGCCATCCACGGCATCGTCGTGCTCGGTGCCCTGGTGGTGCTCGGCAAGGTCGAGGATCCGTCCATCGGCCTGCAGGTCATCCTGTTCGTCGCCCTCGTGTTCGGAACCGTCAACGTCATCGGTGGATTCGTGGTCACCGACCGCATGCTCGGCATGTTCAAGTCCAAGCCGGTCCCTGCCAAGGCCACGAAGGGTGCTGACTCCTGATGGACAATCTCGTCAACATTCTCTACATCGTCGCCTTCGGCATGTTCATATACGGCCTGATGGGTCTGACCGGACCGAAGACGGCCGTGCGTGGCAACCAGATCGCCGCGATCGGCATGTTCCTCGCTGTCGTGGCGACGCTGATCTCCATCCGAGACACCGGTAACTGGATTCTGATCGTCGTCGGTCTGGTCGTCGGCGTTGCGCTCGGTATCCCGCCTGCTCGCCGGGTCAAGATGACCGCGATGCCACAGTTGGTGGCTCTGTTCAACGGCGTCGGCGGTGGAACGGTCGCGCTGATCGCCTGGGCCGAATTCCTGGACACGTCGGGTTTCTCGAACTTCAAGCACGGTGAATCGCCTACGGTCCACATCGTCATCGGGTCGCTGTTCGCGGCGATCATCGGGTCCATCTCGTTCTGGGGATCGCTGATCGCGTTCCTCAAGCTGCAGGAGACCCTGCCCGGTTCGCCCATCACCATCGGCAAGTTGCAGCAGCCGCTCAACGCTCTGCTGCTGATCGGCGCTGTGGCAGCTGCAGTGGTCATCGGCATCAACGCCACTCCGGGCGGCGGGGTGTCGCAGTGGTGGATCGTTGCGGTCCTCGTACTCGCCGGAGTTCTCGGTCTGACGGTTGTGCTGCCCATCGGTGGCGCGGACATGCCGGTCGTCATTTCGTTGCTCAACGCTCTGACCGGTTTGTCCGCGGCGGCCGCAGGTCTGGCGCTCAACAACACCGCGATGATCGTTGCAGGCATGATCGTTGGCGCCTCGGGCACGATCCTGACCAACCTCATGGCGAAGGCCATGAACCGTTCCATTCCGGCAATCGTCGCCGGTGGATTCGGCGGCGGTGACGCTGCTGCAGGTCCCGCGGGTGCAGGTGGGGGAACGGCGAAGGCCACGTCCGCGGCCGACGCTGCCATCCAGATGGCCTACGCCAACCAGGTCATCGTCGTTCCCGGATACGGCCTCGCCGTTGCGCAGGCACAGCACGCGGTCAAGGACATGGCCAAGCTGCTCGAGTCGAAGGGCGTCGAGGTCAAGTACGCCATTCACCCCGTCGCCGGTCGCATGCCAGGGCACATGAACGTGCTCCTGGCAGAGGCCGACGTCGCGTACGACGCGATGAAGGAGATGGACGACATCAACGACGAGTTCGCCCGCACCGACGTCACGTTGGTCATCGGCGCGAACGACGTGACCAACCCGGCTGCGCGCAACGATCCGTCGAGCCCGATTCACGGGATGCCGATCCTGAACGTCGATCAGTCGAAGTCGGTCATCGTTCTGAAGCGGTCGATGTCGTCCGGATTCGCAGGCATCGAGAACCCGTTGTTCTTCGCCGAGGGCACCTCGATGCTGTTCGGTGATGCGAAGAAGTCGGTGTCCGAGGTGACCGAGGAGCTCAAAGCCCTCTAGTCACGAGCCGTCAGCAGTATCGATGGGGCGCGTTCCGGTTGTTCATCACCGGGAGCGCCCCATCTTGCGTTGAACGGCCAGAGCGGCCGTGTCGAGTGGGTTGCGAGCTTCACGGGCAGCGGCGACAGGCGAATAGAGCATGACGATCGAGCACACAGGCCACCACACGAACACGATCGATGCTGCGCTCACTATCCCGGTGACGGACGCGGATCCGACGATCAGGGCAGCTGCCGCCACCGCCAGCGTTGCGACGGTTCCCAGACCGAGGATCACGGGCCGCCACGTTGTGGACGCCACCATGGATGCCGCCGCGAGCAGGGAGACCACGGCGACGAGTTGTCCGTTCGGAAGGTCTGCGGACGGCACCGACGCTCCCAGGATCTCGCGAGCCAGCGCACTGGTCACGACGGCACCGATGGTGCAGGCGATCACCACCCCGATTCCGAACGGCAGCTTGCGTATCAGCGCCACCACGGCGAGGACGGCGACGGCGATCAACACCGCGGTCACATCGATCGCATCGAGTACGTGAGCGGCCAGTGCCGAGGCGGTCGTCGATTCCCCGGACGTCGAGGGTGCGACATGCGGGGCCCACATCAGGAAGATCAGCAACAGGACCGCAGAGGCACCGGACACGGCCAAGCGAGCGACGACGGCTCGCCGGCGTGGTCGGCTCGTGGTGCCGGGCGGCGCCGCGAGCGTCCCGGCGTCGGGTGATGCGCGGATCGGTCCGGAGTCCAGGCTCGGTGGTGGCATGAGCGCCACCGTGCCCGATCCGGCTGAACGCCGGATGTGAGGAACATGGGAACCGGCTGATAGTCGCTCTGGTAACGGTTCGATCACGTCAGACCGCCTGTACGGAATCATGCAGTGTCGGGTAACGGTGACCACGCCGTCAAATTCTCGAAGTCGGTTTCAATGATTCAATCGGGGGTCAGGACTGGTTTCTATCGATCGAACGGTCCTCTCACCTGCAACCGAATCGAGTGGGTCGGATCGGCGTCGCTCGCATACCGGCCGCCGATGCGCACCCTCGAGCGGCTCTCGGTCCGCTCAGCTGGGCATTTGCCCTCGGATTGTTTCCCGTCACAGCATTTCGTGAAGCGAACTATGACTTCGTTGCAAGGCGTTGATTGGATGGGTCTATCTATGTGACGATACTCACATAGTCCAGTTCACCCTGGGCGAGACCGTCCAAAAGGGCGTAGTTTCAGCCGCATCGGAAACCCGCATTCGACCGTTACAGGCACATCGATAACGATCTGGAAACGGGCCGTGGTACCCGTCACAACCCGTCGGAATCGGGTACTCGACACCTACGGACGCCGGAAACTCGAAGGAGAAGAACATGACCGCAATGTCTCAGGGACAGCTCGACATGGTCCGCGCGTTCTTTTGCAACGAGTTCGAAGCGGATTCCCTCGACCGGTCCACCGTGCCCGAGCCTACCGCCGAGGCAGTCGCCGAGTGGATCGATGCACTCACCAACAGCGGCCTCTTCGCACCCGCCGAGGTTCGCAACATCTCCTCGGTGTGGGCGGCCGAGCCGGAGACGTTGGTAGCAATGCTCATCGGTGAAGTGGACGAAATCGCGGTCAAGCGCCACGGCGCAGCGGTGCCGGCCGCGGCAACTGCTACTCCGGCTCTGGTCCCCGCGTTCGTGCGCGCCAGCTGACTCGTCCCGGGTCTGGAGTCCTTCGCACCCGAGCAGGTTCTGCTTCGCTACTATCGGTCGAATTCCGATGACGGCAGTCGACAACGGTGTCGCGCGGCGAAGTGAGGGTTCTTCTATGGGCGCAGTGGGACTGGACGAAGAAGCAGTAACGACCTGGATCGCAGGATTGGGAATCGGCGCAACCTCGCCTCTCACCTTTCATCGGATCGGCAACGGTCAGTCCAATCTCACCTACGCGGTTCGTGACGCCGGTGGCAGTAGTTGGGTACTTCGACGTCCACCACTGGGGAAACTGTTGGCGTCCGCACACGATGTCGTGCGTGAACATCGAATTCTGTCGGGCCTGCAGAACACGGCGGTGCCGGTTCCGAAAATGATTGCGATCACCGAGGATTCTTCGGTGTCCGAGGTTCCGCTCGTGCTGATGAGTTTCGTCGACGGAATCGTCGTCGACTCGGTGTCGGTAGCCGAAGAACTCGACCCCGATCACCGACGCCGAATCGGGCTCGGCCTCACGGTGGCGCTGTCCGACATCCACCGCGTGGATCTGGAATCCTCGGGTCTGGCCGATCTGGCCAGCCACAAGCCGTACGCCGCTCGCCAACTCGCCCGGTGGACCAAGCAGTGGCAATCCTCGCGCACTCGCGACGTACCCGGTATCGACTCGCTGGCAACTCGATTGGCAGCCAACATCCCTCCGCAGCACGAGGTGACTCTGGTGCACGGAGACTTCCACCTCAGCAACGTCATCACGGCCCGCGAAGACGGCCGTGTCGCCGCGGTCGTCGACTGGGAGCTGTGCACACTCGGAGATCCGTTGGCGGACCTCGGCGGCCTGCTGGCCTACTGGCCGCAAGCCGACGACGGGGTCGCCGGTCCGTTCATGGCGTCGACTCTGCCGGGCTTTCCTACACGGGCCGAGCTCGTCGAGTCGTATGCGCAGCACACCGGGCGTGACGTCTCCGATGTCGGATTCTGGCAGGTGCTGGCGCTGTGGAAGCTCTCGATCATCGCCGAAGGCGTCATGCGCCGGATGGAAGCCGATTCGCGAAACCGGGCCGTGGCAGGCGGGCCGACCACGACGCTCATCGACGACATCGTCACCAGGGCGTTGCGTACAGCCGACGAGATCGGCCTGTAGTCGGTCAGATCGACGCGGTCCCGATCACCAGAGTGCGAGCGGCGCTCTCGATTTCGGGCGGAATCGCCACCGGTCTGCGAGTGACTCCGTCGACGTACACGTGTACGAATCGACCCCTCGCCGCCAACTCCAACGCATCGTCGCCGGCCTCGCGGAACAACCCGAGCGAGTACACGATGCTTCGGGTGCCGAGCTTCTCGACGGCCAGGCCCACCTGAAGGCGATCCGGAAAGCTCAACTCGGACAGGTATCGACACGAGGTCTCGGCGACGACACCGATCGCCGGCAGTGTCCGGATATCGAGTCCCGTCGTCTCCATCAACCAACCGTTGACAGCGGTATCGAAATACGCGTAGTAGGTGACGTTGTTGACGTGGCCGTAGTGGTCGTTGTCGTCCCATCGCGTCGTCACGGGCCACAGTGCCGGAAAGTCCGATGCATGCGACAACTCCGGCCCGGGGTTCACCTGATCGGTCATGAACGTGACCCTAACCAGTGGCGTCGGTAGCGGGCATCGCCGGGGACTGCCGACGCAGGATTGCTCGGACCACCAGACCGACGACCAAGGCCCAGAACGCGGAGCCGATTCCTGCGAATGTCAGGCCGGACGCAGCGACGAGGAAAGTCAGAACCGTTGCTTCTCTGTCCGACGCATGTTCGAGTGCGCCGAACAACGACGCCGCGAGAGTTCCCAACAGGGCAAGTCCGGCAACGGTTTCCACCACACCTGCGGGAGCTGCGGCAACCAGGGTCGCCAGGGCCGTGGACAGCAGTGCCAGCACCAGGTAGGAGGATCCGGCGGAGAATGCGGCGACCCATCGCCGCTTCGGGTCCGGATGGGCACTGGGATTCGCCGAGAGCGCAGCGCTGATCGCGGCGAGGTTGATCGTGTGACCGCCGGCGAATGCGCCGAGGACAGTGCCGGTTCCGGTGACGGTCATCGACGCACGCCAAGGAATTCGGAACCCGAACGATGCCATGACCGTGGTGCCGGGGATGTTCTGCGACGCCATCGTGACGATGTACAGCGGCACCGCGATACCTACTGTGGCCTGCCAGCTCCAGTGCGGAACCGTCCAGTCGATTCGGGGAATCAGATCCGAGGCCGCGATGGGGGTGTCGCCGCCGATCAAGTCGGCCGCGATGACCGCCGCCGCCGCGGCGAATGCTGCAGGAACTGCCCAGCGTGCATTGAACCGAAGTACGACGAGCCAGACGAGTACCACCGGAGCTACCTGGGCGGGGGAGTCGGCGAAGGCGACGACCGGTGCCGCGCAGAGCGGAAGGAGTACTCCGGCCAGCATTGCCTGCGCGAGTGGTACCGGAATTCTCGAGACGAGCGCGCCGAGTCTCGGCCACAGGCCCGTCAGGAGGATCAGCACCCCGACAGTGACGAAGGCACCCACCGCGGCGGGCCACCCTCCGACGACCACACCGGTTCCGGCGAGCAGTGCAGCGCCCGGCGTCGACCACGCCAGCGTGATGGGCTGTCGGTATCTGCGCGCGAGCCACATCATGCCCACGGCCTGGGTGACGCACAGTGCCAGCAAGCCGGAGGCCGCCTCTGTCGGGCTTGCACCTACCGCCCGCAGGCCCGTCAGCACGACGGCGAACGAGCTGGTGAAGCCGACCAGTGAGGCCACGATTCCTGCGCTGATGGGGGTCGAGAGCGGCGTCGGTCCGTCGGAGGCGTCGGCAGTGGTCACGACTGACGATGATGCACTGTGGGCCGTCGCCTGTCGCGTCGTTTCCCATCGAGCCGAGTCGCGCCAGGCGTCGGTGGCCGAATGCTGTCGGGGCACCCTCGACGTGACGTAGTCTCTGGGTTGGACCGGACCAGTCCGTACCGCTGGTTCGGCGAGTGACGGAAAGGCCGGCGCAGTGGTGATGCCCGTACATCTGAGGGACAGTCAGGTCCCGAAGCACGAACAGCTTCGCGCAATCCTGTTGCACCGCTGCACCAAGGAGCTGCAACCCGGCGATCTGATGCCCAGCGAGCGAAAACTGATGGAGGACTACGGCGTCAGCCGCATCACCGTTCGCGAAGCCATCGGCCAGCTCGTCAACGACGGACACCTGGTGCGGGTCCGTGGCAAGGGCACGTTCGTGGCCAGTCGCACCGTGCAGTCGCGTTTGCACCTGGCGTCGTTCTCGGAGGAGATGCGCGCGCAAGGATTGACGCCCACCACGGTGGTGCTGTTCGCGCGGCTCGAAAGCCCCTCGGCGGCAACGACTCGTGCTCTCGGCCTTGCCGACGGAGAACAGACCTACCACGTCAAACGTCTACGACTGGCCGATGCCGAACCGGTCAGCGTCGACGACGCGTGGTACCGGGCTTCCTTGCTTCCCGGCCTGATCGAGCACGACCTGAGCAAATCGGTGTACGAGGCCGTACAGATCCATTACGGGTTGACCATCGACCGGGCCGAGCAGACCGTCAAAGCCACTGCGGCCGACAGCGATACCGCCACCCTGCTCGGCACCAAGCGCGGTGCCCCCGTGCTGTATTTCGACCGAGTCTCCTTCAGCGGCGACGAGCCGCTCGAACACACCGAGAGCTGGTACCGCTGCGATCGGTATCAACTGTCGATGGAAGTCGAAGGCGGGCGACGCACCCCGCAGCGCCGGTGAGATCAGGGCAGCTCGAACAGTAGGTCGCCCACTGCCACGGTGTTGTCGATGTTCGCACTCGTCACCGAATCCGGCTTCGAATCCATCAGGACGACGGGAACGACATCCGAGTAGCCCGCCGCCGCGATCGCTGCGGGATCGTAGGTGACGACGAGGTCGCCTGCCTCGACTCGATCACCCTCTGCTGCAACGAGTTCGAAGCCCGCGCCCTTCATTTTCACGGTGTCGATACCGATGTGCACCAACACACCAGCCTTGTCCTCGGTAAAGACGACAAACGCGTGCGGATGGAGTTTGAGGATCGTGCCCGCGACCGGCGAACGAACCTCGACCGACCCGTCGTTCGGGGCCGGGCGAAGCGCGACACCGGAGCCGACCATCTGCGCCGAGAACACCGGGTCCGGCACGTCGGCGAGTGAGATGACCTGGCCGGCAACAGGGCTGAGGATCACCCTGGCGTCGCTCACAGGATGTCGCCGATGTCTTCTGCGAGCGTGTCCGCTTCGGGGCCGACGATGACCTGAACTGCGGTTCCTTTGTGAAAGACGCCGTGGGCACCTGCCGCCTTGAGCGCTGCCTCGTTCACCAACGACCCGTCCTTGACCTCGGTGCGCAGCCGAGTGATGCACGCTTCGATCTCGACGATGTTGTCGGCACCGCCGAGGCCTTCGACGATCGCGTCCGCTTTGGACATGTGGGGTTCCCGCTTTCTGTCGGCGTATGTCTGTCGGGTGGATCACACGGCCGGGTTGACATGTGCTTGCCACCTGGCCAAACTACAACTGGTAATGACCGGACAGTACCCCTGATGGCACCCGGTCACAACAGCGAAATCGCCCTCGAAGGACCAGCCTCGAAGAGAAGGTCGCCATGACCCCGAAGAAGACGGACTCGATCGATACCGAGCCGAAGAAGGAATCTCGATCATTGGCCGGGCTGCAGCGGTTCGGACGCAGCCTCATGCTCCCGATCGCTGTTCTGCCCGCCGCCGGAATTCTCCTGCGGCTCGGTCAGGATGACCTGCTGGGGAGATTCAGCGCACTGGAGACCACCGCTGCGGTCATTTCCGCCGCGGGTCAGGCGGTGTTCACCTGGCTTCCCCTCATCTTCGCAGTCGGTATCGCCATCGGCTGGGCCAAGAAGTCCGATGGTTCGACCGCGCTCGCAGCGGTGGTCGGCTACATGGTGATGAACGGCGTCTTCACGGCAATGTCGCCGGTCGTGCTCGACGGAAAGGTCGATGCCAACGGAGACCCGGCCGTGATCGACTACGGCGTATTGGCAGGCATCGTCATCGGACTGCTCTCGGCAATTCTCTGGCAGCGCTTCTATCGACAGAAGCTGCCGGACTATCTCGGCTTCTTCAGTGGCCGTCGTCTGGTGCCGATCATGACGGCGATCACCGGTCTCGTTGTCGCCGTAATAATGTCGTTCGTCTATCCGCTCTTCTACAGCGCTCTCCAGTGGGTGGGCAACACCGTCGCCGACCACAGTGTGGTGGGCAGCGGAATCTACGGCTTCGCCAACCGCATGCTCATTCCCACTGGGCTGCACCACATTCTGAACTCCGTCGTCTGGTTCCTGGTTGGGGACTACCAGGATGCAGGCGGCCAATTGGTCCGTGGCGATCTGAACCGGTTCTTCGCCGGCGACCCGTCCGCCGGAGTGTTCATGACCGGATTCTTCCCGATCATGATGTTCGCTCTTCCCGCTGCGGCATTCGCGATCTACCGCAACGCAAAGCCGTCGCAGAAGAAGATCGTCGGCGGAATCATGTTGTCCACCGGCCTGACTGCCTTCGTCACCGGCATCACCGAGCCGCTCGAATACTCGTTCATGTTCGTGGCCTGGCCGCTCTACATCATTCACGCGGTGTTGACCGGAACCTCGATGGCGTTGACCAATGCTCTCGGGATCCACGACGGTTTCTTCTTCTCCGCCGGCGGCATCGACTATCTGCTGAACTACGGAATCGCCACCAAGGCGTGGCTGCTCATCCCGATCGGCCTGGTGTACGCGGTGATCTACTACTTCTTGTTCAGCTTCGTCATCAAGAAGTGGAACCTGCGCACCCCCGGACGTGAGGACGACGCAGTGCTCGAACCCGATCGGGCATGACCGCATCCACTACGACGACGCACCGCGGGCGGGTCGTCACGCGCGACCAGGTGCTCGAGGACGGAGTTCTCGCGTCGACGGGAGACCGGATCTCGTGGGTCGGACCTGCATCGGCGTGGCCCGGTGAGGCAGTACCGCAGACGAATTCGACGATCCTGCCCGGGTTGGTCGATCTGCATTGCCATGGTGGAGCGGGGGCCTCTTTTCCGGATTCACCGGCCATCGATCTCATGACGGCGGTACGGCATCACCGCTCCCGCGGGACAACGACGATGCTCGCCTCACTGGTGTCGGCACCGCCGGAACGGCTGATCACGCAGACGTCGCTGTTGGCCGATCTGTACGAGTCCGGTGACATCGCCGGAGTCCACCTCGAGGGGCCGTTCCTCTCGGTCGCCCGCTGCGGCGCACAGGATCCGGCGTCGCTGCGCAGCGGAGATCCCGGACTGCTCCGCGACATACTGAGCGCGGGCCGGGGAGCGGTGCAGTCGATGACCCTTGCGCCCGAGATCGACGGTTTTACCGCCATCGCAGAGATGTTGCGGGAGAACGGAATACTCCCGAGCATCGGGCACACGGACGCCGATGCCCTCACCACTCGACGCGGTATCGAGTCGCTGGGGGACGGTCCGATGACGGCCACGCACCTGTTCAACGGAATGCCGACCTGGCATCATCGGTCGCCGGGTCCGGTGAGCGAGTGCTTGGCTGCCGCGGCGCGCAGCGTGATGGTGCTCGAATTGATAGGCGACGGAGTGCACCTCGCCGACGAGACCGTGCGCGCGGTGTTCGATCTCGTCGGTGGCGCACGGATCGCGCTGGTGTCCGACGCGATGGCCGCGGCCGGTATGCCGGACGGCCGCTATCGGCTCGGGCCACTGGATGTGACCGTCCACCACTCGGTCGCACGGTTGTCCCGCGACGCAGATTCCGAGACCGCTCCTATCGCGGGCGGAACCGCGACCGTACTGGACCTGTTGCGCCGCGCCGTGCTGGACGCCGGTGTGCCACTGGTCGATGCGGTTCGGGCTGCATCGTCGACTCCGGCGGCGTCGATAGGCCTCGGTTCCGACGTCGGTTGCCTCGAACAGGGCATGAGAGCCGACGTGCTGGTGGTCGACGCGGCGTTCGAGCCGTTACAGGTGATAAGAGGCGGAACAGCAATCGGAGAGGACAGCTAGATGGAGGTCGTGATCCTCGAGGGGGCCGACGCAGTGAATCGAACGGCCGCCGACATCGTCGAACGAGTCGCACGAGTCGCGAGAGCAGGCTCCACTCCTGCGCCCCTGGGTCGTTCCGCAGGCTCCACTCCTGTACTGGGACTGGCAACCGGGTCCACCCCGGTGGGCACGTACCGCGAATTGGCGCGACGGCATCGGGACGACGGCCTGTCGTTCGCGCGATGTCGAGCCTTCCTGCTCGACGAGTACATCGGACTGGCGAAAACAGCAGAGCAGTCCTACTTCTCGTTCATTCGAGAAAACTTCGTCGACCACGTCGATCTGGACGACGCCGCAGTGTTCTCGCCCGACGGCGAAGCGGACGACATCGCGGCCGAGGCACAGCGGTACGACGCGGCGATCGCAGCCGCAGGCGGCATCGATGTTCAGATCCTCGGAATCGGCACCGACGGACACATCGGCTTCAACGAGCCCGGATCATCACTGAGATCACGGACGCGGGTGAAGACGCTGACCGAACAGACTCGCGTCGACAATGCCCGTTTCTTCGATTCGCCCGAGGACGTGCCGCATCACGTACTGACGCAGGGTCTCGGCACCATCGACGAGGCGCGCCACCTGGTGTTGATCGCAACGGGGGAGTCGAAAGCCGACGCGGTGGCGGCAGCCGTCGAGGGGCCGTTGTCGGCGCACTGTCCGGCTTCGGCGATCCAATGGCACCCGCACGCAACGGTGCTGTTGGACGAGGCCGCGGCGTCGTCGCTCGCACTTGCGGAGTACTACCGGTACGCCTACGCCAACAAGCCCCGGTGGCAGCACCTGTGAGTCAGCTGCGCGAGAACTCCGATGCGCGCGCGATCTGTTCGTCCGACGGCCGCACTCCGGTGTAGAGAACGAACTGTTCCGCCGCCTGCAGAGCGATGACCTGAGCGCCGGTGATCACGGGCTTGTTCGCCGCCCGGGCCGCAACGATCAGTGGCGTCTCCGACGGCATGGCGACCACGTCGAACACGGCCTTCGCTGCGTCGATCTGCTGTTCGGTGAACGGTGCCGAATCAGCGTCCGGCCCGCCGGCCATACCCACCGGGGTCACGTTCACCAGCAGGTCTGCGCCCACTGCTGCGGCCGACCAGTCGTAGCCGTAGGTCTCGGCGAGGGCCGGGCCGGTGTTCGCGTTGCGGGCGACGACGGTGCCCCGGGTGTATCCCGAATCTCGCAGTGCGGCAACGACAGCCTTGGCCATGCCGCCGCTGCCGGTGACGGCCACCGAGTAGTCGGTCGAGAAGCCACTCGCGGCGAGTAGGTTCGCGACGGCCTGGTAGTCGGTGTTGTATGCGTGGAGGACGCCGTTCTCGTTGACGATCGTGTTGACGGATTCGATCGCGCTCGCCGACTCCTGCATCACGTCGACCAGTTCGATCACGTCTTCCTTGAACGGCATGGAGACGGCGCAGCCTCGAATGCCCAGCGCGCGAACGCCTCCCACCGCGGCGGCGAGGTCGGTGGTGGTGAACGCCTTGTAGACGAAATTCAGGTCCAACTCGTCGTAGAGATAGTTGTGGAAACGAGTTCCGATGTTGCTCGGTCGGCCGGACAGGGACATACAGAGCTGTGTCTCACGGTCGAGGACGCTGCGCGGGTGTGCTGTTGCCATCGCTGAGACGTTACGCCGCGCACGTCGAGGCGACCGAGGCGAGAACACTCTGATCGGCCTGCGTGATCGGCAACTCGTATTGGGCAGCGACCGACAGGTATTTGCCCGCATAGAAGCAGTGGTAGGCCGCGTTCGGCGGCAACCATTGCGAGGGTGTCTTGTCGCTCTTGCTCTGATTGTCCGCCCCGTTGACCGCGAGGAGATTGAACGCCACGTCGTTGGCGAATCGAACGCGCTTGTCGGGCAACCACGTGTTCGCGCCCATGTCCCATGCAGCGGACAGGGGGTAGACGTGATCGATCTGAATCTTTCCGGCGTCGGACTTGGTGAACTGCATCGGCTCACCGGAGTACGGATCCGCGAGCGAACCCGACAGCACGACGCAGTCGCGAGTGCCTGCGCGGAACTCGACCTCGGTCATCGACAGCGCCAAGACGTTGTCGCGGGTACCGCAGCCGTCGTGACCACCCGGCCCGTCGTAGTCGTCCGTCCACGCCGGGCCGAACACACACCCTTCGCCGCTCTTGCATCCACGCTCGTAGCCGAGGGCATCGGGCCTGGCGGCGACCACACGAACCTGGGCGAGCAACTGCTCGATCTGAGTGCGAGTGGGACTACCCGGAGCCGGTTCGGCGGGGGAGAAACCGGGGATGACGGGCCGGTCGCACGAGCCGAACACAGCCATCACTGCCGCAGCGATCACCAGCAGTACCGCTACCCACAGCTTTCTCACGCACGCCCCATCGTCGATCTTCGTACTCGGTCATCGGTCCCTCGCGACAGCAGTGTGCCGGAAGGTACCGACAGCGATCCGCTCACCCGCACCCGGCGTCAGCGAACCTCGACCACGACCTTGCCGAGCACGTGTCCGTCCTCGACGAGGGCGAGAGCCTCACCCGCACGCTCGAGCGGGAAGGCATGGTTGATACGCGGACGAATGACGCCCGACGCGGTCAGGTCCGCCAGCCGCGCGAACGCTGCGGTGGTGCGGTCGCGATCGACTCCGGAACCGCCCCACTGCGCCGCGAGCATCGGGTCGGCGACGCTCACGATCGGTACCCCCGCCGTCACAGCGGTCGCGGCAGCACGCAACGTCTCGCCTCCGACGAGGTCGACGATGCCGTTCACCGGTCGCGAGATCGAATCGACGAAGTGGAGGCCAGAGGCGAAAAATTCGGCTCCGAGGCTCTCGATCCACTCCCGCTTGCCTGCACTCGCGACGGCGAGAACGTCGATACCGTCGGCGCGCGCGAGTTGCAGAACGGCCGAACCCACGCCGCCACCGGCCCCGAGCACCAGGATGGAATCGCCCGTGCCGACGGCGAGCCGGCGCAGCGCGTCGTGTGCGGTCCCGGCAGCCACCGGCAGGGTGGCGGCGGCTGCCCACGAGACGGCCTCCGGCTTGTGGGCCGTGCTCGACGCGTTGAGCACGGTGTACTGCGCATAGCCTCCATGTCCCGAGGCGGTGGCTCCGAACACGTGGTCGCCCACCGAGAAGTCGGCCACACCGGCACCGGTCGACACGACCGTGCCCGATACTTCCCGACCCAGAACCGCGGGCAAGGTGATCTGCACGGTGTCCTTGCGATTGCCCGCCCGCACCTTCCAGTCGGCAGGATTGACCCCGGCGGCGTGGACCGCCACGAGAATCTGTCCAGGTCCCGGCTCCGCAACGGGTAGGTCCAGAAGGTATTCGGTGTCGGGTCCGCCGTATTCACTGAAGCCGTACGCGATCATGTACCTACTGTGCCTCACCCAGCGACTCGCTCGGGAGCGCCTCACCTCGAGTGTGTCGGTGCTTGCTGGTTGGATGGACCGATGCTGCACGGTCTCTGGTCTCCCGGTGCCGGGCTGATGCTGTGGGACGACGAGATCAGCAGCGGCGAGGAACCGGATCTGCCGCCGACCCACGCGCACGTTCTCACCCGGACGTTTCGGCACCGTGCCGATGTCTCGTTGCCGGCGTCCGGACGCAGTGCCACCGCGCAGGCCCCGGTGCAGGTTCCGGCCATCGCGCTCGCCCCGCACGACGCAGCCGATCTCTTGCTGCGGACGCCGTCCGAGCACGCGTCGATCTCCGGTGACCTCCGCTACCTGGCACACGTCGCCCGCGGAATCGAACGCTGGGTCCGCGGCGGTCGCGTCGTTCCGGCCCTGAAATTGATGGACGGGCAGTGGTGGCCACGGTGGCGTCTGGTCGGGGGTGAGCGTCAACGGGCCTGGCTGAGCGAACTCGCCGTCGCCATGCCGTCGGTGCAGCGTGCGGGTGAGCGACCCAAGAAGATCCTCGACGACATCGTGGAGGAGCTCACCGATCCGATCGTCAGATCGGTTCTGGGTCGACCCGACTCGGAGCATTCGCTGTTGTCTGCTCTGATTCGCGACGACCCGTATCCAGATGGCACGCAACAGATCTCGACGTTGCTCGAGAACTGGCGCGGAAGCCTCACCGTCGACGAGCCGTCCCTGGTGCTACGCCTGCTCGAACCCGATGACGACGATGACGCCGTCGACGGTTCCTCCGAGGAAGCAGTGGAGTCGTACTGGACGCTGCAGGTGTGTCTACGAGCCGATGGTGAAGCGCCGCGGCCGGTTCCGATGAGCCGCAAGGTCGATGCCACCCTGCTCTCGATCGCCGTGCGCAAGCTCGGCGAGGCCGTGGCGGCGTACCCGAGACTGCGTGATCTGCCGTCTCAGGAAGGCACCCTCGACCTGTTGCTTCCGACGTCGGTGGTCATCGACCTCGTCGAACACGGTGCGACGGCACTGCAGGCCACCGGAACGACGGTTCTGCTACCTCGGGCCTGGACGAGGCTGGATCCGTCGATGAGGCTGCGCGTCGATTCGCCCGCGGTGACGAAAGCGGCCGCCGATCGTGCGGTCGGCATGGACGAGCTGGTGTCCTACGACTGGCAGCTCCAACTCGGCGACATGGTGCTGACCGAGGCGGAGATGAACAGACTCGCCGTCTCGAAGGGCGATCTCGTGCGGCTGCGCGGTCAGTGGGTGCTGGCCGACGGCGGTCAGCTCGCGCGAGCCGCAAAGTACGTCGCCGAGCATCACGGCGACGGGACGGCGCTGAGCACGCTGATGCGCGAGATGACGCTGGCCGATCCGCCGCCGGCTCCGGTCCAGGACATTCGAGCCTCGGGATGGGCGGCCACGTTGCTCGAGCCCGGTGCGGTGCCGGCGACGATCCCGGTACCGCCCGGTGTGAACGCGACTCTGCGGCCGTATCAGCAGCGCGGGCTCGATTGGCTCGCGTTCATGAGTCGGCTCGGTCTCGGGGCGGTGCTCGCCGACGACATGGGGCTCGGCAAGACTCTGCAGGTACTGACACTGCTCGCGCACGAGAAGAGTTCGACGCCGACGCTGCTGGTGGCACCGATGTCGGTGGTCGGCAACTGGCAGCGTGAGGCGGCGAAATTCACCCCGGCTCTGCGAGTGCTGGTGCATCACGGGCCGGCCCGGTCGAAGGGCGAGGAGCTCGACCGGGCAATTGCCGAACACGATCTGATCGTCACCACGTACGCGCTGATGGCCAAGGATCGTGCGCAGTTGGCGGAGCAGACGTGGCGTCGTGTGGTCCTCGACGAGGCGCAACACATCAAGAACTCGGGCACCGTGCAGGCCAAGGCGGCGCTCGCGATCCCCGCGGATCACAAGTTGGCGCTCACCGGAACACCGGTCGAGAATCGCCTGGACGAGCTGCGGTCCATTCTCGACTTCGCCAACCCGGGCATGCTCGGTAGGCCGTCGGACTTTCGAAAGCGATTCTCGGTTCCGATCGAGCGCGAGAACGACGAGAACGCGGTCTCGCGTCTGCGCGCCATCACCTCGCCGTTCATTCTGCGCCGCGTCAAGACCGACCCGACGGTCATCTCGGATCTGCCCGAGAAGAACGAGATGACCGTGCGCGCCAACCTCACGGCCGAGCAGGCCGCGCTGTACAAGGCGGTCGTCGACGAGATGATGGCGCAGATCGCCGACGCGAAGGGCATGAAGCGCAAGGGTGCCGTGCTCTCCGCGCTCACTCGTCTCAAGCAGGTGTGCAATCACCCCGCCCATTTCCTGTCCGACGGCTCTCCGGTGCTCAAGAGGGGGCAGCATCGCTCGGGCAAGATCGGTTTGGTGGAGGACATGCTCGATTCGATTCTGGGCGACAACGAGAAAGCGTTGCTGTTCACGCAATTCCGGGAGTTCGGTGAGCTCGTGGCACCGTACTTCGCCGAGCGATTCGGGACCGAGGTGCCGTTCCTGCACGGCGGCGTGAGCAAGGCCAAGCGCGACGAGATGGTGGAGAAGTTCCAGAGCGACGACGGTCCGCCGATCATGATGCTCTCGCTCAAGGCCGGCGGCACCGGGCTGAATCTCACGGCCGCCAATCATGTCGTTCATCTCGATCGTTGGTGGAATCCGGCGGTGGAGAATCAGGCGACGGACCGGGCCTTTCGCATCGGACAGCGCAAGAACGTCGAGGTGCGCAAACTGCTGTGCGTGGGCACCGTGGAGGAACGGATCGACTCGATGCTCGTCTCCAAGCAGGATCTGGCGAATCTGGCGGTGGGCACCGGCGAGAACTGGGTGACCGAAATGGACACCGCGGAGCTGCAGGAACTGTTCCGCCTCAGCGAGGATGCGGTGGGGGAGTGATGGTCGACTTCTCGCAGTACGGAAAGCGTCGAAAAGCCAAGGGCGGCATCGAGTCCAGGAACAAGCGCGGTGCCTTCGGGCAGACGTGGTGGGGCAGGCATTTCGTGGCGGCCATGGAGGACCTCGCGGATCCGGGTCGGATCGCTCGGGGCAGAACGTATGCGCGCCAAGGGCAGGTGCTCACTCTCGGGGTGGAGCGCGGGCAGATTTACGGCGAGGTGCAGGGCAGTCAGCTCGAGCCGTTCTCGGCCTCGGTCACCGTAGACCCGCTCACGCAGGGTGAGGTTGCCGCACTGGTCGGCAGGGTGCGATCGAACCCCGGCATGCTGGCCGAGCTGGCCTCCAATGCCATTCCGCAGGCGTTGGCGTCGGTATTGCTGCCGCACGACAAGGGGCAGCTCGATTTCGACTGCACATGCCCCGACGACGGGTGGCCCTGCAAACACGCGGCGGCTCTGATGTACATCGCCGCCGAGCACATCGACGCGTCCGCCGCCACCATCCTGACGCTGCGTGGAGTCGATCTCGATCAACTGATCGAGGGCGTCGGTGATGCGGACGACGAGTTCGACCCCGATGACTGGTTCGCCGATCGCGCGTCGTTCCCCGAACTTCCCCAGGTGACGTTCGCTCCTGCGATAGACGATCTCGATCCGTTGATCCTGCGCCGCATCTTCCGCGCCGACGGCTCCACCGAGGCCGAGGTCAGTCGCGCCGGTGCCGATCTGAGGCAGTTCTACGACCGGATGTGACGACTCCTGGACTTACATGGACATCCGACTATAGGATGGGCGTACTTCACTTCCACGCTCGAGGACGGACAAACTCCATGGCTCGCGAACTCACGCACTTCATCGGCGGCAAGCATGTCGCAGGCACCTCCGGAAACTTCGGGGACGTCTTCGACCCCAACACCGGCGAGGTTCAGGCCCGGGTTCCCCTGGCCGACGTATCGGAGGTCGAGGCCGTCATCGCCGATGCCGAACAGGCCCAACGTGAATGGGCCAAGTGGAACCCGCAGCGTCGTGCGCGGGTGCTCATGAAGTTCCTCGCCTTGGTCACTCGCGATATGGAAGAGCTCGCCCGTCTGCTGTCGTCCGAGCACGGCAAGACGATCGCCGACGCCAAGGGTGACATCCAGCGTGGCGTCGAGGTCGTCGAGTTCGCCGTCGGCGTCCCGCATCTGCTCAAGGGCGAGTACACCGAAGGTGCAGGCGGCGGAATCGACGTCTACTCGATGCGTCAGCCGCTCGGCGTCGTAGCCGGAATCACCCCGTTCAACTTCCCCGCGATGATTCCCCTGTGGAAGGCCGGACCGGCCATCGCCTGCGGAAACGCGTTCATCCTCAAGCCCTCCGAGCGCGACCCGTCCGTCCCACTCAAGCTTGCCGAGCTCTTCCTCGAAGCAGGACTGCCGCCGGGTGTGTTCAACGTCGTCAACGGCGGCAAGGATGCCGTCGATGTGTTGCTCACCGACGACCGCGTCAAGGCGATCGGCTTCGTCGGCTCGACGCCCATCGCGCAGTACATCTACGAGACGGCAGCCCAGCACGGCAAGCGCGCACAGTGCTTCGGTGGAGCCAAGAACCACGCCCTCGTGATGCCCGACGCCGACCTCGACGAGGTCGCCGACGCTCTGCTCGGTGCCGCCTACGGTTCGGCAGGCGAGCGCTGCATGGCGATTTCCGTCGCGGTTCCGGTCGGGGAGGAGACCGCCGACGCGTTGGTCGCCAAGCTGACCGAGCGCGTGGCGAAGCTGAAGATCGGTCGCTCCGATGACGAGAACGCGGACTTCGGCCCGCTCGTGGGCAGCGATGCGCTCAAGCGAGTCAACGATTACACCCAGATCGGTGTGGACGAGGGAGCCGAGCTCGTCGTTGACGGACGCGGCTTCAGCCTCGAAGGCCACGAGAACGGATTCTTCGCCGGCGCAACGCTGTTCGACAAGGTGACCACCGACATGCGGATCTACAAGGAAGAGATCTTCGGACCCGTCCTGATCGTCGTCCGCGCGAAGGACTACGAGGATGCGCTGCGTCTGCCCACCGAGCACGAATACGGCAACGGCGTCTCCATCTTCACCCGTGACGGCGACACTGCGCGAGACTTCTGCTCCCGCGTACAGGTGGGCATGGTCGGAGTCAACGTACCGATTCCGGTGCCGATCGCGTACCACACGTTCGGTGGTTGGAAGCGTTCGGGATTCGGCGATCTGAACCAGCACGGACCCGATTCCATCCGCTTCTACACCAAGACCAAGACGGTCACCCAGCGCTGGCCGTCGGGCACCAAAGAGGCTGCAGCGCAGAATCACTTCGTCATTCCGAACATGGACTGATCCGGCGATGTTCACCTTGAACGAGGACGAGCGAGCGATCAACGACACCGCTCGCGAATTCGCCGACGAGTTCCTGGCACCGAATGCCATCGAATGGGATCAGCAGAAACACTTTCCGGTCGACGTGCTGCGCAAGGCAGCGGGACTGGGAATGGGCGGCATCTACATTCGCGAGGATGTGGGTGGATCGGGTCTGACCAGAGTCGACTCGGTGCGGATCTTCGAGCAGCTGGCCACCGGTGACCCGTCCATCGCTGCATACATCTCCATTCACAACATGGTCGCCTGGATGATCGACACCTACGGCAACGACGAGCAACGGCAACGTTGGCTCCCGGGACTGTGCACGATGGACCAGCTGGGGAGCTACTGCCTCACCGAGCCCGGCGCGGGATCCGATGCCGCGATGCTCGGCACCAAGGCGGTGCGCGACGGCGACGAATACGTGTTGGACGGCGTCAAGCAATTCATTTCCGGCGCAGGCACATCCGAGGTGTACGTCGTGATGGCGCGCACCGGTGCACCAGGGCCGCGCGGCATCTCGGCGTTCATCGTGCCGAAGGACTCCGCGGGACTCTCGTTCGGAGCCAACGAGAAGAAGATGGGCTGGAATGCCCAGCCCACCCGGCAGGTCGTTCTCGAAGGAGTCCGCATCCCGGCCGAGAACCTGCTCGGCAGCGAGGGCGACGGGTTCCGTATCGCGATGAACGGACTCAACGGCGGGCGCATCAACATCGCCGCGTGTTCGATCGGCGGAGCGCAGTCCGCTCTCGACAAGGCCGTTGCCTACCTCTCCGAGCGCAAGGCGTTCGGCGCGCGGTTGCTCGATGCGCAGGCGCTCCAGTTCCGACTTGCCGATTTCAAGACCGAACTAGAGGCCGCCCGCACGCTGCTGTGGCGGGCCGCGGACGCATTGCAGAACGACGCTTCGGACAAGGTCGAAATGTGCGCGATGGCTAAGCGTTTCGGAACCGATACCGGATTCGAGGTCGCCAACGGAGCGCTGCAACTGCTGGGCGGCTACGGCTACCTCAGCGAATACGGCGTCGAGAAGATAGTTCGTGACCTTCGGGTGCACCAGATTCTGGAAGGCACCAACGAGATCATGCGGGTGGTCGTCGCTCGATCGATCGTGGGTGCCGCATGAGCGACGTGATCCTCGAGGTCTCCGGCGGTATCGGTCGGATCACCCTGAACCGCCCCAAAGCCATCAACGCGCTCGATCATGCGATGGTGCGGGAGATCGCACCGGCATTGGCGCAGTGGGCAACCGACGACGCAGTCGACGTCGTTCTGCTGACCGGAGCAGGTGAGCGCGGACTGTGCGCCGGCGGCGATATCGTCTCCATCTACCACGACGCCAAGGACGGTGGCAGCGGTAGCAAGGACTTCTGGCGCGAGGAATACATCCTCAACGCCGCGATCGCTCGGTTCCCCAAGCCGTTCGTTGCCATCATGGACGGCATCGTTATGGGCGGAGGCGTCGGGCTCTCGGCTCATGCCAACACTCGAATCGTCACCGAGCGATCGAAGATCGCGATGCCCGAGGTTGGAATCGGTTTCGTTCCCGATGTGGGTGGCACGTACCTACTCTCGCGTGCACCGGGCGAGATCGGCACCCACTTCGCGCTCACCACGGCGCGGATGAATGCCGCCGACGCCATCGCGGTCGGCTTCGCCGATCACTACATCCCCTCCGACAAGCTGGAGGACTTCTACTCGGCACTCGAGACGGTCAGCGTCGGAGAGGCCGTCGCGACGTTCAGCGAGCCGGCACCGGAGTCCACAGTTGTCGGTCAGCAGGAATGGATCGACGAGTGCTACGCCGGTGACGACGTGCAGGGCATCGTGGACGCTCTGGCCGCCAGCCCAGTGCCAGAGGCGCAGAAGTCGGCGGAGGACATTGCGTCCAAATCGCCTGTGTCGCTGGCAGTGACACTGAGATCGCTGCGTCGGGCAGCGACGCTGCCGACGCTGGAGGCGGTACTCGACGAGGAATACCGCGTGTCGGTCGCGTCGCTGTCCAGCCACGACCTCGTCGAGGGAATTCGAGCACAGGTGGTCGAGAAGGACCGCAACCCGCAATGGCAACCGCGTACGTTGGCAGACGTCACGCCCGAGGACGTCGACCGGTACTTCGCGCCTCTCGGGGACGCGGAGCTGGGCCTGTCGAACGAACACACAGAAGGTGAGCAGTCATGAGCGAGAAGACGATCGGCTTCATCGGCCTCGGCCACATGGGTGGACCGATGGCCGCCAATCTGGCTGCCGCCGGCTACACGGTGCAGGGCTTCGATCTGGTACCCGCGGCGCTGGAGCAGGCTACGAAGGACGGTGTCACCGTGGTGGAATCGGCCGTGGCCGCCGTCGCCGATGCCGACATCGTGATCACGATGCTGCCCAACGGCAGGCTGGTACTCGGGTTGTACGCGGACCTGCTGCCTGCTGCCGCGCCGGGCACGTTGTTCATCGATTCCTCGACCATCGACGTCGCCGACGCCCACGCCGCGCACAAGCTTGTGCACGAGGCCGGCCACCGCAGTCTCGACGCGCCGGTTTCCGGCGGTGTCGGGGGCGCGGCCGCGGGAACGTTGACCTTCATGGTCGGCGGATCCGAGGAGGATTTCGCCTCTGCTGCAGCGGTTCTCGATGTCATGGGTCGCAAGGTGGTGCACTGCGGTGCGGCGGGCAACGGCCAGGCCGCCAAGATCTGCAACAACATGATCCTCGGAGTGTCGATGATCGCCATCAGTGAGGCCTTCGTGCTGGGGGAGAAGCTGGGGCTGAGCAACCAGGCACTGTTCGATGTGGCCTCGACTGCGTCCGGTCAATGCTGGGCACTGACCACGAACTGCCCGGTGCCCGGACCGGTTCCGACGAGCCCCGCCAACAACGAGTACAAGCCTGGCTTCGCTGCGGCTCTCATGGACAAGGACCTGGGTCTGGCTGCCAATGCACTGCGCGACAACGGTGTCGAGGGCGTCCTCGGCCTTCGGGCAGCCGAGTTGTACGCTCGATTCAAGGAAACGTCCGGGGGCGGCACCGATGTCGACTTCTCCGGCATCATCAACGACATCCGCGAGCGCTCGAACGGAGCAGGCCTGTGAGTGACTACGAGACCATTCTGCTCGAGCGTCGGGGACGCGTCGGCATCATCACGCTCAACCGTCCCAAGGCGTTGAACGCGCTCAACTCCGAGCTGATGCGTGAAGTCGTCTCGGTGGTCGAGGAACTCGACGCGGACTCCGACATCGGTGCAATCCTGATCACCGGCTCCGAGCGGGCCTTCGCGGCCGGGGCCGACATCAAGGAGATGCAGCCCAAGTCCTACATGGACGTGTACCTCGACGACTTCTTCGCCGCCTGGGATCGACTGGCATCGGCTCGTACACCTCTGATCGCGGCGGTTTCCGGCTACGCACTCGGCGGCGGGTGTGAACTCGCGATGCTGTGTGATGTTCTGATCGCCTCGGACACCGCGGTATTCGGACAACCCGAAATCAAGCTCGGTGTCATTCCGGGAATCGGCGGGTCGCAGCGCCTGACGCGTGCGGTGGGCAAGGCCAAGGCCATGGAGATGTGCTTGACCGGTCGCAACATGAAGGTCGAGGAAGCCGAGCGAGCAGGATTGGTCTCGCGCATCGTGCCGGTCGCCGATCTGCTCGACGACGCCATCGCGACCGCGACCACCATCGCCGAGATGTCGCTACCGGTCGCCATGATGGCGAAGGAAGCGGTGAACCGATCGTTCGAGTCGAGCCTGCGCGAGGGTGTTCTGTTCGAGCGCCGCGTGTTTCACTCGACCTTCGCCACCGAGGATCAGAAGGAAGGCATGTCGGCCTTCATCGAGAAGCGGACACCAAACTTCCAGCACCGGTAGGGGGCCGCTCTGTCGGGTCGTTCCGCGGGCTCCACTCCTGGGCCGCCCTATCTGTCCGGGGACAGGAGGGCGGCCCCACGGGCCGAGACCAACTCCGGCATCGACGGCACCAGCGTCGTCAGGCCGGTCCTCAGCTCGAGAGACCGCGCTATCGAGGTGATGTTCGCGCCGCCGCCGACCACGACGATGGATTGCGGTCGGGCACCGGACAATTCGATGGTCTGCTCCACCAGCATGCCCGCGTACCGCACCGGTCCGGCGATCAGATCGTCGAAGTCGCGTCGGGTCAGCACATGCCGTGCAGCGCCGGATGCATCGGTGGTGCTGACGACGGAGTCGACGCTCAGTTGCTCCTTGATGGATCGGCTGGCGTCGATTCCGACGCGAACGCCGTTGGACGAGAGCAGCCTACGAACCGAGTGATCGAGATCGTCGCCGCAGAACGTGGCGGTGCGCCGCGTCATGAGGGTGCGAGTGGACGCGAGATCGATGACGGTGACCGTGGTTCCGGTGCTTCCGATGTCGCACAACACGGTGACGCCGTGATTGGGTACCAGTCCGATGAAACGCAGATAGCGCACTTGCGCAGCGGTTTCCGGAACGAGCGATGCCGTGCGGGCCGTGCCTCGGGTGGCGACCGAGCCGGGATCGGTGGCAACCCGGTAGGCGATGGCCGAGAACTGCACCGGGAGGGACATCGTCGCGGCGATGGAGTGGATTGCGTCGACGCCGGTGGCGATCGTGGTGGACAGCGACTGACCGGGAGCGCGGCGCACCGTCCGCGACACGATGGGTGTGCGGTGGGGGCTGTCCAGATACGTCAGAATTGCGCGTGCACCGTGCGCACCCGCCCCGACCCCCAACACCAGCACCCCGCCCCGCCCTTCAGCAGATCGACTCCGCCCTGTTCCCGGTGCCATTGCACCACGAACGGTACGGGTGTGCCATTGTCTTGTGACGAGTCACCATCGAACTCAGAACGATGTGGTTATGTCATCACTGTCGAAATCGCCTGCATCCGAACGCAGTTCCGCCAGGATCCGGACGAGCGCCATCAACTTGTCACGCGCCAGCCCGGGGCGTGCGAAGACCAGCGAGTTCAGGCGCTCGGTGGCCTCGACTGCCAACGTGCGTCCCTGCTCGGTGATTTCGACCAGCGTGGTGCGCCGATCGCTCGGATGCGGGATGCGTCGAACGTATCCCACCGACTCGAGGCGATCGACAGCGTTGGTCACACTCGTGGGATGAACCTGCAGACGTGCGCTCGCCTTCGCCATCGGCAGAGCGCCGTTCTTGGTGAAGGTCAACAACGTCAGCAACTCGTAGCGCGAAAAGGTCAGCCCCGTCGGCTTCAACGCTTCCTCGACTCGGGCGAGCATGATCTGCTGCGCGCGCATCAACGACGTCACTGCTGCCATACCGTCGGCGGCCTCGGACCACCCGTGCTCGGTCCACTGGCGGTGTGCCTCTGCAATGGGATCGAGGGGAAGCGGAGACGGTGCTGGCATACCGACCATCCTCCCACGGTGTCCGGTTATGGCGTCTACCGAATCACGACGCGAGGTACTGCGAGGGGAACCCGATCGGTGATCGCGGTTGTTGCGCGCGAGATCTGCTCTCGGGCATCGGCTGTGCGGGCGGTGTCGGCGTCGCCCGATGCCAACGCGCTGTCCAGCAGCTCCAGTTGGGTCAGTACGGCGTCGACGTTCTCTGATGACTGTGCCGCGCGACCGACTCGCTCGGCGAGACGTATGCCTGCCTGCACCACCATCGGGCTGCCGGTGCCGTAGATCCGCACGGCATCGAGGGCGTGGTCGATCAGCGACGGAACGGCGACGCGGCGGGTGATCACCCGCACGGTGCCGTCGGAGCCGCAGCGAGCACGAGAGGGCATGGGGCGCTGGACGACCGCGACGAGTCCGACCGTGAGATCGTCGATGGCGTTGCGTGCCGTGTACGGATCGTTGACCCCCGTCGACAAGGCGCGCACCGCCATTTCGGTCATCTGCTCGACGGCGAAAGCGATGTCGTGCCGGGGTGTTCGACTGGTGCCGATGTCGAACGACCCTCGAACTCGCGCGAACGCATCGTCGGAGATGTCGGCCGAGCGATCGGCCAGAACATCGGCCAGCGGCTCACCTGCAACGACATGTTCACCGGGCACTCGATGGATGTCGATCAATGTGTCGGTGTCGGCAGCGATGTCCAGCAAGCCGTTTTCGTCGATGTCGATGATCACGCCGGACTCCTCGGCCAACACCGTGGTGTAGACGGGCGGCTTGACGATGCCCTCCGCCGACGCTGCATCAGCGGGTTGCTCGGGCGGGTACAGCGCGTCGACGGACTCCGACAGTTCGTCTCGGACACGGCCGGACAGCGTCGCCACCTGGATCGACTGCGCGATGTGATGGATGAAGTAGACGAGCACACCCACGTCGACCACCGCGAGCGCAACGGCAACGTTGACGGCGATGTCCGGGACGAAGACCGACCCGTCGGATTCGATCGAGCGAATCGACCGCAGCACCATCAGCGAATACAGGAACGTGGCACCGAAGATGCCGAGCACCACCTGGTTGCCGCGATCGGCCATGAAGTTGCGCACCAGGCGGGGGCCGTACGAAGAACTGGCGGTGGCGAGAACCGAGATGGTGATGGAGAACGACGTCGCGGCCACACCGAGCATCGAGCCGCCGATGGCACCGAGGATGTCGCGGCTGCCACTGGCACCCACGTGATAGAGCAACGAGCCCGTCAGATCCACGCGAGTATCGAGCAGATAGCGATCGAGACTCACCAGGGCCTGCGCGAGCACGAGTGCGACAACTCCGAGGACGGCAGGAATGAACCAGAACGATTCCCGCAGCTTCGCCATGTGTTCCTTCATGACGCACAGTCTTCCCGTGGGCGTCCGAATCAACCCTCGGTATTCGAATCATGGTGATCGAAAGGGTCGATTCGTTTCGTCTCAGGCCAGCAGAGTCGGCTTTCGTGCCACGGTGACGGCCCAGTCCGCGTCGGCGCGCCAGGGCCGCAGATCCCACGTCGCGAATCGGTGCTCGAGGACGAAACCGACCGCCGCCAGGTCCTCGTCGAGCATGTCGACGGTGTACTCGCGATCGGTGGCGAATCCGGTGACGAACACCCCGCCGTCGGTCAGGTGGGCCCAGATACGTTGGAGCGCTGCGCGTTCGGTGCCGGGCTTCATGAAGACCAGTACGTTGCCCGCTGCCACGGCCGCGTCGAACGTCCATCCCAGATCGAGCGTCGTCAGATCGGCGACATGCACGTCGAGTTCCGGGTGTGCTCGCGCGGCCTCGGCCAGCACCGGATCGAGATCCACTGCGGTCACACGGTGTCCGCGTCGGGCCAACTCCACCCCGAGTCGGCCGGTGCCGCATCCGGCATCGAGAATGCTCGACGCGGGGGAGACGACCGCGTCGACCATGCGGGCCTCGCCGTGCAGATCCACGCCGCGTTCGGCCAGGCGGTCGAATCGCTCGATGTACCGCGCGGAATCGTCTGCGGAGTTCTCGGCTTGCCAGCGTGTGGTCACCCCGTCAGGGTAGGTCAGGTCAATTGTTCGAGGGCCGACTGGGCTTCGGCGACCCGGGCGCGGGCCGCCTCGACTGCCTCCGCCGTCGACTCCGCCTGTACGACACTGGCCTCGTTTGCTTCTCGCGCAGCCTGCGCTGCGGCTTTGGCTGCCTCCAGTTCGGCCTCGATTCGCTCTACTTCCGCTGCAGCGCTTCGTAGTTCGGACGCCGTTCGTTCGGTGTCGGCCTGGGCTTCGTCGGCTTCGGTTCGAGCGGCATCGAGATCGGATTCGGCCGAGTCGAGTTCGGCGAGCAGTCGGTTCCGCTCGGCCTCGTCGGCTTTCTGCCGGTCGTCCTCGATCTCCGGAGACGCTGGGTCGGATTCGTCATCGTCATCGTCGGGCGGGTCGGGAACGAGGGAGAGCAGCGCAGGCCCGAAGCCGCTGTACGTTTCGGCCACCACGGTTCTGCCGGTACGGACGCGGTCGCGTATCTCGGCATCGGCCATCGCTGCGTTCAGGGTGTTGGAGATCTCGCGGGCAGCGTTGTCGCCGACGGTCGCGCCGAGGCCGCGTCCCAGCGAGACTGCTCGATCGGTCAGGGCGCGTATAGAAGTGCTTCGAGCAGTGGACAATTCACGCAGTCGGGGTCCGTCGCCGCGCTGCTGGGCTCGTTCGAGTTGCTCACCCAGATCGAACAGTTCCGCTAGCGCCGATTCGTCTCGCCGAGCGAGTGTGTTCACCAACCACGCCACGACCGTGGGCTTGCGGAGGGCACCGATGCGGGTGGCACCGGCTTTGTCGCCGGCTTTCTTGAACCGGGCGACATATCCGGCACGATGCGAGACGAAATCGGCGGGAGGGAGTGAGTACAAATCGTCGACGATGGTCTCGACTCGGGGGAGATTCTCGGACATCGAAGTCCACCGTCTCGTTCGAGCAGTCACCGTACGACGGTGACGTGCGTGAAAGATGTGTGCCCCCGGCAGGATTCGAACCTGCGGCCTTTCGCTCCGGAGGCGAACGCTCTATCCCCTGAGCTACGGGGGCGCACCGGACGAACCGGTGTGCCTGTTGGGCTGTACGAAAGACTAGCGCATGTGCGACGGGAGTCGAAATCACCCCTCGGGCAGCGGCTGCGCACCCTTCTCGGCGAGCATCTGCTTCATCAGCGTCGACTCGCTGGTCTGAGTGGCAACCATGGACTTCGCCAGATTGATCACCGCAGGCGACTGCGCGTGAGTCTGCGCGTACTCCATCATCGCCAGGCCGCCCTCGTGGTGGCGCAGCATGAGTTGGAGGAACATCACGTCGACGTCCGAGCCGGTGGCCTGGCGAAGAGCGGCGAGTTCGGTCGAATTGGCCATGCCCGGCATGGCCCGGGTGGGATCCGAGGATCCGGGATCCATGGACATCCCGCCCATCGAGTGACCGTGCGAGTCGTCCTCGGCCATCCAGTTCATATAGCCGTCGGTCGAGATCGGTGCTCGATCCCACAGAGCCAACCAACCCTGCATCTGTCCCACCTGGTTCTGCTGCGAGGTGAGCATGTCGAAGGCCAGGCTCTTGACGGCCTGATCGGGAGCATTGGTCAACGCCACCGCGGCCATCTCGATGGCTTGGTTGTGGTGCACGGTCATGTCCTGAGCGAAACCGACATCTACCGAGTCCGCGGCGGGTGCACTGTCGTCGCCGCCCAATGGGCTCTGCACCAGAAAGCCCACGGCAAAGCCGATCGCCAGGACGGCGATCAGCGCCAACGCCACCAGGGCGGTGCGCTGACTCGGTTTGGTCGCGGACGTGGTGGCTGCCGCATCCTCGGTCGGTGTCGGGTCGGTCATCAGTTGGTGGGGATCTGGAGATCGCTCGGCAGCTGCATTCCGCCGGCCCCGCCGGTCTCGCTGGCGTCGGGAGTGATTCCTGCACCGTCCATCGGCACCGCATCCGGGCCGGGCGCGGAGGCATCGAACAGCGGTGGGTTGTCCGGATCGAAGGCGTTGTCACCTGTGCCCGGCACCGATGCGCAGCTGGCACCGACCTCGGGGTAGGCGAAGCGGTTCAGGCGCAAAGCGGAGATGAACTGGCTGATGCGTTCGTCGTCCACGCTGTCCAACTTGAGCTGGTGGCCCCAGGACTGCAGCGAGACCGGGGAGTCGAGACCGGGGTACGGCGACATCATCATTTGCGTTTCGCCGTCGACGCGATCGGCAAGGGTCTGGACCTGGTCCGCATTCAGATCGTCGGGGTTGTAGGTGACCCAGACGGCACCGTGCTCGAGGGAGTGCACCGCATTCTCGGTACGAATGGCCTCGGGATAGACGATTCCCGTGCAGGTGGCCCACACGGCATCGTGCGGTCCACCGAACGGCGGCGACTGGTCGTAGGCGACTCGCTGCGTGCGCCCGACGTGCAGAGCGGCCGGGTACTCCTGCATCGTCACGCCCTCGATGCCGGTCGATGGATCCTGATTGGCCTCGCTGGGCTCGAACTTCTGCGCCTCGGCTCGGTCCTGGTACTTCGGATAAAGATTGATCCCGAGGCCGGCAACGAGACCGACGACAACGACGACACCGGCAACCGTCAGCCAGGGAATCTGCCTGCCCGTGGCAGTGGGCACGCCGCCCTTCTTCTTGCGAGCTGACTTCTTGTTGGCTGCATTGATGGCTTTGTCTGCCTTCGCAGCCGACTTGTTCTGACTGCCTTTGTCGGGACCCGTTGGCATCGCTGTAGTTGCTCTCTCAGTCGAGGAAAGGTGGTGGTCGGTTGCGCTGGTGCTGCGTATCTGCTGGTGACGGCAACATTGGATGAGCGTCGGCGCATAGCGCCCTCACTGTACGTTCTCTGCCTGAGAGCGTGCTCAGAGCCTGCGCGGACCGCGTCGGCCGAGGCTGCTCGCGGGCAGACGGGCAGTGGATGCGAGGACGCCGCGCACCAGCCAATAGGATAGCTACCTGTGACTCCCGCCGATCTTGCCGAACTGCTTCACGCGACCGCCGCGAAGGTGCTTGCCGACCGTGGCCTGGATGCATCCGTCCTCCCTGCGAAGCTGACCGTCGAGCGTCCCCGCAATCCCGAGCACGGCGACTACGCGACCAACGTGGCACTCCAGGTCGCGAAGAAGGCCGGAGCCAATCCTCGCGACTTCGCCGGCTGGCTCGCCGAGGCTCTTGCCGCCGACGCCGCCATCGCCGAGGCCGACGTCGCAGGCCCCGGATTCCTGAACATCAGACTGGCCGCTGCAGCGCAGGGCGAGATCGTTGCCCGCGTGCTCGCGGCAGGTTCGGCATTCGGCAACGGGTCCTCGATGGCTGGCAAGAAGGTCAATCTCGAGTTCGTCTCGGCCAACCCGACCGGTCCGGTTCACCTCGGCGGTACCCGGTGGGCAGCCGTCGGCGATGCACTCGGCCGCATCCTGTCCGCCCACGGGGCAGAGGTCACCCGCGAGTACTTCTTCAACGATCACGGCGCTCAGATCGCGCGCTTCACTCACTCGCTCATCGCCGCAGCGAAGGGTGAGCCTGCACCAGACAACGGCTACGCGGGCGAATACATCGCCGACATCGCAGCGCACGTGCTCGCCGAGCGACCCGATGCGCTCGCGCTGGACACCGAGGCGCAGGAAGAGGCGTTCCGGTCCATCGGCACCGAGTTGATGTTCGATCGGATCAAGGCGAACCTGCACGAGTTCGGCGTCGACTTCGACGTCTACTTCCACGAGAACTCGCTGTTCGAGTCCGGAGCCGTCGACAAGTCGGTCGAATACCTCAAGACCTCGGGGAGCCTCTACGAGGAAGACGGGGCCTGGTGGCTGCGGTCCACCGACTTCGGTGACGACAAGGATCGCGTCGTCATCAAGAGCGACGGCAACGCCGCCTACATCGCTGGAGACATCGCCTACTTCCAGAACAAGCGGCAGCGCGGCTTCGATCTGTGCATCTACATGCTCGGAGCAGATCACCACGGATACATCGGGCGGCTCAAGGCCGCCGCGGCGGCGTTCGGAGACGACCCCGAGACCGTCGAGGTCCTCATCGGCCAGATGGTCAACCTCGTCCGCGACGGCGTTGCGGTGAAGATGAGCAAGCGTGCCGGAACCGTCATCACCCTCGACGACCTGGTCGAAGCCATCGGCGTCGACGCCTCCCGGTACGTCATGATCCGTTCGTCCGTCGACTCCAGCATCGACATCGACCTCGCGCTGTGGGCGAGTGCGAGCAACGAGAATCCGGTGTACTACGTCCAGTACGCCCACGCCCGGCTGGCCTCGCTCGCGCGCAACGCCGCCGAACTGGGAATCAGCGCGCAGCAGCCGGATCTGAGCCTGCTCACCCACGAGCAGGAAGGCGAGCTGATCAGGACGATCGGCGAGTACCCACGAGTGGTGGCCAGTGCCGCTGAACTACGCGAACCACACCGGATCGCCCGCTACCTCGAAGAGCTGGCGGGGGCCTATCACCGTTTCTACGGTGCGTGTCGAGTACTTCCACAAGGAGACGAGGAGCCCGGACCTGTGAACACTGCACGACTGGCGTTGGGGAACGCGACCCGGCAGGTCCTGGCCAACGGCCTCGAACTGCTCGGGGTCAGCGCACCGGAGCGAATGTGAGCGCACATCCGGCGGGACCCAAGCATGCCGATGCCCCCGCGAAAGAGTCGATGTCCCATCGCCCGGCCGACGCGTCGGAGATGACGACGCTGCCCGAGCAGGTGTGGCCCCGCAACGCCGAGCGCGGTGAGGACGGCACCGTCCGTCTCGCCGGAGTGTCGGTCACCGATCTCGCGGAGCAGTACGGCACACCGTTGTTCGTCATCGACGAGGACGACTTCCGTTCGCGGTGCCGTGAAATGGCCGCCGCATTCGGGGCACCCGAACGAGTGCACTACGCCTCCAAGGCTTTCCTGTGCGGTGAGATCGCACGCTGGGTGGCCGACGAAGGGCTCTCACTCGACATCTGCTCCGGAGGCGAGTTGGCCATTGCGTTGGCCGCCGGATTCCCGGCTGATCGAATTGCCATGCACGGCAACAACAAATCGGTCGCCGAGCTCGAGGCGGGCGTACGCGCAGGCGTCGAGCATGTGGTTCTCGACTCCAATATCGAGATCGACCGTCTCGACGGCGTCGCCGGCGCAGCCGGTGTGGTGCAGGACGTTCTGATTCGCATCACCGTCGGGGTCGAAGCGCATACGCACGAGTTCATCGCCACCGCGCACGAGGATCAGAAGTTCGGCTTCTCGCTTGCCGACGGCTCTGCGCTCGACGCTGTCCGGCGTGTGTTCGCCGCCGACAACCTTCGCCTCGTGGGACTGCACAGTCACATCGGTTCGCAGATATTCGAGGTCGACGGCTTCGAACTGGCGGCGCACAAGGTGATCGGGCTGCTGCGAGACATCGTCTCGGAGTTCGGCGTCGACAAGACCGCACAGATCTCGACTCTGGATCTCGGTGGCGGCATGGGTATTTCGTACGTGCCGAGTGACGATCCGCCCCCGGTGGAGCAGCTCGCGGCGAAGTTGACCGCTATCGTGGAGACGGAGTCCGCCGCAGTGGGACTGCCTGTTCCGACGATCGCCGTCGAGCCCGGCCGCGCCATCGCCGGACCGGGCACCGTCACGCTCTACGAGGTCGGCACGATCAAGGATGTCACCGTCGACAAGTCGACGCGCAGGCGCTACATCAGCGTCGACGGCGGCATGAGCGACAACATTCGCACCTCGCTGTACCAGGCCGAATACGACTGTCGATTGGTCTCGCGCTCGAGCGATGCCGAGGCCGTCGTGGCTCGGGTGGTCGGAAAGCATTGCGAGAGCGGCGACATCGTCATCAAGAACACATGGATGCCGGCAGACGTCGGGCCGGGTGACCTGCTCGCAGTAGCGGCCACCGGGGCCTACTGCTACTCCATGTCCAGTCGCTACAACCTGCTGACGCGGCCCGCTGTGGTTGCGGTCAAGGACGGGCACTCGCGCCTGATCCTGCGGCGGGAAACCATCGAAGATCTGCTCAGCTTGGAGGTTCAGCCATGACATCGAAGCCGATAGGCGTCGCCGTACTCGGACTCGGAAACGTCGGTAGCGAGGTCGTCCGCATCCTCACCGAGAACGCCGAGGACTTCGAGGCCAGAATCGGTGCGCCACTGGCGATTCGAGGCATCGCTGTGCGTCGAGTCGACGGCGATCGTGGAGTACCGGCCGAGCTGCTCACCGACGACCCGGCAGAACTGGTCGGCCGCGACGACGTCGACATCGTCGTCGAGGTACTCGGCGGCATCGACATTCCCCGCAAGCTGGTGCTGTCTGCTCTGGAGAAGGGCAAGTCCGTCATCACGGCCAACAAGGCCCTGCTGGCCGAGTACACCGGAGAGCTCGCCGACGCGGCCGAGAAGTCCCGTGCCGACCTGTATTTCGAGGCCGCCGTGGCCGGAGCCATTCCCGTGGTTCGTCCGCTGATGCAGTCTCTCGCGGGTGACCGCGTGAACAAGGTTGCCGGCATCGTCAACGGCACCACCAACTTCATCCTCTCCGCCATGGACGAGACCGGAGCGGACTACGCCGAAACCCTCGCCGAGGCAGGGCGTCTGGGCTACGCCGAGGCCGATCCGACCGCTGACGTCGAAGGCTACGACGCTGCATCGAAGGCTGCCATCCTGGCGTCCATCGCATTCCACACGCGGGTCACTGCCGGTGACGTCTATCGCGAGGGAATCAGCAAAATCACCTCGGACGATCTCGAAACCGCGAAATCCTTGGACTGCACCATCAAGCTGTTGGCGATCTGCGAGCGGATCGTCACGCCCAAGGGCAAGGAGCGGATCTCCGCTCGGGTCTACCCCGCGCTCGTTCCGCTGAACCACCCGTTGGCATCGGTGAACGGTGCGTTCAACGCCGTGGTCGTCGAAGCAGAGGCCGCCGGTCGCCTGATGTTCTACGGCCAGGGTGCCGGTGGTGCGCCGACCGCGTCCGCAGTACTCGGCGACCTGGTGATGGCCGCTCGCAACAAGTTCTACGGCGGACGGGGCCCACTCGAATCCAAGTACGCCAAGCTCAAGGTGGCCCCCATGGGTGACATCCTCACTCGCTACTACGTCAGCATGCAGGTCGCGGACAAGCCGGGCGTTCTCGCCACGGTGGCGGCAGAGTTCTCCAAGCGCGACGTCAGCATCTCCACGGTGCGTCAGCAGGGCTCGGGTGACGGAGCCAGGCTCGTCGTCGTCACGCACCTCGCGGCCGACTCCGCACTGTCCGACACCGTTGCATCCCTCGAGCAGCTCGACGTCGTCGTCAACGTCGCCAGCGTTCTCCGATTGGAAGGCACCACCGTATGAGCGTCCACACCCCCTGGCCCGGTCTGATCGAGGCATACCGCTCGCGTCTGGCGATCGGCCCGGATTGGAAGACCGTCACGTTGCGCGAGGGCGGCACCCCGCTGTTGCCGGCCGGGCACCTTTCCGAACTGACCGGGTGCACAGTGCATCTGAAGGTCGAGGGACTCAACCCCACCGGCTCCTTCAAGGACCGCGGGATGACCATGGCCGTCACCGATGCGCTCGCCCGAGGCCAGGAAGCCGTTCTGTGCGCCTCGACCGGCAACACCTCGGCCTCCGCTGCCGCCTACGCGGCCAAGGCCGGAATGAGCTGTGCCGTACTGGTTCCGCAGGGCAAGATCGCCATGGGCAAGCTCGCTCAGGCAGTCATGCACGGAGCCAAGATCATTCAGGTGCAGGGCAATTTCGACGATTGTCTCGAACTGGCCCGCAAGACCACGGCCGAGTTCCCGACCATCGGTCTGGTCAACTCCGTGAACCCCGTCCGCATCGAAGGCCAGAAGACCGCGGCCTTCGAGATCTGCGACGCCCTCGGCGACGCACCGGACATCCATGCACTGCCGGTCGGCAACGCAGGCAACATCACCGCGTACTGGCGCGGCTACTCGGAGTACTTCCGTGACGGTCTCACCACGCGCAAGCCGCGGATGCTCGGAGTCCAGGCCGCAGGCGCCGCTCCTCTGGTTCACGGTGCGCCGGTGAAGGATCCGGAAACGATCGCCACCGCGATCCGGATCGGCTCGCCCGCATCCTGGAACGGTGCCGTCAACGCCAAGGAAGAATCGAACGGAGCATTCCGCGCAGCGACCGACGAGGAAATCCTCGAGGCGTACCGATTGATCGCGAAGACCGAGGGCGTGTTCGTCGAGCCCGCCTCCGCGGCCAGCGTCGCCGGTCTGCTCGCAGCTCGGAAGGAAGGCTGGCTGGAACCGGGCCTGACCGTCGTGTGCACGGTCACCGGAAACGGCCTCAAGGATCCCGACACAGCGCTGTCGGGAATGCCTGCCGTAGAACCCATCTCGGTCGATCCCGTCGCTGTCGCGGCTGCGCTCGAGCTGGCCTGAGTTGACGGAATCTCCGGCAATGACGACGACACTCCCCATCGGGCTCACGGTCACCGCGCGCGTTCCGGCGTCCAGTGCCAACATCGGACCCGGATTCGACAGTCTCGGAATCGCTTTGGGGCTGTACGACGAGATCGAGGTCACGACCACCGCGTCGGGACTTCGAATTCACGTCGACGGTGAGGGTTCGGCGGACGTGCCGTGGGGTCCGACGCATCTGGTGGTGCGCGCCATCGAGCGGGGACTCGAAGCTGCCGGAGTGTGGGCCGACGGTTTGGATATCCACTGCCGCAACGTGATTCCGCATTCGAGGGGCCTCGGTTCCTCCGCGTCGGCTGTGGTCGGTGGCCTGGCTGCCGCGAATGCGCTGGCCGCGAAAGTGGATCCGTCGCTCGCGCTGTCGGAGGGGCAGCTCGTCCAGCTGTCGTCGGAGTTCGAGGGTCATCCCGACAACGCATCGGCGAGTTGCCTCGGCGGTGCGGTCGTGTCCTGGAGCGAACCGCCCAATGCCAGTGTGACGGCGCGGAACTACGCAGCCGTGCGGCTCGAGGTGCACCCGAGCATCAAGGTCGTCGTGCTCATACCGTCCGAACGCTCGTCGACGTCGCACACCCGGGGACTGTTGCCCGAGTTGGTGCCCCATCGTGACGCGGCCTTCAACGTCAGCCGAAGTGCACTTGCGGTGGTGGCGCTGACCGAGCGTCCGGATTTGTTGATGTCCGCGACGGAGGACCTGCTGCATCAAGGCCAGCGCGCCCAGGCGTTGCCCGACACCACTCGCTGGATCGCCACCTTGCGTGCGCGGTCCATCGCAGCCGTGGTGTCCGGCGCGGGCCCGACGGTCATGGCGCTGTGCACCGAGGAGTTTCCGGCCGATCTGCGCGAGGCTGCATCGGCAGAGGGGTGGCGGGTGCTCGACCTCGACGTGGCCGACGGAGTCACCGTCGCGTGACAACCGACGAGTAGGGTTCTTGCCGAGTGGGGACAACGGCGCTATGGTGAACCCTGTCCGTACATCGTGCGCTTCAGACGCCGGTTTCGTCAGGGCAATCAGGTCGCTGTATTCGGGGGATTCAAACGTCCGAGTGATGTGACGCTCCTGACTCGATCCTCCCCGTGGTTCTCTGCGGTCTCGGATCGATGGTGTCGTCGACGGAGTGCGTCGAACATGAACGGCAATATCCGAGCTCGGCAGAACGCCGAACTGCGGAACGAACCCTCGGCTGCGCATCGAGCGAGCGAGGGAAGGAAAGGACCTCCGTGACCGATACGGAACTAATCTCTGCGCCCGAAACGTCACGCCGACGTGCAGGCCTGTCCGGAATGGTTCTCACCGAGCTGCGCAGCCTCGCTGGTGAACTCGGTATCAAGAGCGTTTCCGGTATGCGCAAGGGCGATCTGATCGCTGCGATTTCCGAGCGTCAGTCGGGCAGCGCACCGGCCAAGTCGGACGCGCCGAAATCCGACGCACCGAAATCCGACGCACCGAGGTCGCGTCGTGCCGCTGCATCCGCGCCTGCCGTCGAAGATCGGCCGGCAGCCGAGGCGGCACCGAAGCAGTCGGCTCCCGAAGCGCCGTCCTCGGACGCAACCGCGACGCAATCGAGCGATTCTGCCGATGCGGCTCCCGAGACGGGTCGCCGGACACGCGGACGTCGTGCCGCAGGTCGGCGCGCCGGTGCTCCCGATCAACTCCCACTCGACGACAGCAACGATTCGGCCGGATCCGCACCCGCGGCGACCGATTCGCCCGCAGCCGCGCCGCAGGCCGAGAAGTCGGACGAGACCGGCGACAGCGCCGCCACCGAGCGGCCCCGTCGTAGCCGCGGCGAACGTAACCGCCAGGACGGGTCGGAGCGCGAACCGCGTGACGCCGACGGCAACCGCGACAACGCGAACCGTGACTCCGGAAGCCGCAATCAAGGCGACCGGGACGGCTCCAACCGCGAGAGCGGCAACCGTGACAACGGAAACCGCAATCAGGGTGACCGGGACAACTCGAACCGCGACGGCGGCGGTCGCAATCAGGGCGGTCGCAATCGCAATCAGGGCGACGGTCGCAACGAGGATCGCAACAACGGTCCGCGCGACAACCGCGACAACAACCAGGACGACGACGGCGAAGGCCGCGGACGTCGGGGACGGCGGTTCCGTGAACGCCGTCGCGGACGCGACCGTGGCGACGGCAACGAGGGTGGCGGTGGCCGCGAGCGCGACACCGAGATTCGCGAGGACGATGTTCTTCAGCCGGTAGCCGGCATCCTCGACGTGCTCGACAACTACGCGTTCGTCCGCACTTCCGGCTACCTCGCCGGACCCAACGACGTCTACGTGTCGATGAACCTCGTGCGCAAGAACGGCCTTCGACGCGGCGACGCGGTGACCGGCGCGGTTCGAGTGGCACGCGAGGGCGAGCAGTCCGGTCAGCGGCAGAAGTTCAACCCGCTCGTGCGTCTGGACACCGTCAACGGGGGAGAGGTCGAGGCCGCGCGCAAGCGTCCGGAATTCGGCAAGCTCACCCCGCTGTACCCCAATCAGCGGCTGCGCCTCGAGACGCAGCAGAACATTCTGACCACGCGCATCATCGACTTGGTGATGCCGATCGGCAAGGGCCAACGCGCGCTCATCGTCAGCCCGCCGAAGGCAGGTAAGACGAGTGTTCTGCAGGCCATCGCCAACGCGATCGCGATCAACAATCCCGAGTGCTATCTGATGGTCATCCTCGTCGACGAGCGTCCCGAGGAAGTGACGGATATGCAGCGCTCCGTCAAGGGCGAGGTCATAGCGTCGACGTTCGACCGGCCGCCGGGCGACCACACCGCGGTGGCCGAGCTGGCGATCGAACGGGCCAAGCGCCTGGTCGAAGCCGGCCAGGACGTGGTGGTTCTGCTCGACTCGATCACCCGTCTGGGACGTGCGTACAACAACAGCTCGCCCGCATCCGGCCGAATTCTGTCCGGTGGTGTCGACTCGACCGCGCTGTACCCGCCGAAGCGATTCCTCGGTGCGGCTCGAAACATCGAGCACGGCGGATCGTTGACGATCATCGCCACGGCCATGGTCGAAACCGGATCCACCGGCGACACCGTGATCTTCGAGGAGTTCAAGGGCACCGGCAACGCCGAGCTCAAGCTCGATCGCAAGATCGCCGAACGCCGCGTGTTCCCGGCCGTCGACATCAACCCGTCGAGCACCCGCCACGACGAGCTGCTCCTGGCTCCCGACGAGGCTGCCGTTGTGCACAAGCTGCGGCGCGTGTTGTCCGGTCTCGACTCGCATCAGGCCATCGACCTGCTGGTCGATCGCCTGAAGAAGAGTAAGAACAACCTGGAATTCCTCATGGAGGTCTCCAAGACCGCGCCGGGCGGCAACAACGACTGACCGGGTGTTCCCCGGATCTTTCGCCCGGGGAACAAGCCGGCAGGTGCGTGCGTTGTAAGCATCTGTCGGCACAGAAGTACCGACGATTAGCAGGGCGGATGCACGCTCTGGCATAATCAACGGCCGAGTCCGGTTCCGGTTCACGTCTTCGATCGGCGAAGGCGACCCGGCGACCATTACAAAGAACGGTAAGGACACCATGAAGGCAGGAATTCACCCCGACTACACACTGACGACAGTCGTCTGTGGTTGCGGCAATACTTTCGAGACCCGAAGCACCACCGACAAAGAGCGCATCAGCGTCGAGGTCTGCTCGCAGTGCCACCCCTTCTACACCGGCAAGCAGAAGATTCTCGACACCGGCGGCCGCGTCGCTCGCTTCGAGGCTCGCTACGGCAAGCGCGCCGGCAAGAAGGCCGACGCAGACAGCTAGCTGTTCCGCCGACGCCCGTCCTGTGATTCACAGGACGGGCGTCGGTTTTTTTTGTGTCCACACCCAGTTGCACCCGCGTTCGAGAGTGAGTCATCCCCATGGCGAGAACAGACAAGCCTTCGGCCATCGACGACATCCTTGCCGAACACTCCGGACTCGAGCAGCAACTCGCCGACCCAGCTCTGCACAACGATCCGTCCGCGGCCCGCAGAGCAGGCAAGAGATTCGCCGAACTGGCCCCCATCATGTCCGCGCACACCAAGCTGACCTCCGCGCAGGACGACCTCGAAGCCGCGCGTGAGTTGGCGGCCGACGATTCGTCGTTCGCGGCCGAGATTCCCGATCTCGAGGCGACCGTGTTGCAGCTCGAGCAGACTCTGACCGACCTGCTGGCACCACGTGACCCGCACGACGGCGACGACATCGTGATGGAGGTCAAGTCGGGTGAGGGTGGCGAGGAATCGGCACTCTTCGCAGCCGATCTCGCGCGGATGTACGTGCGCTACGCCGAACGCCGCGGGTGGCGGGTCGAAGTCCTCGACGCGAACGTCTCGGACCTGGGCGGATACAAGGACGCGACCCTGTCGATCAAGACCAAGGATCCGCTCGACGGCGTCTGGGCCCGGTTGAAGTTCGAGGGTGGGGTCCACCGCGTGCAGCGAGTACCCGTCACCGAATCACAGGGACGCGTGCACACCTCTGCGGCCGGAATTCTCGTGTATCCCGAACCGGACGAGGTCGAAGAAGTTCAGATCGACGAAACCGACTTGCGCATCGACGTGTATCGCTCGTCCGGCAAGGGCGGCCAGGGCGTCAACACCACCGACTCCGCGGTCCGGCTCACGCACCTTCCCACGGGCATCGTGGTCACCTGCCAGAACGAGCGCTCGCAGCTGCAGAACAAGGCGCGTGCGATGCAGGTTCTCGCCGCTCGTCTGCAGGCGGCCGCTGAGGAAGCGGCCAACGAAGAGGCCTCGGCCGGACGAGCCAGCCAGGTGCGCACCGTCGACCGCTCGGAGCGGATCAGAACCTACAACTACCCCGAGAACCGCATCACCGATCACCGCATCGGGTTCAAGGCGCACAACCTCGACGCCCTGCTCGACGGCGAGATGGATGCGTTGCTCGACGCGCTCGCCAAGGCGGACCGCGACGCGCGCATGCAAGCAGAGTAGCTGCGGCACATAGCTTTACAGATTTCGCCGGGCCGATTCGCCGATCGGTGCGATACCCTGGCGGCCAGGTTCGACCCCGTAACAGCGCCCCGAGAGGCACACCAGACATGAACCAGCCCCTGACCCCCGCAGGCGAGAACGCCGTGTCCGAGCTGTCGTCGCGCTACGGCGTCTCGACCGACGCCGTCCGCACGATGCTCGACGCCGTCAACAACGGCCGCGGCACCATGGCGCAGTTCAACATCCCCGAGCTCGGCGGCAGTGGGCAGTGGATGCGCGGCGGAATGACCATGGTGGGCAACATGTTCGATCACGGACTCAAGAGCCGGGTCGACGGCCTCTGCCGCGATCTGTCTGCAGTGCTGGCGCAGCATCAGGTGTACCCGCCCAGGGAGACCGGCAACAGCTCGTTCGGTGGAAACTCGTTCGGCGGCGGCTCGTGGTGGCCGTCGGATCTCGGTGCACCGAGCTCGAGCGGGGGTCAGAACGGCTCGCAGTACGCAGTGTTCCCGGGTTCTCGACGCCTCGCGGTGTTGGTCGGCGGCGAATTGGCCGTGTACGACACTCTCGATCACTCCATCGGCGGAGTCCAGCAACAGCAGGGCGGTGGACCGGGCTCGCTCGAGTTCACCAGCCAGTACGGCACGTTCACCGCCGGCAGCCTGCCTCGCGTCGACCAGCAGTCGAGCGGAACGAACTCGCAGAACCAGGCGGCACCGCAAGCCGCTCCGCAGAGCTACACGCAACCGTCCTCCTCGCAGCAGTCCTCGAACCAGACGCCTCAGAGCAACCCGTCGGGCGTGGACATCTCCGACATCACGGCTGCGATCGAGGCACTCGCAGGTCTGCACGCGAAGGGCTTCCTCACCGACGACGAGTTCTACGCCAAGAAGTCGGAGTTGCTGGGGCGCGTGTGACAGGGTTGTCGGTGCCTCGTGGCAGTCTGTACTGGTGAGTCGCAAGCCGCTACGTCTGGCCATCCTCGAAGCAACGTCGATGCTCGATGCTGCCGGTGTGCCGAGCCCACGGGTCGATGCGGAGCTGCTCGCCGCACACCTCGTCGGCGTGGATCGCGGCCGTCTCGGTCTGGTTCCTCTCGTCGAACCCGAGGTTGTCGAGGCGTACTTCCGCACCGTCGAGCAGCGCGCGAAACGCATTCCGCTGCAATACATCACGGGAACGACCTCGCTGGGCAACATCGACGTCGAAGTAGGACCGGGCGTGTTCGTGCCTCGGCCGGAAACCGAATTGTTGTTGGCCTGGGCTCTGGCGTTCCTCGAAAACGTCGACCACCATCCGCCGGTGATTCTCGATCTGTGCACGGGCTCGGGCGCATTGGCACTGGCGATCGCCAACGCTCGGCCCGACGCCGTCGTCCATGCCGTCGAACTCGACCCGTCTGCATTGGCGTGGGCCCGGCGCAATGCCGATCTGCGTAGCGGCCACGGCGACACCCCGATCACACTGCACCACGGCGACGTCACGGCCCGAGATCTGTTGACCGAACTCGACGGTGCAGTCGACATGATCGTCGCCAACCCGCCCTACATCCCGGAGGGGGCAGACCTGGACCCCGAGGTGATCGATCACGACCCGCACATGGCGCTGTTCGGCGGTGCGGACGGACTGTCCGTCATCGAACCGATGATCGGCAACATCGCCCGCTGGCTTCGGATCGGCGGCGGCGTCGCGATCGAACACGACGACTCCAATGGCAGCGAGGTTGCGGCTCTGCTGTCCAGGCGACGAGTGTTCACCGAGGTCACCGCGCATCCGGATCTGGCGGGTAGACCACGGTTCGTCGTCGCCGCACGGGCACACTCGGCCCCGGCCTGACTACGGGAACGGCAGGCGGGCGACACCTGACATCACTTCGTTATCGAAGGTGGAAGGATAGGTGCCGTGAGTACCGTCTACGACTGCCGTGAAGCCGACGCGCGCGCTGCCGGATTGACCGCTGCCCGCGGTGCCCTGAAGTCCGGCCGACTCGTCGTCATGCCTACCGACACCCTGTACGGGATCGCCGCCGATGCATTCGACGGCAGCGCTGTTACGGATCTGCTGCGGGCCAAGGGCAGGGGACGCGATATGCCGGTTCCCGTGCTCGTCGGTTCGTGGAACACCATCGACGGCCTGGTCCAGAGTGTCCGGCCACGCACCCGAGACCTGATTCGTGCCTTCTGGCCCGGCGCACTGAGCGTCGTCGTGCAGCAGGCTCCATCCTTGGCCTGGGATCTGGGTGACGCCCAGGGCACCGTCATGTTGCGGATGCCGCTGCACCCGGTTGCACTCGAGCTGTTGCGCGAGGTCGGCCCGCTCGCAGTGTCCAGTGCCAACATCTCCGGCAGTCCACCCGCCACCACCGTGACGGAGGCGCGAGATCAACTCGGCGGCTCGGCGGCGGTCTACCTGGACGGGGGACCGGCCGATCACGCGGTGGCGTCGACCATCATCGATCTGACGAGCGATCGAGCGCGAATTCTCCGGGTCGGTGCCATTCCCACCGAGAAGATTGCCGAGGTTCTCGGTGTCACCGCCGAAAGCCTGGTTCCGGGAGCGTCCTGACATGCCTGTCCGTGCCGCATGAGCGTCGAGATGTTGGCTCAGTCGAATCTGGGTGCAGGCGTTCCTATCCGCGAGCTACTGCTGGTCTTTCTCACTGCCGCCGTCGTCACTTTCTTCGCCACCGGCGGTGTCCGTGTGGCGGCCATCAAGTTCGGTGCCGTCGCTGTTCCTCGTGATCGTGACGTCCACGTGCAGGCCACCCCGAGGCTCGGGGGAGTGGGAATCTACGTGGGCATGCTGGCTGCGCTGCTCTTCGCGTCGCAGCTGCCTGCGCTGGCTCGCGGATTCGACGTCGCCTACAACCGCGACATTCCCGCCGCATTGGTTGCCGGCTTCGTGATCGTCCTGGTCGGCGTCATCGACGACCGATGGGGTCTGGACGCCCTGACCAAGTTCGTCGGCCAGGTGACGGCGGCCGGAGTCCTCGTCATCATGGGGGTGAGCTGGGTCGTTCTGTATCAGCCGTGGGGAGGCGAGCCCGGTCAGCCGGGTAGCACCCTGGTGCTCGACCAACTGCAAGCCGGACTGGTGACCGTTCTGATCACCGTCGTGATCGTCAATGCGATGAACTTCGTCGACGGTCTCGACGGGCTGGCGGCCGGTCTCGGGCTCATTTCCTCGGTGGCGATCTGCATCTTCTCCGTGGGGTTGCTTCAGGAGCAGGGCGGCGACGTCGGCGTCTACCCGCCGGCGCTGATCGCAGCGGCGCTGGCGGGCGCGTGTCTGGGGTTTCTGCCGCACAACTTCCAACCCGCGCGCATCTTCATGGGAGATTCGGGATCGATGCTCATCGGTCTGACGTTGGCCACGATCTCGACCAGTGCCTCCGGGCGGATCCCGTTGACGGCGTACGGCCCACGCGACCTGCTGGGTCTGCTGTCGCCGCTTCTGCTGGTCGGGGCCGTGATGCTCATCCCGATCCTCGACCTGCTGCTGGCTGTCATCCGCCGTACGCGAGCAGGGCGGAGTCCCTTCAGCCCCGACAAGATGCACCTGCACCATCGGCTACTGCAGATCGGACATTCGCACCGCCGGGTGGTGCTGGTGATCTACCTGTGGGTCGGTGTCCTCGCCTTCGGGGCGGTGGGGTCGTCCCTGTTGGACCGCCGAATAGTGGTGCTTCTGGTCGCAGCCGGTCTGGTGTTCGCACTGGTCGTCACGGCTGTGCCCACACTGAGGGTGGACCGATCGCAGGGGTCGGAAGCGCGAAGCGCCCGACGCGGCGGCTGATCCCGTCGGTTGTTCGCGGTCGCGAGCTGGGTACCCTCGACAACTGTGACCTTCACTCCGCAGTCCATGCCCGATCAATTCGCGCCGCTTCGCGCAGCAGTCCGATACGGACTCATCGGACTGGTGGTGCTGACCGTGGTGAGCGTAGGTATATCCGTGGCCGCGGCCGGAACGCCCGGCCTGTGGGGATCGATCATCGGTGTGGCCATCGGCGGAGGCTTCGTCATCACGACGGCGTTGTCTGTTGCTCTCACCACGCGATTTCCGGCCTCGGCGGTCGGAGCCCTGCTGTTGGGCGGTTGGTTGGTGAAGATGGTGATTGCGCTGATCGTGCTGGTCGCACTCAAGGACGCCGACTTCTACAACCGCTACGCGTTGGGCCTGACGATTCTGGGAGCGCTCGTCGTCGTGCTCGGTGCGGAGGTCTTCGGGGTCGTCAAGACCAAGGTCGCCTACGTGGACAGCGTCCCCGCCGAGGACAAGACCGACGATCGGTAGTACGACAGCCTGTCGTAATCGGTTAAGCTGAGGGCCGCCTACACAACGTCGTAGTTCTGTTGATAAAGTTTGCATCAAGCGGTGGGCAAGACTGGGACGAAAGAGACTTTTTCCCTGGACTCGACCCCCGCAGGTAGCAGTCAGCGTGAGCTTCCTTACAGTAGGCCCGGAGTCATCGACTTCGGCAACGTAAGGTTCCGCCCTGAGAGTTGCCGAGTCGACGTGAGTCGCCGACACCCGACAGACGCTTGGCCGATGAAGACCGGGCCTCAGCCTCTGACGATTGCGAGCCGATTTTCGTCGACTTGATAGATCGTCATTGTCCGATCGAACCGCAGTCGTTACCCGGCTGCGGCCCGAACACGGGAGAGACCGCTGAGCGTCACCACCCTGGCTGCGGAATACAGTCCGCCGTCACTATCCGATTTCTTTCCTCCCGCGGTGCTGTTCGAGGGGACCCCGTTCGAGCTCGACAGGCTGATGCTCATCCGCATCCTGATGTCGGCGATTCTGATCATCTTCATGGTGGTTGCCCTCCGCAGCCCGAAGATCGTTCCGCGTGGTCTTCAGAACGTCGGAGAGATCGCTCTCGATTTCGTTCGGATCCACGTCGCAGAAGATGTGCTCGGTAAAGAACAGGGTCGTCGGTTCCTGCCCGTCATCATGACCATCTTCTTCACGGTGTTCGCGGTGAACGCGAGCGCTGTCATTCCGTTTCTGAACATCTCGTCGAATGCGCGCATCGGTCTACCGATCGTGCTCGCTGCGGTCGCGTACGTCGCGTTCATCTACGCAGGCGTCAAGAAGTTCGGCGTCGGGAAGTTCGTGAAGGGCACCATCGTCATCCCGGGCATTCCGCCGGCGATGCACGTGCTGCTGATCCCGCTCGAGTTCGTCTCGAACTTCGTACTTCGCCCGTTCACGTTGACGGTGCGTCTGCTCGCCAACATGCTGGCCGGCCACATCATGCTCGTGCTGTTCTTCAGCGCGACCCAGTTCTTCCTCTTCGAGGCGTCGGCCGGGCTGAAGATCTTCGCGGCACCCTCGCTCATCATGGGCTTCCTGTTCACGTTGTTCGAGATGCTGGTGATCTTCCTCCAGGCCTACATTTTCGCGCTGCTCACGGCGATCTACATCGATCTGTCGCTGCACGCAGACTCGCACTGACCGACCAACTGACCGAACCAGCTACACCGCCACCTCCGACACCCGGATGTGGACCGAAGAAAGGGAACGGAAAACCCAATGAGCCTTGAAGTTCTGGCCCAGGCGCAGGAAATCAACGCGACCGGCTACGGAGCCATCGGCTACGGCCTCGCAGCAATCGGCGGCGGCATCGGCCTCGGCCTCGTCGTTGCCAAGAACATGGAAGCAACCGCTCGTCAGCCCGAGTTGGCCGGCCAGCTCCGTACCACCATGTTCCTCGGCATCGCATTCACCGAGTCCCTCGCCCTGATCGGCCTCGTCGCCGGCTTCATTCTCTGAGAGCGCGATGACAAACGCGATTACGTTGCTGGCGGCGGAGGGGGAGGAATACAACCCTCTTCTGCCCGCAACCTACGACATCGTTTGGTCGCTCGTCTGTGTCGCGGCAATCGGCTTCCTCTTCTGGAAGTACGTGGTGCCGCGCTTCACCAAGGTTCTCGCTGAGCGTTCCGAGCTCATCGAAGGCGGAATCAAGAAGGCCGAAGAGGCACAGGCGGAAGCCAAGGCTGCACTCGAGCAGTACCACGCTCAGCTGGCCGACGCCCGTTCCGAGGCCGCGCAGATCCGTGAGGAAGCGCGCACCCAGGGGCAGGCCATTCTCGCCGAGATGAAGGAAAAGGCGCAGGAAGAAAGCGACCGGATCGTGGCTGCAGGTCACAATCAGCTCGTTGCTCAGCGTCAGCAGATCGTCACCGAGCTTCGGGGAGATCTGGGACGCACGGCCGTCGAACTCGCTGAGAAGGTCATCGGAGAGCAGTTGTCCGACGACGCGAAGCGTTCCAGTTCGATCGATCGCTTCCTCAACGAGTTGGATTCCGTCACCGCGGACTCCGCATCCGGAAAGTGAGTCGAACCATGTACGCAACTTCTCGTGAGGCACTCGCCCGCACGCGGTCGGTTGCCCACGAAGCTCTGGGGTCCGCGTCGGCAGGCGAGGCAACAGCCGTCGCTGCTCAGACCGGTGCCGAGTTGTTCGCCGTCGTCGACACTCTCGACGCGCAGCGCACGTTGCGTACCGCTCTCGCCGATTCGTCGGTCGAGGGCGTTCGGCGAAGCGATCTGGCCGGAGAGGTCTTCTCCGGCCAGGTGTCGAGTGCAACGGCGACGATCGTCAAGGCCGCTGCCGGTGAAAGCTGGTCCACCGCTCGTGACCTGCTGAACTCGCTGGTCGAGCTGGGACGGGAAGCTCTGCTTCGCGCCGCGGCCGATCAGGATCAGTTGGACACGGTCGAGGACGAACTGTTCCGGCTCGGGCGGATCGTGGCAGCCAACCCGCAGCTCGAGCAGGCCCTGTCGGATCGCTCGAAGCCTTCGCAGGCCAAGCGTGAACTGCTCGGTCGCCTGCTCTACGGCAAGGTCACCGCGGTCACCGAGGCGCTCGCAGTTCAGGCTGTGACGCGTCCGCGAAAGACGGCTCCCGCGGACGTACTGAACGGACTGGCCGATCTGGCCGCCGAACAGCGTGACCGCGCGGTTGCACACGTCCGCAGCGCAGCCCCACTGAGCGACAGTCAGCTCGAGAAGCTGACGGCAACCTTGACCCGCACGTACGGCAAGCAGGTCACGGTGCATGTAGAGGTCGATACCGAACTGCTCAGCGGACTTGTCGTTCGTATCGGCGACGAGGTCATCGACGGTAGCGGGGCAGGCCGCCTCGCTGCATTGCGAAAGACGCTCAAATAGTCCGACACGGACACAGTAACGAGAAGAAGCGTCTCGACTTTCGAGACATTTCACCCCGCGATCATTTGAAGGAAGAGCAGGAAACACTATGGCGGAGCTGACGATCTCCTCCGACGAGATCCGTAGCGCGATCGATAACTTCACCGCGAGCTACTCACCGGAGTCTTCCCGCGAGGAGGTCGGCACGGTTACGGACACGAGCGACGGAATCGCTCACGTGTCCGGATTGCCGTCGGCGATGTCCAACGAACTCCTGGAATTCCCCGGCGGAGTCCTCGGTGTCGCGCTGAACCTGGATGCCACCGAAATCGGTGCCGTCATCCTCGGTGACTACGAGCACATCGAAGAAGGCCAGGAAGTCAAGCGCACCGGAGACGTGCTGTCGGTCCCCGTGGGCGACGGCTACCTCGGCCGCGTCGTGGACCCTCTGGGCAAGCCCATCGACGGCCTCGGCGACATCGAGTCCTCCGAGACCCGCGCCCTCGAACTGCAGGCTGCCTCGGTGCTCGAGCGTCAGCCCGTCGAGGAGCCGCTGCAGACCGGTATCAAGGCGATCGACGCCATGACCCCGATCGGCCGCGGCCAGCGTCAGCTCATCATCGGCGACCGCAAGACCGGCAAGACCGCGGTCTGCATCGACGCGATCCTGAACCAGAAGGCCAACTGGGAGAGCGGTGACGAGAAGAAGCAGGTTCGCTGCATCTACGTCGCCATCGGCCAGAAGGGCTCCACGATCGCAGGCGTCAAGGCTGCACTCGAGGAGCAGGGCGCACTCGAATACACGACCATCGTCGCGGCTCCCGCGTCCGATTCGGCCGGCTTCAAGTGGCTCGCCCCGTACACCGGCTCGGCCATCGGCCAGCACTGGATGTACCAGGGCAAGCACGTCCTCATCGTGTTCGACGACCTGACCAAGCAGGCCGAGGCGTACCGCGCCATCTCGCTGCTGCTGCGTCGTCCGCCGGGCCGCGAGGCATACCCCGGTGACGTCTTCTACTTGCACTCCCGTCTGCTGGAGCGCTCGGCGAAGCTGTCCGACGAGCTCGGTGGCGGATCGTTGACGGCTCTGCCGATCATCGAGACCAAGGCCAACGACGTCTCGGCGTACATCCCGACCAACGTCATCTCGATCACCGACGGCCAGGTCTTCCTGGAGTCGGACCTGTTCAACAAGGGCGTTCGTCCCGCGATCAACGTCGGTATCTCGGTGTCCCGAGTCGGCGGCGCGGCACAGACCAAGGGCATGAAGAAGGTCTCCGGATCTCTTCGCCTCGAGCTCGCTCAGTTCCGCGAGCTGGAAGCCTTCTCGGCGTTCGCATCCGACCTCGACGCGGCCTCCAAGGCGCAGCTCGAGCGCGGCGCACGTCTGGTCGAGCTCCTCAAGCAGGATCAGTACGCCCCGGTTGCCGTCGAAGACCAGATCGTCTCGATCTGGCTCGCAGGCCAGGGCACGTACGACTCGGTGCCCGTCGGCGACGTGCGTCGCTTCGAGACCGAACTGCTCGAGGATCTGCACCGCAACGCCAGCGGCGTCTACGACAGCATTGCCGGTGGCAAGGCTCTCGACGAGGACAACCAGAAGGCGCTGACCGAGGCGACCGAGAAGTTCAAGGCCGGATTCGTCGACTCGGACGGCAACCGCGTCGTCAACGAGGCCGAGGCCGACACTCTGAACGCCGATGAGGTCAGCCAGGAGCAGGTCAACGTCACTCGCAAGACAGTCAGCAAGTAGGCCGGCGATGACAGGTGACAAGACGAGCACAGAAGGGAGCGTGAACAGCTAGATGGCAAGCATTCTCGAGCTTCGCTCCCGCATCAAGTCGGTCAACTCGACCAAGAAGATCACCAAGGCACAAGAGTTGATCGCGACATCGCGAATCACCAAGGCCCAGGCCCGCGTTGCCGCGTCGAAGCCGTATGCGGAAGAGATCACCAAGGTGCTCTCCGCGTTGGCGAGTGCATCGAGCTCGCTCGATCACCCGTTGCTCAACGAGCGAACCGAGCCCAAGCGTGCCGCAGTTCTGGTCGTGACCAGCGACCGCGGTATGTGCGGCGGCTACAACTCCAACGTGCTCAAGGAGACGGAAGAGCTGTTCCAGCTGCTCCGCTCCGAGGGCAAGGATCCGGTCATCTACGTCCTCGGCGCAAAAGGCCTGGGCTACTACACATTCCGCGAGCGGGATGTGAAGGGTGCCTGGACGGGCTTCTCGCAGGAGCCTGGGTACGCCGACGCGGCCAAGGCGAGCAGGCACCTGGTCGAGCTGTTCATGGCCGGCTCGGGCACCGAGGTCGACGCTCCCAACGGTGAAGGCACCGTCGAGGGCGTGGACGAGTTGCACATCGTCTACACCCGCTTCGTGTCGATGCTCACGCAGAAGCCCGAAGTTCGTCGTATGGCACCGCTCGAAATCTCGTACACCGACGAGGAGTACCAGATGGGTGCAGACGCGTTGAGCGACTCGCCGACCGCAGATGTGCAGGCACAGTACGAGTTCGAGCCGGAAGCAGGAACTCTGCTCTCGGCGCTGCTGCCCAAGTACATCAGCACCAGGATCTACGCGTCGTTGCTCGATGCAGCAGCGTCGGAGTCCGCGGCGCGTCGTACCGCCATGAAGGCAGCGACGGACAACGCGAACGAATTGGTCGAGACCTTGAGCCGTCAGGCCAACCAGGCTCGGCAGGCCCAGATCACCCAGGAAATCAGCGAAATCGTCGGTGGCGCCAACGCGTTGGCCGACAGCGCAGGAAGTGACTAAGCAATGACCGCAGCAGTAGCCCAAGAGAACGCGAGCGGAGCGGACACACAGTCCGGCCGTGTCGTTCGGGTCATCGGCCCCGTTGTGGACGTCGAGTTCCCGCGCGGCTCGATTCCCGCACTGTTCAACGCCCTCAACGCAGAGATCACTCTGCCGACCGTGGCCAAGACCCTGACGCTCGAGGTCGCACAGCACCTCGGCGACAACTTGGTTCGCACCATCTCGATGCAGCCCACCGACGGACTCGTCCGCGGCACTGCAGTCATCGACTCGGGCAAGCCGATCTCGGTTCCCGTCGGTGACGTCGTCAAGGGCCACGTGTTCAACGCCCTCGGTGACTGCCTGGACACCCCCGGACTCGGCCGCGACGGCGAGCAGTGGGGCATCCACCGCAAGCCACCAGCCTTCGATCAGCTCGAGGGCAAGACCGAGATCCTCGAGACCGGCATCAAGGTCATCGACCTTCTGACCCCGTACGTCAAGGGCGGAAAGATCGGTCTGTTCGGTGGTGCCGGTGTCGGCAAGACCGTTCTGATCCAGGAAATGATCACTCGTATCGCACGCGAGTTCTCGGGCACCTCGGTGTTCGCAGGAGTCGGCGAGCGTACCCGTGAGGGCACCGACCTTCACCTCGAGATGGAAGAGATGGGCGTCCTCCAGGACACCGCCCTCGTCTTCGGCCAGATGGACGAGCCGCCCGGCACGCGTATGCGCGTGGCGTTGTCGGCACTGACCATGGCGGAGTACTTCCGCGATGTTCAGGGACAGGACGTTCTTCTGTTCATCGACAACATCTTCCGCTTCACCCAGGCAGGTTCGGAGGTGTCGACCCTTCTCGGTCGTATGCCGTCGGCCGTCGGTTACCAGCCCACGCTGGCGGACGAGATGGGTGAGCTCCAGGAGCGCATCACCTCGACCCGTGGACGCTCGATCACCTCGCTGCAGGCGATCTACGTTCCCGCCGACGACTACACCGACCCGGCCCCGGCCACGACGTTCGCGCACCTCGATGCGACGACCGAGCTCTCGCGTCCGATTTCGCAGATGGGTATCTACCCCGCTGTGGACCCGCTGAGCTCCACCTCGCGCATCCTCGAGCCCGGCATCGTCGGTGCGGAGCACTTCCGCGTCGCCAACGAGGTCAAGCGGATCCTGCAGAAGTACAAGGAGCTGCAGGACATCATCGCCATCCTCGGCATGGACGAGCTTCAGGAAGAGGACAAGGTTCTGGTCGGCCGCGCACGCCGCCTCCAGAAGTTCCTCGGCCAGAACTTCATCGTTGCCGAGAAGTTCACCGGCGAGGCCGGTTCGGTCGTGTCGCTCTCCGACACCATCGAGGCATTCGACAAGGTCACCAAGGGTGAGTACGACCACCTTCCCGAGCAGGCCTTCAACAGCTGTGGCGGTCTCGACGATGTCGAGGCAGCCGCGAAGAAGATGGCCGGAAAGTAGACCGACGTGACTTCTTCCGAGAAGAGCGGCATGGAGGTCTCCCTGGTCGCTGTGGAGCAAAAGCTGTGGTCCGGTACCGCGACCATCGTCAGCGCTGAGACCACCGAAGGCGAGATCGGCATCATGCTGGGCCACGAGCCTGTCCTCGGGCAGTTGATCGAGGGCGGCACGGTGTCGATCACGACCACGGACGGCGAGAAGCTCATCGCAGCCGTTCACGGTGGATTCCTGTCGGTGACCGGCAAGACGGTCACCGTGCTGGCAGAATCGGCCGATTTCGCCGACGACATCGATGTCGAGGCGGCACGGGCTGTAGTGGCAGAGAACGGCGACGACCTCGAGGCCATTGCTGTGGCCAAGGGTCGTGTCCGCGCTGTCGAGCGGTCCTAGGTTCACGAGAAGCCGCGACGAGACCTGCGATGCACTACGGATTGATTGTTCTGATCATTCTGGTTGTGCTGCTCGCAGGGCTCGTCGCGGCTTTTGCGTACCGTCTGATGGTTCTTCGCCGCGGGGGAACTGCGGCGATCATGCGAGTGCTGCCGTCGGACGGTGGTGCCGGTTGGCGCCACGGCATCATTCGATACGGCGACAACACCCTCGTCTTCTTCAAGCTGTCGAGTCTTCGCCCCGGCCCCGATCATCGGCTGGGTCGGCAGGACATCCATGTGGGTGATCGACGAGCCCCACGGGACACCGAGTTCGACATCATGACACCCGACATCGCGGTGTTGGAACTGTCCGACAACGGTAAGTATTTCGAGATCGCCCTGGACCGAAGTGCGTTGACCGCTTTCCTGTCCTGGGTCGAGTCTCGGCCCTCCGGCCGCTCGCGTCGCCGACGACCGGCGGCCTGATCAGCTCTCGTCGGTAGTCGGATCGCTCGGCGCGCGGCTCGATCCGGGAACCCACTGGACGTCGCCTTCGGGGTTGGCGTAACGACTCAGAATGAACAGTAGATCCGAGAGTCGGTTGAGGTATTTCGCCGGCAAGGCACTCGTTGTCTCCGGGCTCGCGTGCACGGCGGCCCATGCCGACCGCTCCGCGCGTCGGGCCACCGTCCGTGACACGTGTAGCAACGCTCCCAGCGGCGTTCCACCTGGCAGAATGAACGACGTCAGAGCGGGAAGCTCCTCGTTGAACTCGTCGCACCAGCCTTCGAGGCGGTCGACGTAGCTCTGATCGATGCGCAGAGGCGGGTACTGCGGATTCTCGACGACCGGAGTCGACAGATCGGCCCCCGCGTCGAAAAGATCGCTCTGGATGGTGCGGATCACCGAATGCACCGATTCGGGCGGGTTGCCCAGTGCGAGAACCACACCCAGGCTTGCGTTGGTCTCGTCGCAGTCCGCGTAGGCGATCAGACGTTCGTCGTTCTTGGACACTCTGGAGAAATCGCTCAGCCCGGTGGTCCCGTCGTCGCCGGTTCTCGTATAGATGCGGGTGAGGTGGACGGCCATGCGCGCTACGGTACCGCGCGGGTGTCGGTCGGTCCCGCTGGCTACGCTGTCGACGTGAGTGAACGCTTTTTGGTCAACGGTGGAAATCGCCTCGTCGGTGAGGTGGCGGTCGGTGGTGCAAAGAACAGCGTCCTCAAGTTGATGGCGGCAGCGCTGCTGGCAGAGGGCACGAGCACGATCACCAATTGCCCCGACATCCTGGACGTGCCACTGATGGCGGAGGTGTTGCGTGGGCTCGGCTGTGAGGTCGAGTTGGAGGGATCGGTCGTTCACATCACCACTCCGGCCATGCCGAAGTTTCACGCCGACTTCGCGGCAGTTCGCCAGTTCCGAGCTTCGGTGTGTGTGCTTGGACCGTTGGTTGCGCGATGCAAGAGAGCTGTCGTGGCACTGCCGGGTGGTGACGCGATCGGGTCGCGTCCCCTCGACATGCACCAGTCCGGTCTCCAATTGCTCGGAGCACGCAGCGAAATTCAACACGGGTGTGTGGTCGCGGAAGCGGACGAGCTGCGCGGCGCGAACATCAGACTGGCCTTTCCTTCCGTTGGTGCCACCGAGAACATCTTGATGGCCGCAGTCCTCGCCACCGGGGAGACGGTGATCGACAACGCCGCGCGTGAGCCGGACATCGTCGACGTATGCAACATGCTCAACGAGATGGGTGCCGACGTCCGCGGTGCAGGTACATCGACCTTGACCATTCGGGGTGTGAGCGCGCTGAAGCCGACGACCCATCGGGTGATCGGCGATCGCATCGTCGCTGCGACCTGGGGCATCGCCGCTGCCATGACTCGTGGGGATGTACGAGTCCGTGGGGTCAACCCCAAGCACCTGTCGTTGGTGTTGGACAAGTTGAGATCTGCCGGAGCCGAGGTCACCAGCGAGCCCGACGGCTTCCGCGTCGTTCAGCACGAGCGCCCGAGGGCGGTCAATTTCGCGACGCTTCCGTATCCAGGGTTCCCGACCGACCTGCAGCCGATGGCCATCGGACTCGCGACCGTCGCCGACGGCACGTCGATGATCACCGAAAACGTCTTCGAAGCTCGATTCCGGTTCGTCGAGGAGATGATCAGGCTTGGGGCCGACGCGCGTACCGATGGCCACCACGCCGTGGTTCGCGGTGTACCGCAGCTGTCCAGTGCGCCGGTATGGTCCTCCGATATCCGGGCCGGGGCCGGCTTGGTTCTCGCGGGGTTGGTGGCCGACGGTACGACAGAGGTGCATGACGTGTTCCACATCGATCGCGGTTATCCGAGATTCGTCGAGAACCTGAGTGCACTCGGTGGCAGCATCGAGCGGGTCAGCTGAGTAGCGCGGCTTCCAGCGCTTCGACCAATATGCTTATGGCATAGTCCAATTCGTCGTCGGAGACGGATCCGTATCCGACGACGATTCCACCCCGGGCTGTGTGCGAGCGGGTCGAGTGTTCGAGTGTCGGTACGTCCACGCCACTCGCTGCACACGCGGCAGCGACGTCGCGCGCTGTGCCGGTATCGACGATCAACACCGTATGCAGCCCGGCTCCGACTCCCCGGAGCTCGCCGAACCTGGCCAGCGCTGCGGCGACCATGCGGTCACGGGTGCGATATATTCGCCGCGCAGTTCGGACGGCTCTGTCCCATTCGCCGTCGCGCATCATGGACGTCATTGCCTGCTGGACGGGAACCGATGGGTGGTCGCCGATCGCGCGGCGCGTTGCCGAGATGCGGTCGACCATCGCCTGGGGTGCCACCATCCAGCCGAGACGTATCCCGGCACCGAGGGTCTTGGATACGGTGCCGAGGTAGACGGTTCGATCGGGTGCCAGTTCGGCCACTGTGGGCAAAAGTGCTGCACCATAACGAAATTCGGAGTCGTAGTCGTCCTCGATGATCATCGAATCGTTGCCGCGTGCCCAGTCCGCCAGGGCGCGGCGACGGCCGATGGGCATGAATGCGCCGGTCGGGTACTGATGCGACGGCGTGACGTACACGGCTGGTGTCCGCGGAGGAGCCGAGTCGAGCTGTTCGACGATCAAGCCATCGCGATCGACGGGAACGTCGTGTAGGGACCACCCGCGGTGCGTCGCGAGAGCAGCAGCGGACTTGTATCCCGGATTCTCCAGTGCAAGAACATGTTCGACGGATTCGGAAACGGAGAGCGCACCCAGGGCGAGATCGAGACCGTGAATGCTGCCCGTCGTGATCACGATCGACGCTGGAGTGGTGTGCAGTCCGCGTGCGCGGCGGAGTAGTTCGGCGACGCGAGTCCTCAGTTCGAGAGTGCCGGCGGAATCCGGATAGTCGCCGGGAGGTGGTGTGCCGCCGACATCGCGCCACGCGCGCTTCCAGGCATCGGATGCCGAGGGTGGAGTCCACGGGATTCCCGGGCGGAGCGATATCCGCGGGGGTGTTCGTGGGGCAGTAAGTGCGCTCGAGGCCATCGCAGCCGATCGACTTGCGTGGGGGATTCGTCGGACGTAGTTGCCCGAACCGCGCCGGGCATCGAGCCAGCCTTCTGCGACGAGCTGTTCGTATGCCTTCTCCACGACCGCACGCGCAATGCCCAGATCGACGGAAAGCGCTCGGGTACTGGGCAATCGAGAATCGGGTTGCAGCTCTCCGTCGTCGATTGCGGATCGGATGCGATCGGCCAATTGGACGGGCAGCGTCCGAGCGTCGGCGCGATCGATGGTGATCGACAGAGAGATCGGGAGCATCGAGTTTCGGTCTCCTTCGGCATCCGTGTAAAAGTGGCCTGTACAAAGTCATCTCCATTGGACCATGACGGAAGGCCACTCGTGCCGCATCCTGGACACCATGACAGCCGACGACGTGCCTCTTTCCCCGACAGCGCGAACCGTAGTGATGAGGGGTAGAAATCGTGCCGGCCTCGAACGGGCGGCGCTGCTCGACGTCCTGCGCTCGGCGCGCATCTGTCATCTCGGCGTGATCGTCGCTGGGGTGCCTCGCGTCGTACCGACGGTGTTCGGCGTCGATCCCGCCGGTCCGGACAGGGAAGGCACGCTGTACCTGCACGGATCCGTGGCGTCACGCAGCATGATCGACGCTCCTGACCAGGACATCTGCGTCACCACAACTGTTATCGACGGACTGGTCCTGGCCCGATCGGCATTCCACCATTCGATGAACTACCGAAGTGCCGTCGTGGTCGGCCGGCCTCGCCGAGTGGAGGACGCCGACGAACGGATTCGAGCCTTGGACGCGATAGTCGATCAGGTGGTCCCCGGAAGGAGCGCGCATGTGCGTTCGCATACGCGGAAAGAGCTGGCTGCCACCGCAGTGCTGGCGCTTCCGATGTACGAGGCATCGGTGAAATCGCGGTCCGGTGGACCGGTCGACGACGACCTCGACATCCAGCGGGGAGACGTGTGGGCCGGAGTTGTTCCGGTGTGGGAGGCACTCGGCCCCGCCGAACCTGCCGCGGACCTCACGGGGGATATTCCAGTGCCGGAGCATGTGGACAATGTGCGCCGGAACGCGATGCGGGGGTGAACGCTGTTGCGGCAGTGGCAGTTCGGGCTGTGGCTGGCATCACATCTGCGCGTTGGGGCATGTGGCAGGCGCGGTGACGTGACACTACGAGGTCGAGCTGCGTGAATGCCTCGAGAGTGTCAGTCGACCTGCCGATTTGCGTTGGTGTGGTTGGTGGCGTAACTTTTGTCGAGTCAGAGCGACGGACACCGACCCGGTCTTCACGGACAGGGTGAACGAGGTTGGAC
>NZ_JBFBMS010000014.1:0-91228 GCF_040702765.1 Rhodococcus sp. NPDC076796 | reverse complement strand
CACCTTTCGGGCGTGAAGACGCTCGACGAGACCGAGAGTGAACCGGTCGATGTCCTCGATGGAGAAGCTCTCGTCACCGGTGATCGCGAGCGAGGGCCGGCGCAGAAAGTGCTCGCCACCGATCGGGATGCTCACCAGTTCCAGGGCGCGTTGGATCCATCGAACCGGCCGGATCGACGAGGCGACGTGATCGGCGAGGAGCAACGTTCCACCTGGACGCAGCACTCGCGACATTTCCGCGAGCGCGATGTCCGTGGAGGGGATGGCGCAGAGCGAGAACGTGCACACCACGGTGTCGAAGGATGCATCGGGGAAGTCGAGAGCGTGAGCGTCCCCGAGAGCTAGGCGAGCGTCGGGTCTGACGCCGGCGGCCCGAGTGTGGGCCTGCGCGAGCATGTCCGGGCTCAGCTCGATTCCGGTCAACGACGTCCCTGCCGGGTAGTGCTCGAGATTGAGTCCAGTTCCCACTGCGACCTCGAGAACCTGGCCTCGGGCGCGACTGCAGATCCAGGACCTGGTGTCGCGGAAGAGGACTCGGTCGAGAAAGGTCATGTGCTTGTCGTAACCGGCCGCTTGCTTGTCCCAGAATCGCTGCCACCGGGCGAGACGGTGCATTGGATCGACGACCATCGCTCAGTGCTCCCGGCCGGGAGCGATGGGTGCCGCGGCGGTGCGTGAGGCTCCGGACTCGGGGTGCGCCGCGAGATAACGCTTCTTGACCAGTTCCGATTCCTGCGCTTTGCGGGGGTTCGTCAGATCGCGCGGCAGCATGTGCCGCACGAGGCGGCGTTGCCGATTCTCTTCCATGTACGAGGCGGTGAAGAACACCGAGAGCAGGACCGCGAGAAGCACCATGGCACCACGCAACCACAGCTCACCCGGAAAGAACATGAACACTGCGTAGATGGGAAGAAACGGAACCTGGCCGCGAATGAGGTGCCGAACGACGGCGTGATCACCCGTCAGATCGTGGGCCACCCAGTCCGTCATGGTCGAGGGAAGAGTACGACCGAAGGCGTAGCCGACCCACTGCCACGGCGTAGGGCGGGTCCTGTCGCGGTTCACCGGGCCGGGGTCATTGTGCTCTGGCGCATCCCCAGTCGCCGCATTGCCAAGCTGGCCGGGCACCATCCGACTGCGGAATACAGCAGCAGATTGCCACCGACGAATGCTGTCAGGGCATGCCAGCGGCGGTTGTGAAGGGAACCGGCGGCGAGGCTGGCGAGGATCATGGTGCCCGCCAGTGCGGGGACTGCGCGTTCGATACTCGGTCCGCCGGGGCCGGTGAGGGTGTCGGTGCATGACATGAGTTCGGTCCTCGATTCTGTGAGTGTGGTGCGGCACCACATGTATACCCCAGGGGGTAGGTGTCAACATTCAGCATACCCCCTGGGGTACCATGCTAGGGTTCCTTCATCTTCCCGACCAGTAAGGACATGATGTGAGTTCTACGGACGTTCGAACCGACGAGAGTTCTGCAGACAGCTCGCCGCCAGGGATCACCGGCGGGCCGCTGGCGCGCTTCGGTGCGCGCATGGCCGGCAATTTCAAGTGGGTGGTGACGGCGTGGCTCGTGGTCATCATCGGATTGGGAGCATTTGCCCCGTCGGTGTTCGGCTCTCTCGCCGGTGCCGGCTGGCAATCCAACGGATCGGAGTCGGTCCAGGTTCGCGAACTCGCACAGGAGCACTTCGGCGGCAACTCTTCTGCCGCGATACAGGTGGTCGTGCACTCGGACACCGAGCAGGTGACCGATCCTGCTGTCGCGGCTGTCATTTCCGAGGTCACCGACATTCTGGCCGCTGACTCGCGGATTTCCGAGGTGATCCCCCCGCAACCGGGGATGTCGATCAGCCCGGACGGGCACACCGGAATCCTCATCGGTGGAGCGAACGGGACCACCGACGAGATGGTGAAGGCCGTCGACGATCTCAAAGGCGAGTTGACCGCGGCCTCCACGGACTCGATCGAGGTCTACCCGACCGGAGCATCGGCGCTGTGGAGCGACTTCAACAAGGCCAACCACGACGCCATGATCAAGGCCGAAATCATCTCCTGGCCGGTCACATTGGCGATCATGGTGCTCGCATTCGGATCCCTCGTCGCGGCAGGTCTGCCCCTGCTGTTGACGCTGGCCGGTCTGGTCGCATCCGCGGGTGGCTTGGTTCTGCTGAACGAACTCACGCCGATCTCGGTGTGGGCCATGAACTTTGCGATGATGTTCGCGCTGGCGCTCGGTATCGACTACGCGCTCTTCCTCGTCGTGCGATTCCGGGATGCGCTCCGAAAGACCATCGACGCCGGACGGATCGACCCGCAGCGTGCAGTGGCCGAAACCATGGACACGGCAGGCAAAGCCGTCCTGCTGTCCGGACTGACAGTGCTGATCAGTTTGTCTGCCGTACTCCTGGTACCTGCACCTGCTGTGCGCACGATGGCGGTGGGCATCATGCTCGCGGTGGTCTTCGTGCTCGCTGCCACACTCACCCTGCTTCCCGCAGTTCTGGGCAAGCTCGGACCGAAGGTCAATGCCGGGTCCCTCCCGTACGCGAAGCGACAGGTGCATCGCTCGCCGAAATTCGCGTCCTGGGGTCAGCTGCTGCACAAGCATCCGTGGCCGTTCGCCATCGGTTCGCTGTTGATTCTGGTGGCGCTGTCGATTCCGGCACTCGGTCTCAAGGTCGCCATGCCGTCCATTTCGGTTGTGCCCGAGGACGCTCCGGTCCGCCAGGGCTACGAACTGGTGCAGGCACAGATGGGTGAAGGTGCACCAGGCATGCTGCAGATCATCGCCCCCACATCGGAGGCGGAGCAGACCGCGCAGATCGCAGCGAGCGTCGACGGCGTATCGATGGTGACGCCGCCGATGCCCGCCATGGATGGATCCGACTTCGTCATGCTGCAGGCCATCCCGAACGTGGACCCGTCGGACCCCGCACTCGAGACCACACTCGACGCCTTGCGCGCCGAGCTGCCCGAGGGAGCGATCGTCGGCGGTGCACCCGCGGAGAACCTGGACCTGCAGACCGCGTTGAACGAGTATCTGCCGATCGTGGTGTCGGTGATCCTCGTACTCGGATTCCTGCTGCTGCTGATCGCGCTCCAGGCACCGCTGATCGCCCTGCTCGGCACCGTGGTCAGCCTGCTGTCCACCGGAGCGGCCTTCGGTGTGGCCAAGCTGATCTTCCAAGACGGTCACGGCTCGTCGCTGCTCGGATTCACCCCGCAGGGCTTCCTGAACGGCTGGGGCCCGGTGTTCTTCTTCGCGATGATCTTCGCAATCGCGATGGACTACACGGTGTTTCTGCTGTCGAGCGTCAAGGAACACTACGAGAACACCGGTGATCCACACGGTTCTCAGGTCGACGGAATGGCGCACTCGGGACGGGTTATCTTCGCGGCGGCCGCGGTGATGATCGCGGTGTTCTTCTCGTTCGCGCTCGCCGAACCACTGCCACCGAAGGAGATGGGCATCATTCTGGGTGTCGCCGTATTGCTGGACGCCATTCTCATCCGCTTGGTTCTGCTGCCGGTTCTCCTGCGCCTGACGGGCCACGCCGCATGGTGGTCACCCACGTGGCTACGAGCAGTACTGCCCAAGATCGGCTTCTCGCACAGCTGAGTGTCACCGATCTCGAGCAACACAGTGGTGGCCGAGGCCGTCCGGCTTCGGCCACCACGACCACCCTTACCCCTAGGGGTAAACTGGAGTTTCATCGAACGAAGGACTGAACGACATGACCGGTGACACCGAAAGCATCGCATTGGTATTGAACCGTTTGCGGCGTGCGCAGGGTCAGCTCGCAGGAGTGATCTCGATGATCGAGAGCGGCCGGGACTGCAAGGACGTCGTCACCCAACTGGCCGCGGTATCGAAGGCTCTAGACCGGGCAGGCTTCAAGATCGTCGCCACCGGACTCCGTGAGTGCATCACCGGAGCGGAAACAGGGGAGAAGATGACCGAGGCCGAGCTCGAGAAGCTCTTTCTCGCCCTCGCCTGACAACGGTCCGATCACCCCCGCATCGATGCACGGGGGTGATCGGAGCGAGGCAGGGTAGCCGGTTCGAGGTGGGGTGATCGGGCCCGCGACGTGTCAGCCCCTGTGCGCTGGACCGGGCTGCTCGTCCGGGCGGGTGAACACCACACGTGCCCAGAGAACAGTGGAGAGCAACGCGGCCACCGCACCCAGATACAGGCCTGTCGATGGGCCTGCGAACGTCTGCGTCGGTGCCAGTGACTGACGCGCCCAGATCGCAAGCACACCGAAGACTGTGGTGACGCCATTGCCCGCCAAAGCCAGAGCGGCCCAACGAAACCGCCGAACCAGACGCGCGATCGAGGCCACCGCAGCGGTGAACGTGACGCTGAATGCGGTGAACAGCGTCGCCAAAACCCCGGCTGATTCCGCGTCGGCGTGTGCGGTGCGTAGAAGAACGTCGTATCCATGTGCGCCGCCGGTGTGCGGAAGCACCACTCCGAGCACGGCCGCCGACACCAGAACGAGCAGATACGGCGTGATCCGGGTGACCACGACCTCCGGTATCACGCGGCGTTCTATGGCCTCGAACACCGACCGGTAGTGGCTCAGGTCGCCCTCGCGGTCGTAACTGTGCGGCGGTCGACCGTTCACGCTCGGCCGGTGAGAATGGCATTCCAATACAACGCCGGCAGTCCGCGTCTCTTGAGGAACCACATGTCGCGGCGTTCGCGGGTGGTGTCGATCAGCGGTATCGAGGGGGCCGGCTGCATGGTGTAGTCGAACTCGGCCAGAAGCATCGTCTTGCGAGAGGTGGTCAAGGGGCAGGAGGCGTACCCGCCGTACTGTGCGGTCAGTGGACGGCCGGCGATGCTCGCCTGCAGGTTCTCGGCGACCACGGGTGCTTGCTTGCGGATGGCGGCACCGGTCTTGGAGTTCGGTGACGATCCGGCGTCACCGAGGGCGAAGACGTTGTCGAATCGACTGTGCCGCAGTGTGTTCTTGTCGATCTGGACGTATCCGGCTGGATTCTCGGGGTCCGCTATGGGGCTGGCCTTGATCCAGTCCGGTGCGGATTGGCGCGGTACGACGTGGAGCAGGTCGTAGGGTAGCTCGTCGGTGGTACCTGCGCTGTTATCAGTGATCGTCACCGATCGGCCGTCCGGGTCGACGGCGGTGACTTCGCTGTTCTTGCGCACCTCGATGCCGTAGCGCGCCACGACTCGTTCGAGCTCCTCGGCGAACACCGGTACCCCGAACATTCCGGGTGTGGGTAGGACGAGGACAACTCGGATGGCGTCGAGCACGCCCTGCTCTCGCCAGTAGTCGGCCGCGAGGTACGCGATCTTCTGCGGGGCACCCGCGCATTTGATGGGGCCGGACGGCATCGTGAACACTGCGGTGCCCGACCGCATCTTCTGAATCATCTGCCACGTCTTGGGTGCGAGATCGTAGCGGTAGTTGCTCGAGACCTGCGGGGTGTCGATCGATTCGGCCATACCGGGCACGGAGTCCCAGTCGAGCTGGATGCCGGGGCACACCACCAGGTGGTCGTAATGGATCGTAGTTCCCGAGGAGGTGCTGACCGTCTGGGCATCCGGGTCGACCCCCTCGGCGCGATCCTTGATCCAGCCGACGCCCTGGGGCATCACCGACGCCTCGCTACGCGCACTTTCCGCGGCCGGGGCGCGGCCTCCACCGACGAGCGTCCACAAAGGTTGGTAGTAGTGGGTCTCTGCCGGCTCGATGATGCCGATGTCGGTCATTCCTGCTCGCCGCAGACGTGCCGCGAGCGAAATACCGGCGTTGCCTCCGCCGATGATCGCGACTTTGTGGTCGATGGTGTGCGCGGACATGTGGTCCTCCTGTTCGAGACACGAGCTCGGTGAGCTGTCTCGATTTCGGTTGGTGCCGGGGTGGTTCAGCTCGACGTCGGTGTGGGCGCGAGCCGTGTGGTCACGACATTGGTGGTCATTGAGGCCAGGTGCACTGCATCCACAGCAGTCGTGCTGGAAGGTCATTCCGGCGTTCGAGCAGGTGGTGCAAGGACACGTGCCGAGGTGTACGGACGCCCTCTCCCTTGATTGATCGTACGGATGTACGTACATTATGGATGAGGCTAGTCGCCGATTCCGACAAACGCCACACTCGGGACGAATCAAATTTCCTCGTCCGCACCGAGTCGGCGAGTGCCGGACGGCCGAGGAGGACGTGATGGTCGGCAACCGCTGCGGTGTCGCTGTGAGTCGTTGCGCCTCGCTGGATCGGTCGGTTGCGATGCCCTTGGTCGCCCAGTGGAATGCCGCCCATTCCTCCTCCACCTTGTGAGATCGGGACCGTGCCTCGTCGCACAGGACCTCCTGAAAATACCCCACGGGGTACCATGAATTTTGACGCCCCTACGAACGCCACCACGATCGACAAGGAGATTTGAATGCTTCTCGAACGCATCTACGACGAAGACCTCGCCCAAGCCGGATACTTCATCGGCTGCCAGGCCAAGGGGGAGGCAGTGGTGGTCGACGCCCGCCGCGACATCGGTGTGTACCTGGACCTGGCCGCTCGGCATGGCATGACCATCACCGCCGTGACCGAGACCCACATCCATGCCGACTACCTGTCCGGCACTCGCGAGCTTGCGAAGGCCACCGGGGCGGTCACCTACGTCTCAGGAGAGGGCGGCGACGACTGGCAGTACGGCTTCGAGGCCGAACGCCTCCACGATGGCGACACGCTGGCTCTGGGCAACATCACCGTGCAAGCCGTTCACACGCCCGGTCATACCCCGGAGCACCTCTCGTTCCTGGTGACCGACGGTGCCTTCGCCGATGCTCCGGGATACATGTTGACGGGCGACTTCGTCTTTGCCGGCGATCTCGGCCGACCGGACCTACTCGACGAAGCTGCAGACGGTGTCGACACCCGTTTCGAGGGTGCCAAACAGATCTTCCGCAGTCTGAAGCGATCATTTGTCACGCAGCCGGATCATATCCAGGTCTTTCCGGGTCACGGTTCGGGCAGTGCCTGCGGAAAAGCTCTCGGTGCGCTCCCGTCGACCAGCGTCGGCTACGAACGTCGCTTCGCTTGGTGGGCCGGGTATGTCGAGCGCGACGACGAGCAGGGCTTCGTCGATGAGATGCTCGACGGCCAACCGGATGCACACGCCTACTTCGGCCGGATGAAGCGTCAGAACAAGCAGGGCCCGGTCGTTCTCGGGCCACTCTCTCCGCTGCACGAGTACGACTCCACCGAATTGGCACGCGCTCTCGATTCCGACGAGGTCGTCCTCCTCGACACCCGCAGCCACGATGAGGTGCACGCCGGCGCTGTCCGCGGAGCGCTCAACATCCCCGGCCTCGGCAAGGCAGCCTCGTTCGGTGCCTGGGTCTACGACCCCGAGCGAGAGGACACTCCACTGGTGGTGCTCGCCGAGGACCGCACTGTCGCCGACGAGCTCCGTGATCACCTGCTGCGGGTCGGCATCGATACGGTGACCGGGTACGTCACAAGTCTACGAGGCCTCCCCGTGACGACGCCCGAGACGATCGGTGCGGACGAGCTGGATTCGTTCGACTCGGCAATGGTGCTGGACGTGCGCAACAAAACCGAACACGCCGACGGCCACATACCTGGCTCCGAACAGCTCAGCGGCGGCCGATTGCTGTGGAACCTCGACGGACTGCCCACGGGCGGTCCGATCGTGACCTATTGCCAGAGTGGCGTCCGTAACGCGGTCGCAGCCAGCGCTCTGCGCCGCGCCGGCTACCGAGTTGTCGAACTCGAGGGCAGTTACGCCGCCTGGGCCGAGCGCAAGCTCGAAACAGTCTGATCGAACACGCCCGAATCGGGGGCGGTCGTGCTGTCCGCCGCCGGTTCGCGGTCCTGTGCTCGCCCTGTCGGCTCGTTGCCACCTGCGGTAGAGCAGACCCCTGGGCGACACTCCCGGTCCGGTACCGACTGGCCTGATCCGGGACCGACTGAGAAACGAAGGATGCCGCTCTCTACGCGGACGGATTCGCCAGGTTCGGCGCGATCTCCACCAGGAGCTCGTTTGTGCTCGCCGAGAACTTTCTCGATGCGAGGGTCGTTTCGTTGCGTGTCGACGACGCCGACGGATGGTCCGTCGTGGACGGGGGAGCTGCGGCACCCGAGGTTCTCGGTGAAGATCGCTTCGACGCGTACAGAGCATCACACCCGTCCGTACGGATGTACGTACATTTGTTGTACAGTGGCCTCGAGGGGCCAGCAGCCGGCGGCTCGAATTCGGATTCCGACACAGATCGACAGGAGGGCCTCTGATGGTTGAACCCGATCGCAGTGCCGTGCTCGACCGCTCGAGTGCGATGCCGCTGTGGGCGCAACTGCATGCCGATCTGGTCCGCCGAATCGGTGACGACGAATTCGCCGGCTCCGAGTTCCCGGGCGAGCATGCGTTGACGACGAGCTACGGCGTCAGCCGTCACACCACCCGCGAGGCCCTGCGGCACCTGCGGAACGAAGGAATCCTGATTGCAGAGCGTGGCCGGCCTTCTCGACTGGCCGGTCCGCCGGTGATCGAGCAGCCACTCGGTGCGCTCTACAGTCTCTTCGCTGCCGTGGAAGCCACGGGTGTTGCTCAGCACAGCGTGGTGCGTGCACTCGAACTACGCACCGACCCCGCGGTCGCTGCCACTCTGCAGGTAGGTCCCAAGGCTCCACTGCTCTACCTGGAGCGCATCCGTATGGCAGGGACGACGCCGTTGGCGCTCGACTATGCCTGGTTGCCGGGAGATCTGGCACACGACCTCCTGGACGCAGACTTCACTCACACGGCTCTGTACATCGAGCTCGAGAAACGCTGCGGCATCCGCCTCACCGGTGGCCGCGAAGACGTCACCGCCATCGTCCCGACCGCCGAGGACGCAGCACTGCTCGACATCGACGAGCAGACGGCCGCGCTGTCGATCCGCCGCTTGGGTTGCATGAATTCCCGGCCGGTGGAGTTGCGGCACACAGTGATTCGAGGAGATCGGTTCACCGTCTCGGCCACGTTCTCACCGAGCGACGGCTATCGCTTCGTGCCGGCCACGCCGCTGCACGCCCTGTAAGCACCCACGGATCCAAGGAGCGTTCTTCATGACTGGAGCACCACCGGAAGCCGATCCGGCCGCCGCACACGCACTGATCGCCGAATCGGGAGCCATCCTGATCGATGTCCGCGAGGACGACGAATGGGCAGCCGGCCACGCCCCGGACGCCGTCCATGTACGCCTCGGCGATCTCGATCCTGCTGCCTACCCTCCTGAGCAGAAATTGGTCGTGGTGTGCCGCTCGGGCGCTCGGTCGAGCACAGCTGTCGCGGCCCTCACCGATGCCGGTCGCGCAGCGCACAATCTGTCGGGCGGAATGAAAGCATGGCACGAAGACGGCCGACCTGTGGTCCGTGATGACGGCACCCCCGGCGCAGTGATCTGACATGGTCGCCACCCTCGCGATCGCAGTTGCCGCAGGGATTCTCATCGGGCTCTCCCTCGGCGCACTCGGTGGTGGGGGATCGATACTGACTGTTCCTGCCCTGGTGTATCTCCTGGCGGTCGAACCTCAATCGGCAACGAGCGCCTCGCTGATCATCGTCGGAATCACCTCGATCATCGCGGCCATCAGCCATGCGCGAGCACGGCACGTCCGGTGGCGGGCAGCGGCAGTGTTCGGAATCCTGGGCTCGGTCACCGCCTTCGGCGGATCGATCCTCAACCGATCGGTCGACCCGCAGATCTTGCTGCTCGCGTTCGCGGCACTGATGATCGTCGCAGCCGGTGCGATGCTGCGCCGCACCCGGCGCGGACACGATGCCGACCTACCGACACCGAACCCGGCCGAGACCGCGGGATCGCGCCCGAGCGCCGTCGCGGTCGCCACGAAGCCCGCAAAAGTGAAGATCACCACTTCGCAGGTAGTCAAGCTGGTCGCCTCCGCGCTCGTCGTCGGCTTCCTCACCGGGTTTCTGGGAGTGGGCGGCGGATTCCTCATCGTCCCTGCCCTGGTTCTGGCACTGGGCTATTCGATGCCCGTCGCGGTCGGAACGTCACTGGTGATCATCTCGATCACCAGCGCGGGGGCCTTCACCGAACGCCTCGGCACGGGTGCCGCCATCCCGTGGGAGATCGTCGTACCGTTCACCCTCGCGGCAATTGCAGGCTCGTTCGCAGGAAAAGCCATCAGCGACAGGGTCTCTGCCACCACGCTCACCCGTAGCTTCGCAGCCCTGTTACTCGTCGTGGCCGTCTACGTCACTGTCCAGGCCTCCATAGCCCTGTAACGCACATCGTTGTGCATCACAGAGCTCACTTCTGCGCATGCAAATGCGGGCGCATCCCACACCTAGATCGAGGAAATCGTCGATGACCGCACTGATTCCCCGCCCTGAGGCGGCCAGGCCATATCCGATGCGTCACGAGCCGAAGGGCTCGACGCTGTTCCAGCTGGTGACCACCACCGATCACAAGACGATCGGGAAGATGTATCTGGTCACCTCGTTCGGGTTGTTCCTCATCGGCGGGTTGATGGCGCTGCTGATGCGTACCGAACTCGCGGTGCCGGGATTGCAGTTCCTCTCCAACGAGCAGTACAACCAGTTGTTCACCATGCACGGCACGATCATGCTGTTGCTCTACGCCGTCCCGGTCGCGTACGGATTCGCCAATTACATTCTGCCGCTACAGATCGGGGCACCCGACGTAGCGTTCCCGCGCCTCAACGCGTTCGCGTACTGGCTGTATGTCTTCGGGTCGCTGATCGTGCTCGCCGGGTTCATCACCCCGGGAGGTGCCGCGGACTTCGGATGGACCGCCTACACGCCGCTGACGAGCGCATTGCATTCCCCCGGCGTCGGTGCCGACCTGTGGGTACTGGGCCTGATCCTGTCCGGCTTGGGCACGATCTTGGGTGCGGTCAACTTCATCACCACCGTGGTGTGCCTGCGCGCACCCGGCATGACGATGTTCCGGATGCCGGTCTTCACCTGGAACATGCTCGTGACCTCGGTGCTGGTACTGCTGGCGTTCCCGACCTTCGCGGCCGCGTTGGCCGGGCTGGCTTTCGATCGACACTTCGGTGGTCACGTGTTCGACCCGGCGACCGGGGGAGCGGTGCTCTGGCAGCACCTGTTCTGGTTCTTCGGCCATCCCGAGGTCTACATCGTCGCGCTCCCGTTCTTCGGCATCGTCTCCGAAATTTTCCCGGTCTTCAGCCGCAAACCCATCTTCGGCTACAAGGGCCTGATCTTCGCCACCCTCGGCATCGCAGCGCTCTCGATCACGGTGTGGGCGCACCACATGTACGCCACCGGAGCTGTGCTGCTGCCGTTCTTTTCGTTCATGTCCTTCCTCATCGCCGTGCCGACCGGGGTGAAGTTGTTCAACTGGATCGGCACCATGTGGCGAGGACAGGTCACCCTGGAAACCCCGATGCTGTTCAGCATCGGGTTTCTGATCACGTTCCTGTTCGGCGGACTGACCGGTGTGCTGCTGGCCAGCCCCCCGATCGATTTCCACGTCACCGACACCTACTTCGTGGTGGCGCACTTCCACTACGTGCTGTTCGGGACCATTGTCTTCGCCACCTACGCCGGGGTGTACTTCTGGTTTCCCAAGATCACCGGACGCATGCTCGACGAACGCCTCGGCAAGTGGCACTTCTGGACGACGTTCGTCGGCTTCCACATGACGTTCCTGGTTCAGCACTGGCTCGGCAACGAAGGGATGCCGCGCCGCTACGCCGACTACCTGCCCTCCGACGGATTCACCACCTTGAACCTGATTTCCTCGATCGGAGCGTTCATCCTCGGACTGTCCACGCTGCCGTTCGTGTGGAACGTGTTCAAGTCCTACCGATACGGCGAGGTCGCCACCGTCGACGATCCCTGGGGCTACGGCAATTCCCTCGAATGGGCCACCACCTGCCCACCGCCCCGCCACAATTTCACCGAAATACCCCGGATCCGCTCCGAGCGGCCGGCGTTCGAGCTGCACTACCCTCACATGGTCGAACGCATGCGCACCGAAGCCCACGTCGGGCTGACGGGCCGCACCGCCGACGTGCGGGCCCCCTCCGAAATCATCGCCGACGGCGTCGAAGAGGGCACCGCCAGCGGGACCTCAGAGGACAGACGGTGACGGGCACGCGGAGACTGCGCTCGACAGGTGCCGCTGTCCTGGTACCGGGGCGGGTGTCGTACGCGATCGCGGTCGCCATGGGGTTCTATGTGCTCGCGCTGATCCTGGTGTTCACATTCCTCGTCCCTCGACTCTCACCCGGGTCAGCGACCGCTGTCACCGCTGCCGTGGTGGCCGGCTTCGCGGTGCTGCTGATGGCGGCGATGATGTTCGCAGCCCGCACGCCGCTGCATCCCGCATCGGTGTCTCCGGTCCGCAACACGGCGGCGGACCGAGAGGACGACATCGTCGAAGGGTGGGCGGTGGTCCTGGAATCCGACGTCGATTCACGGCGGGTGGAACTGGAAGTGACGGTGCCCGGGGCCGGAACGTACCGGTGCGATGTGCGTGCAGAACGGTCGATCGTCCGCGCACTGGTGACCGGTGCCACCATCTCGGTGTGGGTCGACCCGCAGCACCGTCGGTCGTTGACCTTGGTCGGGGTCGGTCCGAGCATCGACGATGCGTCCGGGAACGGGCGTTGCTGATCGAGCAACCTCGCCCGCACCCCGCGCGGCGGCGAAAGCCACTCCAGGGTCGCAGACGTCGATCACGACCACCCTCCGTTGCCCGCCGGACGGCTGGCCGCGCCGGTGACCGACGTGAGTGTGCCTGCGCGACATCGATTCTCCCGCGACGAAGCCCCAGCTTGCCGGCGATGGCACGTGTGGTCGTGGTGTTGCACCTGATCGGGTGGGGACTGTTCGTTCACTACGATGCGGACCTGCGCATGCACGGTCCGACCGGTCGACGCCGCGACGGGCGAGACCACGAAGACCGGGACCGCGACAACCGAGATCGCGAAGAAATACGACTCGGGTCGCAGCCCCGGCAGGACCAGGGCTGCGGACCGCGATCTACTTCTTGGAGAACATGCGGGAGAACAATCCCGGTGACTTCGGATCGGAGTCGTGCCCCTTGCAGCGATTGGACGCCGGAACGCCCCGCATCACCTGATCGACGTGTTGACCACATCCCGCCCACGTCGTTTTTCCGCATTTCTTGCACGTGACAGCCCTGCACATGAGTCTCTCCCTCGGTCGACGAATCACGCCCCAATATACCCTATGGGGTATCCGATTGAGGGTGTCGGGGGTGATCGGTCCTCGCGGCGGGCAGGGGTCCGCCCAAGCGGGCGACGTCGTAGACGAACTGTTCGGGTACCGCGCTGGTCCACGGCCGCAGGCCGAGTGCGGTCTTGATACCGATCAGGGCCTGTGCGATGGGTGGGCACCGGCGACACTGCCGCAGGTGCGCATCGATGCGGGCCGAGGCGTCGACATCGAGACGCCCGTCCAGGTAGTCCGATGCCGCGGCGAGTGTGCGCCTGCATGCCTGGGAGTCGTTTCGCGGGTGTGCGGGACCGTCGTCGAGGGCGCGTAGCAGCTTCACCCGTGCGCGGTGGATGCGCTTGTACACCGCCGCGGTGGTGAGCGCGCCGACCGCACCGATCTGTGTCGCCGTCCAGCCCTCGCCGTCGTGCAGTGCCAGGACCATTCGATCCTCGACGGTCAACGTCGCCAGCGCCGCTCGCACCGTGGACCGATCGCTCAGCGCCTGCGCCACCGTCTCGGGATGCTCGAGATCGCTGATCGGTCCATCGTTCTCGCCCGTGCCCGACGGTTCGGTGCGCTGATTCTCCGCGCGTGCGGCCACATCGCGGGCACGATTGATCGCGATTCGATACAGCCACGTCGAGAGCGCCGATTCGGATCGAAACGTTCTCCGGTTGCGCCACGCGCGTTCGAGGACGTCCTGCACCAGATCGTCGGTATCGGCCGGTGATCGTGTCATCGCGGCTGCGAAGCGACGAAGAGTCGTGCCCTGGTCGATCAGATCGCGCGCGAAGCGCTCGTCGTATGCCGCACTGTCGAGGTCGGGGCTGGGGCTGGGCTGTTCGCGCGAGGAGCCGCCGATTGGTCCACTTCGGCGTTCTCGCCCGTCCAACAGTGAAAGTCCCTCTACAGAACTGGAATCATCATGTCGTTCGTCGAATTCATGCGCAGTACTGCCGGGCGCGCACTGCGCATCGTGGTGGGAATTGCTCTGATCGTGGTCGCCGTCGTACTCGGCGGTGTCGGGGGCATCGTGGTGGGAGTGATCGGCGGCGTCTTCGTTCTGACCGGGGTGATCAACGTGTGTCTGCTCGGGCCGTTGTTCTCCGTCGATCTTCGAGGTCGACCCAAGACGTCCTGAACGGGGCGCGCGGGCGGGCAGCTCAGAAATGGGGGATCACCTTGAATGCGGTGTACCCGTCGTTGCTCTGGGCCAATGCGACACCGTTCGAGGTCACTGCTGTCGGCGCTGCACTCGGTGATGTGCCGGTGACGCGGCCGGAGGTCGCATCGATGGCGGTCACCCCCGAGTCCGACGCGCCGTAGACGATGCCGCCGACCAGAGCGAAGCGGTCGGCACCGGGAAATTGATCGGCGGTGAAACCTCGGGTGCCGTACTGCTCGAACAGGACAGCGATTCCGTCGTCTGTGAGGTCTGCGGTGGTGATCATCGTCGCCCCGCTACTGCTGTCGGCGGTCACCACCATCGGACTGCGGCTACCGCTGATCCATCGGATCTCGGCATCGGAGAGGCGATAGACCGCCTGGATCGGTTCGGGACGGGTCGGGATCGTCCATGCCACGACCACTGCATTGCCGGCGGTAGCGACGAATCGTGCGCTCCCGGGGATCGCTGCGGGGGGCGGGGTGAGAGTGTCGGTGGACCAGGCGATGTTGCCGGTATCTGCGGTCACGACATGCGCTGTGTCGCCGTCGACGGTGACCGCGTATCCACCGGATTCGGAGATCGCACCCGTCAGGTCGGTGCGGTGTCCGTCGGTTGCCGAGATGGCGGCCACGGCCGCGGGCTTTGCTGTCTGCGAGCAGTCGGCGTCGATCAGCAGCCCGGACCCGGTCAGGCAGCCTGCAGTGGAGACCGGACCCCATACGAGGTCGCCGGTGCGGGTATCGCGGGCGGTCATCGTGGCCGGTGCCCCCGAACCGGAATCATCGATGTCCTCGGTGATCAACAGCTCACGGTTGTGTGTGCTGGTGACCGCGAACTCGTCGCGATCGGCGGGTACGTCCACGCCGAATCGTGGTGTGCCGGCGTCGTCGAGTACCTGCACCCGGTGCGAACCGGATGCGTCCGAGGAGTCGACGATTCCGACGAACCCGTCCTCGACGATGTGAGGCTGCGACAGGAACGGGATCGACCACAGGGCCGTGTCTCCGAAGCCCGCCGGCGGCGCGGACGGCGACGACGGGTGCGCCGCCGGATCGGTGCCCGTGACGTCTCGAGCAGGCGAGGAACTGCACCCCGACACCAGCGCGACTGCGCACAGTGCAACGGTCCCGATCACCGCCGCCGCTCTGCCGATACGGTGCGCACCCATCTATGTGGTGGTGCTGTCTCCGCCGAGTGCCATGATTGCGCTCTGCAGCAGTGCAGTGGCCCGGTCGGCGACCTCGGCCAGGCCCGCTGCATCCGAGAGCCCCACCATCACCTGGGGGTTCATCGCTTCGACGATGGTGCTGCTGCCGTCGGCTCGCACCACCACGTTGCACGGCAGCAGCAACCCCACCTGCCGATCGGTGTCGATCGCAGCCTTCGCCAACTGCGGATTGCAGGCTCCGAGAATGACGTAGCGTTCGATGTCGGCGTCGATCTTGCTCTTCAACGTCGCCTGCATGTCGATCTCGGTGAGCACTCCGAACCCCTGTTCGGCGAGTGCTTCACGGGTTGCATCGACAGTTTCCTCGAACGGCATGTCCACTCGGGTGCCGATGGCCAATTCGGTCATAGTTCGTTCGGTTCCTTTCGATCGATGGGGGTGGTGGTCACTCACAGTGGTCCGCGTGGGTCCACCGATACTCGATCATGCCGCGCAGGACGCTGCGGTGCAGTCACGCTTGTGCCATCGCACGATCACGGCAGCGGTCAACATCGTCAGTGATACCCCCGCCAGGAACGGCTGGATCGGGGCCCACAGTCCCAGTGCACCCGAGGTGCCGAGCGCGAGAAGTACCAGCTTGTTGCACACCGGACATCCGACGGCGAAGAAGGTCAATGCGACACCGAGGGCGGCGGGTGTGCCGGTCCGCTCGACCCGCGCGGGTTTGTCGATCCCGAACCACAGTGCGGTCAACAGGGCCGTGGCCAGCAGAACCGGAAGCTCCCATGCCCGCACCGGCACTTCACGGCCGAAGACGGGCGTGTCGATGATGTCGGTGGGAATGCCGACCACCAACACCGTGACCGCACCGGCGAGAGTGCCGCGTGCCGCCCGCATCCCCCAACGCCGGTACCGAGAGAACTGGGCAACCACCTCGTCATCGGAACGGCCTGCGGTTTCGACGTCGAGGCGGTCGGACGTGGCGGGCTCGGTCATCAGCGAGGATCTCCTACGGGTTGTAGTTGTGTGAGTAGGGTGACACTGTGAGGCTATACCCAGATGGGTATCGCTGCCAGTATTGCCGACTGCCGAAAGGTATTGCATGACTTCGACATCTCGCTCCACTCGCCGACGAGACCTTGTGCTCCTGGCCATCGCCGTGGTGGTGGCGGCCGTGCTCGTGGGAGCTCTCGTGCTCGGAACGACAGGTGACGGCGAGCAGTCGGAGGCGGCACCGGACGCCGGGTCGAGCAGCGCGAGCGGCCCGCCGGTGATGGGACCGCTCGGCGATCTGGCGCACCGCGAGCCCGATGATCCGATGGCCCTCGGCGACGTCGACGCCCCGGTGGTGATGATCGCCTTCTCGGACTTTCGGTGTCCGTTCTGCGCCCAGTTCAGCCGGGAAACCGAGCCGCAGCTGATCGATCGATACGTCGATACCGGCACCCTGCGCATCGAATGGCGAGATCTACCCATTTTCGGGCAACAATCATTCGATGCTGCCCGGGCCGGACGCGCCGCCGCCGCCCAGGGCAAGTTCTGGGAGTTCACCCGCGCCGTCTACGCCGATGCACCCGAGACCGGTCACGCGGACCTGACACTGGAGACGCTGCAAAGCTACGCGCAACAGGCCGGGGTACCGGATCTGGCTCGGTTCACCGCCGACGCCACCGGCACCGCATTCGATGCCGCGATCACCGCCGACTCCACCGAAGCGCAGTCGCTGGGTATCCCGGCCACTCCGGCGTTCTCGATCAACGGTGATCCGGTTCTGGGCGCGCAACCGTTCTCGGAATTCGTCGATCTGATCGACACAGCAGCCGGCGCGTAGGGCGGCCCGCGATGTCGCAGATCGGACTTCTCGGAGCATTTCTCGGCGGGCTGCTGGCACTTCTCAGTCCATGCTCGGCCCTGCTGCTCCCTTCCTTCTTCGCGTACGCCTTCGACGGGGCCGGCAAGCTCGCCGGCCGCACCGGGATCTTCTACCTCGGTCTGGCAGCGGTTCTGGTTCCTCTCGGTGCCGGAGTCGGTGCCATCGGCTCGGCGATCACCCGGTATCGCGAGGTCACCACGATGATCGGCGGCGTGGTCATCATCGCCCTCGGAGTGATGATCATCGTCGGTCGCGGCTTCGCGCTGGGGTCCGCTCAGAGAGCAGCCGCGCGCATCGACGTCTCCTCCACCGGATCGGTCTTCGCCCTCGGCGCGGTCTACGGGCTCGCAGGGTTCTGCTCGGGACCCCTGCTCGGCGCGGTCCTGACCGTTGCCGTCGCCGGCGGTCAGGCCGCATACGGCGGAGTGCTCATGGCACTCTACGCAGCGGGGATGGTGATACCCCTGTTCGTGCTGGCGCTGGTATGGGACCGATTCTCGCTCGGATCACGAACGTGGTTGCGCGGCAAGGAAATCAGCATAGGACCGCTGAAGACGCATACGACGTCTCTGATATCGGGGGTACTTTTCATCGGTATCGGAGTGCTGTTCCTGCTCACGGAGGGCACAGCGAACCTCGGCGGCGTCATGGGGGTCGACAGTCAGTACTCGCTGCAGGTCTGGATCAGCGATGTGGCCGACGCGGTACCGAACACCGCAGTGCTCCTGATCGCAGTGCTGGTGATCATCGCAGTCCTGGCGGTGCGCATCGTCCGTGGTCGAGGCCGTGACACCGCAGCCGAGTCCTCCGAGCTCGGTGAACGCGAGAACCGAACGCCCTGAGACGATGTGCCTACGACACTGGAGCGGGGATGTGATGTCAGGCGTAGAGCTGTGACCACCCATCTCGCTGACGTCGAGCGAGATGGAGCACTGCAGCGGGAACCACTTCGACACCCATCAGCAGATCGTCGTCACCGAGCCCTCTGCCCTCCAGACTGTTGCGGCATGCTTTCACCGTGATGGAGGCCGAATCGATCAACGCCCGCATCTCCAGGGAAATATCCGAACAGCGCAGGGCCGCATCGAGACCCGGTCCGAAGCACACGACTTCGATCATCACCGGCTCGGTCGCAGCATCGAGAAGGTTGTGGATCGCCCGCACCACCACGGTGGGTGTGGTGTTGACGGCGAACACCACACGCAGGGGAGTCGGATGATCGGTCACGCGAAAGTTCCGTTCTTCAGATCACGGTGAGCTGCGGTGCCCCACGGCTGTGCATGGAGAAGGACATCGATGGCCCGACCCTCACCGACAGGGCGGACCAGGTGTCCCAGTTCGTGGACCTGCAGTCCGCTCGCGGCGCGGGCGAGGTCGTCGATGGCGGGCAGGATCGACGGATCGGGTGGGCCCCCGACTCCGTGAGTGAAGTTCTCGAGCGCATGACCGAGATACAACAGCCGTCCACCCGGTGCGAGCCAACTTCCTGCACCGGCAAGGACGGCAACCAACTCGTCGACCGGTAGATGCAGGAAGCCGATGGCCACCAGATCCACCGGGCCGGGCGGCTCCCAGGCCCGCACGTCGGCAACGGTGTAGTCGATCGACCGGTCCTCCCCGCCGCTGCGTGCGAGTTCGATTGCCACAGAAGAAAAATCGACAGCATTCACCGTCCACCCCGCGTCGCCCAACCATCGAGCGTGGCGCCCGTCCCCGCACCCCAGATCGACCGCCCGGCCAGGGGGCAGCTCCGCAAACCGCGCAGACAGGGCAGCCGCCGGGGCCGACCCCCACGGATGCTCGACGCTGCTGTACCGAGCATCCCAGTCCGACGAATTCACTGATTCACGCCTTTCCGCTGTTGACCACCGCTGACCACCGCAGGGTCGGACAACCCGACGCGTCGACGAAGCTGTGAGTCACTTCACTGTACCCCGGGGGGTAACAGTGTGAACGGGTGCCCTGGTCAGGGCTGCGCGGTCAACCGCAGATAAGGCTTCAAGGTTCGATATCCGGGGAACCGTGTTGTTGCCTCGTCGTCGGAAACGCCCAGTCCGATGATCACGTCTTGACCCGGCTGCCAGTCGGCGGGCGTAGCCACTGGCTGACCGTAGGTCAGTTGCAAGCTGTCGATCGCGCGCAGAATTTCCGTGAAGTTGCGGCCGGTGGACATCGGATAAGTGAGGATCAGCTGTATCGACTTGTCCGGGGCGATGACGAACACCGAACGTACGGTGGCCGCCGCGCTGGCGCTCGGGTGAATCATGTCGTAGAGCTCGGAGACTGCGCGATCGGTGTCTGCGATCATCGGGAAATTCACTGCTGTGCCTTGCGTTTGACCGACATCGCCTTCCCATGCCAGATGCGAATCCACCGAGTCCACAGAGAGGCCGAGTAGCTTGACTCCACGTCGGTCGAACTCAGGTTTCAGCCGCGCTGCCGCACCGAGTTCGGTTGTGCATACGGGCGTGAAGTCACCGGGGTGGGAGAACAGCATTCCCCACGAGTCTCCCAGCCATTCGTGGAAGGAGATCGTTCCTGTGGTTGTAGCGGCGGTGAAATCCGGAGCTGTATCGCCCAATCGAATACTCATCGGTGCGTCCTCTCAATTATCGGTGGATCATAAATGATCGATCATTTATGATCGTACATGTGAAAGTCCCCTCGGAGTCGACGGATGCTCGGTCAAAGACAGGGCAGGGCGTCACGGTGACCGGTCTGCCCGAACAGATCAAAGATCTGCTGTGGGAACGAATAGCCGATGGCACGTACTCGCCAGGAGATCGGTTGATCGAGACGCGGATCGCTCGTGAGCTCGGCGTGAGCCAAGGTCCCGTCCGTGAAGCTCTTCGGCAGTTGGCCGGAATGGGCCTGGTGGTCTTCGAAGCCCACCGCGGGTGCCGAGTCAGACGGGTCGACCAGGACGAGCTCGATGAGGTGTCAGTGGTGCGCGCAGCACTGGAAGAGACAGCAGCACGACTTGCAGCCGGTCGCGGCATGGCGGTGGACCGCATTGCCGATGAAGTCGACGGTATGCGCTCCGCCGCCGTCGCCGCGAACGGTCGAGCATGGGTCGCGCACGCTATGGCATTCCATCGGCTCATCGTCGCGGCCTCCGGCAACAGCACACTGCTGTCGACGTGGGAGCATCTGTCGATCGAAGGTCGAACCGCTCAACTCGTATTGGCACCAGGATTCGACATGGGTGCCAGCACGGAACAGCACCAAGTAATACTCGAAGCGCTCGGTGCGGGCGATGCCGAAAGGGCCGCTCGGCTGTCCCGCGAACACGAAGAGACCTTCATCCGCGGCGACCCCACGTCAGATTGAGCGGAAGGGCGCGACCACAACGACCGCAGCTGCCTCTGCTCCGCGGCCCGTCACCTATCCGAACGGCATGGCCGGTTCGGTGGATTCGGACGTCAAGCGCCGCTATGCGCGATCCACATCCAGCCATAGTGACGGTGTATGAAACCCGTGCTCAGTTATTCGAAAGATCGAACGAACCCGAACCGCGCCCCGGGGGTAACTCGCCCTCTTATCGGAGGATTCCGTAGCACTCGCTCGCGCCGCTCACTCTGATTCCGTTTGTCGGTGAGACGGCTGCTGGCTACGTCAACGAGATTGTGGACATCACTCTTTAAGCTATGGCGACTTAGTCGACCCTCTAGTGCAGTCCACTTCTGACACAGTGCAGTCGTCTTCTGAAACTGACAGGATCAATATTCGAGACTCAATCGTGATGTGTCTCAGAAACCCGTCTCAAGGTCTGACGCGTCGCCTGTGCCTTGTCGGCCGTTTCTGAGACAGTCATCCTCGTGAGCGCCATTTTGGGATACATGAGGGTCTCGACCACCGATCAGTCGCTGGATCTGCAGAGAGACGCATTGACAGCCGCCGGCTGTTTCCGGGTCTGGGAAGAAGTCGCGTCTGGAGCGGACAAGGACCGACCTCAGTTGCAGCTGCTCCTCGATAGCATCCGCGCCGGCGACGTCGTCGCAGTATGGCGACTCGATCGTCTCGGCCGCTCCCTGAGTCACCTCATCGAAACCGTCAACCTCATCGAAACCAAAGGCGCAACACTGCGCAGTCTCACCGAAGGGATCGACACCTCGACAGTCGGAGGACGCCTGACCTACAACATCTTCGGCTCCCTCGCCGAATTCGAACGAGACCTCGTCAAAGAACGCACAATGGCCGGCCTCGCCGCTGCACGAGCCCGCGGCCGCATCGGCGGGCAGCCATCGAAAATCGACGCCGACAAAGCCCGTCATATCCGCCGCATGCTCGACGACGGAACACCAAAAACTGAAATCGCAACCGTGCTCGGAATTGGCCGAGCCACCCTCTACCGGCACCTCGATGCCACTCGTCACCCTTAACGGAACAATTTTCTGCGTTCGAGCCGCTATCGGCAAACCACAGAATCGGGTACACGGCCACGCCATTTCTGCGCTACCTTCACAGCTGTGAGCAGCAAGAACGCCATCCCCGCCGCCGCGCGGCCCGGAAAGTCAATCCGACGACTTACTGCAATACTGGTCGGCCTGCTATTGCTGATCTGTGTTATCGCTGTTGCCCCGAAGGAATGGGCAGCCCTAGTCGTCGCGGTGCCCGCCGCCTGGTCCTGGTACCTGCGTCAGAACATCACCCCCGGACACGGAACCGTCATTGGCGGATTCTTCGTCGTGGCGGCCGCGGCCATTGCCTACACCGGCACACACCTCACCCGAACCAGCAACGCACGCCACGCCGACCGATCCCACAATCGAGCGGACCTACAAGAGCTACGCCGCCGATTCGTCACCGCTACAGCACAATTCGCCAACCCATCTCCGGAAGTCAGACTCGCCGGCGTCTATGCCCTCGAAGCACTCACGGAGGACTGGATCGACCGCGAGAGATATACAGACGCTCAAACCTGCATCAACTACCTTTGCGGCTATCTTGTCCGCCCGTACACGCCACCGGCCCACAGTCCCAACCTACGCAGCAGCACCACCCGAACGCATCACACGAAATACAACTACACCGACGAAACCCATGAACACCCCCGCGACGACCTGAACGTCCGACGAGCCATCACCCGCACCATCGCTGCGCACCTCCAACCCGACCACCACCACAATTGGAGCAACTACGACTACGACCTCACCGGTGCCTACTTCCACAACGCCGACTTCGCAGGATCCGACTTCAATGGAACTACGGACTTCTCGAACGCCCACTTTTACGGAGAAAAGACGTCATTCAAAGGGGTGACATTCCGGAGTGTGCACACGAAATTCGACAAGGCAAACTTTGCCTGTGAGGAGACAACGTTCGGCCGAGCGGTGTTCGTCGGCGACGAAACATCTTTTGTGGCAACGACGTTCCGTTGCAGCATCCAGGCTTCATTCTCGGGTGCGCACTTCCGCAGCACGTCGCTGACGACGTTTTCCGAGGCACAATTCCACGGGGTGCAAACCTCGTTCAACCAAGCGCATTTCTACAGTCCAGAAACGTCGTTCTGGGCGACGCAATTTCGCAGCTTGTATACCAAGTTCGACGAGGCGAACTTCCACAGCAAGTTGCTGACCAATTTTGCCGTCGCGGGATTCCACAGCAAACTGGCATCGTTCTACTTCGCGGGGTTCCACGCCGGGCAGACAGTTTTCAATCGAACCGTGTTCACGGGCGAAAAGACCTCGTTCGTCCGGCCACGGGCGTGGAAGAACGTCTGTTTCGATTGGGACTTCCCAATCCAATACGAGGAACCGGCCGCTCAACCAGCCTATGTGACACCGAAAGACTGGCCACCTGCCGTTGAGTCGAAAGACTAGAGCTACCGCGAAACCGAGCGTGGTCGGTCTCCGTCGCTCCCGCACAATCACCCCGCGAGCTCCACGGCCGGGAGGTGGCCACCCCGCCGGCGTCGACGCGCGTGATGCATCCCGCCTGCCGGCGGTGCCGGCCACCCTGCGGGCGTCCCCCGAACCGAACTCCGCTGCGCTCCGCACCGTGAAAAGACATCGAATTTCTTGTCGCACATCTGGCTCCCGGCGATCCTGCATCACCCGTGCCCGCCAGCTCAACCCCTCGCTCCGCGTTGCTACGGCCAAGGCTCCGAACACTTTTCGTCCCGTACTCGCTCCGCTCCCACGAAAACTGTCCGGCCGCGGCGTTGCCCCGTCGTCCCCGTGCGCTGCTGTATCTCCTCACGCCAGATGACGGCGAAAAGAAATTGGCAGAGCAGGCACCGGCTCGGTCACCACACCAGTAGGGGAGAGGCCCACACCATGAGCGCATTCACCGTCACCAACGAACACATCGCAGTCCTACTCACCGCCGGACTGACCATCGAACACAAGCCCCTACGGTGGGAGATCCCCGCACCCGCAGACGGCCGCCTCCCCATCGAAGCCACCACCGGAAACGGCGTCAGCGCAGGACACTCGCCCAACAACCCGAACACCCGCACCCGCACCCTCACCCGCGCCAGCGTCGACGCAATCGGGCAGATGCTCCTCGACCAGAACACCGCCAGCGTGAACCACCGCTACAGCGACGACGACCTCAAGCTCTACACCTACACCCCGCCCCGTGCCTGGCGGACGCCCGTCGAGGTACTGAAAGCCCTCAACTGCTACCGCTACCAAGCAGGCGAAACCAGCGATTGGACCGGCACCGAAGCCCACCACTTCTGCGCTGCCCTCGAAACGGCCGTCATCAACCAGCTCCCCGGCTACGACGAAGCCGCATGGGCCATCGGCCGCGAGACCGCCACCCTCGCCGAACAGCGAGCCGAACACCCCCAGCGGTAGCAGGCTGCCGCCGGGACGGGTGGCCTAAGGTGCCAACCGACCCGGCAGGAGCTCCACCCACACCCCGCCGCACATCGAACCCACCACAGGAAAGGAACTCGGCCCGTGCCAGCACAAGCCTGGATCACCCTCATAGTCGGCCTCTTCGCCGTCGTCGGCGTCGCCGGAACCGTCAACCAACGCACCCGAGCCGACAACCGCTCCCAATCCTGGCAACGCATCACCTGGTGCCTCGAACGCACCGTCAGCGACAACCCCGACGAAGTCGCACTCGGCTGGACAGTGTTCGGCACCGTCGCCGCAACCCCCTTCATCGCCAAGACCGACCGCGACACATTGCAAGCAATCGCAGACCGGGATATCGCCTCCGACACCGACGACCTGGCGGAAACCGACGACAACAGCGACAATGGACCTACAACACACCGCGAGGAGCGCCCATGACCACCACCGAACCACGCCGGGCCTGGACCCCCGAGCAACGCCGGAAGGTCCGCGCCGCAGCCGCAGGAGCCTCGATCAAGCTCCGCGAATTCGACAAGAAGCCCGTCCCTCAGTGGCTACGCGACGTCGCCGCAGGCAAAGACACCAAGCCGCCCACAGACTGACCACCGATCAACCAGACAAGGCCCGCCCCCCACCAGGGGACGGGCCTTTGTCATTCGTGCACGCCGCCGAAACAACGCAATCGACCACACAGAAGAAACGGCCACCCTGCGGGCGGCCACCGAATCGAACTCCGCTGCGCTCCGTCCTGCCACACCCCCGAAGCAGAAGACCGAGCGCGGCCGTCCTGCGGGCCTACGTCCGCAACGCGTTGCAGCACAACAGAACTGTCGGTACCCCACGGCACAATCACCGACTATGCGAATCCGAACCATCGACGGACCACCACTACCCGCCGAACTGGCCGAACAGGCTGCCCGGGCGATCGCACTGTCAGAACTGGCGCGCCGTAGCCGCGGACGAATAGTCGACGATGGCCGACGGCATCCGGCTACGGCACCAGGCGTTTCGCAGCAAGGATCCGGCCAGCCCGGGCGACAGCCGCAGCACGGTCAGGCGCATACAGTGCACTGAGAGCGATCTCGACGTACTCGACCATGTCCAGAACATCCGTTGCCGTCACCGTCGACGCAACGTGCGTCCCTTCATTGCCGACCCACTTCGCCGCCCGCAAAAAAAGCGCCAATTCCTCCTCGGATTTGGCGAACTCGTCGAGCCGATCATCGAGGCTCCGGAACTTGTCGTTGCGCGTCGTCGCGGACACTCCCTGCGCGGTCATCAACGCTTCTACTGCGCTTCGCACAGCTGTCATCGCTGCCGGTGCATCCATCCAGACCAAAGCGCCTACTCGGCGCAACTGATCGGCCACCACGTCGGGAACGCCGTCCGGGTACTCCGCGACCAGAACCGGGGGATAGAAGCTCCGAACCTGGTAGAACGTCACGTGAAAGGTCGAAGGGTCCCAGGGATCGTAATGCCGATTCCATTCGACGAACATGTCGCCGGAAACCGCGACGACTGACTCGCAACCACCCTTGGTGCACCGCAGGTGCATCGTGAAGACACCCTTGATATCCGTCGGGTCGTCGTAAGAGTCCAGACGCCATCTGTATCGGACAGGACCATCGTCCTCCGATGGCTTATCGGCCTTCTTCGGTACATGCAACACCCCGCTCTGACACACAGGGCACTCGATGGACGGCCAAAACCCATCCAGGAATGCAGCCGACAGTTCCCGAGCATGTCGCTTCACCATCGAATGCGCCTCCGTCTACGCGCGAAAACTGGCCTGAGCATAAGCAGAACAGGCCGACTGCCATGACACCGCGCGGGGTCGAGATCCGTCGCTCCCGCACAATCACCCCGCGAGCTCCACGGCCGGGAGGTGGCCACCCCGCCGGCGTCGACGAGCGATCGGTCTTCCGCCTGCCGGCGGTGCCGGCCACCCTGCGGGCGTCCACCGAACCGAACTCCGCTGCGCTCCGCACCGTGAAAAGACATCGAATTTCTTGTCGCACATCTGGCTCCCGGCGATCCTGCATCACCCGTGCCCGCCAGCTCAACCCCTCGCTCCGCGTTGCTACGGCCAAGGCTCCGAACACTTTTCGTCCCGCACTCGCTCCGCTCCCACGAAAACTGTCCGGCCGCGGCGTTGCCCCGTCGTCCCCGTGCGCTGCTGTATCTCCTCACGCCAGATGACGGCGAAAAGAAATTGGCACAGCAGGCCGGGGGACCGGTCACGAGGGAGAGGCACCAGTCATGGCCACACGAACCAAGACCAGCGCAGCGGACAAGGCCGAAGCACGCCGCGAGCTGGCGGCATCACTGCACACCTCGATCACCGACAAGGTAGCCGAGCTGACCAGCTCCGACACCTGGCGCGCGTACCTCGACCACGTGGCCTCGTTCCACTCCTACAGCTTCAACAACGTCCTGTTGATCCTCGCCCAGAAGCCCGAGGCAACACAGGTCGCCGGATTCCGTGCCTGGCAGCAACGCGGACGGCAGGTCCGCAAAGGTCAGAAGGCGATCCGGATCTACGGCTACAGCTCCCGCACCGTCACCGAGAACGACCCCGACACCGGCGACGAAGAAACCCGTAAGGTGCCGACGTTCCCGATTCTGTCGGTGTTCGACCACTCCCAAACCGACCCGATCGAGGGACACCCGCAGCCCGAGGAAATCGCCCAGCTCCTCACCGGTGCCGATCCGGACGCGATCTACGACCGCGTGGCCTCGATCATGACCGGGCGCGGCTGGACCGTCACCCGCGAAGCGATCGCCAGCAGCGCCAACGGCTACACCACCACCGACGGCTCCCACCGGATCGTCGTCGACGCAGCCCTCGAACCCGCAGCGGCCGCGAAAACGATGATCCACGAGGCAGCGCACGCGATCATGCACGCACCCGACCTCATCGGCCCCGAGGCCCGCAAGGACCTGCACCGGGGCCGGATGGAAGTCGAAGCCGAATCCGTTGCCTACGTCCTGGCCGGGATGCTCGGACTCGACACCAGCGCCTACAGCGTCGGCTACATCGCCGGATGGGCCGCAGGAGACCTCGAGCAGGTCACCGCCACCGCGAAAGCCGTGCTGACCGCCGTCCACGAGCTGGCCGACGCCCTCGATGACACGGCCGCCGGGTCGGACGAGGTCGAGGACGCCGGGACCGGCGAAGCCGCGTAGGGGCCGGGGTGGGTCCGCCGGCCGAGAGTTCCGGCCGGCGGATCAGGCCACCTGCGGTGTCCACCGAATCGAGCTCCGCTGCGCTCCGCACCGTGGAAGAGCAAAGACGTTTTTTCACTCCGGTTCTGGCTACCGGCGAGCATTCATCACCCGTGACCTCCGCATCAACCGCCGGCGTCGCAGGCTCCGGCCCAAGGGCTCCGAAAACTTTTCAAAGACGCCTCCGGCTGAAAACTTTCCGGCCCGACCCTTGACACTCCGGCCCTGTGCGCTGACTTCTCTCCTCACGCCAGAAACGGCGAAAAAACGTGGCAGGGCAACAAGGTTCGGCCACCAGTTGGGAAGGGAAGTAGCGACATGCACGACACCATCACAGGACCGAGGACGGTGGGACTGCACACCGCGATCATGTCCGCGATCGGTCAGGTACCGGCGCAGGTCAAGACCCACGCGCTCGCGCAGGTCACCGCCTACACCGAGCAGGTCAACCGGGCCGCTACCGATGCGAACTCGACCACCGTCGACGCGCAGGTCGAGCGGGCCGCGTACTGGGCGTGCACCGCACGCGAACACGGAGCCAGCGAGGCCGAAATCCACGCTGCACGGCTCGCAGGCCACCACCAGGTAGCCACCGCTCTGCAGTAACCCCAGGCCCGTACCGGCCCGGAAACAAGAAAACACCGGACAGCTCTTACCTGCCCGGTGTCTCCAACCGAAGAATCTACCAGGGAGAGACACCACCATGACCGCAAGCATCGAAACCACCACCGCCGCAACCGAAGCCCCCACGACCGGCACCACACCGGTCGTGGGGGCGGGCGAGGAGTTCGCCCGCCTGCACCCCACCACCCTCGACGTCGGCCCCAACGTCCGCGACCACGTCGACACCGACAGTCAGGACTTCCGCGATCTTGTCGCGAGCGTCGTCGTTCACGGAGTCGTACAGGCGATCTCCGCAGTCCGCGACGGTGAGAACGTGGTCGTCATCGACGGCCAGCAGCGGACCCTCGCCGCGATCGAAGCCGGGGTCGAGAGCGTGCCGGTGCTGATCCGGACCGCTGTCGAGACGTTCAAGGAGCGGGAGATCGAACGTATCTCCAAGCAGGTGGTCACCAATGATCTGCGAACCCCTCTCACCGAGGGCCAGCGAGCGAAGGCATTCGCCGACATGCTCGCACTCGGCCTCTCGGCAACGAAGATCGCCAAATCGGTGCAGGTCAAGCGTGAGACCGTCAAAGCCGGTGCCGCAGCGGGTCGGTCACAGACAGCGATCGCTGCCCTCGACGCCGGGCAGCTCGACCTCGAGCAGGCGGCGGTGGTCGCAGTGTTCGACGCCGACGGCGACGACGATGCAGTCGAGGACCTGCTCAACGCCGGATCACGGTTCCGCTCCGTCGCACAGGAGTTGATCGCGGACCGCGCCGAGCGCAAGGCCCGCGCCGAAGCAGGTACGCCGTATGCGGCCAAGGGCCTGACCGTCCTCGCAGACGAACCCGACTTCGACAGCCCCTACGTCGCCGCTGAGGACTTGGTAACCGCAGACGGAGACCCGATCACCGAAGCCGTCATCGACGGCGCAGCCGAGCACTGGGCGGTGTGGCTGACTGCCGATGAGCAGATCACCGTCACCGCGACCGGCGAGGTGATTGAGTCCGAGTCGATCGACTGGGCGACCGAAGGAGCCCCGAAAGCCGTCGCTGCCGAGGGATTCCACCACCACAAGGACGTCACGGTCGCACAGGTGTGGGTGCCGGAGTACTTCACCGCCGACCCCGACGCCGCCGGTGTGAAACTGGGGCCGATCCTGGCCGCAGCGTCGAGCGAACCCGACGAGGCCGACGATCAGGCCGCAGCCGAGAGGAAGGCACGCGAGAAGAAAGCCGCGCAGGCAGCGCTCGCGGCCAAGGAGGCCGAGAAGGCCGCTCGGCGGCGCACCGTCGCGCTGAACAAGGCCAGCGCCGCCGCGACGATCGTCCGCAAGGAATGGCTGAGCAAGTTTCTCACCCGCAAGACCCTGCCGAAGGGTGCAGGGAAGTGGATCACCGAAACGCTCGTCGACGAGCCGGGACTGTTGACCGAGAACAAAGCGCCGCAGTACCTCGCAGAGCTGCTCGGTGTCACCGTGCCCGCCGACACCAGCCCCAGCGCCGGATACCCCGGTGTCGCGGACAAGGCCGCGCGTCGAGCACTCGCCGCCACGATCGACAAGGCCAGCGAAACCCGCGCGCAGGTGATCCTGCTCGCGCAGATCCTCGCCGCCTACGAAGCACGAGTGAGTGGCAAGGGCAACGACTCCTGGCGGCGCACGTCCTGGGGTAACCAGGACAACTACCTGGGCTTCCTCGACCAGCACGGCCACGTGCTGACCGTGGTCGAGCAGTCCGCAGCGGGAACGCTCACCCCCGAACAGGCGTACGACCAGCTCACCGCACCCACCGAGTAGGAATCGGGCACGGTGGCGGGTACCTCGACGGTGCCCGCCACCGGTGGCCCCGTCCCCGACCCCGGTCGAGGGGGCTCCGCCGCCCTCGAGCTCCCCCGCTCGGCGCACCACCACCGGCCCCGCTCAGGTCGAGGCGGGCGGCTCACCGCCCGTCAGTGTGCGGCGTTGTACGCCTCTTCGATATCGGCCGGAATCCGGCCACGCTCGCTGATCTCGTAACCCTGGTCGAACGCCCACTGTCGGATCGCCCGCGTCTGCTCCGGATCACGCTTGACCGATCCGCCGGCCACTGTCGCGGTCGACGCGGCAGCGGGGGAGGGCTTACGCTTACGGCCACCGACCCGCGTCGCATGCCCGACGTAGTAGTCGAGCTTTTTGTGAAACTCGGTGGCGTTCTTCGCTTTCAGGTCGATCGAGTACTCGACGCCGTTGATCGCGAACTCGATCGTCTCGCCGGACTCGTCGTCGATGACCGACCCGTCGATATCGTCCACCAATTGGGTTGTCACTCGTTTGGCCACAGCCGCAGAACCTTTCATCGACACATTCGCAATGCGCAATCGCATTCGCCTGTACAAGGGTAACCAGCGTCGATATCCGCTTTCTTCATCGACACGGTAATTCGAGCCGCTATCGAGCCGTATTCGATTTCCGGCAGTCGGTCTCACAGGCACCGAGAAAGCAAGACAGCTCTCGCATCGAAAAGGAATTGCGATAGCCGCAGCCGTTGCAATGCAACAGTATTCGGCCCGCGTGAACGCGTCCGCACGTCCCCTCCGGGGCCGCCCCATATGGGTCACCATTTTGGTCGTACGAGTCGCCCAAGCCTGACATGCCGGGGGCCCGTCCAATCAACCCACGGTCGCAAGCTCCCTCTTCGGGGTTGACAGTCCACCCTCAACCTGTCAGTCCAGGACGTCTCATCCGAACCTTTGGAAGGTGTCCAGTCATGAACAACAACTACGAACTACTCAACGATCACCAGATCATCACCGATCTCATCGGCACAGCCGCTCAGCTCCCCGCCGAAGATCCGCGCGCGGCCCGGTGGGCCACCGAAGCGCTCGCGCTCGCCAGCGCAGCAGAGCTGCCCATCCTCATCGAGGAAGCCGAAGGAGTGCTCGGACGCATCGAGCACGACACCACCTGCCGGTGGTGCGCCGGGCAGCCGGGCGCGGCAATCCCGGTCGGGTCCTTCTGGTGCACCCACTGAGCACCAGCCCTCCGGGGTCCCGGTCCCATCACGGGGCCGGGACCCCCTTTTTTGTCTCCCATTCTGTTACCGCAACGTAATGAAATGAAACGTAATGATATGAAACGAAATGGTAGAGTTCAGTCATGACCGCAGCCGAACCGCCCCGCAAGCCAGGCCGACCCCGCATCCACGCCAGCGCGTCCGACCGTGTGCGGGCACACCGAGCCAGAGCAGCGGAGAAGGCCGGAAAGTCCGCCGCTGCGGTCGCCGGCGTCGACGAGGCCGACACTGCGACTCCCGAGCTCGCCGTCGCGTCCCTCGCTGCCGTCCTCCCGGCGCTGGCCACGCAGGCCGAACAGATCACCGCCCTGGTTCAACGGGTCGAATCCGCGATCGGGACCGTCTCGGACCCGAAAGCTCTCGATCAGCGTCTCGAGCTGATGCGCGCCGAAACCGCACGCACCGTCTCCGCCGCCGAGGAGCGCGCGGCCGCCGCCGAAGCAGCGGCGCACGCCGCGACCGTCCGCGCCGACGCCCTCGACGCCGAAAACGACGAGCTCCGCGGCGATGCCGCCGACGCATGGGAGCGGACCGAAGAAGCAGAAGGCGCGGCTGAGCGGGCCCGTGCCCAGGTCGAGGAGCAGAAGGCCGCGCACCGCGTCGAACTCGACGAGCTCGACGCACGCCAACGCGCCGAAATCGGTGCCCTGCAGGACACCCACGACACCATCGTGGCCTCACTCAACACCAGTCACCGCGAGTCGATCGACCGCTACGACGAGAAGGATCGCCGCCGCGAGGACGAGCTGGTCGAGCTGCGCGCCGAAGCAAAAAGGTTGCGTGCCGATCTCGCCGCCGAACGCACCACCCACCAGGACGACAACCGCACCAGCGCAGCAGCACTCGCCCAGCAGCGCACCGACGCCACCAAACGTGAAGCCGAGCTGCGCCGCGACTACACAGAACGCATCGACGAACAGAAGACGATCGCCACTGACCTGCGCGAAGAGATCTCGTTGCAGCGAGCCGAACTCGATCGCCTCCGTGGTCTCGAGGAAGACCGGCGGCACAACTGAAAGGCCGGGGGTCGGGGGCGGTCATGCGGGGGAGTGGGCGTCCACTGCACTACCTCGCCGCCTCCGGTGTCGCCCCATATGGGTCACCAAGGGGGTCGTACGAGTCGCCCGAGTCTGACATGCCGGGGACCCCGTCCAGTAAAACCACGGTCGCAAGCTCCCAAGACGTGGTTTGACAGTCCACCCTCGTCATGTCCGATCGCTGCGTCTCATCCGAACCTCGAAAGGATCTCGCCATGCTTCCAGATCGCCTCTCCGCCATCGCATCCGCCGCCCTCAACCGCGGCGCAACGAGCGCCACCCACAACCTTGGAGGCCTGCACGCGGACGTGCACCACGCCACGATGTGCGGGCAGTGGGTCACACCCGAGCAGCTCGACACCCGCACCTGGGAATGCCTACTCGGCAAGCACCGCACCGACGAACCGATCGAACCGCTCAAGCTCTAGGCCGGACGGCCCCGCCCACACCGGGCGGGGCCACCACCCGTCCCATTCGGCCGGCTCCGCGCTCGTCCAGTCATTCACACGAATGACTGTTGCCGGAACCAACTTGAGCCCGGCCGCGTCCAAGCAGGTATGGACCACGACGAACGAGCCGCCATCCGAGACGAAGGCCACGACCCCGACCACCCGACCGTTCTTCACGCTCTCGACCAGGTCAAACGCACCCTGGGTCTACATCGGCACCTCGCCTGGACATTCACCGCGGCCGACCTCGACGGCCTCGCCGTTCCCCGCTGACCGACCTCACCAGCGCATTCGACAGTCGAACACCCGTTCGATACTCTGGCGGTAGTTCCTACCGGTACGGCAAAAGGTCGATCACATGGCCACCGTCGACGCGATCGAAAACCTCACCGGACTCGACAAAGCCACCCAGCTCGACGTCCTACGCCGCCGGATGGCCACCGTGCCGGGTCGACGCGACCACGCACCCGCCGACCTCCCGACCGCCGTCCCGCTCGACCGGCCCGAACCCACGACTTCGATCGTCGACGGCGATCCGGAACCCGCTGTCGCCGCTGTGCGCGGCAAAACCCTCCGCACCCTCCGCACCATGCCCGTACCCCCACCGCTCGCCGCACTGCTCCCACGCCGAGCCCTGGCCCGCGGAACCGCCGTCACCGTCACCGGCGCCGGATCCATGCTCATCGCCCTCGTCGCGGAGGCCTCCGCGGCCGGGCACCACGTCGCCCTCATCGGCCAACCCCGCCTGAGCCTGCTCGCCGTCCACGAACACGGCGGGGATCTCGCAAAGGTGCATCTTGTGGATCCTGGAAAAACTGATCCTCTCGACGCCGCCAGCATTTGTCTCGACGGGGTCGATTTGGTCGTGACGACCGTGCACGGCCGCGACGTACCACCCACGCGCGCAAGGGCTTTGCTCGCGCGCAACCGGCGGCACGGCAGTGTGCTGATCCTGACGGACGGGCACATGCCCGGTACCGATCTCACAATCGCCTCCACCGTCTGCGGCTACGGCGGTATCGAGCAGGGCAGAGGCCGAATCCGGTCGATCACCCTCGAAACCACCGTCCACGGCCGCGGAACACCAGACCGCACCGGCCGCTACACCCTCACCGCCCCCACCTTCGGCGAACAAGGCCTGCGCTGGACACCCACACCCGCCGACGACCTCGCCGGCCACCGACCCGTCGCCGTCGCGCAATGACCACCGACAACGAGGCCGGCATCTTCGACGCCTGGCCCACCACCTTCGAGCCACCCACCCGCCGAATCGTGGACCCACCCAAATCGGTGCACGTGAATATCGCGCTCGCCATCGGACGATCCGGAGGCGGACGATTCCGCGACACCACACCTCTAAAAGTGAGAGCCGAAGGGCTCGCAATGGACACCATTGTCGAAGGAACTTTGTTCGCATGGGCACGGACCAGCGTCGGGGATTGGCTTGCGAGCGTTAAGTTTTCGATACCCACGGGCAACAAGATGGGGCGACTCGACCTCGACCGGCAATGGGTCCCTGCCGACGCGGTCACACCCATCACATGACCGACACCACCACCCCGGTGGCCGTCCGAACCGACCTCGAGCACCGACAATCAACACACACCACCACAGCAGCACAGGAGAAACCGTGAACATCGGCGACCGCTACCACCTCGCACCCGGCGCACCCGGCATCGTCGTCATCCGCGAAATCCAAGACGGAGGCCTCGTCCTCGTCGAAAACGACACACCAGGCCCCGGCGTCTACCCCTACCTCGTCAAACCCGACACCCTCGTACCCGCCACCACCTGACCGCTCAGCAGACCTCACCTGGTGGTTCTTCGGCCGCGTCAACTAGGCCACACTCAAAGCTCCGTCGAACCGGACTCACGCTTGAGGGCACGCCTCGCAGCCGCAACACCTCGCTTCTGCAGAAACGCACTCAACGCAACGCCCTCGGCCGCCGCCGCGCGCGACACCTCTCCGTGCTCGGACTCGGTAAAACGCACCGGCACAACCCGATCCCGAATCGGATCCGCCGACTTCGGCCTACCGCGCAGTCCCATACAACCGATATTACCAACTACGCAAAAAGGTTGCCCCAGCACAATTAACCGACTACGTTAAATCTGTACGGAAGATGCTCGACGTCACCACGTCGGACGAAGAATGTCAGACGCATCTGAAAGCATCGAGGCAGTACGAAACGACAATCGGGGGAGAACAACAGTGAACAGAACCAAGCGAATCCAGTTCGTCGCGCTATCAACCATCGGGTTCGTAGCAGTACTCGGACTACTTATCCTGCTCATATGGCCCGGCTCCTCAAGTGATGACAACCCCGCCGGGCCCGGAATCGAACCCCAGATGCCCGTCAGTCTCACCACCTTCCTGCTCGCGATCGCAGCAATAGTCGTCGTCGGCGGCACCGCAGTCCTTGTCTGGGTCGAGGTCATCTCACCCCGACGCGCGCTGGCAGCCATGGACAAACGCAGAGACAACCGCGACGAGGGCACACCCAACAACACCGACCGATGAGCGCCGAAAGCAACCACTGACCCACCATCAACACCAGCGCTACCGCGACACCGAGCCCGGTCACCCTCCGTCGCTCCCGCACAATCACCTTCACAGCCGTACCCCACATGACGCCGCCGTAGAGCAAACGCTCCGGCGGCGTCGTGCGTCCCACCACCAGAAACCGGGCCGACTCCCAAGCAGGCCCTGGCGGGCCACACGCACCCCTACGGGCCGCACCGAATCGAACTCCGCTGCGCTCCGCACTCAAAAGAGCCAAAAGAATCAATTTCTTTGTGACGTAGGTGGCTTCTCCGAGCATTCATCACCCGTGACCTCCGCATCAACCGCCGGCGTCGCAGGCTCCGGCCCACGGGCTCCGAAAACTTTTCAACGACGCCTTCGGCTGAAAACTTTCCGGCCCGACCCTTGACACTCCGGCCTCGTGCGTTGACTTCTCTCCCCAGCCACCACGGCACAAAGAAGTTGGCAGGGCAGCAGGTCCGGCCGCAAGTCGAGAGGAACAGGTCACCATGCGAGCAAAACACGCAACCACCGCCGACGAGATCGACATCATCGTCCACCGCCAGGGCAAGCCGAAGATGCGCCGGGTCGTCAAACGTGCCAGCGCACGCCGCGACCGACGCACCGCCCGCCGCCAGCTCCGCCACTGAAAACCGCTCCACCCCAACCCAACCCGAACACACTCCCGGAAGGCATCACCATGACCCAACGCAGCGTCTCCCTCACCACCGCCGCCGACACCCTCGCCGCGATCCCCGCCATGCTCGGCCACACCCCCGACAGCTCCGTCGTCGTCATTGCCCTGGCCGACAACGGGCAAGGCGCACACCTCATCGCCGCCATCGGCCGCGTCGACGCCGACCAGGCCGAGGCAGCCGCCGTGCAGACCGCGGACGGCCTCGCGCGCCAGAGCGTCGACGGCGCACCCGTCACCGCCGTCATCCTCGCCGCTATCGCAGACGCCACCCATGCAGGAGCAGCCCTGATCGGCCTCGACGCCATCCGCGACGCGTTCACCGCACACGGCATCACCACCACCCGCGCACTGCACACCTACAGCCTCACCGCTGGAACGGCTTTCACCGACCTCGACAACTTCACAGACGGCACCGTGCCCGATCCCGCGTCCACCACCCTCGCGACCGCCCGCACCGTAAACGGCCGCGTCATCGCCGGATCACGCGCCGACATCGAAGCCCGATTCACCCCCACCGCAGAGATCCCCGAATCCCTCGCGCTCGCCGCTGCAACCACGATGGCCACCGACTTCCTGCCCGTCACGTTCGACGAGCTCGCAGCCGTCATCCACGCCCGCGAGATCCCCAGCGCAGACCTCACCGCCCGTATCGGGCTGGTACTGGCGACCGGCCACGCCGAAGTCCGAGACGCCTTCCTCTCGATGGCCGTGCACGGCGACGCAGACGCCGCCGACGCCTTCACCCGAATCGCCGCCCCGCTACGCGGCACAGCCCGCGCTCAGGCCCTCACGATCGCCGCGTACTTCCTGTACTGCACCGGCGACGGCGCAGCCGCCAACATCGCACTCGACGCAGCCGAGCGCACCGCAGAACGCGCCAACATCACCCTCCCCAGCTTCACCACACTGCTCAGGCGTGCAGTACGAGCCGGCATGCCCCCAGCCGAGGTCAAGGGGATCAGCCACGCCATCACGCCCGACTACGTCGCAACCCACATCGGCAGGGTGCAGAGCTACATCTGAGACGCCGCCGAGCGTGGCCACCGGATCGAGGTGGCCACGCCCGGCAGCTCGGCTCGCGGGCGCGGGGCCGGTGCTTCGGGCATCGAGCCCTCACACCGACGAACGCCCAGCACCCACACCGGTGGCAGAGCAGCGGGCGGCCGGCAGTGAGGGCAGGGGAGTGGCAGAGAGCGAAACAGCGCTCAGAGGGACGTCGTCTCGGCCGGCCACACCACATCGACGTCGTTGGCCGGCGGGCGCGTGTCGTCGACCGCAATGCCCGACACGATCGCATCGAGCGCCATATCCGAGGGTGCAGGCGATCCCTTCACCACAGCTTTGGACAAGGCATGTTCGACCCGCGAGCGCTCCATACCTAAGAACACTACCGACCAGCATGAACAGCCAAACCCACACGTGAACGCAGTCCCGAAAGAGAGAACGGGGTTCTTTGTCGGTCCGTCTGGCTGCGCAACGAGAATGCGTCACCCGGGCTCTCCCGGATCAACCCCTGACTCCGGCCCACAGGGCCCCGCACGACTGTTCGCCCAACCCGCACTCGCTGCGCTCCCCGGCGAACACTCGCACCGGCCAGGCATTGACCGTCGAACACCGTCCACCGCCGTCTCTTCTTCGCGCCAACCGGAAGCGAAAAGAACGCAGGGTAAGGAAAGTACATAAAGGGGTCGATAACTATGACAATAGCCCGATTCGATGGAATTAAGATGCGCCAATAAACTGCGAAAAAGCAACTGCAACAACACAAATAACGGATATTGTGCGTCGAATAAGTCTGGCATAAGCGTCGCTATTGCCGTAGAATAGAAGCCAACAGAACAATTCTCGAAAGGAGATAGATATGTCCATCACCGTCTACACGAAACCGGAATGCGACCCCTGCAGCGCAACCAAAACAATGCTCGACAACAAGAAGGTGAACTATCGAACCGTCGACGTCACCGAGGATCTCGCCGCGTACCGCTTCATCACCGAAGAGCTCGGCTATCGACAGACTCCCGTCGTGTACGTCGACGAAGACACCCACTGGAGCGGGTTCCGGATCGACGCCCTGAAAAAGCTCACCGCAGCCTGACACCCACCGACACAGGAGAGAGACCACCCATGCACCTCGTACCCGTCTATACACCGGACCCCGACTACATCGACCGTCAGATCGACGCCGAACTCGCCGCAGAGTACGACTCCACGCACCCGGACCCCGAGCAGCGTGACGTCGAGCGGGCCGCGTCGTGACCGCAGCCGACGACACCCCAGCACCATCGAAGCGATACGCCACGTACTGGCGTTCACCCTCAGCCAGTACGACCTCTGACCCGACACCACACGAACCGAGGCATCCGCGATGAACGCACTCCGAGCAGTCCCCGCACCCGGCGACGACGCCACGCAGGCACGCGCGGACCTCGCGCCCGTCGAGGACCTCGAGGCCACCGTCGAACCTGGTTACGACCCGGCCACCGACCCCGAAGCGATGCTCCTGTGCGCCCTGATGGACGTGCGCAACCAGTCCACGGACGGAACGGACGTCGAGCGGATCACCAGCACGCTCACCCCGGCGGACTTCGAGGATCCCGCACACGCACGCATGTACGCCCACATCGTCGACCTCATTACCGCCCGGCAACCTCACGACTTCGCATCCGTCACCGGCGCACTGATCCGATCCGGAGCAGATGGAGCCAAAGACGCCCCCCTACGCAAACGCCTCATGGGCATTGTCACCGCGGGCGCACACTCCGTCGCGGCCGTGCACTACGCCGACAACGTCCTGTCCCAGTCCTACCGGCGCAGCTTCCACATCGCGGGCCAGCGGCTTACTCAGGCGGCCGAAGAGGCACCCGAAGCGGACCTGTTCGACTACATGGTTGAACTCGGTATCGCGCAACGCGCAGCGTTCGGCCGGCTCAACACCTTCCGTCGCGGCGCGACCGGAACCGAACACGCGTGACTACAGCCTGAGCAATGTGCCGCGCGATTCTCAGAACGTACTTCGAGCAGTGCTGAACAACGCACCGAGCGTGATCGCGAATACGAATACCGCCACGAATACCGCGATCCGGAATACACCGCCGGCGAGCATGCCCGTCGCGCGCAGCGGCGCGAACTTCCACGTGCCGTCCGCCCGCTGACCCGAACGCAACACCACATACGCCAGCACCGCAGCGGCCATGAGATACACAACCATCGAACCCACCCCCTCTTCTTATCGTGTCGTCCACTCGCGCAGGCGCTTCGGCATGTGCGACCAGTTGCCAGCCAGTACACACCCACCCACCGACACAGTCGGTGGTGCAACGGCCGCGCACCGTCCACGTGCGGGGTCAGAACAGCGTCGGTGCCGTCGAATCGAGCACCGCAGCACGCACCGCGTCCTCGTCTCACCCGCCGCGTACGGCCTCGCGCAGTCGCCGGGACCGCGCCGCCCTCGCGACCCGATCGGGCCCGTACCAAAGCCCCGGCTGTCGTCGGCCACCCCCGCGGCCCTTGGCTCCCATGTCGAGCAGGTTCTGCGACTGCGTCCCATCGACGACGTGACGCACCCCGACCCCGATCCCTGCAGCGTGCAGGTCGAGGGTGACCCGGACACAGATCGGGTTGTCGCACAGGTGCAATGCCGTCACATCGTCGGTCAACGGGACACCGAGAGCGCGGGCCAACGCATACCGGTGCGGGCGCACCACCCGTTGCCGGCCACCACGCATCAACCAGAACCGGCCGTACCCGTCGTCGGCGATCGCTCCGACCCACATCGCGCACGAGCCATCGTGCGGTCCGCGCACGATGTAGCTCTCGAACCGCGCGAGCTCGGACGCCCCACCGATACCTAACGGTTCCGGCACCGAACCGACCTACCGACCATCACCTAACGTTTCTCAGGCTCGACACCGGCGACTGCGCTCCCGTCGACGCCCGTCGCTGTCTCGGCGTCGTGGATCGTGTGGAGCGTCTGCACGGCAGTGAGTTTGAGAACCGGGTCCGACGTCGCGAACACTCCGAACTTCTCCAACCGCGATATGTCGACGGGGGAGCGGACGGCCGCGAACACTTCGGCGTCGACGGCGGCGATGAAGTCTGCGCCGGCGGCGAGACGGTTGATCATCCGCAACAGGTTCGCGAACCGCGGTGCGGTTTGCGCGGTGATGATCGAGGAGTAGGTCTCGAACGCTTCGTTCGCCTCCGGGCTCTGCAGCAGCGAGAGAATGTCGAGCTCAAGAACGTCGGTTTCGCTCAAGGCCGTCTCACGGTAGTCACCGGTCATCGTGCACCCGCCTGATCCATCAGCAATTCCCCGACGGCGTCGGAGATCTCCGTCGCCGTCCCGGCGGCCGTGAGCATTTCCAGTCCGGGGTCGATAGGGCCGCCGCGCACGATCGTTGCGGCGAGGTACTCGCGTTCCCGGGTGATCGCGAGCACCCAGGCCTGGGTGACGACGAACTGAGTTGCGTCGAGCAAGGTGAAGAACTCGCCGTAGGCGACTGCGTCGCCCGGGTCGCCGGCACTGTCGGCGTAGGCGATCGACGCTGCGAACGTCGACGGGTCCGGCCCGACCGTGTTCGAGACGACGACGCCGAGCGCGCCGAGGGCGTTCACTGTGCACCCTGACCGGCGTCAGCGAACTCCTGCGGCACGGACGGTGTCGCGGTGTTCGGTGCTGCATCGGTGTTCGGGGGAGTGGACTCGTCGGTGGACTCGCCCGCACCGGGCTTGTCTTCCGGTGTGGAGGTGCTGGCAACGCCGATGCGGACCGGTCGCTTCTTCTGGCTCGACCCGGACGATGCCGGCTTCGGGGACGCGATGATCGACGTCGGCACCGTCAACCCCATCTCCCTCAGCTGGTGCGCCGTCCAGCCGCCGTTGAGTGCGCCGCGCAACGCGGCAGTGACCGCGTCCTTGGCTTTCTGCACGGACTTGGCCGACGCGCGCTTGGCGGCCTGAGCTTCCTTGATCGCTGCATCGGCGGCCGCGCGCGCTTTCGCGTCGTCGGCTTCGGCCTCGACGACTTTCTGCTGCGCTTCGGCGATCGCGTCGACCTTCGCGATGCGATCGTTGATCGCCGCTTCGGCGGCCGCGCGGACCGCGTCCTTGTCCAACGGGGTGACAGTCATGGTGAGTGTGGGCCTTTCTCGTCGAACCGACCCCGCGCAGACGCGCGGCGAGTCGGTGAGGGTGCACGTGATCGACGTTCGGCGGAGGGCCCACACGGCACCGCTCGAACGCACTGCGAACTCTACCGCCCGAGCGCCGCAGACGACACCGGACGCACCAGATGAACCACCCGCACTCCGAGCATGTGCGGCATCCGAGCCGCCCACGGAACCCCCTGCGGTGCGACTTCCCGGAATCCGTGCGCGGTGTAGAGCTTCAACAATGCCGACGCCGATGTGGCCACCGCCGCATGCACCCGCAGACCCTCCGTCTCGGCGAAGGCCAACACTCGCTGCGCAGCCACATGTGGACGAGGCGACGATCCAGGCCGAGACGAATCGAGATACGCCCACCCCTCCATCATGAGGCACCCGTGGCCCACTCGTACGGCGACGGTCTCGGTGTCCTCGCCGACCGCGCAAAACCGCACTGGCACCCCTCCGAGCCGAGTGAGTACCGCTGCGCTGATCGCCAGGGCGACCCACACGAACGCAGTCAGTGCGACGACCACTGTCAGCTCTGCGAGTACGGGCGAGAGTGATTGAACCGCGGGCCGTCGCCATGTCCACCAACCGCACATCGCCACTACGACGACGCCGGCGGCAACGACAATGGCCCCTCGCACAGTCGGCCGTGGCAGCACTCGCCGCGCTCTGCGTCGCGCGGCCCATCCGGCCGCGTACGCCAGCTTCATGGCCGGCCACCCCGTCACTGCCGTCACCGTTGCATGCGGGGACGAGGCGGTCACAGCCGCGATCAATCGACTCTGCACATCGTTCATGGAGGGCACCGTATCGGCGGTACCGGACACCACGAACAGGTCGACCGACCGTGCATACACCCGAACAGGTAGGGGACGGGTGCGGTGCCCCCAACTGTGCACCGGCCTGCATCCTCATGTGGATGCCCGAGATTTCTGCCACCGCTCCGCTCGATCTCAGGCACCCACAATCGGGACCGGACACACAGATAGGGGACATCGCACCCACGCGGTGCTCTCGTGGGACCGGCGGGCGAGGGCTCGGCCGGTGCTCCTGTCGGGGATCCAGCAATGGACTGTTCACGATGACGTCGAGTCATCGCTTTCAGGAACAGGTCTGGCGACCCGGTGCGCAGACATCAGCCGCTCGGCCTCCGCGAGCTCAACGCCCACGAGCGCCGCCGCGCGGGGCAGAGATTCCTCCGCCGTTGCCAGCCGTCCCAACTCGGTGGCCATCGCCTGTTCGGCCGCGTCTCGCTGTGCCTGGGCAGCTGCGAATCGACGCGCCGCGGTTTCTCTCTCCCGTACCGCTGTACCCGCCGCGCGGGTGGCCTTCTGCCATCTCCGCTCACGGGCGGCTACCCGATCTCCTGTCGACCCCATGACCCCGCTGCCTCTCCATCTCTGACCCCATCGACCCCAGTTCCGACTGTCCCCAGCCTGTGACCTGGCTGAAGAGTCCTGAGGGCTGGGCCTTACCGCACAGGCTTCGCCTGTCAAAAGCCTAGATGATTTACACACCTCTTGCTGAATTTCAGACTTTGGGGGGTTCCGGCCTTCCGCCTGCCCGCCTGTGGCGTCTAGGGTGGCGGTGTGATGACGCTCCACGTACTGCACGCGGGCGATGGCTACGAGTACCTGACCAAGCAGGTGGCCACCGCTGACCGCGAACGGGAGCACGGCCAAGATCTGACCGATTACTACACCGCGCACGGCACACCGCCGGGTGTCTGGTTCGGTGCCGGCCTGGACAATCTCGAGCAGATGCAGGCCGGGATCGACCCGACTGCGGCCAGCTCGATCACCGGCGGTGGGCAGGTGTCCGAGCCGCAGATGAAAGCCCTGTTCGGTAGCGGGCTGCATCCGAACGCCTCGGCGTTGATCGAAGATTCAATTACCAAGGGCGCGAACGAGAAGGCCGCGCTCAAAGCGGCCCGACTCGGCCGTAAGTTCCCCGAATTCTCCAACGACATCGAACTGCTCCGCGAGCACAAGGCCGCCGTCGGGGAGTTCCGCACCGAGCACGGGCACGCGCCGTCGAAAGCGCAGTCGCAGCAGATCATGGACGAGGTCGGAAGCCGGTTGTTCACCGACGGCCACGGCCGCGCGCCGGAAGATCAGCGCGAACTCCGCTCGTGGATCAGCGCGCAGAAGTCCCGCGTCCGCCAGCCCGTCGCCGGCTACGACTTGGTGTTCACCCCACCCAAGAGTGTGTCGGTGATGTGGGCGCTCGCCGACGACGGCACCCGCCGAGAAATCGAGCGCATCCACAAAGAGACCGTCACCGACGCCCTCGGCTGGATCGAGAAGGAAGCGTGCTTCACCCGCACCGGCAACACCAGCCAGGAAGTGCAGGACACCACCGGTCTGGTCGCGACCCTCTACGACCACTACGACTCGCGCGCCGGGGATCCGAACCTGCACACCCACGCCGTGGTCTCGATCAAGGTGTGCACCGAATCCGACGGCAGATGGCGCGCCCTCGACGGTTCTGTCCTACACCGGTATGCGGTGCCGGCCTCGCAGCGCTACAACGCCGCGATCATGTCCAAGCTGCACACCGAATTGGGCTTCTCTCTCGCTGCCCGCTCCACCGGGCGCGGCCGCCAGGACGTCGTCGAGATCGAGCAGGTCCCGCGTGAGCTGTGCGAAATGTTCTCCTCCCGCCGCAGTCAGATCGAAACTCGCAGGGACCAGCTCGTCGCCGAGTACCGCGCCGAACACGGCCGGATGCCGTCGCCGAAAGCGATGTACTCGCTCTACCAACAGGCCAACCTCGACACGCGCGCCGGCAAGCAAGAACCCCAGACGCTGCGCGAGATGCAGAACGCGTGGCTCACCCGTTCCGCACAGATCCTCGGAACACCCGCGGGCGTCGACGCACTCGCCGCTCAGTGGCAGCAGATCCAGTACGCGCACGCCTCCGGCATCCGCGGAGTGGGCGAGCACATGCGCTCGCTCGACTCGCTCGACGTCGAAGCCGCCCGCGTGGTCGAAAGGTTGGAGAACGCGCGATCGAACTGGGCGGTCACCCACATTCACTCCGCCGTCGACGCGAACTTCGCCGCCGTCGCATTCGCCGACGACGCCGCCCGACGTGCAGCGACAGTCGCAGTCGTCGACCGCGTCGTTGCATCCTCGGTGCACATGCCGCTCCCCGAGCTGCCCGACGCGCCACTCGCGCTGCGCCGCCGCGACGGAGAGTTCATCCTCACCCGCCCCGGCACCGCCCTGCACACATCCAACGGGGTTCTCGCTGCAGAACGATCACTGCTCGACGCGACACAGACCCCGGTCGCCTACATCGCTCCGCAGGCCTCCCTCGACAAGGTCGTCACCGCCGCCGCGAAAGGCAAGGACGGGCGCACGCTCAACGCCGGACAACGCGAACTCGCCGAACACTTCGTCGGGAGCGGCACCCTCGTTGCAGTCGGTATCGGACCCGCCGGTACCGGCAAGACAACCGCCATGAAGGCCGTTGCCGACACCTGGCAGAAGGCCGGGTACCAGGTCATCGCACTCGCACCGTCGGCCGTGGCCGCGGAAACCCTCGGTGAGGAAATCGGTGTCACCGCACACACACTCGCCACCTTGACCTACCCGTGGCGCGGAGTCGACGGCGGCGAGGCACAATCTCTGCCCGAGCACATCGACATCAGACCCGGTGCGATGCTGCTCGTCGACGAAGCGTCCCTCGCCTCGACCAAAGACCTCGCCGCCATCACCGAGATCGCCGCAGCCAAGGGCGCAGTCGTGCGCCTGCTCGGAGATCCGAACCAGCTCGACGCCGTCGAGACCGGAGGCACTCTGCGGCTGCTCGCCGAAGAAACCCGCGCCCCCGAACTGACCACCGTCGTACGGTTCGGCGACGACACCGAGCAAGCCGAGAACTCACTCGACCTACGACACGGCGACCCGGTGAGTCTCAGAATGTTCTACGACCGCGGTTGGGTCCACGACGGCACCGCGGCAGAGATGAAAGACGCGGCAGCATCTGCGTATCTCGCAGACGTCGGGGCAGGCAAGTCCTCGATCGTCATGCTCTCCACCCGCGACGACGTGCGAGAAGTCAACCTCGCGATCCAGGCCCACTTCCGCGGTCAGGGCAACGCCGACGCCGCCCGCACGACCATGCTTTCGGACGAGCTCGACGCCGGAGTCGGTGACACCATCCTGACCCGCCGCAACACCCGCGCCCTTCGCACCAAAGGCGGTCGGCGTCGGAACATGTTCGTCCGCAACGGCGACCTGTGGACCGTGACAGCTGTGAACAAGGACGGCTCGCTCACCGTCCGCAGCAAGACCCACGACGGCACGATCACCCTCCCGGCCGACTACGTGCGCAGCAAGACCGAACTCGGCTACGCCGCCACCGTGCACCGCAGCCAAGGCATCACCGTCGACACCTCCCACACCGCCGTGAGCGCGACCACCAACCGCGCCGGGCTCTACGTCGCACTGACCCGCGGGCGCACCAACAACGAGCTGTACGTGCCCGTCGAACCCGGCGTCACCCTCGACACCGAAGGAATGCACCTCTCGGAGATCGAGACCCCGAACTCCCGCGAGGTCTTCACCCGCATCCTCGCCAACGACAACGGACACAAAGCCGCCATCACCGCGATACGCGATGCCGCCGAACACGCTCACAGCCCCGAACGGCTCCGCGAGGCGTACCACGCTGCGCACACCCGACTACGCGACCACTGGCTCGAACACGTGCTCGACAGGTCGCTCCCCGCCGCCCTGTACGCCACCGCGCAGGCCGAACACCCCGGAAGCCTCGCCGCACTTCGCGCCACACTCGGCGAGATCCACGACCGCGGCGACAGCGCCCGCCGCGTACTTGGCGACGCCCTCGCCGCCGGCGAACTCCACACCGCACGCGACGTCGCCAAGGTCCTGAACTCGCGCATCATGGATGCCCGCAGCTCCACCGCATCGGCGGATGCTCCCGCCGGCCCCGTCGAGAGGCGCGAGCACGACCTGCCGCCGCTACCGCCGCGCACCCCGGGCACCGACAAGGAGCTCGACGACTACGCACGCCTCGTCGCTGACCGGTACACCGTCGCTCGTCCGGCACCGGTCGAGACAGACGGCATCGGCAGACGAATCCGCCACTACGACCATGCCCGCGCAGGACTCGACACCGCACGAGTGCAGCGGCCCATCCAAGCCGCATTCGACCGATCCACGGCAGAACGGCTGATCGCCGAACCTGGCGTGCACCGACTCGGACGGCATCTGCGTACCGCCGCACTGGTCGGCATCGCACCAGACGCAGTACTCGCCTGGCACGCCGAACAACTCACCACCCGCGGAGATACTGTCACCGCCGCAGCTCTGCTCCGCGATATAGCGCCCGCCATCACTGCCGCGACCGAGAGCGCGAACACCCGGTGGGCGAACACTCACGCGGACACACTCCGCGAACACTTCCCGATAGCCGCACGGCTGGCGGAACGTACCGAAGATCCACGCTGGACTGCTGCGATCGGGCGGATGCGTGAGCTGACCGACCACGGCGGCTACGACCTCGAGCAACTCTGCGCGGCGATCACCGCAGCGACACACTCAACAGCCCACATCACCGGCATCACCGCGGCACTCGACGACATCGCCGCGCCGCAGAGCGCTCGCACCGACCACGACGCCCCGCACTGGGTAGCAGCCCCACCCCTCGACGCACGCCTCGTGGACGCCGAACTGGCCGAGCAGCTCCACACGGACTACACCGCGATCGCCGGCGACCACAGTGCTGCTGTCGAGCGGATCGCCGCGTCGAACGACCCCGCTGCCCTGCCGGAACTCGCGTTCGCCTCCCACCTCGACGCGCGGCCCACCGATGACGACGCCCTGACAGCCGAATGGAACCGCGCCGCCGCCGAGATCGCCGCCTACCGAGACCGCTACGAGGTCACCGACACCACGTCGATCGCCGGAGACCGCCCGGAGAACCGAGCCGATCGAGCACCGTTCAACACCGTCCACCACGACATCGACAGCCTCGCCGACCACATCGCCGAACACCACCAAGAGCAACAGCGGATTGCACGTGAGCAGGAGCAGCTCGAGCACCACCGCACCATCGATCAACATGTAGTCGCCGATCACGAGATGCACCGCAGAGGACCGCGCATGTAGCAGTGAGGCCGGGGTGACGCCTGGCCGCGCGTCGGCGCGGCGACCTACTGTGGAGCGATGCACAAGCAGCCTTACGGAGTGGTGCTGAACGATCTGCGGCTTCCCCTCGACAGTTCGCACAGCCTGGGCGAAGGGTGGGAACTGCGCAGAGCTAGCGCTGAGCAGATAGCCCAAATCCGCCCTGTAATTGCGGGCCTGTACAACGCGTGCATGCTGAGCGAGACGCCGACTCCTCCGCCTCAGGAGTACCTGATCACCGGGACGGCCGCGGCCTGTCGATTTGATCCGCTGCCTCCCGAACAGTGGCGTTACTGGACCGTCCACCGCGGCGAAGGCCCGGGTCTACATACGGTGGGTTTCGTAGAAGCATTGGCTCTCTCGGACGCTGAACTGTTCGTCGACTACTGGCCCAACGGCGAACCCGACAACGCCATTCCTGGACGACACAAACGGATTGCGCGTCCCACAGCCATGACGACTTTTGTTCATGATTCTTTGGCGTGGGAAGGACCTCCCCCGACAGTGGACCTGGACGAGATTCGCGAACTCGTAAGCCTGCGAACGGGTCTGTACGAAAAAGCACAGCCTGAGATATGGCGCATGCTTCAACTGTTCACCGAGACATCAGATTTGCCGGAGAGGTCAAAGCAGAAGTTCCTCGCCTATCTGGCAATCATCGAAGGCCTCCTGACCCATCAGCCCGCACCGGGCGATCGCGTCGACTCGATCGGCAAACAACTCCGGCGGAACATCACCCTTCTCGACAATCGTCTCCCGCCACACAGGAAGCTCGAGCTCGACAAGTTCGGTGGTACCAATCCCAACAAAGTAATCGACAAGCTTTACAACTACCGAAGCGCGATCGCACACGGAGGCAACCCCGAAGATGTCCTCGACGTTATTTTCGAGAAGAGATGGCCGCAGCCTCTAACCGTGCTCGAACTGCACCGATTTGCACGCCGCATCACCAAGCGGTTACTCATCGCGGCGCTACGTGAGCCCATCCTCGTCAGGGATCTCAAAGGGTGACGCCGTGGGGAGAGGGTGGCCGCGTGACTCCTCACACTCGGGCAGTCCGTGCGTGGGCCACGCGTCTAGCGGGACTTGGATGCGTGGGGCTAGGGAATCGACTGCCCAGTGACCCGAGAAGTTCTACGACGGCTTCTGAGCCGACGGCGCGGACTGCGAACTGGTCAGCGTAGAACTCGGACCCCCAAGAGGCCCAGGGCGTCAGGACGCACATTACGAACGTCAGTATCGCGAACATGGACAGAGCGACACCGAGGGCCGAGAACACAATCGAGAACATGACGGCAAGGCCGAGCGGTACGGTCAGCGCCAGGGCAGTTCCACCCAGCCGGCAAGCGCGAACGAGGTCGGGGTCCGCCCAGTGGCCGAGCTCGTGGCCGATCAAGGCTCTGATTTCGTCGTCCGTCCTCGACGGCTCTCCGAGGTACTTTTCACCGATCTCTATTCGGTTCGCTTTCCATCGGTAGTAACCACCTCGGCGTTCGGTGAAGTGCAGAGCCGGTGTGGGCCGGGGATTTTGAGCTGGTCCTCCGCCATCCGTTGAGGCGACAGTGCGTGCGCAGATGTCACGGATCGTGTTCTCGCAAAGAGTTTTTCGCCGCGTTAGTTCCGCAGGCTGGGCTGTGGCGTTGCCACCGCTTCTCAATCCCATGGTTCGTTCTCCTGCTCTCGTTGCCTCACCGTAGCGGGTGCCTGTGACTAAGAATCTCGGTCGCTACCGGGCGACCGGCGCGCCGGTCGCCAGATTGGTGTCTGTCGAACCGGCGGCGCGTGCGTAGATGGGGTTCTAGGCTTTCTTGATGACACTGCAGCAACCCGACGAGAGTGGCTTTATCAGTCTGCAGTCGTGGCAGAACATGCATGATCGGACCGCGGCCGAGCATGCACCGATCGACCTTCCCCGGCTCACGTTGTGGAACTATCGGCACAAGCTATCGCCGGAAGACATGCGAGGTGCGATCGGTGATATTTGGATGTTCGTCAACGACGGCCTCGCGGCCCTCCCTGACTTGCCCGAACGTTGCACTGTCGAGCGACTGACACACGACGAGTGGGTCGAGCTGTTCGGCTATGCCGGATACATCCTGCTCGAAGACCCCGAGCTCGAGAGTGCCGGCGTCACCTGCAAGATCCCCACCACCCTCTACCGCTATGCCGAGGAGACCGGAAAAACCGGGTTGTCCTGGACGACCAGCATCGACGAGGCGCTCGCGTACGACGGGCGATTCGGGGACGAGCCTCGCAACGGCTGCGTCTGGAGTGTGACCGGCGTCGATCCAGGCCAAGTTCTGGCCCACTTCCATCAGAAGATAGGCGAGGACGAATATGTTTTCGACCCGCGCGGCTCGCAGATTGCCCACGCGCAGTCCGGCCGCGGGTGCACGTGCGAGCAGAGCTGACTCACAGCTGCAGTGATCCGGAAACCGGACGATATTCCGGTGGTGTCTCGGTCTCGCTGGTGGTTTGCGTTCCGCCGCCGAAGACGACCTTGGCAGGCGGAGCGAAATGACGGTCCAGGGTGAGGATCCGTCGTGGAAACGTTCGGTTCTCCGTTCCGCCCGAGTTGTCGATCACGCGTTCTTTCACACTGATGACGCCCTGCGTGTACAGGTCGGTGATTCCGTCCAATCGAGTTCCGTCCGACAGCCCGTGATGTTCGTGAAAGTAGCTAGGTGAAAGCCACATCCCCGGTCGGTCACGGCGGTGATAGTACAGCATTACCAAGTACATCGCCAAGCCCGGTCCGCTGAGAGTGCCGATGACTCCACTGGTCCAGAGGGTTTCCGGAATTCTGAAATAGCTCAGCCCGTCTTTGCCGTCAGGGCGGTTGTAGGGCCCCCGAGTGCCGAGCTCGTCGAGCAGCGTCACCGTCGGAGGGGCCGTCGAGTGATCCACGGTGATGAATCCACGGTCGGCGAGCGTCTTGAAATTCGCGGCCACCACCCGGGCTCCGCGTTGAGGATCGGTGATGCCGATCATCTCTGCCCACCACCTCGCCGGCCGCGCGCTGGCGTGGCTATCACCGGCACTGACCCAGATCAGAGTCAACAGCAGAGCCAACCGTGTTCGGCCGCCGCGGCCGCCGCCGCTTCCGCCAGCCTTGGAGCTGAGCAGTCTTTCCAGGGGCGTGCGGGCCGGACCGATGTCTCGACTGAGGAATGCGCGCCGTAGAGGTGCGCCCCTGTGGTGACCACGATTCGCGAACGCCTGAGCGGTACGTGCAACGTGTTCGGGCATTCGACCGTCCTCTCAAGAAGCGCCGCAGGTGATGGAGTAATTACATAGTACGGTACGCAAAGGTGACGTATGCCAATACGCTAGCGACACGAGTGTTTTCAATGACTCGACACGCCTGGATTCTCGAGCTACTCTCAACCACAGGTGCAGGGTGCGAATCGGAAACTGGGCAGGTGAACGGTTCCGGACATCAAACCCCGCTCCGGCCGGGCCCCTCATTACGGGCATGCAGTGATGGTCGTTGCGCCAAAAATGCACCAGCAAGTACCCCTGAGGGTTCGCCCTCGGGGGTACTTGTGTGTTCGGCCGCCGGCCAGGAGCCGTATCTATCAGGGCTTACGCAACTCTGTCGATCGCCGCAACTTCAATTCACTCGATTTCGGTGACGGTGTCGTGTCCGGTCCCGGGCGCGCCAACCAGGCTTGGTGGAACGAGTACAGCGGTCTGGCGTAGAGGCCCTACTCGTGAATCGGACAGAAGGTCTACGACAGCTCGCATGCGCTGCGATTGATTGCCGCGCATGGTCATCCACTGCTGGCTGGTTGGTACCTGCGCCCGATGTGCCGAATCGTCATTGCCCGCCAGCAGTATGGTTCTTCTGTTCGGCAAACCCAGCAGGGCGGGATCTTGCTCGACGCTACGGTCAGCTTCAAGGGCCGCACGATGGGCTATGTAGGCAATCGCGTCGCTGTCACAGACCACAGCGTCCAGTTGCTCGTTGTCTGCGATCCAACGAGTGACCTGGTCCAGTTGAGCCCTCTGCGGTCGCAGTGAATTTTCGTAGTGAATCGAGGTGTAGGGCGCATCTGGGCCTAGTTTCGCTGTGACCGCGTCTCGTCGCGACCCAGGGACATTGCTTCCGTCGTCTTCAAAACCGATATGACCGATATGGACGCATCCTGCTTTCCTCAGTCGATCGATCATCGCGTGAATTCCACGTACGTTGTCGGTCTCTACATGGGGGTACGCCTCGGGGGTGTGATCTGGGGTGAAGCGTGGCTCGCCGAGGGCGACAAAGGGCACGCCCTCTTGTTGCAGCCCATGCAGTCGTTCGTCGTTCTCCAACAGGTCGTTGACCACAAAGGCCTGGACGCCGCGGGCCTTCATCATGTCGTGATACGTCGACAACGCCAGGGCTCGCGCGTACTCGCGGTGCCAACCCCCAAGGCCCAGGCGAGGATCTGCTCGCTCCGAAGCCGTACCGCCGACCACGTCGTCTATTCCGGACACTTCTGGTTGCACCACGAACGGTACGACGACCCCACCTGAATTCTGGACTGCAGCAACCAGAGAGGACAGCTGCTGGCCCATGACTGGGTTCGGTCCGCCCCAGATTCTCGGCAGTTCGTAACCTACGCTGACGCCGCTCAGAGCTCCGTGCGTCTTCCGAGCCGGGCGGTATCCGACTTGCGCTACTGCGGTAGCCACACGTTGCCTCGTCTCTGGCGACAGCAAGCCGGGGCGGTTGAAAAAGTTGCTCACCGTATCGCGCTTCACGTCCGCGAGCTCACACACCCTCGCGATCTGATGCTCTGTCGTCGGCCTGCCAGCAGGCATGATCCTCCTAAATATTTCCACGTAAGTAGTTGCGTAATCCCTCTGCCGAGCCTACGCTTCCGACAGCGACTTACGTGAAAATACACGCGAAAATGAGAGGTAGTTCGAAATCGGTCGCCGATCACGGTCTGTCCTGACATGCAACGCCATCGGAAGGCACGCTCATGAAACGAAGGTTGAAGATCGCAATTCTCGCTGCTGGATTCAGTACGTCGCTGGCGTTCATCTCGCCCGCGGCAGCCGACGCAGCACCTCAAGAAGCGTGGACAAATTGCGGTGACTACATCTGCACCACGTACTTCACCAAGGCGCAGACCAAGGCCTACGCGAACTATTTCAACGGTGTAGCCGGAACCACCGGTCGCATCGCTGAGGGCGCGTTCTGCGGGTTCGCGCTAGCTCCAGTGAACAAAGTCCTCGCCATCATCGGTGCTACGAGTTGCCCGGAACTGACCGCTGACTACAACGTCAGTGCCTGGAAGTCCGCCAGCAATGATGCAGTGCAGGCGGGCGGTTGCCTACAGGCTGAGAAGTCGAGGAACGGCAATCCGGTGCTCAAGCCCGGCTACACGACCCACCCGTCGTACTGCCGAGGCTGACAACCGCGTTCACACGAAAGATGCGCCGGTCGAGCAGAACTCGACCGGCGCATCTTTCGTGTGCAACACCAAGACCAGCAGAAGAAACGTTCAGCGCTCAAGGTTGCACGATGCAACATGTCATCCAGTCATGGAGTCTCGTGGGCCTGGCGGTACTGCTCGGCGTCGTCGTCGTACTCCCAACGAGCTCCGAGAATCTCGACGGCGCTGAAATCGTCGGCAGGATCTTCGGCGACCGCTGTACCGCGATCGATCATCTCGATCACTTCGTCCATCGTCAGCGTCGACGGAGACTCACCGGTTGTATCGGCGGCCGAGTCGTCGACGGGTGCGTGGTGCGGTCGGGCGTCGACGTCGGCGGCGATGAACTCCGCCAGATCGCTGTCCGTCGGTGCGGGGGAGGGCAGATAACTGCATACCCCGCTTCGGCAGTCGTTGAAGCTGGTTACGGTGCCCAGTCTCGCTACCAGGGGCCACAGCACCTGGTAGTGCCAGGCGGACAGACCGCCGTGGTAGAGGTTCTTCTTCTGGAGTTGGTAGACCTCGCGGTGCGCGTACATCGCGGCGGTCAGCTCCTCGACCAGCGCAGGATGCCTGAACCAGCAACCGAGAATGTGCCGACTTCCCAGGTCGTATCGGGCGCGCATCCACTGCACCCACGGAGCCAGTTCAGACCACAGCTCGGTTGCGCCGGCCTGATCGAGGTATCGCCAGTCCGCAGGCCCAGGTGTGTACTTCGGCAGGGTCACCGGACTTCACCGCAGCCGGTCAGCGTTCTGCACCGGATCATCGGATCGACTCCTTGCCCTCACAGAAAGCATCGAACGCTGCCTGGTTTGCTCGCACCCGCTGTGCGAGCGCAGGTACATCCCACACGGCGGGAACGTGCAGTTTGATCGGTTTGGCGTGCCGGTAGATCATCAACGCTTGATCGTCGGGCATTTGCGCAATCTCATTGCCCGCCATCACCGGAACCGAACGAGGACCCGACATCCGCGACGCGCTCATGTACTCGTCGCGGGTCCCCAGAGCCCGCGAAATGGTGGCCAACTCGTCGCCGTCGCCGAGACCGGGCAGGTAGATCCGCGCCGGCGAATCCGTGGACAGTCGGCGGCCACCTATTCGGCCCCACCGATCCTCGTTCTGCAACGCCGAATGCACCCCGGCCCAGATCTGGATTCCGCGGCCGCCGGAGTCGGTGATCAGCGAAGGCATGTTCGGAATGGCGGCGACGTTGTTCATCTCGTCGAGCACCATCCGCAGGGGCGGGTCGATCTTGTCGTCGGGCTGAGTGAGGCCGTGCGTCTTGGCGACGTGGTAGAGCTCCGCGGACAGAACGGTGGTGATCGCGGCCGCCGATGCGCTCCCGCCTTCCGAGATCAGGTAGACGGTGTTACGGCCCTCGGTCAGGAGCGCGTGCAGGTCCGCTGACTCGCTGCGCGGCACGTTGACTGCCCGCATCAGCTTCGGTGAGGCGAGAGGCTCGAGCAACCGGGTGCACGCACTGATCACGTCGTCGGACGAGTCGGACTTCGAGTCGAGAGCTTGGCTGAGGTCGGCATCCCAGTCCGGAAGATCGGCCGCCAGCACGTCGCGCACCGCTCGCACGTCGCGAGAGGAGGCCCACATCCGCAGTGTCACCAGATCCTTGTCCAGTACGGCAGCGGCGTAGAGGTAGCCGCGCATCAGCATTGCCGCTTTTCCGTTCCAGTAGCCGGAGTTGCTGGTTCCGTCCATCGGCATCGCCTGCACCAAGGCCTCGGCGCGGCGCATCGCGACCTCGGGATCGTCGCAGCCATCGAGGATCGACCAGCGCATCTTGTTCGGATACACCGTGAGATTCTCCGGATCGAAGACCTCCACGTCTCCGAGTTCGCTGCGTTCGGCCCATGTTGCCCGAAGGAGGTCACCGCGGGTGGACGTGGCCACCACAGGGCCGGTCGCGTCGACAACGGCCCGCCAGAACATGCGCCACGTCTTACCGGCGCCGGTTGGACCCTCGACGAGCACACCGTCGCGATACTGCAGGAACACCCCTTGTTTCTTGTTGTCGTACAGGCTGCCGATTCGAGTGGTCTCGGACGCGGCATCGATGCGGCGCAGTGGGACGTCGGCGAGGCCGAGCCGCGTCTTCTTCGCTTTCGCCGCTGCGCTCTTCTCGTCGACGCCGGCGCGGCCGAGTTCCTTCACGTCGGCGAATCCACTCGCTCGTACTCGTCGAGACACTTTGCGGGCCATGTTTTTCGACGAGATGATCGCGCCGAGAACGATGCAGGCGGCCGCGACGACAGCGATGCACAGCCATGTCAGGGTTGGGCCGCCCGGGCGAGATCCGGCCGGCCACGCCGATGCGGGGTCGCCGGGACTTCCGAACAGACCGGTCACCACCGGGATCACCCCGTAAACGCCGGCGGGCAGAGCCGGGCCGGTTCCGGCGACGAGACCTGAGAGGTAGCCGCCGCCGACCACGGAGACGAGCGCACCGGCGACGAATCCGACGACGGGGCCGGTGCCGTACGGCAGAACCGGGGGAGTGGGGCGAGGCTCTGGTGTAGTCATCGGAGGTCCCGATCCTGTTCTGCGAGTGCCTGTAGGGCTGATTCGTGCAGCGCGGCCCAATCCTCGTTCTCGAGGAGCGTGGAGGTGCCACGTCGCCCGATCTCGACGACGGTGGCGGTCAGGGCCCGGTTCGCTTTCTCGGCGAGTTCGGTACCGACTGGACTGTCCATCAGCTGCGCGAAAGTGACCACGCGATCTTGGTTGAACAGCCGCAGCTCGAGGTCATCGTCGCTGAGGCGAGATAGATCGTCGGCGTCGGGTGTGCTGGTGGGGGGTGTGTTCATGGCGGGTCAGTCCTTCGCAGTATCGAGCAGTGCGGGTGGTGTGTTGAGAAATCTGCGGACTAGATCGGTGCCGGAAATTAGGGCGGGCGACGGCGTCGACCGACGCTGCATCGTGACCGCGTTCAGGGCGTTCAGGGCGTCCAGCTCGTCGGTGAGGCGAGCCGTCGTCTCGGCGTCGCGCAGCGGATCGAGCGCGCTGATGTTGGCGCGTAGCTCGGTAATGCGGGTGTACCGCTCGATCGCGTCGCGGTCACCGTCGCCGAGATCGGCGGGGTGGTGGATCTGAATGCGGCCCTGTGATGGTGCCGGCGAGATCTCGCCGCCGAGCCGATAGGCAAGTACACCCGCAACCCGCTCGGCGTTGTCGGCTGAGTAGATACCCACCAGTGAACGCGAATCCGGCAAAGGAACCGGTCGCCTCGTGCACACGTGCACCTCCACTGCGCCGGCGTCGTTCTCCCGCGAGGGATGGACCGGCGAGGCCACAGCGGCCGCCAGCGTGGAGATCTCCGCCGACAGGGCCGCCGGCAAAGGGAACTGTGCGCGGCGGACACCGATCTCGTAGTCGGCGAGCGAAGCCAAGGCGCAGGCCAACTCGGCTACCGACCCTGTCACCGACACCTCGTCGATCGACTGGAACGAGTTCGCATCGGCCGAGGCCACCGCGAAGGCGGAGAAGTCGAGCGAGAACCACGCGTCGCCGCCTGCAGCGGCCCGTGTCAGAGCGAACGCTGCCGCGGTCGAACGGGAACGAAACAGTCGACGCGATGCTGTGCTGCCCGCCCCGTCGAGGGCAGTGAAGTCCAGTCCGACCAGCGACGGTGAGTGCAGAGTCATCATGACTTCCGTTCCGAAACTGTCAGTGAGGCATGGGTATCGACGTCACCGCGGTGTCGTTCGATCGCGGGGACCACGAGGAGGACGAGCAGAACGACGAACGCGACCGCTGCGACGGCCGTGAATATCAGTGGCCACCCGTGCGTCATCGCGGCAAGCCACTCCCAATCCGGTGTCGGGCCGCATACGCAGTTCAGCGCCCGGTCGCCGAGCGGTTCGATGACAGTTCGATCGATCATGCGGCTGCTCCCTTGATCACTTCGTCGGTGTCGGTGAGTTCGATCTCCAGATCCGAGCGCACGTGCTCCATCAGGATCGGATCGGCGTTGCCGTACTTGACCAGGCAGTGGCCCTTGGCGAGGGACATGATGATCTCGGTCGACCCGGGGGGAAGGTGATACATGCGGGCGGTTTCTTCGGCGTCCTCGACTCGGTCCTGCCCGTAGAGGAACACGATCCCGGCTTCTTTCATCAACGCTCGCGCCGGGGATTCAACCGGTAGGTCGGAGATGTGGTGGAACGCCGACACGGTCGACAGGCCGAGTCCGCGAGATAGTTTCATGTTCTCGCGGAACACTTTTCCGGTCGAGCCGTCGGCGACGTGCCAGCCTTCCTCGACGAGGAGCAAGGTCTGCATATGCCGGGCAGAGCGGGAGGCGAGCACGTTCGCGAGCCAGGTGTTGATCACCGTCATGATCACGCGCAACGCCGGTCCCTTGTTCGGCAGCGCGGACACGTCGAAGTGCACGAACGGATGGTCGAGTGCTTGGCGGACCTCCGGTGAGGTTGCGCCGTCGACGAGCCCTTTGAGGTCACCAAGGCAGAGTTCGCGCAGTGCCAGACCGGGATTGAGACCCCACCGGCGCGATTCCTCCGACCACAGCTGACCGAACGTCGCTCCCGCGCCCTCCGTAGGGTTGAGCAGCTCTTCGGCGAGCTCCATCAGGATCGGTTCACGGTCCTCGTGGGCGGCGCGAGCGTTGACCACTTGCAGAGCCAACCCGAGGGCCGCTTTCTCGGTCTCGATGAGCGTGCGACCCATGGTGTCCTCGATGACCGCGCCGACGAGCGCTTCCTGGCCGGCCGGGGCGACACCGTCGGTGCGCTCGACTCCGGTGGCGATTGCGGGGTCGAGCAGGTTGATGCGCATTCCTGTTGTCCCGGTGCGGAATCGGATGGACTGAGCGCCCATCGCGTCGGCGATGCCGCTGTATTCGCCTCCCTTGCTGCCCTGGCGCTTCTTGTCGATGACTACGACCTGTCGATTCGGGAGGGCGAGCTGGCGAACACACATCGCGGTTTTGATCAGGGAGGACTTCGCCTTGCCGATGTCGCCGATGATGGCGATGTTGATGTTCTCGATCTCCGAGCCGTAGAGGGCGAACGGGTCGGTGATCACTCCTGACTGACTGATCTTGTTCAGTCCCGTCAGCAGGCCCTCGTGACGCACGGAGCGGCGCATCGTCGCCAAGTTCAGCGCCTCACCTTGTCGGGTGGAGGTCCAGGCACCTTCGGTGCGTAGTTCGTACCAACCCCACCGGTCGAGCCACTTCTTCCGTGTCGGTGGGTGCCGGCGGGCGGTGATCAATCCGGCCGCTTCGGCTGCGCCGAGCGCAGCAGCGGTGTCGGCTTGCGCTTGCAGGTCCACTGCGGTGCGTTTGGCGCGCAGTGTCAGGTGGAACAGTCGCCGCTTGCGAGGGCTGGCGGCATGACCACGCCGCCGGTCCGTCTTGTGTTGAGTGCTGGTCATTTCTCTCGCCTCGATCGTCTCTGGGTCCGGCTCAGCGGACGCGGGTCCATTTGGTGGCTGCGAGTCCGCGGCCGAGGGGCAGGGTGACGAACGCGGCGACGTCGTGGCGGTTGTCCTGCCACTCGATCTCTCCGATGCCGCTGTCGTCGGCTGCTTGTGCGACGCGGGTGCAGGCGCGCAATGCGTCGTCTTCGTCGCGGCCGGTCACCGACACTGCGAGGGTGTAGATCATGCCGTGGTGCTGACTGCCGGGCTTGAGGTCTGCGCGGCGACGTCCGGATTCACTGAGCTCAACCTCAGAGGTGCCGTCGGTGGTCTTGCCTTTGCGCTCCTCCGCGATCTGCTTGGCTTCGTCCTGGGTGACGTCCTTCTTCGCGGCCTCGCGGGCCTTGGGGGCGTCGACGAAGTCCATTCGTGCGATCACGGTCCGGATCGTGGGTGCGGCGGGGATTTCGTCGTCGCCGGCGTCGGGTTCGACACCGGTGAGCAGTGTCGCCAGCCACAGGGGACCGAGTTCGACAGGTTCGATCGAGGACGGGGGGATGACTCCGACGCGGGTGTGCCATTGGCCGGCGATCTCCACCGAGTCGTCGCGCCCGATGTAGGAGGGCCAGCAGTTCTCCCACCGCACGCCCTTGTGCGCGTCGAGGGGGTAGCTGGGGTCCTGGAACGCCCGTAGAACCGCGCACGCGCGCTGTTCGCCGTAGACCTCCACCCGGCCCATTCCCGCGCGCTCCAGAGCGCTGACGGCCCGCGCGGTCTCGTCGCGGATGACCTGTGCGATCCCGCCGACCAGCGCGGCGTCCTTACGGCGTGCGATCCGGCCGGCTTCGGTGAGGAACGTGGTCGACTTCGGGAAGATCAGTACTGCGTAGGACCGGTGTTCCTCCGAGTAGGGGCTCATGCGGTCGATGAGTTGCCCGTAGGAGCGGACTGCGGGAATCAGGGCCAGGTCGGGGTCGCCGGCGGCGATCTGGTCGCTCACCCAGTTCTCGTGCGGCACCATGTCGGCCGGGACACTGCGGTGCAGCAGCTCCAGACCGCGGATGAACGACGAGCGTTTGGCGAAACCGGCGAGAACTCGCCCGAACGCGGACGAGGTCACTGCCCACGCGGCGTCCCCGCGCAGGCCTTCGGCGAGGCCTTGCATGGCGATGAGCACCGAGTAGTAGTTGTTGTCGCCCGGGGTGCGGTGTTCGACGATGAACATGTCGTCGAGTCCGGTCCCGGTTAGGTCGACCGGTTCGGCGCGGTAGAGCGGAACCGGGATCGTCCACCCTGGGTCATGATCGGGGTTGCCGTATCGCGGGTCGGTGGGCGAGACCCACACGTGTTCACCGGCTTTGCGGCGTCGACGGTTGCGAATGGTCTTGACCTTGCGTGCCGCGTAGGACTCGCGGAGGCCGAAATCGAGTGTCGCGCAGAGGACCGCGACGATCAGGACCACGTCGATCGCCAACGTCCACAGACTCTGGCCGACGACGAAGACCAGGAACAACGCCAGAATCAGCGTTGCCGTCCATGCCATCACCACCGGTTCGGGAAACGGAAGGATGCCCTTGCGGGCGAGCTGGCGGCCCAGTACTGCGGTGCGTTGCTCACTCATTTGCGGTCCTTGTCGTCGCGATAGGTCATCAGTTGTCGCTGTCTGCGTGCTCGGGGGCGCTCTGTGCGGCCGAGCCGGCCTTGTTCATCGCAGCGCCTGCCGCCGAGAGCGCGATCGGTGCAACGACAGTGGCCGCTCCTGCCGCTGCGCCCGCGGTCTTTCCCGCGGCCGCGAGCAATTTCGATTCCGATCCGCCGGCCTTCGCGCCGCCGTGCCCGCCGCCGCGGCCGCTGCTGATCCCTCCGGACCGCGACGCGGTCTGACCGCCTTGGCCGGCGTGCGTCGACGACGCCGAGGATCCGCGACCGGACCCGGTCCCTCCTGAACCGTGTGATCCGTCGCTGCCGGACGTACCGCCGGAATCTCTGCCCGGTGCCCCTGCTGCTCCGGCGTTCTTCGAGGCGACACTGCTTCCGCCTCCTGCTCGCTGCTGGTACATCCCGGCGCTCGACCCGATTGCCTGGCCGGTGGCAGATCCGCTCGACCCGAAATCGGCGGAGTCCGCGGACGTCGGCAGGATCGGGGAGTACTTGAGCAACGCGAACGGGGCCAACCCGATCATCACGAAGCACACGGCGATCAGACCGAGATCGCCCAACGATTCGAGTTCGCCGTCGTCGGCCACCGCCCCCGCGGCGGCGACGTTGATCACCGAGAAGATCGCGGCCAGGATGACGAACATCAGCGGCTTGGACAACACGATGCCCAGGAACATCATCACCGGCCGCAGCGCTTTCTTTCGCCACGTCGGGTGGACCCACATACCGAAGGCGATACCGCACACCACCGCCAGCACCGGAAGTGCTGCCGCGTGCATGAGGAACCCGAAGAACATCGCCAGCGCACCGAGGAACAGCAGCAGGAACCCGGCGATCGCCGCGATCGCCCCACCGACGAGTGTGGCATCGGTCAGCGGGCCTAGAACGGAAGAGACGTTGTCGATCACCTCGTCGGTGGTGGTGCCGAGGACCGCGATCAGCGACACCGACAATTCGTGGGCCAAGGAGATGATCAGCTGTGCCATCGATGGAGCGAAGAGCATCATCATGATTCCGGCCGGGGCGTAGCCGAACAGATCCTTGGCCAACTCGGTTCCGGGTCTGCTCCCATCCGATGATTTGTGGATGGCGAGCATCGTCATCAAGACGAGCACCAGAATGCCCAGACCGGTCGACATCGCGTACACAGCAACGAATTCCGGCTGTCCGGGGTCGAACTCTCCGATCCCGGCAAGTCCGTGCAGCACCGATGTGGTGATGGCGATCGCGGAACTCTTGAGCTTGTTCGCCCACGAGTCGATGACGTCGGACGGGTCCTTGACGAAGTCGACGATGTCCGAGACGGTGCCGACGGTGTTGTCCCAGACCCAGGAGAATCCGTCGACGTACATCTTCCCGACCTTGTACTGCGGGGTCGATTTGAACGCCGATTCGAGGGTCTCGCTCAGGCGGTCACTGAAGCTGGTGTTCTGGTCGATCCAGTTCATGGTGCCGCCGAACAACTTTCCGATGCGGACATTCCATTGACCGCACGTGATCTGGTCTTGTCCAGGTGTGGATTTGTCGCAGTTGACGTACATCGCGTGCATGCACAACGAGGCCGGCACGCCCTCGGCGCAGGCGTCGGTCCAGGCCTGGTCGGGAACCTGGTCGGCGTTCGGCTGCGCTTTCATCTCGGCGAGCGAGGCCGCATCGGGAGTCGAGGCCCAGTCGAAGCCCCACGTGCTCGAGGTCTTTGTCGTCCACCGCGCAAGGTCTTCGCTGCACGTCGGTGCCGGCGGCTGCATCGACGAGTCACCCGCCGGGTACACCGGCGGGTAGAACGCTTCGAGAATTGACTCGTCTGTGATCGACAGAGCAGCCGTACGGTTCTGCTCGACCCCCAGATCGATCCCGGTCGTGGCGGTACCGACGGCACCGGCGTCGACGAGAACGCCGATCAGGACGGGGTTTTTCTTGAACGACACTTCTGCCGCCCACCGCGTGAGCCGGTCGTTCTCGCTGGCCGTCCAATACAGCAAGCGGCCTTCCTCGTTCATCACCGCACCCACGTACTGGCCCATGTCGCCGCCCTTGTCCTTGCAAGGGCCGGTGAACCACGGCGCTGCTTTGAACTCATCGGTGCCGGCGATGTACTTGCGCAGATCCGCAGGAAACGTCTCGGGTAGCTTCTTGGCCGACGTCGTGGCAGGTGGGCCACCGGGACCTGGAGCCGGTACAGCGGTAGGTTCTGCAGCCGCGGGCCACGCGAGCCCCGCGGCCGCGATGACCACCACTGCGATCGTCAACAGAATCTTTCGCCACATCGAAGGCCAGCCCCTCATCAGTTCACGTAGAAGGTGTAGAAACCGTTCGCACCCGGCTTGGACAGCGGGGAGTCATCGGCGGGGAACTGAGCCTGGTCAGCTGACGGGCCAGTCTGGAACTTCCAGTCCTGCGCCTTCCAGTCGTCGTTTTCCCAGGACAGAGTCACGGTGCTGGTGGAGTAGACAGTCAGAATTCCGACCTTGTCACTCCCCTCACTGACCGGTGTCTGGCCCACTCCCATGCCCCATACCGACACCGTCGCCTTGTCTTCTGTGAAATCGGTGACCGTGACGATCAACGGGACATTGTTGACGGTGCCGCCTGTCTCTTCCCGGTTACTGGAGATCTCGATGACCTCGGTCAGAGCTGGGGTCGGCGTGGACGACACCGCCACTTCCTGCAACTTCTGAGCGTCGATCCGACCCGCGTAGGTCTGACCGTTGGCCTGGATGAAGTTCACGGCCGCGGTCTGCGCCCCCTCCTGATCGCGGGTGTAGCCGGCTGGGATGCCGTCGATGGTGGTTGTCGGTCCGTGCGCTGCGCGAATCGCATCCGACGACCCGTTACCGTCTGCGTCGTCGCCACCGGAGACCATCAGGCTCACGACGAAGGCGAGAACCAGCGCGACGCAGACAGCGATCAACGCCAGAACCCACTTCGGTAGACCGAACAGTCCCGATCCGGAGGATCCGGACGTCGATCCTGTGGCTCTGGTGGTGCCGCTGCTGGTGCCGACGGCGGAGAAATCTCGTGCCATGTCAATTCTTCTCTCTTGTATGGAATGCGTTGGTAGCAAGGGGTATTGGCCCTATGCCGGTGGTGATCAACCCTGACTGGTGACGAAGATGATCGCGCCGATGATCACAGTCACCGCAGACAAGGAAGCGAAGGCTATCCCGGACACTTTCGCCTCGCCCATCGCGTCGGTCATCTCCGCTGCGTAGCCACCTGCTTTGGCGGCACGCATCTTGTAGATCGCGACCATCAGTTTCACTGCGGTAGCGCCGAGCAGGACCGCCCAGATCGAGGCGATGACACGAGCCCAGACGTTGTTGAACGCAGGGCCGAGGAAGGTCAGCGACGGCGTGATTCCTTCGAGAGGGTTCCCGGTCTGCGCGGCGGCGGGTGCTGCGAGCACGATCGCCAACCCGAGCGTGCCCACGGTGACAGCGGCGGTCGTCGCCGCTCTCCGCAGAGCTGGCCGCGGTGGTGGTGTCGTGGGGGTGGATTCGGTCATGAGGTGGGTCCTTTCGTATGGGGGTCGAATTGCGATGGCGGAGTGCTCAGCCCGGGCGGCCGGATCGGGGTTGTACCGCCCGAGGTCGCCACTGCTCGTGTGGTTCCTGTGGAAGTCGAGGGGGGTATTGGTTGTCCGGTGCGTCGTCTTCCCACCCTCTCGGTGGGGCCACCGGCGGGCGTCGGTCCGGTCGCCGCGCTGCCTGCGATGGACGCGTGAACTCCTGCGGTGCATAGGTATCGGCGTATTGGGCGGTACGTTCGTAGGCCGCTGTGGCCAACGCGTCCGCGATCTCGGCCGCTACGTTGGTGTACGCCTCGACCGTCGCCGGGGCCAGCTCGCGGTACTTGATGCGCTGGCCGCTGGCGAACACCGGTTCGTACGGCACCCGCATGATGGTGGTGACACCCAATTGCCCGAACTCGGCGACGATGGCGTCCTCGAGTGCGGGGTCCGAACCCGGTGTCAGGACCGTCAGCACTACCGCGCTGCGCACGAGGTGCTCGTAACCTCGTGCTGCGATCCCGTCGAGCATGGCCAAGGCCTGAATGGCCATGTCGCGGCGAAGCGGTAGCGGGATCACCAACAAGTCCGAGTGTTGCACTGCCCATTGCCAATTGCTGGCTAGCGCATTGTTTCCGGTGTCGATGAAGATCAGGTCCCGGTGCCGACGCAGGACAGCCATCAATGCTGTGCATTCGTCCCAACCGATACCGCGCTCTCGGCTGGTGGATCCGTCGGCCGCGAGAACTTCATCGTGCGTGGGCTGCAGGCGTAGGTAGTGTCCCAGTGCTCCCGAGACCGCATCGGAGGAGGCGAGAGCGTGCGCGTTCTCCAGGATGTCCCACGGGCCGAGCTCTGGGTCGGTGGTGCGTTCGGCGCGGTGGCCGAGGGTGCCGGTCGACTCGTTCGCGTCCCACGCGACCACTCCGCGGCCGCGATGCAGACCGAAGGTGTTCGACAGGGCTGTGGTGGTGGAGGTTTTGCCCGCGTCACCTTTGAGGCTGACCACCGAGACGACCATGCAGCCGGGTAGGGGCTGCTGTACGCGGCGCACGGATTGGCGGAACCGGTCCTCCGCGGAGTCCGGTACCGGCGCTCTCTTGAGTCCGAGGGCGGCATTGATTCGCCCCCGTAGTCCCCATTCGGCGGGGCTGGAGTCGGTGTCGGTGTAGCCGGCATCGAAACCGCGACCCACGTACTCCGCCGGCACAGCGGTCAGTGGCTCTTCGTTCGCTGCCAGCGCATCCTGGCCCACTTCGTAGGGGTCGGCGAACAAGTTGTCGTTCTGGTTGTCGTCGTCGACGGAGGGAGCGCCGTCATCGATGGGGGCTGGGTCGAGTTCGGGAGGGCTTTGGCGGCGCAGTCGTTGCCTGCGAAGGTCGACGGTCTTTTCCGCGTCGTAGTTGTCGCGAGGCTCGCTGTAGGGGTCAGGAGTACTCATCGGAGTTCCTTTCGGGGAAGAGGTGTTTCCGGGGTCGTCATCGCGCTCTGTCATTGGTCGTCAGGTGCCTGGTCGTCGGTCTCCTCGTCGTCGACGAACAGATCGGAGAGCCGAATCGCCTGCCACGCTTGAAAACCGGGCTCCTCGCACCACTGTGCGGCGGGGTTGTCGTCGGTGATGTCGAGGTCGAGGGACACCCCGTGTTTGGCGGCGACGCCGGCCAGAGCGGTCCCGTCGATGTTCGGGTTGCTGATGTGCAGCAACAGTCGCACCGCCGGGACGTCTGCCTCCTCGCGTGCTTTGCCGGCCAGGAAGATGGCCTTACCGGCGGCCGAGTCGTCGGCGGAGTCCTGGTTACCTTTCTTGAACACCGCGTCGTTGCGGTGAAACGTTCCGTACCAGGCGGCGTCGTCGACGGGACTGACAACGGCGAAGCTGCCGCGTTCGTCACCTGCTGCGAACAGTTCGACCAGCGGTGCCGATGCGGCCGATGCGGCTATGGCGTCTCTGCGTTCGATGGCTTCGCGGTTCCGCAAACTGTCGTAGTCGAGGTCGAGTTGCTTGAGCAGTTCTCGTTTGACTTTCGGCCACATCGTTCGTGAGAGAAGGTCGTTCGTCTTCGCCCACGCCCGCAGTGCAGCGGAGTCGCTGGTGCGCAGATCTTCGGCGGCCCCGCGTACGGCTGCGGCTGCGGCTTCCCATTCGGTGGCGGCGGATGTGGTCATGGCGTGTCCTTTTCTCGGGCGGTGAAAAGCGGGTGGTGAACAGGGGCGAGGCGGGTCAGCGTTCGGAGATCTTCTCGACCTCCCACCGGTCGCCGGATGCGTTGCGCAGCTGTACGTTCGCCCCGACCTTGCGGGTGCCAACGACTTCGCCGTCGGGTGTGCGGGCGGTCTGGGTGATCTCGAAGACCCGGTAGGCCTCGCTAGGGGTTTCCTCGGGTACCGATGCTGTCGAGGGGTCGACTTCGACGGCGACCACCGCGCCCTCTGCGGCCCATTCGAGCCACTGGCCACCCGGCCCCGATACCGCTGAGGTGGCGGTGATCGAGTCGGCGAAACGATCCGTGAGCAGCGGGGTCGATCGCTGCGCCGCGTCGTTCGGTCCGGTGTCGGTGTTGGTGTTCCAGCCGAACCACACCGTCAGGGCGGCGCGGGCGACAGCGTCGGGACTGGTGAAGTCCACTCCCGCTGCTTCGGGCGGCAACGATGCCGCCGGCGGGCGAGACGACGTCGGAGCGGCCTGCGACGTCGTCGGGCTCTCGCCGGGGTTCCACTGTTGTGCTGGCGCTGCTGGCGTCGTCGACGTCGCTACGGCGCTCTCACCGGACGACCCGCATCCGGTGAGTACCAGGGCAGCGGCGGCGGCGACGACCAGTAGTGGTCCGCGGGCCGAGAGGGCATTGCGTCGAGAGTTCATGTCCTGGTTCTCCTGGTGGGTTCTCATGCGGCGACAGCGGTGTCGGCGGCGAAGGCGGATGCTGCTCGCTGGGGAATGTTGCGGACGTAGGCGAGGGTTTCTGCGTTCTGACAGACCTGGCCCTGGCCGAGCGTTGCGCCGGGCCCGCAGTTGTACATCGAGAGGTAGAGCTCGGTCAGGTCGCCGGTGAGCGCTCCGGATGCGAGTCCGTCTGCTGCGATCGCCGCGAGCTCGCAGTCGTAGGCGGCTTGGGTCATCACCGCATCGGGGATGCTGCGGGTGTCCTTGGTACCGTCTCCGTCTCCGTCGACCGCCTTCGCGGCCCATGTGCCGGGGATGAACTGAGTCGGTCCGTCCGCCCCGGAACCGGCGTTGTGGGCCTCGACGTCGAACTTGGACTCGTTCTCGATCTGTGCGGCGATGATCGGGGCGCTGACCTGTGGGCACGTCGCGGCGGCCTTGACGATCCACGGCTCGAACTCTGGTGGTGTCGAACCGGGTTTGAGTAGCCCTCCGCCCGATCCGGGGGCCGGAACTCCGGCGCAGGGACCGGACGGGGCCGCGGATGCTCCCGCGCCGCCGGGGGCTGGGCCGTAGAGCTGGCCGGGCACGGGGTATCCGTGTCCGATGGTGGTGACGTGGACGTGATCGAAATGGTTCTGGGTGGGAGATCCCCGGTCCTCCATCAGGTTGCCTTCGCCGGATGCGGGACGGTACTGCTGACGCCAGATGATGTATTCGACCTGGAAGAGGTCTTTGTTCGCCATGACGTAATCGGCGATACGGTCGCCCAACGCGATGCCCTCGGGTGAGTCGAAGGCCGGAATCATGATGTCGGCGGCGCGGCCGGACGGGTGATCGTCGTAGCTGTCGACTGGACGCCACCCACCGATGGTGTCGACCTCCGGGAAGGTCGCCGCGACGGCACGGGCGATGCGCACGGTGTCGACCTGCCAGTGCTCCTCCGAGCCCTTGTCGGCAGGTAGTGGGGCCATCTCGCCGCCCGCTGTCAGCGGCGTCGTTGCGGCCGCGAGCTGTACCGGCGCGGGGGGCGGTGTGGCGTCGCTGCCGGTGGCGGCCGCGCCGTGCTGATCGAGCCACGGGACCGGGTCGATCGCCTTACCGCCGGAGAGGCGACCGCCGGGGACGACCTCGAAATGCAGGTGTGCGCCGGTGGATTCGCCGGCGTTGCCAATGTTGCCGATGTGTTGGCCGGCGGTGACGGTGTCGCCTGTTTTGACTAACACGCCGTCGTCGAACATGTGGCCGTAGACGGTGGAGAGCTTGCTGCCGTCGATCTCGGTGTCGACGATGATCCAGTTGCCGAATCCGCTGGCCGGTCCAGCGGCGACGACCACGCCGTCCGTGGCCGCGAGTATCGGGGTGCCGACGGGCCCGGCGAAGTCGACGCCTTCATGCATGGTTCCCCACCGGGGACCGAAGCCGGACGTGAGCTGGTACTGCCCGGCAGGGACCGGCACCGTCACCGACCCGGTGGCGGCCGGGGTCTGCGAGCGGGTCGGGATGCAGTCGGCCGCAGTCGGTTTCGGGTTGTCGCTGCCCATCACCACTGCGCCGACCAGCATGACCAGGGCCGCGACAACTGCGGCCCCGGCCTTCATGCCGGTCTTGGTGGAGCTGGACTGCGTGCCCATTGCCGAATGTCCTTCATCTGGTGGTGAAAGTGCGAAGTACTTGCGGTGTTGTGTTCTGGCAGAACAGGTGTTGGTGCTGCGGCCCGTTCCCGGTCAGCCGCCGATGGCTTTGGTGTAGATCTCGACCATTTCCTGCAGGGCGGTGCTCTGGCCGTCGACGAGCCACTGTCCGTAGGACTCGTGCACCCGCGAACCCAGGAAGCTCGCCGCAGTGACACCCGCATCGACCAACTGGCCCAAGGCGGCCGCGTCCGGGGAGGTCACGGTGGCCAGAGCCGAATTGCCGAGCCCGACGAGGTCGCTGCTTTGGGCTTGGCTGCTCATCAGTGCGGTCATCGCGTCGGTGGGTGCGTCGAGCTGGTCGGCGGACATCTTCTGGCTCGGCATCAGGACACCGAGTGCGACGTTGGCGAGGTCGATTCCGATGGGTAGTAGTTGACCCAGGGCGAGCAGGTTTCCGGTCTCGACGACCTGCCATGCCACCTCTTGGAGCTGGCCGACGTCGCGGGCGAGCCGGATGACGTCGACGTTGGCGAGCAGACCGGCCACCATCGATGTGGCGGCTGCGGTGCCGGAGGGGTCCGGAATCAGGCTGATCAGTCGCGCGATCGACGACAGGTCCACCCCGGCGGCCATCTTCACCAGCGGGGAGAGCTGATTGTTGAGCTCACCCGAAACCCGGTGTGCCTCTTTGATGTTGCCGGAGAGCAGGAAACCGGGGAGGGCCTGGAGGTTCGCGGCGACGCCGTTGTAGTCGACCGATGTCACCCCTGTGACCACGCCGAGGACCTGGTTGATGATCGTGACCGGCTTGATCGCGGACAGAACCGATGTCGCTGTCGCGAGCTGATCGGCGGGAGTGCTCGCCAGCGGTGCCACGCCGGTGCTCAAGGTCTGCGCGGGACCGGACAGGGCCGCGAACGTGCTCGCGGCATCGGTGGGCGTCGATCCGGACGGTGCAATCGAGGTCGAGCCGGCCAGGGCCGACGCGCCGGACAGAACAGAGCTGGCCAGGTTCACCACCTGGTCGGCAGCGCCGACGATCTTCGGGATGTCGACCTGATCGAGCGCGTCGACGACGCTGCTGGTCGCAGCTTCCGGAGATCCTTCGGCGGCCGTACGCAGGCCGTCGCGGGCCGCGGGGTTCGCCGCCATCCACGACTGTGTCTGGGCGACCGGGGCGAACGTACCGGCCAGGAGCTTGGCCTGCTGACCGATCTCGGCGATGTCGAGGGCCGACGAGGTCGAGGTCGGCGCGCCGGCGTTCTGCAGCTTGTCCACCGATGCCGCCAGCGAGCTCGCGGCACCCGGGGCTGCGGAAAGATCAGCGAACCCGTAGTCGGAGGTGACTGCGTTCAGGAACGTCGATGTTGCATCGGTGCCGGTGCCAGACGTCGGCGGGGTAGGGGTGGTGCTTCCGGTCGTGCTCGAGGTGGGAAGCGTCGATGCTGCGGTGGACTGTCCAGTTGCGCTGGTGGTGGTCACGTCGGTGTCGGGTGTGGGGCCGGTGGCTCCTGCGGCGGTCTCGACCGTGCCCGGTGGGTTGGCGAGGATTCGGCCGAGCGAGGCCAGGAACGAGTTCGAGGACGTCTCGGTGTTGCAGTACTTGTCGTCGGGGTGGCAGATGTCGAAGACCTTCCCCGACAGGGCACCGAAGCCGCGGGCGTCGGGTCCGCCGATGCCTTGACCTGCCAGTATGGGGCCGACTATCTTCGCTCCGGCGGTACCGCGCTTGGGGTTGGCCAGCAGGGCAACCGCGAGCACCGACGCCGGCGGCGTCGGACCTGACCCGGCTCCGATCTCGACAGCCACATCGTTGGCGATCTGCGCTCCCTGTGAGTAGCCACCGAGGACGAACTTCGATCCGGGGCAGCGGGAGATCGCGTCGACCGTCGCCCGATCGCCTTCGGTCTTCGACGTCGCGTACGTCATGCCGGACTGGAGGAACGCCTGGGCGGGGTACGAAGGGTAGACGACCTGGATCTGAGATCCGTACCGGCGCTGCAACTCCTGCCCGACTTGGCCCAGCATCCCGGCGGGTTTGGTGGGGTCTGCGTCGGCTCGGGTTTCGGTGGTTCCCGGTGCCAGGACCGCCACGAATCGCGCGCACGGTGACCCGGCAGCGGGTGCCGCCGAGGCGACCGGGGCCGCGAGGGACAGTGCGGTGGCCACGGCGGCGGTCAGGGCGGCGAGTCGGACGGAGTCGGCACTGCGCATGATCTATTCCCCTACTTCGGTGATCGATTCGATGAGATGACGCCCGTCGACCACGGAGGTGGTGACGCGCTGGGTGCGGTACTTCGGGCCGGGTGTCCCGTCGGGTTGGACGAGACTGACGGTGAGGGTGAAGAGCCCGGGCAGAACCGGGTCGAGGTCGAGGCAGTATTTCGACCCGACCGGGGTCTCGGCGATACCGATATCGAGGTTCTCGACAGTGGTGAACGGCGGGGCGGCGGGGGAGATGAGCTCGAACGCGGCAGCGCCGGACCGTTCGACGTACAGGCGGTGCTCGAATGCCCTGATGGCGTTCTCGCCGCTGTCCTGCCCACCTGCGGGCATCGAGCAATCACCCTGCGCTGATTCGGCAGGAGCAGGTGACGGTGAGCTTTCGGAAGGAGGTGAGGTGTCGGTGGACGTCGACGGCGCGGTCGTTGTCAGTGCATCGGCCGGCAGTGGGCCCTTCGCGGGTGCCGAGTCGTCACCGGTGGCCACGATGACGCCGGTAACGACCGCAGCGACCGTGACCGCTGCGCCGCCGAACAGCAGGGCTGCTCGGCGACGACTGCGGTCACGGGATCCGGACGCGGCGCTGGCCGGTTGTGGTCGTCTCGGCGATCGGCTCGGGCCGGTTGCGCTGACTATCGACGAACCTTGCTGGCTTCGCACCATGATCGATGAATCCTTTCTGGCACAGATGAATCCGGGGGAAGTGAGGATCAAGCGGGGACGAGTGCCGCCTGCAGGCCTGCCAGGGCTGCGTTGGCCTGGTCGACGATCGGAGCAGCGGCGTTGTTGACCGCGGCGACTGTCTCGGCCACTGCGGGCTGTTCGAGTGCGGTCGAGGTGAATCCCTGTACGGCCTCGTACGCGGGCTCGGTCCACACCTGCGCATCGGTCACTGCCTGATCGACGGCCTTCTGGACACTGGGGGCATCGATGGTCAGCGGCGCGGCAGGCGGTGCCGGCACGCTCTCGGGTGCCGGGAGCGGTGCAGGCTCTTCGATGATCTGCTGCTCGCCGCCGAGGACGGTTGCACCGAGGACGCCGCCGAGGACTGCTCCGGCACCGGTCAGGCCCAGCACGATCGGTGCCGACAGCGCCGCGCCGACCCCGGCACCTGCGAGAGCTGCTGCACCGGGGATGAACACCCAGCCGACCGGTCCGCCCCAGACGATCGCACCGGTGCCGGTGGTAGCGGCGACACCGAGTCCGCCGCCGATGGCAGCGGCGGTGCCGGTGATGACTGCGGCCGGGACCATCGATGCCGCGAGGCCGACAGCGCCACCGGTGATGACACCGGTCGCGGTACCCGCTGCGATACGGTCGGCGCGGGGAGCATCGGCGAATCCGTTGCCCACCAGCCAGTTTCCGCCATCGGCTTGTATTGCCTGGGTGGTGTTGTTGAACTGCTCGACGAAATTGCGGTCCACGATGTTCGGGTCGTACGGCACGAGTTCACCGCCGACGAGGAAGTAACCATCAGGTGCGTCGATCGGAGCAATGACGGTGCGCTGCACCGTCGGGACCGGCGGTGGGGGCGGCGGAGTCGCCTGCAGAGCCGGGGGCGCTTCGCTCGGGGCAGCCTGCGGAGCAGGGGCTTCGTAATAGGTGTTCTGGTAGTACGTGGACTGCTGATTGCCCGCCAGGTAGTCGTCGTAACTGCGTGACGGGGTTTGCTGGACCTGGGGTGAGGGCTGGTAACCGGGTAGGTACTGACGTTCTTCCGGCGCGGCCGGCGGCGGGGCGACCGGCGCCGTCTTCGGTGCGCCCGTGACGCCCGGCTGCGATTCCTGCGGGGCGATGACCCCCGGCTGCGACGGAGCGGCCTGAGCGGGAGCGGCCTGCATGGTCAGGCCTGCGATCGTCACCGCAGCCATAGCGGGCAACGATTTGATCACCCGCCCTCGTGTCTTGGATGAGCGGTGCTGTCCGGAGCCCGATGTTGCTGGCATTGTGTGTCGATCCCTTCCTGGTGCGACCCGGCGTTCGGGTCGTTCTGGTGAATGCGATTGCAGAGCAACCGTTCTGGCGACAATTGGTTCTAGATCAAGTGAAAGAAGTGGATGGGTGCGTGCGATCCGTAGGTTGTGGGCCAGTCGCACGCACCCATCACGTGCTAGTGCCTCAGAACCAGCCGAAGACCGTCTGCCAGAACCAAGGCTGAGTGAAAATCCACATCGGGTATCGAAATCCTCTCTGTGAGAACGGGTATGAGTTCGCGGTTGATGTCCCGGCGGGGTCGCGCAGCACCGAACATGATGAAATGCGCTTACTGCACGACCCTCGCGCCGGTCCACCGGTCGAGCTACAGGGCGTCGGGGAGCTCCTGTAGCTCACGACTGGGCGTCAAAACGGTGACCCCAGCCGAGACTGGGAGGGTCAGGCCACCTGGTTGAACTGGATGTCGCGGCGAGGTTCGTTGGCGGGACGGCGGAACGCCTTGTCCACGTCGGTCCATTCCCCGATCAATTCGCCGGTCTCTTCACACCGAAGTTGGTGTGTGGAATGCGGAGTTGAGGGCAGTGAGCACACAGCGAGACCGTGGACTCGGTCGTTCACGGCGCTGCACTGATTCGAGTGCGAGGACGCGGCTGCTGGTGTTTGCAGGGTCTGTGAATGACTGGACAGCACAGTTGCGTTCCGTTCCGGGGCGCTACGTGCATCGACGTCCGTTAGGCTGAGAATGCCCATGTAGACGCGACGTAGTCGCACCCCTGTCTGCTGGGTCGGCCCTCGTGGATGCGCTTTGCGGACGCCAATCAGCTACGCGCACCACGGGGGTTCTTCTTTGTTCGGGTTCTGTGCTAAACCTTACTTCGACAGTCCGGTTTAAACAACCCGTGATAACCAATCTGTTTTACGACTACATTATGTGCTACCAGGAATAGGCGGGTGACATTGTGACTCACCGTGGAGTACCAGCGATGAAGCGCCGCCTCCGTGGTTTCGATCCGAGCCGCTTGCGAGACGCCCGAGCCAGGGCTGGTCTCAGTGGCGCGGAGGTTGCTCGACGGGGCGGTATCGGAGCGTCGACCTACTCGCAGTGGGAGCAGGGAAAGGCGGATCCGGGTATCGCCGCACTTGCCCGCTGCCTCGCTGTACTGCAAGTGCGTGTGACCGATGTGGTGATCGTGGATCCTAGTGATGAGCACCTTGGAGACTTGCGGGTAGCTCGCGGCCTTACTCAGGGTGATCTTGCTGGCAAAGTTGAGGTGAGCCCTCAGCACATCGGCGCACTCGAACGCGGTCATGTAAAGCTGTCGGACGCAATGGCCCGAAAGATTGCCAGCGCCCTTGGTTTCGAGGTGTCGCGTGTAGTTGCCTCCTTCGATCGCGTACGAAACCGACCGTTGGACGTACTTCCCTGAGGACGTTGACGGCAGCACGGGGTTCTGGTCGCAAGTAGTCCGGTCCAGTGGCAGCTGAACCGAACCGTCTCGGTCGGTCGTAAGTGGGCCGACCATCCTTCGTTGGACGTCCCGTGGATCCAGTCTTCTAGATTCACGAAACTCAACGCGCGATCTAATTGCGCCGTGTTTCGTCATCACGAGCGGAACACTATGGTCCCTCTGAGCGATGGGCAAGTAGAAGTCAATTTCGAATGGATCACACGCCCCTGACCGGGGGTTTGCGATCTGACACGTTTATTGACCCCACTCAGTTTATTGACCATATATTGACCTCGGCTCTAGGATGGATCTGTGACGCAAACGGGACACCCACTATGGTTTGCCACCTGCGTCAGCTCTCGCAGAAAGCAACGGAACCTCACCATCACGGGATTGCGCGAGGCGGGTGGGCCTACAAAGCCCGTCGTCCTGATGGCCGAACGCGGCGAGCTCAACAACCCGAGACCGAGCACCTTGCAAAAGTTCGATACCGGCCTGAGTTGGAAGCCCGGAAGCGCCGCGAATGTCTATTGGGAAAGCGCGCAGCCGGTTGTGTTGGGGAGAGCACCGTACAAGGCCGGCACGGGGAACATCACGGTCGGGCTGGACCCACTGACTAAACTGCTCGCGGCCCAGAGGGACATGCACAGAGAGATCGATGGCCTGGAAGACCGCACCTCAGGGGTCGATGATCTGCGGGTAGCACTCCAGAAACTGGATGTTGCAGTTTCGGCCATCGCCGGGTCCTTCGTCACCGAGACGCTCGAAAGGAATCATGGGCAGCACCACAAGGCGATCGATTCCGCAATCGCGGCGCTCCTGGAGCTTCCTGTCGATTACGACGATCCAGAACGTGAAGAAAAGCTTTACCGCCGTTGGCTTTACGGCAGTCCCATCGAAATCGATCAAGCAACAGCCCATCGGTTCGCTCGCCGTCTGAAAGACAGTCGACGCCGCTAAAAAAGAACGGAACGAACATGGCTAAGGCAACGCCTCCCTTGCACGTGAGAATCAACAAACTCTTCGAGACGAACCACACCGCCGACAACCCGGAAGTCAGCAATGCCGTCGTCGCCGAGTCGATCTCCAGTCTCTTGGGACGGCCTGTTATCGAGACGGAAATAGCAGAGTTACGTGCTGAGGCCGGTCTGAGATTTGCCGACAGCGACATGGTCCACGCTCTCGCTGAGTACTTCGAGGCCCCGGCCTCCTTTCTCGCGAACAAGTGGGACAGCACCGCGGAGAGCTACGACCGGGAATTGTCGGTGCTGACCCAGCTACGCGATTCCGGCGTTCAGTTGCTTGCGATGCGGGACGGAGGTGCGATGAGCGCCGACGACCTCATGAACATCCTCGAACAGCTTCCTGACCAGCCGGAAGGCAAGACATCCGATGCAGGCGGTACCAGGAGTAACGTGTAGCGCCGTTCATTGTTTTCGGTTAAAAAAGGTCGGAGGGAGTCGGGACCCGTGAGCCAAGAGAGTCAGATTCGGTCGGCTGTGCGACGCATCGCAGCGAACATGCCGTCGGATGAGCCATGGTCGCGTCAGAAGTTCATCGACCTGATCGCAGAGGAGCGCGACCGACCGATCGTCCTATGGCCCGTCGAGTCGGCACTGCTGAGCCGTGTGGGCCTGACAGGCACTCTGTGTGGGTTGTGGGTTGCCCGCAAGCAAGACGACTTCATCGTGTACGGATCCGACGTCGCCGAGTATCAAGCAGACCAAGTCATCGGTCACGAGGTAGGTCATATGGTTCTTTCGCATACCGGCCTTCCCGAGTCCGACCACAGTAGGGCCATGCTCAAGGTGTTGTTGCCTCACGTCTCGGAGCGAACAATCGAAAATGTGTTGGGTCGTGACAGCTTCGAAGATGACCAGGAAGCCGCCGCCGAGTCCTTCGCCGACCACATCATGGTCGAGGCGATGGTCAACCGAAATCGACGCCAGTCGCCCCTCCGCTCGACATTTTTCAGGGCGAAATGACCTCCCCCGTCCCAGCGTGGATCTCGTGGCCAATCATCGTACTGATGGCACTGACGTTGGTGGTTCGCGTCGCGTGGCTCAACTCGTCGATCATCGATAGGTTGACTACACGCTCGCTGGTCATCGGATGGTTCGCCTTAGTTCTCCGTGAAAATGCGGTTCAAGACGCAATCAGGCATCTACCGAAACCGCTAGGCGACGTCGCTCTGTTTCAGCAGCTCACGTTCTGTTGCATCGTCATGGTTGTCATGGCCATCTACGGCATGTCGCGGTTATGGGTGGGGGCCGACCCTTCGGCTGTGTGGAAGCGCCAGCGGGTCTACGACGCGATTGGACTTGCTCTCAGTGCCGTCATCCTCATTTCCGGGACACCTTCCCGGAAGGCCGGTGAGTTAGTCGATCAATACTTGGGTTGGCCGGCAGTCGTCTTGTGGACCGCCTTCTATGCCCCGATTCTGTTCGTCGCAGTTGCTGTCATGAGGATCTTCGTACGTGAAGCTCGACATCCCGACACCGCGGTCCGTGAGAAAGCGCTCTATGGCTTGGCGATTGCAATTGCGGTCGGTCTCGCACTTGTTGCGGTGAGCACGCCTATTCTCACTTTTCAGGAGGTCTTGACAGGCTCTGGGTCGGCGGATCCAGAGATGCATGTGAAGGCCCTAACTTTCTTCCTAGCGGTTGCTGGATCGCTGATCATGGGTGCGGTTCCGGTTCTCGCAGTACTGCGGGCAAAGCTAGGACAGGACCGAATCAGCAAGAACTTGAAGGAAATCGAGCTTCTGTGGCAAGACATGACCGATCAGTTCCCCGAGGTCAGGACAGCCGACAGTCGACAGTCCCAGTCCGATCCTGCGATGAAGCTTCACAGAAAGATCATCGAAATTCACGATGCAGCACGCAGGCTCAGCAAGTGGAACGCATCCACGTTGTCCACTGAATCGGACGCGCTTCAATTAAATGCGGAGAGTATCGCAGCAGAACTGGCTCAGGCCTATGCCGCTAAAACCGCTGGTCAGATGCCTCCGGAACGCTACGAGCTCCTGACGGTGCTGGCGCAGCGCTCCGGGGCCTACGACCTCACCGCCACGAGCGATGACTTGGTCGACGTTGCCAGGGCCTGGCGCAAACTACGCCATCAGCAGAAAGTACGGACGTAGTCGACCGCCCCTATTGCCTGTGGTGCTCAGCTTCATGCGCTTCAATCTGCGCGCTGTGCCGCGATGAGGCCGACCGTGGTGTGGCTCGCGGGCCCTTGGCGACGAAGAGAGCGACGTTCCCCACCATGTTGATCTCCACCTGCTCGAACCTGCTGTTCAGCGCGTTCTGCAGACCCGGCAGATCGTCGTGCCAGTTCCCGAACGCACCGATCTTGTTGTACGCCGTCATCAATGCCTTGCCGAACAGGGTATACCGCTGGTCGACACCAATCACGGTGGAACCGAACAGCACTCCCTTTGGCTTTAACAGCGCGGCGAGGTTATCGAACGCCGCATCTTTGGTCGACCAATCGCCGGGTAGGCAGTGCAAGACGTAGTTGAGAGATATCGAGTCGAACTTTTCGATGTTCTCGGCGAAGGGTTCGAGTACGTCTTGCTCGATCAGAGTGGTGGGTACCCGGAGTCGAGATGCTGTGTGCTTCAGCGAGTTCGGGCTGAGATCCGAAAGCGTGAGATCGAGGTCAGCTGGTAAGTCTGCGTTGGCGAGTAGCCAACCTGATCCGGGCCCGACCTCAAGGTGTCTCTGTCCGATGCGACCGTTATAGAGGTCAAGGAAGTTCTGTCGGTTGCAGCGCCAGGCGTAGCTGTTCGACAGCCGCATGACCCAGAGATCGTAGACATTCAAAAACAGATTGCTGCTGTACGGAGCCGCCCCCGCTTGCGTCGTATCAGATGTCATCGAGTCGATATTCCTCTCGGTGTGTGTGAGCCAGTCCCCCGCGTAGCTACCACGCGATCTAAGAGTCTGCCCTATCAGTGCGGTTGGGGGCAGAGGTGCGCCCTGGGTGGATCTGGCTAAGCCGTGGGCTGGAGCTCGTCGACGACCCGCCGTAACCAACGCCGACGTTCGCAGGACGTCGCCTCAAGGGCGACTTGGCGAATCTTGTTACAGCTTCACGGCGTGTCTAACCGGCACCATCCGCAATCTGTTACAGAATCTTGTGATGGATTGGCGTCCGGGAAAGGTGTCAGCGATGGCCATGCAGAGCAAGGGGTCGAGGCGTATGTACGCAACTCGTATCCCTGTGGAGGTTGGTGACCTGATCGAACGGCGAGCACTTGAGGCGGGCTGCACGTCTACGTCGCAGTACCTTGCGGATCTGCTCGCTGTGGTTCACGGACGCCCCGATCTAGTACGCGAATTGAACCAAGAGGTGATGCCGCTAACCGCATAGACGGACAAGAATGCGGCGTGCTTGAGGACGGTTAGCCTCGGCCCCCGCTCGCACACTACGTGCAGACCGAAAAGAGTCGAGCCCCCGACTGGCAGGTCGAGGGCTCGAGGTGAAACGGAGAGCCAATCTTCGTTTCGGTGCTGCATTCCCCTGGAAGGGACAGACTATTGCTGGTCTCGTCTCAGGGTACCTCGCGCCCTGATGAAGGTTCAAGATCTAACGTTCGTGTCGTCACGGCGATGTCGACACCCGACAACATATGGAGACGTCTGTCTCCGTTGGTGGCCGCGCGTCGGTCCATGCGTGTCTGGAGTGCCGCTAGCGGCAAGTTCGATACCGCGCGGAGTCTGACGAAGCACCTACCGTCCGTGCCGGCCGCGGTGCCGATCTATGCGCGCGGCCGTACGAGCCTGCTAGCGCTGGACTTCGACGCCAAACACCACACGCCGGAGCAGGTCGACGTCGATGTCGAACGTGCCTTGGGATGGCTCCACGAATGCGGTGCACGCACAATCACCGATCGTTCGACGAGCGGCGGCCGCCACGTCCTGGTGCCGATGGCCACCGACATCGCTCTGCGCGTCGACGACATCAAAATGGTGATGCAGCTCCTGTCGGCCCGCCTGGTCACCCTGGACGCCACTCCGATGCTCAACGCGGACTGGGGTTGCATCACTCCCCCGGGCTCACCGTGCCGCGAGGGTGGCTACCGCATCCTCGACGGCACTGTCGACGAGGCAATCGACGCCTTCACCGTTCGGTCCGACCGCGGTATCGTCCCCCGCCTCATCGCTCTCCTGGGCGGTGCGACCACTCCCCGGCACCGAACCCCTGTAGCCGCTGTCGCTGCCTCCCTCACCCAAGACGAACGCCTCGTCGGTGTCGGCAGGGACCGACGCTTGGACCCGCGTTTCCACCGCACTACAGCCGTCCCAGAGGCCGTCGAGGCGTACGCGGCGACGGGCAAGTTCACCAAAACAGCCAGAGCCCTCTGGGACTCCCCCTCAGAGGCGAGGCAGGCCGTCATCAGCCACGCCGTCCTGCGCGGTGCCAGCACCGCGGACATCGAGAAGGCGATCGCAACCAAGGCGTGGTCGGGAGTCCGCAACTCGTACGTCGACAAGTACGGCAAGCACTCCGCCGCAGCCCTGCAACGAGACGTGGCCAACGCCCTGAGCTGGGCCGCAAGGATCGTCCGCCCATTCCACCAACTCACGCACAAGGACAGACACACAGGGGGTAGTAGTTCGTTCCTCAAAGATCGAATTCGTAGACAGTGGCTGGCGCACGCACAGCTGTGGATCGACTCTGAGTTTCTCGGTACCCGACAACGTCCTGTCCTACTCGCAGTGGTCCAAGCGCTGGCCTACACATCGGCTCTGGCCGGCGAATTGGTCGAGGGCGTCCCTGTGGTGGCAGTGGGTGGACGGAGCCTGTCGCATTCGGCCGGGTTGATGTCGGAATCGACCGTCTGGAGTGCGTTGCGGGTGCTCAGAGAGACTCCAGGGTCTCCCTTGCTGCTCGTGTCCCGCGGTGCTGGTCGGGAGGCCGATCGTTACGCCCTGACCACACCGGCGACCACACGGGGCCCAGGACGAGCGCGGGTCGAGCGCGCACGTGTGGAGCCGGTACATCCGGCATGGAGCGTGCTCGGTCTGCGTGGGCGGTCGGTGTACGAGCTGGTTGTTGCGGGTCTGGCTACGAGCGTCGACGACGTCTTCGCCGGCGCGATGCTGCGGCCATCGAACGGTTACGCCATTGTCGCGGCTCTGACGGCCGCTGGGCTCATCGAACGCGACGGGGCGACATTGGGTCCCGGAAGCCGCACTTTGGACGACGTGGCGGACGCTCACGGCCTCGAGACCGTCGCGGCCGACCGTATCGTTCGCCATCGAGCCGAACGGCTTTTGTGGCAGGTGTGGCTTGAGAACCGCTTCTACGGCCCGGCCATCGCGTCGGCCATGCAAGATCCAGCTGCCGACGTTCCGATCTACGGCGCTCCCCCACCGCGCGGGGAAGAGTCGGAAACGCTGTGGGCGGCGATGCTTGCTGCGGGGCCACCCCCAGAGCCTGATCCTTTGCTGGAAGCGATGGAGCTCCTCAGTGACCGACTCGGCGCAGTGATCGTGCCTGTCGTGCAATCCAAGGCCGCCCACGACTAGGGCACTGTTTCACCCGTGCAGTCACAGACGTGACGCTTGTGAGGTCTTGTCGCCCGTGCGGGTGCGGAATGCTCTGAATCTGGCTGACGGTGGAGAGCAGGGTTGACCCGCTCCACGAGACTTGGAAGGGGGGCAGGATGGACGCGACGCCGGTCGGTCTAGGTGGGGCCGCTACTTACCTTGCGCACCGGTAGAGGGCGCATTTGAGTGCGTTCCCTTCGCGTTACCCTCGCAGTTATGCCAGGTCAGAAGGTTCTCTAATTAGTGCATGCGTTAATTAATTAGTGCGTGCAGTAACGCGTGCGTTCGTTACCGAATGCTTTCACTCACGCCTGCAAGCGCGCACTAACTAACGCGTTGCTTCACTCGTGCGTTATTTCATTCATTAGTTAGTGCCCGCATGCGTGAGTGAGTGCTAGAGTGCGTGCATGAACGTAATCATGGTGTACAGCGAGGCTGGGGGCGTCACCAAAACCACGACAGCAGTATCGCTGGCGATGGTGTCGGCGGCGGCTGGAACCCCAACCACCCTGATCGACCTCGACCCGAGAGGTGCGGCCACAAAGTGGGTCGGGAGCTACCCGGACGAGCCGTGGAAGCACGTCGGTGCCGTACTCGCAGACGCGAACCCGGAGGGGTGGGCCGAGGATCTCGCGATTCCCACGGAATGGTCCGACAACCTACGAATCCTTCCGTCCGCCAGATCACTCTCGAACCGCGAGAAGGACTACGAGGACCACGCGGAACTGCGACTTGCTGCCGCCCTCGAAGGACACACCTCCGAGGTCGTCATCATCGACTGCCCGAACCGTCAAGGCGGGCTCTTGACGCAGAACGCGCTGGCCGCCTCCAGCCTCGTTGTCTACGCGGCGACAGCCAACCAAGACGGGTTGGACGGAGTCGAAGGAGCTCGGGAAAGCGTCCAGAAGTTCCGCGCGAGCCGGGAACGAATCGGCGCGACCTTGAACCTCCAGGAAGCCGGCGTCGTCGTCGGTGCAGTCAAAGAGACTGTAATGACCAAGGTTTCCACTAAGGCGCTGGAACTTCTCCAAGAGACGGGCCTGCAGCTCAGCCCGATCATCCCGAACCGAACAATCGTCGACCAGTCGCGGATGACAGGCGAGTGGTACGGCAAGTTCGACAAAGGCGCACCCGTACTGTCCGCCTACCAGCAGATATTTACATCAATCATTAATTAATGCATGCATGCATGCATGCATGCATGCACGAACGCATGACTGCGCCGCACGGAAGGCTTCACCATGAGCAGCGAACCGGACCTGAACGTCACCCGCAGGGGCCCTCGACCAGCGGCCGATGAAACGGTTGACTCCGCCGAAGTCCCGCAGTCGACTAAGGTCTCTCCCCGGCCAGTAGGACGCCCCCGTCGAGAGAAGGCCGAGCCGGTCATTCAGTTCTCGACACGTCTCGGACTGAGCTACCGAGAGGCCATCGACGCAGTCGAAGCCCACTCTGGGGACACCATCCGCGAAATCATCGAGCACGCAATCAGAGTCGCCTACCCCGAGCACTACAAACCAAAGCCGACGAAGCAACGGTAGAACGTTCGATCGAACCGCCACCAGACCAACGCAGGGGCCCCGGCAGTGCGGGAACACCACCGGGGCCATCGGCCACAGACAACAAAGGGAGCTGTGACCTATGAACCACCGTAACGCCGACCTAGAGGTCGAAGAACTAGACGGCGCGCTGCCGACATCGCAACATGCAGTCGAGATCCACCCGGCTGTAATCAAATGGGCCCTGATCATCGGTCTGATTGTCGCTATCGCCGTCACCGCGTCAAGCTTCAACCTCAGCTTTCAAACCCTCCATGACCTTGCCACCATGGCCAACATGGGTGACTCCGCCTGGGTTATCCCAGTCGTCCTCGACGGTCCCATCCTCGCGGCCGGCATCTTCCGGATCGCTCTGTCCCAGCACACCGACCGGGCCACAGTGATCGGCCGACGTTTCATCATCGCCGTGTACACACTCGCCGGACTGGGCAGCATGGCAGGCAACGCCTACCACGCCGTTCTCACCGTCACCGACCTCAATGCGGGAGTCGCTGCCGTCCTCGGCGCACTCGCGCCCCTGATGGTGATGACCATGAGCGAGATGATTTCGATCGTTATCAGCGCACCTCGACGGCGTATCAGCACGCCCGCGCAACCCGTCTCGGTCACCACAGCCGCATCCGGAGACCTCGAAACGGCAGAGCCGGCAACAGTGGGCGACGGCACCAACGACCTCATCGCCCTGCTCGATCAGCACGGAACCCTCGAACCTGAAATCTGGCAAACCGCCGACCTCTACCAAAATGACCCAGAAACGAAAGGAAACTTCGCGGCCGTCAGCCGTCGCCTCGGAGTAACTCCGCCCACGGTCGCACGGCGATACGACAGATACTCCGCACTGGTAAACAAAGTCACTGCGATGAAGGCAGCCGAACATCTACACCCGCCGGCCGAACTGGAAACAGAAGGCGATGACAGAGACAGAAACTACGCACTGACCACTGCAGCTCCCGAATACACAAACGCGAGCTGACAACCGCGCGTCGGTTCGGATGCCCCAGAAACGACCGTTTCTGGGGCACGGAGCTGTGAGACACAGGCGCGGCCCGAACGAACGGCGCGATCGCACACTGTCGGTCCGAACCCGAACAGGGCCAGGAGCCGTCTAGGTCCCGACGGATCTGTCAGGTTCAGAAGACGGCTGCACGGTGCTGAGCAGCTGCCTTGAACACCGTTGTCGACTCGAACCCTGTTCTGCTTTCCCTGGTCATGCGATCTTCTGGGATCAGGTCCGGTTCGGCTCGGACGAACAGGTCTCGCCCGTTCCGGTTCCCACAGCGGTGACGGACCTCGATCGGCGCACTACCGAGGCTCTGACAACGGGATGGGTGGAACTCGGCCCGGGCCGAGTACATGCCGCAGTCTGGTTCAGACTGCTGCGCACCGTCGTCGACGAAGTGTCCACATCTCTGGTTCGCACCGGACGGTGGGCGACGAGGCTCGTTGCGATCTGGAGGGCCGCCGGTCGTTCTCGCCCGTTGCGGACCGCGTGGGTTCCGTTCGAGGACCTGCACTGGGACGAGCAGGCGAAAGTTCTCGAGGCCGCAGCGATCGGCATTGCGTTGGTCGAGAGCGGTGAGATCGATGCCGGCGGTGCGCACGCATCTCTGCTGAGCCCACGACCCTACGAGCCGGTGGATCCCGGGACAGCTCCGACGCGCTCGTCTTATCCCGCAGCCGAGCGCGATCTGTGGGCTGACGCGCACGCTGCGGTCGAGGCCGCCATCGCGGCGGCGCGCGGCGATCCCGCATCCGCCAGGTCGTTGTACAACTTCCTACGCATGGGGGTGCCGCACCGCGGCGGAGCTGGATGAGACGGTGCAACTGTTCCTCGACCACGGGATCCCGCTGCAACATCCGCCGACATAGCTATCGCCCGATGGAGGGGGGTCGTCCGCGATGCACGCGCGGCGACAGCCGAGAAGCCCGCTTTCGCGCCGGGGTCATAGTCACCAACGTTATTTGTGCGGTGACCAACGAGAATTTTCCTTCCCGCACCATCATCGCGAAAAGGCCTGCTCAGCGTGTTTTCGGCTTGAGAAGTCTGTCGGAGGTGCTCGCTACAGTGCTTGTCATGGCAGATCGGCAGCTCGGTAAGGTCGGGGACGCGGATTCACTCGTCTCGGTGAGTGGTGTGGCATTGTTCCCGGACCTACCGGTCGAGGTCGCTGCTCGGATAGAACAGTCGATCGCAGCTTCTCGTTCGGCCGGAACACGCCGTGCTTATGCCTCGGCGTGGAGGCGATTCGAGAACTGGTGCATCGTCCTCGGGCACCAGGCTTTGCCGGCGCATCCCGCAACGGTGGCGGCGTACCTCGTCGGCGCCGCCGACACGCTCACCGTCGACGGGACGCGGGCGTATGCGCCGTCGACGTTCGACAAATGGATCGCGGCGGTCGCGGACCGCCACCGCGCTACTGGACACGACAACCCGTGCGGGCACGAGATGGTCCGCGCCACCCTCTCGGGTATCCGGCGGGATTACGCGTCTGCGGGGGAGCGGCCCCGCAGGCCCCGTGCCCCGCTCCTCACCGCTGACATCACTACGATCGTCGACCACGCCCGACGCACTGCAGCGGGCTGGGCGTCGGAGGTCCTCGAACGCCGCGACACCGCGCTACTGCTGATGGGCTACACCGGCGCATTTCGCCGCAGTGAACTCGTCGCTCTCGAATGCCGCGATGTCCGCCGCGACCGTCTCGATGGTGCGCACGTACGTATCCGGAAGTCGAAGACCGACCAGGACGGCACCGGAGCAGTGAAGGCGTTACCGTTCACCGACCGCCACGAGTCATGTCCGGTCTGCGCGTGGGTGCGATGGCTGCAGATCGTCGCAGCGTTCGACACCGGTGGCAGAGTTGCTGTCATCCGAATGCTCTCCCGCGCAGTGGAATTCGACTCCCATATCTGCCGCGGCACCCTTCCTGCGGTCGAGAAACGGTCCCCTCTGTTTCGGTCCGTCCGCAAGAACGGCAACCTCTCCGACACGGCCCTGTCCGGAGCCGCGGTGCACGCGGCGATCCGCCGCCGCGCTACTCGAGCTGGATACGACCCCGGCACCGTCGCTCAGCTCGGTGGGCATTCCCTCCGTTCCGGCTTCGTCACGCAAGCCTTCCGCAACGGAGCTGACGCGCATGCGATCATGCGCCAAACCGGGCACACCACACCCGCAATGGTCGAAACATACGCTCACGAGAATGCGCCACTGGTCGGCAACGCCGTCACCGAGCTCGGCCTATGACCGAGCCCGTGACCGGCGACGGGACGACCGGGGCAGATGCTGACCACGACGACCGCCCTTTTCCGATACGACCGGCGGACATCACGAACACGTCGATACCGAGGCGGGATCGGCACACGTGGTCACTGTTCGAGGACTGGTGCACCGCCCATGGCGAACCTTCACTGGCGGCCTCTCCGGAGTCACTTGCTCGGTTCCTCCACGCGCACCCCGCCGCGCCGACGACCCAACGCCGTCGGATCGCGGTGATCGATACCGCTCATCATCGGCATCTGTTACCTTCTCCCGGGTGCGCTGAGACCGTCCGGGCTGCGCTGGATGGTGCCCGCACGTCGCGCCTGCAGGAGGTGGCAGCCGTGATCGGCGGAATCATCGCGCGGCTTCCCGAATACGGTTGGCCGTCAGCGTTGTTCGCACGCAGAGACGCACTGATCCTCACGCTCGCTACGACAGGTCTGCCGTACACGCACATCGCGGCCCTGCGGGCATGCGATGTCACCGCCGATGCGGGTCTCGACGCCCTTCGCGTCGAGACAGGCCGCGGCGTTCATACCCTCACCTCCCTCGCGCTGGCGGGGACGGGCATCTCGCCGCGGATGGTGTACCAGCGCTGGTGTGAGGTGCTCGGCCATCGGACCCGGTATCCGAGCACCCGAATGCTCGCCGACGCTCTCGATGCCGTGGACGGCGACGCCGGGCTCGGCGGATACGACCGGTATTTCGACCCGGCCGGGAAACAGTCGCTGTCGACTCCTATCGACCGGTGGGGCCACACCCCGTTGGCTGCGACCCCGTTGACCGCCCGTGCGGTCGCGGGCATCGTGCGAATGCACCTGGACGGACGGGCACCCACCCACCTGCAGCCCATTGCGCGGTCACAACATCCGGAGCAGATCTCGGCACCGGATCCAGTACCGCGGGTTCTACTCGACCCCGGCTACTACGAACGCGGAACGCTTGCGCGTAGACACGCCCACGGGCTTCTCGACGACGTGGACTCCGTCCTGGCCGATGTCGAAACGCGCGCGGACAGCCTGTTGGAAGCACTCGTCGACTTTCTCGAATCGGAGACTGCACGCGTACCGGCCGACACCGTCGAGTGACAAGTGGTTCGTACTCGGGTCTGCACACACTCTTCTTCTCACGGCAGGGAGGCGGTGACGTCTCCGAAATCTCCGAGATGAAGATCGACCAGGCCGCGAACGAACGAGGCATCGATCTGACCCCGTCTGTGTGGTCTACGTCGAATCCGGGTCGTCCGAGAGTCGTGGGTTTCGGAAATCTTTCGGAGAGCGCCCGGTCCAGCGTTTGAAGGCATGAGAGAAGTTGGCGAGGTCGCTGTATCCGAGTTCGGAAGCGATCTCGCTGACCGAAACCGAGCGATCGAGGAGCCGTAGCATCGCGCGTTCGTACAGCAGCGATTGGCGCACCTTGCTATAGGTGGTTCCTTCTTCGGCAAGCCGCCGTTTCAACGTGCTGCTCGACATCGACAATGCTTGTGCAACATCATGGTTGGTTCGCTGTCCGAGGTCCTTTTCCAACAGTTGCCTCACCTTCTCGGCGGATGACATGGACCCACTCCGATGGGCGAGTGTCCGCTGCAGATCAGCGATAGCGAGACGATATGCGAGAGGGTCCGAGAACCGACAAGCCTTGTTTAGTGTGTCCTCGGGTACGTGGACGAAGGAAATCGGAGCGTCGAAGAACCGGCGATTCGCCCCCGGACCTTTGTCGTGGCTCACCTCGGCCGGCTCCGGCCAGCTCAGATGGAGTGTCACCGGCGATATGTCACCGGCGAGCATGTCCAGCAGTCGTAACAACGCCGACCCGCCGTAGGTGATGACCAAGCAGTCCAGTGCGGAATCGCCTGTGTGCGCAGTGAGCCCGACGATCAGACCGTAGTCGCCAGTGTGGAACTGCGATTTCAACGCCGTGGAGATCAATGGCAGGTATGTCAGGAGATCGACGATCTCGGCGACCGAACCAGCGCTGATCAAAGGTGAACTCAGGGGCCCGAACGATGTCAACTGGGCCTGCTCGGCAAACGCCAATCCGAGTCGAGTGGCGTGGGCGATATCGAGTTCGGGATAGACCTCCCGAAACCACCGTATCGGTGCCTGGACGTCATGCTGAATGAGCGTCGCTTCGCTGGTTCCTTCGCGGTGCATGATCGCGCGAAGGCGCGCGGCGGCGTCAGGGTCGAGTGCGCGGCGTTCGAGCAGCTGCACGAACGCAAGCGGTGGCACGCCCTCATCGCTCAGCTTCACGGTGATTCCTTTGACCCGAATTCACAAGTTTATGACTCCACCGAACATAGCCGTCACCCGCGTTTGCGACGACACTTTCGTCAATCACGCCGGAAAACGAGGAGTTGACATGGCAGCTGTAACTTTCGTCGCCCACGATGGTGAGAAGCACGAGGCGGCTCTGGTCGAAGGTCGATCGCTGATGCAGATTGCAACCGACAATGCTGTGCCGGGGATCGATGGAGACTGTGGGGGCGAAACGGCCTGTGGCACCTGCCATGTGATCGTCGACCCGCAGTGGTCAGGAGAGGTGGGTCTGTCCGGCGTCGACGAGGAGGAGATGCTGGCGATGAACCCCGAGCGTGAACCCACGTCTCGGTTGTCGTGCCAGATGGTGGCCTCGGAAGCGTGGGATGGCCTGATCGTTCGAACACCTGAATTCCAATTGTGATGTGTGAAAGGCAGGCACGACAGCATGAAAGTTTCTGAGTCGATCACCGACAAGGTCCAGTCGACCATCCCGATAGGGCTGCAGATCCAGGGCGCTCATCTGTACGACAAGACCCGACGGTGGGTGACTGGCACGAATGGCAAGAAGATTTTCGTCGAAAGTCCCATTCCACCGGTCGAGGATGTCGGGCTCGCCGACATCGACCTCAGTAACCCCTTTCTTTACAGACAAGGGCGGTGGCAGTCGTACTTCGAGCGCGTGCGGAACGAGGCACCGGTTCACTACCAACCCAACAGTCCGTTCGGCCCGTTCTGGTCGGTCACGCGCCATGCCGATATCGTGGCCGTCGACAAGAATCACGCTGTGTTCTCGGCCGAACCGTTCATCGTGATCGGCGTCCCGCCCCGGTTTCTCGATATCGAGATGTTCATCGCGATGGACCCGCCACGCCACGACAAGCAGCGCGCTGCCGTCCAGGGGGTTGTCGCACCGAAAAACCTCCGGGAGATGGAGGGACTGATCCGATCGCGGGTACGGGAGGTGCTGGACGACCTCCCCTTGAACGAGCCGTTCGACTGGGTGCAGAATGTCTCGATCGAGTTGACAGCTCGGATGCTCGCAACTCTTCTGGATTTCCCTTACGAACAACGCCGCAAACTCGTCTACTGGTCCGATTTGGCAACCTCGATGGAGCAAGCCAACGGTGGGCCCTCGGACAACGACGAGGTGTTCGAGGGCATGCGTGACATGGCCCGTGGTCTCAGCGCTCTCTGGCATGACAAAGCGGCCAGGAGGTCTGCAGGGGAAGAGTCCGGTTTCGATCTGATCACCATGTTGCAGAGCAACGAGGACACCAAGGATCTGATCGATCGTCCGATGGAATTTCTGGGCAACCTCGTCCTGCTGATCGTCGGTGGGAACGACACGACGCGTAACTCGATGAGCGGTGGCGTTCTTGCGTTGAACCAATTCCCCGACCAGTTCGAGAAATTGAAGGCCAATCCCGATTTGATCCCCAACATGAACTCGGAAATTATCCGATGGCAAACACCCTTGGCGTACATGCGCCGAATTGCCAAAGCCGACACCGTTCTGAACGGACAATTCATCCGCAAGGGTGACAAATTGGTGATGTGGTACGCCTCGGGTAACCGCGACGAACGCGTTTTCGAGAATCCTGATGATTTCATCATCGATCGTGCCAATGCGCGCAATCACATCGCGTTCGGATTCGGTGTACACCGGTGTATGGGCAATCGGCTGGCCGAAATGCAGCTGCGGATTCTGTGGGAGGAGTTGCTTCCCCGCTTCGAGAACATCGAGGTCGTCGGCGACCCCGAGTACGTTCAGTCGAATTTCGTGCGGGGCATCAGCAAGATGATGGTGCGCCTGACGCCTACTTCCAGCGCATGACATCGCAACGGGCGATCATCGTCGGCGCCAGCCATGCTGGGGCACAACTGGCAGCTAGTTTGCGCCAAGAAGGTTGGACAGGCGAGATCGTCCTCATCGGTAACGAGTCTGCCACTCCCTATCAACGCCCCCCGCTGTCGAAGGCATACCTGGCGGGCAAATGCGTCCTCGACGATATCGCCATTCGCAGCACGGACTTCTACTCCAAGCAAGGTATTCAGCTCCTGAACGCGCAGGTGGAGGCCATCGTTCGGTCGGAGGGCGACGTCGTTCTCGACACCGGGGAGAAGCTGGCCTACGACAAGCTCGCGCTGTGCACGGGAGCCCGTCCTCGTCGGCTCACCGTTCCCGGGGCCGATCTCCACGGGGTCTACTACCTGCGCACCGCAGCGGACGTCGAGAGGATCCGTATGGCCACCGGCCCTGGCCGGCGGGTGGTGATCGTCGGAGGCGGCTACATCGGACTCGAGACAGCGGCATCGCTGCGCGCACTGGGCGTGCAGGTCACAGTCCTCGAGGCAACTGGGCGTGTGCTCGAGCGGGTCACTGCTCCCGAGGTATCGACGTTCTTCGAGCGGATACATCGCGAGCAGGGAGTCGACATCAGAACGAACGCGATGGTCGAAGGCCTGTCCGGTGACCGTGAGGTTCGTGAAGTCAGTTTGGCCAGCGGGGAATCGATCCTCGCAGATCTGGTCATCGTCGGTGTCGGCGTCGAGCCGAACACCGACCTCGCCGCCGATGCGGGTCTTGTCATCGACAACGGCATCGTGATCGACGATCACACTCGGACCAACGACCCCGACATCATGGCGGCGGGGGACTGCGCGAGCCACGACATGGCCCGTTACGGCCGTCGACTACGGTTGGAGTCCGTCTCGAGCGCAGGAGAGCAGGCCAAAGTCGCTGCCTCGACCGCCTGCGGGAAGTCCAGAAAAATCGAAGCGTTGCCGTGGTTCTGGTCAGATCAGTATCACTTCAAGCTGCAGATCGCCGGCCTCAACACTGGATACGACGAAGTGGTTCTCAGTGGTGACCCCAGCCGCGACAGTGATTTCAGTTGCTTCTATCTCCAGGCCGGTGAGCTCATTGCCGCCGACTGCATAGGTCGCCCGCGCGAGTTCATGTACAGCAAACGGGTGATCGCCCAGCGACTCCCCGTCCAACGCGAAGACCTGATGCTCGGCGGACTCGCGCGCAACTGACCGATCCTTCGGTCGGTGTGCACACAACAGCAACCGGTTTGCTCAGAAAAGGGAACATCAGCGATGACCATGACAGACCGCCCGCCCGGGGCACATACGACGCAGCCACCACACGCGTACCTGGGAGCAACGGACTTCCTCGACATCGAGCACGAATCCGTGCGGGCGTTCACCGCCGCGGCAATCGGGGATGCGAGCAGCGACCGTGACAAGGCCAGACGCCTCTTCGCCGCCGTCCGCGACCGGATCTGGTACGACCCGTACACCGTGTCGGACGATCCTGCCCACTATCGGGCGAGCTTCGTCCTCGAGACCGGGCGCGCTTATTGCGTCCCGAAGGCGGTGCTGTTGACCGCGGTGTGCCGGGCGGCGGGTATCCCGGCACTGCTCGGCTTCGCCGACGTCCGAAATCACCTGCAGACCGAGACGTTGCGCGCGCTGATGGGCGGCACCGACCTGTTCGTCTACCACGGCTACAGTCGCCTCTACATCGAGGGCCGGTGGTTGAAGGCCACGCCGGCATTCAATGTCGAGTTGTGCGCTCGTTTCGGCGTGCCGCCAGTGGAATTCGACGGCGATCGTGATGCTCTCATGCATGCCTTCACCGCAGACGGAGCTCAGCACATGGAGTATGTCCGCGAGCGAGGAGTCTTCGACGACCTACCCTTGAACGCGATCTTGACGGTGCTTCGGCACGCCTACGGCCCCACGATCTTCACGGGCGCTCACCCACTCGATGATGTTTTCACCGGCCGCACCCGGCCGGACGAAACTCCCGGGGATCGAAACTCGCCGCGGGAGTCTCGATGAACACAAGCGGTGAGAACATACGCGCCGAACCCCGTATCGCGGCCGACTGCCGATCGGTCGGAGCTCTCTCCGCGAACAATCACGATCGTGAACACTCGGACCGCCTCGGACACCTTCGAATCGGGTGAGCCGACACCTGCTGGCAGAGCTGTGCCACATGACTGTCTCGTCGGCGCGGCCGTGTTGAGGCCGACACCGGAAGTTGCACCGAACAGACGAGACCCGTTCTGCCGCTGGGGTTGCGGCCGATGAACGACCGATCCGAACGCCTCCCCGGGCACGAGACGCCGCGCGATACCCATATCCCTCTCCTGTGTGCGCAGCCGCTACCGCGAGAGCGGCCCGAACGGCGTCTACCGATGTCTCTTATCTATGCAAGGAGCGCAGCATGATGAACAACGCACCTCACACCCCCGCCAGGACCGTGGCGATCACAGGTGGAGCTCGCGGCATCGGCTATCAGACAGCGAAGGAGTTGATTCGACGAG
>NZ_JBFBMS010000013.1:0-96577 GCF_040702765.1 Rhodococcus sp. NPDC076796 | reverse complement strand
CGATCACCATCCCGGCAACAGGAAGCGGTGGCACACACGACGGTGCGTGCCACCGCTTCACCATGCCGTCGTTGACAGGCCGACCTCCATATGAGGCGACTACCGCACACAACTGCACACGGCCCATCAACTACTATGTTGCATAGTAATTGAGATGCAATCGTCGAAAGGGTGTGGCGGTGTGACAGCTGATCAAACCCCGGCGCTCACATCGCAGGGACGGTTACGCAGAGCAATCGCTGCGGTGCGCAACAGGTGGCGGCAACTGACCTCGATGCGAACGGCACTGGTGCTGCTGTTTTTGCTCGCTATCGCAGCAATCCCAGGCGCCCTGCTGCCACAGCGCAATCTCAACACCCAGGCGGTTGATTCCTACATCGCAGCGCGCCCGGCTCTCGGGGCCGTCATGGACACGCTGGAATTGTTCGACGTATTCGGAAGCTTCTGGTTCACCGCCATCTACGTCCTACTGTTTGTGTCGTTGATCGGCTGCCTGACTCCCCGAATGATCGAACACGGTAAAGCCCTTCGCGCACAGCCAGTTCGCGTACCCCGAAACCTTTCGCGACTACCGCTTCATCATTCGGGCGCTCTCGCCGGTAGCCCGAAAACCGTCATCGACGACATCGCGCCCCACTTGAGAGGGTGGCGTACTGCCGTTAGGCCCGAGCCCGATGGGGCGCTCACCCTCTCCGCCGAGAAGGGCTATACCCGCGAAGCGGGAAACCTACTTTTTCATTTCTCGCTGATCGGTCTGCTCGCGGCCATCGCCATCGGCAAGCTCTTCGGTTACGAAGGATCGGTCATCGTCATCGCCGACAACGGGCCCGGTTTCTGCAACACCTCGCCCGCCATCTACGACTCCTTCCGGGCCGGCAACAGCACCGACGGAACCGGGCTGGAGCCGTTCTGCATCAGAGTCAAGGACTTCAACGCCGACTACCTTGAGAACGGCCAGGCAGAGATGTTCACCTCGAACATCTCCTACCAGTCCGCCGACGACATCGCCGCAGACACCTGGCGCGACTATCAACTCAAAGTCAACGAACCCCTCCGGCTCGGAGATGAACGCATCTACCTCACCGGCCACGGATACGCCCCGGAATTCACCGTGACCTTCCCCGACGGTCAGAGTCGAACCGAGGCCCTGCAGTTCCGGCCCGACGACGCCACCACGTTCCTGAGTAGCGGGGCGTTGCGTTTCGATCCACCCGGCGGGACCTATGCCACCGCCGATGAGCGACGCCGCGGCCAGATCGCCATCGAAGGCCTCTTCGCTCCCACTGCGCAATTCAACGGAACCCTGCTCTCCTCCCGCTTCCCGGACTTGGTCGATCCTGCTGTGGCAGTGGATATCTACAAAGGAGATACCGGCCTCGACACCGGCATACCCCAGTCGATCTTCTCCCTGGACCAGGAGATGATCAACCAGGGCCGACTTGTCAAGCAGGATCGGGTGAACCTGCGTCCCGGTGAATCGACGACCCTCACCGACGGCACCAACATTCGATTCAACGGCGCCAAGGAGTTCGCCAACCTGCAGGTCGGATACGACCCCGCACAGTTGTGGGTGCTCGTGTTCGCGATCACGATGATGACCGGACTGTTGGTCTCGCTGGTGATCAAGCGACGTCGAGTCTGGTTCCGTGTACTCCCGGCCGAAACAGGCCGATCGAGCGTGGAGATGGGCGGGCTCGCCCGTACCGATCACGCCGGATGGGGACCCGAATTCGAGACCCTCCGCACCGAAATCTGGACGCCGCGGACAAAGAACCACTCCGAGACCCTCGATACAGAAACGGTGTAGCGCCATGCCGATCGACGACAACCTCGCCCGCTGGAGCGACATCAGTTTCGAGACCGCCTTCGTGGTCTACCTTCTCGCCGCGATCCTGTTCATCGCACAACTCGCAACGACACGAACAGCGACTCTGAGCCGGGCCTCGAGTCTGCATCCGCAACTGATCGCAGCGACATCATCGACACCGGGATACGTGCCGGTCCCCGAGCGAAGAGCCCCGTCCGAACGCCTGGGCCGCACGGGACTCGCCCTGGTAATGCTCGCACTCACTTTGCATATCGGGTCGATCGTCCTGCGCGGGATCGCCACTGGCCGCCCGCCGTGGGGAAACATGTACGAATTCGTCTCCGTCACATGCGCGGCCGGCATACTTGCCGGACTGATCGTGCTGCGCTCGGAGCAACTGCGCACACTATGGTTGTTCGTCCTCGTGCCGACCTTGATCCTGCTCTTCATTGCCGGAACTGTGCTCTATGCCAACGCGGCGCCCGTCGTACCAGCCTTGCAGTCGTATTGGCTCCCCGTGCACGTCTCCGTCGTCTCGCTCGGCAGCGGGGTGTTCCTGATCTCCGGTGCAGCCAGCACATTGTTCCTGATCCGGATCCGATATCCCAACAACAACGCCGTCCCCGACAGCAGAGTGGGCCGGATCGTCGCTCGTCTCCCCTCGGCGCACTCGCTCGACGTGCTGGCGTACAAGACCACCATCTTCGCGTTTCCCCTGTTCGGAATCGGTGTCATCCTCGGCGCGATCTGGGCCGAGGCCGCGTGGGGTCGGTTCTGGGGCTGGGACCCGAAAGAGACGGTCTCATTCATCGCGTGGATCATCTACGCCGCGTACCTGCACGCCCGGGCCACCAGCGGGTGGCGTGACACCCGGGCCGCGTGGATCAACATCGCCGGATTCGTGGCCATGCTGTTCAACCTGTTCATCATCAACATGGTGGTCTCCGGACTGCATTCGTACGCGGGTTTGAACTGATGTCGCCTGCTAGCCGCCGCCCTGTGCTTCGGCGAGGTCATGCGGCACCGGTCGCGTCAATCCCGCGTCGACCCGGCCGGTGTTGCCGACCGGGTATCGACCGGACCAGGATCCAGGAGCCACGACCACGATCCGAATCAACTGACTGCCTCGTGTCCGTAGTGCATTCCGGAGAGGGAAGTCACAGTGCCCCGAGCTTCGTCACCGGCCAAGACTGGGGCATCGACCGCGTCACCGATCCCACGATGTTCGAGACATCGGCGCAGATCCGTACTGCAGCAAAGGCGTCGACTTCATGAGACTCGGCCGCCCTACGGGGGCTCGCACACGCGAACAGAGCAGTCTGCCCGCCACGGCAACGGCATCCATCCTTGCCGTTGTACTCCTGGTCTCCGGATGTTCCGCAGGCGCCGACGCCGTGCCCTCCGGAGGTAGCTTCGATTTCGTTGCACCCGGTGGTCAAACCGACATCGTCTACGATCCCCCCGAAACGCGCGGAACCATCGGTGAACTCGCCGGACCCGATCTGATGGAGGAAGGTAAGAACACCGCTCTGTCGGACTATGACGGCGAGGTGGTCGTGATCAATCTCTGGGGTCAGTGGTGCGGCCCCTGCCGCGGCGAAGCCGACGACCTCGAAGAGGTCTACGAAGCAACCCGCGAGCGCGGTGTGCAGTTCCTCGGTATCAATGTTCGAGATCCGCAGAAGGACAAAGCGCAGGACTTCGTTGTCGACAACAATGTCTCCTACGCCTCGATCTACGACCCCTCGATGCGGACGCTGATCGCCCTCGGCGGGAACTACCCGACCAGCGTGATTCCCTCGACGCTGGTACTCGATCGAGAGCACCGGGTGGCGGCAGTGTTCATGCGTGCCCTCCTCGCCGAAGACCTGCTCCCTGTCGTCGAACGGATAGCAGACGAATGACTGTTCTTCTTGCCCAAGGCGGCGTTGGCTCGACGTTCCAAAATCTGGCATCGAGCGGACCTCTGGTACTGGCGATCGCCGCATGTATGCTCGCCGGGCTGGTCTCGTTCGCGTCACCGTGCGTGGTGCCCCTGGTGCCGGGCTACCTGTCGTACCTGGCGGGCATCGCAGGTGCCGACGTGCCGTCGCTCGCCGCCGCCTCGACTGGTGAAGCACCGCCGAAGCTGGCAAGCCGCTGGCGCGTGGCAGGTGCAGCGGGGTTGTTCGTCGCCGGCTTCACCATCGTCTTCGTCCTCGCCACCGCCTCGATTTTCGGGGTCATCGGCACCCTGCGCATCAACGAACAGGTGCTTCAGCAGGTCGGCGGTGCCATCACGATCATCATGGGCTTGACGTTCATCGGGTTCATTCCCGCATTCCAACGCGACACTCGATTCGCGCCGCAAACCATCTCGTCTCTTGCTGGAGCGCCGCTGCTCGGTGGCGTGTTCGCGCTCGGCTGGACGCCGTGCCTTGGCCCCACGCTCGCCGGGGTGTTGTCCGTTGCCGCTGGCACTGAAGGCGCAACCGCAGCGCGCGGCGTCACTCTCATCGTCGCCTACTGTCTGGGACTCGGTCTACCGTTCGTGGTCCTCGCGTTCGGCTCGAGTTCGGCGATGCGCGGTGTCGGCTGGCTACGGCGGAACTCGCAGAGAATCAAAGTGGCAGGCGGAGTGATCATGATCGCCGTCGGTGTCGCCCTGCTGACGGGGGTGTGGGGTCTGTTCATTGCCTGGATACGCAATGAATTCGTCAGTTCGGTTGTATTACCCATCTGAGAAGGAAACCGAGCAGCCGCACGTGCAAGACCACGCCTCCCCAACTGCCAGTGCCGGTGGTATCGAACCCACTCTCTGTCGACGGCGCGCCCCCGCCGGGCCGCGACGACCCGATCCGAGAGCCGCCCCCTGTCCCTACCGCGGATCTGCGTGTCCCAAGGACCCCGCAGGCGGGTGCATCAGCAGGGGAGGGCATGTTTCCGGGGCCGTGTTGATCGGTGTGGCAGCTAAAAGGGCCAGGTCCTTCGAAACCGAAGGGCGGGGCTCGGTATTAGCCGAGCCCCGCCCTACGGTTGATAGTTCCCAGAATTGAGAGTTACTGGGCGAGCAAACTTTCCATTGTGGAGATTTCGCTCTGCTGCGCATCGATGATTGTGGAGGCAAGCTCCTTGGCATCAGCATTGGAGCCGTCGGCCAACTCGATCTGAGCCATCTCGATTGCCCCCTTGTGGTGCTCGATCATCATGGTGAGCCACATGGAGTCGAACTCCGCTCCGTTAGCGGCCGACAACATGTCCATGTCTTCCTGGCTCATCATGCCGGTCATGCCACCGCTCCCCATGTCCATACCGCCCATGTCCATTCCGCCCATGTCCATTCCGCCCATGTCGGCGGACGCTGCGGGCTGTCCCCATGCGGTGAGCAGGGCATTCATCTGCTCCATCTCCGGTGCTTGAGCTGCTTCGATGGCCTGGGCCAGCTCGATGACCTGAGCATTCTCGGTTCGGCCGTCGACAAGTGAAGCCATCTCCACCGCTTGTGCATGGTGGGGGTACATCCCTTCGACGAACGTGACATCGGCATCGTTGAATTCGGCCGATGCTTCGGCGGAATTCTCGGAGGACGACGAGGCCGGTGTATCGCTGCTCGACATGCCGGGCATGTTCATTTCGCCGTCGTTACTGCTGCAGCCAGCGAGAACTGCGGCGGCGACAGCGGAAGCCGCCGTTATCGCGATCGTGAAACGGGTAGATCGATTCGAACGCATAACAAACTCCTGAAATTATGGTGGGGTGGTTCGGATCGACAGGCACACTGACCCGTCGACATCTGTGTCTCACACAACGGTGAGTCACCTGTCAGATCCGAAGCACAGACAATTCGGAGAGAGTGAAAATGGTCCAGGGCGGCGGGTGCCCGGTTCGACGACGAACTGCCGACAGCCGCGCAGCGTGGACGAGAGAACCGGCGAAGCCCACAACGATTGCCCGTAAGACGGCCAACGCCGCGACAGCACCGATGATAGCCAGACACAGATGCATGACCGAGCTGTGATCGCCACAGCCGTTCCCGCAGTGTGCTGCGGAACCACTCTCCGATGCTGTCGCAGATGATGCTCCCGAATGCTCGTCGACGGCAGGTGGAGCGCTCACCGTCGAGGTCATCGAGTGTTCGCCGATACTCGTCGCCGTTGCGAACGACATCGGCGCAGAATGCATGAGAAGGACTCCGAACAGCACTATCGAAGCGCAAACAGCACCTAGGAGCCACTTCTGGTTCATAGGTTCCGTGGCTGAAGTCCTCACCGGTTCGATCTTACCGGTCTGCCACACGGGCATCCGGTCTCCTCGCAGTCGCGGCGTCCGGACCGTGGACATCGAATCAGGTGGCGATGGGCCGGTTGATTGCGGTCACTTCATCCCAGGGAACGGGCGCGACTTTGACGACGTCGCCGCCGGTGGGGGCGTTGACGTATTTCCCGTCGCCGATGTAGATCCCGATGTGTCCGATCGGTGAGTAGAGAGAGATGAAGTCACCCGGTTGCACTGATTCGCGGGAGACAGGTGTGCCCGCTCGTGCTTGGTCTGCGGCCACGCGTGGAACGGTCAGTCCCAGTTGTTTGTAGGCGAAGTAGATCAGTCCGGAGCAATCGAAGGACCCCGGCCCGGTAGCTCCCCAGGAATAGGGTTTGCCGAGTTGGTCGAGGGCGATGCGCATCGCCTCCGCTGATGTTCCACTCGCAGCCGAGACGGCGGCGGGTAGCTCGGAAGGATTCGTGGTGCCGGGGCTGACGATGGCAGCTCGATCCGCATCGGTGAGGGCGGCGAATTGGTCGGTGATTTTGGCGATCTGATCGGCCAGGTCGGTCTGGCGTTGCTCGAGGTCGCGTTGTGTACGTGCGGCGTCCGCCTCGGCTACCGCAGCGGACGCCTGTGCTTGCCGGGCTTGTTCGAGCTGGTCTCGCGCTTCGTCGTCGATCTGTGTCGAGTCGGCGAGTGCAGCGGCTCGATCGGCGAGGATCCGGTCCAACAACACCATCTGATCGAGTAGTTGCTGTGGGCTGTCCGCGACCAGAACGGCCCCGAGAGGGGATTGCGGTACACCTTTGTACGCGGCGTCGACAGCTGTGGCCAGTGCTCGACGGTTGGCAGATGCGGCCACTTCGGCTTCCCGAGCCGCCGCCGAGGTCTCGTGGGCGAATTGAACTGCGGTACTCAGTTCGCCGCGGCGACGATCGAGGGTGTCCTGCGCGGCGTACATGCTCTCGGTGAGAGTGAAGGCGGTCGCATTGAGTTCAGCGAGTTGTCGTACGGCTTCGGATGCGTTCACCGGGGGTGCAGCAGGGTCCGCCGAAGCTGGAGCATTTACCGAAAATGCCGCGGCAACAACGATGATCGAGGCGATCAGGGTAGCGCGGACACGCCGCGTCGGGCCTGAAAAAGAATGCACAGAAGAAATCCTCTGGGGTCGGTGTGGGTTCCCTGCGTCACCAGCGAAGGAAACGGAGCGCGGCGAGAGCCGCATGGGACTGTGTCCGGCCTCGCCGGTCACCATTGTCGGGTATCGGCAGTCGTAGACGGTTCCTCACGGTCGGCTGAGGCTCGCGTCGACGCTCGACGCCTGTGCCGTATGGGCGGCGAGTCGGCGTCGATTGACGCCGACTCACCGCACCTGCAAACTACTATCATTCATAGTAGATGGTGGGGTGGTATCCGCTGACCGGGAGAGGGATGACGACTGTGACGATGCGTGACTGGCCGGCGCGGCGTTGGGTGGCCGCGTTACTGGGCGCGACGGTGGCCGCGCTGGTCGTGGCGATCCCCACCGGGATCATCCACACTGCGTTCTACGTTCGAATGACCCCGGTGTTGTGGTGGAACTATCCGGTGTGGATTGCCACCGCAGTTCTCAGTGGCCTCATTCTTGCGACATACGTGAGCACTGGGCTGGCGTCGTCGGTTTCTTCCCGTGTAGGGGTCAGTGCGAATGCGTTGTCGTTGTTGGCAGTCGGATGTCCGATATGCAACAAACTGGTAGTGGTGGCGGTCGGGGTGAGCGGTGCTCTGGATCTATGGGCACCCGTGCAGCCCGTAATCGGAGTGATGTCGGTGGGGGTGATGGTGTGGGCTCTTCGACTGCGAATCCGCGGGGAACGCGCGTGCCCTACTTCTCGCGTAGGTCAGGAGTTCGGCAACTCCGCTGGCTTTGGCGGTGCAGGCGCAGCAAAATTGTAGGATTTCTCGCCACGTCCTATCCGCGGTCCGGCAGCAACAGACGACGAAGGCGACCGCTTCTCGATGCGCCATCTGCGGTGTTGGGCTGTGCCTGCGACACCGGCAGGCGGGCGTCGGCCAGCAATCCTGCCACCCCGGCGGCCACGCAGGCCGACGTCACCACTATCAATGCCGGATTCGTTCGCCCGGTCAAAGCGTCCCCGAACAGCACCGCGGCGATCGTACCGGGCAGAATCCCCACGACAGTGGCCGTCGTGTAGGGCAGCAGGCGCACCGCGGAGAGTCCGGAGCAGTAGTTGACCAGGGCGAACGGTGCCGGGGCAATGAGCCGCAAGGACCCGACGGCCAGCCACCCCCGCCGAGCCAACCGGGCATCGATGGACTTGACCGCAGGATTCGTCAGCCGCTCCTGCACCGCGGTGCGCCCGAGCGCGCGCACCAGCAGCAACGCCAGCACAGCGCTGACAGTTGTGGCGGCGATCGTGACGGCGACCCCGGTGGCGGGACCGAACAACAGTCCGGCGCTGAGGGTGAACACCGTGCGCGGTACCGGGGCAATCGTCAACACCGCCTGGGTCAGAAAGAACACCACCACGAACGACGGGCCCATCGACTCCGCCCACTCGCGCACCACAATGATCGACGGGCGGGGTACGAGGGCGGCAGCCACTGCCAGTATTGCCAGCGCTGCCACGGTGGCGAGGACTCGGCGATCGCGCAGAATCGCCGATACGGTTTCGGTCATGACGGTCTCTGCCTGCGCCGCCTCGCCGAGGTTTCCGACAAGCACGCGGGAGTGGACGGCGAGGAATGGCTTCGCACTGCCGGTGCTCAGGAGCGGACGAGCCGTGAGATCGCGTCGGTGGCCTCTTTGATCTTCGCGTCGGCTTGGGGACCGCCGGCGATGGCGGCGTCGACCACGCAGTGGCTGATGTGAGCTTCGAGCAGGCCCATGGCCACCGCCTGCAAGGCTTTGGTCATCGCCGAGACCTGGGTGAGGATGTCGATGCAGTACTTGTCTTCCTCGACCATGCGCTGCAGTCCTCGGGCCTGGCCTTCGATGCGCTTGAGGCGTTTGAGGTAGGCGTCCTTTTCGGTGATGTAGCCGTGCGCGGCGTGATCATGGCCGTCGGTCTCGGCGGGTGCCTGCGCGGCCGCGGGAGTGGCCATGGTGTCCTCCTGGAATCCGAGTGTCATGCCGAGCATCCTCGATTATGCCCGCCCGGGGTATGGCGCGAGAGGGTCGGTCCGTCGAGTCGTCGCTGGGCCGCCGCCGCAGCGCACATCACCGCGCAGCGGGCCACCGCTCGGGTCGCCGGGTGCCGGGTGATCTGCACCAAGGTCGTTGTCACGAAGGACATGGCCCTCTCCTTTCGTAGGCTGCATCGGGGTTGTAGCGGTGGGGTGGGGTGGCGCGCCTGCATGCCACGCCCACCCCAGCCTTTTGGGTGCTTGTTCTACCCGCGCGGTTATCCGGTGAGGGACTTGAACCGGCGCAACCGCAAGCTGTTGCTGACCACGAACACCGACGAGAACGCCATCGCTGCACCGGCCAGCATCGGATTGAGCAGCCCGGCCGCAGCCAAGGGGAGGGCGGCCACGTTGTAGGCGAACGCCCAGAACAAGTTGCCCTTGATGGTGCCCAACGTTCGGCGGGACAGGCGGATAGCATCCGCTGCTGCGCGCAGATCACCGCGCACCAACGTCAGATCGCTGGCTTCGATCGCAACGTCGGTACCGGTGCCCATCGCCAGACCGAGGTCGGCCTGCGCCAACGCGGCGGCGTCGTTCACGCCGTCGCCGACCATCGCCACTACCTTGCCCTGCTCCTGCAGCCTTTTGACGACGTCCACCTTGTCTGCGGGCAGCACCTCCGCGATCACTTCGTGGATGCCGACCTGGTCGGCGATGGCACGCGCGGCGGCTGCGTTGTCGCCGGTGAGCATGATCGGCGTCAAACCCAGGCCCCGCAGCTGCTCGATCGCCTCGGCGGAGGTGGGTTTGACCGCGTCGGCGACGACCAGTACTCCGCGAGCCCGACCGTCCCAACCGACTGCGACGGCGGTCTTGCCCTCGGATTCGGCTGCACGCATCGCACTTTCGAGTTCGTCCGGCAGCTGCTGCGCCCGGTCGGCGAGGAGGCGGGCCCGTCCGACGATCATTGCGTGGTCGTCGACTATGCCCTGCACCCCGAGGCCTTCGATATTTATAAACTGCTCCACCGGTGGCAGGGCTCCGACCTTCTCGCGGGCACCTTTGGCGATGGCCTGGGCGATGGGGTGCTCGGACGAATCTTCGAGTGCACCGGCCAGGCGCAGCACCTGCGCGGTGTCCTCGCCGTCGGCGGTGATCACGTCGAGCAGAGTCATCTTGCCGGTGGTGACGGTGCCGGTCTTGTCGAGTACCACGGTGTCGACACGGCGGGTCGATTCGAGCACTTCGGGACCCTTGATCAGGATGCCGAGCTGAGCGCCGCGGCCGGTGCCGACCATCAGCGCGGTCGGGGTGGCCAGGCCGAGGGCACACGGGCAGGCGATGATCAGGACGGCGACGGCTGCGGTGAACGCGGCCGCGATCCCACCGCCGGTGCCGATCCAGAAGCCGAGTGTCGCCGCGGCAAGGGCGATCACGATCGGGACGAAGACTCCGGAGATCTTGTCGGCCAGACGCTGAGCTTGGGCTTTACCGGTCTGAGCGTCTTCGACGAGTTTCGCCATCTGTGCGAGCTGGGTGTCCGAGCCGATGCGGGTCGCCCGGACCACGATTCGGCCACCGACGTTGACCGTCGCGCCGACGACCAGATCATCGGGTCCTACCTCGACGGGCACGGATTCGCCGGTCAACATCGAATTGTCGACCGCGGAAGAGCCGTCGGCGACCACGCCGTCGGTGGCGATCTTCTCCCCGGGGCGGACGACGAACTCGTCACCGACGATGAGTTGATCGGTGGGGATGCGCTGTTCGACACCCTCGCGCAGGACGGAGACTTCCTTGGCACCGAGCTCGAGCAGGGCACGCAGGGCGGCACCGGCGCGTCGCTTGGAGCGTGCTTCGAAGTAGCGGCCGGCGAGGATGAAGGTGGTGACTCCGGCTGCGGCCTCGAGGTAGATGTTGCCGGCCCCGTCGGAGCGGGAGATGGTCAGCTCGAACGGGTGTGTCATGCCGGCCGTTCCGGCGGTGCCCCAGAACAGGGCATACAACGACCACCCCAGTGCTGCGATGGTGCCCATCGAGATCAGGGTGTCCATCGTTGAGGTGGCGTGCCGCAGATTGGTGAAGGCGGCCTTGTGGAACGGCCATGCCCCCCACACCACCACGGGTGCGGCGAGGGTCAGGGAAAGCCACTGCCAGTTGGTGAACTGCAGTACCGGAACCATGGCCATCGCGATCACCGGCACGCTGAGCACCAGCGATATGAGCAGGCGTTGGCGCAGCGAGGCGGTGGGGTCGATCTCGGCTGGCCCGGCCGCGTCGGGGTCGGTGGAGGAGGCGGCGGGCGCGGGGACCGTGGCGGTGTAGCCGGCCTGCTCGACGGTGCCCACGAGATCCTCGGTCGAGACATCACCGACGTAGTCGACGCGTGCTTTTTCGGTGGCGTAGTTCACCGTCGCGGTGACACCGTCGAGCTTGTTGAGCTTTTTCTCGATCCGGTTCGCGCAGGAGGCGCAGGTCATACCACTGATGTCGAGTTCGACCCGGCCGTCGGCGGTGGGGTGGTGCGTGACGGGATTCATCGTCGCTCCTCTCGGGGTGTGGTGGTGTGTCAGTGTCCGTGCCCGGCGGGCATCGGCTCCGAGGCGGCGGGCACCGCGGCGTATCTGCTGTCGGTGACCATCAATCCTCCAGGTCTCTGATTGGCGACGGGCCCGCCCGCAGTGGACACCGCGGCGGCGTCGTGAGTCGAGGTGTCGTGTGTGTCGGGTGGTGCGGCACCTTCGGGGCCGAAGGCGTCCCCGGCTCCGAAGGCGAGCCCGAAGACCGCGGCTAGGGCGATGGTGAATCCGACGAACTTCGATGATGCGTTCATCGTGCGAATCTCCTGTCCGGGTCTGGTGTCGATCAGGAGGCGAGCTGGTAGCCGGCCTCGTCGACTGCGTGGGCGATGGCCGTCTGCTCGATCGGGGTGTCCGAGTCGATATCGACTCGGCCGCTCGCGAGGTCGACATTCACGGCGGTCACACCGGGGATGCCGCTGATCTCCTCTCGGACCGAGGAGACGCAGTGCCCGCAGGTCATTCCGGTGACGGTGACGGTGGTGTTCATCGATGCCCTTCTTTCTTCGATTCGGAATGTGATCGAGGTCGTCGCGACCCACTTACAGATTTACCATACCCCCCTACGGTATGCAACGAGATGTGCCGCACCGGTGCTACGGCATGACCCTGGGCACTGACCGGAACACCGCCCTCGGATGCGGGAGCGGCACCCAGAATCGAACGTCGCACCAGAGCCTGCATCGGCGGGCGTCCTCGACTCCGGCTACTACGAACGCGGATTACGCGCGCGCAGAGATGCCCACAATCTTCTCGATGATGTCGCTTCCGTCCTTGCCGACGTCGAATCTCGTGCGGACAGAGTGTTCTTTGGGTGATGATCATCGTCATCGCCATACTGGCCACGATCATGCTCTTCGTATACGAGCGTTCGGCCATCACACCGGTAGTCGGTGCGCAGGCAATCCATTCGGCGTTCTGTCCTGGCTGCGGTCGGCGTCGCTGCGTTGACCGTACTGGCGTTCGACCTCGGGATGGGTGGTTGGATGCTGCTGCTGTACTACACCGAGACCATGCCACCGGCCACCGATGCTGCGTTCTGGATGCTCATGCAAATCGGTATCGTCCTCGGGGTGGTCACGGGTTACCCCGTCGTCCGTCGCCTCCAACGTCACCGCAGTACCCCCGCCTGAGGTGTGGGTGGCCCGCATTCGTGTGAATGCGGGCCACCGGTCGGTGGATAGTCGTGAACGGTGCCGCGTCGATACCCTCGTGTTCGGCAATCATCGTCGAGGTCTCGGGTGTGGGCAATGCAGGCCACTTCTCGGCGTGCACTGCCGCTAGCCGGTGGCCGGTACCTCGCCGCTTTCGGTCACCGTGGTCTCGGTGGGGGGTGGGGTGAGCCGGTCGGATCGATCGAGCGCATAGAGAGCGGCCACAGATGCCGCCCCGACCAGGGTCAGTATCGCCCAGATCAGTGCACCCAGATGCGCGTCGCTGAGAAGCCCGAAGACGGCTCCTGTACCCAGGTTGCCGAGCAGGATGCCGACCCCGACGATGGTGTTGTAGAACCCGTAATGGGTGGCCACCAGCTTCCCGCCCGACAGGGTCACCACCGTGTCCATCTCGAACGGAAACACCGCGGCGGTGCCGACCGCCAACAGTGCAGCGGTGAACACCAGGGCACCGGCGGCGGCCCACCCGCCCAGCGCGGCCGGGCTCGGCAGCACGATCAGCGGGAGGAACGCCAGCGCCATGATTGCCATACCGACCACCACGCTTCGCCCCGAACCCCACCTGCGGGACAACCAGGACGTGATCCGGAACTGCCCGGCGATCGCGACCACGCCGGAGACCACGAACAACGAGGTCACCAGAGCGGTGTCGGACCTGCCGTTACCGACTACCACCGCAGCCTGCAGCGGCAGCGCAAGATAGATCTGGAACGAAAGCACGTAGGATCCGATCATCGCCAGCGCGAACAGCACGAAGGGTCGGTTGGCCATCACCACCCGCCAGTCCTCGAGTACCGATGTCGTGGCCCCGGTCGTCTCGGCCCGGTGCGCGGGGAGCGTCCAAATCTGCACGATCGTCAGAACAGCAAAAATCGCGGCCGCTGCCAGTGAGGTGACTCGGAAGTCGAGGGTGGTCAGAGCGAGACCGATCAACGGGCCCAGCAGAATCCCGGCCTGATAGAACACGTTGAACACCGCGAACGCCTCGACCCGCCGTGGCCCTGCGTCGGCGGCCAGATACGCCCGCACGGCCGGGTTGAACAGCGCACCGGCGAACCCGGTCGCGGCCGAGGCGAGCAGGATCGCCGGCAGCGATTCCACGGCCGCGAGCAGTACGAAACCGGCAACTCGCAGCAGGCAGCCGGCGACGATCAGGGGTTTGTATCCGAGGCGGTCGGCGAGGGTGCCGCCGAGCAGGAACATCCCTTGCTGGGAGAAGTTCCGCATCCCCAGCACCAGCCCGACCGCCCACGCCGCCAGGCCCAGGGAACCGGCCAGATACCCGGCCAGGTACGGCATCAGCATGTAGAAACCGACGTTGATGGAGAACTGGTTGACCATCAACACCTGGCTGGGCCGGTCGAAGCTACGGAACTTGGTCAGAAAAGTTTTCATCGAACGCTCTCGGTGGGATCGACGACGGTGGGATCGACGACGGTGGCGCACCGCGTCCACGACGTCACAGTCTCATCGGTGGGGTGGGCGATGGTCGTCGGCTCGGTCGGCGGGTCAACGTCGAGCAGGCCGTGCTCGGTGCAGTAGTCGTCGTTGTAGATGGTGTCGAAGTAGCGCTGCGGTCCGTCGGGGAAGACGGCCGCGACCCGGGTCTCCGGCGGGCTGGTGCGAGCGATCCAGCCGGCCGCGAGGGCGACGGCCCCGACGCTCCAGCCGCCGCTGGCGTGGTGCGTCGCCGCCAGGGTGCGGCACGACCACACCGCTTCGTGCGGGGCCACCCAGTGCACCTCGTCGAAGGCGGGATAGTCGATGTTGTCGGGATAGATGCTCGAACCCAACCCGCGCATGAGCCGAGTGCTGGCGGGTTGCCCGAAGATCGTCGATCCGATGGTGTCGACACCGACCAGTTTCAGGTCGGGGCAGAACTGCCGGAGCACCCGGGCCACCCCGGCGGAGTGCCCTCCGGTGCCCACCGAGCAAACCAAGGTGTCGACGCGTCCGAGCTGGGCGATGAGTTCGTGAGCGAGCGACTCGTACGCCTCGACATTGTCCGGGTTGGTGTACTGATCCGGGCACCACGACCCTGGATGTGTATCGAGGAGCTCACGGACCTTCTCACGCCGGGCCTGCTGCCAGCCGCCGTCGGGGTGCGGTGTGGTGACCAGTTCGACGCGGGCACCGTACGCGGCGAGCATCCGGTGCACGATCGGTTCCAGTCCCGGGTCGGCGACGAGGGTGACGGGGTGGTGATGGGTGATCCCGGCCAGGGCCAGACCCAGGCCGAGGGTTCCGCTGGTGGATTCGATGATCATCGCGCCGGGAGCGAGGTCGCCGCGGGCCTTGGCTTTTTCGACCATGTGCAGCGCGGGGCGGTCTTTCATCCCACCGGGATTGCTGCCTTCGAGTTTCGCCCAGAAGCCGCGGCCGGAGTCCGCGAACGGTTCACCGATCCACAGAACGGGCGTGTTGCCGACCATTGTGCTCGGTTCCGGGCAGTTCTTGGCGGTCGCCAACATGTGGCCGGCGGAGGACGGTGGCACGAGTGTGGAGCGAACAGCACTGTTCATGATGAGTAGTCCCTGTATGTGATCTGCGAGGAGCGCAGTAAGTGAGTGATGGGCAGCACGAACTGGGCCATGAGAGGAGAAGTCCTCGGATGGCCCGCGGGCTGCTGATCAGCACCTGTTGATACAGAGTTCGTTCAAGACGGTTCGGCCGTGCCGGATCGGAATGGGTAGATCCGGTGGGGCTCGCGAAATGCGCGGGGCAGACATCGCCACCAACACCACAGCGAAGGCCATCGCTGCGACCGCGGCGATGGTCGATGGGCGGGGCGGGTTGTCGGATCGGGGCATTGCGATGACGGTGTTCGTATCGTGCGCCATGTGGGGCGATCCGTCGTCGATGTGCGCGTGGTTGGGGGAGAGTTCCGCGGCGGCCTGAGACGAGGACGAAACGATGTGTACGCCGTCGCTGTGATGGTCCTGTTCCCAGGCGATGCCGCATTGAGCGATGGTGTGAGCCAACAAATACAGGACAGCGGCGACTGCGATAACCGTCCGCAGGCGCGGCGGGCCCAGCGCAGAGATTCTCACAACGCCTCGACGGTAGCAGCCGGAAACTGGGTTGGCCCAAACCCATTCAGGGTGCCCCTGATGTGCCGCCGCCGAATCGGGCGGTCACACCGCCCGCCCGCAGGCACCACATGTTTCTGGTCACGTCGAACACGGCCAGGACGATCGGGGCGGTGATCATGATGGCCGCCAGAGCAGATGCACCCGCATATGTCGGCGTGCTGCGGCGCGGTAGAAGCCAGTCTCCATCCCGGGGTCCAGCACGCATCTTGTGCGAGCCGAGGGTGGTCCGTGCACCGGTCGATGCCCGGCCACGAAGGGCACCGCGAAGGACAAAGGGCACAGCGAAGGTGCGCGGTCGATATCCCGGGGTATGCATCGACGTCGCAGAGGCGCGGTGTCGGCGGGGGAGCCGGTCCGGGCTCACCGCTGTTACTACTATCGTGCATAGTAGTAACCGAGGGTGGTCAGGTGGCGCTATGCCGTACATGAGAAAAGAGCCATGCAGGCATGCTCGATATCGAGTCCAGCGCAACAACAGTGAACCGTCACCGACGAACCCGACGTCGCCGTGTGTTCACCGCGATAGCAGGCAGGTCATCGTGTGCGGTATCTGCTGGTGTGCTGTTGTACGCGGGCTTTCCACCTCGGTCGCTGTGGTTCCTCGCGCCGTTGGGTGTCGGGGTTCTTGTTCTCGTCATCCGCGGCCGTTCCATCCGGGCGGCGTTCTTCTACGGGTATCTGTCGGGATTGGCGTTCTTTCTGCCTCTGCTGCCCTGGGTGGGTGTCTACGTCGGTGCCCCGCCGTGGCTGGCGCTCGCGGCGATCCAAGCGATAGCAGTGGCACTGTTCTGCGCTGCAGCGGCCGCAGTGTCCGGGTTGCGCTTCGAACCGCTGTGGATCGCCGCGATCTGGACCGCCACCGAAGGTCTGCGCGCACGGATTCCGTTCGGGGGATTTCCGTGGGGGAAACTAGCTTTCGCCCAAGCAGACGGCCCTCTGCTCTCGCTTGCCGCGTTCGCCGGTGCGCCCGGTGTATCTTTTGCAGTCGCAGTGATCGGCGCGGCACTGGCCAGTGTGGTCCGCCAGGTACGCCCGCCGACGCCGCGATTCGCAGTCGGGTCGGTGGCCACTGTGGTGATCGTGCCGGCTCTGGCTTTCGCGCTCACTCCCGCTGACGATGCAGGCGCAGCGCGTGCGACGGTCGCCGTTGTTCAAGGCAACGTTCCGCGGTCGGGTCTGGACTTCAACTCGCAACGTCGAGCAGTTCTCGACAATCACATCGAGCGAACAATGCAGCTCGGGGACGACATCACCGCCGGCAGGGTGCCCGCTCCCGACCTGGTGATCTGGCCGGAGAATGCATCCGATATCGACCCACTGCGCAACGCCGACGCCACTGCCGGGATCGACGCTGCAGCGCGGTCGGTCGGGGTGCCGATTCTGGTCGGAGCTGTGCTCGGTAACGACGACGGCACCTCGATGAATACCTCGATCGTGTGGGATCCGGTACTCGGACCGGGGGAGCGACACGACAAACGCAAACTTGTTCCTTTCGGAGAGTATCTCCCGATGCGATCTGTGATGACGAGGTTGTCCTCCTACGCCTCGCAGGCCGGTAACTTCGTTCCCGGGTCGGGCGACGGTGTCGTCGATATCGCCGGAATTCCGACGGCCGTCGCCACCTGTTACGAGGTCGCGTTCGACGAGCTGGTCACCGACTCCGTGCGTGCGGGGGCGCAGCTGATCACGGTCCCCACCAACAATGCGACGTTCGGGCGCACCGATATGACCTACCAGCAGTTGGCGATGTCGCGGCTGCGGGCGGTCGAGCACAACAGGACTGTTCTCGTTGCGGCGACCAGTGGGGTCAGTGCCGTCATCGACCCACAGGGGAAGGTCGCAGATCGTTCGGGCTTGTTCGCTGCGCAGACGTTGGTCGCTGATGTTGCCCTGGAAACGAGATCGACGTGGGCGACAAAGCTGGGACCGCTTCCGGAGTACGCCGCGGTCGTTCTTGCTGTCGTGGGGTGTGCTCTCGCATGGAGAAGGCAGCGTTCGCCGGCCGATGGTCTCCGACCGTCGACGTCCGGTGCTACCGCGCTGTGAGGCACGAAACCACTGCGGGGGACATCGAACTACTAACCATGATAGTAATTACCCCACTCGTCGTGTATCTTTTCGTTATCGCGTCGTGATCCGTTCGATACATCAGTGAGGTGCGCACGTCGATGATTACGCCTCGCTCCATTCGATTACCGAGGACTCTGCTGTGGCACAACACCGTATGACCCGCATGACCGACCGACGTCGACAGTTGTCGGACTGTGACGTGCCGGGAGTGGCGGTGACGCCGAGAGGGCGGCATCGCGCTCGGGCGCGCGCCACCGAGCGCCGCGGCAGTGTCGCTGTCGGTATTGCGGTGGCAGCGGGCGCTCTGGTCACGGCGGGTGCCCAATATGCGAGTCCCGCCCAGGCGCAGGCAGTCCCCGTGCACGAAGCGACACCGATGCAGGACCCGGTGGCCGAATACTTGCCTCAGATCCTCGCCATACCGGAGATCTCCAATATCAACGATGCGATCGAGCAGTTGGCGAAGGGGCAACGAAGGGCAGAGGAGAGCGCTGCGCGTGATGCAGCGGCGCTGCGACCACTGTTCGTTCGTCCGGTCGCCGGGACCCTGACCTCGGATTTCGGTCCACGATGGGGGACTACGCACACCGGGCTCGACATCGCCAACGCTATCGGAACTCCCGTCTACGCGGCAGCCGACGCTACCGTGCTCGACTCCGGTCCTGCAGACGGTTTCGGCCTCTGGGTACGTCTTCAGCATGACGATGGAACGACAACGGTCTACGGGCACATCGATCAAACCTTGGTGACCGTGGGGCAACGAGTGCAAGCCGGTGAGCAGATCGCCACTGTCGGCAATCGTGGCCAATCGACCGGGCCTCACCTGCATTTCGAGGTCGTCGACGCGGCGGGGAGCAAGGTCGATCCTCAGGAGTGGCTCGCCTCTCGGGGTGTCGCGCTGTCCGACGCGGCTGTTCGGTCGTAGGCCCCCGTTTCACCTCTCGGGCTCGCAGTAGGTACGGCGAACTTACCGGAATGCGGGCGATCGTACTGCGCGCCCGCTGAACATGTCGAGGCACCGAGGGTTCAGGTCTGATGGTGAAAACGAGACCGCAGAGACGCATCCGAAGTCAGTGCAACAGTGCGGAATTCGTTCCCATCGGCGGGCCGTGCGGTCGAGGCTCGACTACGAGTCACGGTCCGAACCGGTGATGGTGGCTCCGCGTTCCGCGAGCCAAAGTCTGGGGTCGACCTTGTTGCCGGCGGGTGTGTCGACCTCGAAGTGCAGATGTGGACCGGTGGAGATACCCCGGTTTCCTACCGTCGCAATTTCTTCACCAGCAGTGACGCGTTGACCTACGGTCACGAGGTTGTCGTTGTTGTGCCCGTAGGTCGTTACGGTGCCGTCATCGTGGCGTATGCGCACCCAGAGTCCGAAGCCCTGGGCCGGTCCTGCGCTGATCACGTCGCCGTCCGCAACGGCGACGATCGGTGTACCGGTGGAGTTGGCGATGTCGATTCCTTGATGGGCGCGGCCGTCGCCGAAGGTCGAGGTCAACGTTCCTGTTGTCGGCGCACGATACTTTCCGTTGCTCGACCCTGTTGTGCCGGTAGGGGATTGCGGGGCGGCCGACGGATGATCGCCCGCCTCGGGTGTCGTGGTTTCGGGTGTCGTTGTTTCAGATGACGTGCCGGGTGCCGACGTTTCAGGCACAGTGGCGTCGGGTTCGAGCGCGGGCAGTTCGGGCGTCGACGGGTCGGCGGCCGACTCGGGGTCCTGAGTGTCCTGAGTGTCCTGAGTGTCCTGGGTGCCTTGGGCGGTCGGTTGTTCGGTCGAGGGCTCGGCGTTCGACCTGCCGGGTGGGACCGCCGCATGTCCGCGCGACGAGGTGTGCGGGGTGGCCGGATCGTGGGGAGTCTCGGCGGCCGCGAGTGTGGATGCAAGTGTGGCGACGTCCATCGACGACACCAGTCGGGGGAGAACTGTGGGGTCGATGTCGTCGATCGGCGCGAGACAGGGGATCAGTCGCGAAAGGGCTCCCGTTGGTCCGTCAGCTGTATCGGTGGCTCCGATCGTGCCCACGAGGCAGGAGACGATGCGGCTCTGTGGGCCGGCCAGGTCGTCGAGAGCGCCGTTGGCGCGAATCTCGCGTAGTGCGCCGACGACGAGATCGAGGACCTCCTGTTGGACGTGCGGGTCCGATTGGGCCTGCGCGGGGAAGGCAGGCGGCGGCGCAGCCGGATCGGCGTCCGGGGCTGCAGACGCCGTGGGTGCCAGCGCGAGGATGCCTCCCACGAACGCGGTACCGACGAGGATGCGAGTACCCCACCGAGTTCGGTGCGCCATGTACGAGGACGAGGGCAGAGGTCTCATGTCGGTGGTCCTCCTGGACGGCAACTGCATACCTGGCAGTAATTCAGGTCGCCTTCGAGTCAAGGCGACACGCCGCATCACTATTACACCCTTTCCGCACAAGCACCATCAGTCACAGTGAATTACATCGGTAACATTCGCACCCTGCGACCCATTTCGATCGTCGGGTTGTTTCTCGGGAGCCGAAGTTCATGTACGTAATATCTTCTGCGCCAGAAGGACTCGGCGTCGCTGGACGGCCTTCATCGTGCGCCTCGATGGGGACGGTCGTCTTCGGCGAACGGCCGGAGAGCTGTGTGCTGGCACTGTGAGGCCCGAGGGTGAAGGGGCCGCGAAAGCGTTGACGGCGTGCAGGATCCACGTTGCTACTATCGAAGATAGTAGATCGTGTAGTATGACGCTGACAGACCGGAAGACATCGTCGAGGTGAACGAGACAGAGGTGCAGGGTGCAGCGGGTGACGACACGCTGGTCCCTACTTGCGATCATCGTCATCGTGACAGTTGTTGGAGCGCTGGCATTGTGGTCTCGAGATCCCTCGACCCAGTCGGTGGGGTCCGCAGGATCGGCACCTCACGTCGAGGACGAGGATCTCCCGTCGGCAGTGATCGCTACCCGTGCTGCCCTCGAGCCGTGCCCGACCTCGTCGCCGGTTCCGTCCCCCGTAACTGGCGAGCTCGTCGGTACGTCCGCACGATGCTTGGGAACGTCGGACTTATCCGATCTGGGGACCTCCCTGGCTGGGCAACCCACATTGCTCAATGTCTGGGCGTCGTGGTGCGGTCCGTGTAGACAGGAGATTCCGGTTCTGGCCCAGTACGCCGCAGAACCGGATGCGGTTCGGGTCGTCGGTCTCAACGTCCAAGACGATGCCGATGCGGCATTGAGCCTGCTCACCGAGCTGGGAGTGCACTATCCCTCGTTCGATCAGGCCGACGCGGCGTTGCAGACACTTGACGCGCCCCCTGTCCTGCCCCTGAGTTTCTTGGTCCAGAGCGATGGAACGATCGAGCGCATCACCTCGACGCCGGTGTTCTACGACCCGAGTCAGGTGCGGGAGGCGGTAACAGCGCTTGTGCGCTGATCTCAGCACGAGCACGAGCACGAGCACCAGCACCAGCAACGCGGCGAGGATCGAACGCCCGCCGGCGGACGGACTTCTACAGAATTGGGAGATGTGTATGACCAGGCAGCGGGCAGGTGCGTTCTCGCTCACGCGCCGCAACTTTCTCGCGCTGAGCGCGGCCGGAACGAGTGCCGTCGTGTTGGCGGCATGCGGCAATGGCTCGTCCGCAGCGACAGTTGTCGGACCGGACTCCGATGTGGTGGGACAGGCCGAGGACGCGCGGCGCTCGGCCGTCGGCAGACAAGTCGATATTTCCTTGAGAGCTCAGTCGAGCACGATCGACCTCGGCGGAGTGCAGGTACAGACCTGGACTTTCGGCGACAGACTCCCCGGTGCCGAGATTCGCCTGAGCCGAGGTGATGTGTTGCGCGCACAGCTCGACAACCGCCTCGAGCAGGAGACGACGATCCATTGGCACGGAATCGCCTTGCGCAACGACATGGACGGAGTGCCGGGCCTGACTCAGCCGGCTGTGGCTTCCGGTGACTCGTTCGGCTACGACTTCACCGTGCCCGACGCGGGCACGTACTTCTTTCACCCTCACGTCGGTACCCAACTCGACAGAGGACTGTATGCACCGCTGATCGTCGAGGACCCCGCCGACGGCTCGGACTACGACCTCGAAGCCGTCCTGGTCCTGGACGACTGGCTCGACGGGGTAGCCGGCGACCCCGATCGAGAACTCGAACGGCTGCGCAGCGAGGGCATGTCGATGGGCGGCATGTCGATGAGCGCGCCCACCGCCCAGTCGCCTCTCGGTGGCGACACCGGCGACGTGAGCTACCCGTACTACCTGATCAACGGCAAGATCGCCGCCGACCCCATCGTGCTCGGCGGACGGCCGGGCCAGCGGCTGCGCCTGCGCATCATCAACGCAGCTGCCGACACGGCCTTCCGTTTCGCAGTGGGGGGGCATCCTCTCACTGTTACTCACAGCGACGGATTTCCGGTTCAGCCCGAGCAGGCGCAATGCTTGTTGATAGGGATGGGAGAGCGTTACGACGCAATCATCACCTTGCAGGACGGGGCGTTTCCGATTGTCGCCGCCGCGGAAGGTAAGGACGGGAGCGGGTTCGCTGTGTTGCGTACCGGGCCAGGCGCCGCGCCGCAGTCCTCAGTCCGGCCTGCCGAACTCTCTGCAGCCCCGGTGATGGCTGATCAACTGATGTCGCTCGATACGGTCCGCTTGTCCGCACGCGAGCCGGATCGCACGTACGACATCGCTCTCGGGATGGAGATGGGCGGGTACACCTGGACGCTCAACGGTGAGACGTACGAGCAGCACACCCCCCTCGACGTTCGCGAAGGCGAAAGAGTACGACTTCGCTTCGTCAACGCCACCACGATGTTTCATCCCATGCATCTGCACGGACACACCTTCGAGGTTGTCAACGGTGCCGGATCAGGCCCCCGGAAGGACACCTCGCTGGTCTTGCCGAACCAAACTGTCGAAGTCGACTTCGACACCGACAATCCCGGCCAGTGGCTTCTGCACTGCCACAACCTCTATCACGGGGAAGCGGGAATGATGACATCGGTGTCCTACCTGGCGTGAGCCTACGGCCGCATTCGTATTCGAGGCATGCAAACCTCTCGGACCAGGGTGCTCGCTACCGAAGGATCACGTGGCTGGCTCGTTCGACGGGATAGAGTGAACACGCGCCTAGGAGGCACTCATGCAGGGTTTGGGAGAGCTCGAAGCTCTGGTGATGGACGTGGTGTGGAATACCAGCGCCGCAGTCCGGGTTCGTGATGTCATCGATCAACTCGAGGACGGTCGAGAACCGGCGTACACCACGATTCAGACGGTGCTCGACAATTTGCACCGTAAAGGCTGGGTACACCGACAACGCAACGGACGGGCATATTGGTACGAAGCCACCCGAAGCAGGGAAGAAGCCGCCTCCGACGCCTTGCGAATACTTCTCGAATCGACCGGCGACCCGACGAGCGTGCTGCTGCACTTCGCCCGCGGCGCTTCCGATGACGAATCGAAGGTGCTCACCCGCGGTCTGAAAGAGCGTCAGAGGTGACTGCCGTACTCCTGTGGGCCCTCGGTGGGCTGTTGGTTGCGGCTGCCGCGCCATTGCTGATGAGGTCGATGATCGACAGAGGTATCGATGCGCACGTCACGCTCTTGACGTGGTCGGCGCTCGTTGTGGGCACCTTGGTCAGCATTGCGGTACCGGTCGTGCTCAGTGCGATCCCCAGTCATGGGGGCGTGACGACCCTGGTCGACATCGCACACCAATGCTGGCTCGCCCTTCAGGGCGACATACCTGCCCGCGTCGAGGCCATCGTCGGGGTTGTCGGGATTGCGATGTTGGGCTGCGGCGCAGTCCGCTGGATCGTCCACCTGAGGCGCGCAGTGTGTGAGCGACGGCGAGTGTACGAGCGGCACATCGATCTGCTGCGCATCATCGCTGGAGGCGTCGGGTTTTCCGGTTCGAATCAACCCGCGTCGACCTTGTGGCTTCCGTTGGACAGTCCTCTCGCGTACAGCGTCGCGGGACGACCGGCGATGGTCGTGGCCAGCGAGGGGCTGCGTACGCAGTTGACGCCTGCTGAAGTCGAGGCGGTCCTCGCACACGAACGTGCACACATCGATGGCCGGCATCATCTGCTCGTAGGCATTGCCGAGTCGGTGGCCTATGCGTTTCCGTGGCTACCGATCATGCGAGCGTCACCTTCGCTCGTGCGCGCTCTGGTCGAACTCGACGCGGACGCCCGCGCAGCCCGCTCGCACGGACGAGACCCCGTGCGGCGCGCTCTGACTTCGCTGCGCCCGCACCCTGTTCCTCTGCCCGCCCTCGGTATGGTTTCCGATGCCACCGTTGTGCGGCTCGATCGTCTCGCCGTGGACCGAGTGATCCCGCATGCTCCCCTCCGGTGGGCGCGGGCGTTCGTAGCGTGCACCGCCGTTGCCCTGCCTGCGTTACCAGTAGTGGCCCTGCTGGGGGCCATGACGTTGGCATCCTGCGCGGTGGGATGAAATGCCCCGCGCGGCACTACAGATCACGGGAGCGAGTCCGCAATACTCGCCCCTCGGCTTTCGGGTGCGGGAAGCGATCATCATGAGACCGACGAGCGCGAGGACCATCGCCATCGGATAGCCGACCGCGAGATCCTGCCATCCGGCGCTCGGAAGAAACCGAAGCTGCCCGAGATGAATTACGACGTGGGTCGCACCGATCACGACACCCGCCATCAGGGACCACCCAACCCCGACCTTGACGGCGGCGCTCACGCTTGTACGCCTCGGTGTAGGGGCCGCCCGCGTCTTCCGACGACCGGCCGTCTCGTTCTTCGCCTGACATCGCGCGCTGCCAGCACGTCCATACGTTGTCGATCGTGAGCGAGTCGGCCGACGGAGCCGAACCACCGCCGAGGAGAAGGCAACCTGGGGCGAGGGCACGCCTGCGCTGGTAGCACTGAGGGTGACAGCGGGCGAGGTTCTGATTCGCCGGTACAGGCCGGGGCCCGTTCGACGTCGTTTGCGCCCGCTGGCAAACCGATAGGTTCACTTCCCGGCAGTAGCGGGACCATCGGCGAAGTGTCCGGTCCCGACCTGGTAAACCCTGACCAAGACGATCTCGGCATTCGATTTCACCGGATCGGTTCTGGTGCTCGACCTTCGGGGGCGGTGGTGCGGAACGTGCGTGATCATTCTCCGATGGTTCGTCCGGTGTTTCGCCACGCGAGCATGCCGCCTTGTAGTTCGACGACATCGGTGTAGCCGAGAGAGGCCAGTTCTTTCGCAGCGGTGGCGCTCATTGTCCCGGTACGGCAGTAGATCGCCAGCGGCGTGGTCCGGTCGGGCGGCAACGTCGCGGCCTGTTGTCGGATCTGGTCGAAGGGAAGGCTCGAGTCGGTTCCCGGGAGCTGGCCCTCGTCGGGGGTATGGACGTTGATCGTGACTCGGGCGGGATCGGCGATTGCGGCGGCGAAGTCAGCGGGATCGAGCAGTTCCGCCCGTGTAGCAACGGGCATCGACGCGGTGGGCTCAGAGACCTCGCCGCCGGTACATCCAGCGAGTGCAAGGACGAGGACAGTCAGTATCGATGCCGGACTACGGAGCGTCGATCGGGACACCGAATGCGGTGCCATCGCATCGAGGTGATCACCGAAAGGCACACGCATAAAAATACGTTCGGTGATCACGAGAGCACCTGCGACGCTGCGAGGACGCCGATGAGGACCGCGCAGCAGATGAGCGAGACAGTGAGTCGGCCTCGACGAGTGTGCGCGTCCACTCGAAACAGAAACAGGCCTTGCCGGACCAATGTGTATGCGGCAATACTCCCCAGGAAGACCAGCCCTCCGACGGGAAGGTCGACCTGAAGTACCGCGGCGAGCGCAACTCCCGCGATCAACAGGGCTGCAGCGGCCTCGTAGAGCTGAACCGGAATCCTCCTCGTCGCCAGGGTGCGATCGGACGAAAACAGGCCCCACCGAGATCGAGTCGGACGCCCCGAACAGCAGCCCGCCAAGAAGCATCCCGGACGACCGATCGCCATGCCGAGAAACAATCCCGGGGTGGTTGCATCCAGGACTGCGCCGACGTCCATACCCCCGAGTGCTCCGCCGATGACCAAGGTGCCGAGCGAAACGAGGAGGAAGCCTTGTATGCACGCTCCTGCGCGGATGAAAGTAGATATCGGTCGACGGTGCAAGATCAAGTACCAAACCTTGGCACCGATATATCCCAAAACGCAACTCAGAGCTGAAATTGCAACAGCAGCAGCAACATTGGCATCCATGCGTGAGAGCAGGAATCCCTGAACAATCAATGCAACCACCGCTCCCGCGGCTACCAACGCCGGCCAACTCCACACCCGCACAGCGGGACCGTATGTCAGTAGCGCAGTGCGCGCGGTGAGCACAGAGTTCTGCTGCCGTTCGCTACTGTCTGCGCCCCCGTCGATGCGTCGCGCACTCACCTCCCACTCCCCGCTGGCAATGCCCTGAATACGGGTGGTCGCGGCGAACCGGCCTCCAGCGGCAGGACGTGATTTCACGACCAGAGTCCGATCGAAACCGACCTTCTCGGTCGATGCATGGCCCTCGACTTCCACCCGCGATCCAGTGAAGCGAATCGCCACGTCGTGGCTGGGCTCGGCATCGGCCCCGCCGACACCCCAGTACGTCACCGCAAGCCCCAGCGGCTCGACCTGGGAAATCTCATCGGTACAACTGGTGGCTGGTGAGCGCTTGGGTGCGTAACTCTGCGGTGCGGGCGCAACAGCTTCAGGCGTGCGGGCACGTGGGCGCTCCGGCGGCGCTGCAGTATCGATCGTCGGTTCTGCGGCCTGGGCCGACGCTCGCGGTGGGGTAGTGGAGTCCGGCGCGAAAGCCCGGGCGACAGTGGGATGGAGTGCACCGCTGCCGGGCGAGTGGCCCCTGCTTCGAAGATAATCGGCGGCGGCGACGCTGACCGCAGAATGTGGGGCCACCGCTGAGAGGGGATGCCTTGGCTGGGGCTCAGTACGTATGGCACCGGGGTGGGGAGCCGGTGGGCCGCCCCCGAATCGTGTCGCCGTGGTTCGTCGTTTGTGCGCTTTCGATCGCGACTTGCTGGATTTCTTTCCCACAGGTTGCCTCCATCATCGCCTGTCCGGGCGACGGCGTCTCGACAGCAGTCAACTACTATGCTCGATAGTAGCTGAACTACTAAGCGTTATAGTAGGAGCTGCGGGATGACCACACTCCGCAGGTCAGCAGGTGGCTGGTGCGAGAGTGAGGAGCAGCAATGATGAATATGGGCACCATGAGTGGCGGATGGACGATGATGGCAGGAATGGCCGCGTTCTGGCTGGTCGTGATCGCTCTGTTGATCTGGGGTGCGGTTCGGCTGATGTCCGCTCGCCCGCAATCGGGGGAGGACGCGCAGGAAATCCTCGATCGTAGATTCGCGGCCGGGGAGATAGATCGAGATTTCTATCGCGCAGCGGTCGCAGAATTGGCGACCGCTGCGCTGCGCAAGCGTGCCGACACTCGGTAAAGAGCAACTGCGGTGTGACGGGCAGGCATTTTCACCGCATGTGACCGAGTTTGCGGACTGGATATGTCGGTGCGCGCCGGCTGGCCGGTAGGGCAGGGCTCGCCCGGGGCCGGTGAGCGGCAACTGTCGGCGCGTTCGAAGGCGCACCGAAACGATCAGATCGAAAGTGGAACCGAACGTGAGTGATACACCCATCTACGACTTACTCAACGCTACATCGGCGGCGCCGCAGCCCCATGGTGAACGAGACAGTATCGCTCCACCGTCCGATCTGCGGCGTCAGCGATCGACCGAACGAGCAGTTCCGCGATCTTCGAGAGTCGACACGCGGGCTCGCCATGCGCGCCGTGACACGGCGTAATTCGCCCTGCCCTGCCTCCAGTCGGTGAGAAGACTCGTAACGGAAATCGCAGCGAACGCCGATGATCCACGCGCGTGTGCAGGTACGCCCGTCGCTGTAAGGCTCAGCTGTGCCGCGGATGCATGCGCCCCTTGACCGAATCGGTATCGACATCCATGCCCGTCCGTGAGCATGACAGCGACCGCGGGTGCACCTGGTGGCCAGCCGACTGGCGCTCACGCGTTGACAACACCCTGACGGTTCTTCCCAATGGGATCAGGAAGGGGTATGGTTCGACTTGATCAACATATACCCCTATGGGGTATATGTTGTCCGAGATGTCGAAAGCTACGCATGATCATCACGCACTGTCAGTTACGCCGGTATTGATGTACGGCCACTGTGAGCCGTCGGTCCGCAACGACGTCAACGCCGTGATCGGAATGGACACTGTCGCGTTATCGGCGGCGGCAGGGACATTCACGGTCACCAGTGCAGCCGCGCTCGTCCAGGCGCAGATCATTGTCGCCCTCGACGCCGAATGCACAGCCGAACCAGAACCCACGAGTTCATGGGATGAATGGATATCGAACTCGATGGATGAGAGGACTGCACGATGAACGATCACACACACTCCGACGTCGACTCCGCGCGGACGGATCCGCCGAACAGACTGCAGCACAGCGGGCATGAAGAAGGACCCGAAATGCACACGGACGGGGCAGAGAAGGCGACTCCGCAGTCGGACCACGACACCGGCGGGCACAACGCAGAGCACGGCGGGCACACCGGTCACGGTGATCACGTCGGTATGTTTCGTCGCCTGTTCTGGGTCATGCTGGTCCTTGCCGTTCCGGTGATCGTTGCCTCGAACATGTTCGCGATGCTCCTCGGCTACTCATTGCCCGACGCAGCGTGGATTGCCTGGGTCTCTCCGGTGTTCGGAACGGTGATGTACGCCTGGGGCGGGTCTCCGTTCCTCTCCGGAGCAGTCAGCGAAATCCGTTCCCGTGCACCGGGAATGATGCTGCTCATCGCCCTGGCGATTACCGTCGCATTCATTGCGTCGATGGGAGCGAGCCTCGGCCTGCTCGATCATCAGCTCGACTTCTGGTGGGAACTGGCCCTGCTGATCGTGATCATGCTGCTCGGGCACTGGATCGAGATGAGATCACTCGCCCAGACCACCTCCGCTCTGGACTCGTTGGCGGCGTTGCTCCCGGATGTCGCCGAACGCGTCGAGGGCGACGATGTGGTGCCGGTGCCCCCGTCCGAGCTGCAGCTCGGTGATGTCGTTGTCGTCCGCCCCGGCGGCCGCGTACCGGCGGACGGCACCATCGTCTCCGGATCGGCGAGCATGGACGAATCGATGATCACCGGGGAATCACGCACCGTCCGCCGCAGCGACGGCGATCAAGTCGTCGCCGGCACTGTCGCCACCGACTCAGGTCTGCGCGTCCAGGTCACTGCAGTAGGGGAGGACACCGCCCTCGCCGGCATCGGCCGCTTGGTCGCCGACGCCCAGAACTCGACCTCGCGCGCTCAGCGCATCGCGGACACCGCCGCTGGCTGGCTGTTCTGGTTCGCTCTCGGTGCCGCGATCATCACCGCTGCGGTGTGGACTCTGGTCGGGATGCCCGACGACGCCGTCATCCGCACCATCACCGTGCTGGTCATCGCCTGCCCGCACGCACTCGGACTGGCGATTCCGCTGGTGGTCTCCATCGCCACCGAACGCGCCGCCCGCGGCGGTGTTCTGGTCAAGGACCGGCTCGCACTCGAAACCATGCGCACGGTGGACACCGTGCTGTTCGACAAGACCGGGACCCTCACCAAGGGTGAACCCACCGTCACCGCAGTCGAGGTGACCGGCGGGCGCACCGCCGACAACGTTCTCGCGCTGGCCGCTGCCGCAGAAGCAGATTCCGAACATCCACTCGCCCGTGCCATCGTCGAGGCCGCACGCGCGCGGAACCTGACGGTCCCGGCTGCAGCCGGCTTTCAGTCGTCCCCCGCCGTCGGGGTCGCAGCCGACGTCGACGGCGTCCGGATCCAGGTCGGCGGGCCGGCACTGCTCGAGCAGGAACACGGATCCGAACTCGCTGTCGCCGACCGGTGGCGCGGGGACGGGGCGATCATCCTGCACGTCCTCGCCGACGGGGCCGTGATCGGTGCCCTCGCGCTCGCCGATGAGATCCGGTCCGAGTCACGCACTGCGGTAGACGCGCTGCACGCGCGAGGAATCGCGGTCGTGATGATCACCGGTGATGCCGACGCCGTCGCGAAGTCCGTCGCCACCGAGCTCGGTGTGGACCGCTACTTCGCCGGGGTGAAACCGGAAGACAAGTCGCACAACGTCGCTGAACTCCAGAGCGAAGGCCGTACGGTGGCGATGGTCGGCGACGGAGTCAACGACGCCCCGGCTCTGGCGCAGGCCGATGTCGGTATCGCGATCGGGGCCGGCACCGACGTCGCAATCGCATCGGCCGGAGTGATCCTCGCCAGCGACGACCCGAGGTCGGTGTTGTCGGTGATCGAACTCTCGCGCGCCTCGTACCGAAAGATGAAGCAAAACCTCTGGTGGGCAGCGGGATACAACCTCATCTCGGTTCCGCTCGCGGCAGGAGTGCTCGCGCCGGTCGGGTTCGTGCTGCCGATGTCGATCGGCGCGATCCTGATGTCGCTGTCGACGATCATCGTCGCTGCGAACGCACAATTACTGCGTCGACTCGACCTCACACCCGACACCATCACCGGAGCGGTGAACGAGGGGAGTTCCAACCCTCCGTCGCAGCGCACACCGTCACTGTGAGAGCTGATCTCGTACCGGGAACGCAGCCCTGACAATTGTGGAACGTTGATGGCCGCACCTTCTCCGCCGGAGAGGATGCGGCCATCGTTGTCTATAGCGGGCCGGGTCAGCCGAGCAGCCGCTGCATGGTGTCGATTTCCTGCTGCTGGGTGGCGACGATGGTGCGGGCCATCTCCAGGGCGTCAGGATTGGAACCGTCTGCGATTTCGGTGTTGGCCATCTCGATGGCGCCGGTGTGGTGGGCGATCATCATCGTCAACCACTGGCGGTCGAATTCCGGTCCCGACGCTGCCATCAACGCGTCCATGTCCTGAGCGGTCATCATGCCGCTGCCGGAGCTGTGGTCCATCCCGCCCATGTCACCCATGTCACCCATGTCACCCCTGTCCATGTCGGGCATGGGCTGGCCCCACTCGGTGAGCCAGGTGGTCATCTGGTCCATCTCGGGCTGTTGCGCGGCGGCGATCGCCGATGCCAGCGACAGCACCTCCGGGTTGTCGGTGCGGCCGTTCGCCATGTCGGCCATCTCGACTGCTTGGGCGTGATGCGGGTACATCATCTGCGCGAACATCACGTCGGCATCGTTGAACTCTGCGGACGCGCTTGCTTGGGCCGAGGACATCGGTGCCGAGGACATCGATCCCATCGCATGGCCGTCCATCGACGAATCGGCCGCGTTGTCGCTACAGCCGACGACGAGGAACGCGCTCGCGGCGGCAGCAGCGATCGAGGCAATGACTTTGGTACGCATGAGGAAACTCCTTGCAAGAGTGGGTAGTGCAGAGAATTGGATGTCGTTCGATCCGCCGACAGACACGCGTCTGCCGGGCTCCCTGTCACACTCGCAAGGTCACCGATCTGTCCAACTCCCATAACGTCCACGGCGGCGCACGCTCAAGCGTGGAGTCGGCCCGTCCAATGATCCGGTTCACCGATGTCGGCGCCAGGTCGAGGGCTGCGCTCATCGCCGGGACCGTCAGCGCGGGCCACGACACCGTCGTGCCGACGCAGGGATGCATCATCTGGTGCCCCGACGGGCAGTCATGTTCCCCGGTCATCACCGGAACCGTGGCGTCCGTGTGGGACGGTGCTGCGAACGAGGCATGGCCGCCGCTCATCGATGTGGACATCGAGCCGGTCACGGGCATCGACATCGGTGTCACCGAATGCATCAACAGGACACCGAACACCGTCAGTGCAATCAGTAAAGCTGCCGTCGGAGCTGTGCCCCGTCGACCGTGCCGATTCACTGAGTGCATGCGGCCGATGATACCAACATATACCCCCTGGGGGTACGCCTGTCTCGTCGCGTTCGGTCGTCGAAGCATTTCGTCATGTCTTCGAGGTGTCGAGTCCGAGATCTGTTGCGCGGTTGTAGTCGTCGTCGATGAGCACCACGCTGCGATGTTCCCGGTCGAGTAGTGAGGCCGCGATCGAGGCGCGATAGCCGGAGGCGCAGTGCACCCACACTTTGCCGTCGGGAACTTCTGCGAGTCGGTGCGGCAGTTCGTGGAGGGGAATGTTGATCGCACCGGGGATGTGGCCGTCCGCGTATTCGGACTGTTGACGGGTGTCGAGCACTGCAATGTCCGAGTCCTCTGCGGCGAGTCCGGCGAAGTCGGACACTTCGTAGGACCGTACGCGCCCGTCGCTGGCGAGCGAATGAATCTCTCCGACAGCGGAGCCGGAGGGGTGGTCGATGCCGATACGTGCCAACTCTCGTGTGGCATCGTCGATTTGATCGGATGTGTCGCCGATCAAGGTCAGCGGCGCACCCCACTGGTAGAGCCATCCGAGGTAGGTGACGAATGTCGTCGACAGCTCGAAGCCGAGGGAGCCGTCGAGATGTCCGGCAGCGAAGGCGGTGCGTGCGCGGAGGTCGACGACCCATTGTCCGTCGTCGATGCGGCGGCGTAGTTCGTCGGGGTCGACGGGTTCTGGGGTGGACAGGTCGATCGGTGCGGGGCCTTCGGTGTTGATGACGCCCATGTGGGCGTAGTACGCGGGGTAGGCCGACAGTCCTGCGATCAACTCGTCGACGTAGGTTTGTTCGTCCTGGGTCAGCGCGGGATTGGACTGTTGCTGTTCACCGATGGTCGACGAGTCGCCGCTGGTGGGGGTCGCGGAGCAGAAGCTACCGAATCCGTGGGTGGGGTAGACCTCGACGTCGGCGGGGAGTTCGGCGGCGATTCGACGGACCGAGTGGAACTGGGCATGGGTGAGCTCGTCGGTGTGTTCGGAGCCGAGTAGGTCGGTGCGGCCGGTGGATCCGTAGAGCATCGAGCCGCCGGTGAAGATCGCGATCGGTTCGTCTCCGAGTTGCAGTACGTAGCTGACGTGATGATGTGTATGGCCCGGGGTGTGCATGACCTGAAATGTCGCCGATCCCGCGTCGACGACATCGCCGTCCCCCACTGCCCGTCGCTCGTATTCGACCGGGTCACCCTCGGGCACAACGTATTCGGCTCCGGTGGCGCGTGCGAGTTCGAGGCCGCCGGTGACGTAGTCGTTGTGGATGTGGGTTTCGAGTACGTGGGTGATGGTGGCGTTCTTCTCCGCTGCCAATGCCAGGACGCGGTCGATGTCACGTTGGGGATCGATCACAACGGCGATGCCGTCGTGGCTGACCAGGTAACTGCGGTCGCCCAGGCTCGAGGTTTCGATGATGGCGATGTCTGGATCGGTGGTGCTCATGGGGTACTCCTACGGTGTTGTCGGGTCGGCCTCGTTTCTGACGTGAAACGTCCTCGTTCAGGCCAGTGCGAGGAAGAGTTTTTCCAGTTCTGCTTCGGTCATGGGTTCTTTGTTGTCTGCGGTGTCGCCGGTCATGCATTCGCGGAGGCCGGTGGCGACGATCTTGAATCCGGCTTTGTCGAGGGCGCGGGAGACGGCGGCGAGTTAGGTGACGACGTCTTTGCAGTCGCGTCCGTTCTCGATCATGCCGATCACTCCGGCGAGTTGGCCGTGTGCGCGGCGCAGACGGTTGAGTACCAATGCGATGCTGTCTTCGTCGCCGATCATTGCGGTCTCCTGAGGGTGTGTGATGGTGGTAGTCGTTCCAGATTACCCCCGGGGGCATCGGTTCGGTGTGTGCAGTCGGTCATGAAAGAACGAGGGTGTCGACAAGTACATAGCCCGCGACGGCGAACACCAGGTAGGCGAACCACGTGCGCAGCTTGTCGGTGTCGATGCGTGTGCTCAGTTTTCCGGCGACCAGCGAGCCTGCGATTGCAGCACCGGCGAACGCCGCTTTCAGTGGCCAGTTCCCGCCGAGCCCGTCGGCCTGAGCGATCAGTCCGGCGGCGGAGTTGGCGACGATGACCACCAGCGACGTTCCGACAGCGACACTCATCTCGATTCCCAGCAACAGCACCAGAGCGGGGATGATCAGAAATCCTCCGCCGACGCCGAACAGTCCGGTGAGGACACCGACCCCGAACCCGGTCGGTATGGACCGTGGTGCGCATCGCCGCCAATCGATCCCGGAACTTCCTGTCTTGCAAGCGGTTCCGACATCGTCGGTGCTGCGCAGCATCCGCGCCCCGGCGATGATCATGACGATCGCGAAGCCGATCATCACTGCGGCCTCGGGCAGATGCCTGCCCAGGACGCTGCCGACCAGCGTGCCGACGATACCGGTGGCCGCGAAGATCGCCGCCAGTCGCCATTCGACGAGCTTCGCCCGCACCTTGGGGATGGCCCCGGTCGCCGAGGCGACACCGATCACCAGCAACGATGTCGGTATCGCCTCCGACAGGTCCATTCCCAGGGCGTAGACGAGAACCGGGACGGCGAGGATCGACCCGCCGCCTCCGAGGAGACCGAGCAGGATGCCGACGGCGACGCCGAGGACCAGTGCCAGCGTCAGGGTCATCAGCTGTGGGCTGCGTCCTGGCCACCGAGTGCGTCGATGGCGGCCTGGAGCTTGGTGGTGGCCTCGGCCGCGACGTCGGACAGTGCTGGCTCGCCGGTCGCTTGGACCATGATGTCGGGGTTCATCGCTTCGACAATGACCGATCCGGAAGCGGAGGTGTCGGCGCGGACGACGACATTGCACGGCAACAGCAAGCCGATCTGGCGCATGACCCCGACGGCGCGGTGCGCGAGGGTGGGATTGCAGGCACCGAGGATCAGATACTGCTCCATGTCCTCGCCGAGCTTGGCCTTCAACGTGGCCTGCATGTCGATTTCGGTGAGAACACCGAAGCCCTGATCTGCGAGGGAGGCTTTGACGGCGTCGACTGCGGTGTCGAAGTCGGTGTCGGTCAGAGTGGTCGAGAGTGCGATGTTCATAAGGGAAGTTCCTTTCGGTCGTCGAACTGCGGTGATCTGGGCCTACCCGATTCGGGGCTGGCGAATACTCGGCACGCCCACCCTGGTGAGCAGTGCGCTGGCCGGGCACCAGCCGACCGCTGCGTAGAGGGCGAGGTTCGCGGCAGCGAACGCGCTGAGCAGTCGCCACTGCGGTGCGTGGAGTTCGCCGAGGGCCAGGCCGGTGGCGGTGACGCCGGCGGCGAGGGCGGGGACGATACGTTCGATCGGCCATCCCGCGAACGCGGACGAGCGGGTGGTGTTCGGATCGGTCATCAGTGCTCCGTTCGGTGCGGTGAGAGTGTCAGTGCGAGAAGCTGATCGAGGGCAACACCTTGCGCAGCCAGGCCGGTGACCACCATGCGGCGTGTCCGCTCAAACGCAGCAGGACCGGCAGCAGGATGAGCCTGATCAGGAAGGCGTCGAGCAGTACCGCGACGCCGAGAATGATGCCCATTTCTTTCGGTGGGAGCGGATCGGAGAGTGCGAAGGTGAAGAACACGGCGACCATGACCGCGGCGGCAGCGAAGATGACGCGGCCGGAGTGGGCGAGGCCGTCGACCTGGGCGGCTTTCGGGTCGCCGGTCTTCTCGTAGTGCTCTTTGGCGGTGGCGAGCAGGAACACGGTGTAGTCCATGGCGATGGCGAAGATCATCGCGAAGAAGAACACCGGTCCCCAGCCGTCGAGGAACCCCTGTGGGGTGAAGCCGAGCAGTGATGCACCGTGTCCGTCTTGGAAGATCAGCTTCGCTACTCCGAATGCGGCTGCGGTCGAGAGCAGACTGACGGCGGTGCCGAGGATCGCGATCAGCGGTGCCTGCAGTGCAACGAGCAGCAGGATGAAACCGAGCGCGAGGATGATCCCGATCACCAGCGGCAGGTAGTCGTTGAGGGCTTGCTGCAGATCGAGGTTCTCCGCCGGTGCCCCGCCGACCAATGCCGACTCCGGGAGCTGCGCGCGCAGGTCACCGAGGATGGTGCCCATACTCTCGTCGGAGGGGTCCACGGCGGGAAGCGCTTGTAGCAGTGAGTAGTTCGAGCCGTCCGCGGCAGGCTGGGGCGGAGTCACCATCGAGATCCCGTCGACGCTGCTGGCTGCGGTGGCGGTCGCGGCGGCGTCGGAAGAGGGGACGACGATCTGCAGTGCGCCGGGTGCGCCGTCGCCGAACTGGGCTTGGACGAGCTCGTAGCCTTGGCGAACCGGTGCGTCTTCTGGGACGACGGTGATCGAGGGCATTGCGACTTTCAGTCCGAGGACCGGAAGGGCCAGCGCAATGAGGATGCCGACGGAGACCAGTGCGAACGGCCAGGGGTGCTTGTGGAGTAGTTCGCCCCAGGCTGCGAATTTCGGGGAGCGGTGCTGCTGGCGCTTGGCGTAGGGCAGGGAGGCGGCGTTGACCTTGGAACCGAGTGCACCCAGGGTTGCGGGGAGCAGGGTCATGGTGGCGATCAGCACGAAGGTCACGGCGAGCATGATGCCGACGGCCATGGTGCGCACCGCCGGTGCGGGAACGAGCAGGACGGCCGAGAGGCTCACCAAGACCGTCAGACCGGACAGGACCACGGCTTTGCCTGCGGTGTCCATGGTTTCGGCGACCGCGGCACGTGGATCGGCGTTGCGCAGTGCGTCGCGGAACCTGGCGACGATGAACAGGGCGTAGTCGATTCCGAGGGCGAGGGCGAACATCATCGCGAAGTTCATCGCCCACACCGAGATCGGCGTGACGCCGTTGAGCAGAACGAGTCCGCCTGCGGATGCGACCAGGCCGGCAACGGTGAGTAGCAGCGGCAATCCCGCGGCGACGAGGGAGCCGAACGCGAGCACCATGATCGCCAAAGTGACCGGCCAGGAGAACAATTCGGCCTGAATCATGGCGTCGTGGTTGGCCTTGTTGAAGTCCGACCACAGTGCGGAGGATCCGGTCGGGTAGACCTCGATGCCGTCGCCGGAGAGTTCGGTCAGCTCGCCCTTCACCTCGTCGACGGCCTTGACCATGTCGTCGGTACTCGCGTTTGCGCCGGCGATCAAGATGCCGGTGTGACCGTCGGGACTGATCGTCATGCCCGGCTGGGGGGCGATGACCTCACCGAAGCGAGTGTCACCGTCGAATACGGCCGCGACGTCGGTGAGTGTCTGCTGCATCGCTGCGTCTTCGATCGTGGCGGTGTCGGAGTGAACGACCACCTGCACTGCTGCAGAGGAATTGCCGCCGAAATGCTGCTGGGCGAGCTCGCGGACCTGGACGGATTCGGAACCGTTGGCCTGCCAGCCGGCCCCGGCCAAGGATGAGAACACCGATGGTGCAGCCGATCCCAGTGCAACGAGGGCGATCAGCCAGATGCCGAACACCCACCGGCGGCGGGCGACCATCGTGCTTCCCAGGCGGCCTAGTGCGCCGGGTGCCGGTGGCCGATGGCGGTCGTGGCGGCCGGTGGCCGCCGCGGTAGCGGGCTTGGTCACAATTGCTTCTCCTAATACGGGTGGGGGTATTCAGAAGTGTTGAAGACGCCCAGAGATTCCTGCGAAATGCAGTGGAGTGCTGTTGGGGTGGGGGTCAGCGACGAAACAGGGAACGAAAGAAGTTGTCGCGTGTAGCTGGGGCGGGTGTCTCCATGGAGCAGGAGCACTGCTGCGACCGCGGAACGTTCTTCATGACGCTGTCGACATGTCGACCGCAGCCAGCCCAGGTGGTCTTACCGCATGCCGGGCACGGGACGGGGTAGCACATGGCGGTCCTTTCTGGCGGGTACATCACTACTGTGACACATACCTAGGGGGGTATGCAAGTACCCGTGGGGGTATGAGGGAAGGGGTGGGCCGGAGCCGATCGGTAGACGGCAGTGGTTTTGCCGGATCCAACGCGAGGCTGTGCTGGCGGCCGCAGGAGGCGTTTGATGGTCGCCAGTCTGCGAATGCGGTTGTCCCTCAGGGGTTGATGCTCCACCCACGCGCGAGTTGCGCCGCTATCGTCCGCGAGTTTCTGTGAACCCGCGCAGTTGCGTCCCACTTCCATTCCCACACCCAGGCCGGTCCGGACGGGAGCGGCCCAGCAGTGGCAAGCATCGGAGACAACGGATTCGCGGGCATCGACGACGAATGCCCGCGTAGGGGACCGGCGAACCATCGAAAGCCGACCGCAAGCGGTCGCACGTCCCCTCCGGGGCCGCCCCATATGGGTCACCAATGTGGTCGTACGAGTCGCCCGAGTCTGACATGCCGGGGACCCCGACCAGTCAACCCGCGGTCGCACGCTCCCTCTTCGGAGTTGACAGGCCACCCTCGTCATGTCGATCGGGGACGTCTCATCCGAACCTTTGGAAGGTGTCCCTGTCATGAACAACAACCTGCTCAACGATCACCAGATCATCACCGAGCTCATCGGCAATGCCGCTCAGCTCCCCGCCGAAGATCCGCGCGCGGCCCGGTGGGCCACCGAAGCGCTCGCGCTCGCCAGCGCAGCAGAGCTACCCATCCTCATCGAGGAGGCCGAGGGAGTGCTCGGACGGATCGAGCACGACACCACCTGCCGGTGGTGCGCCGGGCAGCCGGGAGCAGCCATCCCGGTCGGGTCCTTCTGGTGCACCCACTGAGCACCAGGCCCTCCGGGGTCCCGGTCCCACCACGGGGGCCGGGACCCCCCTTTTTTTGCCTCCCGCATCGGCTGGAATACCACCGACAGCACTGTCGTTGTAGGACTCGACGGCGTTCGATCCCAATGCCCCGGGTACCAACCATCAGCCGCTACGAGCGGCCACCTGCCGAGAGGCGCACTGGCGAACACCGTCACCCAACATCGAACAGGGGCCACGCATCACAGATGCGTGGCCCTGGTTCATTCGAAACGCACCCCGTCGACGCGGTCACTGCCGCGTCTCCGAACCTCCCCGTCCAGCCATTCGAGTGAATGACTGTTGCCCGGAACCGCCGCACAACCCCGTGCGTCCAATAAAACATGGACCACGACGAGCGTGCAGCCATCCGAACGGAAGGCCACGACCCAGACCACCCGGCCGTCTCTCACGCCCTCGACCAGGTCAAACACGCTCTACGCCTGTACCGACATCTCGCCTGGACCTTCACCAAGGATGACCTCGACGGCGTCTCCGTTCCCCGCCGAACGAACTGACCAGCACGTTTCGACAGTCGAACATTAGTTCGACTATTCTGGCGGTAGTTCCTACCGGCACGGCGAAAGGTCGATCCACATGGCCACCGCCGACGCCATCCCCGACCTCACCGGACTCGACAAGGCCACCCAGCTCGACGTTCTACGCCGCCGGATGGCCACCGTGCCCGGCGGCCGCCGCGACCACGCACCCACCGACCTCCCCACCATCACCGCACCCGAACCAGCGGCACCCACCGCAGGCAGTACGGACCTCGCGGGCCAGGGCTGCGACCCTGAACCGCTCAGCGCCGCTATACGCGGCAAAACCCTCCGCACCATGCCCGTGCCCCCACCGCTCGCCGCGCTGCTCCCACACCGAGCCCTGGCCCGCGGAACCGCCGTCACCGTCACCGGCGCCGGGTCCATGCTCATCGCCCTCGTCGCCGAAGCATCCGCCGCCGGCCACCACGTCGCCCTCATCGGCCAACCCCGCCTGAGCCTGCTCGCCGTCCACGAACACGGCGGCGACCTCGCGAAAGTCCACCTCGTTGATCCAGGGGCAGGGGACCCGCTCGACGCCGCCTCGATCTGTCTCGACGGCGTAGATTTGGTCGTCACCACCGTGCACGGCCGAGACGTACCGCCCACGCGCGCACGGGCTTTGCTCGCCAGGAATCGTCGACATGCCAGCATCCTGGTCCTAACGGATGGACACATGCCCGGTACCGATCTCACGATCGCCTCCACCATCTGCGGCTACGGCGGCATCGAACAGGGCCGAGGGCGCATCAAATCGATCACCCTCGAAACCACCGTCCACGGCCGAGGAACACCACACCGCACCGGCCGCTACACCCTCACCGCCCCCACCTTCGGCGAAACAGGCCTGCGCTGGACACCCACACCCGCCGACGACCTCACCGTCCACCGGCCCGTCGCCGTCGCGCAATGACCACCGACAACGAGGCCGGCCTCTTCGATGCCTGGCCCACCACCTTCGAGCCACCCACCCGCCGCATCGTCGACCCACCCAAATCGGTGAACGTCAATATCGCGCTCGCCATCGGACGATCCGGAAGCGGAGGATTCCGCGACACCACACCTTTGAAAGTCCGGGCCGAGGGCTTGGCCATGGACAGCATCGTCGAGGGAACCCTGTACGCCTGGGCACGGACCGGTACCGGCGATTGGCTTGCTTGTAGCTACAGCTCGAGCATGACCGTTTGACCGAATCCGATCATGATGCTGCGGGTTCCGTGGTTTTCCTGGCTGCAGTAGGCACACTCGCCGTCGACAGTGCTGCGGCTATCGATGCGAGGATTCCGAGAGTGATGTAGGCACCGGAGTAGCTGCCGGTCCAGTCCGCGAGCAGTGATCCGGCCCAGGGTGCCAGTGCCATCGTGATGACGATGGGTGCGGACATGATGCCGTTGAGGTGCCCGTACTGAGTTGGGCCCCAGCGATCGGTGATGGCAGTGGCCTGAATGAGCGTGAATATCCCGCGCGCGAGTCCGGCGCCGACCGCGACGGCAACCAATGTGATCAACGAGGTGACCACGCCAAGTGCGAGGGTGGTCAGCGCCGTGGCCGCGATGATACCCACTGTTCGTCCGCGGACCCTGGTGAAGCGTTGCAGCGGAAGGTATCCGACTCGCCCGAGGACCTGACCGAGCCCGCCGAGTGCGAGCGCGGTGGCGGCGAGGGTCGGGTCTGCGCCGTGCTCGAGCAATAGCGGCACGAGGTTGAACACGCCGGCGAACGCGACGAACGCCGCCAGACTCAGTGACGCGGTGAGTGCCAGGAACGGGCGGCTCCGCACGACATCGGCTCTGCCCATCACAGCGGGTGAGTCGAGTTGCGGGGCAGCGACGCTCGGCCAGCGTCCGCGTAGACCAAATAGATGACCCGGCACTGTGACAACAAGCAGAATTGCGGCGAGGACCAGATATGTTCGACGCCAATCACTCTGGTTCGACAACAGCGCGGTGAGCGGTGCGAAGACGGTGCTGGCCAGCCCGGCGGCGAGAGTCAGAATCATCAGCGCCCGAATGCGGTCTGTGCCCCACCACCGCGTCAGCGCGGCGAAGGCGGGCGGGTAGAGCACCGCACCCATCGCCGTCCCGGCAACAATCCAGCCGAGGTAGAACACGACCACGCTGTGCGAGGTGGCGACGACCATGAGCGCCGGGGCCGCGATAACGGATCCGGCGGTCATCACCCAACGTGGCCCGTGCCGGTCCAGGATCCGTCCCACCGGTATTCCGACCACAGCCGCGACGAGCTGGCTCAGTGAGAACGCGGCCACGATTACCGACGTCGACCAGCCGGTGTCCGTGGTGATCGCGGGGGAGAGAACGGGGAAGGCGTAGTACAGGATTCCCCAGCTGGTGATTTCGGTGAGACACAGGATCGACAGGACTCGGCGTCGCCCAGGATGCGGTGCTTCCTGCAGAGACGCCGAGTCGGTGACCTGTTCAGTCACGCGAGGGTGCGCTGAGGCTGATCAGCTCCGGGGCAGCAGGTACTCCGCAGCATCCGCCGCTGCCGGCTGCGTCGGCGTTCGGGTCGTCGAACAGTCCCGCTCCGCCGCAGACACCGGTGTCCGGCAGGGTCAGTTCGACCTTCCGCGCACCCTCGTGATCGCCGGCGAGTTCGGCGGCGATGCTGCGGACCTGCTCGTAGCCGGTCATGGCGAGGAATGTCGGTGCGCGGCCGTAGCTCTTCATCCCCACCAGGTAGAGACCCGGTTCGGCTTGGGTGAGTTCGACGACGCCGTGCGGTGACACCGATCCACACGAGTGCATGTTCGGATCGACTAATTCCGCTACGAACCTCGGGGCCTGCAGGGTGGGGTCGAGATCGAGGCGAACCTCGGACAGCCATGACAGGTCGGGCCGGAACCCGGTCAGTGCCACGATGCGATCGACGTTCTCGATGCGGGCACCGGTGTCGCCGACGAGGGTGAGCTGATCACCTTGCGGTGCAACGGTTTCGGTGCGGAATCCGGACACGACAGTGAGGTAGCCGTCGTCGACGGCCTTCTTCGCGCGCAGGCCCAGAGCGCCGCGGGCGGCGAGTTCGTCGGATTCGCCTCCGCCGAACACCTCGTCGGTGATACCGCGCCGCACCGCCCACGTCAGTCTCGTGCCAGGTGCCTGGGCTGCGAGCTCAGCGAAGGTGATGAGCGCGGTCAGCGCGGAGTGGCCACTGCCAGCGATGACGATGTGCTTGCCGGCGTAGTCGGAACGGATCTCCTCGTCGGCCAGGTCGGGAACCCGGTACGAGATCCGCTGGGTCGCAGTACGTTCGCCGACCGCAGGGAGTCCTTCGCTGCCCAGTGGGTTCGGTGATCCCCAGGTGCCGGAGGCGTCGACGACGGCGCGGGCCAGGATGCGTTCTTCGCTGCCGTCGCTGTGTCGGATGTGGACCGAGAGGGGTTCGGTGTCGCGTCCGGCATCGACGACGCGGTCCCGTCCCCGCCGTGCGACACCGACGACCTCGGAATCGAACCGGACCACATCACCGAGTGCTGCGGCCAGTGGCGCGAGGTAACTCTCGACCCATTCGCGGCCGGTGGCGTAGCTGTCACCGTCCGGCGCGGTCCACCCTGTCGGTGCCAGCAGCCGTGCTGCGGCGGGGTCGACGACCTCGGACCAGGGTGAGAACAGGCGTACGTGATTCCATTCCGACACAGCAGCACCAGCACCGGGTCCGCGTTCGAGAACGACGACAACAGAGCCGGTTTCGGTCAGATGTGCGGCGGCGGCCAGGCCGATGGGTCCGGCGCCGATCACCAGGACGGGGTATTCGGACATCGTGCACTCCCATTCATCGACGATCATCAATGCTTATGAGGCGACTGTATCGATATCCATCGATACTCGCAACCATCGATGGTCATCGATATACTTCGGTGATGACCACGATCGCGCCACTCGTCGACTCGCCCGCCGACCTCGCGCCGCTCGCCGCCGACGACGCGGCGACCTACGCCCATTGGTTCGCCTGCCTGGCCGAGCCGATGCGGGTGCGGATCCTGCACCTGGTCGCGGCATCGGGTGCCGGCATCGCGGTCGGCAAACTCGCCGACGCGCTCGAGATCGGGCAGCCCACCGTCTCGCACCACGTCCGCAAGCTCGCCGACGTCGGCTTCGTGACCCTCGGCAAACGAGGCACGACGACTGTCGTGACCGTGAACCCGACGTGCTGCACCGGCCTTCCTCATGCCGCCGACGCCGTGATGGGAGTGCTCACCCCGCGCCCGTGCTGCCCTGCGGATCTGCCCGGCGACGTCACCGTCCGGGTGATGACGGGCGCCGACTGGGAGGCGGTGCGCCGGATCTACGCCGAAGGAATCGCCACCGGAAACGCAACGTTCGAAACCGAGGTCCCCACCGTCCCGGTTCTGGACGGCAAGTGGCTTCCCGGTCATCGGTGGGTTGCCGAGGTCGCCGGCCAGGTCGCCGGGTGGGCAGCGTTGACCGCAGTCTCTGGTCGGGACTGCTACCGCGGTCTCGCCGAGAACTCCGTCTACGTCGGTGACGGTGTCCGTGGCCGCGGTGTCGGAAAGTCGTTGATGCACAAGCAAGTCACCGAGGCCGACGCTGCCGGGCTATGGACGCTGCAGACCTCGATCTTCCCCGAGAACCGCGCCAGTATTGCGCTGCATCATGCGTCGGGATATCGGACCGTCGGGATCCGGGAGCGGATCGCCCAGCTCGACGGACGCTGGCGCGACACCGTCCTGCTCGAACGCCGACATACGCACTGACGGCCACCGGCATCGGTCACGGCAGTGCCGCTGCCAGGGCTGAGATGGCCGACCGCGCGGTGCGGCCCACTCCGATCAAGGTCGCGGACGCTGGGCCGGTCCAGTCGCCGTAGCCGAGGAATACCACGGTCGGCTCCCCACGAACGTGGTTGCCGTCCAACGCAATCGGTGCATCTGCCGTCGAAGGCAGGTGCAAGGGCTGTAGATGGCGAAGCGCCGACCGAAAGCCGGTGCACCACACGATGACGTCGATCTTCTCGACGTTGTCACCATCAAGGACACCGCCGGGGACGAGCGCGGTGAACATGCGCCGACTCTTCAACACGCCGCGATCACGCGCTTCTTTCACGGGCGGGACCATGACGATATCGCCCAATCCGGCGACCCCACCGGAATCGTCGCCGCCGGCGGCCAGTGCGCGAGCACGATCGCTGGCGACGTCGAACAGGACTCGGCCGTCGACGTCGTCGGGGAGGAACCGGGGCTCGCGGGCGGTGAACCACACGGTGTCGGTGATGGTCGAGATTTCGGCGAGGATCTGCGCGGCCGAATTACCCCCACCGACCACAGCGACACGGCGACCCTCGAACTCGGATGGATCACGATACGTGCTGGCGTGCACCTGAATTCCGTCGAAGTCGCGCATGCCGGGATACGCCGGCCAGAAGGGCCGGGACCACGTCCCTGTGGTGTTGACGATCGCTGCGGCGTCGAGCGATCCCCGGTCGGTGTCGAGTCGGTATCCACGACTACCGTCGCGGCGGTGTACCGAGTCGACTCGGACGGGCCGGTGCACGGGCAGGTCGTACTTGTTCTCGTATGCGGTGAGGTAGTCCACGACGTGCGAGGCGGGCGGAAAGCCTGCCGGCCACGGCGGCATCGGCCACCCCGGTAGACGGGAGTACTCGGCGGGGGAGAACAGGTGCAGCGAGGGCCAGTAGTGCTGCCACGACCCACCCGGGCCGGGCTGGTCGTCGAGGATCACGAAGTCGATCTTCGCGCGGCGAAGGTAGTACCCGGCAGCGAGTGCCGCTTGGCCGCCGCCGATGACCACCACGTCGCTGGAGGTGGTGGTCATCGGTGTAGCAATGTCAGGTGGGGTCACACTGTGACGGTTCGGCGCTGAGCATCGAGCTGATGCTCACGCACCCAGGCCTGGGTTGCCATTTGCACCGCGTCCCAGGGGGAACCGAGGGGCGGGGTGTAGGACAGGTCGAGTTCGCTGACGCCGTCGACGGTCATCTCGTGGAACAGTGCGGCGGCGTAGGTGTCGACGCGCTTGGAGATCTCCGCGCTCCGCCGTCCCACCAGCTGAGCCCCGAGCAGTCGGCCGGTGACCGTGTCGCCGGTGATACGGATCGAGATCGGAGTCGCACCGGGGTAGTACGCCTTGTGATCGTCCGGAGTCGAGGTGGTCGACACCGGGATCCAGCCGGTGCCGGCGTCGCGAGCTTCGTGCTCGCGAAGTCCCGTGCGGGCGGCGACGAGATCGAAGACTTTGACCACCTGGGTGCCGAGGCTTCCCGCGAATACGGCGTCGCCGCCGAGAGCGTTCTCCCCGGCAACCCGACCCTGCTTGTGGGCGGTGGTGCCCAGCGGCAGCCACGTCGACCCGAGCAGGCGGTGGTGGGTGACCACGCAGTCACCGGCGGCGAACACGTTCGGCAGGGACGTGCGCATGCCGGCGTCGACGACGATCGCGCCCTTGTCGCCGAGCTGCGCGCCGGCATCGGCTGCGAGGGTGACATCGGGGCGGACCCCGACCACGACGAGCACCAGATCGACCGTTCGCGTAAGTGTTTCGCCCGCCGATGTTGCGGCGGTGACCGTGAGCGCGTCTCCGTCTCGGCCGATCGAGGACACGGTGGTGCCGGTGACGACCTCGACGCCGCCGCGTTCGAGTTCGGCGTGGACGAGTGAGCCAAGCCCGGGGTCGACGGTCGGGAGGACTTCGGGGAGGGCTTCGATCTGGGTGACGGCGATCCCGCGGGTGGTCAATCCTTCGGCCATCTCGAGGCCGATGTACCCGGCACCGATGATGACTGCGGTTTTCGGGTCGCGGGTAGTGATGGAGTCCATGACCTCGAACGTGTCGCCCATCGAATGCAGCAGGTGCACGCCGTCGGTCGGTCCCAGTGCGTCCGGCCCCGTCAGGCCGGCGATGGGCGGTCGGGTGCTGACTGCGCCGGTCCCGACGACCAAGGCGTCGTAGTCGAGCGAGTAGGTGCTCCCGTCCGGGCCGGTGACGGCCAGCGACTGTCCGGGGACGTCGATGGCGGTGGCGCGGGTGTCGGTGAGCACGCGCATTCCGGTGGCGGCGAGGTCGTCGGCGGTGCGGTGGGCGAGATTCGTCCAGTGCGTGACCTCACCGGAGACGTAGTAGGGGATTCCGCAGATGGAGAAGTTGGGGTAGGCGTCGGCGACGACGACGGTGACCTCGGCGGTGGGGTCGAGTTCGCGGGCGCGGAGGGCCGCGCTGATTCCGGCGTCGCTGCCGCCGATGGCGACGACTTTGCGTCCTGGCATGGCAGGTGCTCCTTCTGAGCAGAGGCGTGTGGGCGTACGACGGTGGAGCGAAAGCGTGCAGTCTGGGACGAGAGTCAGTGCTGCAGGCGTGCGGCGAGATCGTCGACGCGGGCGGCAATGTCGTCGCGGACCAGGCGCATCCGCTCGATGCCGTCGATCCCGCGTTCGGACGGCTCGTCGGTGTCCCAGTTCTCGAACCTCGGACCGTCGACCGGGTCGAGCTTTGCTTCGCTGCCGAGGGTGATGACGTAGTCCATCCGCGCCAAGAGGTCCGGGTCGATCGGTTTCGGGTGCTCACCGGAGAGGTCGACACCGACCTCGAGCAGCGACTGCGCCGAGAGCGCGTTCACTGTGCTGCCGGGTTTGGTGCCGGCCGAATGCACCTCGACGGTGGTCCCGGCTGCCTTGCGCATGAGTCCGGCGGCCATCTGCGACTTGCCGCCGTTCTTGACACACACGAACAGCACACTCGGTGTGCTCATCGACGTGACCCTGCCTGCGCGGGAACCAGTTCGGTGAGTAGATCTTCGACGCGGGACTTGATCTCGTCGCGGATCGGACGGACTGCGTCGACGCCCTTGCCGGCCGGGTCGGGCAGGGCCCAGTCCCGGTAGCTCACACCAGGAAAGACCGGGCAGGCGTCGCCGCAGCCCATGGTGATGACGACGTCGGAGGTGTCGACGGCGTCCGGGGTGAGGATCTTCGGGGACTGCGCCGAGATATCGATGCCGAGCTCGGCCATGGCCTCGACGGCCGCAGAGTTGATGGATTCCGCGGGCGCGCTGCCGGCAGAACGGACCTCGACAGAGTTGCCGCCGAGGTGGGTGAGGAATCCGGCGGCCATCTGCGAGCGGCCCGCGTTGTGGACGCAGACGAACAACACGCTGGGTAGGTCGGACATGAGATCAAGACCCCTTCGATGGGTGTGACGTTGAGTCGCCGTATGGCTGCATCAGGCCGGAACGGGCGTGGTCAGTTCGGTGAGAAGCGTGCTGACGCGGGCGTCGAGGTCGTCGCGGATGCGGCGGACCTCCTCGATGGACTTTCCGTCCGGGTCGTCGAGCTCCCAGTCCAGGTAGCGCTTGCCCGGGTAGATCGCGCAGGCGTCCCCGCAGCCCATCGATACCACCACGTCGGCGGCTGCGACGACATCGTCGGTCAGTGGTTTCGGGTAGGCATCGCCGAGGTCGAGACCCAGCTCGGTCATCGCCTCGACGACAACGGGGTTGATCTCGTGCGTCGGTGCGGATCCGGCGGAACGGACATGGACCCGGCCGGCACCGCGGTGGGTGAGCAGCGCCGCGGCCATCTGCGAGCGGCCCGCGTTGTGGACGCAGATGAACAGCACTTCGGGTACTTCCTTCGGCGCATCACCTTGCGATTGAGCGAGGGCGGTGAGTCGGTCCGCTGCGAAGCGTCCGGCCAGCATCGTCAGGTGCGTGTGAATCTTCGAGGTCCGCCGCAGCGCGGTGTAGGACTCGAAGACGTACCGCTCCACCGTCTGTGGGGAGAAGATGCCGGTGTACTTTTCCGACAGCCTCTCCGCGGTGCGGGAAAGGACCGCTTGGGGCATGAGCAGTTCGGGTTGTGCGCGGGTGTCGTCATGGGTTGCACTGTCGGACATCAGGACTCCTTTGTCGCTGCCGTCACGGACGGGCGAGGGGTGAAGCGTTTGCGTAGAGCGAGCGAGACGTAGACCAGGCCGACGAGGACTGGTACTTCGATGAGCGGGCCGACGACACCGGCGAGGGCCTGTCCGGATGTCGCGCCGTAGGTGGCGATGGCAACGGCGATGGCGAGTTCGAAGTTGTTGCCCGCGGCGGTGAATGCGAGGGTGGTGGTGCGTTCGTAGCCCAGCCCCATTGCGGCACCGAGGGCGTAGCCGCCGCCCCACATCACTGCGAAGTAGACCAGCAGCGGGAGCGCGATGCGGACCACGTCGAGGGGTTGAGAGGTGATTCGATCGCCCTGCAGCGCAAAGAGAATCACGATCGTGAACAGCAGGCCGTAGAGCGCCCACGGCCCGATCTTCGGGATGAATTTTTCCTCGTACCACTCACGGCCTTTGGCGCGTTCACCGAAGTAGCGCGAAGCGAACCCTGCTATGAGAGGGATCCCTAGGAAGATCAGCACCGATTTCGCGATCTGCCATGGCGACGCTTCGATAGTCGTCTGCTCGAGACCGAGCCAGCCGGGCAGAACCGAGAGATAGAACCAGCCGAGTACGGCGAACATGAAGACCTGGAACACCGAGTTGATGGCGACCAGGACGGCAGCGGCTTCACGGTCTCCGCAGGCGAGGTCGTTCCAAATGATGACCATCGCGATGCATCGAGCGAGGCCGACGATGATCAATCCGGTGCGGTACTCGGGCAGGTCGGGAAGGAAAAGCCACGCGAGAGCGAACATCAGAGCCGGGCCGAGGACCCAGTTCAGGACCAACGACCCGACGAGGAGGCGTTTGTCGCCGGTGACGGTGTCGAGGCGGTCGTAGCGGACCTTCGCCAGCACCGGATACATCATGATCAGCAGCCCGATGGCAATCGGCAGTGACACCCCGTCGATCGAAATCGACGACAGGGCGTCGTTCATGCCCGGAATCATGCGGCCCAGGACGAGGCCGACGACCATGGCGACGCCGATCCAGACGGGCAGGAATCGGTCGAGGGTGGAGAGCTTGCCGACCACGGCCGGGTGCTGGGAGGTGTTCGCCGAGGTGCTCATGCGGTCACCAACGCTGCATCGTCGGCAGTGGGATCCGCAGCCGACAGGACCGACGACAATTGTTGCAGCGCAGCAGGTAAGACCCAGTAATACACCCAGGTTCCGCGGCGCTCACAGTCCAGCAGACCCGCCTCTCGCAGCACTTTGAGGTGATGGGAAATCGTGGGCTGAGACAGGTCGAACGAGTCGGAGATGTCGCAGACACAGGCCTCGCCGCCGGCATGACTGGCCACCAAGCTCAACAGCCGCAGCCGGACCGGGTCACCCAGCGCTTTGAACATGCGGGCCAGGTCACCGGCCCAATCGGTGGACAGTGGTTCCCGGATCAGCGGTGAGCAACATTCACCGCTGGTCGCCGCGAGCGGCAGGCTTTGGTTCGACATACGTCTATATTGAAGTACGTCTAAGCAGAGGTCAAGTGAACAACATCTGAACGGGCAGCCGATTGCGTCATGACTTCCTCGGGAGGTGCGTGACGGCAGTGGCAACTTCGAGCTGTCGGCACAGAGAACGGTTGTCGATGGACAGGCGCTGGATGCTCGAGACAGCGAGCGTGAGGGCATCGGTGAGTTCCCGGTTTCGCTGCCGAAGTCGGATGACGTCCGAGCCGACCTGGCGACGGACGTCGGGTGTAGCCGGTACCCGGTTCGGGTCACGTAGCCGGTCGACGATGCCGGGGAAGCGCCGCCGAAATGTGGTGTTCGCAAGGCCGAGATGGCGGGCCACGGTGAGCACCGACGGTGAACGGCCGGTCTGGCGTTCGAGATGCTCGATGGCGGCGTTGACCACTGCGGCGTCGGGTTGATCGGAGTTCCGCGTCACTGCTTCGTTTCGATCGTCTGTACATGGTCGGTTGTCGGGTATGTGTGGCGGTCGAGGAAGTCGCTGAGTCGGCGTGCTCGCTCGCGTAAGCGGTGTAGCAACAGCGGCGGGAGAGCTGTTCGGGTGGCCAATTCCTGCTGCAGCGAGCGATGTTCGGTGCGTAGCGCGTCGATGTTGTCTGCGGTCAGTGCAACGTTGCCGCATTCGAGGGGTTGGCAGTGACCGAGTTGCGGTCGAGTGTTGCCACGTTGATCAGGGCGGGGTTGGCACATCGCTTTGTCGGGATCGAACACGCACAGTGCGAAGGTGCCGGGATAGATGGCGGGTTCGGATCGTTTCATCAGGCGCTTGATGCGGGTGCTGTCGGTGACGACAGCACCGGCGAATGCAGCGGCAGTGGTGAACGCGTCCAGTCTGCGGTGGGCGTGATCGCCAGCAGGACCGGTGACCGTGTGGGGATGGTCGGTGGCAATGCTCATCAAGTCTTCACCGCGAGCGAGAGCTTGTTCGGCTTCGACCTCGGCGCGAAAACCCGAATCCGAGGTGCCTGCGTAGCCCTCGAACATCTGAATGCTCAGGTGGCGGTAGGCGATGGCACCGGCGATCGACCCTCCAGGGCGGCGAGCAATGAACCATGCCAGCGTCCTGCGGAACTGGCGCGTACTCAGAACCCACTGTTGTCCGTTCACCAATGGAATCGACTCCGTAAGAGCGTGTTCGGCGCAGTAGGTGTTGACCCAACCGATGAAATCCTTCAGTTGACCGGAGGTGGTTTTGGTGGTCAAGACTCCGACCGTTGCGTCGTTTCTGGGTTGGACGTTTTCGGAGCCGGGCGGGTGCGAGAACAGCAGATCCTGGCCGGGTGGATGCATTCTCTCGAGGACCGCGATCGCCCTGGCGGCGGGAGCCCCGACGGTCCACTCTGCGGCGACTCCGCGAGGATCGGTTTCGCCTTTGAACGCCAGTCCGTTCAGTGTCCAGCGGTAGGCGGTGCCGCTGGTATCGCGTGCGGTGCTCAGGCAACCGCGGCGTAGGTGTTTGATCTCGGCGTCCCGCATCCCGGAGAGGAACGCGATGACGATGTAGCAGGCGATGTGCAACATTCGTTGCAGATGCAGGTATCCGCTGGTGGAGTGCTGGTGCGCGATGCCCTCTATCCACGGACGGCCGTGAAGTCGGCCCTCGATGGCGAGAGGTATCCAGGTGTGTTCGGTGACTCCGACTCGCGCCGCGCAGGCAAATAGCCGTGTGCGGATTGCTGGGTTGGTGTCGAGGCCGTGTCTGCTGGTGCCGATCTCGGCGGCGATCTGTCGTAAGTTCGGGCGGCCTTGATGTCCGGGGAGCGGTTCGTCGTCGGCCTCGTGTTGCGCGAGGTAGTTCTCGAGCGCTTCGGCGGCACCGCTGTTGCGCCCGTACCGTCCGTTGGTGCGTCTGGACCGGTGGTTGTCTCGGTGTGCGGTGGCGGTGAGGATGTCGCCGGAGAAGTCGTCGACGAAGCGGATCGCCCAGGTGATCAGCGGGCCGAGGACGGGCTCGGGGATGCGGCCGGTGGCGTTCTCGGTGGTGCTGGATTTGGACATGGTCCAACCGTCGATGCGGCGCGGATCGAAGGTCAGCGTGTCGGTCAGGCAGGTGCGGTAGCGCCAGAGCATGCATACCGCTCGTCGGGAGTTCTCGCGCGATCCGACTCCGACGGGCAAAGTCATCAGGTAGTGGTGGTAGTCGAGGACGTCGGCCGCGGTGAGCGAACTCAATGCTGGCATCTGCTCTCGATCAGAGTGTGCCGGTGTGCGTTCGGCGAGCCAGTGCAGGAACTTGCGCAGTTCGATGAAGGTGCCGCGGATCCCGACGGCAGACTGCCGCCGTTCGCCTGCGGGTAAAGGACCTGACAGCATCGCCAGGCATAGTTCTTTGGCCGGTAGACGGTAGCGGTCGGCGAGAGTGTCGAAGGAGACGACCAGCGATCGAACATGTGCTTGTGCAACAGCAGGTTCCAATCGCCAGACGTCATCGCGGAATTGCGACGTGTCCGTGAGCGAGTAGCCAGAGCGAAGCCACAGGCCGGTCAGGACACGGTGCTCACCGAGCACCGGATCGCCCTGCACCGGATCGGACAGCGGGTCGTCAGCCGGTACCGGGGCGACGATGATGGGGCTGTTCATGGGTGCTCCCAGGGATCTTCGGCGAGTTCGAGGAGACACTCGGGTGCCTCGGTTTTTGCCGAGTCGAGTTGTGCGGCGGTGAACTTCGGGTAGATGTCGTGGTGGATCGCGGTCCAGGTCGGACCGTAGCGCGTCCACCAGGTCTGCTCGTCGAGTTCGGTGCGTCGCGTGGACAAGGTCGACGTCAGTGCGGTGATAGCGGGTAGATGCGCCGTGGTGACGACGCAGTTGCCGCAGTGGAAGCAGTCCAGGAACGACACCCGTCGACACGCACGGCCGGTGACAGGGTGAGCGGAGGAGTCGGCGCATGCTGTCCAGGCACCCTCCTCGCCTGCAGTCGTTTCATCGGCGGCGGTGTCGACGCGCACCTCGAGTTCCGTCACGCCATGTTCGGCCAGGACGTGGGTATGTGCGGCCAGGGCCGCTGATTCCGCATCACGGAGAGCCTCGGACATCGTCTGGCGCGCCCACTCTTTGGCGGTGGGATCACCGCGAAGGTAGTGGCTGAACAGCACTTCGACACTGTTCGATCGGGCAGCCGAGGGGAGATGTCCACCGACCGATCGAGTACGGCGCACCTCGACACTGGTGCGAACGCGGCGCATGTCCAGCCCCAGCGGTGCGGTGTGTCCGGCTGTGTCGGCGTCGGTGTGTAGTTCTCGCAGTCTGCTCCATTTCGCGAAGGTGAATCGGCCGGCGAGGGATTGCGCGAACGGGTTGTGATGTTCGGCGACGGTTCCACGATCATGGTTGGTGTTGCGCCACGACGACCAGAGTGCGGCCGTATCGCTCAGTGCCCGTCCATGTTCCATGAGGCGGTGCAGCAGCAGGTACAGACCGCCCGGGGTGTGCAGTTCTCGGTGCGATGGTCCGATCTCCCAGGTCACGGTGTCGTGCCATCGGTTCGGGCCGTTGCGTCGTTTGCTCAACCGGACTTCTACCGCTCGGTTTCCGACGATCCGGTGCTCAGCGGGTAGTTCCTTGAGGGCTTCGACGTTGCGGCCGGTGACTGCAACGAACAAGGTCAGCAGTGGTGCGAGATCGTCGCGCGTGACGAACAGCTGGCCCGCCCAGGCTGTGCGGCGGTGGCGGTGTGCGACGATTCGTCCGCCGGTCACCGGGACGATGCCGGTGGCCGCCATACGCGAGACCATGTGCTCGAACTCCGTCGACGGTTCCACACCTGACGCAGCCATAGCCGTGAGGGCGTCGTTGCCCGCGGTGATGCGGCTACGAATTTCCGCGACGTCGGTACGAGCGGCATCGAGGATGCGTGCGAACTCTCCGTCGGAATACCCGGTCAGAGAAGTGAACGTCCCCTTGCCCGCCGGGGTGCTGAGATGGTCGAGCACCTCGGCATCGAGATGGTTCGCCAGCGGAGGCAGCCGAAGAAGCAGGCGGAGCTCACTGAGCTCGGCTGTGCACGTGGCGACTGTTCGCGGTGTGTCGACTCTGGTGAGGAACCCCTCGACGTGCGCCACGGTCAAATCAGCCGGTGAGGCGGGGCTGTTGTCGAGACTTTCGAGGAAGCGCAGTAACCGTGCGACGGACGAGAACACCGTCGTTGCCGAACTGTGGGTCCGTCTGTCACCGGCAGGACCTATGCGCAGCGCCAAGGCTTCCGCCACCGGCTCGTGCCAGCTCGGCATTGCAAGGACTTCGACGTCGAACGTTTCGGTGCGTCCGTCGTCGCCGTGGAAGTCGACGACCAGAGACGGCACCGAGGAAGCAACGGACGGTGGGCGATAGTTTCCGGGCGTAGGGAGTGGGGCATGCTTCCCGGGGTGGGTTCGCGCTTCGGTCACAGCACAACACCGGCCGCCGCGACAGTCATTGGGTCGTCGGCACTGGCCGGATCCGGGGTGGGGATTTCCCAATCATCCGGCACAAGCGCCATTCTCGTCTCCATCTCGAGTTCGGCGAGCGCGTGGAGGTAGATCTGTGTGGTCACCACGGATCGATGTCCGAGTCGGCGGCGTACCCAGTCCAGCGGGTCGCCGAAGATGCGGGTGTAGTGCCCGCGCTGCTCCGGTTCCAGCGCGCCGAGGGCAGCGATGTGTCCGCGTTGGAGCTGTTCGAGGGTGATGACGGCGAACGTGTGACGGAGCATGTGAGCGTGGGCAGACAGTGGGACACCGGCACGCTGGCAGCGGGTGTTGGCATCGGCGAACATCTTCTTCCACGCGGCCACTGACAGCGGCATACCGTGCTCGCCGAGCCAGAACGCGGCGGGTTCGAGACCGCCGGGGCGCGCGATCAACAAACGTTGTCGCTCCGCCCAATTGAGCTCCGAGACTTTCACGGTCCGCTTCAGTGCGGCACCTGTGACGTGCGTGGCGATCGCACGTTCGGGATCTTCCACGACCAGAGGGTGTCGGATCCGCTCGTATCGTTGCTTTTCTTGGGCTGCAGCGATGACGTCGGCTCGGTCGAAGGCGCTGTAAGTAGCCAGGTCACGTACGAGGGATGCCGGAACGTAGACCCACCGTGCGGAGCGGCCTTTTGCGATCGCACCGGGAAGCCAAAACCGCTGGTAACCAGTCGGAGTCGTATCGATGTGTGGAAGTTCCAGCACGGTGAGTGCGGACTGTTCCGAGATCCGAAGTCCTGTCCGGACCATCACGTCGCAGTAGGTCGCGTTACGCCCCGACCACCGGCCACGGAAACCCTCTCGCGGCATCCCGGAGCTGTCGAACCCGCGGACACCGACCTCGCGCCACCTGCGATAGTCGGCAAGGGGAAGCCATTGGATGCGGTCCCGGCCGCCGTCGTGACTGTAGGTCGCTGGGCGGAGCTCATCGGATCGCCGCGAGACCGCGTACCCGGTGTGTGCGGGCGCGGGCCGTCGCCAGGTCTGGGGGATCGGATTGATTCGTACGTGGCCGGCGGTGTGTGCCCAACGGTAGAACCTGTTCACTGCCGCCACTTCACGGTTCCACGTGTTGCCGGACACGCGCGGGCCGTCGGGATCGTGTCGACGCCAATGCAGGTACGAGAGGTGATCACTGTCGGTGATATCACGCCAATGATGTTTGCGGTCAATGTGGTTGACGAAAGTGAGGAAGCTCGCGAGGTCGCGTGCATATCCAATCTGGGTTGTCGTGGCCATGGTGACCATCGCTGTGGTGCGGAAGAAATCGTTCAGGTCCGTGTCGTAGTCGAAAGCGGGCGAGAGCAAGAACGGTGTGCCCGGAGTCTGGCAAGTTGCTCTGAGCCAGTCGGCCCAGTCGTCGGGGAGGGTTACGCCGTTGGGAGTAAGTGTGGAACGGGGCTTGGGAAGCTCTGCGGCAGTAGTGCGAACATGCCATCGGCTGCGTGTCATCGACGCACATCATCCGGTCACTGACCGAGTATGCACAAGCTTGCGCAAGTGTCGTTCTCGATCCCCACCGGCAACAAGAAAGGCCGACTCGACCTCGACCGGCAATGGTGCCCCGCCGCCGCCATCACGCCCATCACATGACCGACACCACCACCGCACAAGCCATCAGGATCGGCCTCGATCACCGACAATCAACACACACCACCGCAGCAGCACAGGAGACACCGTGAACATCGGCGACCGCTACCACCTCGCACCCGGCGCACCCGGCATCGTCGTCGTCCGCGAAATCCACGATGAAGGCCTGGTACTCGTCGAAAACGAAACACCAGGCCCCGGCGTCTACCCCTACCTCGTCAAACCCGACACCCTCGTACCCGCCACCACCTGACCGGTCTAACCGCGACGCCGACGGAGCCGCCGAAGGTTAGCAGCATGAAGCCTTGCCGCCCGCTCCTCCGAATCGACCCGCAACGGATACCTGCACTGGGAACAGAAGTTGTCCAGCGGCAACGGAATCGGGCTACTGCACCGAGGACAGTCATCCAAATGCGACCGACTCGTCATGGCCTCCACCTGTATATCCATAGGCGGTGACCCTGCCACAGGCCACCGACATCCAGAGTCCGGCTACCGACACAGCTCCCCGCCATCGCGAGGCAAGACACCCTCTCACATCCAATCAGCGCTACCGCGACACCGAGCGTCGTCACCCTCCGTCGCTCCCGCACAATCACGTTCACAGCCGTACCCCACTACCGCGTCGCCGTAGAGCACCAGCTCCGGCGGCGTTCTGCGTCCCACCACCAGCGGCCGGCCACGTTCACAGGCAGGCCCTTGGCGGGCCACACGCACCCCTACGGGCTGCACCGAATCGAAATCCGCTGCGCTCCGCACTCAAAAGAGCGAAAAGAATCAATTTCTTTGTGACGTAGGTGGCTTCTCCGAGCATTCATCACCCGTGACCTCCGCATCAACCGCCGGCGTCCGCTCCGCTCCCGGCCCAAGGGCTCCGAAAACTTTTCAAAACGCCTCCGGCTGAAAACTTTTCGGCCCGACCCTTGACACTCCGGCCCCGTGCGCTGACTTCTCTCCCCAGCCACCACGGCACAAAGAAATTGGCAGGGCAGCAGGTCCGGCCACCAGTCGAGAGGGAAGAGGCCCGTCATGCACGAGGACTACTACGCAGCAATCAAGAACAACCGGCTCTACGCAGGCGCGCTCTGCGACTGCCGCGACTACGACTGCCCCGCAGGTGCCATCCCCGACCTCCCGTGCATCAACGAAGACACACGCGGCGCTCCCGACAGCTCGCCATGCGAAGACCACGACTGCCCCACCTGCTACGAGCACACCATCGACTGGTTCGACGTAACCGTCCCCGGCCCGCCGTCCATCACCGAACGAATTCGCCGCTTCCTGCGCAACCTCACCCGCACACGGTGAGACCCAGCAGCAACCAACCACAGGGAAGGACCGTCATGCGAGCACAACACCCCACCACCGCCGACGAAATCGACATCATCGTCCACCGCCACGGCAGCCGGAAAGTTCGCCGCACCGTCAAACGCGCCAGTGCACGGCGCGACCGCCGCACCGCACGCCGCGAACTCCGCCACTGAAAACCGCGCTACCCCAACCCATCCCGCACACACTCTCGAAAGGCTTTCGCCATGACCCAACACCGCATGTCCCTCACCACCGCCGCCGACACCCTCGCCGCCATCCCCGCCCTGCTCGGCTACACCCCCGACAACTCCGTCGTCATCATCGCCCTGGCCGACGACGGGAACGGCTCCCACCTCGTCGCGCCCACCGCCCGCGTCGACGCCCACCAGGCCGAAGCCGCCGCAGGCATCATCACCGACGCGCTCACCCGGCAGAACACCCCCATCACCGCCGTCATCCTCGCCGCCATCGCAGACACCACCCAAGCAGGCGCAGCCCTGCTCGGACTCGACGCCATCCGCGACGCGCTCGCCGCCGCCGGAATCCGCACCATCCGCGCCCTGCACACCTACAGCCTCACCGCAGGAACGACCTTCACCGACCTCGACCGCTTCACCGACGGCACCATCCCCGACCCCGCCACCACCGCACTCGCGACCGCCCGCACCGCAGACGGAGCCGTCATCGCCGCATCACGCGCCGACCTCGAGGCCCGATACGCCCCCACCACGGAGATTCCCGAAGCCCTCGCCCTCGCCGCCGCCGCCACGATGGGCGCCGACTTCCTGCCCGTCACCTTCGACGAGCTCGCCGCCGTCATCCACGCCCGCGAAATCCCCAGCGCCGACCTCACCGCCCGCGTCGGCCTGGCACTGGCCACCGGGCACTTCGAAATCCGAGACGCGTTCCTGGCCATGTCCATCCACGGAGACGCCGACGCAGCCGACGCGTTCACCCGCATCGCCGCTCCGCTGCGCGGCACCGCCCGCGCGAACGCCCTCACCATCGCCGCCTACTTCGTGTACTGCACCGGCGACGGCGCAGCAGCTCACGCAGCACTACAGGCCGCCGAGCGCACCGCCGAACGAGCCAACGTGCCGCTGCCGAGCCTGACGGGAATTCTCCTCCGCGTCCTCAACGCCGGAATGCCACCGGAAGAGGTCAGGGGGATCGGCGGAGTCATCACCCCCGACTACATCACCGCCCACATCGGCACAGTGCAGAGCTACACCTGACACCCGCCGCCGAGCGTGGCCACCGGTTCGAGGTGGCCACGCCCGGCAATCGCAGGTCGCGGGCGCGGGGCCGGTGCATCGGGCATCGAGCCCTCACACCGACAAACGCGCACCATCCGCAGCAACGACAGAAGGGCAGGCGGGTGCGGCGAGGTCAGACGTGGCAGAGAAAAAGAGCGGAACAGCGCTCAGAGGGACGTCGGACTGGCCGGCCACACCATATCGACGTCGGCGGCGGGTGGACGGGTGTCCTCGACCCGAACACCGGCCACGATCGCATCGAGCGCCAGATCCGACGGTGGCGGGGACGCGTTCACCACTGCTTTGGACAAGGCATGTTCGATTCGCGAGCGCTCCATACCCCAGCACCCTACCGACCAGCACGAGCACAACTGCGGCCGCGAGCTCGGCGCTGACGACGGCAAGGGAGGGTTCTTTTCGGTCCGTCTGGCTTCGCAACGAGAATGCATCACCCGTCGTCTCCCGGATCAACCCCTGACTCCGCTCACGCTTCGGCCCGCAGGGCCCAGCACGACTGTTCGCCCGACCCGCACTCGCTGCGCTCCCCGGCGAACACTCGCACCGGCCAGGCATTGACCGTCGACACCGTGCGCCGCGTCTCTTTTCCGCGCCAGCCGGAAGCGAAAAGAACGCAGTAACAGAAGAGGCAGGGAAGGTGTCTTATAACTGTATTTCAATTCCCCTGACGAGTAAGCAGTACTGTCAGATTGAGCAATGAAACGGCAAGTGCAGCAACATAAATGGATGACATCGAAGACTATTAGCCCTGGTTTATGTGCCGCTATTGACGTAGAATAGAAGTCAACGCCAGCAATTCCGACAAGGAGAAAGCTATGTCGATCACTGTGTATACGAAACCCAATTGCGGGCAATGCGACGCAACGAAACGACGACTCGACAAACACGGTCTCGATTACCGGACCGTCGATATCACGCAAGACGACACCGCTCGCCACTTCGTGAGTTGCGAACTCGGCTACCTCCAGGCCCCCGTCGTGTACGTCGACGAGGACACCCACTGGAGCGGATTCCGGATCGACGCCCTCGACGAGCTCGCCGCCGCCTGAAACCCACAAACTCACAAACACAGAAGAGGCCCCACCATGCGACTAGTACCCGCCTACACCCCCGACCCCGACTACATCGACCGCCAGATCGACGCCGAACTCACCGCAGAACACCCCACAACACGCCAGACCGACCATGCCGACAGCGAGCACAACGACATCGACAAAGCCGCATCCTGACCACTGACGCGCTGCACCACAGCCGGTAGCACTGTCCCACCGGTACGACGTCCGACCCGAACCGAACACGAGGCCCACGATGAACGCACTACGCGCAGTCCCCACACCCGGCGACGACCCGGCAGCGCAGGCACGCGCGGACCTCGCACCCGTCCAAGACCTCGATACGTCGGTCGAACCCGGCTACGACCCGGCCACCGACCCCGAAGCGATGCTCCTGTGCGCCCTGATGGACGTGCGTAACCAGAGCGCCGATGGAACCGACATCGAGCGGATCGCCAGCACGCTCACTGCGGCGGACTTCGAGGATCCCGCGCACGCACGCATGTACGGCCACATCGTCGACCTCATCGCCGCCGGCCAACCCCACGACTTCGCCTCCGTCACCGGTGCACTCATCCGATCCGGAGCCGACGGAGCGAAAGATGCACCGCTGCGCAAACGCCTCATGGGTATCGTCACCGCCGGCGCACACTCCGTCGCGGCCGTGCACTACGCCGACAACGTCCTGTCCCAGTCCTACCGCCGCAGCTTCCATATCGCCGGCCAACGACTGACCCAGGCCGCCGAAGAAGCACCCGAAGCCGACCTGTTCGACTACATGGTCGAACTCGGCACCCGGCAGCGGGCAGCGTTCAACAGGCTCAACAGCTTTCGGCAACCACCGACATCCTGAACGAACCCACAGGGACACCGGTCGGTGCGTCGACGACGCCGAGGGCACTACGGTGCTAGCTGGCCACAACCGAAAGACGAGGACAGTGACAGAGACAGGTGAGCACACCGAACGGCCGCCACACGACGCGCCGGACCGCACGAACGCACCGACAACCGGCGCCGCTGTCGATCCGAATCTGCCCGTGCACATCCGCGAGCAGATCGCTGCTGTCGTCGACGCGTCCGACGACCTCGAGCGCGTCCCGACCGGTAGCGGCGCGCTGACCGTGCAAGTGTGCTCAGCATCGGAAACCTCGTACGACGCCGCGACGTGGAGCACCCTGGGCACCTACCGCGCCGCTGACGCCGCAACCCTGGCCGAACGACTGCTCGACGCTCTCGGAGACAGTGCGAACATCGGCACCGACCTCGGTGTCCTCATCGTCACCCACACCCACACCGACACCCTGGAGGCACCGGCCATGACCGCACCCACCGCCGACGGAACCCGCGCGCCGTCCGCGCCGCTGCTCACCCTCGACCTCGCCAAAGCCGACGTGCTCGACGACGACTTCGAGTGGCCCGAACCGGGCAGCGCGCAGGCATTGTGGACTCCGCACTGGCTGCTGCAGGCCGCGATCAACTCCGGGGCCGTCACCTACGACCGGCGACTGTGGGGCGAGCTCGCACTGTCGGCCGAGTTCACCGCCCCGAACCGGCACGAGCTCCAATTCGTGATCACCTACGAGATCGACGGCGCACCGAACATCGTCGACGGTGACACCACCGACTACCCCGCCGACTTCAACGAGCTCTCCGACGAGGAACAGAACGCCGTCCCCTCCACACTGGTCCCGAATCCGGAGACCGCAGCGTCGTGGCTGACGTACCTCGTCGCGGCCTTCAACGCCGTGCACGCGAGCACCGACCAGCTCGTCCGCGGCTGGCCCCACCAGTAGAACCCCTGGAACGATCGAACCCCCGACCACAACGTGGCGGGGGTTCATCTGCCGGACAGTCGCTGTCGCCGAGAAGGACGCAGGCTAGGGCATGAACGTGCTGCGACCGGAGCTGAACAATGCACCGAGCGTGAGCGTGAGCGCGAACGCGAACACGGCCACGAACACCACGATCCGGAACACCCCACTGGCGAGCATTCCCGTCGCGCGCAACGGCGCGAATTTCCACGTGCCGTCCGCTCGCTGTCCGGACCGCAACACCACGTACGCCAGGATCGCAGCGGCGACGAGATACACAGCCGTCGAACCCACCCCTTCCTTCCTCGTTCCTCGTGTCGTTCACTCGCGCAGACGTTTCGACGCGACCGGTCTTCGATTGCTGTCAGTACACACCCACCCACCGACACAGTCGGTGCCACAACCGACCGACCATCACCGCCCGCGCACGTTCAGGACTCAGAACAGCGTCGGGGCAGACGCACCGAGCAACGCAGCACGCACCGCGTCCTCGTCCCACCCACCGCGCACCGCATCGCGTAGCCGCCGCGACCGCGCGGCCCGCGCGCTCCGATCGGGTCCGTACCAAAGCCCGCGCTGACGCCGGCCACCCCCGCGGCCCTTGGCTCCCATGTCGAGCAGGTTCTGTGACTGCGTCCCATCGACGACGTGACGCACACCCCCAACGCGGGTGTTCTCGTCGAGGGTGACTCGTACACAGATCGGGTTGTCACACAGGTGCAATGCCGTCACCTCGTCGGTGAGCGGCACACCGAGCGCACGCGCCAACGCGTACCGGTGCGGGCGCACCACTCGCTGCCGGCCATCGCGCATCAACCAGAACCGGCCGTACCCGTCGTCGGCGATCGCGCCGACCCAGATCGCACACGAACCATCGCGCGGGCCGCGCACGATGTAGCGCTCGAACCGTGCGAGTTCTGTTGCCCCGCCGATACCTAACGGTTCCGGCACCGGCCCGGCCTGCCGACCATCACCTAACGTCTCCCGCAGCCGGTGACTGCGCTTCAGTCGATACCGGTATTGTCTCGGCGTCGTGGATCGTCCGGAGCGTCTGCACGGCGGTGAGTTTGAGGACTGGGTCCGAGGTCGCGAACACTCCGAACTTCTCCAACCGCGAGATGTCGACGGGGGAGCGCACGGCCGCGAACACTTCCGCGTCGATCGCCGACTCGAAGTCGCCGCCGGCCGCGAGAGCGTTGATCATCCGCAACAGGTCCGCGAACTGTGGCGCGGTCCGCGTGGTGATGAGAGGGCCGTAGGTGTCGAACGCCTCGTTCGCCTCCGCGGTTTGCAGCAGCGCAAGGATGTCGAGCTCCAACACATCGGACTCGCTCAGGTCCGTCTCACGGTGTTCGCCGGTCATCGCGCACCCGCCTGATCCATCAACAGCTGTCCGACGGCGTTGGAGATCTCCGTCGGTGTCCCGGCCGCATCGAGCAGGTGCAGTCCGGTGTCGACCGGGCCGCCGCGCACGATCGTCGCGGCGAGGTGCTCCTGCTCCCGGGTGATCGCCAGTACCCAGGATTGGGTGACGACCAACTGGGTTGCGTCGAGCAAGGTGAAGAACTCGCCGTACGCAACCGGTGCTCCCGGCTCACCGGCACTGTCGGCGTAGGCGATCGATGCCGCGAACGTCGACGGATCGGGACCGACCGAGTCCGACACGACGACGCCGAGAGCCCCCAGGGCGCTCACTGCGCACCCTGCCTGGCGGAGACGAACTCCTGCGCCGCCGGCGGCGTCTCGGAGTTCGGTATGGCGTCGGTATGAGGGGGAGTGGCGGCGTCGGCCGACTCGCCCGAACCGGGCTTGTCCGAGTCGGTGGCGGTGCTCGCAACACCGATGCGCACCGGGCGCTTCTTGCGTCCCGATCCTGTCGAGGCCGGCTTCGGGGACGCGATGACAGAGGTCGGCACCGTCAACCCCATCTCCCGCAACTGCTGCGCCGTCCATCCACCGTCGAGCGCGGCCCGCAACGCGGCAGTGACCGCGTCCTTGGCCTTCTCGACGGACTTGGCCGACGAGCGTTTCGCGGCCTGAGCTTCCTTGATCGCCGCGTCGGCGGCCGCACGCGCTTTCGCGTCGTCGGCTTCGGCCTCGACGACCTTCTGCTGCGCGTCGGTGATCGCCTCGACCTTCGCGATGCGCTCGTTGATCGCCGCTTCGGCGGCCGCGCGGATCGCGTCCTTGTCCAACGGGGTGACAGTCATGGTGTGTGTGGGCCTTTCTCGTCGAACCGACCGCCCGCAGACACGGGAAGAGTCGGTGAGGGTGCACGTGATCGACGTTCGGCGGAGGGCCCACACGGCACCGCCAGAACGCACTGCGAACTCTACCGCCCGGGCGTCGTAGACGACAGCGGACGGACGAGACGACCTACCTGCCCGACCGGTGCACGGCCCGGCGGGGGAGTCATCGACGGGCGAGGGGATCGGGTGCGGTGCCCCCAACTGTGCACCGGCCTTCATCCTCATATGGATGCCCGAGATTCCTCCCACCGCTCCGCTCGATCTCAGGCACCCCCAATCGGGGCCGGACACACAGATAGGGGACATCGCACCCACACGGTGCTCACGTGGGGCCGGCGGGCGAGGGCTCGTCCGGTGGTCCCGTCGAGGTTCCGACAGTGGGGTGCTCACGACGACGTCGAGTCATCGCTCTCATGAACAGCTCTGACGATCCGACGCGCGGACATCAGCCGCTCGGCCTCTACCAGCTCCACGCCGACCAGCTCCGCCGCACGGGGCACAGATCCCTCTGACGTCGACAGCCGTTCCAACTCGGCAGCCATCACCTGTTCGGCGACGTCCCGTTGTGCCCGCGCTGCAGCGAATCGCCGCGCCGCGCTCTCGCGCTCCCGCACCGCTGTACCCGCTGCGCGGGTGGCCTTCTGCCATCCGCGCTCACGGGCGGCTACCCGATCTCCTGTCGACCCCATGACCCCGTTGCCCCTTCATCTTCTGACCCCCTCGACCTAGTTCCGACCGCCCCTCAGCCTCTGACCTGGCCGACCGTCCTGATGCCTGGGCTTTACTGCACACAGGCTCCGCCTGCCAAAAGCCTAGATGATTTACACACCTCTTGCTGAATTTCAGACTTTGGGGGGTTCCGGCCTTCCGCCTGCCCGCCTGCGGCGTCTAGGGTGGCGGTGTGATGACGCTCCACGTACTGCACGCGGGCGATGGCTACGAGTACTTGACCAAGCAGGTGGCCACCGCTGACCGCGAACGGGAGCACGGCCAAGATCTGACCGATTACTACACCGCGCACGGCACACCGCCGGGTGTCTGGTTCGGTGCCGGCCTGGACAATCTCGAGCAGATGCAGGCCGGGATCGACCCGACTGCGGCCAGCTCGATCACCGGCGGTGGGCAGGTGTCCGAGCCGCAGATGAAAGCACTGTTCGGTAGCGGGCTGCATCCGAACGCCTCGGCGTTGATCGAAAATTCAATTACCAAGGGCGCGAACGAGAAGGCCGCGCTCAAAGCGGCCCGACTCGGCCGTAAGTTTCCCGAATTCTCCAACGACATCGAACTGCTCCGCGAGCACAAGGTAGCGGTAGGGGAGTTCCGCAGCGAGCATGGGCACGCGCCGTCGAAAGCGCAGTCGCAGCAGATCATGGACGAGGTCGGCACCCGGTTGTTCACCGACGGCCACGGCCGACCGCCGGAAGATCAGCGCGAGCTCCGCTCGTGGATCAGCGCGCAGAAGTCCCGCGTCCGCCAGCCAGTGGCCGGCTACGACCTGGTGTTCACCCCACCGAAAAGCGTGTCGGTGATGTGGGCGCTCGCCGACGACGGCACCCGCCGAGAAATCGAGCGCATCCACAAAGAGACCGTCACCGACGCCCTCGGCTGGATCGAGAAGGAAGCGTGCTTCACCCGCACCGGCAACACCAGCCAGGAAGTCCAGGACACCACCGGTCTGGTCGCGACCCTCTACGACCACTACGACTCCCGCGCCGGGGATCCGAACCTGCACACCCACGCCGTCGTCTCGATCAAGGTCTGCACCGAATCCGACGGCAAATGGCGCGCCCTCGACGGGTCGATCCTGCACCGGTACGCGGTGCCGGCCTCGCAGCGCTACAACGCCACCATCATGTCCAAGCTGCACACCGAACTCGGTTTCTCCCTTGCCGCCCGCTCCACCGGTCACGGCCGGCAGGACATCGTCGAAATCGAGCAGGTCCCGCGCGAGCTGTGCGAGATGTTCTCCTCACGCCGCAGCCAGATCGAAACGCGCAGAGACCAGCTCGTCGCCGAGTACCGCGCCGAACACGGCCGGATGCCGTCCCCCAAGGCGATGTACTCGCTCTACCAACAGGCCAACCTCGACACCCGCGCCGGCAAGCAGGAACCGCAGACGCTGCGTGAGATGCAGAACGCCTGGCTCACCCGGTCCGCGCAGATCCTCGGCACCCCACGCGACGTCGACGCCCTCGCCGAGGGGTGGCAACAGGTCCAACGAGACCACGCCTCCGGCGTGCGCGAGGTCGGCGAGCACATGCGCACCCTCGACTCCCTCGACGAGGAGGTCGAGCGCGTACTCGAACGCCTCGAAGACAAACGATCGAACTGGGCGATCACCCACGTCCACTCCGCCGTCGATGCGAACTTCGCCGCCGTCGCGTTCACCGACGACACCGCCCGCCGCGCCGCCACCGCCGCCGTGATCGACCGTGTTCTCGCAACATCGGTACACATGCCGCTCCCCGAGCTGCCCGAAGCTCCGACAGCGCTGCGCCGCCGCGACGGCGAGTTCATCCTGACCCGCCCCGGCACCGCCCTGCACACCTCGCACGGCGTTCTGGCCGCAGAACGTTCTCTGCTCGAGGCCGCACAGACCCCGGTCGCGTACATCGCTCCGCAGGCCGCGCTCGACAAGGTCATCACCGCCGCTGCGAAAGGCAAGGACGGACGCACCCTCAACGCCGGGCAACGTGAACTCGCCGAACATTTCGTCGGGAGCGGCACCCTCGTTGCGGTCGGTATCGGGCCGGCAGGCACTGGCAAGACCACCGCCATGGAGGCCGTCGCCGACACCTGGAAGAAGGCCGGGTATCAGGTCATCGCCCTCGCCCCGTCGGCCGTCGCCGCGGAAAACCTCGGTGAGGAAATCGGCGTCACCGCACACACGCTCGCCACCCTGACCTACCCGTGGCGAGGCAAGAACGGCAACGAACCCCGGACCCTGTCCGACCAAATCGAGATTCGGCCCGGCGCGATGTTGCTCGTCGACGAAGCGTCCCTCGCCTCGACCAAAGACCTTGCCGCCATCACCGAGATCGCCGCAGCCAAAGGCGCGGTCGTGCGCCTGCTCGGAGATCCGAACCAGCTCGACGCCGTCGAAACCGGCGGCGCGTTGCGGCTGCTCGCCGAAGAAACGCGCGCACCGGAACTGACCACCGTCGTTCGGTTCGGTAGCGACACCGAACAGGCCGAGAACTCACTCGATCTGCGGCACGGCGACCCGGCAAGCCTCGAGATGTTCTACCAACGCGGATGGGTCCACACAGGCACTGCCACGGAGATGAAGGACGCCGCAGCCGACGCGTACCTCACCGACATCGCAGCCGGTAAGTCCTCGCTCGTCATGCTCTCCACCGGCGAAGACGTCCGCACCGTCAACCTCGCCATCCAAGAGCACTTCCGCAGCCAGGGAACGGTGAAGTCCCGCCGCACCGCCGAGCTGTCGGACGAGCTCACCGCAGGAGTCGGCGACACCGTCCTTACCCGCAAGAACGCACCGTGGCTGCGCACCAAGGGCGGTCGCCGGCGCAACATGTTCGTCCGTAACGGTGACCTGTGGACCGTCACGGCAGTCGGCAAAGACGGCTCGCTGACCGTCCGCAGCAAAACCCACGACGGCACGATCACCCTCCCGGCCGACTACGTGTCCGGCTTGACCGAACTCGGCTACGCCGCCACCGTGCACCGCAGTCAAGGCATCACCGTCGACATCGCCCACACCGCGCTCAGCCCCACCACCGACCGCGCCGGGCTCTACGTCGCCGCCACACGCGGTCGCACTAACAACGAGCTGTACGTGCCCGTCGAACCGGGGGTCACCCTCGACACCGAAGGAATGCACCTCTCGGAGATCGAGACCCCGAACTCCCGCGAGGTCCTCACGCGCATCCTCGCCAACGACAACGGCCACAAGGCCGCGATCACCGCGATACGCGACGCCGCCGAACACGCGAACAGCCCCGACCGGCTCCGCGAGGCATACCTCGCCGCCCACACCCGCCTGCGTGATCATTGGCTCGACACCGTCCTCGACAGGTCCCTTCCCGCCGCCCTCTACGCGACCGCGCAAGCCGAACACCCCGGAAGCCTCGCAGCACTGCGCGCGACCCTCGCCGAGATCCACGACCGCGGAGACAGCGCCCGCCATGTCCTCGTCGACGCACTCGCCGCCGGCGAGCTCCACACCGCACGCGACGTCGCGAGAGTGCTCAACTCACGGATCATCGAGGCACGCAGCTCCACCGACACCACCGACACCGACACGGTGGCCGGCGCTACCGGGCGACCGGAACACGAGCTGCCCCCGCTCCCGCCGCGCACACCCGGCACCGACAAAGAGCTCGACGATTACGCCCGACTCGTCGCCGACCGCTACACCACCGTTCGGCCGGCACCCGCCGAAACCGATGGCATCGGCCGACGGATCCGCGACTACGACGCTGCCCGCGCCGAACTCGACGCTGCACGAGTCCAGCGCCCCATCCAGGCCGCATTCGACCCCGCGACCGCCGAACGCCTCATCGCCGAACCCGGCGTGCACCGACTCGGCCGACACCTGCGCACCGCAGCGCTGGCGGGACTGTCACCGGAGAACGTTCTCGCCTGGCACGCCCAGCAACTGACCACACGCGGCGACGACGTCACCGCCCGCGCCCTCATCAAAGACCTCGTACCCGCCGTCACCGACGCGGCCGAACGCGCGAACACCAGGTGGCTCGCCGAGCACGAAGACACGATGCGCGAGCACTTCCCGATCGCCATGGCCACCGCAGCCCGCAGCGACGATCCCCGGTGGAACACCGCAATCGCCCGAATGCGGGAACTGACCGCACACGGCGGCTACGACCTCGACGAGCTGTGCCGCGACATCCACACCGCCACACACCCCGGCGTCCTCGCCGGAGGCATCGTCGACGCACTCGACGACATCGCGCCCACACACCGGACACCGGTCGACCAGGACGCACCGCACTGGGTGCCCTCACCGGACCTCGACGCCCACCTCGTCGATCCCGTCCTGGGCGAGCAACTCGACAACCGATACGACGACATCGCCGCCGAGCACGCCGCCGCCGTCGACCGCATCACCACCATCGCCGACCCGGCCTCGACCCCGGACCTCGAATTCACCCGCCACCTCGAACAGCGGCCGGACGACGACGGCCTCGCGACCGAATGGAATCGCACCGCCGCCGAGATCGCCGCCTACCGAGACCGCTACCAGGTCACCGACACCACCTCGATCGCCGGCGACCGACCCGAGAACCGGGCCGAGCACGCGCCGTACAACACCGTCCACACGAACATCGACACCCTGCACGAACACATCGAGCAGCAACGACGCGACGAGCACGAAGAACAGCAGCGACTACAGCGCGAAGCCGAGAACATCGAGCACCACCACACCATCGCGCAGCAGAACATCGACCACGGACACCAGCGGCGCGGCCCGCGGCTGTAAGCGCGGGCCGGTCGCACTCGTGGCCATCGGTGAGACCGCGTGTGAGGCCGCCCGCCACGCGGACGGCCTCATACACGCCGTGGGCTACTTTCTCGTCAGAGCACCCAGTACGGCGGCGAAGATCGTTGCTCCAATGGATGGGTCCCGCGAGAAGTACGTAGCGGTCGCACCCAAGAGTCCCGCAACTGCAAATGCGGCAGGAGTCGTCAGTGACGGAAAGAGGTTCCGTCCGGCCTGGTCAGGATCGTCGTTCGATCCGTTTGGTGTGTTGTTCATGGAGACAACTGTGGCGGGCTCTGGAGCTGCACGCACGCCGCTCGGAGTACCGTGGTGGCCGGTCACCGGGTCTAGGCTGGCCGGACATAGCCCCGTTACTCTTATCTACGTTTAACGTTGCAATGTCCGGTTCCCGCAGCACCGGCTACATCGGTACCAATTCGAGGAGATCTGATGGTTGACATGGCGAAATCGGACGATCTCGGCGAGCCCGAGAACAGCGACGTTACCGACACCGGGGAGCCGTCGGCAATCCCCAAACGGGTGTTCGCTCAAAAGTTCACCGCGGAGCAACAGGCGAAACGCGCAGGTCAGGAGCAGTACACCAAGGCAGTGCTCAAGGTGTGGGAGACGCGCAGGACGGCTCGTCGTGAGGCATTGCTGGCTCGCGCAGACGCGGTGAGAGCGGCGACGAAGGAATACAGCCTGCTCGGCCTCGGCGGTAAGTACGAAGAGGTCAGATTCGAGGACGTAAGAATCCGAACTCCGTTCGTGCGACTCAACCCGAAACGCCCTCTTCGCGCCCCCGGCGAAAAATACGATCGATCGACTGATCTAGACACCCGACCTGCGTCCACCCGCTTGATCAACCGGAAGAACTCGGCACTGAGGGTTCTGATGTCGGCGATTTACGTAGCGCACCTCGAGTTCGAGGCCGGCAAGACGTCCGTCAACAAACACCCCAACGTGTTCGTCGAACCGGAGCTCGCGCCGTGGTGGAAGCTCTGTGGTCTTCATGTCAAACCAACTTCACCTGCTCGAATGAATCGCGAACGAGGTCGGGCGCTAAACCGGGCGCTGTCCGTGCTGCACGCTGTCGGGCTGGTGCACACCGGATCGGACCCGGTGGCGGGAAGGTTCAAGAACTGGATTCTGAACTCCGAGGCCAGAAACGGTCGACGGTACACAGTGCCGGCGGAAAGGCGCAGTCCCGAGACCGTGCGCGTACCGCGCGCTTTTTTCGCCCGCGGCTGGCACCTCGTCCTCGAACCGGGCGAGATAGCCACCTTCCTGGCAATCGTCGAATTCACCCAACGTATGGAGGGGCAGCCGCGCTCGTCGAAGAAAGACATCGGCGTGGCCCTCGGAGAAACGATTCGATGGGAACGCTATGGACTCAGTGAGGACACCTACCTGGAAGCGATCCATGTTCTGGACGAGTTCGGGCTGATCGATGTATTCGACCCGATGCCGAACCGCCGACGTGGAAAGTTGAATCCCTCGCGGAATCTGATTCCGGCAGATGAAGAGTCCGACGAGCAAGTGCCCTATCGAGTGATCTATCCACCGCCGCCGGACTCGGTGACGGCACCCTTCGCAACCGATGCCGTCGACGTCGTCCTGAGTCGCCTTGCGTACCCCGTGCCGCTCTGGCTGGAGGATCTGCCGGTCGACGACCGCGTGGCCGAACGTTTGTTGGGGAAATGAGGAAGTCCAGAGGCGGTCCAGGTCATCTCCGGCGCATGTACGGCTTCGTTTCGAGGATCTGGTCGAGGGCGGACTGATCTCTCGCCCAGTCACGAAGGTTGTCGTCGAAGTAGCCGATCAGCGCGATGGCATTGTCGAACTTGTTCTTGATGAAATTGCCCGATTCGAAGCAGATGGGCTCGTGGTGGGCAATCCTGTTGCGCACCGTGTGCAGTGGGTTGACCACCTGACGCAGAAACGCCATGTCGTTGCTAGTTTTGCCGCGCGGCGCGTTGTCGAAGCCTCGCCTGATTCGAGTCCCGAATTTTATTTCTTTGTCTCCCGAAACCATGAACTTCCAGAACCCGAAGTCCACAGCAGCAATCACGTCATCCGCGCCGATGTCCGCGACTCTCTCGAACCCGCCTTTGCCCTTGCCGACCCGCTTCTTCAGCTTCCCGTACGCCTTGGACAGGTCCTCGAAGCAACTGCCCATTTCCGATGTACCCTCAGGGACTTCCAGCGCGTAAAAGACCCAATCATCTTCCCTGCGCAGCTGCTCGTGCCGCTCGCTGAGCGAGATGTCGATCGCATGGCGAAGTGTCACCTCGGCGTGACAGATCACCTCCCACAATGCTGTGGACGCCTTGAGGTTCCATCGATACAGATCGAGCGCACCCTCGACCTTGCGGTGCCCCGCTGCGTCCAGGTATTTCTGCATCCGAGCGTGGGGCATCGACTCGAAGACGAAGTCCAGGTTCACCTCGCCTGCGGCCGTGCTTGTCACCCGTGCTCCTGCCTGCTAGCATTTCCGCCGAAGGCTGACGGATCATCGGTTATCTTAAAGGTGGTAATCGTCCGCAGTTGCGTGACCCTTGAACATACTCAACCCCGCCACTCTGTGGCGGGGTTGAGTTCTTTCGAACGGTGCAACTGGCGGTTCACAGTCCCCGAACGTCGCGTGACCGATCGGCGGCCGAGCGGGAAGTGAGTCCCTCTACGACCGTGATCGCCAACAAGACGCCTTCCGGGGTGGTGTTCGGGTAGTACAGGCGGCCGTGCGCGTCACTCATCTTGAAATTGGCTTGCGAGCTCCCGGGCAGCACGTGGGCTTTGCATTCCACTGCGATGTCACAGAGTTCACCCGGTGCGGTGTCGGGGATCGGCGTGAGGCTGGGGGTTGCGACCTGGCTGGAACCGCCGAGAGGGCCCATCCGTTTGATGTAGCGGTCTTCCCAGTGGACCGATCCACCGTTTCGGACGCGCCAGATCTTCGTGAAGCGTTCGCCGGGAGCCATCAGTGTCCCGTCCGGAATCGTGATGTCGGCGACCCACAGAGACACATCCCCGGGCTCGAGGTGTAGATCCGCAGGCGTGAGCTCGGTCGACAGCGCTCCGGTCGTCGGGTCGTGGGAGCGGCCGATGCGGTCAGCGGTCTTTCGGTCCTTTTCCTCCTGGGCATCACGAAACAGAGACAGCAGCAAGCCGTGGCAGCCGAGAGCCTGATCGAGCGCCGTGGCCAACGCTGGGCTCGGACGCAGGATGCCGCGTTCGATCTGGCTGAGGCTTCCTGGTGTACACCCCACCCGGTCCGCGAGCTCGGTCTGCTTCAATCCCGCGATCGCACGTCCCGATCGCACGTGGTTGGCGAAGCGTCCGAGCGCATCGGTGGGTGGATCGAGCTTCTTCGGCGGCCGACCCCGCCCACGCGTGTTCTTACCCTCGTCCATGACGGTGCTCCCCCCCGGCGTCGCGCGAGTGCGCGAGGCGATCCATTAATTTAGCGGGTGCGTCATAAATATGTGCGGGTGCAGTCTTGTCCCACGGGATCGGAAGCGGTGAAAAGCCTTTTGCCGACAGTGTTCTCGGGATGAGGAGAGTCCAGTGAAACTCAAGAGGAACATCGCAGCCCTGGCCATGGCAGGAGCTGCAGCCGGAGCTCTGACTGTCGGCGCTGCCGGTACGGCGCAGGCAGCCCCGAGCGGAGATCCGCTCTCGACCGGGTGCGCGAACGGTGCCCAGACGATCTGGGAGAACACGTATTTCGGATCCGGAAAGGTCGAGGTTCGGTACAGCCCCAGTTGCGGTACGAATTGGGTCCGCGTCACGGGTGCAGCCGGTCGGCAGAGCGAAGCCGGCATTGCCTCGCAGGCTTCGGGTTGGCAGTGGTCGCCCTCGTACGGCAACAGCCCGAACAGCTACTGGACGCCGATGGTGTACGCCCCGGGCAGTGCGTGCGTGACCTTCCGCGTGAAGATCGGCAACGCCAACGGCATCGGTCTGATGGACACCGGTAACAAGCAGCTCTGCTAGTCGTTCCAGTTCGCCGGCGAGCCCCACCACACTCAGTGTGGTGGGGCTCGTTCGGTGTGCAAGCCAGGGAAGAACGTTGGGTCTAGTTCTAGCGCAGCACGAACTGTTGGGAGAGGAACCAGAACGGTAGCAGTGCCGAGATGGTGTACCGAACTTCCACGAGAACAGGTCCGGGGCCAGCGCCATGTGCATATTCGGTGGTGAAGGTGCTCCCTGGGTGAAATATTCCAGGCGGCACGGATACCCAGGAATTTGTGTACAAGGCGTCGGCGGGGATTGTGATGTGCTCGATGGTTCGGTAGGAGAACCGCCGAATGGGGCGGGTGCCAACGACGTTGAATGTGAATGTCCTGATGGATATATCTTCGAGTGTCACCGATTCGCTGAGTGACTTCGATAGCAGGGGCATCGCAGAGACTTTACGTTGTACGGCCTTGACGCTGTGGGATGAGAGACGAGTGCCAGTCCGGACGTCCGCCGGACCGCGACTCGACACCCCTTGTTCCGGAATCGATCTCAAGGGGCAGGCTTGTAGGTCTCAGTGGCTTCGTCGTACTCCCACCGTGCGTCGTCGATGATGACGGCGGTGAAGTCGTCGGCGGGATCTTCTGCGACAGCGCGGTCGGTGTCGATCATGTCGATGACCTGCTCCATCGTCAGTTCCGATGGGGTCGCGGCGGGTGCGGCGTCGCGCTCGTCGATGTCGGTGGCGATGAATTCGGCGAAGTCGCCGGCGACGGCCGGCGTCGGCGGGGTGAACCCGCACGAGTGGGGAGTGCACTGCTCGAAGTCGGTGATCGACTTCATTCGGTGCACCATCGGCCAGAGAACTTGGTAGTGCCACGCTGCGGGCCCGCCGTGATAGGCGTTCTTGCCCTGTTGGTACGCCTCACGGCGGGCGAACATCGCTGCGGTCAGCTCTTCGACCACTGGGCCGTGTTTGAACCAGCACGGGGGAATGGTGCGGCCGAGCTCGTAGCGGTCGCGTAGCCATTCCACCCAGGTGCCGAGCTCGACCCACAGTCGGGCGGCGCTGTCCTTGTCGAGGTACGGCCAGTCGATCGAGCCGGGGGTATACGCCGGGAGTGCCATGACGTCAGTTCTCCTGGTGCGCGGTAGCGCAGTACTCGTCGAACGCCTTCTGATTGGCCTTCACTCGGGCGGCGAGCACGGGTACGTCCCAGACGGAGGGAACGTGCAGCTTGATCGGTTTGGCCTCCCGGTAGCGCAGTAGGGCTTGATCGGCGGGCATCCGGGCGATGTCGCTGCCGGCCATGACCGGGACCGACCGGGGCCCGGCCATCCGGGATGCGCTCATGTATTCATCACGCATCCCCAGGCCCTTCGAGATCGTCGCCAGCTCGTCGGCGTCGCCGAGACCGGTCAGATACAGGCGAGTGGGGGAGTCGTTGGACAGTTGCTGCCCGGCGACGTGGCCCCAGCGTTGTTCGTTCTGCAGCCGGGAGTGCACTCCTGCCCAGATCTGGATTCCGCGGCCACCGGAGTCGGTGATGAGCGAGGGCATGTTCGGGATTGCTGCGACGTTGTTCATCTCGTCGAGCACCATGCGCAGCGGCGGGTCGATCTTGTCGTCGGGCTGGGTCAGGCCGTGTGTCTTCGCCACGTGATAGAGCTCGGCCGAGAGCACGGTGGTCATTGCGGCCGCCGACGCACTGCCACCCTCGGAGATGAGATAAATGGTGTTGCGCCCTTCGGTGATCAGGGAACGTAGATCCGCCGATTCGCTGAGCGGGACATTGAGTGAGCGCATCAGCTTCGGCGACGCGAGCGGCTCGAGCAGGCGTGTGCAGGCACCGATCATGTCGTCGGAGGAATCGGCTTTCGATTCCAGCGCCTGACTCAGGTCTGCGTCCCAGTCCGGCAGATCCCTCGACAGAACCTCGTGGACGGGCTTGACGTTGCGCGAGGCGGCCCACACCCGCAGTGTGACCAGATCCTTGTCCAATACCGCTGCGGCATAAAGGTAACCGCGCATGAGCATCGCGGCTTTGCCGTTCCAGTAGCTCGAATTCGAGGTACCGTCCATCGGCATGGCCTGCACCAACGCCGCAGCACGCCGCATGGCCACCTCGGGGTCGTCGCAGCCGTCGAGAATCGACCACTGCATCTTGTTCGGATACACCGTCAGCCCGTCCGGATCGAACACCTCGACCCTGCCCACAGCCGCGCGCTCGGCCCACGTCGCGCGCAAAAGGTCACCGCGGGTCGACGTGGCCACCACCGGCCCGATCGCCTCGACGACCGCCTTGTAGAACATGCGCCAGGTCTTACCGGATCCGGTAGGGCCTTCGACCAGCACACCGTCCCGGTACTGGAGAAATACCCCTTGTTTCTTGTCGTCGTACAGCGTGCCGATGCGGGTGGTCTCCGCTGCTGCCTCGATCCGGCGGACCGGGACGTCGGAGAGGGAGAGCCGGGTGGCCTTGGCTTTCTTCACCGCGCTCTTCTCGTCGATCCCGACCGTTGCGAGCGCGTCTCGGTCGGCGAATCCGTTCGCACGCACCCGCCGAGATGCTTTGCGGGCCATGCTTTTCGCCGAGACGACCGCTCCGAGCAGGATGCACGCGGCCGCGATGATGCCGATGCACAGCCAGGTCAGGACGGGGCCGCCCGGTTGGGAGTCGGCCGGCCACGCCGACGCGGGGTCGGATGGGTTGCTGAACAGGCCTACCACCACTGGGATCACCCCGTAGATGCCGGCGGGCAGTGCGGGTCCGGTGCCCGCGAGCAGCCCGGACAGGTAGCCGCCGCCGACCACGGAGACGAGTGCACCGGCGACGAAGCCGACGACGGGTCCGGTGCCGTAGGGAAGTACCGGGGGAGTGGGGCGAAGTTCTGGTGTGCTCATCGGGGGCGGTCCTCGGTCGAGTCGGGCTGTGGAGCAGGCGCGGGAAGGTATCTGCGGACCACGTCGCTGCCGGCGACGGGAGTGGGCGAGGGGGTCGATCGTCGACGGAGTACGGCCGAGCAGAGGGTGTCGAGCTCGCCGTCGAGGCGCGTGATCGCCGCGATGTCTCGTCGCGGGTCCAGTGCGGCGATGTTGGCGCGCAGTTCGCCGATGCGGGTGTAGCGGGCGACTGCGGCGCGGTCACTGTCGCTGATGTCGGCGCTGTGGTGGACCTGGATGCAGCCCCGTTCGGTCGCTGGTGCGATGTCGCCGCCGAACCGATACGCCAGGACCCCGGCCACCCGCTCGGCGTCGTCGCTGTCGTAGAACCCTATCGAGGTTCTGGTGTGCGGCAGGGGTTCCGGCCTGATGCTGCACAGGCGAACCTCCACCGTCTCGGGGTCGTCGACCCGTGATGAATGCACCGGTGAAGCGACGGCGTTGCTCAGTGTGTAGATCTCGGCCGTCAGAGCAGCGGGCAGCGGCAACCTCGCCCGCCTCACCCCAAGGCTGTATTCGTCGAGAATGGCCAGAGCGCAGGCTGTTTCGGCTACCGAGCCCGTCACGGACACCTCGTCCCACGCGCAGAACATGCCCTCCGATGCCGAATCCAGTGACGCTGTATCGCACTCGTAGACGGTGAAGTCGAGTGAGACCAGCGTGGCCCAGGACTGCGCGGCGTGCGTCAGGGCGAATGCTGTTGCTGTTGAACGAGACCGGAACAGTCGACCTACGGTGGTACTGCCCGCCGCATCGAGGGTCGTCAAGTCCACACCCACCAAAGTCGAGCGGTCGGCCGTAGGGTGCGAGAGCGCTGCGCTGCGTGAGTGGTCGGTCATGCTGCTGCTCCTTTGATCACTTCGTCGGTGTCGGTGAGTGCGATTTCCAGATCCGAGCGCACGTGTTCCATCAGGATCGGGTCGGCGTTGCCGTATTTGACCAGGCAGTGACCCTTGGCGAGGGACATGATGATTTCGGTAGACCCAGGCGGCAGGTGGTACATGCGGGCGGTTTCTTCGGCGTCCTCGACCCGGTCCTGCCCGTAGAGGAAGACGATGCCGGCTTCTTTCATCAGCGCCCGCGCCGGCGAATCGACGGGCAGGTCGGAGATGTGGTGGAACGCCGAGACGGTCGACAGTCCGAGACCGCGCGAGAGTTTCATGTTCTCGCGGAAGACCTTTCCGGTGGAGCCGTCGGCGACGTGCCAGCCTTCCTCGACCAGCAGCAGGGTTTGCATGTGCCGTGCGGACCGCGAGGCGAGCACGTTCGCCAACCAGGTGTTGATCACGGTCATGATCACCCGCAGGGCCGGACCCTTGTTCGGCAATGCCGAGACATCGAAGTGCACGAACGGGTGATCGAGAGCCGCGCGGACTTCCGGTGAGGTCGCGCCGTCGACGAGGCCCTTGAGGTCGCCCAGGCACAGCTCTCGCAGCGCCAGACCGGGATTGAGGCCCCAACGCCGCGATTCCTGCGCCCACTGCTCACCGAACGCTGCGCCGCTGTCTTCGGAGGGACCCAGGAGCTCGTCGGCGAGTTCCATCAGGATCGGTTCGCGGTTCTCGCGGGCGGCGCGGTCGTTGACCACTTGCAGAGCGAGCCCGAGTGCGGCTTTCTCGGTCTCGACAAGGGGGCGACCCATCGTGTCCTCGATGACTGCGCCGACGAGTGCTTCCTGGCCGGCCGGGGCGACTCCGTCGGTGCGTTCGACGCCGGTGGCGATCGCGGGGTCGAGCAGGTTGATGCGCATTCCTGTTGTGCCGGTGCGGAATCGGATCGAACCAGCGCCCACCGCATCTGCGATCCCGCTGTATTCGCCGCCCTTGTTGCCCTGGCGTTTCTTGTCGATCACCACGACCTGCCGGTTCGGGAGTGCCAGTTGGCGCAGGCACATCGCGGTCTTGATGAGCGAGGACTTGGCCTTGCCGATGTCGCCGATGACGGCGATGTTGATGTTCTCGATTTCCGACCCGTAGAGGGCGTAGGGGTCGGTGATTACTCCGGATTGACTGATCTTGTTCAGCCCGGTCAGCAGGCCCTCGTGACGCACGGAGCGGCGCATCGTGGCCAGGTTCAGTGCTTCGCCCTGCCGGGTGGTCGTCCACGCGCCCTCGACGCGGATCTCGTACCAGCCCCATCGGTCGAGCCACTTCTTCCGCGTCGGCGGGTGCCGACGGGTGGTGATCATGCCGGCGGACTGTGCCGCGGCGAGAGTGGCGGCCGTGTCGGCCTGCGCGGCCAGATCGGGGCCGGTGCGTTTGCTTCGCCGGGTCAGCGAGAAACGGCGGGCGGTGCGCGGTTTGGCGGCGTGGCCACGGCGTCGGTCCTGCTTGTTGTCGGTACTGGTCATCGTCTCTCGCCTCGTTCTGTGGTCGGCGGACTCGGGGGTCGGTTCATCGGGAGCGGGTCCATTTGGTGGCCGCGAGTCCGCGGCCGAGGGGCAAGGTGACGAATGCGGCGACGTCGTGGCGGTTGTCCTGCCATTCGATCTCGCCGATACCGCAGTCGTCGGCGGCCTGTTCGACGCGTGTGCACGCCCGCAGGGCGTCGTCTTCGTCGTGGCCGGTGACCGAGACGGCGAGGGTGTAGATCATTCCGTGGTGCCCGGTGCCGGGCTTGAGATCTTCACGGCGACGGGAGGATTCGCTGATCGCGACCTCCGATGCACCGTCGGTGATCTTTCCCTTGCGCTCTTCGGTGATCTGACGGGCCTTGTCCTGGGTGACGTCCTTTTTGGTTGCAGCGCGGGCCTTGGATGCCTCGACGAAGTCCATTCGTGCGGTGACCGTTCGGATGGTCGGTGCTGCGGGGATCTCGTCGTCGCCGGTGTCGGGTTCGACTCCGGTGAGCAGGGTCGCCAGCCACAGCGGGCCGACCTCGACCGGTTCGATGGCGCGGGTGGGGATGATGCCGACTCGGGTGTGCCATGTGCCGGCGACCTCGACCGATTCGTCCCGTCCGACGTAGGAGGGCCAGCAGTTGTCCCACCGGACGCCTCTGTGGGCGTCGAGGGGGTAGCTGGGGTCCTGGAATGCCCGCAGGACCGCGCAGGCGCGCTGTTCGCCGTAGACCTCCACTCGGCCCATTCCTGCGCGCTCGAGGGCGCTGACGGCGCGGGCGGTGTCATCGCGGATGACTTGGGCGATACCGCCGACAAGCGGGGCGTCCTTGCGTCGGGCGATGCGCGCGGCTTCGGCGAGGAACGAGGCCGATTTCGGGAAGATCAGCACCGCGTAGGAGCGGTGCTCTTCGGAGTACGGGCTCATGCGGTCGATGAGCTGTCCATAGGACCGGATCGCCGGAACCACGGCCATGTCGGGGTCGCCGGCCGCTATTTGTTCGGTGACCCAGTTCTCGTGCGGGACCATGTCGGCCGGGACGCTGCGGTGCAGCAGCTCCAGGCCGCGGACGAACGAGGACCGTTTGGCGAACCCGGCGAGTACTCGCCCGAACGCGGCCGAGGTGACCGCCCACGCGTCGTCGCCGCGCAGGCCTTCGGCCAGGCCTTGTTTCGCGATGAGAACGGAGTAGTAGTCGTTGTCGCCCGGGGTGCGGTGTTCGAGGATGAACATGTCGTCGAGGCCCGTTCCGGCCAGGTCGACCGGCTCGGTGCGGTACAGCGGAACCGGGATCGTCCACCCCGGATCGAGGGCGGGGTCGCCGTAGTGCGGATCGGAAGGTGAGACCCAGACGTGCTCGCCTCTCTTGCGGCGCTGCCGGTTTCGGATCGCTTTGACCTTGCGGGCCGCGTGGGACTCGTGCAGGCCGAAATCGAGTGTCGCGCAGAGGACGCCGCCGATCAGGACGGCATCGATCGCCAACGTCCACGTCGACTGCCCGACCATGAACAGCAGATACAGGGCCACCACCAGCGTGGCTGCCCACGCTGCGACGACCGGCTCGGGGAACGGGAGCACTCCCCGGCGCGCGGTCTGACGGCCGAGAATCGCCGACCGTGGCCCGCTCACCGCCGCGCCCCCCGCCGCGCGGTCGGCGTTGGGTGCGGACCGAACCAGCCGATGTCAGCCGTGGCGGTCATGGTCTCTCCGTTCGTGTTGTGGGACATCAGTTGTCGCTGTCGGGGTGTTCGGGTGCGCTCTGCGCGGCCGCTCCGGCTTTGTTCATCGCGGCCCCGGCCGAGGCGAGGGCGATCGGAGCGACGACGGTTGCGGCACCTGCGGCCATTCCTGCTGTCTTTCCGGCGGCGGCGAGCAGCCTGGATTCCGAGCCACCTGCTTTCGCGCCGCCGTGGCCACCGCTCTTGCCCGGTAGACCGCCGGACTTCGATGCGGTCTGGCCGCTCTGCTGACCGGCATGGGTGCTCGATGCCGACGAGCCGCTACCCGGCCGGGAACCGCCACCGCCGCCAGCACCGCTGCCGCCACCGACGCGGCCGGGTGCATCGGCGACACCGGCATTGCGCGAGGCCGCGCTCCCGCCGCCCCCGGTTCCTCCGCCGCCGCCACCGGCGCGCATCTGGTACATCCCGGCGCTCGATCCGATCATCTGACCCGTCGCCGACCCGCTACTGCCGAAGTCGGCGGAATCGGAGGCGCTCGGCAGGATCGGAGACCACTTGAGCAGCGCGAACGGGGCCAGTCCGATCATCACCAGGCACACGGCGATCGAGCCGAGGTCCCCGAGGGATTCGAGCTCGCCGTCGTCCGCGACCGCGCCGGCCGCGGAGATGTTGATGGCCGCGAAGATGGCGGCGAGCAGGACGAACATCAGAGGCTTCGAGAACACGATGCCCAGGAACACCATCACCGGGCGAAGGGCCTTCTTGCGCCAGGTCGGATGCACCCACATGCCGAATGCGATCGCCGAGACCACCGCGAGGATCGGCAGGGCGTTCGCGTGCATCAAGAACCCGAAGAACAGCGACAACGCGCCGAGGAACATCAGCCCGAACCCGACGATGGCACCGACGGCACCGCCGATCAGGGTGGTGTCGGTCAACGGGCCCAGGACCGAGGAGATGTTGTCGACCACCTCATCAGTGGAGCTACCGAGCCACGAGACCAGAGTGACCGAGAGCTCGTGTGCGAGCGAGATCAACAGCTGCGCGAACGAGGGCGCGAACAGCATCATCATCACGCCGGCCGGGGCATAGGCGAACAGGTCTTTGGCCAGCTCCATGGCGGGTCTGCTGCCGTCGGAAGATTTGTAGATCGCCAGCAGCACCATCAGCGCCATGACGAAGATGCCCAGACCCGTCGACATCGCGTAAACCTTGAGAAATTCGGGGTCGGTGGGGTTGAACTCCCCGACACCGGCGAGCCCGTGCAGGACCGATGTGGTGGTGCCGACGGCGGCGCTCTTGAGCTTGTTGGCCCAGGAGTCGATGACGTCGGAGGGGTCTTTGACGAAGGCGACGATGTCGCCGACCGTGCCGACCGTGTTGTCCCATACCCAGGAGAACCCGTCGACGTACATTTTGCCGACCTTGTACTGCGGGGTCGCCTTGAACGCCGACTCAAGGGTCTCGCTCAGGCGGTCACTGAAGCTGGTGTTCTGATCGATCCAGTTCATGGTGCCGCCGAACAGTTTTCCGATCCGGGTGTTCCATTCTCGGCAGGTCACCTCGTCGTCGCGGTCGGTTGCCTTGCTGCAGTTGACGTACATCGCGTGCATGCACAGCGATCCGGGCACTCCCTCGCCGCACGCGTCGGTCCAGGCCTGCTCGGGAACCTGGTCGGCGTTGGGCTGCGCCTGCATCTCGGCGAGCGAGGCCGTATCGGGAGTCGAAGCCCACTCGAAGCCCCAGGTGCTCGAAGTCTTGGTCGTCCACCGAGCGAGATCCTGTGCGCAGGTCGGGGCCGGCGGCGCCATCGAGGTATCGCCGGCGGGATAGACCGGCGGGTAGAACGATTCGAGCACCGCATCGTCGGTGATGGACAGCGCGGCCTTGCGGTTCTGCTCGACCCCGAGATCGACACCGGTGGTCTGCGAGCCGACCGCGCCGGCATCGATGAGGACACCGATCAGGACCGGGTCCTTGCGCACGGACACCGCGGCGGTCCACCGCGCGATGCGGTCGTTCTCGGTGGCCGTCCAGTACAGCAGGCGGCCTTCGTTGCTCATCACCGATCCGACGTACTGGCCCATGTCGCCGCCCTTGTCCTTGCAGGGCCCGGTGAACCACGGTGCTGCTTTGAACTCGTCGGTACCTGCGATGTATTTGCGGAGATCCGCAGGAAAGGTCTCGGGCAGCTTCTTCGCCGTCGTGGTCGCGGTCGATCCGCCACCGGGAACCGGTGCCGGAACAGCCGAGGGCTGCGCGGCCGCGGGCCACGCGAACCCGACGGCCGCAATGACCGCCACAGCGATCGTCAACAGAATCCTTCGCCACATCGCAGGCCGACCCTTCATCAGTTGACGTAGAAGGCGTAGAAGCCGTCCGCGGCCTGCTTTGCGAGGGAGGACTCATCGGCGGGGAACTGTGCTTCCTCGAGGGTGGGGCCGGACTTGTAGCTCCAGTCCTTGGCCTTCCAGTCGTCGTTCTCCCACACCATCGTCACGGTGGTGGTGGAGTAGATGGCCAAGATGCCGACTTTGTCGCTGTCCTGGCTGACCCGGCTCTGGCTCACTCCCATGCCCCAGACCGACACCGTCGCCGAATCCTGCGAGAAGTTCTCCACTGTGACGATCATCGGAACGCCGTTGACCGTGCCGCGCCCGGTCTCTTGGCGCTCGGACGAGACATCGAGGACCTCTGTCAACGCCGGTGTCGGTTCTGCCGCTACGGCAACGTCTTTGAGGCGCTGAGCATCGATGCGACCTGCGTAGGCTTGGCCGTTGGCTTGGGTGAAGTTCACCGCGGCGGTCTGGGCACCCGCTTGATCGCGGGTGTAGCCGGCAGGGACGCCGTCGATGGTGGTGGTCGGGCCGTGCGCGGCGCGGATCGCGTCGGCTCCGTCATCGGTGGAGCTCTCGCTCCCCCCGGATGTCAACACGACCACGGCAATCACGACGACGAACGCCACGGCGGCGGCGATCATCGCCAGTACCCACTTGGGCAGTCCGAACAGGCCCGATCCGGGCGAGCCGGACGCCGATCCCGTCGCGCTGGTGGTCGAGCCGGTACTGCCGACTGCGGAAAAATCTCGTGCCATGTCAGTTCTTCTTTCTCATCGAATGGGTTTGAGCCAAAACGTCGTTGGTGACAGGTCAGCCGGGATTGGCGACGAACATGATTGCGCCGACGATGACGCCGCCGATGGCCAGAGCGCCGACCGCGACCCCGGCGACTTTCGCCTCGCCCATCGAGTCGCTCATCTCCGCGCCGTAACCGCCGGCTTTCGCAGCGCGCATCTTGTACAGCGCGACAAGCAGTTTCACCGATGCGCCGGCGAGCAGAACACCCCAGATCGAGGCGGCGACCCGCGCCCACACGTTCTGGAAGGCCGGGCCGAGGAACTCGAACGACGGCTTGACACCGCTGATCGGGTTGAAGTCCTGGGCGGAGGCGGGGCCGGCGAAGACGACCGCGAGGGTGAGTGCGGCGGCGGTCATCGCTGCGGCCTTCCCTGCGCGACGAGCGAGGGTACGGCCACGGGTCGGGGTGGGAGGCGGTGTGGTCATCGGTAGCGTCCTTTCACTGCAAACAGTCAGTGGGGCAACAGGGTCGGATGGGGCGACGGGTTCGGTGGTCATCGGAACGGGTCCTCTCGGCTTGGTTGGTCTCGGGGTGGGACGGCTCGCGGCCGCCACTGCTCGCGGGGCGGGTGCCGGTCGTAGTCCTCGCCGTCGTCGTAGCTCTGCGGAGCGGGCTGCGGTACCGACTGCGGGGGTATCGAGTACGGGCGACGTGCTGGGCGGCGTTCGGCCTGCGAGGGGCGCGTGAACTCCTGTGGGGCGTACGCATCGGCGTATTCGGCGGTCCGCTCGTATGCGCGATCGGCGAGCCTGTCGGCGATTTCCGCTGCCACGTTGGTGTACGCCTCGACGGTGGCTCGGTTCAGCTCGTGATAGTGGATTCGCTCGCCGCTGGCGAACTTCGGCTCGTACGGCATCCGCATGATGCGTCCGACCCCGCCGATCGCCTCGAGCTCCTTCTCGAGCCAGCCTTCGAGCCGCAGTGCTGTGTCGACGGAGTCCTTGTCGCCGGGCAGGACGACGGTCAGGATCAGCGCCGATCGCACCAGGTGCTCGTAGCCGCGGGCGATGATGCCGTCGAGCATGTTCATCGTCAGGATCGCCATGTCGCGGCGCAGCGGAAGCGGGATGACCAGGATGTCGGAATGCTGCACGGCCCACTGCCAATTGCTGGCGGTGGCGTTGTTACCGGTGTCGACGATGATCAGGTCACGGTGACGGCGCAGCACAGCCATGAGCGCGGCGCATTCGTCCCACCCGATACCGCTCTGGCGGCTCGTCGAGCTGTCGGAGGCCAGGACCTCGTCGTGGGTGGGCTGCAGGCGCAGGTAGTGACCCAGGGTGCCCGAGACCGCGTCGGCGGAGGCCAGCGCGCGGGCGTTCTCGAGGATGTCCCACGGTCCGAGTTCGGGGTCGGTGGTGCGGTCCGCGCGATGGCCGAGAGTTCCGGAGTTCTCGCACGCATCCCAGGCGACGACTCCCCGGCCGCGGTGAGTGCCGAAGGTGTTCGCCAGCGCGGTGGTGGTGGAAGTCTTGCCGGCGTCGCCCTTGAGGCCGATGACCGAGACGATCATGCATCCCGGGAGCGGCTGCTGGACTCGCCGCACCGACTGCCGGAACCGGGCTTCGGCGGAATCGGGTAGGGGTGGGCGGGTCAATCCCAACGCGGCGTTGACCCGGCCGCGTAGTCCCCAGAGGGCGGGGCGCTTGTCGAGATCGGCGGTCTCGGAGTCGAAGTCGCGGCCGCCGTACTCGGCAGGGACGTCGATAACAGGTTCTTCGTTGGCGGCCAACGCATCCTGACCCACTTGGTAGGGGTCGGCGAACACCTCGTCGCCCGTGAGCTCGGTTGGTTGCGGCTCGCCGTCATCGTCGGTGGGTTCGGGGGCGGCAGGCTCGGGGGCGCTCTGGCGGCGCAGGCGTTGCTTGCGGAGGTCGACGGCGGTTTCGGCTTCGTAGTTCTCGCGGTGCTCGCTGTACGGGTCAGGAATGCTCATCGGAGTTCCTTTCGGGGAGGGGGCGGATCCGGGGTGTGCTGCGCGGTCATCGGTCACAGTTGTTGCACCGCATCGACTTTCCAGCGGCCGTCGTCGCCCGTGACGAGGACGGCGACCTGGACGGTGTCGACGCCGGCGACCGAGCCGTCGGCTGCGATCGCGGTCTGCTCGACCTGGTACATCCGGTGCACAGCGCTCGCGGTGTCGATCGCGCCCTGGTTGGGCACGTTGGACACCGTCGGCCAGACCTGGGCGTCGCGGGCGGCCCATTCGAGCCACTGACCGCCCGGGCTCCCGGTGGGGGTGGTGGCGAGGAGCTGCTCACGGAAGCGGTCGGTCAGAGCGGACCCGGCGCGGGCGGCGGCGTCGTTCGGGCCGGCGTCGACGGTGGTGTTCCAGGTGAACCATGTGGTGACCACCGCATCGGCGACCGCGACAGGATCGCTGTCGTCGACGCCGGCCAGGGTGTCCGGTACCTGGGCGGGAGTGGTGGCCGGCGGGCGGTTCTGGGTGGCGCTGGGGGCCGCGCCGGGGGTCCACTGCTGCGCCGGTGCACCTGCGGTGGTGGTGGTCGGCGACGGTGCGGCGGTGTCGGTGGACGAGCAACCCGCGGCCAGGCCGACCGCGACCAGGAGGGCGGCGGCGATGGCGGCCTTGCGTGCGGCGGTCACGACGGGTCCTCGTCGACGAACAGGTCCGAGAGCCGGATCGCTTGCCAGGCCTGGAATCCGGTTTCCTCGCACCAGTCGATTGCGCGGTTGTCATCGGTGATGTCGAGTTCGAGGGAGACCCCGTGGCTGGCTGCGACGCCCGCCAGTGCCGTTCCGTCGACGTGAGGGTTGCTGATGTGGAGCAGCAGGCGCACCGCGTCGACGCCGGCGTCTTCGCGGGCTTTGCCGGCGAGGAAGATCGCTTTCCCGGCCGCGGAGTCGTCCGCGGAGGTCTGGTTGCCTTTGCGGAATACCGAGTCGTTGCGGTGGAAGGTGCCGTACCAGGCGGCGTCGTCGACCGGTCCGAGGACGGCGAAGCTGCCGCGGTCATCGCCCGCTGCGAACAGCTCGATCAGCGGTGCATTCTCTGCGGCGGCGGCGATTTCGTTCTTGCGGGTGATCGCTTCACGCTCGCGGAGCTCGTCGTAGTCGATATCGAGTTGTTTGACGAGTTCGCGTTTGATCTTCGGCCACATCGAGCGTGCGAACAGGTTGTTCTCCTTCGCCCACGCCCGCAGGTCCGCGCTGGTGTAGTCGCGCAGGGTGTCGGCGGCCGAGTGCACTGCGGCCGCTGCTTGCTCCCATTCGGTTGCTGCCGAAACGGTCATCTTGGGGTTCTGCCTTTCATCGGTGGACGGGTAGGGCGGGCATTCAAGCGTGTTGTCAGACAAAGCGTTTGGCTTTCAGTCCGGACGCGGGCGGGGTCCAGGGCGAGATCTTCACGACGTCTCCGGACTGGGGAGCTTCGACGACGGTGTTCGCACCGATCCAGATGAAGATGTGTCCGGAGTGGGGTTGGATGACGTCGCCCGGTCGCAGGTCGGCGGGGTTGGCGATCGTCGTTCCGCGGGAGTCGGTGATCTGGGCCGAATCGAGGTGCGGGAGCACGATGCGGCCCGCGGTGGCCTGGGCGACGGCGTATTTGACCAGACCGGAGCAGTCGAAGCCGACCTTGGCGAAGTCTCCGTACATATCGGCGACCCCGCCGTCTCGGGTGCCGACGGTCGGTCCGTGCTCGTCGCCTCCGCCCCAGGCGTAGGGGGTCCCGAGCCACCGGGTTGCGGCGTCGACGACCGCCGATCCGGACGACGGACCGCCGGGAACGATCGCCGCGACCGGTGCGGTGAACTCCTCGATCGCGAATTCGCGGATGTTGGTGATGTAGCCCTGGGTTTCACTGTTGGCGCAGGTGTGGCCCTGGGAGAGAGTGGCACCGGGGCCGCAGTTGTACATCGACAGCGCCAGATCGACGACGTCGCCGGTCAGCCGGCCATCGGCGAGGCCCTTCTTCGACAGCTCGACCATCTTGCAGTCGTAGGAGGCCATCGACATCACCGCGTCCGCGACCGAGTTCATCTCCCGCTTGCCGTCGCCGTCTCCGTCGACGCCTTCCTGCTCCCAGGTGGCGGGCAGGAACTGTCCGGGCCCGGTGGCACCGGACCGGACGTTGTAGGCGTTGACGTCGAACTTGCTCTCCTGCTTGAACTGCCCGGCAATGAGCGGGGCGGTGATCTCCGGGCAGGTGGCCGCTGCTCGGACGATCCACGGCTCGAATTCCGGTGGGACACTGCCTGGTTTGAGGTCGGAGCCGCCGATCGCGGGGCGGGCGCATCCGGCCCCGCCGATCGGGCGGACCGAGGCGGCATTGACGATCGCCGGGGACGAGGCGGCCGCGGTGTCCGGGGTCGTAGGGGCGGCTGGTGTGGGTTCGGCGGCACCGGCGAGCCAGGGTTGCGGGTCGGTCGGTGTTCCCGCGCCGTCGGGCAGTCGCCCGCCCTGCCAGACCTCGAAATGCAGGTGTGGGCCGGTCGATCCGCCTTCGTTGCCGATGCCGGCGATATGTTGACCGGCGGTGACCTGATCGCCCTTCTTCACGGTGATCGTGTCGGCGCTCATGTGGCCGTAGACGGTGGACAGTCGCTGGCCGTCGATGGTGGTGTCGATGATGACCCAGTTGCCGAACCCCGCTGCCGGACCGGCTTCGGCGACGGTTCCCGAGGTAGCCGCGTAGATCGGGGTGCCCAGGGGTCCGGCGAAGTCGACGCCGCGGTGCATCGTGCCCCACCGAGGACCGAAACCCGAGGTGATCTCGTAGGTTCCGGCCAGCACGGGTTGGGTCTTGTTGCCCGGTCCCGGTGCCACCTGCCCGGACACCGGGGCTGTGGGCAGGCAGTCGTCGATCTTCTTCGGGTTGTCGCTGCCCAGCACCAGGCCACCGACCAGCATCACCGCGGCCGCGATGATCGCGGCCCCGGCCTTCATGCCGGTCTTGGTGGAGCTGGACTGCGTGCCCATTGCCGAATGTCCTTCATCTGGTGGTGAAAATGCGGTGTGAATATGCGGTGTTGTGTTCTGGCAGAACAGGTGTCGGGTGCCGGAGTCAGCCTCCGATTGCGTCGGTGTAGATCTCGACCATTTCCTGCAGGGCGGTGCGCTTGCCGTCGACGAGCCACTGGCCGTAGGACTCGTGCACCCGCGAGCCCAGGAAGCTCGCTGCGGTTACCCCGGCGTCGACGACCTGCCCCAGAGCTGCGGCGTCCGGGGACGTGACCGTCGCCAAGGCCGAATTCCCGAGTCCGACAAGGTCGCTGCTCTGCGCTTGGGTGCTCATCAGCGCGGTCATCGCATCGGTGGGTGCGTGCAGTTGGTCGGCGGACATCTTCTGGCTCGGCATCAGGACACCGAGCGCGACGTTGGCGAGATCGATTCCGATGGGCAGCAATTGACCGAGAGCGAGGAGGTTTCCGGTCTCGACGACCTGCCATGCGACCTCTTGGAGCTGGCCGACGTCGCGGGCGAGGCGGATGACGTCGACGTTCGCCAGCAGACCCGCCACCATCGACGTCGCTGCTGCGGTGCCGGACGGGTCCGGAATCAGGCTGATCAACCGCGCGATCGAGGACAGGTCGACACCGGCAGCCATCTTCACCAGCGGAGAGAGCTGATTGTTCAGCTCACCCGACACTCGGTGCGCTTCTTTGATGTTGCCCGAGAGCAAGAATCCGGGGAGGGCTTGCAGGTTCGCCGCGACGCCGTTGTAGTCGACCGACGTCACCCCGGTCACCACGCCGAGAACCTGGTTGATGATCGTGACCGGCTTGATGGCGGACAGAACCGATGTCGCGGTCGCCAGCTGATCGGCCGGGGTGCTGGCCAGCGGAGACACGCTCGTGCTCAACGTCTGCGCGGGGCCGGACAAGGCCGCGAACGTGCTCGCAGCATCGGTGGGGACCGCGCCGGCCGCTGACGGGGCCGACCCGCTCAGAGCCGATGCCCCCGACAGGACGCTGCTCGCCAAGCTCACGACCTGGTCGGCGGCACCGACGATCTTCGGGATGTCGATCTGATCGAGCGCGTCGACGACTCCGCTGGTCGCTGCTTCCGGTGACCCTTCGGCCGCGGTGCGCAGGCCGTCGCGGGCGGCGGGGTTCGCTGCCATCCACGACTGTGTCTGGGCGACCGGTGCGAACGTGCCGGACAGGAGCTTGGCCTGCTGGCCGATCTCGGCGATGTCGAGAGCCGACGAGGTCGAGGTCGGAGCGCCGGCGTTCTGCAGCTTGTCCACCGACGCTGCCAGCGAGGACGCGGCACCGGGTGCAGCGGAGAGGTCGGCGAATCCGTAGTCGGAGGTGACTGCGTCCAGGAACGACGACGCACCTGCACCTGCACCTGCGCCGGTGGCTGTCGCGGCTCCGGGGGTCGAGGACGTCGACGGAGTGGGGGTGCTTTCGGTGGCGCTGGTCGAGGTGGGCTGCGTCGATGTTGCGGTGGACTGGCCTGTCGCGGTTGCTGCGGTGGATTGGCCGGTTGCGGTGGCTGTGGTCGCGCCGGTGCCGGGTGTGACGGTGGCTCCGGCTGCTGTTTCGACGGTGCCGGGTGGGTTGGCGAGGATGCGACCGAGCGAGGCCAGGAAGGAGTTCGAGGACGTTTCGGTGTTGCAGTACTTGTCGTCGGGGTGGCAGATGTCGAAGACCTTCCCCGACAGGGCACCGAATCCGCGGGCGTCGGGTCCTCCGATTCCCTGACCGGCGAGGGTGGGACCGACGACCTTCGCACCTGCGGTGCCGCGCTTGGGGTTGGCCAACAGTGCGACCGCCAGTACCGAGGCCGGCGGAGTGGGTCCGGACCCGGTCCCGATATCGACCGCGACGTCGTTGGCGATCTGAGCGCCCTGGGAGTAGCCGCCGATGACGAATTTCGAGCCGGGGCAGCGAGTGAGGGCGTCGACCGTGGCCCGATCGCCTTCGGTCTTGGAGGTCGCGTACGTCATGCCCGACTGGAGGAACGCCTGTGCCGGGTAGGAGGGGTAGACGACCTGGATCTGAGATCCGTAGCGGCGCTGCAACTCCTGGCCGACTTGTCCGAGCATCCCGGCCGGTTTGGTGGGGTCGGCATCGGCGCGGGTCTCGGTGGTTCCCGGTGCCAGGACCGCCACGTATCGCGCACACGGCGACCCGGTTGCGGGTGCGGCGGAGGCGACCGGGACCACGAGGACGAGTCCGGTGGCCACGGTGGCGGTCAGGGCGGCGAGTCGGACGGAGACGGCACTGCGCATGGTCTATTCCCCTACTTCGGTGATCGATTCGATGAGATGACGCCCGTCGACCACGGAGGTGGTGACGCGCTGGGTTCGGTACTTCGGGCCGGGTGTCCCGTCGGGTTGAACGAGACTGACGGTGAGGGTGAACAGCCCAGGCAGAACCGGATCGAGGTCGAGGCAGTACGTCGAGCCGACCGGAGTCGCGGCGATACCTGCATCGAGGTTCGCCACGCTGGTGAACGGCGGGGCGGCCGGAGAGATGAGCTCGAACGCGGCAGCGCCGGACCGTTCGACGTACAGGCGGTGCTCGAATGCCCTGATGGCGTTCTCGCCGCTGTCCTGCCCGCCCGCGGGCATCGAGCAATCCCCCTGCGCGGACTCGGCAGGAGCAGACGTCGGTGAGCTCTCGTTGGGAGCTGAGGTGTCGGTGGACGTCGACGGCGCGGACGTGATCAGTGCATCGGCCGGCAGTGGGCCCTGCGCGGGTTCCGGGTCGTCACCGGTGGCCACGATGACGCCGGTGACGACCGCGGCGACCGTGACAGCAGCGCCGCCGAACAGCAGGGCTGCTCGGCGACGACTGCGGCCACGGGATCCGGATGCGGCGCGCGGTGGTTGTGGACGTCTCGGAGACCGGCTCGGGCCGGTGGCGCTGACGATCGACGAACCGTGGTGCTCACGCGCCATGAGGGTGAATCCTTTCGGGGAGAGATGAATCCGGGGAGAGAGCGGTCACGCAGGGGCGAAGGCGGCGTTCAATCCTGCGAGCGCGGCGTTGGCCTGATCGACGATCGGTGCGGCTGCGGTGTTGACCGCCGCGACGGTGTCGGCGACGGCAGGCTGCTCGAGGGCCTTCGAGGTGAACCCCTGCGCTGCTTCGACGGCCGGTGCGGTCCACACCGACGCATCGCTGACGGCCTTGTCGACGATCGGTGCAGCGTTCTGGACTGCCGTGTCGGCGGCCGCGAGAACCTGGCGGCCGTTCGGATCGGCGGCGAGAGTGTCGCGAACCTGCCCGACGGGTCCCGGGAGATCGACGGTCGCGGCCGGTGGGATCTCTGGAACGCTGTCGGCGGCCGGGGGAACCACCGCGGGCGCGGGCTCTTCGATGATCTGCTGTTCGCCGCCGAGAACGGTGGCACCGAGGACACCGCCGATGACAGCTCCCGCGCCGGTCAGGCCCAGCACGATCGGTGCCGACAGGGCAGCACCGACGCCGGCACCGGCAAGTGCTGCCGCACCGGGAACGAAGATGTACCCGATCGGTCCGGCCGGAAGAACTGCGACAGCACCCGCAGTTGTTGCCGCAAGTCCGAGCGCGCCACCGATAGCGGCACCGGTGCCGGTGATCACTGCGGCCGGGGCGACGGACGCCGAGAGGCCGACCGCGCCACCGGTGATGACACCGGTGGCGGTACCGGCCGCGATGCGGTCAGCACGAGGTGCATCGGCGAAACCGTTGTCCACGAGCCAGTTACCACCGTCGGCTTGGATTGCCTGGGTGGTGTTGTTGAACTGCTCGACAAAATTGCGGTCTACGATGTTCGGGTCGTACGGAACGAGTTCACCGCCGACGAGGAAGTAACCGTCAGGTGCGTCGATCGGGGCGATGACCTTGCGCTGCACCGTCGGGACCGGCGGCGGGGGCGGCGGAGTCGCCTGCAATGCCGGGGGTGCTTCGCTCGGGGCGGCCTGCGGAGCAGGGGCTTCGTAGTAGGTGTTCTGGTAGTACGAGGACTGCTGGTTACCGGCCAGGTAGTCGTCATAGCTACGCGACGGGGTTTGCTGGACCTGTGGTGAGGGCTGGTAGCCGGGTAGGTACTGGCGTTCTTCCGGTGCGGCCGGCGGCGGGGTGGCCGGAGCCGTTTGCGGTGTGCCGGTGACGCCCGGCTGCGATTCCTGTGGGGCGATGACGCCCGGCTGCGAGGGTGCGGCCTGCGCGGGAGCGGCCTGCATGGTCAGGCCTGCGATCGTCACCGCAGCCATGGCGGGCAGCGATTTGATCACCCGCCCTCGCGTGTTGGATGAGCGGTGGTGTCCGGTGCCCGGTGTTGCTGGCATTGTGTGTCGATCCCTTCCTGGTGCGACCCGATGGTCGGGTCGTTCTGGTGAATGCGATTGCGGAGCAACCGTTCTGGCGACAATTGGTTCTAAATGAAGTGAGTAGAGAAGGCGGATGGGTGCGTGCGATCCATAGGTTGTGGGCCAGTCGCACGCACCCATCACGTGCTAGAGGCTCAGAGCCAGCCGAAGACCACCGACCAGAACCAAGGCTGCTGAAAAAGCCACATCGGGTATCGGAATCCTTTCTGTGAGAACGGGTGTGAGTTCGAGGGGTGATGTCCCGGCGGGGCCGCGCAGCGCTGAACATGATGAAATGCGCTCACTGCGCGACCCTCGCGCCGGTCCACCGGTCGAGCTACAGGGCGTCGGGGAGCTCCTGTAGCTCACGAGTGGGGTATCCGGGGGGAGCCCACTCGGGTCAGGGGTCAGGCTGCGGTGTGCGGCGGGGAGTCGCGTACGGGTGAGATGTCGGCGTCGGTCCGCCATGCTGCAAGAACCACGCGGGGGTCTTCGTCGCAGCGCATTTCGTGGCGCTGCCCGCCGTGGTCGGCGGGGAGGGAACACACGGCCAGGCCATGGACTCCGCTGTTGATGGCCGAGCAAAGAGGGGGCTCACACCCTGAGTTGAGGTGTAACAGGGTGCCTAGGTGGGAAGATGTCATAGCAGTCCTCCGAACGGACCGCGGTTTGTCGCGGCTAGAGCTGGGTATTGACCCTGACCTACCTAGATCAGTGGTTATCGTCGTGCGTGACAGTGGAAGGGCTCGCTGGATGACTGCAGACCGGAAGAGGCGGCGATGGTGAAGTGAGTGCATTACTCGCCATGCAAAGCACCTCTATTCTGTGAGCCTGACGAAAGGATGAGGACCTATCCACCGCACTAATATAACGCTTACATATAAGTACGTCTACCTGCCCGGGGGAAACCCCTTCCAAGGCCATGTCTGACGGTCAGTACCTTGCGGACGTCGTTCACAAGCGACGCAAGGAATTAGGTCTAAGTCTTGCCGCCGTGGTGGAACGCGGTGGGCCTTCTGAACCGACAATGGTGAGGATCGAGAGTGGGCGAACCCCGCCCTTGCGAGCGCCCACCTTTCGCAAGCTTGACCAGGCGCTGAATTGGCAGGCGGGCAGCGCCATGAGCGTTTACGCAGGTGGAGAACCGCTTAACGAAGCCGGCGACGAACGTGGCCCTGCGCTTCGAAGCGGAGAGCTGCGGGTTGCTGTGGGCTCGTTGACCGCACTTGTCGAAGCCGCCAACTCGATCACTCATGCCGCGAGAATCTACGAGCCGGTGGGCGGTGCACTTACGGACGCTATCGCTGAGCTCAGAAGCGCATTGTCGCCTCTGGTGGGGCGTGTCGTATCGGCAATGCTGGCTTCAAACGCGTCCGACGGTCTTCCTGCGGCGCGCGTGGCACAGGCAATCGAGGCTTTCATGTCTCGGCCCGCCGACGATGAGACGCCGGCCCGGACAGCGGCCAACAAGGAAAGGCGGCGGCTGCACTCTCAGGTATCCTCCAGTTCCGAAGATCGCCCTGCGGTGGGAGGAGGGTCCAGCGATGACAAAGCCACTGATGTCTCCGGCTGATCGAGTGCGATGCGCACTGCATGCACTGGGCATCACATCCGCCGAGGTAAGCAGGCGGACGGGGTGCAGTGTCGAGGCTGTGGAATCGGGCCACCTGGAGAACGACGAGCTTGAGAGGCTCGCTGATCATCTTGGGCTGGCTGTTGAATGGTTCTACGGAGAGAGACCTGAAATGGATGAGAGGTTTCTGTTTCTGGAGGCGGTGGTCACCGCCGGCCCCGGGCAGCTCAAACTTCGAGGGAAGGCGCTGCCCGCTTCGGATCTGCCGCGCGAGCCAGACGAAGAACCTCGCCGGGACCGCTAGCAGAGGACCCCAGGCCGGTTGTGCCACTTTCGGCGTGATGCAGGATCACCAGAGCGTCAATGCACTCGGTGACCATTCTTACTACGGCCTCGTCGCGATCGAGTGGTGATGTCGGTATCAACCGTACTGAGGGGACTTCAGTTACGAGCCTCCTCCAGACGATCGGCAGCCCACGCATCGCGGATGCCAGGTCGCTGTCTTCTCCGCGTCGACGTGCGAACCAATTAATAAGTCCTACAATAGAGACAATTGTGATTCCGAGCGTGAAATACGCGAAGAGGTTTCCGTTGCTATCTCGTTGAAGCCTCTCAGCTGGACCAATTCTGCCGGTGGCGCTTGCAATGGCGTACCAGAGCAGGCTCAACGAATTCAGACCTGTTGTGACGAAAATAGCGAGGGTCGTGAGACTCAATGCTCCGGGCGGTCTTTCCGCACGCTGGTGAGACCGTAGCGCGGCAACAACACGCGTTAGGGCATAGCCGTCGGCACACAGTATTGCTCCCGCATAAACCGAAAAGTAAACGATAGACCACCCGGGGCTAGCTAGTTCTATCGCTCCTGTGCGGTCGTCGGCCACAAGGTCTATTCCAATCAACAGCAACGATGTAGCGCACCAACACCCTACTACTCGCACGATCATGCGATTCGCGGCCCGACGAGGTTGACCCTCCCATGTCGTTTCTGCGTCCCGTACAGCAGCAAAAGCGACAAAGGCGGCGGCGACGGTAAATATCTGTGCGAGGACGCGAACTGCCCGAGCGTCCAGAACGTCGGTCAATAGGTCGTTGACCAGACCCATCTTGATAAGGTCAGCGGCGCAGAAGCAGGTGACGAGTAGGGTAAACCAGCGCGCCTGCCGCGTCCGCATGAAGATGCTTCGAGCGATAATTGATGTTAGTGCAAGTGCAACTATTGCCAAGTCCAAGTACAACGGTATTGTATTCTTCATCTTGTACCCATGAACGTCGTTACAATTGATGAGTTTGATACCCAGCGCTGGTATGCACTAAGGGTGTTGAAGTCATCATCGGAAGCCAGTGTTAACACCAGAAGTTTGCTCGCGAGCGTTTCTGCTGCCTGTTCCTCAGGTGAGTCGTAGTTCGAGGATTCAGTGTTGGGTTCGTCTTTGAATCCTGCCCGCTCCAAGGCTTGGATTACCATGCTTTCGGGCAGACCGGCGAACAGTTGCAGGATGTCGCGGATCCTCGGAGAGTTGGCGCGCTCGCAAGTGTGGCGGAGTAATAGATGTGCGAGCTCGTGTGCGATAACGATTCGCTGCCGCCATTCTCCGCCGTCCCGAGAGTAGTAGATCGTTGCATCTCGCCCGCTATCGCTGACGGCTCCGCTGACAGAACTCAATCCAGGTAGGGCACGAACCGTGATCTGTTTCCCCGTCACCTGCTCGGAGTAGTCGACCAGCGCTTGGATCGTGCGCGCGCGGTGTCGGACTGCACCTCTGAGAATCCTCTGCACCTCGAATCGATCGCGGAGTCTCACTCGTCGAACGCCTTTCGTATGAGATCGTCCACCGTGGGCAACCTAGGTGGTGCAATCACAAAGCGCTGGGCCGACTCCAAATCTGACGATGTCCGCCGGCCGCGCAGCACTTCCGATCCAGCTACGGAATCGATTATCGGGTGGGCGGAGGCGCTAGCGACAGACTGTGGTGCGAGGAGGACGGTAGCGGCAACTGTGTCGTGGGCCGGGACCCGCCATCCTGGCCCGACCTCGTCGTAACCGTACGAGCTCGCTCGCGCTCGTCCGTACCCCTCGCTGATGGAGAGAAGGTTGAGACCCAAACTGGAGTTACCGAACGAGCGAGAGTTCAGCAGGACGTGCCGGGTCACATCGATGCCAACCCAAGTGACGGGAAGAGCGCTTGCCGCGATCTCTGCGGTTGCTGCTGGATCGTGTCGCGTGTTTGTGTCACCGGACTCATCAAGCCAAGCTGACCGCGTAGCTAAGCCTTGTCCCCCCATTATCACCACCTGTTCCAACGACAACATGGCTTCCGGGTCCAGTCGGTAAGCCGCTGCGACATTCGTCAACGGTGCTATGGCAAGCAGCCGACCGGCTCTCCCCGCAGCTCGGGCGAACTCAACGATGGATTGTGCGGCTGAATAGTCCATCGTCGAAGCCGGCATCGGCGCGAGGCCGACGGCGTCTCCCAGTCCGTCACGACCGTGGACGTCCGAGGGCGTCCACGATGACGGAGGCACCGCGTTATTGGGGACTATCGGAATCGAAGTTGCGCCGGTCTGGCGGATTATGTAATCGGCGTTCGCGGCCGCCTGCAACGCAGTGCAGTTTCCCCACGTAGTCGTCACGCTGCGCAGGTTGCCCAGCCTCGCCGCCACGGCAAGAGCAAGGGCGTCATCGACGCCGCAATCCGTATCGACGTGCACCTGGCCCCGAAATGTGTCCGTCACTCCTCTATGTTAGTGCTATGTATGTAAGGGGCGGCAAGTGTTGAACCGCTGACCGTAGACATTTAGGCCTGAGGCGTTCTACGGGACTCGCCCGCGTTATCAATAACGACAATTACCGGTAACGCAACGTATTAGATGGCGACGAGTTCGGGCTGGATGCCGGGCCTGCGTGTACGCGAGCTGCGAGAATCTGTGAGCCTGGCGCGT
>NZ_JBFBMS010000012.1:0-115370 GCF_040702765.1 Rhodococcus sp. NPDC076796 | reverse complement strand
AGCTGCGAATCAGTCAAAGACATCAAGTCAAATCACTAGCAGAAAAACTCAACTAGCATTTCAAAACAACACCCGACAACAACCACCACAAGCGGATGGCTGATACATCGAATGCATTCACCAAAACAAATAATTTCGGCACTGACATTCATCGACACACTGTTGAGTTCTCAAAGAACACGCACACACCGTCGCCGCCGCTTGCACGGTAACTTCGGGGCTCACACGCTCGAACCCCAGGCATGGCTGATACCATCTCGCCTTGCCTGGGTTGTTCAGTGCATACGCCGTACAACCTCGTTGTCCCGGTTTGTGAATACCGGGTCGGTGTCCGTGTCGCTCTGACTCGACAAAAGTTACGCGAAGACCAACGCTTACGCAAATCGCCTGGTCAGATGTAATTTTCGTGTGAACATCTGCCGCACGACTCGGTCAGAGGATCGCGACGGCATCGATTTCGACCAACATCTCTTCTCTGGGCAGTCCTGTGAACACCGTCGTGCGGCTCGGCAGGACATCCCCCGAGGTATGCGCCGACACGAACTGGCCGTAGGCGTCGTTCATGGTCGAGAAGTCCTCGCGCTTGGTCAGATACACCCTGAGCATGACGACGTCGTCGAATGTCGCACCGCTGGCCTCGACGATGGCTTTGACGTTCTCGAGGGTGCGGGTCGTCTGCGCGGCAACATCGCCTGGATACAGGTACTCGCTGGTGGCCGGGTCGACCGGCCCCTGCCCCGAGACCTGAACGAACGATCCCTTCCGGACTCCTTGGGAAAAGGTGTGAGCCGGTGCGGGCGCACCTGTGGTGCGGATTTCGACCTTTTCACTCATCGTGTTCCTTCCTTCGAGCTCTCGGTTTGTGTCTTGCGGTCTTGGGTTTCCTGCGGTCGCCAGCCCAACCCCTCGGAGATCGCGGCCGCAGCACGCTGCACTTCGGGGAGTGTGGCGAGCACCTGCTGGTGATCGAGCAGCATGTCGGGCACGGACATCGACACCGCGGCCACCACATCACCGGTTCCGTTGCGCACTGCGCAGCCGATGCAGTTGACGAAGGACTCGTGCTCCTCGCGGTCTTCGGCGAACCCCTGCTCGAGCACTAGGTCCAGCTCGCGCAGATAGCCCTCGGCCGTCGTGATGGTTCGTTCGGTGAACGGCGTGTAGGTGATGCCGCGTGCAATCTGCGCTCGCTCTGCCTCGGGACGGGCCGAGATCAGAATCTTCCCCACAGCTGTGCAGTGCAGAGGTGCCGGCTTTCCGATTCGCGAATACATCCGCACACTCTGTTGGGCGTCGAACTTGTCGATGTAGATGACGTCGCCCGCCTCGTAGGTGGCGAGGTGGACGGTCTGACCGGTGATCGAGTTCAGTTCGGCCAGGTGCGGCCTGGCAATGCTCCGAACGTCACGCTGTTCGAGCGCATGGTTGGCGAGCTCGAACAGCCTGGATCCGAGCTGATATCGGTGATCTGCGTCGTGCTGGACGAATCTGTCGGCTTCCATCGTGCGCAGCAGCCGCAGCACGGTCGTCTTGTGGACCTCGAGGACCGAACCCAGCTCGTCCAGTGATCGCGGTCCGTCGCCGAGCAAGCCGAGAAGTGTCATCGCCCGCGCGAGACTTTGACTCACTGCGATACCCCCGAGTGACGCGCGGTAGTGGCTGCGTAGTCCAGCCTCGCCCAATCGACGTCGGCCAGTTCGGCCAGTTCGGTCAGCACCGCCAGAGGCAGCACCGAGGCGATGTCGCCGTGCCCGGTCAAGGCACCCGCCGCACACAGATGCCCGAACCGAACGCGCTCGACGGAACTCCTGCCCAACAGCAGTCCGGTCAGATATCCGCCCGCGAACGCGTCTCCGGCACCGATCTTTTCGACTACGTCGAGCTTCAGCGCCGGTACGTCGACCCGAGAGGTTCCCTCGAACGCCGTCACGGTGTGCGCATCGTTCTTGATCACCAGGTGGTGTGGTTGCGGAAACATCTCGCGCAACTCGGCGGGATCGGATGTGCCGAACACCAGGGCAGCTTCGTCGGCACCCATCGACACCACATCGCTTCCTCGAACATGTTCCCCGAGCACATCTGTGGCTGCGTCCGGCCGAGACTTCCACAGCGCCGGCCGATAGTTCAGATCGAAGCTGACGACGGTGGGTAGATCCAACAAGGACCTCGTCAGGTCGGCCGCGGTATCGGAGATGGCCACGGTGATTCCGGTGAAGTGGATCAGGTCGGCACGGGCAACCAGGTTCGACGCGTGCCCGTCGATGTCTCCGGGCGACAGGGCGCTCGCAGCCGAGCCGGCGCGAAAGTACGTCATCGCACTGTCTCCGCATGCAAGGTCGTGTCGGTCGCCGGAACCCGAGCCGCGTTGCTTCACGTATATCCCCGTGGGTCGCTCGTCGTCGATGGTTACACCGGCGGTGTCGACACCTGCCGCGGCCAATTGTCCGACGAGGTACCGGCCGAATCCGTCGTCGCCCACTCGTGAGATCCACGATGCGTCCACGCCCAATTGACCGAACACCCTGGCCACGTTGGCTTCTGCGCCCCCGGCCGTGCGGTGGAACGTGTCCGACTTCTCCAGTGGGCCCGGCTCGGCAACCAGAACGACGAGGCCTTCGCCTACACACACCGCTCGTGGTGCTTTCACGTCGATCTCCTCGAACTCTTGCGGGAACGCTGACTTTCGTTGCAGACTACAAACCATAAACACATTGCGCAACTACTGTTGCAAATTACGCAACGCTATGCGATTTTTCCAAGACCGAGGAGACGAACGTGATCGACACCGATGCCGTCGAGGCACTGAGCCGACGAGTGCTCGGACCCGAGCACAAGGCACTGCCCCCCAGGTCGTGGGGGCACACCATCGAGAGCTTTCTCGCCACGTCGCCTCGGCTCTCCGAGTTCACGACGCCCGTACTCACTCTCGACCGTGCACGCATCGCATCGAACATCTCGGTGATGGCCGAGTGGACGGCGCGCGCGGGAGTGCTGCTCGCACCCCACGGCAAGACGTCGATGGCCCCTCAACTGTGGAAACAGCAACTCGACGCGGGAAGCTGGGCCATCACCCTCGCAACCGGATGGCAGGTTCAGGCAGCACGTGCGTTCGGGGTCGAGCGGATCGTTCTCGCCAATGCCGAGATCGACCCTGTTGCGCTGACATGGATTGCGGCCGAACTGGATTCGCATCCGACATTCGAGTTCTACTGCTGGGCGGACAGCGTTGCAACGGTGCACGAGATGGACCGCATACTGACGGCGCAGGGAACACGCCCCATCCCGGTCATCGTCGAACTCGGTGGCCCGCACGGCCGAACCGGCGCACGGACAACAGACGAAGCGACCGCGGTCGCTCGTGCGATCGCGTCGTCGCCGCGGCTGAGTCTGGCCGGGGTCGGCGGTTACGAGGGCGCACTCAGCCACGATCGGACCGACAGCGGCCTCGCGGCGGTTCGGGCCTATCTCGAGAATGTCGCCGCCCTCCATCGCGCGCTCGATGCCGATGCGTTGTACGGAGACCATGCGATCGTGACCGCCGGCGGCAGCGCCTACCAGGACCTCGTTGTCGAGCGGTTGCAGTCCCTCACCACCGGGGAGGGGGTACGTACCGACGTAGTGCTGCGCTCGGGTGCCTATGTGGTGCACGACGACGGCTTCTACTCGCAGATCTCACCACTGACTCCCGCCCGCACCGACGCGCCGCTGATGTCGGCGATGCACGGATGGGCTCGGACGGTCTCCCGGCCGGAGCCCGGTCTCGCGCTGCTCGATGCAGGCAAGCGGGACTTTCCGTTCGACGAAGGTCTGCCTGTCCCCCAGCTGGTTCGGGGAACCGAGACCCTCGATCCCGATGCCGGCATCACAGCGCTGAACGATCAGCACGCGTTCCTTCGGCTACCTGCCGAGGACGCCGCGGCGCTGCCGGTGGGATCGGTGGTGCGGTTGGGCCTGTCTCACCCGTGCACCGCATTCGACAAGTGGCGTCTGGTTCCCGTCGTCGACAACGCCGATGGCGACGATCCCCGCGTCGTCGATCTCGTGCACACATTCTTCTAGAGAGCCGAAAACCCATGTCCGATATCCTCATTCGAGGTGCCGACGTCATCGACGGCACCGGTTCACCGCGACTGCGTCGTGACGTTCTCGTACGCGACGGAATCATCGCCTCGATCGCCGAACCCGGCACAGTTGGCGGTGCCGACAGAATCGTCGACGCGACTCCGGGGCAGGTCCTGTCCCCCGGGTTCATCGACATGCATGGCCATTCCGATCTGCGTCTGCTGACCGACCCCGACCACTTCCCGAAAATCAGTCAGGGCGTCACCACCGAGGTCATCGGACAGGACGGCATCGCCTACGCTCCGATCGACGATGCGACGCTCGATGTGGTGCGGCGTCAGATCGCCGGATGGAACGGCAATCCCGTCGACCTCGACTTCTCGTGGCGTTCGGTCTCGGAGTACCTCGCTCGCCTCGACCAGGGGATCACTCCGAACGCTGCCTATCTCGTTCCTCAGGGAACACTGCGATACCTCGCGGTGGGCCCTGATCAGCGACCCGCGACGCCGTCCGAGATCTCCCACATGCAGGAGTTGCTGGCCCAGGGATTGCAGGAGGGTGCCGTCGGAATGTCGAGCGGATTGACGTACACGCCCGGAATGTACGCGGACACAAGCGAATTACGAGCACTGTGCGAGGTCGTCGCCGACGTCGGTGGGTTCTATGCGCCGCACACTCGGTCGTACGGCGCGGGGGCGCTCGACGCGTACCAGGAGATGCTCGATCTCTCCCGGGAGACAGGATGTGCGCTGCATCTGACTCACGCGACGATGAACTTCGGCGTCAATCGGGGCCGGGCACATGAGTTCCTGGACCGCGTCGATTCTGCGATCGCGAACGGATGCGACGTCACCCTCGACACGTATCCGTATCTGCCCGGAGCCACCACTCTCTCAGCGCTGCTGCCGAGTTGGGCGATGTCCGGTGGCCCGGACCGCGCGCTCGAACGCCTCGACGATCCGGACATGCGTCGACGCATCGCACAGGATGTCGACGTCGACGGGTCCGACGGCTGCCATGGCGTGACCGTCGAGTGGGAGACCATCCAGCTCAGCGGAGTGGCGAATCCGGAACTAGATCGCTACGTCGGGCGCACGATGTCCGACATCGCGGCCGAGGCGGGTCGGTCCCCGGTGGACGTGTTCTTCGACTTCCTTCGCCGAGACGCGCTGGCCACCACCATCCTTCAGCACGTCGGACACGAGGAGAACGTGCGCGAGATCATGGCGCATCCACGCCATATGGGCGGAAGCGACGCGATCCTGGTCGGTGAGAAGCCACACCCACGCGCCTGGGGGACGTTCCCCCGCTACCTGGGTCACTACGTTCGGGACGAGCAGCTGCTCTCCCTCGAGGACTGCATCAATCACCTCACCGGTCGTCCCGCTGCGCGGCTCCGCCTTCGCGGCCGCGGCACGATCGCCGAAGGGCACGCAGCCGATCTCGTCCTGTTCGACCCGGCCACCGTGCGCGACACCGCCACGTTCGAGAACCCGAAGCAACAGGCCGAGGGCATCAGCCACGTCATGGTCAACGGCGCGTTCGCCATCGACGATCGACGCCCCACTCATTCTCTGGCGGGCCACGCCCTGCGGATGAATCCCACCGGAAAGCAAACATCGTGAACGCACTGACGACGATTCTCGAGGACCGCGCACTGTCGGTGGTCCGCGCCCCGCACATCTCGGATCCTGCCGCGTTGGCAGATGCGCTCGCGCGCGGAGGAATTCGCGCGCTCGAGCTGACCTTCACCACACCCGGCGTCCTCGAACTGATCCGCGCGGCATCGAACTCAGGTGCAGTCGTCGGGGCGGGCACCGTCCTGACCGCCGACCACGCGCGCTCCGCGATCGACGCCGGGGCGCACTTCGTCGTGACCCCCGGGCTGCGTCCCGACGTTGCCGCAATCGTCACCGAGGCCGGGATCCCGCTGATGATGGGCGCGCTCACCCCGTCGGAAGTGATGATCGCCCTCGATCTCGGAGCGGATGCAGTGAAGATATTTCCGGCTCGGACCGTCGGGCCCGCGTATTTCAAGGATCTGCTCGGCCCCTTCCCCGACGCACGACTCGTTCCGTCCGGCGGAGTCAACGCGGGCAACGCTGCTCAGTTCCTGGCATCCGGTGCCGTCGCAGTGACTGCAGGCACCGATGTGGTCCCGCCGGCGTCGGTCGCGGCCGCCCAGTGGGACGACATCACCGTGCGAGCGCAGACGTTCGTGGCGGCTATCAGTGCAGACATCAAGGAAGGCTCGTCATGAACTCTGTCGTCGATTGGCTCAGGACCTCCACGCCAGGTCTACTCGTGTTGTGCGGCATTGCAATTGCCGTGCTGCTCGTCGTCATCATCAAGGTCAAGCTCGAACCGTTCATCGCGCTTCTCATCGTCGGCCTCGGCTTGGCTCTGGCTGCCGGTTTGCCCGTCAACGAGATAGTCGGCACCGCGATCAAGAGCAACGAGTCGCTTCTCGAAACCGGGTTCGGCGGCATACTCGGGCATATCGCAGTCATCATCGGACTGGGAACGGTCCTGGGCGCGATTCTCGAAAAGTCGGGTGGCGCACAGGCACTGACCGCCAAGCTGCTGGGGGTCTTCGGAGAACGCGGAGCGCCCATCGCAATGGGACTGCTCGGGCTGATCTTCGGCATCCCGGTGTTCTTCGACATCGGCATCTTCGTCTTGGCACCGCTGGTGTACGTGGCGGCGCGTCAAGGCGGAAAGTCGTTGGTGCTCTACGCGCTGCCGATGCTGGCAGGGTTGTCCATGACGCATGCTTTCTTGCCGCCACATCCAGGTCCGGTGGCCCTCGGCGGGTTGCTCGAAGTGAACCTGGGCTGGCTCATCCTGTTCGGATTCATCTGCGGGATACCCGGATTCATCGCCGCCGGCCTGGTGTGGGGTAACTGGATCGGCAAACGCATCATCGTCGACGTCCCCGAGGACTTCATCAACGACGGAAACGACGCGAGCACCACCGAGGGTGGAGGCACAGGCACGGTCGCGACCAAGCGACCGGTCGTCACGACGCCTCCGTCGGTGGGCACCATCGGAGCGATCATTGCCGTTCCACTGGTCCTGATCCTCGGTGCCACGTTCGGCAGCATTCTGCTCGCTCCCGGCAACCTCCTCGAAGTGCTCACGTTCTTCGGCACACCGGCCGTCGCACTACTCATCGCAGTACTGATCGCGTTCTACGTGTTGGGAATCCGCCGCGGATCCACTGTCCAGGAATTGAGCACACTGACCGGAGAATCTCTGCGTCCGGTGGGCATGTTGCTGCTCGTCGTCGGTGCAGGCGCGTTCTTCGGAAAGGTCATCTCGGCGACGGGTATCGGCACCGCGTTGGCCGACACCATGGCGGCCGCGGGCTTACCGATCATCGTCTTGGCCTACATCATCAGCTGCGCACTGCGAGTGGCGCAGGGCTCGGCCACAGTGGCCATCGTGACGACCGGCGGAATCGTCGGACCCCTGGTTGCAGCTCAGGACTACTCGGCTCCGGCCGTCGCCCTCATCGCCATGTCCATCGCGGCGGGTTCGATCATCGCCAGCCACGTCAACGACGGCGGATTCTGGATCATCGCGAAGTTCTTCAACCTCACCGTCAAGCAGACACTGCAAACGTGGACGGTCCTCGAGACGATTCTGTCCGTGGTCAGCTTCGCCGTCGCGGGAATTCTGTTCGCGATCATCGCCTAGAGCCAGTGGCGCGATTCAGTGCCCTGGGCGGCACTCACTCGCGCCACTGGGTTCGCACTTGATCACCGACGAAGTGCGTGTTCTCGGCAGACATCTCCCGGCTCCCCGACCGCCCGACGAGGTAATCGATCCGATCGTCCAAGCTGTGCGCGCGGGCCATCGCGTCGGATGTGCGTGCCTCGGTCTCCGAGGACTCGACCACATTCGCGAGCCGAACCAGCGCGGCCACCCGTCCGGTCAACTGCTTCCACACCACTTCCAGTGCACCACGGCGGGATTCGACCTGCGCTGCGGTCTCCTCGTCGACCATCGTTTCACCGATCCGATTCAGCTCGGTCGCTACCGTACGCAGCGACGTGGCATCGACCGAGATCTCGGTGAGTTCGACGAACAGGTCCAGCTGGTTGCGTTGGATCTCGAAGTACGTCGACTGCCATGCAGGCGAACGACGCACCCGATCGAACGACATGCCGGCGAGGAACAGCAGGGTGTCGTAGCGATCGACGAAGCGGTCGTCCTTTCGGTCCACGAATTGATCGACCATTCCTGTCGCCCAGTCGACTCTGTCGCCCACCGGGGTTTTGCGCGCCAGCGTGCTCACCCGATCCGTGGCCGCATCCACCAGCGACAGGCCACGCTCGGCGATCGGGCCGAACTTCTGTGGCGCGGGCGTTCTCGTCAACGCATCGAAGACCGCGTCCCGCTGGTCCAGGTCGAGATGCACACCTTCCCGGCGCTCTTTGCGCGCCGCACGCACTCCGCTGGCGTAGTGACGATTGGACATCACCACCGTGGTGCGGTGGTGATTGACGCGTTTGGTCAACTCGGCAGCTCGGAGTCTGTACACGAGAGCCGACCCGGGCTTGCTCGTCGTGTCCTTGGCGAGCCAGCGATCGCGCTCGTCCACCAAATTGCGCAATGCGCCGAATCCACCGATCGACGGCAGCGAGCGTCCGGCACGCCATCGGGCGACGAGGACGGCTCGGGTGGCCTCGTCCACTCGGCCGGCCGCGATGGCGACGGCGGCCGCGTCGGACAGTGGCTCGGAGTGACCGGGCAGCCGGCAGTCGGCGCAGCGGCGGTGGACCTCGTCGTCGAATCGGGCACGCTGTTCGGCCGACTCACTGCCATCGAACTCGGACATCGTCTCTCCTAGGTCACGCCGCATCGCCGGTGTCGTCGACGGATCGCTCGCCATCGAGTGTTCCAGAAGTTCAGATCAGTCCGCGCAGCGATTCCTCGGTCTGCGGCTTCTTCTCGGCCAGCAGGGTACGCGCCACGTCGAGGCCCTCCCAGACGTTCCACATCAGTACGCCCCGAACGACGGCATCGTCGTCGAGGTAGTAGACGACGCCTTCCTTGCCGACCGACTTCCAGTCCTCGACGACATCGAGCGTCGTGGACACCGTGCCGATCGCCTGATAGCCGTCGTCGTAGACGTCGGAGTAGAAGTACGGGGTGTACGTGTAGGGATCTGCGGCACCGGCCATGTTGCGTCCTGCGGCCTTGCCCATCTCGGTCGCGTTGTCGACATGCTCGATCCGTCGGCGTCCGAGGATGGCGTCGGGATAGTTCGCCACGTCACCGGCGGCATAGACGTGTTCGTCCTCGGTCCGGAGGAACTCGTCTACGACCACGCCGTCGTCGACCGCAAGCCCTGCAGATTCGGCCAGTTCCGTGTCGGGTCGCACGCCGAGTCCGAACACGACGCCGTCCGCCTCCACGGTCGAACCGTCGTCGAGTTGCAGTTGTACGCGCGCCGACGCCTCGGCTCCGGAAACGACCCTCGTCCCTCGGCGCACGGTCACACCGTGGCCGGCGAAACCCTTGTCGAAGCCGGCAGCCAGGCTCGACGGAAACATGTGTCCCCCGAGTACGGCGTCCGTCGTCACCAGTGTGACCTTCACACCCTGGAGAGACAGAGCAGCTGCGATTTCGGTGCCGATGTATCCGCCGCCGACCACGGCGATGTGATCGGCGGTCTTCGTCAGCTCGCGCAGCGCTCGGTAGTCGGCAAAAGTGCGGAAATACACCACGCGGGGGCTGGGAGCGAGTTCGATTCGCGTCGGCGTCGCACCCGTTGCCAGGAGAAGCTTTCCGTACTCGTGGCGATCTCCGGATTCGGTGGTGACCGATGAGTTCGAGCGGTCGACCGATCCGACTCGAGTTCCGGTGTGCACCTCTGCACCGGTGTCGGAGGCAGTGTCGAGTGAGACCTGATCGCGGCCGAACTCCGGGTCGGTCCACAGTTTCTTCGACAGCGCCGGGCGCGTGTACGGCGCATCGGGGTCCGCTCCGAGGATGCCGATGGACCCCGTCGCGTCCTGCTCGCGGATTCCGCGAGCTGCGCTGTCCGCAACCATTCCCCCGCCGATGATCAGGTAGTCGTAACGCATCGTTCACTCCTCGAAAGTCGACGTCATTCGCTTCGTGGCTACCCGAAACAACACGAGAAGAATCCTTCGAGCCGTTCCGTCCAGAGAACCCGCAGGTAGCGGAACCGACCGGACTGTATGCAGCATCACACCCCGAAGAGGTTGGCCCAGGCCCGTCGAGTGGGCATCTTGGTCTGGGCGACGAAACATCGTTTTTACTCGGGTCGAGCTGTAACGGTTCCGGCCGGCCGAACGACTCACACCTCAGGACGCGAACAAAAGGAGACGATGTGACTGTTCAGATCGATTCGCTCGCAATTGGCACCGACAGTGCCGATATCGCGACAGCTGACGTCGACCAGCTCTTCGACGAAGTTTCAACGCTGGACGCCACCATCCTCGACGCCATCGAGCGTCGCACCCGCCTGGCGCGCACGCTTGCTGCGGCAACGCCCGGCGCCACCGAGTCGGACCAGGCAGCCGACCCCTACGCAGACCTCGGCAACGACGGCCACGTCTTCTCACGCATGCTGTCGCGCCTCGCGCAGATCGCGCGATAGCCACACGCCCCCTTCAGCTTCGCAGTCCGCGACCCCGTCGAGCACCCGCTCGGCGGGGTCGCGTCGTGTCGGCACATCTGCACCCGATGACTTTTCGGATCGACAGCTGTCAGTACGAGCAAGACCGTTGTTCGACGGTTCGACGCAGCAGGTTCTTCCAGAAAAGGTGTGTATCCATGTCACGTTTGCTGTTCGCCAACATGCCCGTCCGCGACGTCGTCGCCACCCGCGCATTCTTCGAGGGTCTCGGATTCGAGTTCAACGATGTCTTCAGCGACGAAAACTGCGCCTCGATGGTCGTCAGCGAGCAGGCGACCGTGATGTTCCTGGCCACCTCGCGATTCGAGGACTTCATCTCCGACTCGATCTGCGACACGAGCTCGGCCCGGGAGGTGCTGATGTGCGTCTCTGCCGACAGCCGCGAGGAAGTCGATTCGCTCACCGACGCGGCGATCGCCGCCGGTGGATCGAAGTGGATGGAGCCCCAGGATCACGGGTTCATGTACGGCCGAGCGTTCCGAGATCTCGACAATCACGTGTGGGAAGTGATGTGGATGGACCCGTCGGCCGTCTCGGAGAGCTGACCGGCCATTCGTCTAGAGGCGGTCGGGTAAACCGAATCGATCGAACAGCGTCAGATCGAAGAAACAGGCCACGTGCCCGACCCCTCTGGCATCGATATCGAGAACATGCAGCTGGAACGGCCGGTGCACACCGTCCTCGGCCAGCATGTACAGCCCGTAAGCGGGCTGACCGTTGGCAGAGGTGGACACCATCCGCATATCGCCTGCTCCGTTCGCGGGGCAGTTGTTCCGAATAAGAGATCCGATGGTCTCGCCACCCTGGTACCACCCGACGAACGGCGGCATTTCCCACACCGCGTCCGAGGTGAAGAGTGTGACCAGTCGGTCGATGTCGTAGCTCTCGAAACACTCCACGTACTGGGTGAGGAGTTTCTGCAATTCCGCGGATTCGATGGGCTCGACATCGTCGAGCTCGGGCGCGATCTCGTCGAGGCGCTCCCGTGCTCGCTGCAGGAGGCTGTTGACTGCGGTCGTCGTCGTGGCGAGAACCTCGGCAACCTCCGACGCTTTCCACTGCAACACTTCGCGCATCAGCAGCACCGCGCGTTGCCGCGACGACAGATGTTGCAGTGAGGCGACGAAGGCGAGTCGCACGGATTCCTTGGCCACCACGATCGAGGCGGGATCACTCGCATCCGCCAGATCGGAATCGGCGATCGGCTCGAGCCACGGAATCTCGTTGTTCTGCACCAGTTCGTCGGTGGGGCCCGAACTCGGTGCACCCAAGCCTGTCGGCAAGGGACGCTTCGCCCGGCCGTCCAGAGCGGTGAGACAGGTATTGGTTGCGATTCGGTACAGCCATGTTCGTAGCGACGAACGGCCCTCATATTTGGCGTACCCACGCCACGCGCGAATGTACGTCTCCTGCAACAGGTCCTCGGCATCGTGGATCGACCCGGTCATGCGATAGCAGTGCGCGAGCAACTCACGACGAAAGGGATCGAACTGCTCGACGAAGTCGTCCTTCTGTTCCGAGGCCACGGTCATGCGGTAGAGCGTAAACCGGACACAGGCGCGCCACAGCTCGAACGCGCGCCGCCGAAAGGATTGCCGACACTTCTGCGTTAACCTCGGCATCGTGACATCGGCAACGAGTATCGACGACTTGGTCGAAGAGCTGTACCTGCAGCGCCGTCGAGCGTGGGAAGCCGCTCTCGTCACCGCGCAGAATTTCCTCGAGACCATCGCCGACGAGATTCTCGAGGACGTCGATCGAGACCGCTTGAATGCGCAGACGGCACGAATCAAGGACCCGGGACGATCGGCCGACAAACTGCGCCGCTATCTCTCCGAGGGCCGCATCACCGAGCCGACCGACGCCGATGCCGTCGCCGAGGCGTTGCCCGATCTCGTCGGCGTCAAGGTGCTGTGCAAGACCCCGCGCGATCAACTGACGTTCGTCGCTGCGCTCGAGCGCGCGTGCAACGACCCGGAATGCTCTGTACGGTTCGCGCAACCACCCACCGACTACGTGGCTTTTCCCAAGCCGAGTGGCTACCGCGCGTACCACGCCGTGCTGGTCGTTCGAGTGGCAACACATCAGGGTGATCTCGATGTGAAGGTGGAAGTTCAGGTCAAGACGCGCCTGCAGGACGCCTGGGGCGAGCTGACCCACGAGGACATGTACAAGCCCGGTGAGGCACTCAAGCCGACCAAGAAGCACACCGACTACGCCGCGCACATGGCCCACCTGCTCGATCAGGTGGATGCGATGGCCGACGATCTGGCCGCGCAGCTCGACTCGTTGACGGCCGCGTCGAAGGACGGGGGCGTTCTCGCGGCCGACCCGATTCCGAAGGATCCGGACTTCATCAGCGCCAGGGTCACCCGCACCGGTCCACGGTATGCACTCGCCGTCGGACCGGACGGCCGCAGAGGCCTGGTTCCCGCACGATCGGTGAAAGCGGTCATCGGCTCGACCGACCGGATCGCCGTCAACGACTACCTCGAAGTGGGCGACTTCATCGATGTGGTGGTCGAGGACTCCGAGGATGCGCTCTACTATCACCTCACTTCGCAGCCGCCACGACGCAAGCCCGCGAAGAAGCGCAAGCGCTGACCGGCGGTTCTCAGGAACATCTCACGTCGGTCCGGTAGACATGCCTCCTCGTGACCACTACCGAGAAATCCACGGTCGTCACCGATGCCGACAGTGTCGACACAGCGACCGACGAAACCGCGACCACAGACCGGCGCTCGACAATCCGCTCCGCCGAGACTCTGGTGCCGGCCGTCTCTTTCGCCGTGCTGGCGACCCTGTACTCGGTGATGTCCGTCCTCGGCCATCGCCAGCTCCGAACATCCGGATTCGACCTGGGGATATTCGTTCAGCAGATCGCGTCGTACTCGCAGTTTCGCGCGCCGACGTCCGACCTACTCGGCACCGGCTACAACACGCTCGGCGATCACTTCTCGCCCATCACCGCGTTGCTGGGACCTCTCTACCGGGTGTTCCCACACGCCGAGACGCTGCTGATCGCCCAGGCCGTGCTGTTCGCGCTTGCCGTGATTCCGATCAGCAGACTGGCGGTACAGAAATTCGGCACGGTCGTCGGCATCGTGACGGCCGCGGCGTTCGGGCTGTCGTGGGGCGTGCAGGCCGCGCTGAACTTCGATTTCCACGAGGTGGCGTTCGCGATGCCCCTACTGGCCGTGTCGATGGTCGCGCTGGTTCGACAGCGCTGGCTGCCGGCCCTGGCCTGGGCTCTACCGTTGGTGTTCGTCAAAGAGGACATGGGCCTGACGGTGATCGTCGTCGGGGCGTTGGTCGCGCTCTGGACGAGCGGCCGCACTCGCATCCTGGGGGCGTTGACTGCTGTCTGGGGACTGACCTGGGTAGTTCTCGCGGTCAAGGTGATCATCCCGGCCCTCAGCTCGGACAACTCGTACGACCAGGGCTCGAAGCTGCCTCCGCTCGGCGAAGGCATCGCCGACACCGCGCACGGTCTGGTTGCCGGCGATTCACGGGCAGCCACCGCCTTTCTGCTGCTCGCGGTCACCGGGTTCTTCGCCCTGCGATCGCCACTGCTCCTGGTCGCCGTCCCGACGGTCGCGTGGCGCTTTCTCAGTGACAACACCAACTTCTGGAAGCCGATATACCACTACAACGCGATCCTCATGGTCATCGTGTTCGTCGCCTTGCTCGACGCATTGGCGCGTAGCCACCGGCACGGTCAGCTCACCGAACGCGGCCGGAAGCTGATCGTCGCGTTCGTGGCCGCGTTCGCAGTTGTCGCCTTGCCGTTCCTGCCCATGTCACGTGTGGTGCACGCGCAGGAATGGACGATGGATCCGCAGGCAACGACTGCCCGAGAGATCTCCGAGTGGATTCCGGCCGGTGATCGGGTTGCGGCGTCGAACAATCTCGTGGCCCAACTCGTCGCCGACCACGCCGTGTCGGTCTTTCCGCAGCGCACGACCGATTCGACGGTCCCCGAGTGGATCGTCGTCAACCAGCAGCGGCCTGCGGGTTGGCCGACGGACGAGACCGGCGATCGTCAGGCGGTCAGCCGGGCGCTGGCGAGCGGATACGACGTCGTCTTCTCCGTCGACGGAATCGAGGTCCTGCACCGCGACTGAGTGGTCCAGATTAGTGTTCGAACGAGTCGACCTCCCAGTCGACTCACAGAGACGACTACCGCAAGGCAGGTACAGGACATCGACGCTCGAACCGGCGATCTCGGCGCCCCCAAGACCGCATCGAAGCGCTCACCGTGGAATCGGAAGAATCCCTATCGCGCGCAGATTCTGAGCAACCGCCGTCTCTCCGGCCCCACGTCGGCCAAAGAAGTTCGGCACTTCTCGATCGCGCTCGGCGAGAGCGGCATCGCCTACGAGGCCGGCGACGGATTCGGCGTCAAACCCGTCAACGACGCGGCGCTGGTCTCGGCTGTGATCGAGCGCCTCGGCGTGCCCGCCGACACCGCGGTCCACACCAAATCCGGCGAGATCACCTTGGCCCATGCTTTGACCACGGACTACGAGATCGGCATCCCGTCCATGGATCTGATCGAGGCCGTGGCCGAACGCGCCGGTGACGCCGAGCTCGATCACGTTCTGCAGAACGGCGACCGCGCGTCGTTCGACGCCTGGACGTGGGGTCGGGACGTCGTCGACGTTCTCGATCTGGATCGGTCGGGGGCGTTCGATCCGGCCGAATTCCTCGGCTTGCTGCGTCCTCTGCAACACCGGGTCTACTCGATTTCGTCGTCGCCGATCGCGCACGAGGGCACCGTGCATCTGACCGTGTCCACAGTTCGATATCGGTCGGCCGAGCGAGATCGCGGTGGTGTCTGCTCGACGTATCTGGCCGATCGCGTCGGGGAGGAACACCAGGCCGGGGTGTTCCTGTCGGCCAACAAATCGTTCCGCCTCCCGTCCGACGACACCCCGATCATCATGATCGGTCCTGGAACCGGAGTGGCACCGTTCCGAGCTTTTCTGCACGAGCGTCGTGCCCGGGGCGCGACAGGCGAGAACTGGCTGTTCTTCGGCGATCAGCATCGAGCCAGCGACTTCCTGTACGAGGACGAAGTCGTCGATTTCGAGCGCGACGGTCTGTTGACTCGACTCGATCTGGCCTTCTCTCGCGACCAAACGCAGAAGATCTACGTCCAGCACCGCATGCGGGAGGCAGGCAAGGAGCTGTACGGGTGGCTCGAAGCGGGTGCGCAGCTCTATGTGTGCGGCGATGCGGCTCGCATGGCCAAGGGCGTCGACGAGGCATTGCACGAGATCGTCGCCGAACATGGTGGCCTCTCCCCCGATGCCGCCGAGGACTACGTCAACGACCTCAAGCAATCCAAGCGCTACCTGCGCGACGTGTACTGACTCGGGTTCTTGTCGGACCCTCTCGCTACGGTCTCGGATACAGGCATCAGTTCTCGTCCGAGAAGAGGGTTTGCATCGTGACCGCACTGCAGAACGGCCATTTCGACTCCACCACCGCCCTCGCGTGGGCCACGTTCACCGAAAACCTGCATGCCCGTCTTCGGACTTTGCCGAGGCGGGACTACATCACGGTCACCGCCGCTCAGGCGAGCCCCGGAGAGCGTGGATTGCGACCGTACATCGATGTGGCCGCGACGGACGGCAACGTGCTGGTGTCGGTGGCAGCGCTGCCGTCACTGCTGTACCCGGATGCCCAGGACGCAACGGCCATGGATGTGCAGCTCCTCGACTGCGGTTGGTTGGATCGAGGCAAGCCGGTCGCAGACGGATCGATCATCGACCTCACGCGAACCGACACCCGAGCAGATGCGGCGCTCGTCGCGGAGATGATCACGCGCGCGTTCCGAGAGATCTGGAACGTCCCGCATCCGTCGTTCCTGAGTGTGTGGAGCGTCGCGGCCGACGGTGCGTCGTCGGGACCGGTCGACCTGCAACGCGGGTTCGTCGATCGCACTACCGACGCAACGACCGAAACTCCGTCGGAAACATCCGACGCCGTTCCTGCCGAGCTGAAGTCACTGCAAGCGTTGTGCCAGTTGGTCGGTCGGCGCGTCGATGCGCACACCGTTCGATCGGTATGCGCCGACGGCGATATCGACGCGTTGAAAGCGCGAGCACTCTCGCTGCACAGATCGGCCGCTGTTCGGGCTCGCCCTGCCGACGACGCGAGTCGGGATACCTCGGTCGCGGTATGGAAGAGCCTTGCCCGCACCTGGCTCCTGGTCGCACACAGCATGGACGCCGTGACGAGGGCAGACCGGCACGCGTGCCGGTGATGAACGGGATCTGACGAACTACAGGATCTGTCGGCGCAGGCCGCTCGCCCGCAGCACCTGACGTTCGACGCCCGCGCGGATGGCCTCCTCGGTACCGATCACCCGTACGTGCGATCGTGCGCGGGTGATGGCGGTGTACAGCAGTTCTCGGGTCAGCAGTGTCGATGCCTCGGCGGGCAGCAGAACCGAGACCGTGTCGTACTGACTGCCCTGACTGCGGTGAATAGTCATTGCGTACACGGTATGTACCGAGGAGAGCACGTTCGGGTGAATCAACACGTGGCCACGACCTCGGGCAAACGCCGCCATCGGAGTTCCGTTGTCTCCCAACACCACGACGCCGGTGTCCCCGTTGTAGATCCTCGCCTCGTGGTCGTTGGCCGTCACCAGTAGTGGCTGACCGGGGTACCAGAGCGAGGGATCGAGAAACGTTCCGCTTCCTTCTCCTACCCACTCCATCGCCTGCCGGTCCCACCGCGAGACTCCCCATCGACCCTCGCGGTGCGCGCACAGCAGGCGATGTTTCTCGAGCCCGAGCAGTGCTGCGGTGGCATCTCCGCGTACAGCGGCGGCGGTGACCTCGGCTGCGGTGTCGATCACGTCCGAACGCAGCGCGTCGACGTCGTCGGGGCCCTGGAACGAAATCTCATCCGCGCCGGACTCGAGCAACGCCATCACATCGTCGCCCCGGCCATCCCTCACGGCCACGGCCAAGCGAGCGATAGCTCCACCGAACCGTCGACCACGACTGAGCCGAACGACGCCACCACGCAGTCGGTCTCGCTCGAATGCGCTCAGAGCGGCTTCTGCGGGATCCTCGGCGGCGGCGAAGTCCGCGTCGACGAGCTGCGCCAGAACCGGGTTCTCGGTCCCGGTGACCGGCCTGGCCACCAAATCTGCCAGCACCGCGCCTGCGTCCACCGACGTCAGCTGATCCGGGTCCCCGACGAGAATCAACCGGGACTCGGGACGCACGGCTTCGAGCAGCCGACACATCATCGTCAGAGACACCATCGAGGTTTCGTCGACGACGATGACGTCGTACGGCAGCCGGTTCTCGGCGTGGTGCCGAAATCGCGTCTTGCTGCCGGGTTTCCATCCCAGAAGTCGGTGCAGTGTCATCGCTTTCAGGTCCGCTGGAAGTCCGAGGAGCCCGGCTTGTTCGGACACGGACTCCTGCAGGCGGGCTGCGGCCTTGCCGGTGGGTGCGGCCAGCCCGATCCGCAGATCGCTCCCGTGTTCGCGTACGAGGAGCGCCAGAATCCTCGCTACGGTGTGGGTCTTTCCGGTTCCGGGTCCGCCGGCGATGACCGTGGTCCACTGCGTCGCCGCCAGAGCTGCCGCTATTCGCTGTCGGTCGGGAGCGGCCGTGGGTGCACCCGATTCGTCCACGAACAGCTCGGCCAGGGCGTCGCTGATCTCGACGGCATCGGCGGGCGGGTGGGATTGCGAACGCACGTCGAGCAGATCCCGAACGGTGCTCTCCTGCAGATGGTATCGGTCCAGATACAGCAGCTCACCCTGATCGGTGTCGACCAGTTTCAGGGGCTTCAACGGCCCACTCGAACTGCCGACCACCAGTGGACTCACCCTCAGCGCTCGCAGCACGTCGTCGAGCTCGGGCCACGGGAGTGTGCTCGGATCGACGTCCGAATCCTCGTCGACGGTGACGTCTCGCAGTCGTCGCAGATCCAGGCACACCGAGCCGGATCGCACCGAGCGCACCGTCAGAGCAGTGACGAGCAGTACGTGCTCCGACGACTCCCCTGCCAGGGCACCGAGGCGCAACGCCACGTGCACGTCGGATGCCGAAAGCACACCCACATCGTTGAACGTGCGCAGAATTCCACTGCCGCGCAGCGCAATCGAGACGCCGGTCATTGGGCCACCTTCCCGGCGAGCAGGTCCGACAGCTCGACCACAAGGGCGGCGGGCGGATTCCAGTCGAACACCCCGCACCCGGCGGGGGTCTGCGTTCCGACCATGCCCCGCACGAACAGGTATCGGATGCCGCCGAGGTGTAGTTGCGGGTCGTAATTCGATTGACGCCATCGCAGATATCGATGCAGCGCAACGGCATACAGGATGGCCTGCAGCGGATAATGCGAGCGGATCATTTCCTGGGCCATCTTCTCGCGCGTGAAGTTTCCGGTGGTCAGATCGCCTCCGACGATTCGATTCGTCTTGTAGTCCACCACGACGTACCGCGGTCCGGACACGCGCAGAACCGAGTCGATACTCCCGGTGAGGAAGCCGCGAAGCGGTCTCGCCTCGAGATCGTCGAGCAGATCTGCGTAGGACGCGAGCACGTCCGCCGGATCCAGATGATGACGCAACAGGCGCGCCACGGACTTCAACGTGACCGTGTCCGCTACCGGATCGTCTCCGCCGGCCAGGGGCAGCTCGAAGTCGAGCTCGGCCAGATGGTCGGACGGCGCTACGTCGGCCAGCGTCCCAAATCCCAACGGTGTCTGCATCACCGGGAGCAGGGCCTGGGCCAACGCCACCGGATCGACCTCCGCCATCCGCGACGCGACCGCCGCAGCGCAGCGACGTTCGAGTTCCTCGAGCAGATCAGGAGCGGACGTGTCGACGTGTTCGAGGGCCTCGTGGACGAGCGTTCCGAACGCCGCACCGGCAGGCATGCCGTTCATCGGTGACGCGATTCCGTCCAGCTGTTCGTCGGTGTACTCGCTTCCCGGGTAGTCGCCGCCCACCGACGTTTCGGCGGGCTCGTCCGTCTTCTCCGGATGCTCGGCCTCGCTGGTCACTCCCACCTCGGACCGCCCGGGCGAGGCGTCGTGAGCGTGAGCCGTCAACGCGGAGTACGACGTCCGACGCCACAGCAGGTCGAGGGTTCGATCGAATCGTGCGGCAGCGACGTCGAGGTGCGGTTGCTCGGGACGAATCCAGTGTGCGGTGGACGGCTCACCGGGCCCCACCGGTTCGACCGAGATGAGCCCGGCTGCCGACCCGACCCAGGATTGGAGCCGGTTCGCGGTCGTCGCGTCGTCGAGAACCTTGTACGACGGCTCCGGCAGCGCAATTGCGGGGATGCGTCCGAACAGCATGCGGTGCAGCGAGGACGTCGCGGTGTTTCGGCCCGGTGCCCACCAGAGCACGATCCGGCACTCGGCGCGGGTGAGACCGACGTAGAGCAGTCGCAGTTCCTCGCCTGCCTCCTCCTGGTCGTTGCGAATTTTTCTGGCCGCGTAGCCCGAACCGGACGGTCCGCCGACGTCTCGGATTCGCTTGCCGTTCTCGTGCAGCAACAGCGTCGACGGCTTGCTGAAGTACAACGTGTCCCAGGCGTAGGGCAGATAGACGACCGGGAATTCGAGCCCTTTGCTGCCGTGTGTCGTCATGATCTGCACTGCTGCGGAATCACTGTCGAGTCGACGACTGCGGTCGGTCGACCCGCCCGCTGCCGGTTCCTTGATGCGGTCGGTCAGCCAGCGAGTGAGGGCGGTGATTCCGTAGGATTCGGATACCGCTGCGCGATTGAGCAATTGGGCGATGTGCCGCAGATCGGTCATCGTGCGCTCACCGGCTTCGACCGCGAGCAACCGGGCATCGAGTCCGGACTGGGCCGACACCCGCTCGAAGACTGCCGCGAACCCGGCCTCGTCGAACAGCACCGAATACTCGCGCAGCCGGCTGCTGACCTGGGACAGTGCGTCCTCGGCACCGGAGTCGAGCTGCGCGGCGGTCCACCCGAGCAGCGGAGTCAAGGCGGCCAGACGTACGCGATCGGTGCGATGAGGCTGCTCGATCGCCTGCAGCAACCACAGCCAGTGCCGGGCACTCTCGGTGCCGAACACGCTGGTGCTGCTCGACACGACGGACGGGACCCCGACCGCGTCGAGTGCATCCCGAATCAACGCCACCTGCTTGGTCGTTCGGGTCAACACGGCAATGTCCCGCGGTTCGATCACCCGAGGGCCGTCGGGTCGCTCGATCACGGCAGATCCGGACAGCAGCTCCACGATGTCCGCAGCGACGTCTGCCGCAACGCGGGATCGGAGTCGGTCGACTGCCGGAAAACCCTGCCGCAGTGGACCAGCGCCGGTTCGGGGGAGATAGCGCAACCGCAAGGGAGGGTGCCCGACCATGCGCGAGAGCGGGTTTCGCGCCTCGACTCGGTGTACCACGATGTCGTCGTGGCCGAGGGCTGCACCGCCGTACAGATGATGCAGGGCATCGAGCAGCCCCGAATCACTACGCCAGTTGGCAGTGAGCTCGTAGAGGTGGTCTGCGGTCTGCACCGCGTCGAGGTAGCTCAGTACCTCGGCTCCACGGAACGCGTAGATGGCCTGCTTCGGATCGCCGACGAGGATGAGCGTCGTGAACCCGTGAAACGCCCGCCGCAGAATGTCCCATTGCATGGGGTCGGTGTCCTGGAACTCGTCGATGAGCACGACGCGGAATCGGTCTCGCACCCGTGCGCAGGCGGCCTCGCCGTGGACGGGGTCGGACAACACCGAATACAGAAGTCCCAGAAGGTCGTTGTAGTCACGCACCCCGAGCATGCGTTTGCGACGTTCGATCTCCCGGCGTGCTTCCCGGGCGAACCGCACACGTAGCGCGGGCTCGCGGTTGTCGTCGTCCAGGTCCTCGGTGTCGGGATACAGAATCGACTGCTGGTCGCCCACGGCCGCCAACGCCAACTGCTGAGCATCCCGCCTGCTGAATGCCGGTGCCTCGTCGGCACCGCTGAACATCTGCAGATACAGGTCGTCCACGACCTGTTCGAGCAGGTCCGAGACCGATTCGACGAAGGCCGATTCCGGTTCGCGCTCGCCTGCGATGCCGAGCCCGTCGAGCATGCGCTGACAGAAACTGTGGGTGGTGACGATGGTTCCGGCGTCGAAGTCCGACAACGCCCTTCGCAACCGTCGACGCCGCCGGTCCACTTCGGCGTCGTCGACTGCTGCCAGAAACGCCACGAGTGGATCCCGAGATGCACGAGCGGTGTCCGGCTCTGCCAGGTCCCGGGCGATCGACGCGAACCTGCTACGGGTGCGATCACGGAGTTCCTGAGTCGCGGCCCGGCTGAACGTCACCAGGAGCAGGTCCGAGATCTCGGCGATCCCCTCTGCGATGTAGCGCGCGGCCAACCCCACGATCGCGTACGTCTTGCCGGTCCCGGCGCTGGCTTCGAGGACGGTCGTTCCGGTCGGCATCGGGCCGAGCAGGTCGAATCCGCGGGCGGCCGTCATGCATTCCCCATGTTCTCGGCGGTCAGCAACGGGTCCCACAGCTTTCGAGCGAGAATCCCGAAGCGGCTCTTCTCGTTCGACGGCTCGGTCTCGTCGACGAGCGGGGCCGCGGCGAGCAGTGTCTGGAACGACAGCGTCGACCCATGGACGTACCGCAACGATCGATCGGTCCCGTCGCCGAAGTCGCCTCGCCAGGCCCACGTGGCCGAGTCGTAGCCGTCCTCGATGGATCCGCCACCGAACCGCTTCTCCGCGTACGCCGACGCGGTACCGGTCGATATCGGCAGCGGCGAGGTCATTCCACGATCACGCAAGTCCACCAACTCCCTCAGGACGGCGACGGGGTCCCGCGGGGCGCTCAACCGAGAGCGACGAGGCGGACGCATCCCGCTCGCGCGGCCGATGGTGACGGCGCTCCACTCCCCTGGCTGGGATGCGGCCACCCCCAGCAACCGCACCCACGCGGCCAGTCGATGCTTGGCGGCCAGGCGCGAGTACGACGAACGGGCCAGCGTGCGGCCGTGAATTCCGGTGACGGTGCCGGCCAGGCGGCGTCCGTCGCCGAGATCGACCGCGACGTCGATCGTCTCGGCAGGACCCTCGTGGAATGCAGCGGCCGCGTCGGCGATGATTCCGACGATCTGCCTGATGTCGGACATCTCCCGGCGGCCCTGATGGAACGGCGGGAGGGTGCCGCGCCGCCACTCGGCGTCGGCGAATTCTCCGATGTCGCCACCGGCGAGTACTGCCGCGAGCATACGATCACCGATGTTCCACCGGGACAACGGATCCAGCTCGATGTCCAGGCTGTCTGCCAGGTCGTCCTCGAGCTCCGGAACGCGAAATCCGAGCCGTTGCCGCAGAAAGGCCTGCACCGGATTCTCGACGAAGGCGATGAGTTCGGCGAGTTCGACGTCCCCGCGATCGGCCGGAGGGAGCGCGTGGGGCAGAAACGGTGCCACTGGATCGGGGGTCCGTTGCTGGGAGACCGCCCCGGCCAGGGCAACCGTGTCGAAGCTGAAGGGGTGTTCGGCTTCGAAGTTGTGCGGATCGAACGGTTGCAACGGATGCCGATGTTCGACGCTTCCGCCCGCCGTCACCTCGAGCACGTCCATCAACTCGCGCAGCGGGATCGCGGGCGGCTTGGCGGACCCGTCGACAGGGTCGGCTCCGGTGTAGAACAAGAGCAGCTTCTCCTCGGCCGACATCACCGCGTCGAGGAGCAGTTGTCGGTCCTCACTGCGAATGTCTCGTTCGCCGACGGCCGGATCACGGGCGAGGATGTCGTCTCCGTCGGTACTTCCCACTCGGGGGAACACCTCGTCGTCGAGCCCGAGCAGCACCACCACTCGGTGCGGAACCGAGCGCATCGGCACCATGGTGCACACGGTCAGCTCGCCGGTGCGGAAGTTCGCTCGGGTGGGCCTGCCGGCCAGTCGGCCGGCCAGCATGGCGCGCACGTCCGCGAGCCGCAGCTCGGCGGTGCCGCCGTGTTCGGTGGCGTCGGAGATCTCGCGATGTGCCTGTGCCAGTTGCCATTCGTCGGCGGTGGGCACGTCGGCGAGGAGATCGAGGGCACGGCCCAACTGCCGGGTCCACTCGGCCACCGATGCCGGACCGGCCAGTGCTCGGAGCACCGAGGCGAGCCGGTCCACGAGTTCGGCGAAGCGGCCGGCGAGGGTGATGTCGTTGCTGTCCACATCGTCGAGAGGTAGTGCGAGGTCGAGGTATTCGTTTCGCGTCTCGTCCGCGGCCACTCCCAGCAGGATGCGATCGAGTGCCGATTTGAAGGTGTTCTGCCGAAAACCGTTCAAGCCATACGCTTCTCGTTGACGAACTGTCAATCCCCAGCGAGCACCCGAGCTCGTCACCCACTCGCGCAGGCGCTCGAGATCGTCGTCGGTGAACGAGAACTTCTCCCGCACCGGACCGCTCGCGGCGAAGTCCAACAGCTCGCTCGCCGTCACCCGGCCCTCCGAGAAGTCGAGCACCGTGGCGATGACGTCGAGGACTGGGTTTGTGCGGCGCAGGCCCCGATCGGCCAGGCGCACACGCAACCGGTGTCCAGGATGCACCAGCGCCGCCTGCCCGAAGTTCGCGCGGATGAGCGGCGCATAGGTCTCGACATCCGGGCACATCACCAGCACGTCCCGTGGTTCGAGCGTCGGGTCGTCGGTGAACAGATGCAACAACGACTCACGCAACACTTCGACTTGCCGAGCCGGACCGTGACAGGCGTGAATCTGCACAGATCCGTCCACCAACGTTGTGCCGTCGTCGAACTCGGGAGATGGAGGCGAATCGGCGGTGATGTCCGCTTGAATTCGACCGAGCAGGGTCTTCGCTGTTTCCGGGCCCTCGTGATGCACGGTGTGCGTCGCCACCGACGCGGTCGTGGCCTGGAGTTCTCGCACGTCTCGCGAGAGGCCGGCCAGCAGGGGGTGCTCGACGGCCAGAGCCGTCGTGTCGTCTCGGCGGCGCGTCACCGCAGGAATCTCGGCAAGGGTGCGCCACATCGACGGGCTGGGATGCGGAACCCAGATGTGCACGTCGCGCGCCTGCGAGAGCGCACTCAATATCTCGAGCTGATCGGTTGCCAGCCGGGTCGGACCGAATACCGACAAGCGGCTCGGTAGGTCCACCGACTCCGGTGCGTCCCGAAGCCGTGCGCAGGTCTGCGGTAGTCGTTCGGCTGGGCTCGGGCTGCCGATCCGCTCGCGCATCGCGGCCCACACTCGCGGTTGCCACAGCAGGTCCTCGTCGAGATCGCCGCCGAGTCCGTCGGTGAAACGACCGTCGAACCAGTCGCGCAGCATCTGGGGACGTTGAGATCCGTAGGTGCGAAACAGTTCTGCCACGTGCGATGCCGTCGACCAGCGGCGTCCCGCCCGGTGATCCTCGGAACCTGCACCGAGGTGCTTGAACAGCACGGCCGCCCAGGTCTCGGTGCGGCACTCGTCGATCACATCCAGCGCGGTCCAGAGAACCCGGCCCGGAGCCCAGGGGTCGTCGTCGGGGTCGATGTCGTCGACCGCTGCAATGGCGCGCGATACCAACCGTGTCGGGCTCGGGAATTCGATGTTCGCGGCGATGCCGTCGCCGTCCGAACCGCCCAGAGTGCTCGACAGTCGCTGCGTGAGCCACCGCTCGACGCCCTTCGCCGGGACCGACACGATCTCGGGTACGAACGGATCGTCCAACGGTACGGACAGGATGTCGGCGAGTGCAGCCGCGAGTGTTCCGGCGCGTTCGGCGCGGTGGAGCGTCAACACCGTTGCGATCCCCTGCCTGCTCGTATCGATGCCCGATTTCGGGCTCGTGACGACCCTACTCGAGCCTCCGACAGATTCTGCGGGATGAACAGGGCCGTTGGCATTCTGCTATGGGATGTAACGACGAACCCGGTCGGTGCGACATGGTGAATGGAAATGCGACCGACCGGTTCGAATAGAACGAGACGGTTGCTTCCGGTCTCGCGGGTGACATCTCGGTCGCGACATCGACACCTCTCGTGAACCGAACGGACTCTCGACATGACCAGCGCCTACCCGCCACCCTTTCAGCGCCCGGCATCCGAGCCACAGACGCCTCGCCGCCCCCTGTTCGGGAAGATATTCGCTTGGGTCGCAATTGTTTTCGGTGCACTTTTTCTGATCGGGGCAATCGCCTCGTTCGAGTTCGGTGCGGTGCTCGTCGGCGCGTTGCTGGTCGGGGCCGGAGTCATGTACCTGCGCTCGTCGCCCGCGCGGGGTCGCAAGGTCTGGGCGGTACCTGCCATCGCCGTCCTCCCCGCATTGTTCGTGATGGGGCTGACCACCACCACCGAACCCGAGACCCCGACCGCCATCGCGCCGGTCGCGGCCGTGCCCGCGTTGCCGACCGTCACGACGACCACTGTGCCGCCGTCGACCACCACACCGGCCCCGACCACGACGACCGCGGCTCCGACCACCGAGCCGGTCGCCGCCGTCGTCGAGATACCGACGACCACGGAATACATCCCGCTGCCCGAGCCCGAACCCGTGTTCATCCCCGAGCCGGTGTACACGCCGGAGCCCGTCTACACCGCCCCCGCGCCCTTGGCCGCAGTGCCTCCCGTGGTGACGTACGAAAATTGCGATGCGGTCCGTGCGGCGAATGCAGCGCCGATCTACGCCGGTGAGCCGGGGTACAGCACCAAGCTGGACCGCGACGAAGATGGCGTCGGCTGCGAGAACTGACCTCGGTCAACCCACCAACCGCCGCGACGCCACCTCATCGGCTCGCTACACGGGACGGGCGCAACCTCGGCCGCGGGCGGCGGCCGCCCCGCAGAGCTGCATCGCCGTGCATCGAATCCGGCTCTTCCTGCGTCTGCGGGGTCGTTCCTTCTGCGCTGAGGGCACGGATCGACGAAACCGGACATGCCAACAGATAAGCTGACAGCCATGGGATCGAAGCGGCCTGCCAACCGCGGACAGAAACGTGCAGAAAAGACCAAGGCCCGGCAACGGCGTCACCAGCAATCCCGACCGGCCCCGACCGGTGCCGTCACCGAACGCATCGCCGATCTGATCGACGGTTTCGTCGAATGGCTCGACGAGAGCGAGATGTCGGAACAATCGGAGGCGATCTCTCGGCTCGTGTCGTCGACACTGACCCAACTTGCCGGTGCTCGTCAGGGCTTCTCCCCCAGCGCTTGGCTTCCCGCCGATGCGCACCTGCTGGTCGATGCGGCCGAACGCATCCTGCAGGAGGAGTCCGACACTGCGGAGGACACCGCGGTCAATCTCGTTCTCACCTCCCTGCAGTACCTGACGTTCCTCGACGAGACCGATCTCTGGGACGGCAGCCCCGAGGACTACGCGCACTGCATGGAAGACCTCTCGGACTTCCTCGAGGGCGACGAGCCCGACATGCTCGACGCCGACGACATCGACCTGCCCGACGTTTCCCTCGCCCAGGAACTTGCCGCGATCTCGGCGCTGCCTCTCCTGCCCGCCCTCGACGACATCGTCGCGCGTGTGGCCGACGGATTGGCGGTGGGCGACAACGCCGACCTGCAGCGCGCCGTCGGCTCAGCTCCGCTCGATCCCGCCCAGCTGGATGTAGGTGCAGCGGTCGATTACTGGTCGACGGCCATCGCCACCGAACTGATTCGCATCGACGGAGACACCGCCAGGCCGGGAGACAATGCGCATTCGCTGGCCGGCCGTGGAGCCGAGACCGTGCACGAGTTGGTTGCCGAACACGTCCGCGTGCAGCTGTCGGGAGATGGCGACGATCCCGACGTGTCACGGTCGTTGGCCAACACGTTCGCGGTGCAGACGCTTCTGGCCGCGATGACCGACGAGCTGCCGATCAACAACGAGGGCGAGGACTACGCCGAGCTCGAAGGTGAAGATCTGCGTACGGCGCAGCTGATCGACCACCGGGTTCGATCCCTCATCGAGCAGGGCATCCTCGTCAGAATCGAGGAGGTTCTCGCCGTTCCGCACGCGTTGCGTCCGGCGGTGCTGGACGGTGTGGCCGAGGCGCAGCCGTTCGGTGTGATCGACGAGGAGTCGCAGGACGACCCGCTCTACAGCTCGGTCGAGGATTCGGCGTCGTCGTGACGGCCCCCGCGAGCGCCGAGATCGTGTCGGTGGTCGCCGCTAGCGTCACCGACTGTGCGTTACGGCAACGCGATCTGGGTAAGGAGCCGACATGAGCGATTCACTCGAGTTCGACTTCGATGTCGATGCTGCCTGGATGCAGTTCCAGCGCAAGCTCGGCGATTACGTCAGCGCGATGCGCGATGGCGATGCGCTGGTGATCGAGTCGCGTTACGACACCACCGACGGCGTGCCCGATACCGCCGCCTGCGTGCAGTTCTACGCCTGGGATCTCGATATGGTCCGCTGCGAGATTCCGTCGAACGAGCACCTGCACAGTGGCCGTGCCATCACCGCTGAGCAGCGAGAAGCGCTGAGCCAACTGGGATTTCGCACGTCGGTCGATTCCGAGCCCACGGCACCGCACGTCGACCGCAATCGCTCGTGGTCCGATGATCTGGCGAAGAAGACCGTCGCGGTGTTTCGCGATATCTGGGGCCTGCCCCACCCGTCCTTTCTGGGCTCACGCGCCACCGGTCGCTACGACGTCCCGAACTTCGACGCCACCACCGCCGAGTCCGACACGACCGTCGTCCCATTGTGTGTGCAACCGAAGGGCAAGGAACACCTACAGCAACTCGTCGATCGCGCCCTCGAGCCGTGGTTCGGTTTTCCTCCGGATCACGACCCCGACGGCGACATTCCCCTTCGGTTCGCGGGCGGCACCGCCTACGTGTCGGTCAAGCCCACCGAACCTGTGGTCGAGATCAATTCGACGCTGGTCCACGCTGTGTCGGGACGAACCCGCGCAGCCGAGTTGCTGGTCGATCTCAATCTGCAGCTCCCCGACGTGATGCTGCACCTGGTTCAGGACTGCATCGTCGCGCAGGTGCGGGTGAGCGGGTCACCCTTCGTTGCCGATCATCTGCTGTGGGCAGTGCGGATGCTCAGTCATGTGTGGGAGCAGGTCGACGAGAAGTTCGCCGAGGATTTCGGCGGCGCACTCGGGGAACCGACGCCGCCGATCGACGCGGACGACTTCCCGGACGGCCTGCTCGAACTGGTCGAGCTCCTTGCCCGGTCCGAAGAGTCCCTCGACCTCGACCTCGACACCGTCCTCGGATGCTGCTCCTCCGATCGCGAGGTCGTCGTCTCCTACCTGCGGATCAGCGCCGAGCAGGAGGCGTCGTGGCGCGGTATGGCCGTCGCCGCAGATCTCGGCGACGAGCACTGCGACGTCGACGAGGCAGACCGAGAAGCCGGCAAATGGGGCCGCGCCGTTGCTGCTCTGCGCGAAGTACTGCGCACCACCCCCGAGCAGGTCACGCCGGTGGTCGATCCGTCGGCGATCCAGTTGCAGCTGTTCGAGACCGACGAGGTGGCAGAGATCTCCGACGAGCGTTCGGACGAGCAGTAGACGGCAGCCGAACAGGAATTTTCCCGCACGCTTCCCTTTCGTGTTAACTGGGGTTACATTAACTCTATGTTCGCACCTCGTTTGGAGAAGCCATGACACTGACGACAGGCACGACGTCCGTTTCGGTCGACACCGACGCCACGGACGAACAGCAGTACAACGAGACACTCACCCTGCTGTCCGAGGGTTCTGTGCACAAGCACTTCGATCCGTACGTCGACATCGACTGGGAGTCCGAGAAGTTCGCGGTACCCGCGAACGATCCCCGCTGGGTACTCCCCGCCAAGACGGACCCGATCGGTGGCCACGCCTGGTACCGCGCACTGCCGCTCGACAAGCAGATCGAGATCGGCATGTGGCGTCAGGCCAACGTCGCGAAGGTCGGTCTTCAGTTCGAGAACATCCTGATCCGCGGCATGATGCAGTACGTGTTCTCGCTGCCCAACGGCTCGGCCGAGGCACGCTACTGCACCCACGAATCCATCGAAGAGTGCAACCACACCCTGATGTTCCAGGAGATGGTCAACCGCGTCGATTCCGACGCCCCCGGCATGAGTCGGCCCATGAAGATGATCTCGCCGTTCGTCCCGCTGTTCGCCACGCTGCTGCCCGAACTGTTCTTCGTCGGCGTTCTCGCAGGCGAGGAGCCCATCGACCACATTCAGAAGTCGGTCCTGCGGTCCGGTGAAGAAATACACCCGATCATGCAGAGCGTCATGGCAATTCACGTCGCAGAAGAAGCGCGGCACATCTCGTTCGCGCACCAGTTGCTGCGTCGTCGCGTTCCCAAGATGTCCAAGGTCGGGCGGTTCCTGCTCTCGCTGGCCTTTCCGATCACGATGCGCATCCTGTGCGACGTCATCGTCATTCCGCCGAAGAAATTCTGGACGAAGTTCGATATCCCGAAGCAGGTCAAGAAAGACCTGTTCTGGGGCACCGAGGAATCCCAGCACGCGCTGCAGGACTACTTCGGAGACGTGCGCATGCTGGCCACCGACACCGGAATGATGAATCGCGCCGCCCGGCTGATGTGGAAGCTGTGCGGAATCGACGGCAAAGCGTCACGTTTCCGCAGCGAACCCGACCGCAGTTCCAGCCAGTTCGCCGCATAGCCCTCTCGCCGCTCAGCCTTCTTGCCTCTGCCGTCAGGAAACCTCATGCCCCACGTCGTCACCCAGTCATGTTGCAGCGACGCATCGTGCGTCTACGCGTGCCCCGTCAACTGCATTCATCCCACTCCCGACGAGCCGGACTTCCTGACGGCGGAAATGTTGCACATCGACCCGCAATCGTGTGTCGACTGTGGCGCGTGCGTGTCGGCCTGTCCCGTCGATGCCATTGTGCCGCAGGCAAAACTGACCGAGGCGCAACTGCCGTTCCTGACGATCAATGCGGATTTCTACAAGCAGGAGCGCCCACCGCGGCCGATCCTGGCCCCGGTCACCCCGGCAGCATCGGTATCGAGGGATCGTCAACCACTTCGAGTCGCGATCGTCGGATCGGGCCCGTCGGCCATGTATGCGGCAGATGAGCTGCTCACCCAACCTGGCGTGCGCGTCGATGTCTACGATCGGCTTCCGCAACCTCACGGTCTCGCTCGACTCGGCGTCGCACCCGATCACCAGAAGACGCGTCAGGTGTCGCGATTGTTCGAAACTATCTCCGCGCAAGAAGGATTCGAGTACCACCTCGGCGTGGAGGTCGGCAAGGACGTCACCCACGACGAGTTGATGGACACCCACCACGCCGTGATCTACGCAGTCGGAGCATCATCGGATCGCGAACTCCGCATTCCGGGGGCCGAATTGCCCGGGCGCAGTTCGGCAACCGACTTCGTCGCCTGGTACAACGGCCACCCCGATCACGCGCACCGCACGTTCGACCTCTCGCACGAGCGCGCCGTCGTCGTCGGCAACGGCAACGTCGCACTCGACGTGGCCCGCATTCTGACGATGAATCCGGATGCCCTCGCCCAGACCGACATCGCACCGTACGCCTTGGACGCCCTGCGCCACAGCGCAGTTCGTGAAGTGGTCGTCGTAGGCCGACGCGGTGTGGCACAGTCCGCTTTCACCGTGCCCGAGTTCGCCGGATTGCTGACCGTCCCCGATATCGACCTGGCCATCGACCGCAGCGAACTCGCACTCGATCCGATCACCGTCCGACTCGCCGCGGCCGAAAACCTCCCCCACGCCGTGGCGCAGAAACTGCAATTGCTTCGCCACGTCGACGAATCCCCCGAACACAGCGACGGCCGCAAGCGAATCACTCTGCGCTACCTTCTCTCCCCCACCAGGATCCTGGGCACCGATCGCGTGACGGGTATCGAGTTCGACCGAATGGGCCTGTCCGCGGACGGCGACGACGTGGTCCGCAGCACTCCGACCGGTGACGTGGACAGCATCGAGGCCGGACTCGTCCTCACCTCCATCGGCTACCGCGGTGTCGCGCTCCCCGGAGTTCCGTTCGACGACCGAGCCGGCATCATTCCCAACACCGGTGGCCGTGTGTTGCAGGAATCCGGTGGACAGACTTCGGTCGGCAGCTATGTCACCGGTTGGATCAAGCGCGGTCCCTCGGGATTCATCGGCACCAACAAATCCTGCGCCCAGGAAACCGTCGGCCATCTGGTCGACGACTTCAACTCCGGCCGCCTGACGGATCCGATCGAGCTGCCCAGCACCTGGCCGACCGGGGCGAACCGAGGCACGCTGCGACGCTCGAAGGACAAGTTGCTGGCCCTGCGCCGCTCCTGATCGCTCAGCCCCCCCGGTTGGGATCAATGCGCCTTTCAGTCACTCCAACTGCAAGAAAGCCACATTCATCCAGGTGACGAAGGCCGCAGAACCAGGGAAAGCGGCGTGAGGTTGAAGCGTCTACCATCGGGGTAGCTACAGTCATCGGCCACCGATTCGCGGCGGGCCAACACCTCGAGGAGCACGAGATGCCGGCCCTGCGACGCATCTTCACCAGGACTGCTGCCCCAATTGTCGGTATCGCTGTGGCGTTGGTGTGCGCGGCACCGGCCCAGGCTCTGCCGACGCCCGGCGACCTCGCCGATGTCCCGGCCCGAACCTCGATCTCATACGAACACATCCCGACGGGGACCTATGTGGGCAGCGCGGAGGACAACTCGGCGCGCCCGGGACTGTCGACGGTCAAGCTCTACATGGCCGACTACGTCGTTCGCTTCGGCGACGGTTCGCCCAGAGACCTCGACCTGGCCGCCAGGATGGTCCAGGTCAGCGACGACGGTGCCGCTTCGACGCTCGACAACAAATACCCCCAGGCGATTTCGGCAACCGCCGCGGAGTACGGACTCACCTCTACCTCGCGGGGCGGTTTCTGGGGAAGCTCGTCCACGAGCACCGCTGACACCGTGCGATTCCTGGCGGCGAAGAAGCGCACCGATCCCGCCAGCCCCGTTCTCGCGTGGATGAACACCGCGGCTCCGGTGGCACGCGATGGAATGGTTCAGGACTGGGGCACCACGCAGTTGCCCGGCGTGACCGGGACCAAGTGGGGATGGGCCGACGACCGATCGAGTGTGGTCGCGTCCGCGTCGATCGGCGATGACTTCGTCATTGCATCCAATACATACGGACCGCCCCGATCCAACACCGACGACGTCATGGCGGGCCTCGGCGGCATCGAGTTGACGGCACCGCCCGCCGCCGCTCCGGTTCCGAACCTTCCCGTGATTCCCGGCCTGCCATCGGTCGAAGAATTGCTGCAGATGCTCGCTCCTCGCTGATACGTTCGAAAATCTGTCGGACCCCTCCCCTACTCTGCGATCTACCGAAAAGTTCGGGGACCACACCGGGGGACGTGGAGGGGACGACGATGAGTCGTATCGATTTGGACAGTATTTTCAAGTACTCGCGCTCGACGAACGTGCGGCAGGATGCCGACCCGAGCGAATTACTGGACAGCGGAATCGGTTTCGCTCAGGTGATGCCGTCCTCGAAGGACATGGTTCGGCTGATTGCGGAACGCTTGTCCGCTGCGGACGCAACCGACCCGGCGTGTTCGGTGCACGGTCGGGCGGCGAAAATACTCGACGACGCTCTCGACACTGCATTCGAGAACGGTTGGCAGCCTGCCGAACTGGTGCACGTAACCCGCCAGTGCGCCGGCGGCGACGGCACAGTGGTCATGGTCGAGGCTATCGGCGCACACGCGGCGCGAAGTTCGGCCGAGCGCCTCGCCCCGGATTCCTGGCGTGATCAATTGTCCGAGCTGCACATCGACTACGCAGGGGGCGCGACGGCCGAGCGCCTTCAGCGGTGGCGTTCGTACAACCGACGATCCTCGGCGCAGTCCTGGTACACCCTGTTGCTCGTACTCGGTTGCTCGACGTGGCTGTTGCCCCTCGAGAAGCTCCTGCCCCCTCCGGCCCAATGGACCGCACAGTCGGCAGCGACCGGCCCCGGACGAGCCACGGACTCGAAGATGCTCGGCAGAATCCGAGGGCTGCTGGCCAAGGCCGAGTCGACACAATTCCCCGCCGAGGCCGAGGCATTATCGGCCAAGGCCCAGGATTTGATGACGCGCTACGCGATCGACAGCGCGCTTCTCGATACGGGGAACCCTCGGAGCCCGATCGACGATGTCGTCACTCGACGCATCATGGTGAGCAATCCGTACTCCAAAGCCAAACTTCTTCTGCTGCACAGCGTATGTCGTGCAAACGGTGCCAGGACACTGTGGAAAAAGAAGTACTTGCTGGCTACCGTCATCGGCATGCCCGTCGATCTCGATCTGTGTGAACTTCTGTACACCTCGCTACTGGTCCAATCGGCACGCGCACTCGACGAGGTCGGCGAATCCCCGACTGCGCGGACACGCAGCTTCCGCAACGCATTCCTGATCGCATACGCCCATCGAGTCGGCGAACGACTGCAGGACGCACGTAAGCGAGCTACTGCGGCGGCAACACAGCAGCACGGTTCGGCTCTGGTGCCCATCCTGGCGAAACGTTCCGATGCCGTGGACCGTGTGTACGCTGCCCGGTACCCATCGACGAGAACGATCACGTTCGGCAGCGACAATGCACAGGGTTGGCTTGCCGGCCGCGCCGCCGCCGAACGCGCGGACCTTACCGGTGGGCGCGAACGTCTCGACAAATCCGATCTGGCCTCGTGAGTGCGCGCTACATTGACTGCCATGACCGGTCTCGATACTCCCCTGACGCCCCTTCGCTTTCTCGAACGCGCAGCGGAGGTCCACCCCCACAAGACCGCGGTGGTGGACGGGCCGAGGGCATTCACCTACGAGCAGTTCGCCGCCGACGTCACCCGGCTCGCGCACGCACTGCGCGCGTCGGGCGTCGGCCACGGAGATCGAGTGGCCTACATCGCGTCCAACTCTGCAGAGCTGTTGTTCGCGCACTACGCGGTTCCACTGGCCGGCGCCGTTCTGGTCGCGATCAACACCAGACTGTCGCCCGCCGAAGTTCGCTACATCTGCGATCATTCCGGTTCGGTTCTGCTGGTGGGTGATTCAGACCTGCTGACCGGACTCGGAACAGATCCGATCGCTGATTCGGTCCGTGAGATCGTCGAGACACCCGCCGTCGACGGCACGTACGCCGAGCTGCCGCACACCACTCGATACGACGCCTTCCTCGAACGTGGCTCGGACGATCCGATGGAGTGGGAGGTCGACGACGAGACCTCGACCATCACGATCAACTACACCTCGGGCACCACCGGTCGACCCAAGGGCGTGATGTACACCCACCGCGGTGCCTACCTCAATTCGCTCGGAGAACTGCACCACCAGGGATTCGGGATCGACACTCGTTATCTGTGGACGCTGCCGATGTTCCATTGCAACGGGTGGTGCACGACGTGGGCGGTCACGGCCGCGTCGGGCACGCACGTCTGCCTTCGCGGAGTCCGCGGCGATGCGATCTGGTCGGCCATCGACAACGGCGTCGATCACCTTGCCGGTGCGCCGACCGTGCTGACCACTCTTGCCACTGCTGCGCAGGCACATTCACTCGACCGACCCCTGACCATCGTCACTGCGGGCGCTCCTCCGAGCCCGACGATCATCGGCAAGATTCGAGCATTGGGTGCGACGCTCGTACATGTCTACGGCCTCACCGAGACCTACGGTCCGTACTCGGTGTGCGAGGCGAAGCAGGAATGGCTAGAGCTCGACGGTGACGAGCAGGCACGACGCTTGGCCCGACAGGGAGTCGGCATGCTCACCGCCGACCGCTTGCGCGTGGTACGCGAGAAGTCCGGTCCGGGTGGAGCGCTGATCGACGTCGAACCCGACGGCGTGGAAATGGGCGAGATCGTCATGCGCGGCAACAACGTCATGAAGGGCTACTACAACGACTCCGCAGGCACGACGCAGGCCTTCGCGGGCGGATGGTTCCATTCCGGAGATCTCGGCGTGATGCATCCCGACGGCTACGTTCAGCTGCTCGACCGCGCCAAGGACGTCGTCATTTCCGGGGGCGAGAACATCTCGACGATCGAGGTGGAACAGGCACTTGCCAGCCACCCCGCCGTCGCCGACGTCGCGGTGATCGGGGTACCGGACGACAAGTGGGGTGAACGGCCCAAGGCATTCGTGGTGTTGGCACCCGGCGCGGAAGCGTCGGAGGCAGACCTCGTAGCGCACGTGAAAGCTGCTATCGCCTCGTACAAAGCCCCGCGTGCAGTCGAATTCATCGTCGAGCTGCCGAAAACATCGACCGGCAAGATCAGGAAGAAGGAGCTGCGCGACGCCGAGTGGGGCACGTCCACGTCGAAGATCAACGGGTAGCCCGCGGCGTTACGCCATCTGGACGCCGGCGATTTGTGTGACCCCACCCTTGCCGTCGAACGACAACTGGCGAAAGGCCACCTTCTCGACGAAGAACCTGTCGTGGCTCACCAAGATCACCGCACCGGGGAACGCCATCAGGGCACGTTCGAGAACCTGGGTGCTCTGCAGGTCGAGGTGGTTGGTGGGCTCGTCGAGCACGATCACGCCTGCGCCGAACAACAGACACTGCGCCAGAGCAACTCGGGCCTTCTGGCCACCGGACAGAACACCGATCTTCGATTTGAGATCCAACTCCGAGAACTGCAGCAGGGTCAGAAAGCGATGGACTTCCTTCTTGGTCGCGGTCAGTGCGAGGCTGCCCGGCATCGCATTGACCGAATGCGACACGGTGTCGTCGAGATCGAGATCGGCCAGCACCTGGTTGTAGTAGATGAAGGACGGCGCCTTGGTCTTCCACTTGATCTTCCCGCTGTCCGGATGCTCGGCACCGACGAGGATGTCTACGAGGGTCGTCTTGCCGCATCCGTTGGGTCCGGTGATGGCGATGCGGTCACCGCGATGCACGGTGAACGAGATGTTCTCGAAGAGTCGTTGCTCACCATAGCTTTTGGAGATACCCGTGATCTCCGCCAGGTTGTCGTGGACGTGCAGTCCGCCGTAGATCGCAGTGACCACAGTGTCGACCGGGCGCGGGCTTTTGCTCTTCTTGATGTTCGCGAGTCGACGCTTGAGCACCCCGCTGGGGTTCTTCACCGCTTCCTTGCGATCGCTGATCGCTTCCTGTTCGTACGCCAGCAGCTGTTGCTCGTTGCTGAACTCACGCTCGAGGTTCTTGAGTCGAAACTGTTTCTGCTGAACGTATTCCGAGTAGCTACCGTCGTAGGTCTGCAGGTGATGGTTCTCGATCTCGACGATGCTGGTGACGACCTGCTCGAGGAAGGCGCGGTCGTGCGAGACGACCAGAAGCGCTCCTCGAAAGTCACGTAGCCAGCGCTCGAGCCACGCGATACCGGCCACGTCGAGGAAGTTGGTCGGCTCGTCGAGGAGCAGCACATCCGGCGCTTCGATCAGAATTTTGGCCAGAGCCGCGCGGTTGCGCCAGCCCCCGGACAGTCGATCGACGGGCAGTTCACGCCGCTCCGTGTTGAAGCCGAGCATGGAGAGCACCGTGTCGATCTGTTGGTGATAGGTCCAGCCGCCGCTGTTCTCCATGGCGTCGAGCAGTTCGGCTTGGCGATCGACGAGCTTGTACATCTGCTTCTCGTCGAGGTCGCCCCCGAGCGCGGCCTCGACCTCGGCCAACTCGACCTCGATCGCGTGCACTGCGACGAAAAGCGATTCGAGTTCCGCCTGGATGCTGCGATCGCCGTCGAGTTCCGAGAACTGCGAGAAGTACCCGATCCGGGCGCCCTCGGTGACATCGACCGTTCCCGTATCGGGAGTCTCACGCCCGAGAAGAAGCTGCAGCAGGGTGGTCTTGCCCGTGCCGTTGCGCCCGATCAGACCGATACGGTCGCCGTCGGCGAGGCGGAAGAACACCTCACGCAACATCACCTTCTGGTCGTATCCCTTGGCAACGTCGTTCAAGCGAATCCAGCTCAAGCGTTCACATCTCCTGAAAACACGGGTCCGCTGAGTCGTCGAACCGGGCGCGCTCACTCTAGCGTCGGCGTGTTTCCAACCTGATTTCGATCGAACGACGCATCGTTACAGTTTCGTTCTCATCGCTGCGAAATCGCACTCTGTGGTGGCGATACACGTCGATCCGCCAAATCCGACAACGCTGTGTGCTGGTCATTCACACCGAATTCGGCAAATCACCGTGCTACGTTCAAGTTCGGACAAAGCAATCCCCACGCAGTACACAAGACTGCAACCGGTCCGGCCGAAGTGTTGCGCGTATCGCTCCCGGCACATCGGCGCAGGTCCGGTTTTCGAGCAGTCAAGAACCGGAAGGCCCCACGCATGGCACACACTGTGCTGAACACAGGCTCGACGAAGAAGATCATCACCACCCTCGCCGGTGCCGCACTCGTTGCAGGCAGCCTCGCAGGATGTACCTCCACCAACACCGACGACGGTGCCGATCGCCTGCAGTCACTGCGCGACGCCGGCACCATCACCGTCGGAGTTGCCGGTGAAGCGCCGTACAGCTTCGAGGAGAACGGCGAATTGACCGGCGCAACAATCGCTTTGCACCGCGAGATCTTCGGCAATCTCGGCATCGACACCGTCGAGGGTGTCAATGCCGACTTCGGCGCACTGATCCCTGGCCTGCAGGCCAATCGATTCGACGTCGTCAGCGCCGGAATGTCGATCCTTCCGCAGCGTTGCGAGCAGGCCGCCTTCGGCGACCCCGAGTTCAACTACACCACCGCACTGATGGTTCCGACAGGTAACCCGGCAGGTTTGACCGACATGCAGTCCGTGGCAGACAGTGGCCTGCAGTTGGCCACGATGACCGGCGCTATCGAGTCCGATTACGCCGAGGCACTGGGCATTTCGAGCCAGCAGGTCGCCGCACCGCAGGACGGCATGGACGCCGTCACCTCCGGCCGTGCCGACGTCTTCGCCCTGACGGCCATCTCGCTGAACTGGATGAAGACCAACAATCCCGACGCACCGGTGGACGTCACCGAGTCCTTCGTCGCCGAGATCGACGGTGAGCCGCAGGTGGGGGCCGGTGCCACCGTGTTCCGCACCGACGATCAGGAGCTGCTGGACGCGTACAACGAGGAGCTCGCGAAGATCACCTCGAACACCGACGCGTACCTCGACATCGTCGGGGACTTCGGCTTCACCGCCGAAGAGCTACCGGATCCGAGCTTGACCACCGCCATGCTCTGCGAGGGCTGATCGCTGCTGCAGGCTGATCGCCCGTGAACGAGAACATCGAGACCTTCCTGGATTCGTGGCCGCGAATCCAGGAAGGCATCCTCACGACCGTCTATCTGACCCTCGGCGGAGCCGCTCTCGCCTTCGCTCTGGCACTACTTCTGGGCCTGGCAGCGGGAAACCGGCACATGTACGTGCGCGCACCCGCTCGCTTCGTCGTCGAATTCTTCCGTGGCACATCGTTGCTGGTTCAGCTGTTCTGGCTGTTCTATGTGTTGCCGCTGTTGGGTTTTCAACTCGAAGCCATGTTCTGTGGAATCCTCGCGCTCGGTCTCAACTACGGCGCCTACGGTGCCGAGGTCGTGCGCGGATCCATTGCCGCTGTCGCGAAGCCGCAGTGGGAAGCCGCGTTGGCACTGAACTTCACCCCCTGGCAACGACTGCACCGCGTCGTGTTCCCGCAGGCGTGGGTACAGATGATTCCGCCGCTGACGAACCTGCTGATTCAGCTACTCAAAGGCAGTGCACTCGCCAGTTTCGTTCTGCTGCAGGACCTCACATACCAGATCACCCAGCTGCGACGCACGACCGGCGACACGCTGTTCGCCTTCGGTGTCGGACTGGTCATCTACTTCGTCATCGCGTACATCCTCACGCTGCTGATGAACCTGCTCGAGGTGCGGGCCAAGGGGCGCTTGGGATCCGGGCCGTCGATGCGTGAAGTGCTGCGTCTCAAGCCCGAACGCGTCGATCAGAACGTGGGGGTGGGTCGATGAGCGTCGACTGGAGTTGGGAACGCGCCTGGGACGCCCTGCCATTCCTGCTCGAAGGCTTCAAAATCACTCTGCTGGCCACCGTGCTCGGATTCGTCCTCGCTGCGGCCCTCGGTCTGGTGATCGCCGTCGTGCGTCATTCGGGGCCGAAGTTCGTCACCGTTCCACTGCGTATGGTCACCGAGTTCATCCGTCTGACACCGCTGATCGTGCAGTTGCTGTTCGCGTACTACCTGCTGCCACAGTTCTCTGCGTTGCAGATCGGTATCACCGTCCTCGGCATTCACTACTCGACGTACATGGCCGAGGTGTACCGAGCCGGAATCGACGCCGTCCCGCCGGGACAGTGGGAAGCAGCTCGCGCGCTGTCGCTCCCGAGCAGCCGAACGTGGCGTGCGGTGGTCCTGCCGCAAGCCGTGCGCAGCACGACGCCTGCGCTGGGCAACTACGCGATTTCGATGTTCAAGGACACGCCGTTCCTGTTCGCGATCACCGTCGTCGAGATGGTCACAGCGGCGCAGCAATACGGGGCGAGCACGTTCCAATACCTCGAGCCGATCACGTTGGCCGGCGTCATCTTCCTGTTGGCGAGCTACCCGACATCGATCCTCATCAGAAGACTGGAGAAGTCCCTTGCCTACTGACGATTCGGGCACCCTGCCGATGATCAAGTTCGACAAGGTGGTCAAGCAGTTCGGCGATCACGTCGTGCTCGACCATCTCGATTTCCAGGTTCGACGCGGCGAGCGCGTCGCGCTGATCGGGCCCAGCGGGTCGGGAAAGACGACGATTCTGCGTCTGCTGATGACCATCGAGAAGGTCAACGACGGCGTCATCTGGATCGAGGACGAGCCGCTGACGCATCAGCGCAAGGGCGACAAGCTCGTCGTCGCGTCGGAGAAGCACCTGCGCAAGGTGCGGACGCGCATCGGCATGGTGTTCCAGCAATTCAATCTGTTTCCCAACATGACGGTGTTGCAGAACATCACCGAGGCCCCGGTTCACGTACTCGGCCAGAGCAAGGCCGAGGCCACCGAGCGTGCGCGCGAGCTGCTGCAGACGGTGGGGTTGGCGGACAAGGAGAATGCGCATCCGACCAAGCTGTCCGGCGGACAGCAGCAGCGCGTGGCGATCGCCCGGGCGTTGGCCATGGATCCGGACATCCTGCTCCTCGACGAGGTGACATCGGCGCTCGATCCCGAGCTCGTCGCCGACGTACTGGACGTGCTGCGCACCATCGCCGAGACCACCGACATCACGATGCTCATCGTGACCCACGAAATGGGATTCGCTCGCGACGTGGCCGACCGTGTTCTCGTCTTCGACGAGGGCAAGATCCTCGAAGAGGGCCCGCCGGAGGACATCTTCAGCAACCCACAGCAGGAGCGGACGCAGCGGTTCCTGAAAGCTGTTCTTTCACAGTAGGAGTCATCGCCGAATCAGGTCGATTCCCACAACCACAGGTAGTAGTCGAGTCGCTCGCGGTCGAGTTCGACGCCGTACGCGTCCAAGAATGCCTCACGGTAGTTGCGCCCGAAGTTGTACTCGATACTCCAGATGGCCGGTGCCAAGTCCGCCCAGCGGTCGGCGACGCCCATCGTGCCCATGTCGACGTGCGCTGCCCAGGATCCGTCGTCGGCGATCAGAGTGTTGGGCATGCAGGCGTCGCCGTGGCAGACCACGAGCCTGTCGATCGACGGAGGATCGACCGGCAGGTCGCGATCGCCGACTCGGGTACGCACCGACCAGTCGAACGGGCATTGCTCGACGGGGACTGCATCGTGAAAGGCCCGAAGACCGGTCGCCGCCGCACGGACCGCGCGTGCCGGATCTGCGAACCAGCGATCTGCTACCGCGCTCTCCCACGGCAAGGCCTCGGTGATCATCCAGGAACCCGAACGGTCAGAACCGCTCTCGAGAACCTTCGGCACCGGGCTGTACCGAATCACCCACTTCAGGCGTCGTGCCTCCTCCTTCAGATCTATCGAGGTTTCGGCCGGCGTCCATTTGATGTACCGCTCCCGTCCGAGACGAAACGTCAACCCGCCCAGCTCATTCGACCACACCGGCTCGATTTTTTCCGACCCCGCCAACTCCCGCACCACGGGCGGGATCGGGACGTCGCCGTCGGGCACACTCATCGGTTCGTGACATTCGCGAGAGAATCGACGGGTGGCGACACCACCACGGGATCGCGACCCGACCACAGATCCAGTACCGCCTTGGGGCGCGCCAGCAACTCTCGCGCGTAGTTACGCACCACCGCAAGGGTATTGCAGTCGATGCACTCCGCCGTGACTCCGTCGACGTCCAAATCCATGTCCTCACACAACGCCACGGCACGCGACACATGGAGGGGTTGGCTGATGATCAGTCCGCGTTCGACCCCGAAGGTCTCCTTCGCCCGTGCGCAGGTGTCGTAGGTGTCGATGCCGTGATCGTCGCCGATGATCACGCTGGGGTCGATTCCATGCTCGACCAGATAGTCGGTCATAGCTTGAATTTCGTTGCCGGAGTTGCCGTCTGCGTCACCGGAGACCAGAATTGCCTTGATCTTTCCCGCCGCCATCAAGGCAATCGCAGTGTCGAGACGTCCGGAGAGAAACCGCATCGGCTTGCCGTCGCGCACCTGTGCACCGAGAACGATGGCCACTGGGGCGTCCGGCGCATCGTCGACGTCGTAGACCTTCCCCGCCGTCGCGTACGCCACCCAACCGGCCGATGCCAGAACGACGGCAACCAGGGCGGCGACCAACGCACAGAAGGCACGAACGAGTCGTCCGGCCAGTCCTCGGGGCTTCGATTCGGTACTCATGATCTCGTTTCGTCGGCGGGAAGAAACCTCAAGCTAACCCACGAATACGGCGTCCGAGCATCGCCGAGGCGCACCCATACCGATTCCACAGTGAACCCTCAGAGCCGCCCTGCTCGGTTGCACAGTTCGGAGGCGGAGTACCGTTCGATCAGTGAATCCGCTGCTGACCTCTCGACGGTATGTCGACTTGCGTCTGCAAGCCAGCGCTACCTGTTGACGGTCCTCTAGACCGCGTCCCCTCCGATCGGCCCATCGGCCGACGAGCACTTCTGTCGTCCATCCCTGTCGACACCTCTCCTTTTCGAAAGGCATATCCATGTCTGCGCCCAGCGCTACCCGAACGCGCCGTGTCCCTACCTGGGCAACCGCATTCGGTCCACAGATCGTTGCCGGACTCGTCCTCGGTGTCGTCCTCGGACTCATCGCCCGCTCGATGCCCGACGCCGCCGACGGGAACGACAACTGGTTGGTCGGCACCCTGTCGACCATCGGTTCGAGCTACGTCAAACTGCTCACCGTCGCGGTGATCCCGCTGGTGTTCACGGCGATCGTCAGTTCCATCGCCAACCTGCGCGAGGTCACCAATGCTGCCCGTCTGGCGATCCAGACGCTGTGGTGGTTCGCCATCACGGCATTCATCGCCGTCATCATCGGCATCGTGATCGGGTTGGTCGCGCAGCCCGGCTCGCGTACCAGCGCGGGAGCGGACTCGGCCGGCGATCCGTCGAGTGTCGGGTCGTGGTGGTCGTTCCTCACCGGACTTGTACCGAACAACTTCCTCGCACTCGGCGCGAAAACCACGGTCGCCGAGAGCGGCACGGCAACCACATCGCTGAGCTTCAACATCTTGCAGTTGCTGGTCATTGCCGCTGCCATCGGTATCGCTGCACTCAAGGTGGGTAAGAAGGCCGAGCCGTTCCTCGCGTTCAACGCGTCGTTGTTGGCCATCGTACAGAAGGTGCTGTGGTGGATCATTCGGCTGGCACCGATCGGCACCGCCGCACTCATCGGCAACGCGGTGGCGACCTACGGCTGGGACGCGATCGGTTCGCTCGGCGTGTTCACCGTATCGATCTACGTCGGTCTGGCCGTGGTGTTCTTCGTGGTGTACCCGGTGATCGTTCGCGCCCATGGGCTTTCGGTGCGCAACTTCTACTCGGGAGTGTGGCCTGCCACCCAGCTGGGCTTCGTATCTCGCTCGTCGATCGGAACCCTGCCACTCACCGAGCGCGTCACCGAACGCAACCTCGGAGTTCCGCGCGAGTACGCGTCGTTCGCGGTACCTCTCGGGGCGACGACCAAGATGGACGGTTGCGCGGCAATCTATCCCGCGATCGCGGCGCTCTTCGTCGCTCAGTTCTACGGCATCGATCTGACCATCACCGATTACCTGCTGATCATCGTGGTGTCCGTGATCGGTTCCGCGGCAACGGCTGGAACAACAGGTGCGACGGTGATGCTCACACTCACGCTGTCGACACTCGGATTGCCACTCGCCGGTGTCGGTCTGCTGCTCGCGGTGGAGCCGATCGTCGACATGGGCCGCACCGCAGTCAACGTGACCGGTCAGGCATTGGTGCCGACCATCGTCGCCAAGCGCGAAGGAATCCTCGACCTCGAGCGCTACAACGCTCCGCGAAACGGTGACCCCTTCGTCGACGAGGAAGCCGAAGTGGAACTCGCTCGCTGACAGAGCAATTCGATCTGCGATTCCCGACGACCGAGCAATTGGGTCGTCGGGAATCGTCGTCTATCGCGGTGGCGACAGTGCTTCCACAGTGGCCGCAGTGTCGGTGTCCGCCGCCTCGACACTGGCGAAATAATGCTGAAAGAACTCCCGCATCGTCTTGATGATCTCGATCTGCTGCTTGATCGCAAAGCGCGCGGAGCCTTCTTCGCCAACAGCAAGACGATGAAACTTCGCCCCGAGCATCTGAGCTGACGGCAAGTCGCCGAATGATTCGGGAGACGACAGCCCGACAGTCATCTCGAACATCTTGTCCAGTTCCTCGAGATAGTCCGAACACGCCTTATCGCAGGCCACCGCCACATCTGCTTCGACGTGAAGTGCGCCGGCATTGGCCTGGTCGCGCAACGATCGCCAATACACGAGGTTGTCGGCCAGACCCGATGTCGTATCAGTCACTGTGGGGTGTCCTTCATTCCGGCAAGTACGACTGAAGGTCCTCGGCATGCTTGGCGACTTCGGTGCAGGGGTCGCCAAGCAAGTCCTTCGAACCAATTTTGTGGAGGATGAAGATGATCAGATTGCCGCTTGCGTCGAGCGCGATACTGCAACCCTCCAGTGGCATACCGTCCCCAGAGACGTTGTGCTGCACGGCCGCGCGGAGGCCTACTTGGACTGGAACCTGCCCAACGTTCTGCGGACTGCTCAGGTACTGATCGAGCGAATTTATCGATGACTGGACGAGGAGGAAGTACCACGGGTTGTCGGACGGCCCATCCCACGCACAGTTCTTCCAACCGGGATACGTCGTGATTCCTGCGAAGTCCGGTCTCTCCGTACTCACGTCCAACCCGCTGGCCGTCACTGCAGATTTGGGAATGGTGCACGGATCGAATGGCTCCGGGCCGGCCGCCACCGTCGTCGTCGTCGTCGAGGAGTCTCCACTGGCGGCGGGTGTTCCCTGCGTCGAGCCCGCACAACCGGTCAGCAGCAGTGCCGAAGCCCAGACCACCGCAAATCGGCGCCCACCCACTAGCCGCATTCGTTCAACCTCTCGACACAGACGTCACTGAACGATTGGACGCGCCGCGAGCGCAATCGGTTCCCTAGACAGTCTGTGAGGTTCTGATCTCCTGCACGTCCTCGGAAGCGAGGCTCCGGCGCTCCGCCGCCCACACCCACATGGCCAGTGAGATGAGCGCGATCACCTCGGCGACGACGAGCACCCGCTCCACGTAGCCGAGTGTGACGACGCGATACCAAGGGCGTGATCCGGTAGCTCCGACGGCCAGCGCGTACACGATCGGCATCAACGTCACAACGGACAGCGCGCCGAGTCCCATGGTCACGCGGGCGCGCACCGCCCAGACGGTGTCACGAAGCCACGGGCGAGAGAACGCGAACACCGCAACGGGGATGCTGACGAACGCCACCGCTGCTCCCAGTCGGTGGATCGTGCCGCCGATGCTGAGCGCGGCGTCGTTCGACCAATCCTGCTTCGGCACAGCGACGACGGCGACGAGTCCCATGGTCCACAACACGAGGCCGATCGACGCGGCGGATGCGGGCCGGGTGAGTCGGTGCCGGAGTGCGACAGCGAGCGTGAGAGCCGAACCGAAAGCGAGCAGAACGACGCCGATCGAGAACACCCACTGCTGCGCGCCAAGTCCGTATTCGCTGATCGTTCGGCGCAGATGGGAGGGCGTCTGCCATGCGGTGTGCAGATCGAGAACCAGCACCACGAGTGCGCCCAGCACGATCGTCAGTGCGCCGATCATGGCCGGTCGAATCGGCACAACGTCTCCCCTCTCGGATGGCGTCGATCGCCGCCCACACTCCATGTTGCCTGAAGGTCCGGTGCACCCCTTGACCTGAAGGACAGCCAGGCATAACCTACAACCAAATGGTTGTAGATGAGATGAGTGACGCTGAGGTCGATCGCCTGTTCCAGGCCTTCGCCGACAAGACGCGGCGCGACATCGTCGCGAAGGTCACTGTCGGCGAACAGTCGGTATCGGAGTTGGCGGCTCACTACGCCATGAGTTTTGCCGCTGTGCAGAAGCACGTCGCGGTTCTCGAACGCGCTGACGTGATCACCAAACACAAGCGTGGCAGGGAGCAGATCGTGCGAGTGCGGTTGGACACCATCGCACACGCTCGCGCCTTGCTAGATACCTACGAGGAGATCTGGCGACAACGCGTCGAACGGATCGACGATCTCTTCACCAACGACCGGAAAGGTACCACCTGATGCCATTCGTCAGCTCTCACCAGGACACCGAGCAACTCGCCCTCACCCTCGTCGCTGAATTCGCCGCGTCGGTCGAGCAGGTCTGGCAGATCTGGGAGGACCCTCGACAACTCGAGCGTTGGTGGGGCCCGCCGACATGGCCCGCGACCTTCGAGAGCCACAACTTCGTTCCGGGAGGGCGCGCCACCTACTACATGACCGGACCTGATGGTGAAAAAATCACTTACTACTGGCTCTTCACCGACATCTCTGTACCGTCGTCGCTGAGCTTCGACGACGGATTCACCGACGAGAGCGGCAATCCATCCTCGGAGATGCCCATCATTCACACGGCCGTGACTCTCGAACGAGCGGATGCGTTGACACGCATGACAATTCGAAGCCGGTTCGATTCGATCGAGCAGCTCGAGCTGCTCGATTCAATGGGCATGGTCGAGGGCATGACGGAGGCAATCGGTCAGATCGACGCCATCCTCGCCGACTGGTCGTGGTGCGCGGAAACTCGACCTCCACTACGAGCTTTCGTGCACGTGCGGCTAAGCCGCTCTACTCCGGAACCGAGCTGACAGTGAAAGGCTCGACGGGCTCTCCCCCACGCTTGTCGAACTGACTGTTCACTACGAACAGCCGATCGTCCATGGCTGCAACGGTTGTCGGGTAGGCGAACGATGGGTCGGTGATCTCTCCGGTGACCGCGCCAGTTCTGCCGTCGTCGTCGAGGTCGATTGTCGCGATGAGACCGTCGCGGTTACGTACGACATACAGTGTGTCGTCGTCCATTTCGAGCCCGTCACCGTTGGTGACCGTGGCACCGCCGAGGTCGACCTGTGTGACCTCTTTCGAGCTCTTGTCGATGCGGTACAGGTTGCCGGTGCTCGATTGCACGACGATCAACGCCGATTCGTCGTCGTTCTCGACGATTCCGTTGGCGTTGAATCCCTCCCCGTAGACGAAGGGGGTGCCGTCGAAGTTCACGAACGTCTCCAGTTGTCCGTCCCGCGCGCCCGCCGTCATCTGCTCGAACGGGATCCGGTACAGCGCCGGGTTCCGTGAGTCGGTGACGTAGGCATCGCCGTTGTCGGCGATGGCAACGTCGTTGAGGAACGTGGCATCAGTGCCGAGGCCGTTGCCGAATGTGGCAACCAGGTCGCCGGAGTCGGCGTCGTACACCCACACCTTGCCCGTCGCTCCACCGGCGATCACCAAGTAGTCGGCGCTATCGTCCTCGTCGGTCACGTCGATTCCGGCGGCACCGGTGCGTCCGTCCGCGCCGCCGGGGAGAAACACCGACACATCCGGGGATCCGACAGTCCCGCGGAACACTGCGCCGTCGGACGTCGAGGTCACGTAGAACGTGTCGTCGGCGGCAGTGATGCCCTCGGGGAACACGCCGCTACCCGGCAAGTTGTATACGGTCGCGGCGCTCGAGTTCGAGGCCGTGGACGACGCAGATGTGGATGCCGCAGTGGTGTCGTCCGTAGGCGTCTGTGTCGGTTCCGAGGACCCGCAGGCGCTGAGCAGGAGTGTGGTGGCGGCAACAGCTGGAACTATCCGGGAGACTCGGTTCACACGTTCGAGTGTTCCATATGTCCAATTCTCTTCCCAGCGAAATCATCCTGCCCCTCGCCGGGTTCACCGCATCGCAGGGCGGCATGACGCTGCTGAGTGCGTTGTTCTGGACGACGGCAGGGTCGGTGATCGGCGCACTAGTCCTGTACTGGATCGGTGTCGCTGATTCACTCGCCAGGGCCGGTCGGCATCGTCGTCGCGCTGACTGCTCACAGCTCGTCGATGTCGATGAACCCATCCTGCAGTGCGCGCACCAGCAACGTCGCTTTGGTCGGTGCCGTTCGCCCCACTGCCGTGTATTTGGCTCTGATGCGCGTCAGATGTGTGTTGACGGTTCCCATCGAGAGATAGAGCGAGCGCGATACCTCCGCTTTGGAATCAGAGATGAGCCAGGCGGTGAGTACTTCGATTTCACGAGCGCTGAGCCGTGGGTCGGGTGCGTCGCCGACGCGGATGTCGAGCACAGTCATGGAGATCCTCGATTTCTGGCACCACCGCTGTCCCGGTGGCGCGAACACGGCCAATGACACCGCACTCACTCCGCTGGGTCACTCCGAGGAATGACCCAGGTCGCTCTCACCTGAGAGTGAACGCTGTCACCTGCGCCGACGTGCTCGAGCCCACCTCGGTAAAGTCCGCCTCTATGACCGAGCTCGACGCGACCGCCGCCCACTTCGTCGAGGCGGGTGTCACATTGTTGATCGCGCATCCGCAGAGGATTCTCGAACGCGGACTACGAATCGAGGACGTCGTCCACGAGGCCGACTCGTCGACAGCGACGTTCTTCCGCAAGTTCAATACCAAATCCGACTTCCTCACCACGGTCGTCGAGCATCTGTCCCGAACACCACTACCCACCGACGTTCACGGAACAGTTCGCACACAGATGGCGAACAGTGGCGGATCGATTCGCGCAGGGGTGTCGACGCTCGTGGCGCATTACTTTCCGGCAATCGTCGACCAGAAGAGCACCACCGCAACTCTTCTCGACCACGTTTTCCGCGGACCTGCTTCCGCGGCACTCGCCGGTAGCTACCGCGTTCGAGACGACGCCGTACTGGACGCATTCGAGGCGCTGTTCGCTCCCGAAGGTGGAGCTTTTCGCCGCCCCTTCACGGCCCGATCGTTCGCAGTGACGGTCAATGCCGTCGTCGACGGCTTTCGCATCCGCAGTCAGGTGGACGCCGCGTCCGTGTCGGCCGATGTGATGTCCGACGCGGTGCTCGCCTTCCTCGGGGCCGTCGTCGACACGTCGGGACATCATCAGCACCTCGATGACGTCGTGGGAGATGTCGGTGTGCCGGTCGAGGAACGGCCGCTGCCCCGCGATCCGCGTGCTGCGATCGTCACCGCGGCGCGCGACGAGTTCGGAAAGCGTGGCTACTTCATGACACGTATGGACGACGTCGCCGATATCGCAGGAGTGCCGAGGGCGGCATGCAAGATACTGTTTCCGACCAAGCCGTCCGTCATCGTTGCAGCACTGCAGAGCCGAGTCGATCGTCTTCGCGAGTCGGTGGCCGACGACCAGTTGCTGGGCCTCTACGATCTCACGATTCTGCAAAACCACATGCTGCGGTGCGCGCAACTCGCGGCCGACGAACTCGAATTCATGGACGCGCTCCTCGTCGCAGTCGCACACGACACCTACGGCGAGCCGGAGGGACTGATCTCGATCAAGGAGAAACTGAACCTGCCGTCGATCATCGCACCGGTCATCGCACGAGGGCAGGACACCGGTATCTTCCGAAAGGGCTCGAGCCCAGTCGATCTCGCTGCAGGCATCACCAACACTCTACTGATGCGGTGCTTCACCCGACGACAGAACAGCCCGCAGGACAACGCGACGTTCGTCGCTGAACTTCTCCTCGACGGACTCAGTACGCACTGAGCATCGACCGGCTGCGTGTCATCGAACCCGAAACTGGCGATGCTGCAACCACTCCCCTGAGTCAGTGCTTCGGCACCCGGTACCGGCCACCTTTGACGACGAACACCACGTATCCAAGGATGGCCAGCAGGTACAGCGCCGTCGGTACCGCGAGCACCCAGACGCTGACGGAGTCGCCCGTCGTCGCACCCGCAACGCCGGCGATCCAGGCGAACAGCAGTGCCGTTGCCGCGCCCATCCACTCGAGGTCCTCGGCCATCTTTCGGTTCAGCTCGGGGCGGTTCTCGGCGGCAGTCCAGTACTCGTGCATCGTCCGACTCGGCAGATTCACCATGGATGCCGGAACCTTGGGGAACCACCAACCGATGCTCGCGAACAACGCGATCACCGCGAATCCGATGCCTCCCATCGTGAGCAGGAAGGACAGCTTCGAGTCCATGCGATCGACCTGACCGGACCCGTCGAAGTGCGCGGGCACTTGATCCCCCGCAGTGACGGCGACCCAGATCAGAGCGCATATGAACACCAGAGTTGACAGCAGTAGGGCCGCACGCGAAAGCTTCATCGACGTCCACTTTAGCGCCGGAGGCATCCATGCCCAACAACGAGTTCGGGGACTTCCAGACCCCGATCGAGTTGGCACGTGCGTTGGTGAACACCCTGCCACGACGACAGTGGACTCGCGTTCTCGAACCCACATGCGGCGTAGGGAACTTCATGTCGGTTGTCGGCGAGAGCCACCCCGAGGCAGAACGCGTCGGAATCGAAGTGCAGCCCGAGTACGCCGCGGCCGCATCGGCATTCGGCAGGGTGATCACCGCCTCGATTTTCGATTTCGACTTGGCACGCGACATCGCATGGACGTCGGATCCGGGCCCGACCCTCGTCGTCGGCAACCCACCGTGGGTGACCAACTCTCAGCTCTCGGTTCTGGGTTCCAGCAACAGGCCGGCTCGTACGAACACCAGGAACACGCGCGGAATAGATGCGATCACCGGAAGCTCCAATTTCGATATCGCGGAGTTCATTTGGATCAAATTACTCGCCGAGTTCGCAGATCGCCCGGCCACCGTTGCGATGATCTGCAAGACCCAGGTAGCCCGAAACGTTCTGTTGCACTGCGCTCGGCACGGCCTTCCGATCACCGGTTCGAGTCTGCGACCCATCGACGCCAAGAAGTGGTTCGACGCCGGAGTGGATGCCTGTTGGTTCGTGGTCGAACTCGGAACCGGTTCAACCGACCACACTGCACAGATGTATCCGAGCATGGATGCACCGCACCCCAGCAACAGAATCGGAGTGGTCGACGGACAACTCGTCGCGGATGTCGACGCCTACGAACGAAGCAAGCAGTTCGATGGCATCAGTCCACTGATGTGGCGTCAGGGTATCAAACACGACGCGTCTGCCGTCATGGAACTGGCCGAGAACGACGGCCCGCGAACCAAACTCGGAGCTTCGGTGGACGTCGAGAAGGACTTCCTGTTTCCCCTGTTCAAATGCACCGACGTCTACCGCGACAAACTCAGCGAGGTGTCGCGGTGGATGATCGTGCCGCAATCGCACACCGGTGACGACACCGCGCAGTTGGCGGACAGCGCGCCCAAGCTGTGGAAGTACCTGACCGACAACGCGACAGCTCTCGACGGCCGGAAGTCGTCGATCTACCGAAGTCGCGCCCGGTTCTGCATCTTCGGTGTCGGGCCGTACACGTTCGCTCCGTACAAGATCGCGATCTCCGGATTCCACAAGGTTCCGCAGTTCAGGATGGTCGGCCCCTACGACGGAAGACCTGCGGTGTTCGACGACGCCACCTATCTCCTGCCGTTCGAGGACCCAGCGGCATGCGCCGTCGCCCATGCGCTGTTGAGCGGCCAGGAGGCCACCGATCTCATTGCCGCGCTGGCATTCTGGGACAGCAAACGACCGGTGACCAAGAAGCTGCTGCAACGCATCGACCTACACGCGATCGCCTGCGCGACAGACCCCGGAGCTCTACGGGAGCGTGCTGCCGATGCTGCGGCCGCGCACGGTCTACCGTTCGAGACAGCATCGCTCATTCGCGCGGTGGATCTCGCGAGGGAATTACCACTATGACTGTCGACCCCTCACAGCGACAACCCGTTCCGGAGCTGGCCCTTCTCCTCATCGGCGGATCCATGTTCTTTGTGGCCACTGTCGTCAAGTGGGACGCGTTGTTCATCGCGTCGATCTTCCTCTGCGTATTCGCGGGCTTCGCAGCCTTGATCTCGACGCGGCTGTCCCGTCAGAGCCGGCGAACCATCGCGCTTGCCACCGTTGCGGGAGTGGTTCTCACCGGCGTCGGCGCGGTGCACATGGTGAAGGACGCATCGGAACCCGTCATCTTTTCACTCGGTCTTCTTCTCTACCCTGGCGGCAGTCTCGCGCTGTCCGGGTTCATCAACCTGGTGTCGAGCCGGAGACGAAAGCCCCGGTCGAACCCACCGCCTGCAGACTTCACAGATCGGACTTGATCGTCTCGGCCAGTCGATCGAGGTACTCGTCGTTGCGTTTGTAGTGCACCCAGGGGCCGATCTTGGTGCTCGTCACCAGCTGCGCTCGTTGCAGCACGGCCATGTACTGCGAGGCGGTGGATTGGGAGACGCCCGCCCTCGACTGAATGTGCTTGAGGCACACTCCCACGTCCTCGGCGGGCTCGAGCTGGGGCGGAAAATCGCTGGGATCCTTGAGCCACCGCATGATCGCCAATCGCGCGGGATTGCTCAGCGCACCGAACACCGCTGCGAGCTCTGCAGGGTCCAGTTCGTCAGCCACCCTCGAAGCCTACTCCCATATCGCAATATCGCGATATGTGGTCTACTGACGGCATCGCAATATCGCGATATCCAGATAGGAGTAGGTCATGTCACGCTTAGCAGTAGTAGTGGGAGCCAACGGAGTGATCGGCGGCAACTTGGTCGATCACCTGCAGCGAACAGGTGATTGGGACATCGTCGGGCTCTCACGCCGCGGCGGTACCGACGACGGACGCGTCCGGCACATCGCGGTGGATCTGCTCGACGCAGACGAGACTCACCGCCGACTGGCGGAGCTGACCGACGTCACACACATCTTCTACGCCGCCTACCAGGAGAGACCGAGCTGGGCCGAACTCGTCGCCCCCAATCTCGCGATGCTCGTCAACGTGGTCACGGCCATCGAGGACAGTTCACCGGACCTCGAGCACGTGAGCCTGATGCAGGGATACAAGGTGTACGGCGCACACCTTGGACCCTTCAAAACCCCCGCGCGAGAATCCGATCCGCCCCACATGCCGCCCGAGTTCAACGTCGATCAGCAGCAGTTTCTCGAGGCGCGGCAACTCGGTAAGCGCTGGACGTGGTCGGCCATCCGGCCATCGGTGGTGTGCGGTGTAGCGCTGGGGAACCCGATGAACCTGGCCACCGTCATCGCCGTGTACGCCACGATGTGCGCGAAATTGGGCGTCCCCATGCGGTTTCCGGGCAAGCCCGGTGCCTTCGGCGCGCTGCTCGAGATGACGGATGCGTCGTTGCTCGCCGAGGCGACGGTATGGGCGGCCACCACGCCGAGCTGCGCCAACCAGGCGTTCAACATCACGAACGGCGATCTGTTTCGCTGGAGCGAGATGTGGCCGCGCATTGCTGGTCTCTTCGACCTCGACACCGCAACTCCGCTTCCGATGTCGTTGGCCGATGTCATGGCAGACAAGGAAACGCTGTGGGATTCGATCGTCGCCGAGAACGGGTTGCAGAAGATTCCGTATTCCGACGTATCATCCTGGGCGTTCGGAGATTTCGTGTTCGCGTGGGACTACGACGTCATAGCGGACGGCTCCAAGGCCCGTCGAATGGGATTTCACCGATTCGTCGACACCGAGTCAATGTTCGCCGGGATCTTCGCCGAGCTACGTCGCCAGCGAATCATCCCCTGAGGGGAGCCGCCCGGTGTGACGCCGGAGTCGGCCGGATAGTTTGAATCGGCACGAACGCCGATCGAGACCTACGGGAGAACAATGCATCCGTTCGACACAGCAGTTGCCCTCGAGACCGTCGGCGCCGGCACCTTCGCCGGGCACACATCCGCGCCGTACAACAACATGGTCGGCCCGTTCGGTGGCATCACTGCCGCGACGTTCATTCGAGCAGTCGAGCGTCATCCGGAATGCCTCGGATCGCCGGTCTCGCTGACTGTCAACTTCGCCGGTCCGGTCGCCGAGGGCGAATTCGAGATCTCGGCGCGAGCCGTACGAACCAACCGAAGCAATCAGCACTGGTACCTCGAGCTGATCCAGGACGGTGCCGTCGCCACCACGGCCACAGCGGTGTTCGGAACGAGACGCGAGACGTGGGACAACACCGAGGCTGTGGCACCGGCCGTCCCCTCCCCCGCCGACACGCCCCGAGGCACCTTTCCCGACGCGATCGCCTGGGCGCAGAACTACGAGATGCGTTTCGTTGCAGGCGCTCTGAACGATCAGGAATCACCGGACTCGACCGAGACCCTCTGGATCCGCGACACTCCGCCTCGTCCGCTGGACTTCGCGGCGCTGACGTCGCTCAGCGATGTGTTCTACCCCAGAATCTTTCAGCGCCTCGGTCGGTACGTGCCGGCGGGCACCATCTCGCTGACGACCCACTTCTTCGCGACACCGGAGGATCTCGAGAAGCACTCCGATGGGTACGTCCTCGGCACCGCCCGTGCACGCCGGTTCCATCAGGGCTATTTCGATCAGACCGCCGAACTGTGGACCGAAGGTGGGACGTTGCTGGCCACGAGTCACCAGGTGGTCTACTACAAGGGCTGACCCACTCCGACCGACTGTTCCAGCACCCGTCGCACTGCTCCGCGCGCACCGCTGTCCTGAAGCGAGCGCTTGGCGCGTTGGTACGCCCCGCGTAGCCGCGGACTTGTCGACAGATCGCCGAACACAGCAGGATTCGCCAGGAAGGCGCCGGGGTTGTCGTGGTCCTCCCACGACAATCGCTGCAGGTGTTCGGCATGCGCGTCGACCATCGGAATGTCCCCGCGCTCGTGGACACCGCACCACGCGGCGAGCACCAACGCTCCGTGGTCGACCGATCGGTCCTGCGCGAGCCGGTCGCGGATCACCGGCAGCACGAACTTCGGGATGCGAGCGGACGCGTCGACGATCTGACGTTCGAGCGTGTCTCGCACGGCGAGGCTCGAAAAGCGTTGCAGCAGTTGCTCGATGTAGGTGTCGATGTCGATTCCGTCGACGGGGGCGAGTGTCGGTGCAGCCTCGGCTCGCATGTACGACGCGACGAACTCGTACAGGTCGGGGCTGGCCATCACTTCGTGCACGTGGGTGTACCCGGCGAGGATACCGAGGTAGCTCATCGCTTGGTGAGATCCGTTGAGCAGCCGCAGTTTCATGTGTTCGTACGGCCCGACATCGGCGACGAGTTGCACTCCGACCTCGCCGAAGGGCGGTCGCCCGAACGAGAAGGTGTCTTCGACCACCCACTGCGAGAAAGATTCCGACCGCACCGGCCAGCCGTCGTCGATTCCGAAGTCGCTGCGCACGTCGTCGATCACGGCGGTCGTCGTAGCGGGGGTGATGCGGTCGACCATCGAGTTGGGAAACGCGACCGTTGCGTCGATCCAATCCGCCAGGTCGGCGTCGTGCCGACGGGCGAAGGAGGTCAATGCCGTTCGGGTCACCGACCCGTTGTGGACGATGTTGTCGCACGACATCACCGTGAACGGCGGAATTCCGTGGTAGCGGCGGGTGGCGAGAGCAACGGTCAAGAAGCCGAAGACACTCGACGGTACCGAGAGGTCCCGGAGGTCGTCGAGTACCGCAGGATCGCTGGGCTCGAACGCACCGGTGACGTCGTCGACGCCGTAACCCGCTTCGGTGATCGTCAAGGACACGATCATCGTCGCGGGTGAGCTGAGCACGTCGAGTACGCCCTGCGGATCCTCGGGCGCGAAAACGAAATCCGCGACCGAACCGATCACCCGGGCGTCGCGTCGACCGTCCGGATCCACCGTGACCAGGGTGTAGAGGTGATCCTGCGAGTCGAGGACGTCACCGATCTTCCTGTCTCCCGGCAACACTCCCACTCCGCACAGCGCCCAGTCGAGATGTCCGGCCGCGAGCAGCCGATCGAAGTACACCGCCTGATGTGCGCGATGAAATGCGCCGACGCCGAAATGCACGACGCCGCAGTGCAGTTCGCCCAAGTCGTAGTCGGGCTTCGCGACGGTCGCGGGCAGGTCTTCCAACGTCGCGCGGCGAAGCTCGATCATGACAGGTTCCTCGGGTCGGGTGGATCGGATGGGATTGGTGAGCGGTGGCGCTCCCGGGCATGTGCTGCCACCAGGAGCACCACCGCAGTTCGAGGGTCTACCGGTCAGCAGGACGACTTGTAGACGTACTGCGCACCGTCACCGTCGATGTTCTCGGCGGTGATGACGTGGAATCCGGTGGAGATGTCTGCGGTGACCGGCTTGTCGTCGATCGCAGCCATGGCCTGCTCGACGCCGTCGGTGCCGATGGTGTCGGGCTGCTGCGCGATCAGCGCCTGCACGGTTCCCTCACGGAGTTGCTTGACCTGGGCCGGGCCGGCATCGAATCCGACGATCTTGACCTGATCCTGCTTGCCCGCCTGCCGGACGCCTGTCGCGGTGCCCTCGGCTGCGAAGGTGTTCGCGGCGAAGATTCCGACGATATCGGGGTCCTTGGCCAGTGCAGCCGAGACCAGACGAGCAGCTTCGGCCGGGTCGTTGTGGCTGTACTGCACTCCGAGGTAGTCGAATGCCGAGTTGGCTCCGACGGCCTCCTCGAAGCCCTCGACTCGGGCATCGGCGGTGGAGACACCGGGATCGGTGGAGATCACCAGCACCTTGCCTCCGGACGGATTGAGCTGCTCGATGGCGTTGAACGCTTCGGCACCGCCGCCCTTGTTGTCCGATGAGATCGCCGAGACTGCGATGGACGGGTCCTCGATGGTGGTGTCGACCAGTACGACCTTGATGCCTGCGTTGGCTGCAGCAGCAAGCGGGGCCTGCATCGCCGCAACGTCGGTGGGCGCGATCAGAATGGCCGAGGGACGCGATGCGACAACGGAATCGACGATCGGCTTCTGCAGAGTGGGATCGAACTTAACCGGGCCCTGCGTGTCGACGGTGACGCCGGCCGCTTCGGCTGCCGCTTCGATTCCGCACTGCATGCTGATGTAGAACTCGTCGCCGCTGACCCCCTGGATGAAGGCGATCTTGCCGCTGCCGTCACCGCTTCCGGAGTCGGACGAGCAACCCGCCAGGAACAGGGCGGAGACCGAAGCGACACTCAGTGCAACGACGGCGGTGCGTGATGTGATCATGGTCGACTTTCTTGTAAGTGGTTGAAAGAGAGTGAGATCGAAACGAAGTGGGTCAGGTCCCTCGGGACCAGAGTTTCTTGAGCGAGTTGGGCGACTGACCTCGGCTCGCTGCGTCGCGTCGACGCTGATCGAAGTAGACCGCGGCGATCAGCACCGCGCCGACGGCAACCTGCTGCCAGAAGGGCTGCACTCCGACGATGACGAAGCCGTTCTGCAGCACCGCCGGAATGAACAGGCCGACGACGGTGCCGAACATGGTGCCGATTCCGCCGAAGAGGCTCGTTCCGCCGATGACCACTGCAGCAATGACATTGAGGTTGGTCTGGGACTGTCCTGCGATGGCGGTGGTTCCGTACTGAGACAGCGACAGGATGCCCGCCAGCCCGGCGAGGGTGCCCGAGAGCGCATAGATCTTGACCAGGTGCATGTCCACCTTGATTCCGACCCGGCGGGCGGACTGCTCCTTCGAGCCGACGGCGAACGTGTAGAGACCGAACTTGGTGCGATGGAGCACGATTCCGAAGATCACCACGAGCACGAGCGCAATGCTCGAGATCAGGGGAATCGTGGTGGCCGGCAGGTTTCCGTAGCCGATCGTATCGACCAGAACCGGTGGTACGTCACGGATGTCGACGCCGCCGGTGATGACCTGCGAGAGCCCGAGCGCACCGCCCAAGGTACCGAGGGTGACGATCAGCGGTGGCACATTGGCCTTCCCGATCAGGAACCCGTTGAGCAAGCCCCAGCACAGGCCACAGAACAGTGACACCACGATGCCGATCGTGGCCACTCCCCACCCGTCGCCGCCTATTGCGGCCATGGTCTTGGCCGAGACGACACCGGAGAAGACGAGCACGGATCCGACAGAGAGGTCGATGCCGCTGGTGACGATGACGAAGGTCATACCGATTCCGAGAACGGCCAGAATCGAGACGTTCTGGATGATCTGACGGATGTTGCCCCACTCGGGGAAGCTACCGGGAGCCATGATCGAGAAGACGATGCAGATCGCTGCCAACACCAGCACGATCTGAAATACCTGGACGCGGGCCAGCTTTCCGAGCGTCTCGACGACGTCGAAGCTGTGCCGCGACGGCTTGTGACTCGGTGGCAGCGGTTCGATGGACGGGGTGATGATCTGATTGCTCATCGCGTGGCTCCGGTGGTTGCGCCGGTCATCGCGCCGACGAGTTCTTCCATGGTCGTGTTCTTGGCGTCGAGGGTGGCGACGCGTTTGCCCATCCGCAGCACCTGGACGCGGTCGGCGACCTCGATGACGTGTGGCATCGAGTGACTGATGAAGACCACCGCCACTCCGCGGTCGGCGACTCTGCGGATGGTGTCGAGAACGTTGCGGGTCTGCACTACTCCGAGGGCCGCCGTCGGCTCGTCCAGGAAGACAACGCCTTTGGCCCAGGCGACCGCGCGAGCGATCGCAATGGCCTGCTGCTGACCACCCGACATGGCTCCGACGGGAACGGTGAGGCTGCGCACGGTGGCACCGAGCTCGTCGAGGGCGTCCTGGGACTGCTTGCGCATCGTGGACACGTCGAGGAACCCGAGGTGCCCCAGTAGCCCTTTCGCCGGCAGTTCGCGCCCGAGGAACATGTTCTGCTGCGCGTTCAGATGCGGCGCGAGAGCGAGATCCTGGAATACCGTCTCGATGCCGAGTTCGGCTGCGACGGTGGGGCTGTCGAGGTCGACCGCGGTGCCGTCGAACAGGATCTCACCGGTGTCCACCGCGAGACTGCCGGAGAGCGCCTTGACCAGCGTCGATTTGCCGGCACCGTTGTCGCCGATGAGGGCGACGACCTCGCCGGGGTAGATGTCGAAATCGGCGAAGTCGAGTGCGCGCACGTTTCCGAAGCTCCTCGACAATCCCCTCGCCTCGAGGATCGGTGTCGCAACAGGTGCAACGCTGGCCATGGATACTCCTTGGTCGAATCGAAAGCCGCCGGGTGCGGGATGGACACCCCCACCGGTGCCCGTGCAGCACGGTCGATGATCGTGGTCTGCGAGGCAGGTCGAGCTCCCTGCGGGGCTCGTGGTGTAAACGAGTGTGACCCACGCAACCCCCGTTGTCACGTGTTTCGTGAAAATTCATGTCACCGGTGACATGACACAAATGCTGCACACGGATCGCGCTGCACTGTCGAACCCCTATCGGACCGAGCGGTACCGTCTTCGAGCTGCATAAATGCTCGATCTGTTCGATTTTCGAGCCGCCGGAGGTGTACTGCGGTACCGTCCATGACACCGATGACATCAGTTTCGCTCAGCGGCCACATGACATCGATGACATGCCCATTCGGAACAGCAAAGGTAGACCTCATGGCGACGTTCGACGGCCGGAAGATCTTGGTGACAGGTGCCAGCGGCGGTATCGGCTCTGCAACGGTGCGTCGGCTGGTGGCCGACGGTGCCGACGTCGTCGCGGCCGGTCAGTCGGTGGATGGACTGAACAAGCTGGCCGACGAGACCGGCGCGCAGCCATTGGCGTTCGACCTGACCTCCGAGGACAGTGTGCGCGACGCCGTCGAGGGCCTCGAGCTCTACGGAGTGGTGAACTGCGCCGGCTTCGGCGGCGAGATCGCGACGCCGCAGGACACCGACATCTCCATCTTCGACAAGGTCATCGCCATCAACGCGCGCGGCGCTCTGCTCGTCATCAAGCACACCGTCCCCGCGATGATCGCCGCAGGCGCGGGGGCCATCGTGAACGTCTCCAGCCAGGCCAGTCTCGTCGCTCTGACGGGCCACATCTCGTACGGTTCGTCGAAAGCCGCTCTGGACAACATCACTCGGGTTTCGGCCCTCGAACTCGGTCGCCACGGAATCCGGGTCAACGGAGTCAATCCGACCGTAGTGATGACCGAGATGTCCGCGTTCTACTGGGGCCGTCCGGAGATCGAGGAGCCGTTCCTGGCGCAGATGCCGTTGGGTCGCTGGGCCACCGAGGACGAGATTGCCGCGCCGATTGCCTTCCTGTTGAGCGATGATGCTTCCATGGTGACCGGAGTGTCGTTGCCGGTGGACGGCGGCTACACCAGTCGATGACGAGCGGACGACGAGCGGACGGGGGTAAATCATGACCACCATGCAGGATGTCGCGGCACTGGCTGGAGTCAGCGCCAAGACCGTCTCACGGGTGTACAACAACGATCCGCACGTAGACCCCGAAACGCGCTCTCGCGTCACCGATGCGCTGAATTCACTGAACTACGTTCCGAACACGATGGCGACGTCGTTTCGCAACGGTCAAGCGGCGGCGATCGGTGTGGCCGTGCCCGATATCGACGATCCGTTCTTCTCCTCCATCGCACGAGCGGTGGAGGAGCGCGCCCGCGAGGAAGACATGGCCGTGCTGGTCACCAGCCTGGGGCACGACGGTGATCAGGAGCAGGCGCTGGTCGAGTCGCTGCTGCGTAGGCAGTTGAGCGGCTTGATCATCGCACCCACGGGCGCCGATCACGGCTATCTGGAGCGCTGGATCGACAAGACTCCGACGGTCTTCGTCGATCGCGGACCCGACGGCCTCAAGGCCGACAGCTTCGTCGACGACGACCACGGCGGGGCGGTGTTGGCCACCGATCATCTGCTTCGGCTCGGCCACACTCGCATCGCGGTCATCGGCGACAGTGCCAATATTCCTACCAGCCGGAATCGGCTCGAGGGGTATCGAGAGTCGTTGCAGGCCGGAGGAATCGAGTTCGACGATTCTCTCGTTGCGCTCGGCGTCATGGGCCGCGACGATGCACGCAGCGCCCTGACCGCCCTGACCGCGCTCGACGATCCTCCGACTGCGCTGTTTCTCTCCAACGCACGCGTGGCCATGGCCTGTGTGCCCGTTCTGCAGCAGATGGAATTGCTACATCTGGCATTCGTCGGATTCGGCGACTTCCCGCTGGCGGATGCCGTGCGGCCGCCGGTGACGGTGATCGACCAGAATCCTGCTCGGCTCGGCCGGTTGGCCATCGAGCGACTACTGGGCCGTATCGAGAATCCCGGTAAGCGCTTCAAACGGCGCAACATACTCGGGGTCGAGCTGATCGAGCGCCAATCGTGCACGCCCGGAAGCGATCACCGCTGCCCGTAGCATTCGAGTGTGTCCGCGACCAGCTGCACCTGCTGCTCGGTCGACAGTTCGGCATCGACCCGCAGATGAGGAACATGCGGCTTCTCCGCCGGGGTGTCCGTCGACCGATGTGCGTCGCGCGCTGCCCCGCGGTCGGCCCGTCGACGCGCCAGCAGCTCCGGCGAGCCGTCCACGTGCACGACCGACGGTGTGGCGGGAGCCAAGTGCGCGATCAGATGCTCCCATTCCGCACCGCCGGTGAGTTCACGGGTGAACGGAGCTACCAGGACGGGCCGCTGACCGATCTCCACGAGATCCCGGGCTGCGGCGAGCAACACTGCGTATCGTCCGGCACGAATCTGCTCCGAGTGCGGCCCTGGACTGTTCCAGTGCGGGCCGACCCACATCGAATCCAGTTGGTCGAGAAGGGGATTGGTCAGAGTGTCGAGGTCGAGCAGTGAAATGTGGAAGCGGCGCGCCAGCTCGCGTCCCAGGGTGGTCTTTCCACTTCCTGCAGCACCCGCGACGACCAGAACCGGCAGTTCATCGCGATAGATCACGGGAACGTCTTGACAGACATGAGGCATAGCGGGAATCATACAGGACAACGTTGTCTCGCACCCTTGCTACAGCGAACACAATCCCTCCGATCGAGAGTTCACGTGACCGAGCGCGCAAGCATCAAAGACGTCGCCGCATTGGCAGGCGTCAGCTTCAAGACCGTCTCCCGAGTCGTCAACGGCGTGGACACGGTCTTGCCCGAGTTGCGTGAACGCGTCGAGGCCGCGGTGCAGACCCTGAACTACGTCCCCAATTCGGCTGCGCGCTCGCTGAAATCGGGATCGGGAAACACCATCGGCATCGTCGTCGATTCCATCGACGACGTGTTCTTCGCATCGCTGGTCAGTGCGGTCGAGGATCGGGCTCTCGAACACGGACTGGCCGTCATCGTCGGCAGCACCGGGTTCGACGCTCACCGCGAACGTGACCAGCTGGCGTTGCTGGCCGGTCAACACGTGCGGGGCATCATCCTCGCGCCTGTCGGTGATCACAGCGACTTTCTCGTGCCTCGGCGTCGAACATTGCCGACGGTGACCATCGACCGTTCCATCCCGGGATTCGATTCGGTCATCGTCGACGATTACGGTGCCGCCAAGCAGGCCGTCGAGAAACTGGTCGAGGGTGGCCACACCCGAATTGCGTTGCTCGGCTTCGACGATCGACTCCAGACCGCACAGTTGCGCCGTGAGGCCTACTTCGATGTTCTCGCGAATCTCGGACAGAAGCCGGACGCAGCACTTGCTCCCCCGGTGTCGCACGCGGCTGACTCGGTGCGGCCCGTGGTCAAGAAGCTTCTGGCACTGCGTAACCCGCCGACCGCCTTCTTCGTCGCCAACGCGCGGCATGCGACGGCCGTGGTGTCGGTGCTGCACGAGATCGATCGCACCGACGTGGCGATGGTCTCGTTCGGCAACTTCTCGCTCGCGGATGCCGTCAGTCCATCGGTGACGTGCATCGACCAAGACCCCTATCGCATCGGCACACTCGCTTTCGATCGCCTGGTGCAGCGCTTCGACGATCCCTATCTCGAAGCGGAGCAACAGATTGCGCCCACCACGCTGGTGGAAAGACTCTCGCATGCACTCCCCCTACCCGTACAGAAATGAGACCAACTCCGTGAACCCCAGACTTGTTGCGGGACTGGACCTCGGGAGCACCGGCGTCAAAGTGCTCGTCACCGACGATGCCGGCACCGAAATGCTCATCGAGCAGAGTCCTACACCGTGGCGGCACGGCCGCGGCGGAACAACCGACCTCCAGGCCGAGGATCTGCTCGCCACCATCGCGAATCTGCTCGACGCCGTCGCGCGTCGACTGCCCGAGGTGACCGGCGATCCCGCGTCGCGCATCGATGCGATCGCAGTATCCGGAATGGGAGAGACGGGCTTTCTTCTGGATGAAGACAACGTTGTCCGCGCGCCGGCATTCGCGTGGTTCGATCCTCGAGGGCAGCAGCAGGTCGATGCACTGCCCCAGGATCTCCGTGACCGGTTCGCCGGCAAGACGGGCCTTCCCGTCGGCGTCCAGGTGTCGGTGGTCAAGATCGCGCACCTCCGCGACAACGGCCTGAACCTGGCCGGACTGCGATGGTTCAATCTGCCCGAGTTCGTCGTGCTGTCCCTCGGCGGCCGCGCGGTGGCCGACTACTCGCTCAGTTCCCGAACCGGCCTGCTCGATCAGGACTCCGGCGAGCCGTGGACAGAGATGTTGGCGCACTTGGGCGTCGGGCCCGAGTTCATCCCGCCCCTCGTCGACGCAGGCACGGATCTGGGAGTGGCAACCGGACGCGCCCTTCCCGACGCCATCGTGGGGGCACGGTTGACCGTGGCCGGCCACGACCACCTCGTCTCCGCCGTATCGGGTGGGGCAATCCCCCACGACCGCTATCACGTGTCGATGGGAACCGCCGAGGTTCTGCTGCGAGTGCTCGACGCACCGCTGACTCCCGCAGCGCGAAGCCGTCTGGCCGATCATCTGATCAATTCGGTGCGTCATGTGGTTCCGGGCCAACACGTACTCGTCGCCGGGGTCAAGACCGGACTGTTGATGCGACGAGCATTGCAGTTGTGCGACATCACCGACCGCGCCGGGCGTGACCTACTCGATCAGCGAGTGTGCGCGTTGCCTGCCGGCGGACCGTCCACCGACGGCGGGATCGAGATCGCCGGAGCCCGCAACGACGACGGCGTGCTGTCCATCACCGTGCGCACGGATGGGGTGAACGCGGCGGAGTTGTTCCGTTCGATTCTGTTGCACGGCAACGACGAGATCGCCCGCCTCATCGCCGCCCTCGACGCCGAGGTTACTCCCGCGCGAACCACGCTGCTCACCGGCGGCTGGGCGGGTATGGCCAGCGTTCGAGATGCCCGCGCGCAGGTGCTCCCCGATGTCTCGGTCTCCACTCGCGCCCAGGACACCGCCTACGGCGCAGCACTGTTCGCTGCGCGACTACTGACGCTCATAGAAATCTGAGCCCACATTTCTGCAGCGAGACAACGTTGTCCCACTTGCGTTCGACCCCACCACATCACCAGGAGAAAACAATGAACGAACTCACCACCCTCGAACGTCGCGGAATGGCCGCCATCTCCACCGCCGACGGCAACATGCTCATCGTCGCCGGAGATCAGCGCAACGGCATGAAGGCGGTCATGACGGACGCTCCCGACGGACCCGGCTCGGTCACGTTCGAGCAGCTCGCCAACGCCAAGGCCGATCTGGTTCGCTACCTCGGCAATTACGCCCCGGCGATCCTGCTCGACCCCGAGGTAGCACTGCCGAAGATCGTCGACGAGGGTGTGCTCTCGCGGGGCACTGCACTCGTCGTGGGCATGGATGCCTCGGGCTTCGAGGAGACCGACGGACTTCGGTACACCCGGTACGTCGACGGCGTCACCCCGCGCGTCGTGCGCGACCTGGGCGGCGATGTCGCCAAGATGCTCTTCTACATGCGCCCCGAACGCCAGGGTGTCGATTCCCGTGTCGCCGAGGAGATCCGCGACCTCGTCAAGGCATGCTCCGCCGAGGGTCTGCTGCTCATCGTCGAAATCCTGACCTACAAGCTCGAGGGCGAATCGGACGAGGACTACAAGGCAGGCTTCGGCAAGATCATCGCCGACTCCACCCGCATCTCGGTCGAGTGCGGTGCCAAGGTACTCAAGCTCCCCTACCCCGGCTCCGCCGAGGCCTGCGCTGCCGTTACCGAAGCGGCACAGGGTGTTCCGTGGGCCGTGCTCTCGGCCGGCGTCGACCACGAGACGTTCATCGAGCAGGTGCGCATCGCGGTGGCGAACGGCGCGCGCGGTGCGATGGCCGGCCGCTCGCTGTGGAAGGACAGCATGGCCGTCTCCGCCGAGACCCGTGAGGACCTGCTCACCAACCGCGCACTCCCCCGTCTGCGTGAACTGAACGAGGCCGTCGACAACTGATCACCGTCCTTCGACCGAGCCCGGACACTGCGTTTCGGGCTCGGTCGACGCCGTTCTGGGTAGCGTGAAGCCATGACGCACCCCTCCACGCACCTCGACATCGTCGCCGCTCCCGGCGTGTTCGCCGATCTCGCGACGGCGCAGGAACTGGTCGCCAGGGCGCTGTCGGCTCGAGGACTGACGGGCGGAATCGTCGACACTCCAGCGGGTTCCGACGAGGCGATCGTCGTTCCAGGGGGTGGCGTCCCCATCGACATGGCGTCGTACAGCAGTGTCGTTCGAGTCGATCTGGGGCAGTGCGAGGCGGACAGGTCCGACGGCATTCGCACACACATCCGGGGCCGCGGACTCGACGGCCTCCGGTTCGCGATCGACAGTGTGTTCTTCCACCGCTTCCACCCCGGGAAGATCCTGTCGTACGGAGATCACCCCGAGCAACGCGTCGAGCAGCGGTTGCCCGAGGGCGACGGCCCGTTTCCCGTCTCGATGCTGATCCATGGTGGATATTGGCGTTCGCGATGGGAATTCGATCTGATGGACGCGATGGCCGTCGATCTGACCGCGCGGGGGTACGCCACGTGGAACGTCGAATATCGTCGCCCCGACGAACACGGCTGGGATGCGACGACCGACGACGTCGCCGCCGCGCTGGCAGCGCTGGAGACCGCACCCGGCGATCTGGACCTGAACCGAATCGTCCTGATGGGCCACTCGGCGGGCGGTCAGCTTGCGATGCGACTCGCGGCCGACTCGGTCGGTAAGACCGTGAGTCCTGCTCTCGCAGTGAGTCTGGCCGGTGTTCTCGATCTTCGGGTCGGTGACGAGCGGTGGCTCGGTGAAGGTGCGGTGTCGACTGCGCTCGGTGCGCGCTTCGCCGACGCCCAGCAGACGTACGGGGCATCGTCGCCGATCTCGCGGCTTCCGCTCGGAGTCCCGCAGCTGGTGGTGTGTGCGGTATCGGACGATCCCAACCTGCTCGAGATCAGTCGCGCCTACTGTGCCGCCGCGTTTGCGGGCTCGGATTCGGTCGTCCCGGTGGAAGGACCCGGCGGCCATTTTGACGTCGTCGATCCAGCGTCGGAGATCTATCGGGACATGGTTCGCGAGGTCGACGCCCGGATGTGAGGTACCCGGGACCACCCGTCGGGGGAAGTCCGTAAGGTGCAAGGTGTGACGCGCAGCACAGCGACGTGTGTGCCGAGAACTTCAGGAGCGATATCGATGAAGAGCACCATGCAGGACACCCCACTGTCCATCGGCCAGCTGGTTCGATTCGGGACGTCCATCCACTCCTCGGCCGAGATCACCACCTGGACGGACACCGGTCCGACCACCGTGACCTTCGGGGAATTGGGCAGGCGGGCAGCGCAACTGGCGCACGGTCTGCGGTCGATCGGCATCGACGACGATCAGCGCGTCGCAACGTTCATGTGGAACAACGCCCCGCACATGGAGGCCTACATGGCGATTCCTGCGATGGGCGCAGTGCTGCACACCCTCAACATTCGACTCTTCCCCGAGCAGCTCACCTACATCGTCAATCATGCCGAGGATCAGGTGGTCATCGCGGATGCGAGCCTGCTGCCACTGTTGACGCCGTTGCTCCCGACGTTCGAGACCGTGCGTCACCTGATTGTCGTCGGGGTCGACCCGGCGCAGGTCACTGCACCCGACGGTATCGAGGTGCTGAGCTACGAGGACCTACTCTCAGGGAAGCCGGAAGAGTTCGACTGGCCTGAGCTCGACGAACGATCAGCTGCCGCAATGTGTTACACCTCCGGCACCACCGGCGACCCCAAGGGAGTGGTGTACTCGCATCGGTCGATCTATCTGCACTCGATGCAGGCGTGCATGACCGACGCGATGGCGATTGCGCAGTCCGACAAGGTGTTGGCCATCGTGCCGATGTTCCATGCGATGTCGTGGGGCCTGCCGTATGCGGCGTTGATGGTCGGTGCGTCGCTGATCATGCCCGACAGGTTCCTCCAGCCTGCTCCGTTGGCGGAGATGATGTCGACGCTGCGCCCGACGGCTGCTGCGGCGGTTCCGACGATCTGGCAGGCACTGCTGGAGCATCTGGAAGATCACCCGGCGGACCTGTCGAGTCTGCGTGACGTGGTGGTCGGCGGCAGCGCATGCCCGCCGAGTCTGATGCGGGCGTTCCACGAGAAGTACGGGGTGCACATCTCCCAGGCGTGGGGCATGACCGAGACCTCGCCTTTGGGTACCTCCGGCAAGCCCGACGCCGGGCTGTCGCCGGAGGACGAGTTCGACTTACGTTGCACGCAGGGCAGATTCGTCGCCGGGGTGCGAGCACGACTCGTCGACGATGCAGGCACGGTGTTGCCGTGGGACGGTAAGACCGTCGGCGAACTCGAGGTGCGTGGCCCGTGGATCACCGGCAGCTACTACCGCGCGGACGCAGACGACAAATTCGACGACGGCTGGCTGCGCACCGGCGACGTCGGCACCATCTCCGAGGGCGGCTACCTCCGGTTGACCGATCGGTCCAAGGACATCATCAAGTCCGGTGGCGAATGGATCTCGTCGGTGGAACTCGAGAATCAGGTGATGGGACATCCCGCCGTACGCGAGGCCGCGGTCATCGGCGTGCCCGACACCAAATGGGACGAGCGCCCTTTGGTGGCCGTCGTCGTCCGCGAGGGCGCTTCGGTGACAGCCGAAGAGCTCAAGGAGTTCCTCGACAGCCGCGTGGCTCATTGGCAGCTGCCGGAACGCTGGACGTTCATCGACGAGGTCCCGAAGACCAGCGTCGGCAAGTACGACAAGAAGCGACTACGCAACTTCCATGCCGACGGAGCATTGGACGTCATCGAGTTGGTGTAACGACACCGTTCACCGCACCGAGGCCGGCCGCCCCGAGCACCCGCTCGGGGCGGCTTTCTGCGTCCGCGTTCCGGCGCATACACCGTCGAGCGTCATTCCACAGGCTATTTGTCGAGGCTCGCTAAACAAACCATAAGTTCAACTAAAACTAGTTTTACTGGACTTCGGTATGTAAAGCATCAATCCAACCTTCTCGGAGTTTGCTACCGTTCCCTCGGGGTTCCGAGTAAGCGGAGTATGACGGGGCGCAAAGTTGCGCGGGGGTAATTGTGACCGATTCAAATCAGGTACTCGGGTTCGTGACGTTGGACGACAACTACGAAGATCCGTTCGAGTTGACGTCCTCGCAGTACGCGATGTGGCTGGCGCAGCAGTTGCATCCGCATGCCGCACACAGCGTGGCTCACTACATGGACGTCCGTGGTGACCTGAATTTCGATCTCCTCGTCGACTCGGTGCGCATCACCGCCGCCGAAACGGGTTCACTGTTGACCCGCCTGCTCGCCCCCGGCGACGGCCAGGACGGCCCGCATACCGTGCGTCAGTTCGTCGATGCGGCGATCCTGCCCACCGAACTCGAGTACTACGACCTCACCGGATCTCCCGACCCGATCGCGGCTGCACGCGAATGGATGAACGCGGAGTTCACGGCTCGGATCGACCTGTACTCGACACCACTGTCGAGGTCGGCCGTCCTGAAAGTCGGTCACCTACGGTACTTCTGGTACGCACGAGCACACCACACCGTGATCGACGGATTCGGTTCGGCAGTGGTCGCCGTCCGTACCGGCGAGGTCTACACGGCACTCGAACGCGGCGAGATTCCGCCGCCCCGCAAAGCGAGGCATCCGCGCGCGTTCGTCGAGGCCGAGGCGGCGTACCGCGCATCGGTGCGCATCGAGAAGGATCGCGCGTACTGGGCGGCAGTGTCGGCAGAACTCCCGGAGCCCGTGTCGTTCTCCGGACGCACGGCCGAACCGTCGTCGTTCAACCATCGGTGCGACAGAACTCTCGACCTGCACACCGACCAAGCCCTCGCCAGTGCAGCCGGAACGTACAAGACCACCGTCGCCGCTCTGGTGGTCGCGGCATTCGCGGCGTACCTCGCCCGGGCTACCGACACCGACGACGTCGTTCTCACTCTTCCGATGGCTGCCCGCGTCACCGCCTGGGCGAGATCCTCCGCGTCCATGACGGCGAACGCCGTTCCCATCGGTGCCCGTGTCGAATCGACGACCACCATCGCGGATCTGATCGACAACATCGGCCACCGCATCGGAGGTGCTCTACGGCACCAACTGCTCCCCGCCGCGGAGATCGCCGGCGACCTGCGGGCCTCGGGTGCCACGCTGGGACCGACCATCAACCCGATGCTGTTCGGTGACCGGATCCGGCTCGGCGATCTCGACGCGCGACTGGACCTGTTGACCTCGGGTCCGACGGCAGACATGGCCGTCACCCTGCACACGAACTCCGACAACGGGCAGATGCGCGTCGATATCGAAGGCAACCCTGCCACGTACGAACTCGCCGACATCGAGATGCACAGTGCGCGGTTCGCTCGATTCCTGCACGAGTTCGCAACCCGGCAACCCGACTGCCCGATCGGCTCCATCGGCGTGCTCACCGAATCGGACCGTCAACTCCTGCTGCACGAGTGGAGTGGCGGCGCGCCTGCTGCCCTGGCGACCCTGCCGGAGATCTTCGGCCGCGGTGTGCGTCGTGCGGCGGACCGTCCTGCGATCGTCGATGGTGACACCGTGGTCGAGTACCGCGAGCTCGACCGTCGCTCGAATTCGTCCGCGCGACAGCTGATCTCGATGGGGGTCGGTCCGGACGTGCCGGTTGCCGTGGTACTCCCGCGCTCGTACAGATCGGTGACCATGGTGTGGGCCGTCACCAAGGCAGGCGGTGCGTACGTACCGATCGATCCTGCGCATCCACTCGATCGCATCGAACGCACGCTGGCGGACTGTGGCGCGCACGTCGGCGTCACGACGCGGGACATGCTCGGCCGACTGCCGTCCGACATCGACTGGATCGTCGTCGAGGACGATCCCACGCGTGGATGCACCGACGGTCCGATCACCGACGCCGACCGCCTCGCACCGCTCACTCTCGATCATCTCGCGTACGTGATCTACACGTCCGGCAGCACCGGCATCCCCAAGGGCGTTGCCGTCACCCATCGCGGTATCGGACCCATCGCCGACGCGGCCATCGCGGCCCACGCCACGGTCGTCGGGTCACGGGTGATGCACTTCGTATCACCGGGTTTCGACGCCTCCGTGCTCGAGATGTTCCTGGCCTTCGGTGCCGGCGGAACCCTCGTGGTGCTGCCCACCGGGGTGTACGGCGGCGACGAGCTCGGGGCGTTGCTCACCGAGCACTGCATCGACGCCGGGTTCATCACGCCGTCCGCGCTGGCGACGGTCTCCCCCGCCGCCGGGTCGACGCTCGTCTCGATCGGAGTCGGCGGCGACGCCGTGCCGGCCGCGCTGGTCGACGACTGGGCTCCCGGACGGCGGATGGTCGACGTCTACGGCCCCACCGAGACCACGGTCGCGGTCACCCTCGGACAGCTCGAGGCCGGAAAGAAAGTTGCGCTCGGGCGTCCCATCGACGGCATTCGGGCGTATGTGTTGGACAGCCGACTCGACCCGACTCCCCCGGGATGTGTGGGCGAGCTCTACATCGGCGGGACCGGCGTAGCCCGCGGCTACCACGATCGACGCGGTCTGACGGCAAGCCGATTCGTGGCCGATCCCTTCGGAGGGGGCCGGCTCTACCGGACCGGTGATCTCGTGAGATGGACTTCCACAGGCGAACTCACCTACATCGGCCGACGCGACCATCAGGTCAAGGTGCGTGGGTTCCGGATCGAGCTCGGTGAGATCGAGGAGGCACTTCGCGCCCACCCACTGGTCAGTGACGCTGTCGTGGTCGTGCACGGCGACGGAGTGGCCCGCACCCTGGTGGGATATGTCGTCGCCGAGAACGATGCGGTGCTCAACCCCGACGAGGTGACCGCCTCGCTCGTCGGCGTTCTCCCCGCGTACATGGTGCCCCACCGCGTGAACGTGCTCGATGCGTTCGAGTTGAACGCCAACGGCAAGGTCGATCGCCGCCTGCTGCCCGAGCCCGTCGATCAGGTCGTGGCCGATCGGCGCGAACCCGGAACACCTCAGGAAGTCACTGTCGCCCAGGTGTTCTCGGAGGTACTCGACGTACCATCGGTGTCGGCCACGGACGACTTCTTCGCTCTCGGCGGCAACTCGTTGCTCGCCACCGTCGTCGCCGCTCGCCTCGCGGCGGACGGCCGATACCGCGTCGGCGTACGCGAGGTCTTTCTGCATTCGACGGTCGAGCGACTGGCCGCCGCCGTGATCGACCTCGCCGACGACGCTGGATCCACTGCACCGGTTGCTGTTTCACGCACTGAGCCGTTGCCCGCCTCACCCTCGCAGCGCAGCATGTGGTGGATCGAGCGCTACCAGCCGTCGGCCGCGTATCACATTCCGCTCGCTCTTCGAGTCAGAGGCGAGCTCGACATCCCCGCCATCCGGCTGGCACTCGACGACGTCGTCCGGCGCCACGAGAGCTTGCGTACCGTCTTCCGCGTCGAACCGTCCGAGGATGTGCCGCTGCAGCTGATCTTGGACGCCCCGAGCATCGAGAATCCGCTGCCGTTCGATGCCGTGACCATCGACGGAGCCGATGTCGATGACACAGCACTGCTCGACTCCCTGTCCGAGATCGCCACGCGCCCGTTCGATCTCGAACACGATCTGCCGCTTCGTGGCCGAGTGATCTCGCTACCGGATCGCGACGAACACGTCGTTGCGATCGTCCTGCACCACATCTGCGTCGACGGGTGGTCACTGGGCGTGTTGGCCGCCGACATCGGCGAGGCATACCGCGCTCGATTGGACGACGCTGCGCCGCAGTGGGATTCACTGTCCGTCCAGTACGCTGATGCCGTCGCCTGGCAGCGCACAGAGCTGGGAGAGGCCTCCGACACCGGTTCGTCGCTGAGCGCTCTCCGGACGTGGTGGTCCGATACGCTCACGGGCCTTCCCGACACCCGTCCACCGGGCACCATGCGCGCTCGACCGAGTACGCCGACCGGCCTCGGCGGAACAGTGTCCACGGTGCTGAGCTCGGACGCGAAGGCTGCCATCGATCGCCTGGCCGCGGGCACCGGGTCGACGGAGTTCATGGTGGTACACGCGGCATTGGCGCTGCTGCTGTCCCGTTCCGGTGCCGGCGACGATGTGGTGATCGGTACCGCTGTCGCGGGGCGTGGGCATCCCGACCTCGACCGCGTGGTCGGAATGTTCGTCAACTCGGTGGTCCTGCGCACCGAGATCACGCCGAGCCACTCCGTGCGCGAGCACGTGCTCGCGGTCCGAGGTGTCGACCTCGAGGCGCTCTCTCGCGGACACATGCCCTTCGACTCCCTGGTCGAACACCTGGACCCGGTACGCCTGCCCGGCCGCCACCCACTGTTCCAGGTCATGTTGACCGATCGCGTCACCCCCGATGTCGACATGGAGATCGGCGGCGGAGTCGTGAGCGCGTACGGCATCGACCTACCCGTCACCAAGTACGACCTCGAGGTGGTGCTCTCCCGTTCGGCCTCCAGGCCCGACGAGACGACGATCGTGCTGACCTACGCACGGGACCTCTACGACGAGCCCACCGCGGACGCGCTACTGCAGCGTCTGACATCGGTACTCGCCCAGATGGCCGCCGAACCCGACCGTCCGATCCACCGGATCGACGTACTGGTTCCATGCGAACGGGCGCGGCTGCTGCCGATGATCAGCGGTCGAGCCGATCCGGCCGGTGCGAGTATCGACCGGGCACTGCGAGACTGCGCGCGGCGTTCGCCGACCGCCGTGGCACTGGTGGAAGACGAACGATCCATGACCTACGGCGATCTCGACGCACTCGTCACTCGCGGGGCCGCCACTCTTCGAAGGCGAGGTGTGCGGGCCGAGACCAGAGTGGTCGGAATGTTGCCTCGCTCCATGGAATCGGTGCTGTGTGTACTCGCCGTTGCTCGCTCGGGAGGCGTGTACGTTCCGGTCGATCCCGCCTACCCGGAGGATCGCCGCGAGTTCATGGTGCGCGACAGCCGCGCCGTCGTCGGTCTCACGCACCTGCCCACGGATGGATCGAACGACTTCTGGATGTCGCTGGAATCGCTGTTCGCCCCTGCCGGGACGTACGGCCGGGACGCCCCGCAGGTGTCGCCCGCCAATGCGGCATACGTCATCTACACCTCGGGAACCACCGGCACTCCCAAGGGCGTCGAAATCTCCCGGCAGGCGTACTCCGACGCCGGGGCCGAGCTGGTACGCGCGTTCGGGGCCGACTCGCGTTCGTGCGTATTGGCCTTCGCCTCACCGAGTTTCGACGCGTCGATGCTCGAGATTGCGCTCGCGATACGCTCGGGGGGCACGTTGGCGGTCGCTCCGGCCGACATCGTCGGTGCGGAAGAACTGCAAGCGGTGATCGACGTTCATCGGGTGACGCACTGCTTCCTGACGCCGTCGGTGCTGGCCACCCTCGACCTCACCGGTCCGGATCTGTCGTCGATGACCACGATCGGCATCGGCGGCGAGAACTTCGGACCGGAGTTGCTCGCTCTCGCGGCGGCCGGACGTCGCGTCGTCAACGTCTACGGGCCGACCGAATCCACCATCTCCACCCATCTACCTGTTCTCGCCCCGACCCGGGACGTATCCATCGGAATGCCGGTCTCCGGCGTCCGCGCGACCGTTCTCGACACACGACTGTCTGCGGTACCGAGCGGCGTCACCGGCGAATTGCACCTGTCCGGTGGACAACTCGCGCGCGGATACGTCGATCGTCCGGCGCTGACGGCCACCCGATTCGTCGCTGATCCTTTCGGCCCTCCCGGGTCACGCATGTACCGCACGGGAGATCTCGCGTACGTCGACGGCGCACACGACCCGACGGTCAAGATCGTCGGACGCAGTGACTTCCAGGTCAAGATCCGCGGTCTACGAATCGAACTGGGTGAGATCGACGGCGTTCTCGGTGCGGCACCCGGAGTCGATCTCGCCGTGACGACGACGGCCACCTCCCCGTCCGGGGAGACGGTGCTCGTGTCCTACGTGCACGGTGAGGGCACCGTCGACGCCGGTGAGTTGACGCGGATCGTCCGCGAGCGGCTACCAAGACACATGGTGCCCGCCCGGATCGTGGTCCTCGACGCCATCCCGCTCACCCCGGTCGGCAAATTGGACCGATCCGCCTTGCCTGCAGTGTCGTTCGACGTCACCTCCGTCGACGACCAGCCTCGAACCGAACTCGAATCGACTCTGCTGCAGATTCTGTCCGAGATCGTCGACGTCCCGTCGGTGGGAACCTCGGCCGACTTCTTCGCCCTCGGCGGCACATCGCTGTCCGCGACGCGGTACGCCACCCGTATCGGCGAGAGCCTGGGCCACCACGTCCCGGTGCGGGCGATTTTCGACAACCCCACGGTTGCCGAGCTTGCCGCACACCTCGACACAGTGCACGGGGATTCCAGCCACTCGATGCCACAATCACATTGGCTCACCGAAGAATTGATCGAACAGATCCGCTCCACGCGAGGGTCGTCGATTCCTCTCTCACCCCAGCAGCAGGCCATGTGGATCACGAGCCGAATCGCCTCGACGGCAACGGCGTACAACATCGTGGGTGGCCTCCGCGTCACCGGTGCCTTCGACCCCCACGTGTTGGAAGCCGCGCTGAACGATGTGGTGCAGCGCCACGAGTCGTTGCGGACCACGTTCCCGACCACGCCGACGGGACCGGTGCAGCGGGTCTGGCCGCAGCGTCGGGTCGAGGTGAGCATCGCGGACTCGCGCGAAAGCTGCTCGCTCGCAGACCTTCTGGACCAGGCGGGTGCGCACCCCTTCGATCTGTCGATCGAACTTCCGGTCCGAGCCACGGTGTCGCGGACCGGGGACGACGAGTACGTGGTGGTCCTGGTCGTGCACCACATCGCCGCCGACGGTGAATCGATCGCCCCGCTGTCTGCTGATCTGTTGTTCGCGTACACCACTCGCGAGAGTGGCAACACCCCGGTGTGGCCGAGTCGGCCGCTGCAGTACGCCGAGTACCAGCTCGCACTCGAAGCCGCGATGACCGACGGAGCGCGAGCAACCGGCCTCGACTACTGGACGGAGAAGCTGCAGGGCGCACCCGTCGAACACGCCGTTCCGTTGGACATGCCGCGGCCGAGTGCTCCCACCGGGCGGGCGGCCACCGTCACGGTGTCGATGTCCGCCGAGGTACGTGCCCGGGTGAGCAGTCTCGCCCGGGCCCACCGATCCTCGGAATTCATGGTGGTGCACACCGCGCTGGCCGCGCTCACATCCGTCGGAACTTCAGCCGGCAGCACCACCGACGTCGTGATCGGTACACCGCACTCGGGACGCGGTGGCACGGCCCTCGATTCGATGGTGGGCATGGCGGTCAACACGCTGGCATTGCGCACCGGCTTCGCTCGGTCCGCGTCGTTCGCGGAGGCACTGGCAGAGGTGCGCGAGACCGATCTCGACGCGTTCGAGCACGCGATGATCCCGTTCGACGAGGTCGTGTCCGCGCTCGAACAACCGCGTCACCCCGCCCGCAATCCCCTCGTTCAGATCGTGCTCGCCGTACAGGATTCGCCGCCGCTCACGATCGACACCGGCGACCGAACCATCGCCACGATCGAAGCCCCGATCACCACGTCGGCGTTCGACCTCGTGGTGTCCGTCCGCCCCGTCCTCGACGGCAGTGCCGATGTACGCATCACCTACGCGCGAGATCTGTTTCTGCCCAGCACCGCTCGTCATCTGGGGCAACGATTGGTCGAGATACTCGATCGAGCTGCCGCAGCACCGTCGAGCACCGTCGGTGATCTGCTCGACGTGTCGGACATCGTTCTTTCGCCTCCCACGCTGGGCGCGCTGTTCGACGCGGCCGTCTCGCTCGATCCGGATGCGGTCGCAGTCGCTGCGGCAGACGGCTCGATGAGCTACCGCGAGTTGGACGATGCCGTTGCTGCCCTGGCTGATTCGCTTCGGGCGGCCGGTGCGGGGCCGGGAACCTGTGTCGCTCTCGCGGCGCAACGTTCCCTGGCCTCGGTCACCGCGTTCTGGGCGATCGCGCGAACCGGTGCGGCAGTCCTGCCACTCGACCCCTCGTACCCGAGCGAGCGGTTGCGCTACATCCTCGAGGATTCGGCTCCGATCCTGGGGCTGTGCGACGGCTCGGACGCCGACCTGCCCCGCGAGAGCGTGACGTGGCGATCCATTCGAGACATCGAGCCCGGCGATCGGCATCTGCCGCTGCCACGGCCGCATTCCGACGACATTGCCTATGTCGTCTACACCTCGGGAACGACGGGTCGGCCCAAGCCGGTTGCAGTCACTCATCGCGGGCTCGAACGATTCGCGGTGTCGCTGGGATTGCAGTTCGACACCGGTCCCAGGTCCCGGGTTCTGCATGTGGCGTCGCCGGGATTCGATGCCGCGATTCTGGAGATGCTGTTGGTGGTCGTTCGCGGCTCGACCTGTGTGGTCGCACCGTCGTCGACCTTCGCGGGTACGCAGCTCGGCAACCTGATTCGACGCGAGCGCGTCGACACGATCTTCATCACCCCGGCCGCACTGGGGACACTCTCGCCCGACGCATTGCTGTCGGTCACCACGATCGGCACCGGAGGTGAGGCGCTGTCGGCAGCGCTGCTGGACACCTGGGCCGAGGGCCGTCGCTTCGTCAACGCGTACGGCCCGAGCGAGTCGACGGTCGCGGCAACGATGGGTCTGCAGAAGACTGCGGTGGCACCGCACATCGGGTCTGCGGTTCCGGGCACGTCGACGCTGATCCTCGATTCCGACCTGCGCAAGGTGAACGGACCGGACATGGGCGAGCTCTACGTCGCGGGTGCCGGCCTGGCTCGGGGCTATCTGGGTCGGGCTGCATTGACGGCGACTCGTTTCGTCGCAAATCCGTACGGCGATGCGGGCTCACGGCTCTACCGAACCGGCGACCTCGTTCGCTCCGTCTCGACACCGGACGGTACCCAGCTGCGGATTCTCGGACGGTCGGACTCGCAGACCAAGATCCGCGGAGTTCGAGTCGAGCCGGCCGAGGTCGAGGCCGTGCTGTCCGCGAACCCGTCGGTGCGGTCCGCGGTGGTGCTCGTCGAGGACACCGCGACCGGCTCGTCACTCGTCGCGCACGTGAGCACCACGGACGTCGTCGATGTCGATCACCTCCGTGCGGATATGTCCGAGGTACTCCCCCGACACCTGGTGCCCGCGCGAATAGTGCTGCACGACAAGCTCCCCCTCACCTCACACGGAAAGGTCGATCGGGTCGCGCTCGCTGCGGGACCGGTGACGGCCGCCGTCGCTCGCCCCACTGCTTCGACGGTGGATTCGGTGCGGTCTGCTTTCGCAGGGGTGCTCGCGGTCGATGTGGACACCATCGACGCGGACTCGGACTTCTTCGCCCTCGGCGGCAATTCCCTTGCCGCAGTGATGGTGATGGATACTCTGCGTGAGCAGGTCGCCGATTCCGATCGAGATCGAGTGGACGTGACGTGGTTCTTCGACGTCGCGACACCCGACGCGATCGCAGCCCGACTCGACGCGCTGGGCCACAGCGGTGTCGCCGCCCAGCAGGCTCCGGTGACTCTGCGTGCGCGCTCTCCGTTCGACGTCCTGATACCGCTGCGCGGAGGATCGCCCGATCGGACACCACTGTTCTGCATTCATCCGGCCATCGGACTGGTCTGGAGCTACACCGGAATTCTTCCGTATCTGGATGCCGATACTCCTGTCGTCGGAATTCAGGCCCGCGGAATCGTGACCACCGCACCGGAACCGGAGTCGGTGAAGGAGATGGCACGCGACTACGTCAACGCCATCCGCATGGAATTCCCCGATGGGCCGTACCGTCTCGCGGGATGGTCGCTCGGCGGGCTCATCGCGCAGGCGATGGCCGTCGAGTTCGAGAAGCAGGGCGAGGCAGTGGAACTGATCGTTCTCGACGCCTACCCGCTGTGCGAGGAGACGGCACCGAGACAGGAGATGTCGGTGGCGGACCTGCTGCGCGAATTCGTGGGCGAGTTCGAGGTCGAGGACGATCTGACTCTCGACGATGCGATAGCTCTGGTACGCAGGCAGGGCGGTGCGGCAACGCTGCTCGACGACGATCAGATTCGACGCCTGTACGATCGATACCGTCTGTTCGTTCGCCTCGGCTACGAGCATCGGCCCGAATTCTTCGGCGGCGACCTCACGTTCTTCTCCGCGTCGCGCTACCGCGGCGTGCCTCGATCACCCTGGGAATGGCGACAATTCGTCGGTGGAACCATCGCAGATCATCCGGTTCCGACAACCCACAACGAGATGGGTACCCCGAAGGCCCTGGCCGCGGTGGCGCGCAGCATCGAATCACGCACGCCGGCAGCCGCATCGGGGCAGTACCGATGAGCGAGACAGTGGTCGAGGTACGGAACCTCGTCAAAGAATACGTGGGGCGCAAGGGCAATCACGTGGCGCTCAGTGGCGTCGACCTGGTGGTGCCTGCGGGGACGGTGACCGCGGTGTTGGGTCCCAACGGCGCGGGCAAGACCACCGCGGTGCGCATCATTGCCACCCTCAGCGCTCCCACGAGCGGATCGGTGACGGTCGCCGGCATCGATGTGGCGGAGAATCCGCGGGCGGTGCGCGGACTGATCGGATTGTCCGGGCAGTACGCCGCCGTCGACGGCCGACTCACCGGGTACGAGAACCTGCGAATGCTCGGTCGGTTGTACGGGCTCGGTGGGTCTCGGGCGCGTACGCGAGCCAAGGAATTGCTGGCGATGTTCCACCTCGAGGACGCTGCCGGACGGGCGGCGTCGACGTACTCGGGCGGTATGCGTCGACGCCTCGATCTGGCCGGTGCCCTGGTGGCGCGGCCACCGTTGGTGATTCTCGACGAGCCGACCACCGGCCTCGATCCGCGCAGTCGCGGCGAGCTCTGGGACGTGGTCGAAGAGCTGACCGGGGACGGCACCGCGGTGCTGCTGACGACGCAGTACCTCGACGAGGCCGAGCGGTTGGCCGACGACGTGGTGGTGTTCGACAAGGGCCGCGTGGTCGCCGAGGGCACACCGACGCAGCTGAAGTCCCGTCTGCGCGTACCGAGTGCACACGTACAGGTTCTCAATCCCAACAGTCTGAGAGTGGCGACCGAGTTGTTGTCCCGCATGAACGTGCGCACCGACCCCGCAACTGTTCGCGACGGCTGGTTCGCCGCGGACGCGCCGTACGGTTCGCGGTCGCTGATGCTGATCCTGTCCCGTCTGTACGGGACGGGCATCGACGTCCACGATGCGTACGTCAGTGCACCTAATCTCGACGACGTCTTCTTCGACCTGACCGGTGACGAGGATGCCGGCCGTCATCACATGGGTGCCCCGCAGGCCGAGAGGATCGTTCGATGACCACGGTGGCTGCGCGACCCGTTCGACGCGAGGGAATCGGAAGCTTCCTCATGGACTGCGCGACGATGACGCAGCGCAACCTGTTGGTGATACTGCGCGTTCCGCAGTTGCTGCTCGGTGCGACGGTGCAGCCGTTGATGTTCGTGCTGCTGTTCTCCTACGTCCTCGGCGGCGCGCTCGGCGGGAGCGAGTATCGACAGTTCCTGATGGGCGGGATCTTCACGCAGACCGTGGTGTTCAGTGCCGGGTTCACCGCCATCGGGCTGGCCACCGACAGTCGTGAGGGAATTGTCGAACGATTCCACTCGCTGCCGATGTCGAGGTTGGCGATCGTGCTGGGGCGCACTCTGACCGACGCGCTGGTATCGGTGGTGAGTATCGCGGTGATGATCGGTGCGGGATTCGTCGTCGGCTGGCGCATCAACGGCTCAGTCGGTTCTGCCCTGGGAGCAATCGCGTTGCTGGTGTTCTTCGGTTTCGCGATGTCGTGGATGGGTGCCGTCGTCGGATTGATTTCGGCCACAGCCGAAAGCGCCCAGAGCGTACTGATGATCATCGTGTTCCCACTGACCTTCATCTCCTCGGCATTCATCCCCTCGGCGACGCTGCCGGGGCCGCTGCGAATCTTCGCGCAATGGAACCCGGTCACATCGGTGGCCCGCGCCACCCGCGAGGCGTTCGGTAATCCCATCGCACCGTCGACGTTGATCAACGAACCGGTGACCTGGGCGTCGTCGAATCCGATGCTGTACTCCTTCATTGCCTCGATCGTGCTGCTGGCGATCTTCGTGCCCCTGACGCTGAAGGTCTCACGCGGCCGGGTGGGTTGATCTCGCGCTCACCGCGAGTTACACGGCTCTCACACGACATACGAATACCAGAAATGGTCTACCCCTAGCGTCGTAACCGACAGCGACGACAGGGAGCCACGAGAAGTGTTGATCAACCGTTGTGCAGCAGCACTTGCGGTGATCTCGGCCGTTCTTCACCTGAGGATGGGCATCGGTAGCGCGGTCGGTGTTGTCGTCGCCGCCATGGCTGTGGTGTGCCTGCTGTGTGCTGCCGATCTGTGGCGGTCGAACAACAATCGTCCGTGGGTGGTCATGGCGGCGTCGAGTGCCGTGATGCTGCTTGCGCATGCCTCCGGTCCGACAGGACATCATCAGGCCGTCGTTGTCGGCGGTGTCAGCGACGTGTCGCCGGCCTCGACTGTAGCGGCAATCGAACTCATGCTCGCCGCCGTCGTCGTGTTCCTTCGCACGCGCCGCATTCCGCCAGAATTTCTCCACTACCCATTGCAGGAGCCACGATGACCGATACCTTTGCGCCCGTTGTAGTTCACCCCCTCGAACCGCTGACCCCGCAGGAGATTTCGAGGACGTCGGCGATAGTCGTTCGCGAGCAGAATCTGACCTCCGCGGCACGCTTCGTCTACATCGAGCTGCTGGAGCCGGCGAAAACTGATCTGCAGCAATCGGATACGGACCGTCGAGCATTCGTCGTCCTGCGTGACCGTGACGCACATGCCACTTTCGAGGCAGTTGTCTCGCTCACCCACCAGGCCCTGATCAGCTACACCGAGATCGCCGACGCCCAGCCACCCATCACGTTGGAGGAATTTCTTCGCTGCGAGGACGTCATCAAGGCCGACCCGCGCTGGCAGGCGGCAATGGTCAAGCGCGGCGTCACCGACTTCTCGCTGGCAATGGTGGACAAGTGGGCCAGCGGCCACACCGTGGAGGGCGACAATCCCGGCGGTCGACGCCTCGCCCGCCCTCTGACGTTCGTGCGGAGCGAAGCGCAGGAGAACGGCTATGCGCGGCCGGTCGAAAACCTCGTCGTGACGGTCGATATGGACACGATGGAGGTCGTCGACGTCGCAGACACCGGCGTCGTCCCCATCCCCCACACGCCGGGCAACTACCTACCCGGATTCTACGAACGCCCCGGCAATGTCCCGGAGTTCGCGCAGCAGCGGGCACCGATGAAGAAGATCGACATCACTCAACCCGACGGTGCGTCGTTCACGGTGGACGGCCACTACGTCGAGTGGGCGAATTGGCGCATGCGCGTGGGGTTCACGCCGCGGGAAGGCCTCGTGCTGCACGAAGTCGGATACGTCGATCGGGGAACCCTGCGCCCGATCGTCCATCGAGCATCCCTGTCGGAGATGTACGTGCCTTACGGCGATCCGGGCGACAGCCAGTGGAACAAGAACGTGTTCGACGAGGGCGAGTACGGGCTCGGCGTTCTCGCCAATTCCCTACAGCTGGGCTGTGATTGCCTCGGCGAAATCCACTATTTCGACGCGTACGTCAACGATCAGGACGGTCAACCGATCGAGCTGCCGAATGCGATCTGCATGCACGAGGAGGACTACAGCATCGGCTGGAAGCACACCGACTTTCGCGACAACGTCGGCCAGGTCCGGCGCAACCGTCGTCTCGTCGTGTCGTTCTTCGCCACCGTGGGCAACTACGACTACGGCTTCTACTGGCATCTGTATCTCGACGGGTCCATCGAGTTCGAGATCAAGTTGACCGGCATCATCTCCACCGGTGCGATCGAGCCGGGCACGGTCCCCGAGTTCGGCACCCTCGTCGCTCCCGGTCTCTACGGGCCGCATCATCAACACTTCTTCAGCGTTCGTCTGGACATGAACGTGGACGGGGCACGCAACAACCTCTACGAACTCGAAGCCGAGGCAGTCCCCGCCGGGCCGGAGAATCCGCACGGCAACGCCTGGCGACAAACCAAACGACAGCTCACGAGCGAGTCCGAAGCGCAACGCATCGCCGATCCACTCAGTGCCCGCTCCTGGTTGATCGCCAACGCGGACAAGAAGAACAAGCTCGGTGGGCACATCGGGTACAAGATCGAGCCGTCCGGTGCGGTCGCTCTGCCTCTCGCACAGCCAGGTTCGCAGCAGGCGCGCCGAGGCGGGTTCGCCACCAAGCACCTGTGGGCGACGCCGTACGCAGAACGTGAGCGCTACGCGGCCGGCGAGTACGTGGCACAGAACCCCGGACTCGACGGGCTCGTGAAGTACACGAGCGGTGACCGTTCCCTCGAAAACGCCGACCTGGTCATCTGGCCCACTATCGCTGCACACCACGTGGTGCGCCCCGAGGATTGGCCGGTCATGCCGGTCAGTCATGTGAGTCTGCACCTCAAGCCCACGGGATTCTTCGACGGCAATCCGATGCTGGATCTGGCACCGGAGACGCCGAAGCCCGCCGGGCATTGCTGCAACGAGTAGCTCTGCACGTCCTGGCCCGGGGACCACGGTCTCCGGGCCTACGCGTCTAGGTCGCCGTCTCGGTGACCGACGCACTCACCAGCGACGAGGTGCGCACACTCAATCGGGTTCGGTCGGCTCGGAACAGGTCCACGGAATATTCGACGGGTCGTTCGGACTGGTCGTATCCGATGCGTTCGAGTTTCAGGATGGGCGTTCCCTCGGGTTGTCGGAGCAGCGAGCCCGCGGGCGCACTGATCGTCGCCAATTCGATGGATTCGTCTGCCATGCAGACCGATACGCCGAGCCGTGTACGCAGAGCCTCGTACACCGAGTCCAACGAGGTCTCCAGCACTCGGCCACAGATGCTGTCACTGAGGTACATCTGCTCCAGCGACAGCGTGTCGCCGTCGGCGAAGCGCAGCCGCAGCAGCGACACCACCGGTCCGTCTCCCAGAACCTGCGCCGCCTCCGGGCTCGGCTCGGAGATGCGCGCCGAGATGACTTTGGTCCCGTCTCGAAATCCCTGCTCGTGCAGCATCTGTGGGACGCCCTTGACGGTGTTGAGGCTTCGGAGCAGTCGCCGGCTCTGACAGAGGGACTGCGCACTTTCCGGCGACGACGAACCCGGTGTCACCGAGGTCAGGAACGCGCCGCCGGCTCTACCCTTCGTCCGTCGGATGACGCCGTCACGTTCGAGGAGATCCAGCGCTTTGCGCAGCGTCGTCCGTGACGTACCGAGCCGCTCGGCCAGTTCGCGTTCGGGAGGCAACCGGGCAACGGACCGCGATTCGAGCTCGGCCGCCAACCGAAGAAGCGCGGCGTGGGTCTGCTCCATCAACAGCACCGGACCACCTCGATTTCTCCTGGAATGACTGCAGTGTCCATTCAATCTTCAATCAGGGCCGCGCAACACCCCTCGACCTGGGCATTAACGCACGATTAACACGGCGGGTGTCCTATGACCCGCAACCAGGTCACGCGTTACACGACGTTCACGTATCGACGAGAAAACCAGAAATGGTCTACGCCCATCGTTGCACCTACCCGAGAACGCAACATCTACCGAAGGGTGCAACACCGTGGAGGATTCCAGGTCGGCACGCGCCGCTCTCGGCGTGGAGCTCGCCCGCTCGGCGGGCGAGATCGCTCGTCGCTGGTTCGACACCTCAGCCCTCACCGTCGAACAGAAACAGGACGGTTCCCCTGTTACACAAGCGGATCGCGATATCGAGACGCACATCAGAGCCGGCGTCGCCGAGCACTTCCCCACCGACGGCTTTCTCGGGGAGGAGTTCGGTGAAACCGGCGGCACCTCCGACTACCGCTGGATCGTCGACCCGATCGACGGCACCAAGTCGTTCGTGCACGGAGTTCCGCTGTACGCCAACCTGATTGCGATCGAGGAAGGCGACGAGATCGTCTTCGGCGTCATCAACCTGCCCAGTGCCGACATCCTCATGCACGCCGAGCGTGGCAAAGGGTGCTGGAAAAACGGTAAGCAGGTACATGTTTCGAGCAGGACCGATCTCGACGGTGCCTACGTGATGGCAACCTGGCTCGAGGACTGGCACCCCGATACCATCGTCGACCTCCACGCCACGGGTGCAGTGCTGCGCACCTGGGGCGACGCCTACGGCTACATGATGGTCGCGAGCGGCCAGGCCGATGCAGTGGTCGACTACACGACGCAGATCTACGATCTTGCCCCCATGCCGGTGATCATCGAGGAAGCCGGCGGCACGTTCACCTCGCTCGACGGAGCGCGAGACTTCGACAAAGGCAACGGGATTGCGACCAACGGCGCAATTCACGACTCGGTTCTCAAAATAGTCAACCAAGGATGACGCACATGAAAGAGTACATTCGCGGCCTGAGCCGAAAGAGCATCATGACGTTCTTCGGCGGTATCTACGCTCTCGCTCTGCTCTTCGCGCTGTTCCCACCGCTCTACATGTGGGGCAGCGGAATTCGCTACGAAATCCTCGGCATCCCGTTCGCCATCATGTACTGGCTGATCAACGGAGTCGTGCTCGGACTGACCCTGTGGGGCCTTTACATCGTCGAGGACATCCGCGGCGAACTCGACGAGGACCTCCTCCCCGCTACCGCACCGCTGACTGGAGAATGACATGTTGATCATGCTGGGAATGCTCGGCGTCTTCTACGCCGTCGTCATCTTCATTCTGTACACCACCCAACAGAAGACCTCCCCGACGTTCGACGAGTACTCGGTCGGCGGTCGCAGCTACGGCCCCTGGTACGTCGCGATGAGCTACGTCAACTCGTGGTGGCCGGGCTCGGTGTTCATCGCGTTCTTCGGACTCGCCAGCGGCGCAGGCGTATTCGGTATGTACGGCCTCGCGTACTCCAGTCTCGGTGTCGCCATGATGTACTTCATGGCCACCCGCGCCTGGCGGTGGGGAGCGAAGTACAACCTCCGCTCACAGCCCGACTTGCTCGGCCTGCGCTTCAACTCGCGCGGCACCAAGATAGTCGCCAGCGTGATCGGTATCGTCTCGCTCTTCCCCTGGGTGGTGCTCGGCATGCAGGCACTCGGCGAGGTCTTCCAGATCGCCAGTGCTGGAGCATGGTCGGTCACCACGTGCCTGTTCGTCGGCCTGGCCGTCATCGTCATCCGCCAGTACTGGACCGTCAAGATGGGCATGCGCGGCCTGATCATGACCGACATGTTCCAAGGCATCGTCGCGTATGTCTTCTCCGCGGCACTCTGCCTGATCCTGCTCTCCGGTGTCGCCGGCGGTCCGATCAGCTTCTCGACTCTGGGAGACGTCGCCGACGAGTATCTACGCGTCCCCGGCGACGGCGACTCCTACGGCCCGTTCTACCTCTTCGCCCTCATCTTCACCGGCGTCGTCGGATCGCTCTGCTGGCCGACGAGCTTTCAGCGCATCTACACCGCCTCCAGCGTCCGCGCAGTCAAGTCCGGCACCATCCGCACCGTGCTGATCTCCGGCGTCTTCTACTCCCTGCTCATGCTCGTCGGCATCGCCGGCACGGTCATCCCCGCCGTGGCCGATTCACCGCAGACCGGCTGGTTCACCATCATGGAGAGCTACGGCGGAACTTGGCTCCTCGGACTCGGTGCCACCATGGTGTTCGCCGCATCCATGGGCCACATCGACGGCAGCGTCCAGGTCTGCGGCCTGCAGATCGCCAACGACCTCGTCAACTCCGACAAGCGCAAGCTCACCGACAGCCAGCTCACCAAGGTGGCCAAGGGCAGCATGCTCGCCTTCATGGCCGCCGCGGCCATCGTCGCCTACGCCACCTTCAACATGACACGGCTGCAGCTTCTCGCGCAGATCTCGTATCAAGGCGTTGTGCAGCTTGCCATTCCGCTGTTCCTCGGAGTGTTCTGGCGCGGCGGTAACGGTAAGGGCGCAGTCGCGGGCATGATCTCCGGTTTCTCCGTCGCTCTGCTGCTCACCGCGATCTACCCGGACGACATCGCCGGGCTGGGCAGCCTCACCGGTGGCGTAGTCGGCATGGCCGTCAACCTGACCGTCTTCCTCATCGTCTCCAAGGTCACCGGAACGACGACCGAGGAGAAGGCCCGCGTCGACGAGATGTTCGAGGTCGGCAAGCGTCCTACCCGCACGGCACCGGTCGACCTGTCCTTCGAGGACCAGATCGAAGAACTCGCTGCCAACCCCGCACCGGAGAAGATCTAGTGGCTTTTCTCGACGATTTCGCAGCGATCTCGCAGTTCGGTGCCACCGCCGCCGGCGGCGTGCACCGCGAGGCAGCAACCGCGGACGACGGTCGAACCAGGCGGTTCCTCGCCGACTGGTTCGACCGGCACGGCTTCACCACCACCGTCGACGCGGTGGGAAACATGTACGGCACCGTCGACTTCGTGCCCGGCGCACCGTACGTCCTCGTCGGATCGCATCTCGACAGTCAGCCGACGGCCGGGAAGTACGACGGGGCCTACGGGGTCCTCGCCGCGGCCCACGCCGCGTACGAGGTCACAGAATGCGTCGAACGTGGCTCGGTCGCTCCACAATTCAACCTTGCGGTGGTGAACTGGTTCAACGAGGAAGGTTCCCGTTTCTCGCCCAGCCTCATGGGAAGCGGGGTCTTCATCGGCAAGTTCGATGCCGAGGACATCCTGAAGGTCACCGACCGCAGTGGCGTCAGCGTGCGGGATGCTCTCTTCGAGATAGGGTTTCACGGCACAGGCGATGCACCCGAGGCCGCCGCCTACGCCGAGATCCACATCGAACAGGGTCCTATCCTCGAGAACACGGGCACGACGATCGGCATCGTCACCGCCAACTGGGCCGCACGGAAGTACTCGATCACCGTGCACGGCGAGCAGTCGCACACCGGCGCAACTCATATGGCTCTGCGCCACGACGCGTTGGTCGGCGCATCGCGCATCGTGCTCGCTGCACGGGATCTCACCACGCAGTTCCCCGAGGAGGCGCTGCTGGCATCGGTCGGCGAGTTCGATGTCGAACCCAACTCCCCCATCGTCGTGCCGTCGAAGGTCACCATGGCCATCGACCTCCGGTCCGCCGATCCCGAGGTCCTCGAGCAGGCCCACTGGAAGCTGCTTGCCGCAATCGATTCCGTCAACACCGACGGGGAGGTGCGGGTCAGCATCGACACCTCGGCGCTACGGCCGTCCACGAGCTACCAGATCGAGGGCGTCGAACTGGCCGAGGAGGCCGCCGAGGCACTCGGATTGTCATCTCGTCGGATGCTCACCATGGCCGGCCACGACTCGGTGAACCTCAAGGACGTCGTCCCGACGGTGATGCTGTTCGTCCCCAGCGTCGACGGCATCTCGCACAGCGAGAAGGAATTGACGCACGACGGCGACCTGCTCGCGGGCGTGAAGATGCTCGCCGAAACCGTCGCACGGCTCGTCCGCGGCGACATCGGAGTCGGCCCGAACGTCGAACTCGTCGGCCTGAAAGGCACTCGATGAATCCCCTTCTGACGAAGACGATCGCCGAGATACGGGAGGCGTTCGGTACCGGTGAGACCACTCCCCTACACCTGCTCGACGCCACGCTGGAGCATTTGGCGGCCGCCGACCCCGTGATCAATGCGATGGCGTACGTGGACGAGTCGGGTGCCCGTGCGGCAGCGGAGGCCGCGACCGATCGACTCGTATCCGGCCGTGGCCGAGGCGACCTGGACGGCATTCCGGTGACGATCAAGGACAGCGTCCATGCGATCGGGATGCCGTGGCGGCACGGCGTCGCAGCCAATGCGGACCTACCGATGTCGACCGTCGATGCGCCGCCGGCTGCCCGGCTGAAGGAAGCGGGTGCCGTCATCGTCGGCAAGACCACCATGCCGGACATGGGGATGATGGCAGCCGGCGTCAGCTCGCTGTACGGCATCACCCGCAATCCCTGGGACATCTCCCGCAACACCGGTGGATCCAGCGCCGGCGCAGGTGCGTCGCTGGCGTCGGGCATCGGGTTCGGTTCTGTCGGTTCCGATATCGCCGGGTCGGTGCGGTTGCCTGCCGGACACTGCGGGCTCGTCGCCTTGAAGCCGACGCAGGGCCGCATTCCGCACACCGCTCCGTCGACCATGCGATCGGCCGGTCCGATGGCGCGCACCGTCGACGATCTCATCGACCTCTACGGCGTCATCTCGAGGCCCGATCCACGCGACACGTGGAGCCTGCCCTACGAGGACACCTCCGACATACACGCGGTCCTCGCTCCTGCCGGACTTCGCATCGGCGTCATGCTCGACATGGGCTACGGTCCCCCCGTTTCCGACGACGTACAGGCCGTGGTGCGTTCTGCAGCAATGCAACTGACGGCAGCGGGTGCCGTGGTCACCGAAATGCCTCCGGTCTTTGCCACAGATCCGTACCCGGCGTTGGATCGCCTGTTCCAGGTTCGCGCGCGCACGGAGTGGGAGGCCATTCCCGAGAATCGTCGATCGCAGGTACTGCCCGCGGTCGCGGATTGGGCCTCGGCGGCGGCACAGTATTCGGCGGCTCAGTTCTCGCGCGATACCGATGCGGTGATGCGCTCGCAGGAGATGGTTCGGGCGCAGACGGCCGAGTTCGACTTCGTCATCTCCCCGGTCATTCCCACGGTGGGCTTCGGAGCCGATGAGGTCGGGCTCGACCCGGCACAACCTTTGGGCCACTGCAGTTTCACCGCGTGGTTCAACCAGACCGCACAGCCTGCCTCCGCACTCTGCTTCGGCTTCAGCGCACACATGCCCGTCGGGATCCAGGTCGTCGGACCTCGGTTCGCAGACCAGGCGGTACTACGACTGACGAAATGGCTCGAAGGTGCACGCGGCTTCGAGATGAACTGGCCGACGGCTGTGGCCGCAGAGACGATCGGAGTACTGGGATGACTGTGCGGCAGACACTGAGCGAGTTGGGGATCTGGGCAACGGGCGACCTGACGTTGGACCCCAGTACCACCATGGCGAGCCCCAGTTGGTGGGGCGCGGACTCCGAGCGTTATTCGGCGCGGGCCGAGGTTGCGGACTCCGGTGCGGGCTCGGCCGCGTACGTGAAGGTGATGGAACCGCATGCCCGCGACTACGTCGATGTCGCAGCGACGTTCTCGGCTGCGACCACGGCCGGTGACGCGGGCATCGGCCCGACTGTCTTCTTCTCCGACGCGGCTTCCGGCGTGTTGGTGATGGAGGACTTCACCGGACTGTGTTCGACCGCAACGCTCGATCTGTTCGACGAGGACGCGAATGTCGAGAAGCTGGTGGCGTTGCGGACATCGGTTCACGGGCTCAGCGGAATCACCAGACGTGCTTCGGTGTTCGACGACCTGACACACGTCATCGGTTTGGTCGAGAAGGTCGGCGGCCTGTTTCCGGCCGACTTCGATTGGATGCTCCGGACTCTTGCGCCTGCTCGAGTCCGCATCGACAGTGCCGGGTTCGACGCGGTCCCCTGCCACGGCGACGGCAACGTCTCCAATGTCCTGATGCTCGACGACGGCGGTATGCGGCTCGTCGACTGGGACGTTGCAGCGCTGATGGATCCGCTGCAGGACATCGGTGCGTTGCTCGCCGAGATCCGCCCGTTCGACACCGACGCACGTGAGGTGTTCGAGATGATGTGGGGGTCGTTCGACAGTGCGCTGTTCGATCGCGCCCGCCTCTACGGCATCGCCGACTCCCTGCGGTGGGCCCTGATCGGCTCGTATGCAGACGCAATGAGACCGGGTACGCAGGAGTACTCGAAGTTCTCCGACTGGCAGTTCCTGAGGGCGCGCGCAGGATTGCGCGACCCCCATTTCGACGACCGAGTACGGAACATCTGAGGTGGCCATGAACGAGATCGCACTGGGATCCGCCCGCACCGAGCCCGAACGGCAGGTGGAGAAGGCTCTGGCCGCTGTTGCGGAGTGGGAGGGATTGAACATCACCTACGCCCCGGTACCCGGAGGGCTGATGAACAGCAATTGGCGCATCACCGTCGACGGGAAACCCAAGCGCTACTTCATGAAACTCCCCGGTGCCGGAACGGATTCGTTCATCGATCGGTCGCTGGCGAACGAAGCTGCCCGTCGCGCAGGCGCTCTGGACATCGGGCCCGAGGTGGTGCTGTTCGACCCGGTGACCGGGGTGGAGGTGATCGAGTTCCTGGAAGGCTACCGGGCGTGCACCAACGGTGATCTCAAGCGTCCGGAGATTCCCATGGGCATGATCGATCTGTACCGGGTGCTGCATTCGGGCAGCACGCTCAGTGTCACCAAGACAATCTTCGACATGATCGACGAACACCTCGATCAGGTTGCCGAACTCGGCGTGCGGTTACCCCGCGACTCCGAGGTGATCCTCGCCGAATACGGGCAGGCCAAGAATGCGATGCTGGCGTCCGGCCTGGATCTGGTTGCGTGTCACAACGACCCGATGCCCGGAAACATTCTCATCGGCGACGGTCTGCCGATGAAGTTGGTGGACTACGAGTTCGCGTCGAACAACGACCGTGCCTACGAGCTCGCCGTCATGATCACCGAGATGTTCTACGGCGAGCAGCAGACGATGGAATTGATCGAAGAGTTCTACGGGAAAGCCGAATGGTCGATGATCTCCCGGGTGCAGGTGTGCAGCGCCCTCGCCGACGTCAAGTGGGGCCTGTGGGGCTGCATGAACCACAAGCTCAGCACCGCATGGGATTTCGACTACCACAAGTACGGAACCTGGAAGCTTGCCCGCGCGAGGATGAAGATGGCGGATCCGCGTTGGGCGTTCTGGCTGCAGGGGTTGTGAGGTGACCACCCTCGATCGCGTCGGAGCTCTGAGCGTCAACGGTTTCGACGGGTCGTCGTCGGCTGGTTTGAGTGCTCACACGCGCGAGCTGGTCGACCGCCGGAGGCGGGTCCTCGGGCCCGCCTACCACCTGATGTACGAGACTCCGCTCGAGTTGGTACGAGGCGAGGGTGTGTACGTCTACGACGCCGACGGCACTCGGTACCTCGACATGTACAACAATGTTGCCAGCGTGGGGCATTGCCATCCTCGGGTGGTCGAGGCCGTCACTGGGCAGATGTCGTTGATCAACACGCACACGCGGTATCTGCACGAGGCCGTGATCGGATACGCAGAAGATCTGGTCGGTACTTTCCCTGACGGGCTGTGTACGGCGATGTTCACGTGTACCGGGTCCGAAGCGAACGACCTTGCGCTTCGCATCGCTCGGCACGCGACCGGCCGTCAGGGCATCATCGTCACCGAAAGCGCGTATCACGGTGGGACTGTGGATGTTGCGGCGTGTTCGCCGTCGATGGGTCCGGCGTCGGTCAGCGACGCGGCCTGGGTGCGTACGGTTTCGGCACCGGATTCCTACCGGGTGGACGGCGATCTGGGCACGTGGTTCGCCGAGAAGGTTCAGGAACAGATCGACGACTTGGTCTGCAGCGGTGTCGGTTTCGCCGCGCTGATGGTCGATTCGATCTTCGCCTCCGACGGGATCTTGCCGGAGCCGACACCGTTCGTGAAGCCTGCAGCTGACGTCGTTCACGCCGCAGGTGGGCTGTTGATCGCCGACGAGGTGCAGCCGGGGTTCGGCCGCTTGGGCGCGTCGATGTGGGGATTCGAGCGGCACGGGTTGCAGCCCGACATCGTCACCATGGGCAAACCGATGGGCAACGGTATGCCCATCGCGGGTCTGGTGATGCAGGGTTCTCTGGCCGAGTTATTCGGCCGAGACCTGCGCTACTTCAACACCTTCGGCGGTAATCCGGTGACGATCGCTGCGGCGCAAGCGGTGCTCGACGTCATCCGTGACGACGGGCTCGTGGCGAACTCGGCCTCGATGGGTACGCGCATGCTGGCAGGACTCCGAGAGGCCGCCGATCGCGTCGATTCCGTCGGGGACATCCGGGGTGCGGGGTTGTTCGTCGGAGTCGAATTCATCGGCCCGGCAGGTGAACCGGATCCGGCCGAGGCACTGCGCGTGGTCAACGCCATGAAGGAACGCGGGGTGCTGATCTCGGCCACCGGTTCGTACGGAAATACACTGAAGATCAGACCGCCGTTGACCATCGAGGCGGCGGACGTCGACCTGTTCCTCGAACAGTTCGCAAGGGTCGTGGACTGACCAACTGTCAGTGGGCGATCGAGTGCACCGGCCCCAACGACGCAAGCGTCATCTCTGCCACGTGTTCGAGTTGACTCCGCGTTGCGCCGTCCCGGGCGCGCTGGGACATGCCCTGAATGATGACGCCGATGAATTCCGCGACATCGACGGGCTCCCATGACGGGGGCAGGATGCCGTCGGCGATGTTCTCCGAAATGCGCTCGGACAGCAGGGCGACGTTGGCATTGCGCATGTCCCGCAATCGATCTGCGATGCTTCGATTGGCGTCGGTGACGCCGACCGCCGAGCTGATGATCAGACAGCCGCCTGGACAGGACTCGTCCGTGTAATGCAAGGCCGCGTCGTACAACAGCCGCGAGATCAGCTTTGCCGCGTGGGGCTCCTCTGCGAACGCTCGGTCCATGAAGTCGCCTCGGGTGGCGAGATAGCGATCGATCGTTGCGAAGAAAAGACCCTCCTTGCCTCCGAACGCACTGTAGAGACTCGGCGGGTTGATGCCCATCGCGCTGGTGAGCATCGAAACCGAGGTGCCCTCGTATCCGTGCTCCCAGAAGGCGAACATCGCCTGATCCAGCGCTGAGTCGACATCGAACCTGCGCCCCTGTCCTCGCACGCCGGCCATCGGGCCCTCCCCTTCTCGAACTGTTCTCGCAAACTGTGACTCACCATACTCCTGTATCGATCATTAAATGAATCGCCCAGCCTTCGACAGGAGGTTCGGTTCTTCGTGGAACGAAGGGGCAAAGAGTGGTCACGAAGACACGCAACGAATCGCCCGCGGTCAACGCGAACGTTGCACCCAGGCGGAGATCAGCGGGTTCCGGTTGCGAACTCGATCCGCAGTGCCATACTCGTGTAGTGATCACTACACGCAACCACGAGGGGGCTTCGTGAAGCACGACGACGTCTACATCACCGGGATCGCATCGGTTCTGGGACAGCGAGATCCGGTACGCGAGGCCGTCGCACGTGGCGACTACGACCCCGACGACGCGGCCGAGGACGACCTCGAATCGATCTCGGTGATACCGGGGGCGGCTCCCACCGAACTCGCAGCGCGAGCACTCGGAGAGGCGCTTTCCTTCGGCGAGGATCGACGAATCGACACCCTGATACACACCGGAATTCACTTCCAGGGTCAGGACTACTGGACCCCCGCCGCCCACATAGCTCGTACAGCTCTACCGGACGCAGCGTCGAGCAGATTGACCACATTGGAAATACGGCAGGCATCCAACGGTGGACTCGCAGCACTACACACTGGCGCACTGTTCGCAGCCGCCAACTCAGGCGGTGCTGTCGCCGTTACTGCGGCCGACGTATTCGCACAACCCCACTTCGACCGGTACCGCAGCGACAAGGGGCTTGTCCTCGCCGACGGTGCAGCAGCCGTCGTGCTCGACCGCTCCTCCGGAATCGCCGCCGTCCGCAGCAGCGCCTTGATCGGTGACCCGTCACTTGAGCCGCTCTACGCAGGCGATGCGCCGCGCCCTCTTCCCAACGATCCCTCGACGCGTCTCGACCTACGGGGAAGAAAGGACATCTATCTCGCCGATCATCCGATCGAGGAGGCCATCGCCAAACTGACTGGCGCCACCGAGGAAGTCCTGCGCATCGCGCTGGAAGACGCGGACTGCAAGATCGACCAGATCGATCGGTTCGTGTTCCCCAACACTGGCCGCGGAATCGCAGAGTGGAAATTTCTGTCTCAGTACGGGATCGACGAAGACCGGACACTCTGGAAATGGGGCCGCACCGTCGGCCATATCGGAGCAGCCGACCAGCTCGCGGGCCTGCATCACCTGATCTCGACAGGCGCAACTCCGAAGGGATCACTTGTTGCGCTGTGCTCCTCAGGGATCGGATTCAACTGGGGCGCAGCCATTATCGAAATCATTGCATGAACCGCCTATCCACTACTACTTCCACGAAGGGGTACTAGATGACCACCGAGCAACGGACCGCCACTGCGCCACAGTCCGACTCTCCAGGCATTCCCGTCGCACCGATACTTGCGATGATGCTGTGCGTATTCGCCCTGGGCAGTGCTGAATACGCGGTGATCGGCTTGCTTACCGAGATTGCCGTCGACGTCGGCACCACCGTCAGCACTGCCGCGTCGGTCGTCACGACCTACGCAGTGACCGTTGCTGTGACCGGCCCAATTCTGGCGGCATACTTGGCACGGTACTCGTCGAAACTGTCCATGGTCTGGCTCATGGTTGTGTTCCTGGTCGGCAACGTCATCTCGTCTTCCGCCCCCACAATTGCCGTTCTGCTCGCCGGCCGTGTGGTCGCAGCGCTGGCGCTCAGTGGGTTCATCGCATTCTCGATTGCCACCCTCGCACGCAGCGTTCCACCCGAACGCATCGCACAGGCCATCTCCTGGGTGGCCGGCGGTCTCATTCTTGCGATGATCCTGGGTGCTCCGGTGGGAACACTGATCGGACAACACTTCGGCTGGCGGGCGACCTTCGTCGCCCTTGCCGTGGTTGCTGCTGCCGGCATCGCGTTCGTGGCGCTGGCCATTCCGACCGACCCCGCCCCGGAAACGACACCGAGCATCGCACAGGAACTCAGGGTGATCCTCCGACGGCCCGTACTGATCGCATTGCTGTTCAGCGCCCTCGGGCAGACCGGCTTCTTCACCGCCTACACCTACATCGCGCCCACACTCGAAAACATCACCGGATTCGACGGAGGCACCATTGCTTTCCTACTGTTCGTGTTCGGTGTCGGGGGCTTCCTCGGGAATCTCGTCGGGGGTCGTCTCGCCGACCGAAATCTGGCGCGCGCCCTTGTCGGCTTGTTGGTAGTTCTCGTCGTCGCACTGCTGGCCCTGAGCCTCGCGGCTCCTTCGAAACCCGCTGTCGTCGTCGCTCTGATAGCACTCGGCGCTGCAGGATTCGCAGTCGTACCCGCCTACCAAACGTGGGTGTTGACCGCAGCGGAGGGTGCCCCGTCGGCCCTCGCCGCGAACACGTCCGGCATCAATGTCGGTGTCGCGCTCGGATCGTTGATCGGCGGAACCACTCTGGCGCAGGGCCTGTCCGAGCGGAACCTCGGATGGATCGGTGCTGTGGCGACGGCGTTGGGCCTCGTCGTCGCCTTGTGGGCAACGCGTGGCCGCCTCCGCACCACCACCGATTTGGAGTCGGACGATGCCTCAGCGTGAGCGCTGGCGCGTCGCGCACCGGGGCTGTTCCCCACTGTGGACGTCGCGATGGTGCATCGCACCGAACTGGGCGCGAAGTGGACCGCGAACTATCTGCCATCGGTGAAGAACTTCTCCGTCGATGACGACTGGGAACGGGACCTGACCGGATCGGTCGCGGTTCTGGTGGCCACGCACCGCGCTGGGACCGTGGCGTCCATCGATGCGGCGCTGCGTCGGCTCGGCGATCGAGTAGTGGCTGTGCATCCGATAGGCGGTGTTCCGGCCAAGGCCACCTCCGACCTGCTGCCCGGTGTGGACATCGCCGGTGTTCGGCAGGCCAACACCGGCGGCCCGACGCCGCCCGCAGTCACGACATTCACCCGCGGCGCTCAGCGCGTGGCACTGACGGGCAATCGGGGCGTGACCAACAGTCAACTCACCGCAGCAGCAACGGCATTGACCAACTCCGAAAACTCCATCGACAGGCTCCTCACACATCGGCGCGGAATCGACGAGGGAACCGCGTTGATGAACACCATCTGCGAGCAACGAACGCGAGTCGTCGACGGGGAACTCGTGATCCGATTGGTCGTGGACCTCAACAGTCACGACTGACCGCTGCTCGCTCCGGACTATCCGTCGACCTCTACGCCGCAACGCACAGCCGGTGTGTGCTGGCCGGATCCCGTGCCGAGTCCCTCGCTCACCCGATCACCGATACTTACGCGTGAGAACGCATGCATAACCGTGGGGAGCGTGGCTATATCGTCATTCGGCTCCCTTATGCCTATGTCGACAGGCATAGAGGCTGTTCACCGGATAGTTCACGATGTAAGCTCCGATATGCATGCCTGCGCAAGCACAAGGAGCGATCATGGCCGAACCACGACGACGAGCTCGGAAGCACTCCGGCGAGCTGGCCAGGGCCTTCGTCGCGCGTCGGCATCAGTTGCGCATGACTCAAGCCGAGTTGGCGCTGCTCGCCGGCGTGGGGCGCTCCACAGTCCAGGCGCTCGAGGGCGGAAAAGACACAGTGCAGCTCGACGGCGCGGTTGCTGTCGCGGAAGCGCTGGGCTGCGAGATCACATTGCTCACGCGCGCCGGATCGCCTGTGCCACCACTGAACCCAACATGATCCCGGTATCCGAGCTGCGGGATGTCGATGCAGCCGATGTCTACAAGGGCGATCTTCTCGCCGGCTCACTGACGCGTGTGGGGAACGACGTCGTGTTTCGGTACGACAGCGATTACCTCGGCAGCGCTTCTGCGCCGGATCTCGCGTGGTCGATCCCGAAGTCGTCACTCGAGACGCGGGCATCGGGCGGTAGCGTCCCTGCCTTTTTCGCGGGCCTGCTGCCGGAAGGCGTTCGTCTCACCGGAGTGGTGACAGCTACAAAAACGTCCGAGGACGATCACTTCACACTGCTGCTGGCGGTCGGATCGGACACCATCGGGGACGTTCGTGTGCTGCCACGCGGTCAAGAGACATCGTTGGCGGGCAGTGCATTCGATTCGAGGCACCGTGTTCCAGATCTTCGTCACCTGTTCGATTCCCTGTCCACAGGTGAGTCGGTGAGCCAGGATCCGTCCGCTCTGCCGGGCGTCCAGGGCAAAGTGTCCGCACAGATGTACTCGACCCCGGTGTCGACTACCGCCGGGCCCGCCATTTTGAAACTCGCCCCACCGGCGCGACTGCCGCGATTGGTCGAGAACGAGAGCTTCTTCATGAATCTGGCACGTAGATGCGGGCTTTCGGTGCCGGAACACCGCGTGATCGAGGACGACAAGGGAATCAGCGGTCTACTGGTAGCGCGATTCGACCGGATCGGTGAACAACGGCTACCGCAAGAGGATGCGTGCCAAGTATCCGGGCTCTATCCCGCGTCCAAGTACCGAATGAAGACCGAAGCGGTGATTGCGCTGCTCGCCGACAATGTCGAGCGCGGCGGCGGATCCGCGCGCCAGGCCACCGCCGAACTTCTTCGCTTGACGGCTTATTCGTATGCGATCGGAAACGGCGATCTGCACGGCAAAAACTATTCGATCCACAAGAACTCTCGGGGAATCTGGTCGATCACACCCGCCTACGACCTTCTGTGCACCCAGCCTTACGCGTCGTGGAGCGACCCGATGGCGTTGAGCTTCTACGGGCGCGCGAACCGTTGGACACGTTCGCATTTCGTCGAGTCCGCTGGTCGACTGGGAATGCCGGGGCGAGCAACTCTGCGAATCCTCGACGACGTCTGCGCAGGCGTTCGAAACGGAATCGATGAAGTCGACGTGATCGGATTCGATGACAAGCAAACACGGCAGTTGAAGCAGCTACTCGATCAGCGCTGCGCCGAGCTGTCCTGACCTCGACCTGTGGTTGGAGTTCGACTCCAGACCAGGCGTAGTGGCCTGGGTCAACAACCGAGACGTTGCGCGAAGTCTTCTCTCGCTCGATGTCGGTGAATCGTCTCGCCGAGGTCGAAAGCAACGGTCGATGCACGTTCAAGAGGACCCGAGCCCGGTGCCGGGAACTGCAGATTCATGCTGTGACCGGTGTAGGTGGCCCAAGTTATGGACGATGATGTTCGATGCCGATCGCGTTCCACGAACGAGACTGCGCGCTGCTCACCTAGTGCAGAGCGGGTCGCTGACGACCATGTCGAGCCCACGCTATTCCAACCAAGACTTGCGTTGGTAGTAGGAATCACCGCTCTTCTCAGTCTCGTCAGGGCCACGGCTCGGAGGCTCTGAATTTGGCTGACCCGAGAAGCTATGCTGCGCAACGGAAAAGTCACCGAACTGCGGAGGCTCGACCGCCACTTCAGAGTTTGCTCTGCTGCTGGTCGCGTCGACGATGCGAGCCACGGATGGGTCGTCCCGCAGCTCCGCCAGCACCGCTGCAGTGCGCTGCTGGACGTCGTCAGCCGTCTGGCCGTACGCACGCATGATCAGGTCGGCCAATACGTCGGGTCCACGGACGTAGGCGTCGCGGCTCACCTGGAGCCCGGTGAGGCGACCGTTCGCATCCGTCCGGATAGTGACGCCCTCGAGTTGAGTGATGCCATGGATGTCGGCAACGGCTTGTTGCAGTCGACGAACTTTCGCGCCGAGTTCTTCGTGGGAGCTGATCACAGTATTGGCCTCTTCGTTGAAACGATGTACTGCTGAATTTCTCAGCTAGCGGGATCTGGCCAACCGGGGTACGCAGGCTGCACCGGCGGTGGGGTGTCCTTCGCGTAAGCATCCTTGGGGATGACTGCAGGTGTCTCAGGGTGGAGAGAGCGTGCCCATGGAACACACCGGCCACTTCCCGCAGTGGCGGGGTCGAGATCGACAAACCCGTCTACTGTCCAACCCCTGAATTCGTTGCCGGCCGGTGCCTGCCAATGCGGACGATCGGGGACTGGCTCCGACGGGGGCGACTCGGGCCCCGCTGTCAGGTCACCGGTACGGGTGAAGCTCGATCGTTGCTCTCCGCCATCCCCCTCGGTTATGCGCGACGGAACGAACCGGCCGTCCACGAGTTTGTCCAGGCCGACCGCGAGCACGCAAGACAATACGTCGAAACCATTCTTAGTCGGGACAATTTTTTGAATATGACCATGAATCGTCCCCACGTAAGGGCCTTCCCCCGTGTCATCTTCGAAGCCCCCGAACAAGCCGCCTCCGCCCCGGCTGTTCGAGCTGTTCGCGAAACCGAGATAGGTGTAGTCGAGACCGATCATCAACCCGATAGCGAATGACTCTTCGGATGCGCGGACCAAGGTTCCTTCCGTGGACAACAGGTCGATTCCTGGTTCAGCAGACCAGACCATCGTCGCATCACGTAGTTGATCAGGAACCACGTAGGACTCGGTGGCGTGCCCACTCGGTACCGTATTTTCTTCCGGGGTCGGGTTGTCATCGGCGACAGAATCGCACGCTGTGACGACGATGAGCATCGTCGCCAGAGCTGCGACGAATATACGGGGCCCCTCAAGTACTGTCATCCCGTAAATCCTCGTCGTCCAGACTGCTCAAATCGCACCTTGGGCGCATCCTCGCCGAGATACGCCCTTTCGGCTTCTGAGTACGGAAGCAGCGATGAGCCGTCGTCGCTCTTGTAGACATCGGGAACGTCCTCGATGTCTACCGCACCCTTGTCTACAAGTGCATCCAGAATAGTGAGCCTCCTGAAATTTTCGCTTCCCCAGGTGCTTGCCGAGTACGAATCGCCTCTGGCATCGAAGTCGAATCGCGTGGTTTCAAAGGTGATTTCGCGAGCAGCTGGAGCAGCGAGGCCATCGACAGACAGCACATACGGCTTCAGAAACTCGGAGCCAGCCGCGACCGCGATTCCACCGGGGCCCAATCCACCGGCAACGATTTGCCCCGCTGTCCACGCTGCAGTGAACTTCGAGTTCCGTGCATCGGCTGCTTCCTGCTTGTCGACTCCGTCCTGCACACGTCGGTCCATTTCGGTACTGAGCCCGTGATCGACAAGCCACTGCGGGCGATAGGCCTGGTCCCCCAGCGACGCATCGCCGGTTGTCACGAGCAGCCGATCCATCCGTTGGCTCGCAACGAGCGCAGTGCCGTTGATGATCTGACTGGCCTGATCATCGGAGTCGAGAATACTGAAAACACGAAGCGGCTCAACAGGCCCACCGATGTAGTCCTTGCTGCCGCCGAACTCGCCGAAGCCATGCGTCTGTGTGGGATCACCCGGCGTACCGGTTGCAGCAAGCCACCATTCAGTTTCGCCCATTAACACTTCAGTCGTGGACTTACTCATCGACTCCACACGCTCTCGGTACACGATCGTCCACAGACCTCTGTGGGTCATGGCAGCAGGTTTGCGAGGCGTTCGGTGGCGGCATCCGTACCGAGTTCATGTCGCAGTTTCGGGTGGTCGAGGTATAACCGGATCCATCGGGTCAGGACTACAGGGTGGACGTCGAAGAATCGGCAGTCGATCAAAGCGCCGGGGAAGAAATTCGACTGTTCGTCCAGCTTCAGCCGGGTCAGTTTGACGTATTCGAACGAGCCGAGAATTGGTGCCAACAGTCCGATCTCGGGTGGCCATTTCGGTTGCAGCACAGCATCTCGGAGCACGTCCCATGGAACCATCTTCCTGAACCCATATCCCTCCTGAATGACACCTTCGCGTGTGAGTTCGATTCTCGGACGCCGCCGTCCACCGCGTATCAAGCCTACGGACAGAACGACGAATGGAATCGTTAATACAACGCCGACAACGGTTTCGCCGCCGATGCCATGCTGGAGTCCTAGCCACATGATTCCTGTCCCCGCCAGGACCATGAGAACCAGACTCAATCTAAGCACGCCGTGTTTGTAGCGGACACTCGATCCGGTTGTAGTCCGATACACCGCCTGCCCCGTCGAGCGTCCCGCCCTGTGAAAGATACGCATTGCGGGAGTCAAGCCGATCATGAGTCCGAGAAGGATTCCAGAGAAAGAGGCGAGGGAGTTTTCCTCGAGAATTGCTCTGCCTGCGCCGATACAGAACGCGAAAGCGAAGAACTCCAGGAACACCAAGCCAGCAATGAATTTGAAGTCGATGCGGTTTTCGTGTACGTACTCGGCTAGTCCAAAATCTCTCGGGTCGTCAATGCGCATAAGGCCTCCGGTCGTCATGTAAATAGGTCAATAGGAATTCGATTTCAGCATTTATGCCGACTTTTTCGCTGGTTATCCCGAAGTAGAACTTCTCGAATATTCAGAAGAGTGCATCCCACACTTCGGTTGAGATATCCTTGATTGCCCCCGTCGTGGCTCCTGCTGAGTTCCAGCCCGCGCCAAGAGAGTCCCCAATCGAGTCGAATCCGTTTTGGTAGAGATCATCGACCATTCCAGAAGTGAAGATGCCCACGAAAGCACCGCCGATCGCTCCTGCGACTGTGCCCACCCCAGGGATCGGAATCGCGGTGCCGATCAATGCCCCTGCGGCCACCGACGCCCCGAACCCCAATCCACCGGCAACTACGGCCTGGTCGACAGGCTTACCGTTGACGATGTCGTAGCCGATGCTGAGCACCGCCAAGCCACCTCCCGCGCGCAACCCCCATCTTCCTGCCTTCGAGTACAGGTCGTCTGCATTCCGGACCATGTCGTCGGCTTGATTCCGAAGAAAGTCGGAGAACCCGAAATCGCGGTAGACAGCAGAGAAGGGAGACCCGGCAGGGGCCGTGCGGGCAAACTCGGCCCATTGAACAGCCCGCGCATACATATCATTGGCTTTCGAGGTCATCAACCAGGCGCGCGTTTCCATCGCCGCTTGCGCCAGGCCGATCGCTACCGACCCTCCGAAGAAGAAGGTCTTGGCGGCCGCGTCGATGTAATCGACCTTGAGTTGCTGGCCCGCCGCGGTCTCGTCGCCTCGCAGTTGCGCGACTCTGCGCTCGAGAGCATCGAATTCATCGCGCAAAGCATCGTCGATGGGTTCGATGATGGTGTCATCGATTACGTCGAGTCCAGCATCGATTGCGTCCGATCGGACGTCACGCATCCCGTCGTGCAATGCCTGTAGTGCCGCAGCGAAAGCGTCGACCTTGGCGGCGTAATCTGCTGCTGCAGTTGCCAAGTCAGAGGCACCGCCAGTGGTGGTAAGCGCCTGCGCGAAGAAGGCCTCGGATGCAGGGCCGTCCCATCCGGCGTCTGTTCGATTTCTGGTGGCGTCCAGCGTGTCGATGGAGGCGCTGAGGCCAGCGGCGAAGCTGTTGCGAAGCCACCCGGCGACGGCGTGCACAGATCCCACGTTGCCGTCGACTTTCGTGTCGATGGGCACCGTCACTTCTCCCAGAGTGCGGCGTTGACCTGTTCGGCTGTCGCGGCGTCCTGGGTCTCGTATTCGATAGCGCACTCATCGAGCGCGACCGAATACGACGCCAATGCGGTCTGCAGTTCGCCGCCGCGACCGGTGAACAGTGCCAGCATCCCGGCCAGCGCCGGCGCTCCGATACCGGTGTCGGCGGCGTCGGGGATCGATGACGCTGCGGTGTCGAAGTCGTCGGCAATTCTGAGCATCGCGTCCGCGGAATCTCGTAGTACAGCAACGTCGACATACAGGGTCATGCGTGGACGCTCCGACGTTCGTGGTGGGGAATCATGACGTCCATCAGCAGGAGGTCGAATGGATGGGACTCGTGAATTTTCGACAGGGCTGTTGTCGGCAGCACCATCCAGGGTTGGTCATCGCCACAACAGGTATGGAGCCGATCCAGTGCCGAATATGCCAGCAGGGCACTACGCCCGTCCCGGGCGGTGCGTAGGTCGACCACTGCCTGATCCACGATGGAGACGTGCGCAGTGCACGGTACGTAGACCACAGGTGGAATGTTGTCCGGTAGCCGCATCTTCTCCCCCATCGACCGTGGGGAGGTCGAACCCCACGACAGATCAGACGCAGCAAGTGGCCGTTCGGTTCCCCCTCTGAACCGAGCAGAATCCGGGCAGCGCCGTGTTACTTCCCCAGACCCTCCGCGAAGTCGGTGATCGACTTCGACGTCCGCTGATCGGCGTACTCGGCCTCATCGAAGTAGCGCTTGAATACCGACCGCATCAATTCGATGACATCGATGTGCTGCAGTAGCACCACCCGCAACGATCGCTCGCCACTGAAGGAGATCTTCTCGAACTTCCGACCCAGCTGTTGAGCCGAATCGCGGGTGCCGAAGGCCTCGACGTCGATAAGCGACTTGGTCTGGCCCACCATGTCTTGCAGGTGCCGAATGTATGCGGCGCAGACCTCGTCGCACTGGAACGCCACCCCTCCGGAATTTCCAACACTCCGGCCTCTGCTTGCGCAGACAGCGCCTGCCACTGACTCATCGACGCAGCCAACTCATTTACTTCGGAACCCACCGTTTTCTCCTGTCAGTTCGGCGACGGAAGGGATAGACGAAGGGACCGAGCCAGGCGCTCGACCTCCACACACGGATCAGCGAGGGACTCGGTTCGAGCAAGACCATCGAGCATCAAGTAGATAACGCCTTTGTCGTGCCCGATTGCAATGCCGCAACTGACTTCGTCGTACTTGATCTTGCGTTGAAACCGCAGGCCGTCGAACCCTTCGACCGCGGTGAATTGCTCGAACGGTCCCTCGTCGCGCAGATAGTCCAACGAAAACACGGACGAGAAGACGCCGAGGTGGTACCACGATTCTGGGAGCGGATTCCTCCAAAAGCACGTCGACCAATCCGGCGAGATCGGCCGTTCACCAATTAAAGTTGCCTTTTTGGTTTCTACCGCCAATCCAGCGGCTTCGATCGCCTCATCCGGAATGGTGCACGGATCCCATGCTTCAGTCGACGCGGACGCAGCGATGGCCGAAGTCGTCGATGGTGCCGCGGTCGGCGCACCGTCGGTCGTACCACCGCATCCGGACACGAGCAGCATTACGCCCACAACGCCCGCTGCCCACACTCGCATCGTGCTCACACCACTCCGTTCCATCGACCCCCGTCCACGCCATTGGACGCAGTCCGTGACGAATCGGTTCCACCCCACCATGCGAATCCATTCAATTCAGGAGCGGGAGCTCCGACGTGTTCCTCACAGATCCAGCATGTCGCGCAGTCGACGCACACTCATCGCACCAGCTCGCTCTTCTTCCGGGAAGGAGTCCAAAAGACGAATGAGATCATCGCGACGAGTCGGGTCTTCAGCGGCATCGCGTGGCGTCCAACCTTCGAGTGCGGGGATGGACTCGCTCAGCCACTTCTGTTCGTATGCACGGACCTGTTTGTCGAGGAGCGCAGCCAGCTCCGGCGTCACCTCGACAGGCTCTGCCTTGTCGCCCGGCCTCTCGGCCATCGCTTCCTCCGCCGAGAGGCGGCTTTGGCTCATCTGATCCGCATCGGGGTGGAGGGTCAACAGGTCATCGATCAACCTGTCGATTCGGTGTTCGGACATTGCTTCCAGCGTCAGATGGGTGCCGTCCAGGGTGAGTGTGCCGAGGATGCTCGATTCGACCGTCCAGTGCCAACGATTCCCCTCCGCGGCCCCGTATTTGCGGCTCAGCTTCCGCCGTAGTCCCCCGACTGCACCGAGCTCGAAGACTGCCTCGCACAACACCATCGGATCACCGTCACGCGTTTCGATTCGGCGAGGAGCCAGCCGGGCGCTGAGAAAGCTCACCAGATCTTCGGCATCGACAGGATCGGCGTCGACGATCTCGATCAGCTCTGTACGTTGCGACGGATCGACGGGTTCGATTCCTCCGAAGATCTGGAACCCTTCACCGACGGGTACGACGCGCGAGCAGATGAATTGTCCTGCAGATAACTGCCGACTGGCCGAGCGTTCCGTGACGTCATGTCGATCGCCGGTACGAATATCACGTAGAGACATGCCTTCTCCGGGTCTTACCGACTCGATCTCGTGCACCGACCGTTCCACCAACAGCCACTGCTGGGCCAGCATCAACTCGTCGGCTGGAAGTAGCGGCCCGCGAGAAGCCACGAATTCGGCGAACCCTCCACCCTCGAACAACACGACGTCGCTGACGAACGGGTCGTCGAAGGCCTTCGACAGAGCATCGTCACCACCGCCGAGATGCGCAGTGCGGATCTCGGCCAGACCGATAATGAGATCCGCTGAGTTCGCCGTGGCTGCGTAGCCGCCGGCCTTTTGGTACAGCCACTGTGCGCGCTCCTCGAGCGAGAGAACGTTCTTCCCGAGATGACACACCTTGTACTTTCGCCCCGAACCGCACCAGCAGCGGTCGTTACGCCCCAGATCGGGCCGATCCCGAGGAACGTAGGGCTCCAACATCTCTCGTAGGTCCGCGCCCGCGGCGGGATCGATACGACCGAGTAGAGACAGACCGCGGACCGCGTCTCCCCGCGTCGACGCATACTCGGCGAGAGACAGCACCGCAGGTTCGAAGTGCGAGTCGGCGTCGAGTGCCTTCTCGAACGCCTTCTCAGCCGATAGTGCGTCCCCGAGCCGGTCCAGCGCGGTAGCGCGGAACCAGTGCGCAGCTGCTGTCACCCGCCGCGGCCCTGCAATCAGCAGCGCATCCGCAACGTTCAGCAACGCCTCCGCAGCCCCGTCGCCGTCGAGCTGTCTCCGCAGTGCCAGTGCCGCAACCTCGGATCGAGCAAGTGGGGCGAGCTCATCTGCACCGTCCGAGACCGCCGCCTCGGCACGCTGTCGGGCGTCGTAGGCGGCCTCGCCGCGGATGTCCCGCACGATGTCGCCGAACAGGACCAGAGCACGAGCCTCGGCGGCATCGACTCCGAAAGTGTTGGAGACGACGTTCATTCGAGTGGTGGCCGCCTCGGCGTCGAAGTCGAATCCTGTTCGGGCCACACTGTCGTCCGACTGGTCGAAGCCTGCATCGGCAAAAAGCTCGGACAGCGGTGGTCCTGGCTTCGTGAAGAGGTCCGGTTGGTCGTACATCAGTTGGTAGACAACAGCATCGCGATCGACACTCTCGTCCTGGGGCACAATCTCTCGCACGGCAGCAGAGAGGTCGACACGCTCCAGCGGGCCGTCGACCGACCGAATCCGAACCTCGCCGCCGGCCACCACGAGCGATACGAGTTCACCTGGTTCGTAGTCGCTCAACGTCCCCTGCGGGAGCACGAGCGCTTCACTGGGCGGCCACTGCGGGTCATCGATGCCGCGAATGGTGAAGATCTCGTCGTCACCGATACCTCGGTACTTCGTGCGAAGGCCAGCGGGATCCTCGGCGAACTGCAAGAGGGTCGTGATGGGCGACAGGTCGTCCATCGACTCGATGATGTCCGACGCCACCTCCCAGTGGTTGAGGCGGTGAGTGAGGACGCGGCCCTCCAACAGCGTGGCGACTGCGATGTTCCGCATGTCCGGCAGAAAGGCCAGATCGACCGAATCGACAGTGTCGACGAGTTCGTACATATCGCGTCGGCGTCCAAATCCTCGGTCGGACATGGCAATCGCCCAGTCCTCGGTGCTCAGTGGTCCGAGTCCCCGCAAGACGTCGAGGGCTGCAGTATCGAGCTCGTCGTAATCATCGTTGTCGTCCATCGCGGCCAGCATAAACGTGACGGTCGGGAGGTGGGTACCAGCGCGAGCCCCTGCGTCTTCCATAAGATGTGCGTGTGACTCCCCACCGCACAGGTCGCGACCTCGCCGAAGTGATTCCACTGTTCGGTCGCCGGGGATCCCGTACCACCACCGCGGACTTGGCCAACGACGTCGAGCCGACAGTCGAGTCCCCGGTCGAACGGGTGACGCCCCACGGCATCGAGCCCGCAACGCCAGACGCCGACGAAGAGTTGGCGGCGCTGACCGCGTCGAAGCCGATTGCGCAGCTTCGCTCACTCCTCGGCTGGCTCGGTACGTCACGACCGATCACGGGCACGGGTGTTCCGCGGCCAGGGTCGGTTCGCGAGTTGGCGAAAGCCGTCGGCGTGGAGTTGGATGCGCGTGCATCGAGGTCGAGATCGATGCTCGAGATCTCAGGGTTGATGACACTGTGGAATGCGGCGAAGGCGGCCGGATTGATCGAGTCGACCTCCACCACAGCAGTTCCCGGTCCGCACGCGCACGAGTTCGCCCACTCACTTGCCAGCTCCTTGGCCGCCCACCGGACGGCCCTATCGCACGTCATTCGTCGTTACTTCTTCAGCGAGGATCCCCTCCGTCCGTCCCCAGCCGTCGACGTCGTTGCCGGACAGATTGTTCTCGCCGCGATGACGAGCACTCCGCGGACGCGGCTCCCGGCAGTCGGCCCGGCCGGTGCCGGGGATCTGTACGAACACATCGAGGCGTTGATACTTCGCGGCATGCTGGAGCAATTCATTGCCGACGGGTGGTTGGTCTGCGACGGCAAGTACACAGTGCCGCAACCATTTCGCCCGGCCGTTCTTGATGCGATGAAATCACTTCCCTACTACGAAACAGGTGACACCAGCCGATGATCATCACCGGGTTGTTTTTCGCGGAGTACGCACGGGTCAGCGAAGACATGCTCGATATCCTCGGCGGGGTCTGGGATACCTGCACGGTTCCACGCGACACCCGCATGCTCGAATGCCGACTGGTCGCGCTGCTGCAGACGGGCCCCGACGACATCGGTAAGGACTTTCCTGCGACTCTCGAAGTGCTCGACGCGAACGGCGAACACATAGTGAATCAACGTGGCCTGCAGATCCCCGGTGCCGGCTTCACCGGGGAGAATCGGTTCTGGTTCCTGCCTATGCAGATGGTGTTTCGCGACGAAGGACGGCACAACTTCATCCTCAGCGCCGGTGGGGCCACCGCGAGCGTCGGGCTTCGCATCGCCTTCGGCTGACGTCGGAACGCGCCGCTCATCGCCACGCCGACATCCGATCCCGATCGCATTCTCGGTACCGCTTGCGATAGGTGGTGCCCAGGTCCATTCGAGGACACGAATTGCATACGCTGTTTCCGAACACCGAGGAGAGCATGTGAACAGTCCATTGCGCGGAGACCAGTACTTTCTCGGACTGGCAATCGAACAGGCCCAGATCGGCTGGGAAGAAGGCGGCGTTCCGATCGGCGCGGCACTCGTGCACGACGGCGAAGTTCTTGCTGTGGGACGGAACCGTCGCGTCCAGATGAACAGCGCAATCCGTCACGGTGAAACCGACTGCATCGAACGAGCAGGCCGACTCCCCGCCTCGGTGTACCGAAAATCAGTGCTCTACACGACATTGTCTCCGTGTTTCATGTGCGCGGGAACCGCTTTGCTGTACGAGATTCCGCGAATCGTCATAGGTGAGAATCGGTCGTTCGAGACATCGGAGAGCTTGCTACGCGAGCACGGAGTGCAGGTCGACGTCGTCGACAACGCCGAATGCGTGCAGTTGATGGAACGCATGCTTGCTGAGCGCCGGAGCCTGTGGTTCGAGGACATCGGGGAGGATGCATAAGCGGCCCCGCCGAATCGGTTCTGCCTGTGCTCGGGTAGCTCAGCGAGACAGCGCATGCCAGGTCGCCTCGCCCGCGCGATACCCCGCCTCGAACAGCCATGGCCACTCGGAGAAGTCTTCGGGATCGACCACCACCGTCTCGACGCCGCCGTTCCCACGCCGCTTGGGCATGTTCTCGGGATGGGACGGGAATCGATCCTTCAGGTAAGCGGGTTCGAGACTCTGTCGAAAGATCAGCCACGTCTGAGGTGTGAAGCCTACTGCTTCAGCACGTTTCGCAAGGTCGATCCAGGCTTCCGCATTGGCGTACCCGCCTTCGAGCACCCGCCTCCGGGTCTCGATCATCGGGAACACGCCGTACCAGATCGGCGGGTAACTCAGTAGCGTCTGGCACCAAGTACGACGGCGTTCCGGCGGAATGGGTTCCCACTTCGCCTGCGCTGCTTCGAGTTCGTCACTACCGGACATCGTTCACCTCACCCCGGAGGTGCAACCCTCCATCGACTTGCGCGCCTGCGGTTGCGGGACGCGCCGGTTCTTCCCCTGGGGCACCCTGTCGATGGAGACGGGGTTGCCGGACAGCCGGCCAGGTACCTACGGCTATCGCTCTTGAACCTGCCTCGACAGTAGCCGAGGGGTACGGATTGGACAATCCGATAGATTGGCGGCTCGTCACCCCCGTTCGCCTACGCGATCGTCAGACTGAGTCCAGTGCCTGCCATGCAGAGTACGAACGTATTCGGTACCGCCCAGATGAGGGACGACCCTCAGTAGAACCATGCCGTTCGTGCGCGACTCTCGGTTGGTCTGCTGCTCAATGTATTTCAATCGCTGCTGAGTCGGCGCTCGAATACCGATTCGACATCGGGCAGTATCTCTTCAGACGGCCGGCGGCACCGATCGCTACGGACCTCGGCTGACAAGTCACCTGCCCAGACCCTCCGCGATCTCCCCGATGGACTTCAAGGTCCGCTGATCGGCGTACTCGACCTCATCGAAATAGCGCTTGAACACCGACCGCATCAGCTCGATGACCTCGATGTGTTGCGTCAGCACGACGCGCAGCGATCGATCACCACTGAAGGCAATCCTCTCGAACTTTTCGCCGAGCTGCCTGGCTGAATCCAAGGTGCCGAATGCCTCGACGTCGACCAAATACTCCGTCTTACGCGCCATATCTTGCAAGTGCCGAATGTAGGCAGCGCAGACCTCGTCGCACAGGAACGCCACGCCTTCGGGAATTTCGAGCTGTCCGGACTCTGCCTGCATCGACAGCGACTGCCACTGCTGCATCGAAGCCGCCAGCTCGTTAGTTTCTGACCCCATCACTTCTTACCCAACTATTTCGATGAAGGCATGGATGGCCGGAGCGAACGCGCCAACCGTTCGGCCTCGACACACGGATCTCCAAGGGGCTCGGTCGCCAGAAGGCCGTCGAGGATGAGGTAGAACACGCCATCCGGGTGTTCGAAGGCGACGCCGCAGTTGACCTCGCCGTACTGAGCAGTCCGCCGGAACCGCATACCGTCGAGGCCCTCAATAGACTCGAACTGCCCGAAACGTCCACTGCCACGTAGATAGTCCAGGCTCTCGTCGGACGAGAAGATTCCGAGGTAGTACCACGGCGTCGGCAGAGGGTTGGTCCAGACACACGTCATCCAGTCCTCCGAAATCGGCAGCTCCCCCACCAAGTTGGAGGACTCCGTCTCTACCGCCAAGCCGGCGTCTTCGATTGCCGAGTCCGGGATGGTGCACGGATCCCACGCACCATTCGCCGGAGCGGTTGTCATCACCGACGTCGTCGACGGTGCCGCAACGGGTATGCCTTCGGTCGCCCCTGCGCATCCGGTTGCCAGCAGTATCAGTCCGACCGCACTCCCGATCAGCAATCGCACGTTGCTCACAGCACTCCGTCCTTGGAACCCATCCTTGATGTTGGACGCAGCTACCGATGCATCGGTTCCATTGCATCGGGACGCAGTTGTGCCTGGCGTTTCCCAATCGGTGCGACGATGTCCCCACTCGAGTGGACATCGCCGCACCCCGGGGTCGAAGCCGTGTCAGGGCAACACTCCGGCCGAATTTCTCTACGAAGATCGGACATCCGTCATCATTGGCACGTGATCAAACAGGGAAGTGGTTTTGCTTTGCTCGGCGCAGTGATTGCGGTGCTGGGTCACTCGGCGACCGCGACTGCGGGGTACTCGGCGTACGTCTCCGGCGGATCGTTCTATGGTCCGGACACCACGCTGGGGCCGTGGGTGCAGCCCATTGTCGCTGCTTCAACCGGCGCAGTGGTCGGCATGCTCGCAGGCCTGGTGCTGCACCTGTGCGGCTTTCGATTCGCCGTCGATCCCTCTCGCCGAGTGGGGCTGGTCGCCGTTGCCGGTCTGATCGGCGTGACGCTGGGAATGACGCCCGTACTGATTCTGGTCGGAACAAGCTTTTCCGGTCTGAATTCGAGCGTCTCGACCGAGTACTTGCTGCCGCTATACGCAGGCACCGGAGTTTTGGCCTACGCGCTCGGAGTCGCCTCGGTTCGGTTGCTGCTCAGGGCAAATCACGATCCGTTGTCGTCCCGGACGACCAAGGTTGTGGCTGCCTTTCTCCCGATCGGAGGTGTCCTCGCCACCCTCGTCGGAACGGGGACTGCTTGGATTCTCGGATTCTCCACGACGGCATCCACCTTTGTCGCCGTGATCGTGACGGTTCTGTGCGTACTCGTCGCAACCTTTGCACTCGCGCGGGCGTGGGCATTGCGTACGACGGCATAGGAGTTCGAGGGTCGACCGCCGCGCCGCCTAGAGTTGTGCGCGTGGCCGTATCGGTCGACGCGGCTAGCCAAGGTCGTTTTGCCTCGGGGCAGTTGAACGAGTGAGGAAGCCGATGATCATCACCGGGTTGTCTTTCGCGGAGTATGCGCGAGCCTCGAACGACATGCTCGACATCCTCGGCGGCGTCTGGGATTCCTGCACGATTCCTCGCGACACCCGCATGCTTGAATGCCGCCTGATCGCGCTGCTGCAGACGGGCCCCGACGACATCGGCAAAGACTTCCCCGCGACTCTCGAAGTGCTAGACGCGAACGGCGAACACCGTCGTCAACCAACGCGGCCTCCAGATCCCCGGCGCCGGCTTCACCGGCGAGAATCGGTTCTGGTTCCTGCCGATGCAGATGGTGTTTCGCGACGAAGGACGGCACAACTTCATCCTCAGTGCCGGCGGGGCGACGGCGAGCGTTGGGCTTCATATAGCCTTCGGATGACGTCAGCTACTGATTGTCTCCCGCGCAGAACCCCCACTCGACCACTCGCCGAGCGGTACGGGCAACACTACGTCGATCAGGAATCCCTTGTTGTCCACGTGGCACATCCGAGGTGGCACCGAGGCAAACTCGTCTCCGTCGTCGGGCCCAGTGGTTGCGGTAAGTCCACTCTGCTCGAGGATTTCGCCGGTCTACAGCACCACCGTCCCCAATGGGGGAAGACGCATAGTTTCAGAGTTCGATTCGCGCCGCTGGGCAAACAACCGAAACCTACCGGCTCGACCGGGTGCAAGATCCCGGTGCCGAATGGGCGTGGGCAAGTCCGTCCCTTACACCGCCACTCGTTCAAGCCGTGCGCGATGCCTCAGCCCCCTGCGGAGGGTCTTCGAATCGACCCTGAAGAAGACGCCAGTGTCACCGAATCTGTTGCCAACGTAGAGAACATCATGGTTGTTGTGTGGGCCCCACCCTGAGCTCGCTGTTACAGCGAGTAGATCGCCGACTTCGGGATAGTAGAACCACATCCAGGCATCTCCTCCGCCGCCGCGGCTGAGATTCGTCAGAACCACCTTTGAGCCGCGCCCATTGCGTGCCCGCTGGTACACCAGTTCGACTCGGACTACATCCAAGTTGTTCGACGCTACGCACGCATCGAATTGATCAAGGGTTAAAGCACTGCGTCGGTCCGCTTTTCGCCAAAACATGCAGCACAGGCTAACGGACATCAGACCCTCTCGAGCGTCCGATCTGGCGGTCTGTGGATCTACCGGAATAGGGCGACCTATCCCTCCCTCGCCTTGTCCGACGGCACAGGCCTGGCGATGCATTGTGTGCCGAAGCCTCCTGCGCAGGTCATTCAGTGGGGCTTCTACCCACAGTCGATCGCAAACGACCCTGCGGGGACGCCCCCCTCAGTCCCAGACTGTGAGACCGCCGCCTGCCAGGCTGACTGCCTTGAAACCTTGGGGTGCCGCAACGGTCCAGGCTTCGAAATCGGGGTCGAAAGGAACTACAAGGCTTGTGCGGTCGGCGAACTCGATTCGCAGGTCGCCGTCCTCGGAAGCGTGCGCAAGCGTGACCTGTCTACCCTCGAGACGCCTGACCTCGGTGTTTTCGGAGAGCGTTGCGTCCGGCACACCTCTAAACCCGTCGGACCCAGGCGCATCGAGCTGAAAAGACGATTCGATGCGCAGTTCGTAGTCATGATCCGTACGCAGCGCGAGGGAGAACCCGAACTCCAGAGACGCGATCACTTGACCTACCAGAGGAATGTCCACGTGCTACCACCCTCTCGGGACTGAAAATGAGCCGTCCGGCTCGATGGGAAAATGGGTCTCAGGGTTGGGCCCCGGTTTGCCGTCCATGTTGATTGGCTGACCGTGTTCGTTGTAGTAGCGAACATACCCGTTCGGGTACCGCGCAGTCGGATCCATGATCCGCATCGAGTCGGAATTACCGGACGATCCCGGCTTCTGCCACATCTCGCCCTTTCCATTCCTTACGGGGGAACGTACCCACCCGGTAGGAACATGCGGCGGCGGTCCCACCGGGGCAGGCTTCGTCCGCCTTCCCAGGTCCTTGATTCGTCCTAGAGTTGCACGCAGCCGCTTGAGGTCCTTAGCGAATTCAAGGCTGGTACGCAGACCTTTGGCTGATTTCCAGAGGACGATGGCCTCTCGGACGATCTTGCCGTATTTCAGCACTGCTCTGGTCGACGCACCGGCACCAGCAATAGCCCCGGCCCCAAAGGTGATGAACGAGGCCGCGATTGCCACGGCTACGGTTACCGCAAGTTCTTTGGCGAGGTCAGTGAGGATCGACTCGAGATCCTCACGCAGTTCTACTAACGACGCCTTGTATTCGGCACACGCGTCGCGCAATTCAGCTGCTGCCGCGATCAAGTCGGATGCCGCTGTGCCCAACTCACGTAAGTCGTCGTCGATGAATTCGACGTCGGGGCCAGTCGTATCGGCAAACAACGCTGCCGCGGCGGCGAGATCCTCTGGCAGATTGGTCGATCCACTGCCCGTCGCGAGTACGTCCCACGCGCCCAAGGCGAGCTCCAGTTTGTCTGTGTCACCGTCTGGAATTGGTATTCCGATCTCTCCGACCAGCCCGAGACCGTCGTCGAGCAGCCCTTCACCACTTCCCCCTGCCGCTGGCGCTGGTGTGAGAACGGTCGTTTCGATGTAGTTCGGTAGCTCAGGCATAGTCGGCAGACCACTTGACTGGCTGGCTACCCACTCCGCGACGGCGTAGTTGTAGCCCGCCTGGGTCAACACGTCGCCGTAGTTTTCGAGCGCTTCCACCAAATCGTTCGCACCCAAATAGAAGTCATTGACATGTTCGTCGTATCTTCCGGCCCAGGTGGCACCTTCGGGGTAGGCACCTGCCATCGAGCCACACCGATCCAACACACTCCCCGCGGAGCGCACTGCGTCGCACAAGCCCGATGCCACCCTGAAACACACGTTGGCGGCGGCGTAGTAAGTGTTGGGATCCACATGGAGTTTATTCGGAGCCACAGAATTTCATTCCCGCCCAAGCATTTTCAGGTTCGTTGCTACGGCATCCGAATACTGGTGGTGCGCGTTTCTGAGGTGCGCCTGAACCTCGGAAATTTCGTCGGTCAACTCACTCACAGCGGTATGCCAAGCAAGGTGTCGTTCGGTGTAGGCCTCAGCTGCCTCACCGTTCCAACACGACCTCACACTTGCTGCCTGCGCGGACAGCTCAGCCACGTTTCGATCAACAGACTCGATCAACCCCTCGAGCCGCGTGACCAAAGTTTCGAGATCGCCCAGCTCGACGGCGAACTCAGCGTCGGGTTCAGTCAAGGTCGAGAACCGATACGCGCAGTGCGATCACATCATCTGCATCGACATACTCCCGAGCTGCTTGCTCGAGATCGACTGCGATCAATGCGAGCTCCTGTGTCACAACGCGGGCACGACTACACAGCTTCTCCCAATGAGCATCGAACGCAGTACCGGAAGCACCAACCCAACCATCGGCCACACGTTCGACATCAGGTTGTACCGAACTGAGTGCGCGAGCAAGCTCATCGGCAACACGGTAAGTCGACCGAGACAAACCCTGTAGTTCCCCCAGCACCAACGACAGCGGTTCAGATCCCATCAAAACCTCCCCCGGCTAACGTCCGGAATCTGTTGACCTATCGAGCAGCTGCTTGTTAGACGCAGCAGCGCCGTGCGCGGTTCCACTCGGATGGCAGTCGAGATTCTGCAGCGAGTGGCCACGCACCTGGCCGTCGCCGACCGCTCTTACTCCCCTCGCGCTCGTCTGCGATCTTCCGGGGTGAAAGCCGATACCGAACACGCATCGACACCGGCCGATCGCTTCCGATGCTGATAGGCCGCCACGGATTCGAAGGCTGCCGTCACGCCGACCGACGTCGAGACGTACGTTATCGACTTGCCGCCCTGAAAGCCCAGATCGGTGCCCACCTCGACGGCGTCGATGTTCGATCCCAGGAACACGAAGTCCCAGCTGCACTCGGCTTCCTGCCACTGGATCAGTTCCCGCACAGCAGGATTCGACCGTTCCCGGCTCGCGTTCTCGTGACCGTCGGTCATCACGAGCACCGTCACCGAGCCTGGACGGTCATCCTCCGGCATCGTGGCCAGCCCGGTGCCGACCT
>NZ_JBFBMS010000011.1:0-146865 GCF_040702765.1 Rhodococcus sp. NPDC076796 | reverse complement strand
GGACAGCTGAGGGTTGGTCATAGTTTCCTCCTTTAGTTCGCAGCCGAAACTGCAACGAGAGAAATAGATTCGGCAAGAATGCAAGTGCTGTTCGCGTCGATCACCGGAGGGCGACCGTTGTGCCGCCTGAGAACGCCGAATCGTGCAGCTCGATCCCGGCGGTCACGGCCCCGTAGTTGACGTCCCGTGCCGCTCAACGCGATGCAAAAGCTTCAACGCACAGCGGGTTACTTGGCAATTCAAACGAGCCCCAAACCCAGGGGCGAACCGTACGGATAGGATTTCACGCGGGAGCCCGAGCGGGTTGTCGAGAGGAACAGGCATGGCGAGACTCAACTTAAGGGCTGTCCAAGAACGCGTCGCGCCGCTGGCTGGGCGTGAGACCTACGACCGCGAGTTCATCTTCGACTTCTTGCTCGCCTACGGGAAGCCGCAGAGCAGCGTCACGCGCTTGCGCAAGGGTGACCTGAACGTGGCCGCTGACAAGGCAAGCGAAGTCGTCCAGAAGAAGGTCGTATACTTCAAGGAGACGACCAGCGATCCCCTCGCCGTGCTCGAAGAGCTAAAGACGTCACCGGACGTCGTGCGCTTCAGCACCCGATTCGTCATTGTCACCGACTACGTGGATCTCTTCGCCACGGACACAAAGACGAGTAAAACGATCGGTTTCCCGATCCGCGAGATCGATCAGCACTTCACCTTCTTCCTCCCCTGGGCCGGGATGGAGAAGTCCCAATACGTCGCCGAGGCGCACGCGGACGTCAAGGCCGCCGAACGTATGGGCAAGCTCTTCGACGAGCTACTGCACGCGAACCCCGGCCTGCTGGAGCAGCCCCACGGTCGGCACGCGCTGAACCTCTTCTTCACGCGCCTGCTCTTCTGCTTCTTCGCCGAGGACACCGGGATCTTCGCCGAGAACCATTTCACGAACGCGGTCGCCTCGCACACGCTCTCCGACGGCTCTGACACCGCCGAGTTCCTGACGGACCTGTTCACCGCGCTCGACACGGCGAGCACCGCCGACAAGCCGAATCACCTCGCGGCATTCCCTTACGTCAACGGTCGGCTGTTCACGATGTCGCCCGATCACGTGGTGCCGAAGTTTACGAAGGCCGCGCGTGAAGAATTAATCAACGCCGGCAAGCTCATCTGGCGAGAGATCAACCCCGACATCTTTGGATCGATGTTTCAGGCCATCGTCACTCCAGGCAAGCGCAGTGACCTCGGCCAGCACTACACCTCAGTACCAAACATCCTGAAGACCATCGAGCCGCTCTTCCTTGATGCACTGAAGGATGAGCTGGACGCTGGGCACGACTCCGTACGGAAGCTCGAAGCGCTGCTTGATCGCATCAGCACGATCAAGGTTTTCGACCCTGCCTGTGGCTCCGGAAACTTCCTCGTTATCGCCTATAAGGAGTTGCGCAAGCTTGAGCACGCGCTCCTTGAGCGCCTCGCCGAGCTTGACCCCAAGCATCAGGTCCTGTTTGCCGAGTCGAGAATCAGCATCGAGAGCTTCTATGGCATCGAGATCGACGACTTCGCCGTCGAGGTCGCGATCCTGTCCCTATGGATCGCCAAGCATCAGATGAACGCCGAGTTCAAGGACAAGTTTGGCGTCTCGATCCCGCTGATCCCGCTGAAGGAGATTGGCCAGATCAAGCAGGGCAACGCGACCCGCGAAGACTGGAACAAGGTCTGCCCGAATGATGACAGCGAGATCTATCTAATAAGCAACCCACCGTACGCTGGGGTGAAAGAACAGACCGCGCAGCAGAAGTCAGACTTCATCCATGTATTCGGAGAACGTACGTTCTCGAAGAAGCTCGACTATGTGTCGCTCTGGTTTGTGAAGGCCGCTGACTACATCGAAGGTGTGTCCGCTAGAGCGGCGTTTGTGAGTACGAAGTCAATCACCCAGGGCGAACAGGTGGGATTAATATTCCCAATGATCTTTGCAATGGGTATCGAAATTGGATACGCGTATACACCATTCAAGTGGGAGAATAACGCCAAGCGAAACGCAGGAGTCACCGTCATTGTCGTCGCGCTCAGAAACGTAGAGTCATCTAAGAAGTTCCTGCATCAGAGCGACCTCCAGGTCGAGGTGTCAAACATCAATGGCTATTTGGCCGAAGGCGGGAACGTGTTCGTGACCCCCCGGTCGGAACCACTTTCGGAGTTGCCGTCGATGACGTTCGGTTCCAAGGGGACCGACTGGGGCAACCTGATGCTTGAGGCTGACGAGCGGGACAGGATTTTAGCAAGTAACCCCGAAGCGGGCCGGTTCATTCGCAAAATCATGGGAACCGATGAATTTGTCAATGATCAAGAAAAATATTGCATCTGGGTAGCGGACGCGGAGTGTGTCGAGGCCGCTGGCATTCCTGAGTTGAAGACTCGGTTTGATCGCAACAGGGCGAAGCGTGCCGAAAGCGTCAAAGTCGCGACCAAGGTGCTCGCCGGAGTCCCGTACCGGTTTGGCGAGGTTCGCTATAAGGCAACAGAGTCGATCCTCATACCGAAAGTGTCGTCGGTGCGACGAGACTACATTCCCGTTGGATATCTTGACGCAGACACAATCATTAATGCATCGGCCTTCGGGGTTTATGATGCCGAACCCTGGGTGCTGGCTTTGCTGACGTCGCGTACGCACGTGGCCTGGACAGGTGCAGTTGGCGGACGAATGCGGGAAGACTATCAGTACTCGAATACGATCGTGTATAACAACTTTCCAGTCCCACCGCTCTCAGAAGCTTCGAAGGAGGAGCTCACTGTCGCCGCACTCCGCGTCCTCGACATCCGGGAGTACCACTGCGAACGGACCCTCACAGAACTTTACGACCCAAACAAGATGCCCTACGACCTTCGCGAGGCGCACGCCGATGTAGACGCGCTCGTCGATTCGGTCTACTCCAAGAAGCCCTACGAGACCGACGAGCAGAGACTGTCAGACCTCTTCGTCATGTACGAGCGTATGACCGCCGAAGAAGCCACGAACGTCCCGGCGAAGAAGACCCAAAGGTCCGCAAAGTGAACTCGATCAAGAAGCCCGTCAACATAGTCAACGTCACCTACGCGCAGACAAAGGCGTCGGTGAACACAGACGTACTAGGCATGCGTGAGATGCAGCAGCGGGTCTTCGCAAAGCGCGACGCACAGCACCTCCTGCTGAAGGCCCCGCCTGCCTCGGGAAAGTCCCGTGCGCTGATGTTCGTGGCGCTCGACAAGCTCTACAACCAAGGCCGCAAGAAGGTCATCGTCGCGGTACCTGAGCGCTCGATCGGCGCATCCTTCGCACCGACCAAACTAACTAAGTTCGGCTTCTTCGCCGACTGGGAGATCAAGTACGAGCACAACCTCTGCGACGCAGGTTCGTCCGCTGGTAAGGTCGACGCGTTCATCAAATTCCTCGAGGGACCCGACGCAACCCTGGTGTGCACGCATGCGACGCTGCGGTTCGCCTTCGAGAAGCTCGCACCGGAAGCCTTCAACGGGACCGTGCTGGCGATCGACGAATTCCACCATGTCTCTGCAGATACGGAGACGTCACGCCTGGGCGCGATGCTCCGAGACGTGATGAACGGTTCGGACGTGCACATTGTGGCAATGACCGGCTCCTACTTTCGCGGCGACTCGGTGCCGGTGCTCTCGCCGGAGGACGAAGCCAAGTTCACTCCAGTCACCTTTAACTACTACGACCAGCTCAATGGCTACGAGCACCTGCGCTCGCTCGGCATCGGCCACCACTTCTACCAGGGTCGATACACCGACGCGATCGGCGAGGTCCTCGATCTCGACAAGAAGACCATCGTGCACATCCCGAACGTCAACTCCGGTGAGTCGACAAAGGACAAGCTCGAAGAGGTCGGCTTCATCATCGACGCCATCGGGCTCGTCGAAAGCACCGACCCCGAGACGGGTGTCATCAACGTGCGCCGCAAGGACACCGGCCAGATCGTGCGCGTCGCCGACCTGGTCGATGACACCGATCAGAAGAAACGCGGCGACACACTTCATTACCTGGCGCACACCGCCTCGAAGGACCGCGACGCCGTCGACATAATCGTCGCCCTCGGCATGGCGAAGGAGGGCTTCGACTGGCCCTTCGCGCAGCACGCCTTGACGGTCGGCTACCGAGCATCGCTCACTGAAGTCATCCAGATCATCGGCCGGGTCACACGAGATTCCGCGGGAAAGTCCCACGCTCAGTTCACAAACCTCATCGCCGAGCCTGACGCCTCGCAGGGCGAGGTGAAGGTCTCGGTCAACAACATGCTCAAGGCGATCACCGCGTCGCTGCTGATGGAGCAGGTTCTGGCGCAGAACTTCCGGTTCAAAACGAAGAAATTCGACGGTGATGACTCGAAGTCCCCTGGCGAGCTGAAGATCAAGGGCTTCAAGGAACCTTCGACCGAGCGCGTCAAGCAAATCGTCGAGACGGACCTCAACGATCTGAAGGCGACCATCCTCCAGGACGACACGTTCGCTCGCGCCGCCGCTGGCGCGATCGATGCCGAGACCGCCAACCAGGTCCTGATCCCCAAGATCATCCGCGAGAAGTACCCTGACCTCACCGATGCGCAGGTCGAGGAAGTGCGCCAGCAGGTCGTCGTCGACTCTGTGATCAAGAACGGCGAGGTGCGCCCAGTCGGCGACAAGCGCTTCATCAAGATGGCCGAGAAGTTCGTCAACATCGACGAACTCAGCATTAACCTGATCGACTCGGTCAACCCCTTCCAGCGCGCCTTCGAGGTCATGTCAAAGTCGGTCACTCCGTCGGTGCTGCGGATCATCCAGGACCAGATCTTCGCCACCCGTGTCGAGTTCACCGAAGAAGAGGCGCTCGCGCTCTACCCGAAGATCAAGACCTGGGTTCAGGTCAACGGTGGCAAGCGACCGAACGTACGATCGGAGGATCCGCAGGAGAAGCGCATGGCCGAGGCCCTCCTGTACCTGCAGAAGCTCAAGCAGCAGCGTGATGCTCAGAGGCGCGCAACGGAATTGGAGACCGACGCATGAGTGAGGACGAGATCGTCGAGGCATCGGGGCCGCTGAGCTTGGACGACATCCTCGACGACGACTTGTTGAACGCTCCTGAGAAGCCGCAGAAGGTCACCTCCTCGGACCGCCTTGAGCGGGCCTTCCTGGAGATAGTCGAGTTCTATCGGTCCTACGGGCGGGTACCAAGTTCAAGCACTCGCGAGATCGCGGAGCGCAAGCTGGGCGCGCGGCTCGATGGACTCCTGGCGAACGACGAACGGGCCTCGGCGGTCAAACACCTGGACGAGTTTGGGCTGCTCGCCACGCGGGAAGCGCCGGCGTCGATCGATGATCTGCTGGAGGGAGACGACCTCGACGACCTGCTCAGCGACGAGAGCGGCATCCTCGACGTGTCGGATCTGCCGGTGATCAAGCGCCCGGAGTCACCGGAGTCAGTCGCCCAGCGGGTGAAGTCCGACGACTTCGAGCGCTATAAGCCGTTGTTCAACGCGAAGCACGCGGAGCTCACCGAGGGCACCTACACGCTGATGCCCTTCAGCGGACTGGATCTGATCCGCGAGGGCGTTTTCTTCGTACTTAACGGAGTGATGTGCTTCGTCGCCGAGGTAGGTGAGGATGTGGACCTGGTCGTCGGCGGGAAGCCCAGGCAGAAGCAGCGCTTGAAAGTCGTGTTCGAAAACGGCACCGAGTCGGCGATGTACAAGCAGAGCTTGATGACCCGTATGTACGAAGCGCAGGGACAAGTCCTGACGCGCACCGGATACGGCACGAACGAGATCTTCGACGCGGACGTGGAGAGTGGCCACATCTACGTCCTGAAGTCGCTGAGTACTGACCCTCTGATCGCCAACATGCAGAACCTCCACAAGATCGGCTTCTCGACCACAAGCGTTGAAACTCGCCTGAAGAACGCGGAGAAGTCGCCGACGTACCTCATGGCTCCGGTCGAGGTGCTGGCGGATTACCGGCTCTACAACGTTCGAGCGTCGTGGCTCGAGCACCTGCTGCACCGCGTCTTCGCCGATGTGCGGCTAGATCTGACTCAGGTCAGCAAGGAAGGTCGCGACTACGACCCTTCCGAATGGTTCTTGGTGCCGCTCCACGTCATCAACCAGGCGGTCGCGATGATCATGTCCGGCGAGATCACCGACTACGTCTACGACAATGAGCGGGAGAAGCTGGTCGAGCGTGGCTGAGCAGCAGTCTGCGTGGGTTGCCGACCCTGCCGGCATCTACTTCAGCGATCGATTCAACGTATCTCCCAGTGTGCTCGAGGGCTGGGGCGCATTCGACATCTCCGTCGTCTCTGACCTTCCTGTCTTCATCGACCCGTTCCTGCTGTTCAACAGCGACAAGGAGGAGTACCGCGCGTTGCACGAGCAAATCGTCAGCTATCTGTGCTTCCTTCGCGATCACTCGGATGAGGACCTCGATCCAGGTCGCATCAAGAGTTGGTACACCTTCAAAGAGGTCCGACAGAACTGGCTCGGTTTCACCGTCGGCAGCAATCGCGGCCACGGTTTGGGCAAGAAATTTGCGGTCGCGCTACATGGGGCGCTCGGCAACCTCCTGCAGAACGTCGGCCACGAGCCGCTGACCAGTTCGAGCCACGTCGAAAAGCTCGCGCTCGTGAGCAACGGCGTTGGCAGAGACACCATCTCGGATTTGACTACGAACCTGATCAAGCATTTCCTGCTCCGTTACACCAGCGAGTTCGCGATGACTCACCTCCCGCCGGAAAGCCGAAAGAGAATTCCAGTCGCACGAGCGAAGTTCAACTACCGGACCGAGACGTGGGCTGCCGAGACCTACGACCTCCCTTTCACCGAGGATGACTTCGTAATCTTGACACCCGTGGACATCCTCACGAAGGACGATACGTGGATCAATCGCTCCGACCTGGAGCGGTCGTTCGACATGGTCCTCGAAGCGACGGAGAATCATCAGCTCCGCGCGGACGTCAACCACTACCTCGGCCAACGACTCACCGGCAAGTCGTCTGCCAAGGAACAGCGAGAGGCACGCGCACTTGCGCTCCGCTCGTTTCCTGAGCTCGTCGACTGCTACATCAAGGCCAAGGAGGACACCGGCGACCTGGCCATCGCGCAGAGCCGCCAGAAAGTTGACGACACCCAGGCGCTCCGCGACCAGGTGCAGCGGGCCGCGCACGACATCGCGCAAAAACCCCGCTCTATGAGAAGCTCTGGACTTCGCAGCAGGAAGCGCGGCGAGCCGTCGAGATCTTTAAGAATTACGTCGAGAACCAGGACGGCTGGCGCAACATCAACAAGGGCAACGGCACGAAACTAGCAAGCGAACAAGACGTCCAGATTTTCTTCGGGCTGCTGCTCCAGGCGTCCCGATTCGACATCAACCGGGAAGTCAACAACGGCCGCGGCCCAGTCGACTTCAAAATCTCGATGGGTCTCGACAAGACCTTGATCGAGTTCAAGCTCGCCAAGAGCAGCTCGCTCAAGCGCAATATGGAGAACCAGGTGGAGGTCTACAAGAAGGCGAACGGCACCGACTCGGCTCTGTTCGTCGTGATCGCCTACTCACAGCGGGAGATCGACAAAACCGAGAAAGCGGTACAGTCCCTCAGCCTGAACAAGCCTGACACCATGGAAGTCATCGTCATCGACGCCTCGCCGAAGGAGTCGGCCTCCAAGGTCTAGCCAGATTGTGACGCATACGATCGTCGCCGAGCACAGCGCGCACTCTCCACACCAATCAATCTGGCTCTTCCCAGATGAGGGTGTAGGTCGGCCGGGCGCGTCGGTCCGCAGATAGACGTCGAGGTCTCCCGACGATGGAGGTTCCTACGCCATCCATCCGAAAGACCTCGACGTGTCCGACGCTACCCCGCCGGCCGGCTTCGGCCGCCTTGACCTGACCGCCTTCGCGGCTCATCCCAATCGACCCTGATCGGGTCTGCTGACCCCCTCGACGAGAACGCAGCGACATCACAGCCACCCAACCCCGACCGTCCGGGAAGCCGGGGCACGTCACATGGCCTGTGCTGCGGGCGTGTCGAGTGGGTCGTCCAGGGGCGACGCAGGAGCGTCGACGCGACGTGCTGAGAGGTGGTTCCAACCGAGCACTAGGACACCGGCTACAGGCATGGCGATAGGTCAGGAACGGCGTCGCTCCCTGCGCAGGAGGGAGCGCAGAGTCTCGGCGTTCGCATAGCCGACCCGTATCGCGATCTCGGCGGAGGTGAGGTCCGTGGTTGCTGAGAGGTGCCGAGCTCGTTCGATGCGAAGCCGTTGGACGAAGCCGAGCGGAGTGAGGTTGAGCGCCGCACGGACTCGTCGTTCGAGGGTGCGCCGGCTGGTGCCGAGCGACTGCGCGACGAAGGCGACGTTGAACGGTTCGTCCAGGCGGGCGCGCACGAAGCGTTCGAACTCGACGACGATCGGGTCCTCGTGCCGGAGATGTTCGTAGGCGACGAAGGCCGCCTGCGACGGACGCTCGTCGATGATGAGGAGCTTGGCGACATGTTGGGCCAGGTCGGGGCTGATCGATCGCACGAGTGAGAGCGCGAGGTCGATGTGGGCGAACGCGGCGCCGGCGGTGACGAGGTTCCCGTCGACCACGACCATGGTGTCGAGATCGAGGGCGACGGTCGGATAGCGCTTCAGGAACTCCGGCCCCAGGAACCAGCTGGTCGTCGCCCGCCGATGATGCATCCGTCCAGTCTCGGCGACGGCGAACACGCCGGTGCACGCCGCGGCGATCCGGGTGGTCGCGTCGTCGAGGCGCCCGAGTGAGGCGATGACCGAACGTGCATCTCGGCTCTGGAGGGCGTCGTGGGTAGCGGCGGCCGTGAGGGTTCCAAGCGCAGGGACGACGACCACGTCGAACTCTCCGGACTCCGACAGCGGGTGGTCTACCGACAGGGTCATCGATGCCGTCGTGGTCACTCGCCGTTTCGGTCCGAGGATGGCGAGTTCGATCGGGTCGATCCGCGGGTCGACATCGCCGCGGGCTCCGTCGGCCACCCGCACGATGTCGATGACCGACGCGACCGCCGAACCGAAGCAGCCGTCGATCGCGATCAGTCCGATACGCATGGCGCGAACAATAGCAATACTGTCGTATACGCCACTCCCCACCGGCCCTCGCTCGTCATACGCTGAACTCGCCCCACGAAGAACCCCGACTTCAAGGAGAACCCCTCATGTCCACACCCGCATCACTTCCGTATGCCTTCGTCGCCAAGATCGTCGCGGCCGATGGACAGCACGACGCGCTCGCCGATCTGCTCGCCGGCGCTGTCGCGCTCGCCAACGAAGAAGTAGGAACGATTGTCTGGTTTGCGGTCAGGACCCACGCCGACACCTTCTGGATCTTCGATGCATTCCCCGACGAGGCCGCTCGCGACGCCCACGCCAACGGCGCCATCGTCGCAGCCCTGATGGCCAACCAGCACCTCCTCGGCGCAGCACCCGAGATCCTGGCGGCCGACGTCCTCGCGTCCAAGCTCCCGTAGTCCGCCAACGCACGAGACGATCGCGCCCCGCCGAGCCGTCGGACCCGACCGCCTCGACACCCGCACCACGTTGACGATCCCCGACGGGCCGATCACGAGGAGGCCAGGCAACACCAGGCGCAAGCCTGGAGCGGCACTGTTTCACCGGTGGTCATCGAGAGAGCCAGCGCGGTTCCATGGCAGCGCAACTGTGTCAACTTGCCCTCCGTCCCGCGAGGTGCCGTGGGCGGGTCGTGGTTGCGATCCGTTGCCGTGACGGGAGACGCGTTGCGCGTCGCAGCGATGACGGGTCGTTGGCGTTCCGGGGCGTTGCGTTCGTGCGCGCCGCGCGTGCGGCATGGAGCATCTCGCTGCGCACACAACGATCGCTGCGCCGACGCACCGTTGACACCTCGCACGTCCAGGTCGCGACACAACGCCACGCTGCGTTGCCGAGCGGAGCGAGGCCTATCGGCACACGGACAGGATGCCGGCCGCGAGCGCTCAGCAGGCGAGGGGTCCGTCGCAGAGGAGAGCGACGTCGGTGTCGGGCAGAGCCGTGAGGCCAGCGCATCGCGCGACCACCAGAACCGAACCGCCCCTGCCCTGCGTTTGCGCAGGTCAGGGGCTGTTCGCCGGAGCCGCCTGTCGGAATCGAACCGACGACCTAATCACGTCGGCTCTGCGTCTATCGCTTGATGCGCCCACTGGGTGAACGAGCCGCTGACCTGCGCAAACGCCGAGCGTGGGGGACGCTGCCATCCGGTGGTGACCGACGACGACCGACCAGTACCGACCGTTTTACCGGAGTTTCACCGGAGCTCGCGGCGGCGTCGAAGCCGAGCAAGCTCCATTCTTTAGCTCACCGCGCCTTGCTCCTCGCCGGTCCCGTCGTCGTCGAAGACGTTTCAGGGCTCTTCCCAGGTGAGGGTGTAGGTCGGCCGGGCGCGTCGGTCCGCAGATAGACGTCGAGGTCTCCCGACGATGGAGGTTCCTACGCCATCCATCCGAAAGACCTCGACGTGTCCGACGCTACCCCGCCGGCCGGCTTCGGCCGCCCTGACCTGACCGCCTTCGCTCGACTCGACGGCCTCGGTCTGAGCGTGACCGGGCAACGACTTGAACCGGATCGTGCGGTCCTCGCGTGCCGCGTGGTGCAACCAGATCAGTGGTGCCGACGGTGCGGCAGCGAAGGTGCTGCTCGTGACACCGTGATCCGGCGGTTGGCCCACGAGCCACTGGGCTGGCGACCGACCGTGCTGGAAGTTGTAGTGCGCCGCTACCGCTGTGCCGACTGCGGACACGTGTGGCGCCAAGACACCAGCGCCGCGGCGGAGCCACGCGCGAAGCTCTCGCGCACCGGGTTGCGGTGGGCGCTGGAAGGGATCGTGGTCGCACACCTCACCGTCGCCCGTGTCGCCGAGGGACTCGGGGTCGCGTGGGACACCGCCAACAACGCGGTCCTGGCCGAAGGCAAGCGGCTGCTGATCAACGACTCCACGCGGTTCGAGGGCGTGAAGGTCATTGGCGTCGATGAGCACGTCTGGCGCCACACCAGGCGTGGCGACAAGTACGTCACCGTGATCATCGACCTCACCCCGGTCCGCGATGGCTCCGGCCCAGCAAGGCTGCTGGACATGGTCGAGGGCCGGTCGAAGGCGGCGTTCAAGACCTGGCTCGCCGACCGCGACGACGCCTTCCGTGACGCGGTCGAGGTGGTCGCGATGGACGGCTTCACCGGGTTCAAGACCGCCGCTGCGGAGGAGATCCCGGACGCGGTCACGGTGATGGATCCCTTCCACGTCGTGCGCCTGGCCGGTGACGCCCTCGACAGGTGTCGGCGCCGGGTCCAACTCGCGATCCACGGGCACCGTGGGTTCAGGGACGACCCGCTCTACAAGTCGCGGCGCACGCTGCACACCGGCGCGGACCTGCTTACCGACAAGCAGAGCGACAGGCTACGCGCGCTGTTCGTTGATGACGCTCACGTCGAGGTCGAGGCGACCTGGGGTGTCTACCAGCGCATGATCGCCGCCTATCGCCACGAGGACCGGCAACGTGGCCGCGAGCTCATGGAGAAGCTGATCACCGACCTCAGCGCCGGCGTCCCCAAGGTGCTCACCGAGCTCACCACCCTGGGCCGGACCCTGAAGAAGCGAGCCGCCGACGTGCTCGCCTACTTCGAACGACCTGGCACCAGCAACGGGCCGACCGAGGCGCTCAACGGACGGCTCGAACACCTGCGCGGCTCCGCACTCGGGTTCCGCAACCTGACCAACTACATCGCCCGAAGCCTGCTCGAGACCGGCGGCTTCAGACCCCAACTCCTACACCCCCGATTGGGATGAGCCATCAATCTCGCCTGAAACAGCCGTCAAGCAATTGGGACTGCCCGTCTCCTTCGGGGCGCTGGTGTGTGGTCAGAGACCATTAGCATCGGAGGAGGCCCGCCCTCATTGGCGGAGCCAATGAGGGCGGGCACTTTCAAAGATCAGATCTGGGCACCTTCACCGAGCACCGTCATAAAACTCGGAGTTGAAAATATCGCTGAGTCTCGTCAAAACCACGGGTCGTTCAAACGCGAAATGCGGAAACTCGTTCAACCGACCAGACACGTTTCGCCAGCTCAAGGACAAGCTGGCGCCTCTCCGTTTGTTGATCGACGCCGAAGTCGTCGTATGATTTGAAGCCAAGGCCTTCGCGTTCGATGAAGTTCCTGAACTGTGGTTGGTGCTGGTATGCCGCTTTGGTAAGACTTGCTGCATACAGGTTTTGCTTCGCATAATGAGGCGACTTTTCCTCGAAAGTGCGATCTTGATAGCTGCGGTTGACGTCTGCCGGCAAAAGCACAAGGCCACCTACGTTGTTTCGTACGCTGTCGAACTCCTGCTCGTTCGCTACCTCGTCGGCATACCGACGGTACTTGTCAGCCCAAACATGTTCGATATCAAACGCGTTCTTCTGCTTCCGGTCGACATACTTGTCGAAGATGTCGGGCTTCCCGGACTGTACGTCGGTATAGGCGGTCAGACGCGCGAGGAGGTGATAGATGTACCTGCGACTGAACTGATTGAGCCGCAGCTCAGTTACGCCTCCGCGCCCGCGAGCTTGGCTACCATCAAATGAAACATCGTCACTGTACAGCTTCGCGACCAATATATCCACGAGCTCATTTACTGGCTTCCTCCTTATCTCCTTGCAGAGAATCCACATGGCATAACTCACAGCCGAGTATCCCACCCGGACGTAGTTGACCGTTCGACGCATTATCCAAATATCAAGATATGTAGCAGTCGCAGCCAATTTACGATTGACCGTGTCGTCATCGTCCATCGGATCAAGAGACGCCAAAAGGACGGTGCTTTGCCAAGTAAAGTCGTTGTGTGCATTGAAGAATAGAGATTCCAGCCCGGACGTATAATTGCGGCTGGCGTCTTGTATTTTGAGGTACGCACGTGCGAAAAATGGAAAGCTCTCAGTCATTAGAAGGTAATTGTCTGCAGACGAACCCACGCCCACAACAGTAGCGTTATCGCGAATCCACCTGTGAAACGCTGTGCCAATTAGCTCCCAATCCATATCAATCGCGCCAGCTTTGCGGTCTCGAATGGTCTCCGCATACTGGCTTCTCAACCATGCTTTAACAAAGCTCGAATCGCGTTCCGGGTTCGGCTCCGATGCCCATGAGATTAGTTCCGATACCGTCTTCTTCCATTTCCCATTGGCGTCTGACCGCTGAGCTGTGTCCGCAATCGAACCGAGAAGGTACGCCTTCAGCATGTCAACCGGACTTAGCGGCTTTCCGCGATCGTTCATAGTCTCGAAGATCGAGTAGGCATGCGCGTCTGAATCGGTGGCAATCTCAATCAGTCCGACATTATTAAGAAGCCAGTATATAAATGACTCCAATCCGTCACCAAGACCCTCGATCAATCCGATGTTTTCAATGTCCCGGTACCGGTCGATTATGTTTTGCACAGATTCTTCTTTGCCGTCCGGGTTGTACTCCTCGCCACCAAAAAGGGCTCGAATCACCGGAACACGCTCAGTCACGTCTAGGTTAAACTGTCGCTCGCCATAATTGTCGGAGAAAATCAGCGGTTCAATTGTCGAAGCCACTGCGAAGTTGCGCTCTTTCGCTTCGCGGTACAAGAATATGAGAAAGAGAGTCAACGAAGTGACTCGCTGCTGTCCATCGACGAGAAAATTTTTACCTACCCTCTTGGTGACAATGATCGAGCCAAGAAAATAGTCCGGATACTCGCTAGCATTTTTTGGAGTGTCACCAGTCCGGTAGGCAGACTCGAACTTACCTTGAAGGTCAGTAATCAATTCTTCGATATTCTGTTGGCTCCATTTATACTCGCGCTGATACTCATCTATGGAAAACGATCGACTCTGAAGCAACTGTGTGACAGTTCGATAATGCGGCGTAATGCTACCCATGATTTCCTGACCTATCTTAGTAAGAATTTGATTCCGACCGTCTCCACACTGCAATCCTTCAATCGAGGACCGCGATGGCAGTACAAAAGATCCGAGTTCAGCTGGGACTCCCGTCCCGCGTGTGAAGGACCTTCGAAATCGCTTCCTTCTCGATTTGACTTACCTGCCCCGCAGACACTCCAACACGTTCCGCGATCTGCGGGTACGTCCGCGGCTCATCTCCATCCAAACCGTACCTGGCGATGACGACGGCAACCTCTCGCTCATCGAGAATCGACAGACTCCGCAGCACCTCGTCGACCTCGTCCATCGTCGGGCTGGCAGTCGTTCGTCGCAGAAGCTCTCGAATCACGGACCTGTCGTGGTCGAGGCCGACCACTGCCGGCTCCTCGTTGACGATCTTGAACGCGAGTTCCTCTAAAGATCGATCGTCGCGTTTATCCGTGTCCTTTAGTGCAGCAATCTGATTGATCGAAGCAGTCCAGCCGGCCAGCGTCTCGACAGCACCATCAACGTCGGCGGTCACGATCTCCGTCGCCGCGGATGTGAGCTCGTCGAGATACGTATCACGAGTGCCGATCTTCGGATCCTCGAAGGTGCCTTCCATGTACAGGACGACAACGTTGGTCGGCTGCGCCGAATCACGAGTTCCCACTACCCGACCCATTCGGTGCAACAGCGAATGGCGACTGCGACTGGACGACGCAAGCACCGCAGTATCTGCATCGGGGATTGCTGTCATGGCATCCAGTTCGGAAGGCACAGTGAGTGCGCTCATCACACCTTCCTCGAAGCTCGACACCAATTCTCGACGGTCGCTTGCGTCGAGTCTCGCTGAAAAAGGCGCTGCCAGGATCCTCTCCTCCAACAGAATTTCTGCCAGTCGGCTTGCCAACGAACTGGTTTCAGTAAAGACGAGCGTATGTCCGCTGCGTTTGAACACTTGCGAGAGTTCACGTAGCGCGAAGATTTTACCGATGCAACCGTCGACAGAATTTCGGCGTTCATCGATCGACGCTTGATAGCGGCGGGCGGCCTGCGTGCCGGAATCCGACGAAGGCCCGTCCGCCAACCGGCGAACGTCCGACTCAAAGTTGTCTTCGCTGTTCGTGCGGCATCGGTATCGCCGAACAAGGTCCGAACGCGTACGACTCGCGGCTTCATCGTGTTTGGTGTAGCGCTTCAGCTCGTCAGCCTTGAACGGCACTCCAACCATCAGCACTCGGAGAGGCGCTGAATGGCCTTCTCGTCGAGCTCTTTTGTAGTCGCAGCCAACAATGACTGCACCGAATTCTTTCGCAAGTGAAGTCGGTACCCAACCCGCGGCATAGTCCGCCAACCCCAGGCGTTCTTGGAACCGGTGGCTAGACAGCTCACTGCGCTCGGCCGCAACCAAGAGATGAACGTCGTCGATTACAAGCAAACCACCTGTGCGTCGCCCAGCATGCCGGAGCCGCCTCAACGATCCGGCCTCCGCGACAATCACATCCGCATCCGGGTCAGTCTGTGCGCCCAAATTTTCGATCGTTGCGGTCGGTGCCCTTTCCGCCAGCATCTGAATCCATACCACGGCGGCGTCCGAATCCTGAACGACCACAACCGATTGCAGCCTACGGTTCAACGCTGCAACGACGGCGGTGGCACCCACCTCGGTCTTGCCTGCACCTCGCACTGCCTGCACCACGCCGGTATTGCCAGCTTGCTGCCACTGCAGCAGAGCCTCGGCCTGCCACTGTCGGAGCGGACGCACTGCATTTGCCGTCTTCATAGATGACGATTCTTGATCCACACCGATGTATTTCCGTCGGTCTGCTTCACCAGCCTTCGGTCCTGGACGAGTTCAGCAAGAACACCTTGGACTTCGGCAGGCGTGAATCCCGTGACCCTGCACGCGCGTGAGATGTTCAGCTTCGTTCCGACGTCCCACGCCGCAGCTACCAGCAGCTGTTTAGCGACGGCGATTTCGGGTTTGGGTAATTCTTTGCTTCTTGCATTGTTGGACTCGGCAGCTGCGGGTTCGGTGGCAACCGCGGTCGACGGTCTCACCAGCGTGTAGGTGCCATCGTCTTCTTCGAGCAGTCCTTCGCTCACCAACCCTCGCCCGACCGCGCGAACAATGTCATCTGAGACGCTTAAGTCGGTAGTAATTTCATGGGCCGTCACGGCTGCTTCGGCAGCACGTGCAATCAGCTGCTCTCTGATGTCTTTACGCGACACGATCCTGTGAGCTTGCGGGTCTCGCGTCGGCGTAGCGTCGTGCATGTTCGATTCGGACTCGCCTCGAAGCGGTCGGACACTGTACTGAAGATCGGCACCGCTCCCCTGCGTCACTAGCCGGCGTTTCAGTACGAGGTGATTCAAAGTGTCGTCGAGAGCACCCTCACCAACTATCAAGCGTCTTTCGAGTTCTGATTGAGTCGCTCGTCCTCGCTGCAGCTCCTTCATAACACCCGCTTCGAAGACGCGCGGTTGAAGCTTTACCGACGAATCGGCGGCAGCTCCCCGGTGTTCAGGCTGTCGATCTGATTGACCAACCGCCGCGGCAAGAGGCCGATCGCCTGCTCGTGCAGCGGTTTCCCGCGCTGGTGTCGGGACGGCCACAGTGCGCGGCGTCGGCACCACGGGCAGTGCTGCAAGCGCCTCTTCCTCTGCCACTTCCTCGACGATCGACTCGTCCGCGGTCAGTACAACCGGCGACCATGCCGGCATCGCCTCATCCACAGCAGCTGCAGCCACTGAATAGGGTGAGATACCCAAATCGTCGAGTGTTTCCCACAGCGTCGACAGGGCTGCAGTCTGATCCAGGTAGTACTCGGACTCACGAACCCGCCAGAACGTCCACCCGACCCTCTTGATCTCCTGCTCGCGTTCGAGATCCGCGCGGACCTGCTCAGGGGTCGAATGCCAGGCGTCGCCGTCACATTCGACTGCGATGCGCGATGCACCGCCGGTGACGACGAGGTCTAGTCGCCGGCCGTTCACTTCGACCTGAGGGTTGACGTGGTAACCGCGGGCAACAATGTCATTGAACACCCGCTGCTCGAAGAGGCTGTCGAAGGGTGCCTGCCGAACATCACGGCTGACGTTTTCCGGCATCGCTGCAGCGGGGGCCGGAGATGTCGAACTGACGTACGTCAGAAGCGACTGACGAAGGTCGGTCGACCTCAGGCGATCGGCGGTCACCGAATGGAACAGCCAGAGCTGGTCCTGAGCACGCGACGCCGCGACATTGAAACGTCGTTGAAACTCGCTCTTGGTCAGAGATGCGAAGTTGTGCTCTGGTGCAACGACCATCGACAGCATGATGACGTTTCGCTCATCGCCCTGGAAGTCGGGCGGGGTTCCTACTCTGAGACGCCTTTCCTCCCACACTTCAGTGCTGACTTTGGCAAGTAGCAGGTTCCTGATCACGTCGACCTGCGATTGTCCCTGCAGCACAACAACACCGAAAGTCTTGTCGTCGTAGGCAGGGTCGTCGAAACATTCGATCATTTGATCGACGAGGGCTGCTGCCTCAGCTTCGTTTCTCAGCGTCGCGCTTTTGCCTGCGTTGATCGCGCCTTCGACATATGTATGAGCGAGCGGGGGAGCCGGTCGGCTCCGAACTGCCTCACGGGAATTAACGGCGAGTCGCGGTAGAACTGGTTGCTCGACCAGTTGATGATCTCAGGCATGCAGCGGAAATGCTCCCGAAGGCGGACAACTTGGCCGAACCTGGTGCGCAGCATGGAGAAGAGACTGGACCGCGGAGTAAGGGTGGTGCGCACATGCTCGGGCAGGTCGTGCAGGTAGAGATCCAGTCGGTCGAAAATTACGTCCAACGCGCCGCTCGACACCTCGCTCGGTGTGCACTGTTTGTCGTCCCCGACGACGATGACGCGCGGAGCAAGCCACAGCAAGAACAGGCTCGTGATATCTGCCTGACTTGCTTCGTCGACGATGACGACGTCGAAGGAATTCGGCTTGGCGGGGATAGAGTCAAGAACCTGCTGCAGAGGCATGACCCAGGCCGGCACCGCGCTCTGCGCTTCGATCATGGCCGAACGCGCTGCGCTGCTGTACTTTTCTGCATATTTTCCTGTGCCCATACCGAGATTCGAGATGTGGTCCCGGTAAGTCTGCAAGGCCTGAACCTCGATGGCGGTCATTCGTTTCAAGGAGTCTCGCCAGGCGCTGGCAGCTGCGAGCTGGGAGGTCAGCTGAGCGATATCAGCGTCGAGTGCATTGAGGTCAGCGTCGAGCTCCTGCTCGCGTCCGGTCCGATGCTGATCGATGACCCACTCTTGCGCACGTCGCCATGCCCACGCCTTCTCGAGGCCCCAGCCGATGCCGTCCCATTGCTCGTCGTTCGCAGTGCTCCGCACGAGCTTTGCAAGGTTCGGCGCAACGTTGCTGAGCCGTGATTCAAGCTCACTCAGCCGTATCTGATCACGTGTTTCGTTGCAGGCCAGGATGTAAAGCTCGCCGGCCGTTGCGAACAGGTCCGTATCGGCCGCTGCCAATGTACGGATGAGCGCATCGCCCTCCGGCGAAGGTGCGCGATCGAACTCGATGGACACGGCGCGAACCAAGGCGTCCAGTTCCCGACGTGCATCCTCGACATCGGCACGGGTTGCGATTGCACCGGCGGCACCTGCAATCGACGAGGCCTCGGTCAGAGACCGAACACGCGGATAGCTCAGCGAGATCGAACGGAGGGTACTCGCAAGCTCATCCCTCGCGGTCGCCACCGCGCGCAACTGATTCAGAGCCCGAAGGGTGGACTGCAAGCTGTTGATCTGAAAGCCGCGCGATCCGTCTGTGACGACCGGAATGCGCAAATCAGCGAGAAGTGTTCCGGCGTTCCGGATCGCAGCCAAAGCCCTGACGTGTTCGGCGGCTGCGCGGGCCGCCGATGCGCTCGACACAGGCGAGCCATCGATCGTTGCCGTGATTCCGGATTGCTCGAAGGCCTTTTGCTGCTCACTCTTGAAGAAGCGACCAGGTTTCCATTCGGAGCCGGCTTCCAGTGCTGCTGCGAGTTGGTCGAGGACGGAGAGGGCTTGACCCGATGTATCGGAGCTGTGGACGTCGCGATGACCCACGACTGAATCGGCTTGGACAGCCGCGTCGAGCAGCGCAGGCAGTCCTGCAACACGTGCCCACAAGTAGTCGGCCTGTCCGGACAGGACCTCGTCGGCGAGCTGCTGAAAGTGAGGTTCGAGCTCGCGCACGTCATCGACTCGGCCGTCCAATGTTTCGCACAGTTCGCGAACACGTTGTGCTGTTGGTGGATCTACACCGTCGAGAATCTGGATCAGTTGAGCGGATTCGGCTCCCTGTGTAGCGATCTCGGTGGTGACTCGGCGGAACAACTTCTCCAGCGTCTGACTATAGGGAAGGAGCGTGTCGATCGGTGGCAACGGCCGCGTCGGGCGGCTATCGCTGGTCGTGGAAGCGGAATTGATCAGCGCACGCAGTTCATCTATTTCGGCACCGGTCAGGGGCGACTCGTTCGCGAGCAATGGTCCGGGTAGCCAGCTGAAGGCTTCTTCGTTTGCCCTGACCTCCTTCACGATTGCAGCGGCGGTACCGGAGTAACCAGGGGCAATCCGAGGGTGCTGGTACGTCTCGGATTCGCGAAGTGACCGGATGCGTTCGAGGATCGTCGACCGATTCTGACGGGCCCGCTGCCGTCGAACCGCAAGGTCGTCGATGCGTTGATCTTCGGCTCGTTCGTTGAACGAAGACTTGCGCTCTGCAATCGTCGCAACGCTCTTGTTCAGCTCGTGGGATCCCCCGCGCGCCAGATCGGTGATGGACACGCACAGCTCTTGCATCTCGGCCGGGAGCTTGTCGCGCAGCACGCGTAGTGCCTGAGACTTCTCACTGGTCACCAACACTCGTTGTCCGCGTGCCAGGAGCGCTGAGACGAGGTTCGCAATGGTGTGTGTCTTACCGGTTCCCGGCGGACCCTCTACGACGACTCCGCTGTCGCGACCAAGGCGTTCCAGGATCTGCGACTGCTCAGCGTTGGCAGGTAGGGGAAAGAGCGGATCGTCTGCAAGCGTCGATGATGCGGATGCACCCAGCCGCTCCAGCCAGTCGAGACGGTCGTGTGGCTCGATGGCTTCGACAAGCTGTGCAAGACCAAGCGGAACCGGCGAGTCGTCGCGCTCAACGTCGACGATCATCTTCTCGTAGTACTCGACCAAGGCGAATGCACCACGCTTACGCAAGACCAGCGCTGGCGATGGTGTGAGGGTCCGATTTGCAGTCGGGGCCGGCTGTTCGTTCTGGTCGTTCACGTCGATCATCTGATTCAGCGCGCGCGGTGCCCACTCCTTCAAGAACTTCAAAACCCCCTCGCTCAGCGGTGATGTCGCATGCTCTCGCAGTACCTCTTGCAGTCCGAGTGACCCGGACGGGTCGAATTCTTCTCGGCCGGTGAGAAGTTGCGTGTCTTCGAGCCGCGGTGAGCTCAGCGAAGTCAGACGCACGACCAAGTCGCCCGACGCTTCGTCCCTCTCGACACCGGCACTCTGCGTCACGATGTGCGTTCGCACCGACAGCTTGGGGTCTGGTGAGCTGACATTCAACAACCCCGATGCCAGCACGAGCTCGATGGACTCCGGGCGAGCTGCGAGCTCTTGCATCATCATCTGCAACGCTGTGTATAGCTCAGCTTGGGGCCGACGGATGCGGTCTGATGCGGCCCACGTTTGCCACTTCGGCAGCCATTGCGAGAACTCTCGACGTAATCCGGATGCTTCGGCGGAGTCCCGAGACACCAGTCCGCCGGAAACCTGTCCCGTTTCTGCCAGAGCTAATGACGGCGTGCGGCTGTCCGCGACTTCCTTCGGGTCCAGCCAGCCCGTGAGTGATGCCGGAACCTGCGGAGGATCTTCGACGCTGACACGCGGAGCGCGAACTGCTACTCCACCTTGCTCCACAGAGACGTCGATCTGGGTGACGCGGTCGTAGCGGTACAACCACTCGATCTGAGCATGCTCGTGAACACGAAGGATGGGGCTGGTTCGGGACTTCACGATCTCGCGAAGAAACTGCATCAGGCGCTTCACCCGACTCTTGAGCTCTGCGTCGTGCTCTCGACCAGCCAATGTCTACTCCAATAACTGAACTCCGAGGCGACGTACTCGCCCTGCCGTCAATGTATCGGTTGAATGGGACATTTGTTTCGCAAGCCGAAGAGGAAATCGACGGTGATCACAGCTCCCTGCGGTTTCGTGCCGACGTTCATTCGATTGGATGAACGAGAGCTGGGGGGGGCGACAACGATGTCGGACCGATAGTGCACAGTGACCCGAGAATCCTGTGGCTATCAATGAGACCAAGCACTTACAGAAGGCGCGTGAGATGAGAGTTGTTTTCCTGCACGGCATTGGCGACGGTGACCCGACGATGGGCTGGCTCGACGGGCTCAACCGAGGCCTGATGCAGGCAGGTCATCCCCCGGTGGAAAAAGAACGCGTGATTGCGCCTCGTTACCGGTCGCTCCTGAACACTGCCGGTGTCTCGGCCAAGGTTCCTCCGGTCACGTACAAGCCCAAGGACGACGCTTCCGGACGTCGTGAGTTCGAGAGACGCCAAGCGAAGGTCCAGCGCAAGCTGGGATCGGAGTCGGGCGTCCGATCATTCGGCTTCGACAGAGTTCCAGAGGCCCCTCTTTCCGCCCTCCAGGAAGCTGCCATCAACGCAATTCCCTGGTACGACCTCCCACAAGTCAAGCGGTACATGCAGAGTGAAGGCACCCGCGGGGCGATTCTCCAGCTGATTCTCGACAACCTTCCGGGAAGCGGCGATATCATCCTCGTCGGCCACAGCCTGGGAAGCGTCGTAGCAATCGACCTACTCGACAACTTGCATGAGGGACTACGCGTACGCCGCTTCGTCACAATCGGTAGTCCGGCAAGTTCTCGGCCGCTGCACGAGAACAGCGACCGGCTTCTCAAGAAATTTCCCTACGCGCGGGTCGACGACTGGACCAACTTCTTCGACAGACGAGACGTCGTGACTGGTGGGCGCGGGCTCGCGTCGACGTTTCCAGGCGCTCAGGATTTCACCATCGATATCGGCGGACAGCACGGAGCAAACACGTATCTCGGGCACCCTTCTGTCTCCGGCCTGCTAGCAGATGTGCTGTATCCGACCAAAGCAGTTGCCCTTCGGGAGTCAGGCATCGCTGTTCGACTAGGGGACAACGAAGCCAGCATTCTGTTGTCACTTCACTTCGGACATGCAGTTCAGCGGCACATCAAGGACAAGAACGCCGCCGCCCGATACGCAGACGCACTGAGCGCGCAGCAAGACGAAGTGGTCGCACAGATCGAAGCCGCAGCCGCAGCGTCCGATACGACTGTCGCACCCGAGTTGTACGAACTCGCGCGAGGCACAGTTCCGAGGCTTCCCCATCGGTGGGAACTACATGAAGCAGTCAGCGAGCTCGTTGTGCTCGCAATGACCAACTTGATCGAACCGTACGAGATCAATGTAGAGCGCGCGCCGAAAGATGCACTTGCCGACCTGACAGTCGAATTGGGGTTCCAGCGTTCGACCGGAACCAAGATCGGAAGTGCGATCGAAGATGTCCAGAGCTACGTCAGCCGCAAAGGAGGGGTGCCGTGGGGACGTGTGCTCACCGCGGCAGCCGGTGTCGCAATCGTCGCGGCTGGGCCCGTCGGGCTGATTGTTGCGGCACCCGCCGGCGTTTTCGGTGCCGCCGCACTGACCGGTGGTCTTGCCGCTCTCGGCCCAGGTGGCATGGTGGGCGGCCTGGCCATGCTCGGTGGGCTCGCCGGAACGGGAGCCGCCGTCGCAACGACAGCGGCAACAGCGGGCGGAGGTCCGGCCCAACCGATCAACGACTCGAACACTTTGGTACTGCGGGTAGCCGTGGAGCACGCTCGAAAGATTCTGGAACTACCCTACGACGAGGATCTCTGGTACCAGATCACGGACCTGGAGACGCAGCTCTCTGCGCGGATCAACCGTTTGTCGGTCTACAGCGACCCGAAATCGCCGGCACTCGAAGCGTTGCACTCGGGAAAGTTCACCGTTTCGCGTCTGCTTGCGTTCATGCTCGAAAAAGGTCTCGGCCCAAAGGCACTTGTAGCTGCAGAGTCAGAAACAGATCGACTCCTGCTCGAAGAGAAGAAGGCTATCGAGGAGCGGAAGTCGATTGAATCCTGACGGTCACTTTCGGACTAGGCGTTCCTTCACGCGTTTCAACCAACCCACCGTGTTGACTTCGGCTCTCGGGCCGCGATCTGGGACCTGGCAGGACGGTCAGCGCATCAATTCCCAGCTAGGGAGACGTGTGCTACCTACGTTTCGCTGGACGTCCCCGCGCTACCGGAAGATCGTCGTGTCGATTCGGCACCTTTAGTTATCCACAGCATTAAACAAGCGGGACCCTAGTGACGTTACACTCACCTCCGTTCTGGATGAATCGCCAAGACCGCGGGGGGATAAATGAATGAGGCATATATAGTCTGGGTCAGTGTTGCTTTTCAAGTCGTGATTTTGATTTTGTCAACAGCACCACAGAACATCTACCCGAAAGCTCAGCCGATATGGATAAACTTTTTAATTGCAACGGTGCTTATTCAAGTTCCTGTTCTAATCTTGACAGGGGCCGCGTCGAGCCTTGTCACAGGGGAAGCGTCGTTTGCTTTATACCCGGCGTCGACGCCCGCATGGGTAGTCGGATTAACACTGCTAACGTTGGGAATTTCCTCCCCACTGGCAGGTTTGCTCGAATGGCGTTTCCGTCGCCATGGGAATGAGGTGTTCGATGCGAAGAAGCGCTTTCGCGGCCACTTTCTTGGCAATCTGACTGGAGCGCTGGCTGCAGCAGGATTCTTCTGGGCGGTAGAAAGAACGCCAGGTTTCACAGCATGGTTAGAGTCCTACCAATATGAATCAGCGTTTAATATCGTACTTCCGTTGGTCACTCTAGTAATATTTGCGTTCGTTCGATATCAGCAACTTGCAGATTGCCCCAACCTCGACGACAAAATTAAGGCGGACCATCAAGATTGGAAAAGCTGTATCCGCGGAAGTTCCCTCAGCAACGCCCACCAAGTGTTGAATACGATTTTTCTCATCGCTGTCACCTTCATCGGCGCTTCCGCAGTCTTGTACCTTTTTTCTTACGCCATCGTCGAGTCCAGACACAACACCCCGATTGACTTCTCGGCTCAGCTTGGACTCGCGATCAGCGCGCTCCTGGTCTTCCTCATCGTATGTGGACTGCCACAGGGGAAACTCTGGGACTCAAAGACGTGGAGTTGGAATCGAGCTGTTTATTTGACATTCTTGACAGGTACCCCAGCAACCCTCGTTGCGACTATGGTTTGGCTAGCCCTGGTCAAGGATAGCCCTACACGCAATATATTCGCCATAACAATTGTCGGTGCCGGGTACCTGTTGTACAGCTCAATTGCCATCCTTGGAGTTGTCTACAGTAAACGACCGTCTTCTCTAAGTTCGATTGAGAACGATCGCCAGCCGGAGCGGCTGCAACTACATTATTTTGCGGGAGCGATTTTGGCAGTCGCGCTGACTATTTTTCTCGGCGTTCTCTACTTCACCTCAACACCCTGACCCCGGCATACAGCAGACTTCTGCTCACTATCAACAGATCGGATCAGTCTCACACGAGAGCCGCCATCGCACTGACGCGGTCAGAGGCACCCGTGGTCGCCAATATCCGACCGACGTTTTGTGATGTGGCGTGTACCCGGTGAACGATGTGCACTTGACGAACCGGCAGGGGAACGACCTTGCGCGCGAGGACAGAGGGCCACTGCTCTCGCAGCATGTCGTCGGTCGCGTCGTGGACGCTGCCACCCCGGGGCTCATTGGTTCTATCGTCATATGCCCTCCAGCAGCACAGCAACCACTCCACACAGATGACGCACTTCATCCACCGTCGGCGCAAGTTCATAGGCATGGTGATGGCATGCGTTGCTCAACCTGCTCCATGCCATCGCTGCAGCGTCGGCATTCTCGGCCGTATCGAGCGACCGCAGAATCACCAAGCGCGATCGCATACTCGGTCGCTCGATATCTACGCCCAACGCCACGCAACGCTCGATTACCAATTCCTCCAACGCCTGGCGAGCGAGGAACGCAGCCAGACGCGCCGAACCGCCTGCAGCACCGTGACTTCCGTCGAGCAGCAGTTCGGCATTTCTCAGCGCTACTGCCGGTGACGTGGTCGTAATCATTCGGCGAGGATCCCGTCGACCATCTTCTTCAGATCGTTCACCACTTCCCAGGTGATCGGTCGATCTGCACCTTTGTGAGTGCCGGCGTTCGCAATATGGAGCGTCGGGAATCGTTCGGTGCGGAAGCCGAGCCACTGCGATAGGTCGCGTTCGGAATCCTGGTGCACAGCCAGGGCAATCTTGTCACGAGTCTTGTGCACTGACGACCACCGCTCTTCGGTCGCCATCCGAGACTCCCCCGCCCGGTGTTGCTTCGCGTAGAACACCTGCTGCGCGGCCGATTCCAGAGCCAATCGGAACAAGCCCGGTGCAACTCGCCGCTTGACGTCCTCGGGCACATTCTCGTCCAACACCAATGCCCGCACATCGTTGAAATACCGGGTCGCTTGATTCTGTGTCTCGGAAACACTGATGTTGGAACCTGGTTCGCGCATCACCTCGACGAGTCGAGCATCGACTGCGAGTTGCCTGATCGCAGTGGCCAATCGATCATCGTGCGAGAACACGATGACCTGTCTGGTCTTCGCGAGCGTCGACAGCACCTTGATGAAGCCGTCGATCTTCGCCGGATCCATCGCCTGGATCGGGTCGTCCAGCACGATGAATCGGAACGGACTGTTTGGCGTAGTCGCTCTCGGTATGAACAGCGCGAGCGCCAGCGCATGCAGCTCGCCCTGACTCATCACCGACAGTGCCTCGGACTCCACGCCGTCGACCGAGCCGGTCATCACCACTCGCCTGCTGGTGTTGTGACCCACCAAGTTGATAGCACCGATGTCGACATTGCTTTCCTGGCGCAACTCCGCCCAAATGTCGCGCGCCTGCTCGGCAATCGGAGCGAGCCGCTGATCCCTCAATTGCTTGGCGTGCGACGCAATCCACTTCTTGGCCGTGTCGACGTTCTTGACGGCCTCATCCGCCTCTCGCGCCGCGGATTCGAGAGTGGCCCACGCGGCCAGACGTCCAGCAATCGGTGCCCATGTGTCCTCACGCTGAGCCGCCGCTTCCTTGGCCTCGGTGCGCAGCGCCTCAGCAGACTCGATAACCGCGGGGATCGTCGTAGCCAAGTGATCCGCCACATCGGAGGAACTCGACGGTTGCTCGCGCGCCACGGCGACCGACTTTTGATACTCGGACAGGGAAGGCAGGTCGACGCCCTCCACCGCGGTGGCGTCGGCGATTTCGTTCCCCAGTTCGACTGCGGCGCGTTGCGCTTGGTCGAGTCGGCGGCGGCTGTTCTTGTAGGCGGCCAGTTTCTGGCTCTGCTCGGCAAGCTGCGCCCGCGAGTGCTCGGCCCACGCATCGTCGAGCGTCCCCGTCGCACACACCGGGCACTCGATAGTGCCCGTCTCAATGTGCAGTCGCAGGGCCGCATCGAGCAGATCGTTGCGCTGCTCCACCGCCGACAGTGCCTCATCAGCAGAATCCGCGGTATCGGCCGCAGCTGCCCGCAGATCCGCCACCACCTCGTCGACACGCTGCTGCGTCGGGGCGCTCAACGCTGCGAGCCGCTTCAAACCGATGAGCGCGGGCGATGCTGATGCGTCGGCTCCGGTGGCCAGCGCCAGCACCGCGTCGAGATCCGCGACCCGTTTTCTGACTAAGGCTGCAGCAGTTTTCGCACGATCATCCGACGCATCCGATAACGAGTTCTTGAGCTGGCGCAGACTCTCCGCTGCTCGTTGCCTAGGCCCCTTGATTTCCTTGAGTACCGCTGTCAGTCGCTTCTCGGCATCGGTGATCTCGTCGAGTCCAAGGAGTTTGGCCAGGGCGTCGTGCAGGGTGGACGGCGTCGCGTCGAACAGTCCGCCGATTTCGTCGTAAGACAGGATCGGGCGATGTAGTTCGACGGCAGACTTCCACCCAAGTGCATCGGTACCGGTATTGCGCTTCTGGTTTCCCACCTGAGTCCAGGTGGAGCATCCCTTCAGCGCGGCATCGGAGGTCCAGTCGACGCCGACAACCGTCGGTTCGGATCCTTCGATCGTGAGCCCCACCCGCACCTCACACGGATCTCCCTGATGCAGATTGCGCCAGGTGTCGGCCCACAGCTTGGCCTTGTTCTCCCAGCGGTAACTCGAACCGGTGATCGCGAATTCGAGCGCCTCGGCAAAGCTCGACTTTCCCGATCCGTTGCGGCCACTGACGATCGTGATGCCCGGCGCGGGGTGTAGCTCCAGCGCTGCTCTGGGCCCGATACCGCGGAATCCCGCGACAGTGATCGAGGTCAAAAACGCACCGACCGGCTCGTCGAGGAGCTGACTCCCCGACGGCTCCGGAACGTGCGGGGTCGAGATGCCGTCGAGCAGCTCTTGCAGTGCTGTCGGCCCTTCCAGGGCTGCGAGAACGTAGTACTTCGCCTCGTCGGACAGGTCATTGTCCGCGTCGATGGCGTCGATCACCACGTCGACGAGTGGCCTGTCGACAGCATTGTCGGCAACGGTCACCGGCACTCCCCTGTTCGTTCTGATGACTAACCAGACCCCACAGTTCCATATGGGACCGACAGTTCGCAGGGACATCGAAAACGCCATCGAGTGTGTCGGTACCCGATGCTTCGATGGCGATATGTCACGACTCGACGAGGGGTTCCCGCCTCCCACGGCCTGTGTGCAGTGGTGTCAGCACCGCAGCTACGACCTGCATGTCCTCGACGACGGTGTGGAGGTGGACCTGGATTGGTGGAACGGCCACCTCGACAGGGCAGGGCACGATCTCCGGCTCCGCGGCCGCAACCTCGACGGAGAAATTGTCGAGTACGGCGGCGGCACCGTGCAGCGCAACGATTTACGGATCGGCACCGATCTGGCTGTAGGCGAACACGATTCGCTCGGCCTGCTGTTTCTCTGCGCAGCCTGGCAGGGCAGCCACCGGCACCGCAGAGCGATGCGGCGATTCCCGGACGTCATGAACCCGCACCTCAGCCGCCCCGACGAGAACCCCGTCGTCAAAACGCTCGCTGTCCTCGACAGCTGCGTACGCAACCGCGCAGTGCCCGACCATCCGAACTCGACGTGGTCCGGATGGCCCGATGCACCCGGCGTCGGGATGTCCCTGATGGCCACGTTCCTGTGGGCGGTGAAGGCGTCCGTCTACGGCGGTCCGGCGCAGCTGATCGACCAATACGGAGTCTCGACACTCATCCACGAAGGGTGGCTCGAAGATCCGTCCGTCACCGGATTCACTCGTCGCCGATACGACCGCTACGTCGAACTCATCACCGCTTGGGCCACCGACATCGGTACCAGCCCCGAGCTCGTCGAAATGTGGCTCGTGCAGCGCTGGAGCGCCCGACTCAACGAAGCACGACACGGTCGCTACACCGCACCCACGTTGTTCTGAACGGCTCGATCCCTATGGAGGGGTTGTCGAGCCACACATCAGCTTCTATGGTTATCCGTAATTACGGAATAGCGATGGGAGAACTCGATGCGACGCTCGACCTGGATCTCGACAACCTGCGCAGCTGTGCTCTTGGTGGGCGGATGCGCCACCGATACCGGCGCAACTGCAACGACCACCACTACCCCGACGCCGGAGAACTGCGCTCCCGTCACCTCGACCGACCTCGCCACCGAGGACGGGTGGCTCGGACTGATCGATCAAGCACCCGACACCGTCAGCCTCGTCATCGACGACGGCCGCGGCCGAACCGTCGAACATCGAGCCGACCAAGAGCAGGTACTCGCATCGGCAATCAAGGTGGTGCACCTTGCCGCCTACGCCCAGGCGGTCGCCAACGGCACCATCGACCCGAACGAGCAAGTGCCGCTCACTGATTGGGAACGCTGGTATGTACCCGGTACCGACGCCGGCGCACATCCGGCCGCCTTGAACAGGCTGGGCATCGCGAACGACGGCATCGCGGCCACAGATCCCGAGGCCACGGTACGCATCGAAGACATGGTCACGGCCATGATCCAGGAGAGCGACAACTCGGTTCCCGACTATCTCCGGTATCGACTCGGCGACCAAGCGATCATCGACGCCGCCGCGACCGGAGGGTGGGAGGACTTCCAGGTACCGAGTCTGGTGACCGACATTCTGTCGCTGTACGACCCGGCCGTCGCCGACGGTGACCGATGGGAGACCGCACAGATGTGGGCGTTCGACCCACAGTTCCGAGCCGAGGTCAGCGCAGCCCTCCAGCCCTCGACCTACGAGGAACAAGCCGACCGAGTGCAGAGCACCTTCCGCGGCGGCTCGGCAGAACAACTCAACGGGATGTATCGCGCCTTCACCGACGGCACCTTCGGCGATGCGTCCGACACCATTGTGCGCCAATTGGAATGGCAGCCCGCAGGCGACAGCGTTCGCGGAGTCGGCTTCAAGGGCGGCAGCCTCGCCGGCGTTCTGACCCAGGGATTCGAGCTGCGCCGCAACGACGGAACTGTCGCCACGGCAGTGTGGCTGATCGACGGCCTCCCTGCGGACAGGTTCGATCAGGCCATGACCGCAATGGGCGTACAGCAGCAACTCATCGTCGAGGCGATGCTCTCGCCCGAGGTACTCGACCGGATAGCCTGCGTGGTGTGAGCGCAGAGTTCGAATCGAGACTGGCAGAGCTGGAAGCTCGCGTCGCCGAGCTGGAACGACGCGACGCTCCCGAGCAGCTCGATGCAGCCCCGTCGACGGGCGGCATGGTCGCCTACCAAGGTGACGTGCATCTGCACGGAACGGTCCGCTGGGACATCGGCTACTCCCCCGACGCCATCGTGGAATTACCGGTTCCCTCCGCATCGGAAGTACTTGCTGCTCTGGGACATCCGGTGCGACTGCAGATCGTGCGCACACTGCTGCGAGGCCCGGCGAACGCGGCGGATCTCCTCGCAGCAGTGGGCCTCGGCTCGTCCGGCCAGATCTATCATCACCTCAAGGCGCTGAGCTCGGCGAACATCGTCGAACAGCAGGGTCGCGGAGACTATCGGATCGCCGCCAAAAAGGTTGTGCCTCTCCTTGTCTCGATGCTCGCTGCTGCGGATATCGCGGGAGATCTGGGTACCTGACTGCGTCGCGCAACCGTCGGATCACGGCACGAACAGCACACCCAAGCCGGGGATGAGGGCGTTCGACGCATCAGGATTCTCGCGGTCATGGGTGACGGTCACGAACACTGGACCTGCACCCGTCTGAGCCGTCACCTCGAGAGGCAGGCGGAATGCCTGCGAGCCACCCTGATTGGCGGGTTGAGTCCGATCGACCTCATCGATCCAGTGCCGCAAGCCTGCGGAGCCCACTTCGCCGGTGGACAGGTTCCGCCAGTTGACCGTCAGGAACCGGTAGTTGAACTGGTAGTAGTACGGCCTGATGTCGGCGGCAGAGAAACGCACCTCTCCCGGCTTCTCGCCGACCACGGTACGAATCGGAATGGTCTGGAACAGCCCGCCAGGGACACCACTCGAAACAACCTCCGGGCCGGTGACGACCGGAACCAGCAACTCGGACGTCGTGGGCGCAGCCGCGGCCGTGCCTACGCCCGCACCCAGGACCAGCGGTACCGAAACCGCAATTGCCGTCGCGGCCCGTCGTATCGATCGCTGCATGGTGCAACCTTTCGTCGGGGTCGAATCAGGGAACGAGCACCACGCCCGCGCCGGGGAGAAGAGTGTCGAGGTACGGCGAGCCCCATTGACCGTCGTTGGAGTAGTCACGACTGTGGGTGACCGTCACTACGACCGGCCCCGCGCCGGTGTTCGCTACCACCTCGAGGGGGAGGTCTTGCCGTCCGTAGGGGCCCTCCTCGGGCGGTGTGGGATCGTCCTGCCAGTGGCGCAGATCGGCTGCCCCTGTCGCGCCTGTCGCCAGGTTTCGCCAGTTCAGGTTCAAGTACCGGTAGGGATATTGATCGGCGAACGGTGCAATGGTGGTCGCCGAGAAGCGCGCGACACCGGGCTCGTCGCCCACAGTGGCCTTCATCGGAATGGTCTGAAAGAAGCCACCGGGGACGGCTCCGGGAGCCATCTGGAATCCGGTCACGATCGGCACTTGCAGGTTCGTCACCTGCGGGGCAGCAGCTGCCGTGCCCGCTCCGATGCCGAACACCAAGGGAACGGTGAGTGCCGTCGCTACTACCGCTCGCCGCAATGACTTTCGCATACTGCATACCTTTCGATTCTGTCGCACAACGAGATACAGGTCGTTTGTGACATCGAACCACGAACTCCAGGTTGAACCTGAAACATCAAGTGGTTCTTGAGTCTTTACCGAACCCACCCTCGCAGCCAGAGCGACAAAAGGACCGCTCGTATACCGATTCGTGACGGGGTCGTGACACGAACGACGTTAACAGACCACTTGGACCGTTCGATCTACTGATCAGAGGTGATGCACTCCGCAGCCACCGGTGAGGACCATCGAATGAGGCAAGTCCGTAAAATCGTTGCCACAGGTGCGCTGATCGCCGCTACCGTTTTCGCATCCACCTCGTGCAGCTCCGACGAGCCGGTGAGCAACCCACCCACCCCGGCCACCAGCGCAGCGGCTGCTCCGTCGGCGAACGGGTACACCGACGCCGACGGCGGTAGCGGCTCAGACGGAACCTCACAGGCTCCCGAGGTCGTCGCCCCAGCACAAGCACTGCCCACCGCTGCGGGCGCACCAGCCGTGACGCCCGCACCCAACAGCGACGACGTCAACGTCGATGCACGCGACTTCGAGCAAGCCGGAGGACAGTTCTTCTTCACCTCCCCCAGCGGGAATGTGCACTGCGGATTCAATTCGTACAACGCACCAGGGACCATCGTGGGCTGCCAAGTTCGCTACTCGGTACCGGGCAATACCGGCCGAGAATGCCTCAACACGGAAAACAACACCTATGGAGTACAGATTCGCCAAGACGGAACCGTCGAACAGATCTGCACCAATCAAGGCATCTTCGTCGGCGATCCAAACAGCGGTGACGTCCAGGTACTCCAGTACGGCCAGGTTATCGGAGTCACCGGCACCTTCTGCCGCTCCACCGAAGCCGGTATCACCTGCTACGACGGCGACCGGGGCTTCATGATCTCCCGCGACGTCAACCTTGCGTTCTGATGGAGGAGTTCTGGAAATTCACGCTGACCGCAGTGCTCGCCACAGCGGCACTGACGGCCTGCGGCAGTCAGGAAACACCCGCTGCTGATCCGGCTCCGACGACCAGCATCGTCGCGCAGATACCCGCGCCTCCGCAGGTCACCATCGCGCCGCCGTCGAACGCCGGTGGCTACAGCGAATCAGCCGAGGCACCCACCGTTACCAGTGCAACGGCCGCCGATCCTGCGAGCAACACCGCACCCATCACCCCCGTCGATCCGGCCATGTATGCCGCGCCAAATGACCAGGTCGGTTGGAAGTCGCCGTCGGGCAACATCTTCTGCAAGCTCGGTTCCACCGCGTTCTCGTCCGGTTGCCAAGCCACGGACGCGCCGATACCCGATGGCGCGGACTGCGACAAACCACCGTTCTCGGCCGACGAACTGAGCAAAGGCTTTTTTCTGGACCCGGGCCAGGTGACGCCGATGTGCTTCAACCAGGGCGCATTCGGAGTCCAGGACGCTCGATCACTCGACTACAACACGTCCATTTCGTTCAACGGCTACACCTGCTACTCGCGCGTCGAGGCGATGATCTGCGACGCGGGTAGCGGACACGGATTTGTGCTGTCGATGCAGCAGGCAACCTGGAACTGACCCGATCTCAGGCCGGCATGAAGTCCCGCAGCACCGGAAGTCTGGTTGCCGACCGGTTCGCCAACGTGGGGATGCAGCCGAGCAACCCCTGAGTGTAAGGATGGGCGGCCGTTCGGACGATGTCCGCGGACGGCTTCTGCTCCACCAGCTCCCCTCGGTACATCACCAACATCGTGTCGGAGAATTCGAGACAGAGCTTGATGTCGTGACTGACAATCAGCAGCGCGGTCCCCTGCTCCTGCGTCAATTGCTGCAGCAGCTCCATCGTTCCGCGAGCCAGTGACGCGTCCAAGGCACTCGTCGGTTCGTCGGCGATCAACAGCCGCGGCGAACCACACAGCGCCAGCGCCGTCATCACCCGTTGCCGCATTCCGCCCGACAGCTCGTAGGGCCGACTCCGCATCACGCGTCGGGTATCCGACAGTCCGACCTTGTTGAGCCAGTATACGGTCGTATCCGTTCGCTCGCGTCTACCCGTGATGCCCGCTCCCGCCAGTACGTGCTTGAACTGACCCCCGATGGTCCACACCGGGTCCAGCGCCGTCATCGCGTCCTGGAACACCATCGCGATTCCCTCGGTGCGCCGCGGCACGCTGCGGCCGGTTTCGGGTTGCGCTGGCCTGCCCTCGAACTCCAACCGCGTCGAGTCGACAGTTGCGCCCGCCGACACGTCGAGCAGTCCTGCGATCGTCATGGCCAGAGTCGACTTGCCTGATCCGGACTCGCCCACCAGCGCAACCCGCTGACCGGGCGCGATAGCGAACGAGACATCTCTCACCGCCACTACCGCGCTGTCTCCGGAGCCGTACGTCACACTGAGATTCTCGACATCGAGCACCGATGTGCCAGCGGTAGGCTCGGAGCCTGCTTGCGCATCGTTCGCGCGGATCGAAAGCGAAAGAGACTCGGGCTCTGCAGTTGTCGTCATTTTTGTCTCCCACCGAGACGCCGTCGAATATGGACGCCTCCCATGGTTGCGCCACGGTGTTTCCCGCGGCCACGAAAACGGTAAACAGCGCATTACGCACGGTTCGCCAACACGCACAGAGCTCTGAACAGGGCGTTCTTACTTCGATCCCGACATAAAGGCCGCGTCGCCCATTCGGGGTCAGCACCCGATCTCCGATAGACTCGACGTCGGTACAGGTGATCTCGACGTGGCGGCCACCCTTCTCACTCTTTGCGCATCCCCAGGTGCGCATTCTCGGAAGGCCCTGACGAATGACCCGCCCCTTCTTCGACGACGAATCCGGCTCTGTTGCAGCCCATCTGCGCAGACGAGCCGACGAGCAACGAACCAGATACATTCGTGCGCAGTCGAACCGCGGCGAGAAGTTCGTGACCTCGCCCCGCCGCGTGTACGAGCTGATCCGCTCGGGAATCCGCCGGGGCACGATGCCCCACGACGAGATCCTCTCCGAACAGCATCTCATCGAGACGCTGGGGGCGACGAGAAACGCTGTGCGCAAGGCTCTTCAGATGCTCGCTGACGACGGCGTCGTGCTGCGGGCGCGTCGAGCAGGAACGTCGATTGCCCACGACATCGTGGCCGTCCGCGACGGTGAAGTGGGTCCGAGGGCGTGGGCCGGGATGCCGGACGAGGGTCGGCTGACGGTGGAGACGTTGGAATGCAGACGCATCACTGCACCCGCGGTGATTCAGGAGTTCATCGGTGCCGACGTGGAATCGGTGATCCTGCTCGAGCAGATCGGCCGGATGAACGGAAAGCCGCTCTACCTGCGCGTCGGGTACTGCATCACGGACTTCGACATCGACGAGTTCACCGAGCGAGTCGAGAGCAACCACTCGGAGTTCCCGCCGATCGCAGTTGCCCATCATCGAATTTTCGGCACCACCTACGGCGGCAGCAGTTCTGTCGTGGAAGCCATCTCGTGTCAGGAACGAGCGGCGGAGCTGCTCGAAATGCAGGTGGGGTCACCGGTACTGTTGCGCGAGTTGATCACTCGCGATACCGACGGACGGCCGTCCGAGCTCAGCTTCACTCACTTTCGGGCAGACCGAGTAGCGATCATCGGATCCACCGGCACCGCCGGCACCACCACGCTGAACTGAAAAAAGGGGGTCGGTGCGAACACCGACCCCCCTGGCACCGGGGCGTCAGAAATCCAGCAGATTGTCTCGGAACTGAGTGTGCGCATACTCTTCTCGCACCAACCCGCGCCGACGCAGCGCAGGTACCAGACCGTCGGTGACCTCGGTGTAGTACCGACGCCCCAACTTTCCGGTGATCAGAAAGCCGTCTCCGCCGACGGCATCGATGACCTCCTCCATCTGCTCGGCAACGGTATCGGGCGTTCCCACCAGCGGCACCGATGTGATCGACCACGTCGCGGCCAACTGGCGCAACGTCTTCGGAGTGCCGTCGTCGTTGAACTTGCTGCTGCCCGAACCCGCGAGGAAGTCCGCCAGCGTGGTTCGGTGACCGTTGGTGGACAGCTCCGGCGGCGGCGCATCCATGTCGAGGGTCGACAGGTCGTTGCCCGTCACTGCGGAGATGTGCGCGAGCGCCGCATGCACGCGGCCGTCGGTGGCTTCACGGGAGCGCGCATCGAGCTCACGCGCCTCCTGATCCGTGTCGCCGAGTACCGGAGCCACGATGTACAGGATCTTGATCGTGTTGGGATCACGTCCTGCGTCGGCGGCCTTGGATCGAACATCGTCGCGGAAGGCCTTCATCGCCTCGATGCCCTGGGCTTGGCAGATGATCGTGTCCGCATTGCGAGCGGCGAACATCCGTCCCCGCGGCGAGCCGCCTGCCTGGCAGATCACCGGCCTGCCCTGCGGCATCGGCAGCGTGTTCAGCGGACCGCGGGTGCGGTGATACTTTCCGACGTAGTTCGCATCGCGGACCTTGGTGTGGTCGGCGTAGGTGTTGGTCGACTGGTCCATCACCACCGCGTCGGGATCCCAGGAACCCCACAGCGCATCGACCGCCTCGACGAATTCCTCTGCGCGCTCGTACCGTTCGTCGTGCGGCGGCAGCGCGGCCATCCCGAAGTTCTGGGCCGCGCGGTCCTCACTGGAGGTCACCACGTTCCACCCGACCCGCCCGTGCGACATGTGGTCCAGAGTGGAGACCGTACGTGCCAGCAGGTACGGCGGATAGAAACTGGTGGACATTGTGGCCACGATCCCGAGCCGCGACGTGGCAGCGGCCAGCATCGGAACCAGTGCCACCGGATCGTGTTTCGGGGCGTACTGCGCCTTCGCCAGATCGAATTCCGTGGTGCCGCCGTAACTGTCGGACACCATCGCAGAGTCCTCCAGCATCAGATAGTCGAAGCCCGCACGTTCGAGCGCGCGGGCCATCTCGACGTGGAACCGTCCGTCGGCCCAGGTATCGGAATCCGAGCCGGTCCAGTGGGAGCTCCACACCGGTGGCCGAAAGCTGGTGAACCAGGCCAGGTGAATCCGTGGTGCGCTCATCGCGCACCTGCCAGATGCTCGCGGAGGTTGCTGCCCCGGTATCCGGTGCCGGCCACACCTCGACGCGAGAGCTCGGGCATCAGCCCGTCGCAGACATCGTCGACGTATCGGCGGTTCAGCACTCCACCGCCGCCCCCGAAGAACAGGAATCCGTCTCCACCCACGTCGTCCATGACACTCTCCATTTCGTCGGCCACGGTCTGCGGCGTCCCGACGAGCCGAAGCGACTCGGTGCGTTCGGTAGCCACGGTCTCGCGAATGGACCGGCCGTTCGCCCATTTCCGTAGGTTGTCGAGAATGCTGGTACTGCCCTCGGTGCGTAGGTCGTCCGGAATCGGCTTGTCCACGTCGAGCATCGAGAAGTCGATGTCCCCGGACAACATGATCAGCCGTCGCGCGATGGCCGCATCGGTCGCTTCGTAGTAGCGCTCGGCCTTGCGCCGAGCGTCGTCCTCGGTCTCCCCCAGAATTGGGGTCACCATGTACAAGACCTTGACCTCGTCCGGGTCGCGCCCGAACTCCGTTGCACGGCCCCGCACAGTCTTTCGGTACTCGCGCATCGCCTCACGCCCCTTGGGCGCAGCGACCACCAGATCCGCGACCCGCGCGGCGAGGTCGATGCCGGACTTCGACGCGCCGGCCTGGCACAGCACCGGCTTGCCTTGCGGACTCGGCAGTGTGTTCAGCGGTCCGCGGACCGAGAAGTGCTCGCCGGCGTGATCGATCGTCCGCACCTTGGTGTGGTCCACGTACGACTCGAGATTCGGCACGATCGGCGACGCTGCATCGGCGTCCCAGGACGCCCACAGCTTGTTCGCGACGTCGACGAACTCCTCGGCGATCTCGTAGCGCGCATCGTGGGTGGGCAATGTGTCCCGGCCGAAGTTCTGCGCTGCGCGATCTCCGGTGGAGGTGACGATGTTCCAGCCCATTCGGCCACGACTGAGGTGGTCGAGTGTGGACAGCAACCGGGTGAGCAGAAAGGGTGGGTAGAAACTGGTGGACGCGGTGACGACGATCCCGATTCTGTCGGTCTCGTACGCCAGGCGCGAGGCCAGCGCCATCGGATCGTGTTTGGGCGCACGCGGCGTCCACTTGAGTTCGGATTCGAAGGTGCCTCCGTAGATGTCGGTCAGCGCGGTGGAATCCTCCAACATCACGAAGTCGATTCCCGCTTGCTCGAACCTGCGCACGATGTCGACAGCGAAAGAGCCGTCGGCCCAGTCTGTTCCGCCGGTACCGGCGAAGGGGCCGGTCCAGTCCGGTACGAGGTAGTTGGTGAACCACCCGAGTGTGAACGGTTGTGACATCGATCCTCTTTTCCCATGGAGTGATTGCGAATGGTGGGCGCAGGCACCGCGGATTCCTCGTTGACGACCACTTTCGTTTCGGGCGTCGAGATTGCGGTGGTGCGCCACGGTCGCAGTGCCAGCAGCAGTGCCAGCGCGGCGACCGGGATGCTCGCAGTGAAGGCGAGCGAGTACGACACCTGTGCGGCAACGGCTCCGGCAACGAGCGGGCCGAGCATGGTGCCGACGTCGAAGGTGACCTGATAGACGGCGACGGGACTGCCACCCTTGCCCGCCAGAACGTCGCCGACCGTCGCTGCGCTGGCGACCATGGCGCACGTACCGCCCACTCCCCAGAGCACCATCGTCACGATCAGGACCGGCAGCGTCGGAAAGGCAGCGAGAGCGCAGATTCCGAGCAGGATCGCCGCCGACCCGAACGCCAGCATCGGTCGCCTGCCCCAGCTGTCGACCAGCTTGCCCGCAGGTTTGACGACCACGATCTGCACCACCGCCCCGACCACGAGAACGAGACCCGAAACGAACGGGCTGCCGCCGATCACGGTGGCGACGAACAGCGGAACCAGGGTGAAACGCACACCGTTTCCGACCCAGCCGTTGGCGAAATTCGACGCGATCGACGCCCGAAAGCCGCGGTGTCGCAGTGCGCTTCGCAGCGTCATGATCTCCGGACGCGTCGACAGATCGTGCACGACGCCGTTCGCGGCGTCCTTCTTGTCGCTCGACCGGAAGGCGAACCAGACGACGGCGACACCGACGATCAAGGTCACCGCGTGCGTCAGGAACGGTGCGCGGAGCGACAGTAATGCGACGGCTCCGCCGATCACCGGACCCAGGACTCCGCCGATCAGAAACCCCGATTGGAAGACCGACGCGGTTCTTCCTCCGGTGTCGGGGGTGCTGTAGCGGAACAGCAGTTGTTGCCCGGCCACGGTGAACATCGCTGTGCCGACGCCGCCCACGGCCCGCAGGATCAGCAACGACAGAAATGTCGGCGCGAACGCCGCGGCGAGCGAAGACACCGCAGCCAGCAACAGGCCTGCGGTGAGCACCGACCGTTCGTCGAATCTCACGAGCAACCGTGAGGCACCGAACGATGAGAGCACCCGGGTGAAGGCATAGATACTCACCACCGACGACGCCGCGAGATCGGAGACTCCGAAGTCCCGTGCGAACACCGGGATGACCGGAGCCACGACGCCGTACCCGAGTCCGATACACACGTTGACGAACGCCAACGCGTAGACCGGCCCGGGAACCACGGAGTCTCTGCGCAGCAACCGCATCAGAACGACATGAGATTCTCACGGAACATCTCGTGCTCGTATTCGGTACGCACCAGTCCGCGGCGCTGCAGCGCCGGGACGAGGCCTTCGGTGATCTCTCCGACGTACCGTCGACCGATACTGCCGGTGATGAGGAATCCGTCGCCCCCGACGAAGTCCATCGTCTCGCCCATCTGCTCGGCAACCGAGTCCGGAGTGCCGACGTAGTGCACGTTCTTCATCGACCAACCCAAAGCAGCCGAGCGCGGCGTGTTGCCGTACGAGAGGAAGTCACCGAGCGTGGTTCGGTGTCCGTTGGTGGACAGTTCGGGGAACTCCTCGTCGAGTTCGTATGTGGAGAGATCGATTTCGGTGAGCGCAGAGATGTGGCCGAGCGCGGACTCGATGCGTGAATCGACATCGGCTGCCATGCGATCCACCTTCGCGCGAGCGTCCGCCTCGGTATCCGCCAACACCGGTTGCGTGATGAACATGATCTTGCAGCTGTCCGGATCACGACCGGCCTTCTCCATCCGCATCCTGATGTCGTCGCGAAAGGCCTTCATCGCCGCTGGATCCTTGGCTGCGCTCAGGATGGTTTCGGCGTTGCGAGCGGCGAACTCGCGTCCGCGCGGAGACCCGCCCGCCTGGCAGATCACCGGCTCGCCCTGCGGAGATCGAGGAAGGTTCAGCGGCCCGCGAGACGCATGGTACTTGCCGCGGAAGTTCGTCACGTGCACCTTGGTGTGGTCGACGTACGTACCGCTCTCTCGATCGAGCACCATGGCGTCGTCCTCCCACGATGCCCACAGCTGCTTGACCAGATCTACAAATTCATCTGCGCGCTCGTACCTTTGGTCGTGCTCGGCCAGCTTGTCCATCCCGTAGTTCTGCGCGGCGCGATCCTCGCTCGACGTCACGACGTTCCAGCCCACGCGACCTCGACTCAGATGATCGAGCGTGGAGAACCGTCGAGCGAGCAACCACGGCGGATAGAACGACGTGGAGCAGGTAGCGATGATGCCGATGTGCTTCGTCGACGCGGTCAGCATCGGCACCAGGGTGACCGGATCGTGCTTGGGCGCATACAGGCCGTATTTGAGGTCGACCCTGGACATCTGCTCGTACGCATCGGAGACCATCGAGGAATCCTCGAGCATGATGTAGTCGAAGCAGGCCCGCTCGAGAGACCGCGCGAAATCCACGTGCAGTTCTCCGTTGGCCCAGGTGCGTCCTTCGTCGCCGGCCCACGTCGTGTTCCACGGCGGGTTGGAGAAGTTGGTGAACCATCCCAGATGAAATTTGGTCATGCCGTGCTCCTTGTTCTCGATACAGGTCCGGTACTTGTGTTCAGCCGAGTCAGTTCGGCGGGTTCGTGTGGGTGCACTCCACGCCACGCCGATGCCACACCGGCGAGCAGAGCGGCGACGGCCATCACCGCGACGGCCAGGACGAATCCCGATGTCAGCGCGCCGGATTCGATCTCCGTCGACATCCGAGCGTCACCGGAATACACCACCTCGCGCAGGGCAGGTGGGATCGCAGACACGGCCAGAACCAGCGCCAGCGCAGTGCTGAGAGTCACCGCTGTGTTGTCCAGAGACACGCGAAGACCGTTGGCCATGCCCGACCGGTCGGCGGGCACCCCCACGTTGATCGCCGACGCGTTGGCCGTCTTGAAGATGCCGCCGGAGAGGCCGAGCAGAAACAGGATCACCACGATCGGCACCGCGCGTGCCGGTCCCGCGATATGCAACGCGAGCACAGTGAGAGCGGCGGCAGTGCCGAGCGTGGATATCGTGGTCAGCGTCCGCGTCGAGACGCGGGTGGTGAGCGCTCCGGCGATCGGCGACATCACTGTCGTTCCGACCGCGAGGGCAGTGATCTGCAGGCCGGCGTGGATGGGGCTCGCCCCCTCGACACTCTGCAGGTAGAGCGACATCGTCACCGCGACAGCGCCTTCGGCCATGGTGACCAGAAAGGACGCGGTGTACGCGCTGCCCCTGAAGCGATCGACCAGCAACGCCGGGTCAACGATCGGGTCCGCTGCGCGCTTCTCCCACCACCAGAACACCGGCAGCACGACGATCACCGCCACGAGCGGCACCACCGATTGCCACGAGCCGAAACCCGCACTGCCACCGCGATTCACCCCGTAGACCAGTCCCCCGAGGATGACCATCGAGCCGGCGGCACCGGCAAGATCGAACGATGTGTTACGGGCCTTACGCGGGGTACGACGCAAGGTGATCGCGGCCCATACCGTCCCCACGATGCCCAGAGGTACCAGGACACCGAACACCCCTTGCCATCCGACGGTCTCGGTCAGAACACCCCCCAGCAACGGTCCGATGGAAACGGCGAGCGACATGATCGTGATGTTCCAGCCGATGCCGATCGAGAGCTTCTGGGGCTCGAACGCCTCGACGAGCAACGCCGTCGTGTTGGTGATCACCGCTGCTGCACCGATGCCCTGGACGATGCGTAGTGCGATGACGATGTTCGGGTCGCTCGCCAGCGCGATGACCGCGGCACTGACGGTCAGGCATGCCAGTCCGGCGAGGTAGACCGGGCGTCGGCCCACGATGTCTGCGAGCTTGCCGAGCACCAGGATGAACACTGCCGTGGTGAGCAGGTACGCGAGCATGAACCAATCCGTCTGTGCTGCAGACGCACCGAGTCCAGCACTCATGTCCGGTAGGGCGACGGGGAGCATCGACACCGACACGAACGTCAGGCTCATCCCGAGCCCGGTGACGGACAGCACGCGCCAGGGATAGGAGTCGGGCCGCACCTCCGTCACCGGATCGACCCTCGCAGTGACGATCAGAAGTCCATCAGGTTGTCGCGGAAGAGCCTGTGCGCGTAGCCGTCACGGATCAGTCCGCGCTTACGCAGCTCGGGCGCAAGCCCGTCGGTGATCTCGCTGATGTACCGGCGGTTCACGTTGGCCGAGATGAGGAACCCGTCGCCGCCGACCTCGGCGGCGATGTCGCCCATCTGCTCGGCCACCGAGTCGGCAGTACCGATCAGCTGGACGGACTTCCTGATGTCCGAGCTCGCCGCTTCACGCAGCGTCATTCCGGTGGCGTTGGCACCGATCAGCTCCATCGATGCTCTACCGGCGTTGGTCTCGACGGTCGGCATCGGGGCGTCGAGATCGAACTTCGAGAAGTCGATGCCACTGGCATACGACATCGAGGCGAGATTGATCTCGATGTTGTTGCGGAACCCGTCGAGAATCCGCTCGTTCTTGTCCTGCGCCTCGCGCTCGGTCTCACCGAGTACCGGGCTGACGATGAACATGATCTTGCACGAATCCGGGTCTCGGCCCTCGACGACCATGCGGGCACGAACGTCGTCACGATAGGACTTCATGGCCTCGACACTCTCGACCTGCGCGAGGATCGTCTCGGCATGTTTGGCGGCGAAGGCACGACCAGCAGGTGAGCCACCGGCCTGGCAGATCACCGGTCGGCCCTGCGGTGTCGGTGTGGTGTTCAGCGGTCCACGGGACGAGTGGTACTTGCCTGTGAAATCGATGTTGTGGACCTTCTCGAAGTCCGCGAACACTCCGGCCTCACGATCGAGCCGAACCGCATCCGGCTCCCACGACGACCACAGCTGCTTGACGAGATCGATCCACTCGTCGGCCATCTCGTACCGATGGTCGTGCTCGAACATGTCCTCGTAGCCGAAGTTCTGCGCTGTCCGAACGTTGTGCGAGGTCACCAGATTGACGCCTGCTCGGCCGTTGCTGAGGTGATCGAGCGTGGCCGACGTGCGCGCCGCCATGTAGGGCGGATGGAACGACGTCGTCATCGTCGCGATGAGTCCCAGATGCTCGGTGTGCTGACTGAGGATGGGCAGCAACGAGTTCGGATCCTGTTTGGGAACCGAACGGGCATTGGCCAACCACCACTGCGAGGAGCCACCGAACGAATCCGGGACGAACGAGCCGTCCTCGAACATGATGTAGTCGAAGCCGGCGCGCTCGAGCGCCTTCGTCATGTCGATGTAGAGCTCGGGGTGGTTCCATTCGGTCCCTCCCTCCCCCGACCACATCTGGTTCCACGACTGCACCTGCCAGCTCAGGAACCAACCAAGGTGGAACATGTCTTCTCCTCTTCTCCGGAACCGGGGCGATCAGAATGCGCGCAGATTGTCGCGAAAGTGGCTGTGCTCGTACGATGTTCGCGTCAGGCCTCGACGCTTGAGAGCAGGGACGAGTCCGTCGGTGATCTCGGCGACGTAACGTCGGTTCATCGGAGCTCCGGCGATGAGGAACCCGTCGCCGCCCACCTCCTGCATGACGCCGTCCATCATGTCTGCGACGTCGTCGGGCGTGCCGACGAAATCGAGGGTGTCGATGGCGCTGTGTCCGGTGAGTCGCTCACGCAGAGTCTGCGTTCCGTCTCCCCTGAATTCTGCGAAACTGCTTCGATGGCCGTTGCTTTCGAGGTCGACCGGCAGCGGCTCGTCCAGGTCGAACTGGCTCAGGTCGATCCCCGAGAGGTGCGAACGACCAGCGAGAAGTCCATCGATGTTGCTCGACGCGGCATCTGCGCGGCGCTTCTTCTTGGCCTTCGCCTCGGCTGTCGTCTCGCCGAGGATCGGGGAGATCAGGTACATCACCTTGACGTCGTCGGGGTTGCGGCCCGCTTCGGCGGCACCGAGGCGAATGTCCTCTCGGTACCGACGCATCTTGTCGGTGCCGTGCGGATTGGAGATGATGGCGTCCGCGTGTTTGGCCGCGAACTCCTTTCCCTTGTCGGAGCCTCCTGCCTGCAGGAAGACCGGTCGGCGTTGCGGGCTGGGGATGGTGTTCAGAGGTCCGCGAGACTTGAAGAACTTGCCCTCGAAGTCGATCCGATTGACTTTCTCGTGGTCGGCGTAGATGCCACCCGGCGAGGTGTCCGCGTGCACCGCTCCGTCTTCCCACGAGTCCCACAACTTGCACGCCACCTCGACGAACTCGTCGGCGATGTCGTAGCGCAGATCGTGCTCGGGCATGTCGAATCCGTAGTTCTGCGCTGCCCGAGTGTTACTGCCGGTGACGATGTTCCAACCGATGCGGCCCTCGGCGATGTGATCGAGTGTCGACATCAACCGCGCGACGGTGTACGGGTGATAGAACGTGGTCGTCAGAGTCGGCACGATGCCGAGATGCTTGGTGGTGTACGACAGAATTCCGGCGAGTACTGCCGGATCGTGTTTGGGCGCAGCGGATGCGGTCGCCAGGTAGTACTCCATCGATCCCTTGTAGGTATCGGAGACCTGGACCGAATCCTCCATGATGAGGAAGTCGAAGCAGGCGCGTTCGAGTGAGTGCGCGAGGTCGACGTACTGATCGGGCATCATCCAGTCGGTGGCACCGGTACCGGACCACGGTTGATTCCAGGACTGGACGCCGAAGCCGGCTCCGAGGAACCAGCCGAGGTGAAATTTGTTGGCAGTCATGATGTCTCTCCAGACGAGCGGACGGTGGGTATCTAGAACTCGAGCAGGTGGTCACGCAGGTGTTCGCCCGTGTACTCGGTGCGCATCAGCCCGCGTCGTTGCAGGGCCGGCACCAGTCCGTCGGCAATCTCACCGATGTACCGACGGTTGTGAGGCTGGCTCCAGATCAGGAACCCGTCTCCGCCGACCTCGGCCATGGCCTCGCCCATCTGTGCGGCAACAGCATCGGGGGTGCCGACCAGTTCCATCGACTCGGTTCGGTACGCCACGCAGGCTTCACGAAGCGTCCGGCCGTCGGCCCAGTTCCGGAAGTTCTCGAGAGTGGACTGATGGCCGTTGGTGTGTACGTCCTCGGGCATCGGCTTGTCCAGATCGAATGTGGAGAAGTCGATCTCCATGCTCGCCGACCAGCCGACGAGGACGCCGGCCGGGTTGGCCCGCACCGCCTGGGCTTTGCGTTCCTGCCGTTCGAGGGCCTCCTCGTGTGTCTCACCGAGAATCGGCGAGACGACGTACATCACCTTCGCCGAATCGGGATCGCGGCCGTGCAGCTCCATCCGTCGGCGGATGTCGGCTCGGTACTCCTTCATCGCGGGAACACCTTTGGGCAGAGCCATGATCATGTCCGCGTGTTTGGCCGCGAAGTCGCGCCCGGCAGGCGACCCGCCCGCCTGGGTGATGACCGGCCGGCCCTGCGGGGAGGGCAGGGTGTTCAGCGGACCGCGGGACGAGTAGTACTTACCCTGGAAGTCGATCGTATGGACCTTGGTGTGGTCGACGTACGTCGACGTCTCGCGATCCATCACCACGGCGTCGGCGTCCCACGAATCCCAGAGCTGTTCGACCAGATCGACGTATTCGTCTGCCCGGACATACCGTTCGTCGTGCGGTGGCAGCGCGTCCATGCCGAAGTTCTGTGCGGCACGATCCTCGCTGGAGGTCACCACGTTCCACGCGATGCGTCCGGAGGACAGGTGATCGAGAGACGAGATGGACCGAGCGAGAAGGTAGGGCGGATAGAACGACGTCGATGCCGTCAGCGCGACGCCCAGGCGGCTGGTAGCACGGGTGAGCAAGGGAGCCAACGCCATCGGATCTCCCTTCGGGGCCCATCCGCCGGTCTTCAGGGTCGCCTCCGAGCTTCCGCCGTAGGTGTCCGACACCATCGACGAATCTTCGAGGAGCAGGAAGTCGAAGCACGCGCGCTCGAGAGTCCTGGCGAAATCGACATAGAAGTCTCCGCTGAGCCAGTCCCCGCTGTCGGTGCCCTCGAAGGCCGCGTTCCAGGTCGTCGGTACGAAGCTGCCGAACCAACCGAGATGAAATCTGTTGTCTGTCATAGTGTCCTCGCTGGTATTTCGTCCGCGCTGTGTATGACGACTACACCGCCTCGATGTTTCGACGAGCCGCATTCTCGGTAGCCGTCCGATTTCGCCGCTGTTCGTCGGCATTTCCGCACGCAGTTCGGTCGGGGCGGCGGATATGACCACCGACCGAACTGCCTGCGGCAGAGCAACCTACGAGCCCAGAGTCAGATTGGAGTAGTCGATGCGGAAGTCGGTGCGCTGCACGAACCCGCCGATGCCTGCCTCCAGTGCCACCGACGGCCGTACCCTGGCGATGAAGATGTAGGGGGCCTGCTCGGTCATGCGCAGCTCGGCCTGATTCCAGAACACTCCGGCCTCGGGGCTCAATGCGTCACCGGCATCGAGGCCTCGATCCACCATCGCCAGGAACTCGGGGTCGTTCCACAGAGCGATGTTGGACCCGCCGCCCGGTTGCGTCAGCAGCTGCAGCGAATACGGCGGGGTCATGGTGACCGAGGCACCCATGGTCAGGCTTGCCTGGACCTTGCCGTCCAGGGTGTCGGCATTGAGCTGCGCGGCAGGCACTTCCGCGATCGTGACATCGATGCCTGCTTCGGCTGCATAGGACTGAATCTGAATCGCCGTGTCCTGAGCGGCCGGGAGTTGATTGTTGACGCTGAGGGTGAAGGCAAGGCCGTCCAGTCCCGCTTCGGCGAGCAGCGACTTCGCACGTTCGGGGTCGCTGTCGAACTGGGGAAGATCGCTGCCGTCCCAGTTCGGTGCCTTGTCGTCGAGCACGTGGTTGTACTTGTACGCCCGACCGAAGAACACGTCGGACAGGATCTGGTCGTACGGAATGGCGTAGGCCATCGCCTGGCGCACGCGCACATCGTCGAACGGCGCGCTCGTGGTGTTCATCGAGAGCAACAGGTACTGATTGGAAGTGGTCGTCGGAACCGTCACGGCGTCGTTGTTCGCCAAACTCGCCTGATCGGACGAACGCAACGCCAGGGCCACGTCTGCGTCGCCGCGCGTGACCATGTTGGCCCGAGTGGCGGGGTCGGCCACTACGCGTCGAATGATCCGCTTGATCTCCGGCTCACCCAACACGAAGTTCGGATTGGCCGTCATGACGATCTCCTGGCCCGGGGTTACCGACTCCAACATGTATGCGCCGTAACCGAAGTTGCCACGCATCATGTCCTCTGCGCCCCATGCAACCGCGTACGGATCCTCGGGTGTGGCGTTGTCGATCAGATAGTTGCTGTCGTAGATCGACCCGATGTTCTCGGCCAGATTGGCCAGCAGAGTCAGACCGTAGCCGGCCTTCTCGACGGTGAAGCTGACGGTGTAGTCGTCGATCTTCTGGATCTGCGTTGCCGGGTCGGTCAACATCGGCTTGTAGTAGCCGGCCATGCCTCCGCCCGGTGTGGCGAATTTTCGCTCGAAGGACCACAGGACGTCGTCGGCATCGAGTTCGTTGCCGTGGTCACTCATCACACCCTGTCGCAGCGAGAAGGTGTAGACGAGTTGATCGGGGCTCACCTCGTAGCCCTCGGCGAGAAACGGCTCGAACTCGTAGAAGTCCTGCACCAGCGCGTCGGAGCCTTCCTCCTCCACGTACGGCTTGCGAATCAGCTGCGCGTGCATGTTGTTGGTGACGTCCTGGTTGTCGGTGCCGGCGGTGTAGCCGTAGTCCCGCACCACGTTCGACGCCTGGTCAGGGGTCACCACGATGATCTCCCCCGAGCTCGACGCCGAGGTCTCGCCTCCGCCGTCCGAGCACGCAGTCAGCGCAAGGGCACCGACGAGCAACGGCACCGCCCATCTGAGTCCGACGGGCAATCGATGAGAAGCTTTCATGACAGGTTGTTCTCCTTGTTCGGTGCACGAGTGCAGGTGTCATCGCCGATCGAGCCCTGGGGCTTCGATCGTGGGAGACCATGGACGAGAGGGGTATTCGCGGACTGCACTGTCCGTATGAAAGATGGCCGATACGAAAGATGGCCGATATCAGTGCGAGCGGCGGGTGCCCTCGGTGAGCTTGCGGCCGACGACGGCAACCGATGCAACCGTCAGGCACAACGCGAAGGCAGGTGCGCCGGCCGACCAGAGCTTCCCGATAGCGGCATCGCCTGCGCCGCGCGTGATCATCGAGCCCCATTCGGGGGTGGGCGGCGGCAGGCCGACGCCGAGGAAGCCGAGCGCGGCGGTGAGAATGATCGTCATGCCGAACACCACCGACGCGTTCTGCAATGCAGGCACCGAGGAGTTGGGCAGCACGTGCCGGAACACCAACTGGGTCTCGGACAGTCCTGCTTGGCGGGCCGCGTCGAGATATGCGTCGCCGCGCACCCGCAGTACCTCGGTACGGACCAGGCGCGCCTGAATCGGCGCAAGGATGATCGACAGCGTGAAGATCATCGTGATCGAGGACGTTCCGAAGAACGAGACGACGACCAGCGCGACGATCACCGTGGGGACGGCCTCGAGCAAATCCAGAAAGCGTGCGGCCCCACGGGCCAGGAATCCGCCGAGACCACGGCCCGACTCGCTCATTCCGATGGTCAACCCGATCAGGATGCCGGCCACGGTTGCGGCGATCGTGACCGCGAGCGCGATGGTGACGTCGATGCGGGCCCCGGCGATGGTGCGCGAGAAGACATCGAGTCCGTTGGAGTCGGTTCCCAACCAGAACTCCGAGTCCGGAGACAGGGACGGCGAGCCGACCACCTTGGTGGGATCGAACGGGACGATCCACGGTCCGATCAGGGTGATCAGCAGAATGAGGGCGAGTGGAACGAACAGTGCCACAGTGCCGATCGACACGAACCTTCGCCGCCCGGGCGGGTTCGTGCGGACTTCGGAGCCGGCCTTCTTCGGTACCAGAGCAACCATCAGGAACCACCTCCGGCTCGGCCCGGCTTGCGCCGAGGGTCGAGCAACATGTTGACGAGATCGACACACAGGAACACGATCAGCGAGATCGCGGCGACGACGAGCAGAAATCCCTGCAGCGCAATCAGATCCGTCGCTGCAACGGCCTCGACGGCGTACCGCCCCATGCCGCCGAGCCCGAACAGGGTCTCGAGAATGACAGCTCCTCCGAGCAGGGACCCGAACACCATGCCGAACAGGGCGACGGTCGGCGGCAAGGCCCGACGGTATGCACTCGCGTAGATGTACTTGCGCGCCGAACCGGTCGCGATCTTGAACATCGTCGGTTGCGCGGTGAGGCTCGAATCGAGAGCTGTCAGCAGCTGTTTGAGCAAAATCGGGGTGACCGAGAGCACGAGGACCGCGATGGGGAGGAACAGGTGCGAGACCATCGAGGACACCACGACCGTGTCGCCCCGCAGAATGGCGTCGAGCAGCGGAAGGGAGGTGATCGGTTCGGGCTCGGTCAGTCCTGCCCTGACTCGCCCCGACGGGGCCGGGACCACCTGCAGGGTGGCGTAGAACAGGAAGATGCCGACGACGCCTACGACGAATTCCGGCACGGCACCGGCTGCTTGGGCGTACCCGCGCACCATCCGTGCAGCCATGGACTTGGGCCGGGCCACGACGACCGCCGAGAGCGCCAGCGTGATCGCCAAGAGAAAAGCGAAGGCGATGCCCGCCAATTCGAGGGTTCCGGGCAGGCGGTCTGCGATGTCCGCAGTGACCGGTCTGCCGGTCATGATCGCGTTGCCGAGATCGAAGTGCAGCAGATTGCCCAGGTAGGTCAACAACTGCAACCACAGGCTTCCGTCGAGGCCCAGTTCGGCCTTGGTGGCCAGGTAGTCCGCTTCCGTGGCCTCGGGACCGACCACCTCACGTGCGGGGTCACCGGGGATCGCGCGAACCAGGAAGAACGCCGCGACCGCGAACACGAGCAGATGCAGGGGAAGCACAGCGATTCGGCCGAGCCACCACCGTTGACGTCCGAGAAACCCCGTCATCGCGTTGCCGCCACGGCGAGTCGCTCGATGTCCTCGGCACCGCGGTAGGCCTCGAGAAGCTCCGCCGTGTACGGGTCCTGGGGACGTTCGACCACGTCGTCGGTGGTCCCCTTTTCGACGATCACTCCGTTTCTCATGACCACCATGTCTCGGGCGATGAACGCCGTCGCGGGCAATCCGTGCGAGACGAACACCAATCCACAGTCCGCGTCGATGCAGTACTGCCGCAGCATGTTCAGGATCGCGCCCTGGACCGATACGTCCAGTGCCGACACCACCTCGTCACACAGCAGAATTCGCGGTCGGACCACCAGCGCCCTCGCTATCGAGAACCGTTGACGCTGACCGCCCGATACTTCGGTGGGAAATCGATCGGCCATGGCCGGATCCAGTTCGAGTGATTCCAGTGTCGAGTTCACCTGTGCGTCGGCGGCTTTCGAGTTAAGCCCGAGCAGACGCATCGCAGGCAGCCGGACAGCGTCACGCAACGTTCTGCGTGGGTCGAACGAGGACGTCGTGTCCTGTGCGACGTACTGGACCTTCGCTCTGAACTCGCGCCTACCGGCTCGGGTCGAGAGCACCCCGGACAACTCGGCACCGTTGTAAGACACCGATCCCGCCGACGGCGAGAGCAATCCGCACATCATGCGAACCAATGTCGATTTACCGGAGCCGGACTCGCCGACGATTCCGATGGCCGAGCTCGACGTCACCTTCATGCTGATGTCGTCCACGGCCGGCGACCCGGACCCACGACGGTCGAAGCTCTTGCACACGTGTTCGGCGTCGATCTCGGCATACGCTGCGCGCAGGTTGCCACTCATCACGATCCTCCAAGCCGATTGTCTTCAGCAGAGCTATTGCTCGATTCGCACAGCATTCTCGGCACGCGTTACTGGAAGGGACGTTCGGCGTAACTGAAGTATTACGCCGTTCGAATCCCCTGGTCAGAGCGACTCGAAATTAATTAACGCCGGAGTGACGTAGGTCTCGTCCAGCCATTGCGTCGCTGCTCGGCGGCGTTATCGGAACCGACAAACCGCCCGAGCAGGCGATGTTTGCGGCGTAATAACTCATTTACGCCTGCGCCACGTTCGGTAATGCGATTGCAGGAGGCTTCGTTCATCGGCAACCGTCGCGTTGCCCACCATCACGAGAGGGATTGGCATGAACAACCACGCTCCCGCCGACAGCGTCGAGTCGACGCAGTCACCCACCGATCGGCTCGACGCAGGCGTCGCCGCATGATGCATCTCGGTTGGTTCTTCACGACGGGCTTCGGTGTCTACGGCTGGAACCAACCGTGGTCGGGCAACGTGGCGTCCGACATCGGCCGACCCGATCTCTTCGTCGATGCCGCACGAAGCCTCGAACGTGCAGGCTTCGACTACATCATGCTCGAGGATTCGTCGGTGCTGTCCAATGTCTACCGCGGAACGTTCGAGAGTTCGGTACGCCGCGGCACCACAGTGCGTTTCGATCCGATGCCCCTCGTACCACTGATGGCGGACGCAACCGAGCGCATCGGCATCATCGCCACCGTCGCCACGACGTTCTATCCGCCGTTCCTGGCCGCCCGGCTGATGTCGACTCTCGACCATCTGACCGAGGGCCGGGTCGGGATCAATCTCGTCACCGCGAGCGCAGACGGGGCCGCACAGAATTACGGACTGGCCAAGCAGATCGAACACGATCTCCGCTACGAGATGGCCGACGAATGGGTGGACGTCGTCACGCAGCTGTGGGATTCGTGGGACGAGGACGCCATGGTGCTGGACCCGGAATCCGGAGTGTTCGCCGATCACGAGAAAATTCACACGATCGATTTCGAGGGCAAGTACTACGCCTCGCGAGGTCCGCTCAACGTCCCGCGCGGCCCCCAGGGTCGTCCGGTCATCTGCCAAGCCGGAGGCTCTCCCGCCGGCCGCGCATTCGGTGCCAAACACGCGGACACCATCATCGCCAACGTCCGCGGACTCGACGCCATGAAGGAATACCGCGAGGACATCAGCCGACGGCTCATCGAGTACGGCCGCAAGCCGGACGACGTCAAAGTGCTGTTCCTGGTCAGCCCCATCATGGCCGACACCGACGAGGAAGCTCGGGTCAAGCGCGATCGGATGCGCGAAGTCCAGAGAAACAACATCGACGGCATCCTGTCTGCGATGTCGTACTTCAGCAGCACCGATTTCTCGCAGTTCGACATCGACGCACCGGTACCCGATCTGACCCAGTACAACGGGCATCAGAGCACCTTGGCGGATATGGCTAAAACCGGCAAGACCCTGCGCGAGATCGTGGCGAACTACCCGACCACGGAATCGATGGAACTCGTCGGAACCACCGAGACCGTAGCCGAGAAGATGGAGGAGGCAATGGAATTCATCGGCGGCGACGGCTTCCTCATCGCATCTCCTGTCACGCGCAAAGCCATTGCCGAAATCTCCGACGGTCTCGCTCCTGCGCTACGCCGTCGCGGAGCAATCCGTGACGGATACTCCCGAATCACGTTCCGGGAGAACCTCGCTGCCTTCTGATGCAGGTGGCGTTGTGCCCGATGGGTTTCGGCGTTTCCCCAGCTCGATCGACTACCTGACCGAGCACGACACGGCGCAATCGACATGCAACCGGGAAGTCTCGCGGGTGCTACGCACGTGCTGTTTGCTGATGTCATCGCCCCGAACGAAAGGTTCACGTATGAAAATCACCGTAGTGGCGGGCAATCCGAAACCCGAGTCACGAACACTCGACGCCGCCCGAGTTCTCGCCACCGCATTGACGGGTGAGCCCGGCGGAACCGTCGACGTGATCACCCTCGGGCCCGGACTCCTCGGGTGGGGTGACGCCGCAGTGCAGGGTGCAGTCGACACCGTATCGACCTCCGACCTCGTCGTCTTCGCAAGCCCGACGTTCAAGGCCACGTACACCGGAGTGCTGAAGTTGTTCCTCGATCAGTTCGCAGGCGACACCGGACTGAAGAACGTCGTTGCCGTGCCGCTGATGTTGGGTGCCGGTCCCGCCCACGCCATGGCACCCGATCTGTTTCTCAAACACGTTCTCGTCGAACTCGGAGCGGTCACCCCGGCCCCTGGCCTCTATCTCATCGATTCGACGTACACCACCGATTCCCGAATCACCGACTACGTAACTCGCTGGGGCGAGACCATACTCGCCGCGGCCCGAACCCGAACGGATGCATCATGACCCTGAGCACCACAAGCTTCGACCAGTCCGTGCTACGAAACGCGTTCGGGCAGTTCCCCAGTGGCGTCGTCGCCGTCTGCGCCGAGATCGACGGAGTGCAGGTCGGCATGGCCGCGAGCAGCTTCGTCGCGGTGTCGATCGACCCACCTCTCGTTGCCTTCTGTGTTCAGGACACCTCGACCACGTGGCCCAAGTTCGCGGCAGCACCGCGAATCGGGATCAGCGTGCTCGGTGAACTTCACGACGTCGCGGCTCGCACTCTCGCGGCGAAGACGGGTAACCGCTTCGAGGGGCTGACCACCATGACGACCGAGGACGGTGCCCTGTTCATCGACGGTGCGAGCATGTGGTTGGACGCCACAGTGACCGAGCAGGTCACGGCCGGTGACCACGACATCGTCCTGATGCGCATCAACGAACTGGAAATCAAGGACGGTGTCGCACCGATTGTGTTCCACAGCAGTAAGTTTCGCCGACTGGCGGTAGATCTCTGATGAGTGCCGTCGAACATGCCCTCGATGCACTTCGAGCCGGAAAGCCGGTGTTCGTCACCGATTCGGCCGATCGGGAGAACGAGGGTGACGTGATCCTGGCGGCGGACCGCGTCAGTCCCGCGTGGACGGCCTGGACCGTCCGCAACACCTCGGGGTTGCTGTGCGCTCCGATGAGCGACGCACGGGCAGACGCCCTGGAGCTACCTCCGATGGTGTCGAACAATCAGGACCCGAAGAAGACGGCCTACACCGTGACCGTCGACGCAGCCGTAGGGGTCACCACCGGCATCAGCGCGGCCGACCGTGCCAGGACCTTGCAGGTGCTGGCGGATCCCGGCGCAGTGGCGTCGGACATCATCCGGCCAGGGCACGTCCTTCCCCTTCGTGCTCGCCCCGGCGGGGTTCTGGAACGACCGGGACACACCGAGGCTGCCGTCGACCTGTGTGCTCTCGCCGGGTTGCCCGCCGTGGGTGTGATCGCCGAGTTGGTGGCCGACGACGGGTCGATGATGCGGTTTCCCGAGATCGAGAGCCTCGGAACCCGCATGAACCTTCCGGTGCTCACCATCGACGAGCTCATCGCCTACCGCCAACTTCGGGATCCGGCACCGGTTGCCGGCCCGGCTCGCGTCGGGCGGGTGGTGGAGACGACCCTCACGACGCCGCACGGCACATTCGCAATGTTCGGCTACACCGACCACGAGACCGGGGCCGAGCACGTGGCGCTGGTCTCCGGGGACGTCACCGACAACGCCTTGGTCCGAGTACATTCGGAGTGCCTCACCGGTGAATCGTTCCTCTCGCAACGGTGCGAGTGTGGTCCGCAACTGGAAACTGCCCTCGAACGAATCGCCGCAGAGGGTGGCGTGCTGGTGTACCTCCGCGGTCACGAAGGTCGCGGCATCGGCCTGCTGAAAAAGCTTGCTGCGTACCGACTTCAGGACGAGGGATTCGACACCGTGCAAGCCAATCTCGAACTCGACGAGCCGGCGGATGGACGCGAATACGGCGGCGCTGCAGCCATTCTGAAGGATCTCGGGCTGAGCACCGTCCGCCTGCTGACCAACAACCCGGACAAGATTCGTGGCCTCGAAGCACACGGGGTCGACGTGAGTGCACGACTGCCGATCATCGTCGGTGCCGCGCGGGCCAACATCCGATATCTGGAAACCAAACGCTCCCAGATGGGGCATCTACTGCCTGCCGGCGTCGCTCAGGGTTGGTGAGCTGACCGAAGCACCGGGGAGTCTTCTCTCTCGCTAGGCTGCTCGGCATGAGCACCATCGCGCCCATCCATACCGAGCGCCTGACGCTGCGCCTGTACCAACCAGACGATGCGGACAGGATTCTCGCGTACTACAGCGACCCGGAGGTCTGCCGCTACCTGCTGCACGAAGCCTGGTCACACGCCGATGCCGTTGCCGCGGTGGGTAAACGGATGAAGCGAACCGGATTGCATACCCAGGCGCTGTCGATGGTCGTCGAACACGAGGGCACGGTGGTGGGCAACGTCGAGGCTTGGTTGATCGACGGATCGCCGGCCCTCGTCGAACTCGGCTGGACGTTCTCCCCCGACGTTGCGGGCCGCGGGTACGCCACCGAGGCGGTCAACGCGCTGATCGAGCACGTGTTCTCACTGCCCCAGATTCACCGGATCAGCGCACAGCTGGATGGTCGGAACGACGCGTCGGCCCGGTTGGCGGCGCGGGTCGGGATGCGTCAGGAAGCGCACTTCCGCCAGAACTGGTGGTGCAAGGGCGAATGGACCGACACCCTCGTCTACGCGATGTTGCGCGAGGATCGCTGACTGCCATCATGCGACGTTCACCTCTGCGTTGGTTCCGCGACACCGACCGGTGACCGTGGTGCGACAGTCTCGGGAAACTTCACTCGAACTCATGGGAGTTTTCACCGATGGCCCTGCGTCGTAGCGCTGCCCTGCTGGGCACACTTGCACTGATCTCTGTCTTGTCCGCGTCGATGGGCGGCGTTGCCACGGCCGCGCCGGCACGGACGGTGTCGCCGTTGTGTCAGGTCGCAGACCTGCTCCCCACCGGATCGTCCGCGGGCCTGGGCTACCAATGTGCCGAAGCGGGTGAACTTCTCGATCTCCCGATCGGCGAGGTGCGGGCAACGCAACCGTCGCTCGGGTACGACGAGGTGTACTACAAGCTCGGCCGATACACGCTCGGCAAGGACGAGATCAACAAGAAGTTCGACGACTGGTGCGAGGCCAACGGCCAGGAAGAGGCCGCGTCGGCATTGCCCGATGCGCGACTCGACAATCCGTCCTCGTTCACCTGCACCGTCCCCGTCGGTCAGGAAACGCCCGACACCATCGCGCCGATGAAGACAATCGTCATCGGGCCGGGTGGCGTGCCCTACCTGACCGACGGACACCACACGCTGACCTCGTTCTACGAAATGGCCGACGGTGGACCGAATCTGCATCTCCGACTGCGGGTGGTCGCGAACCTCAGTGATCTGAGCCCCGCTGACTTCTGGGCGCGGATGAAAGCCGAGAAGTGGGTGTGGAACTACGACGTCGACGGCAACGAAGTTCCGGTCGAGCAGCTGCCGTCGGGAGTGGGGCTCGCCAAGTTCCAGAACGACAAGTACCGCAGCCTGACGTACTTCGCGCGCGACATCGGCTTCACCCCCGGAACCATCCCGTTCCAGGAGTTCTATTGGGGTGCATGGGTTCGCGACTCCGGCGCAGTCGACATCAGCGGCTGGGACAGCAACAACCTGGCGAGCTACCTGAGCACCGTCGAGTCTGTCTCGCGCGCCCAGGTCGCGGCACCGAAAGACGCGGTGATCGACAGTGGCCGCACTGCAGCAGAACTCGGTGCGCTGGACGCCTGGAACGACGGGAAGGCAGCCACCAAAGGTGAATTCGGAAAGCTGTCGGCCCCGTACTCGGACGACAAGCCCGGCAAGCTGGCCTACGCCCTGCAGTACAAAATGGGGCTGCCCAGGTAGTTCCGTTCATCTGTTACAGCCGGGCCCGGCGGGACCGCAACCGCATAGCTACGAATCCGACAGTGGCGACTGCAATCGACACGATGACGATCTTCTGCAGGATTTCGGCGTAGGCGTCGACCAGGTGCCAGTTCTCGCCGAGTTGATATCCCGCAGTGACGAAAATGGTGTTCCAGATCAAGCTGCCGAGTGTGGTGAGTACGAGGAACTTCGCCATCCCCATTCGCTCGATTCCGGCGGGCAGGGAGATGAAGCTGCGAAACAGCGGGACCATCCGCCCGAGGAACACTGCCTTCGAACCGTGCTTGGCGAACCAAGCCTCCGTTCGGTCGAAGTCGGTGGCCTTGATCAACGGGATCCGCACCACCAATGCCCGTGTGCGCTCGCGCCCGATGAGCGCACCCACCGCGTAGACGATGATCGCGCCCAGGACCGAGCCGAGCGTCGTCCAGAAGAGAGCAGCACCGAAGGAGAACACGCCCTGACTGGCCGAGAAACCGGCAAGGGGCAGAACGAGTTCGCTCGGTATCGGCGGAAACAGATTGTCGGCACCGACGACGACGGCGGCGCCGGGCCCGCCGAGTGCGTCCATGACGCCGACCGCCCATCCGGCCAGCCCGTCGAGTTGCTCGGTTTCGGCAGCTGCAGCAATCAGTAAGTTGGACATTGCAATTCCCCTGTTCGTCGGTGTCGTGTGTCAGGAAGGACGCTGAATACGCTATGAACTTCCCGACTGCGGGACATCGAGGAATACCGTCGAACATTCGTCCGGGCTCCCCGCCGAGATCTTGCGGTTTACCGCAATACCAGCGACCACATACCTCGCTACGCTGCTCGAGTGCTCGGAAACGACGTCGTACATCCACCTGACCTGGCGGATCGGATTGCCGTCAGCTCGCTTGTTCGGCATTGGCTGACGGCACTTGCCGGGGTTCTTCTCGGCAGCGCCACGGCGGTCTCTGCCCTGTTGTTCTCCGTGGCTGCGGTACTCGCCCTCGCGTTGGCGCGACTCCTCGGCCGGTGGGGAGCGTCGCTGAGGGATGCGGTCGACGTAGGCGCACTCGGTCTGAGCGAGTGGGAGATTCGGCGAATCACTCGCTTCCACGGCACGCTCCACACTGATGTGGCGACCCCTCACCGCTGTCGCTGGTATCTCGGAACACGCTGGACGATAGGGCTACTCGGCATCGGCGTGGTCCTGCTGCTGGCGCTGTGTCTCGTCGTGGCTGGCTCGATGATCTCGGCATGGGTGCTGAGCGGCGGCTGGGGCCTGATCGAGAACTCCGACCGGGTCGACGGCGGACTCGTAGCGCTGGTGTCGCTGCCCGGCATCCTCTTGACCTTCGTCGCAATCGTCGGAGTAGCAGGGGTGGGATCGTTGGACCGCTGGTTCGCCGTCCAAGTACTCGGCCGACAGTCGGATCGGTTGCTGCACCAGCGGGTAGCCGAGCTGACGAGCAGCCGCGATCACGTGGTCGATGCCATCGACGACGAACGCCGCCGTATCGAGCGCGACCTGCACGACGGCATACAGCAGCATCTGGTGGCCCTGGGGATGCTCATCGGCCGAGCCCGCCGCGCCGAGAAGCCCGACAAGGTGCACGAACTCCTCACCCAGGCCCAGGCCACATCACTCGAGGCGATCACCGAGCTACGCGAGGTCGCCAACCGGGTGTACCCGATCGCACTCGACAAGGATGGACTGCGTGCATCTGTCGAGGCGATGGCCGACCGGGCCAGTGTTCCCATCCGAGTCACCTACGACCTGACGGACAGGTTGCGACCCGCGGTGGAGTCGGTCCTCTATTTCGTCATCTCGGAGGCCGTCACCAACGCAGCCAAGCATGCGTGCCCGAAACTGTTGGAGGTCAACGTCACTCACCAGAAGTTCGACCGCGTGCTGGCCACCGTCACCGACGACGGACCCGGTGGAGCCGATCCGTCCGGCACCGGCTTGTCCGGGCTGGCCCGCCGCGTCGCCGCCGTCGACGGCACGCTGAGTGTGCACAGCCCGGTCGGCGGCCCGACTGTCGTGACGGCGAGCGTCCCGTGCGGGTGATCGTCGCGGAGGACTCGACGTTGTTGCGTGAGGGTCTGGTCCGTCTGCTCGTCGACGAAGGCCATGACGTGATCGCGTCCGTGGGCGACGCCGATTCGCTCCTCGCCGCAGTCGCACGGGATCGTCCGGACATCGTCGTCACCGACGTGCGAATGCCCCCGGGTCACAGCGACGAGGGACTGCGGGCAGCGCTGACGATTCGCCGTCGCTGGCCGGAGGTGGCCGTGCTCGTACTGTCCCAGTACGTCGAGAACCGTTACGCGGCAGAGCTGATCAGCGGATCAGGCGGCAAGGTCGGGTATCTGCTCAAGGACCGCGTCGCGCAGGTCGACGAGTTCTTGGATGCCTTGGACAGGGTGGCCGATGGCGGAACGGCCTTCGATCCGGAGGTGGTGCGACAGCTGCTGTCACGCACCAGCCGATCGAATCCCCTCGATCGACTCACTCCGCGCGAACGCGATGTGCTCGAGCTGATGGCGCAAGGTCTCACCAATGCGCGAATTGCAGCTGATCTGTACATCTCGGTGAGCTCGGTCGAGAAACACATCAACGCAGTGTTCGACAAACTCGGATTGGCGAACTCCACCGGTATGAGCCGCCGAGTGATGGCTGTGGTGGCGTACCTGCGCACCTGAACTGCACAGCAGAGTATCCGCGCCAGTGATCAATTCACCATGCTCGTCGGCGCTCCTCCACGCTTGTACGTTTCCAAGACCATGGCCGTTTCCACCGAGTTGACATTCTCCAGCCAGGAGCCATGGGTGACGAACTCGTAGAGGGCCTCCTCGCTGGGCATCGACACGGTGGCCATGATCTGGCGGTCGCCGACCATCACGCTGACGTAGCGCACCGATGGCGAATGGCCGAGCGCGTCGGCTACGGCTTCGACATAGGTGGGTCGGGCGGACACCCACAGCACAGCTTCGACCGGAAGTCCCAACAACGCCGGCTCCACGATGGCCCGAATGATCACATCACCGTCGCGTCTGAGCTTTTCGATTCGCCGTCGCACCGTGGTGTCCGAGAGGCCGCAGAGCCTGGACAGTTCTTCGATGGACCGCCTGCCGTCGAGCGCAAGCGCCTTCATCAACAGATCGTCGACCCTGTCGACCTCGGTTCTGCCGCTCGCCACATCCACATTCTGAACACGGTGCTCACCGAGGAGGGCGTTCACCTCGTTGTCTGTCAACACATCCGGTCGCCATCTCGAAATGGTGTGTGTCGGTCTCAGCACCGGTTGGGTGGTGGTCTTGACAATGCCGCGAACGCCCGGAAGTTCCTCGAACACCAAGTTGTTCAGATGAGTTCGAGGACTGTCGAGGATCACCACACAGTCTGGGCTGCCGGTGAGAATGTGGACGAGAAAGCTGTCGCTGCGTTGGGTGAGAGCCCGGGCGACGATTCGCGACTGACCGAGCTCGCAATGCGCACCGACGATGGTGTTGCCCCGAGCGCGCGGTCGCGCAGCGATGACGACCGCTCGGTCGCCCAGAAGTTTGGTCCCGCGACGAGTGACCGTCCGCTCCGATTCTCCGAGGACATCGGCGATGAATCGCCACGACGCTCTGCCATCGACTTGCAGAGCGCACGCAATCCGTCGATCCATGGCGTCGAGGGGCAGATGCCCTCGCGGGCGACTCGCTTCGGTCATCAGCCAACAATACGGCGAAAACAACCGATATAAGCCGATGTCTTGAGAAAATCTACTGAAGTACGCAGCATTGTGAACCAACCCACAGCGGATCGAGCCGCTGAAGTCGGGTCACCTTCGACGAGGAAGCCATCATGTCCGATATGCAAGTGAAGTCCGTCGGTATCGATTCCCCCACCAGCTGGCGGACGAAGCTGACCCATCTGGGTCCAGGTCTGATTCTCGCCGCAGCCAGTGTCGGTGCCGGCGACATGATCACCTCGATCTCAGGAGCGGCAACCTACGGGATGGGTTTGCTGTGGGTAGCGGCGCTCGGACTTCTGGTGAAATTCGGGATCACCGAAGCTGTCGGTCGCCACTACATCGCATCGGGAGCGACGATCGTGGCGGGTGCACGCACCGTGGCAGTGTGGCTCCCGTACCTGCTGTTCGGGTTCTTTCTCGTCGTCGCGGTGGTGTTCGGCGCAGGTCTGTCTTCGGTTGCTGCGTTGGCACTCTCGACCCTCGTACCGTCGATACCTGTGGTGCCCGCGTCGATAGCGATTTCGGTGCTGGCTGCAGCCATCGTGCTGCGCGGCCGATACTCGGCGCTCGAAGCCACGATGAAATGGTTCATCGCACTCAAGTTCGGCCTGATGGTCGTCCTCGCCGGCATCACCCTCGTGCAGCTCGAGGACTGGGGCGCATTCTTCGGCTCGATGAGGCCCGCCTTCCCCTCCGGATCACTGATAGACGTGATCGCTCTGATCGGTGGGGTGGGCGGCACCGCAGGAATAGCGGCATACAGCTACTGGGTGCGCGAAAAGCAATGGAACAGCCCGAATTGGCTCCCGATGATGCGACTCGACGCAGCGACGAGCTACCTCATCATCTTCGTATTCGTCGTCGCCACAACCATTGTCGGGACCGGTCTCGTCTACGGAACCGGACGGTCGGTGAAGGGAACAGACGGACTTGCAGCGCTTGCCGACCCCCTCGGCGCAGACCTCGGATCGGCGACACGCATTCTCTTTCTGGTCACCTTCTTCGTCGTGGTCTTCGCAGCCCTGATCGGCGGATTCAACGGATTGTCCTACCTGCTGGCCGATTCACTACGCACAATCCGACGAGTCCCGCTCGATGCCGTCGAAAGCTATGTATCGGAGAAGAGCTGGGTCTTTCGCAGCTTTGTCCTGTTGTGTCTGCTGTCGTCGGTTGCGATCGTCTTCACCGGCCGACCGGTCGCACTGGTACTGGTCTACGCCGCAATCGGATCGCTGGTGCTGCCGATCCTCTCTGCGTGCCTGCTGGTCATGCTCAACCGTCGCGATATCGCTCCGAATTTGCGCAACGGACTCGCATCGAACGCGGTGCTCACCACCGCACTCGTCTTGTTCGTGGTGCTGGCTGCCGTGCAGATCGTGGAGAGCTTCTGATGGCAGACGTGCACTATTGGACGGCGCGTGAGCAGGCCGCCGCAATCAAGAATCGCGACATCTCTGCCGAGGAACTCGTGTCCGCTCATCTTTCACGCATCGAGGAATGGAACCCGTCGATCAATGCGATCGTCACCTTGGATCGAGACCATGCACTCGAACTCGCGCGAAAGGCCGACGCGCACACGATGTCCGGCGAGCCCCTCGGACCCCTTCATGGGTTACCGATCGCACACAAGGACACCCTCGACACGGCGGGTATGCGCACCACCTACGGGTCCCCGATATTCGCCGATCACGTCCCGTCCCGCAGTCAGCTCGTCGTCGAACGCACCCAATCCGCCGGCGCGATCTCGATCGGAAAGACGAACGTTCCCGAACTGGGGCTCGGATCGCACACCGTCAATCCCGTCTTCGGTGCCACTCGTAACCCGTACGATCGCTCCCGGAGTGCGGGCGGAAGCAGTGGCGGTGCGGCCGCCGCGCTGGCCGCCGGCTTGATTCCGATCGCCGACGGCAGCGACACCGGTGGCTCGCTTCGCAATCCGGCATCGTTCAACAACGTTGTGGGCCTTCGCCCGACGGTCGGCCGCGTACCCATCTGGCCCACCAAGGTCGCGTGGGGTCAGCTATCTGTCCAAGGCCCGTTGGCTCGCACCGTCGGCGATGTGAGACTTCTTCTGTCGGTGATGTCGGGCTCGGACCCTCGGAGCCCGATCAGTTTCGACGACGAGAATCCAGAGTTTCTGTACGACAACGACGTTCGCGGTCTCAGGGTCGCCTGGGCACCGACCCTCGGCGGCCTTCCCGTCGACCCGTCGGTCTCATCGGTATTGACCCCCACTGTCGACGCATTGGCCGGATTGGGTTGCCACGTGGAGATGGCGTGCCCAGACTTGACCGGGGCAGACGAAATCTTCACGACCCTGCGCGCGTGGCAGCTCGAACTCAGCTACGGACGACTGCTCGAGAATCATCGAAACTCGCTGGGCGAGGACATCAGGTGGAACATCGAGCAGGGACGCCTCCTCAGCGGCCCCGATCTGGGCCGGTGCGAAGTGCTGCGCACCGAACTCGTCGCCCGCATGGGTGCATTTTTCGACGATTACGACCTGCTGATCGCCCCGGTCAGTCAGGTACCGCCTTTCCCCGTGGAGTGGCGCTATCCCACCAGTATCGACGGAGAGCAGATGCACACGTACCTGGACTGGATGAGATCTGCGTACCTGATCTCATCCACCGGTTGCCCCGCGATGTCGGTACCCGGCGGATTCACTGCAGGCGGTCTCCCGGTGGGGCTCCAGATCATCGGTCCTCACCGCGCCGAAGCGCGCCTACTGCAACTGGCGCAGGCCGTCGAAACCCTGACCGCTTTCGAGCAGCGACACCCCGATCCGCAGTGAGAGGTTGCTGACCGCGGATCACCACCGATCGACGTGCAACACCGTCTCGATCGGATCCCGCGGAGCGACCTTGAAGGTCTCCCCTGTGTAGTACGCCGTGGGGATCAGCGCACCCTGATGGAAGTCCTCGGGGATGCCGAGCAATTCGGAGATCTCTGCTTCCTTGGCGAGATGGATTGTCGTCCAGGCTGTTCCGAGACCGCGCGCCCGTGCAGCAAGGGCGTAGTTCCACACCGCAGGTAGCAGGGAGCCCCACAGACCGGCTTGGTTGCCGGCCGGAAGGGTCTTGCCGGCCTGGATGCACGGAATCAGCAGCACCGGAACCTCACCCATGTGCTCGCCGAGCCAGCTCGCACTGTCTCCGACGCGCTTCTGGACCGATGCGCGTTCCGGATCGTCGGTGAACAACGCCGACGCGGAATGCTTGGACGCCTGATACGCGGTGAACAGCTCACCGTAGATCGCGCCGATGCGTGCACGCAGATCAGGATCGGTGACGACAATCCACTGCCACCCCTGCTTGTTCGACCCGGACGGAGCCTGAAGAGCGATCTCCAGACATTCCTTGATCAGCTCCATCGGAACCGGCCGCGTCAGATCGAGGCGCTTGCGGACTGTACGCGTCGTGGTCAGCAGCTCGTCGGGAGTCAGGTCGATGATCGGAAAGGAAGTCACTTCTCGATCATGCACCATTCGGTGACCGCAGTGCCCTGTCGACCAAATCTTGGTTCGCTGCATCCCAGTACGCACTCATGGACTTGCCCCCGTGCCCGTCATTTTCGTCGACGACAAGTGTCGATCCGGGCCACTCCCGGTGCAGACGCCACGCAGTGACAGCGGGTCCGGACACGTCGCGTCGACCGTGGATCAGGACGCCCGGGATACCTCGCAGACCGTCGGCACGGTCGAGCAGCGGCGGATCACAGAACCCGTCGTGTGCCCAGTAATGCGTGGCCAGTCGCACGAAGGCCAGGCGGAACCGGTCATCCTCCCACCTGGGATTTCGCCGGATACCGCCGGTGCCGATCGAGATGTGGACGTCTTCCCACAATGCCCACTCTCGGGAAGCCCTGTCCCGCAGGGCAAGATCGTCCGAGTGCAGCAGTTGGGCGTAGGCGTCGACTATTCGTCCGTGTCCGCGGTGGTAGCCGACGCCGGCCTGCTCGGCGAAGGTGGCGAAACGATCCCACGCTTCGGGGAAGATCGCGCCGACGCCCTCGGTGATCCAGTCGACCTCCTCGCGGCCGGTCGTGGTGACGGCGAACAGGACGACGCCGAGGACACGCGTCGGATGCGCGAGGGCGTAGGCGACGGCGAGGGTGGATCCCCAGGACACGCCGTTGACGATCCACGCCTCGACGCCGAGGTGCTCACGCAGGGCTTCGATGTCGGCGATCAGATGGGCAGTGGTGTTGGTGGACAACGATGTCGAGGGATCGGACGCGTGCGGAGTGGACCGTCCACACCCACGCTGCTCGAATCCGACCGCTCGAACTTTCGAGAGGTCGAAGTGACGACGAAACTGGCTCGCGTTCAGAGTCCCACCCGGACCGCCGTGCAGGTACACCGCCGGCACGCCATCGGACGGACCCCACTGCTCCCAGTAGAGGTTCTGGCCGTCCCCCACATCCAACATTCCGTGCAGCGTCGGCTCGTCGTCGAGTGTCATGCAGCCATCACATCATTGAAGGCAGCATCTGTCGGATCACTGCCCACGCGGACGCGTCGACCCACGACGGATTCGATAGCTGCGGTGAGCGGAACACCTCGAGGGTCGACAGTGCTGCGATGGACTGAATGCTCGACGCAAGGATCGGCTCGTCGAACAACACAATGTCGGTGGCTACCTTCCACTGCGGACCCGAGACCGGGGTACCGGTCAAGGTGCCGGCACCCCAGATTCCGCGTCGCGGATGGCTACTGACCCAGAACAGGACCGGTTGGCCGGGCACCATCAGTCGACTGCGGTAGTTGTCGGCGACGCACCAGTGCTCATGCGCATTCCCTGACGCGACCATCGGTGCCAAGTCGGTCTTGTGCGGATTGCACTTGATCACCCATGCGCCGAAAGTCTGATCAGTTATCGCCCGAGCAGTCACCATTGCCAGTGTAGGAACTCAGGCCACCGCGTCGTTGCCCTGGGCTGCCGAGACCACCAGATTGTTTGCTGTGAGCCCGTTTCCGTTCTTGACGGCGTCGATCCACTGATCCGTCGTCGCCACCGCTGCGAAGTTCGACTGGTAGAGCACCATCAACGCCTTGTGCAGTTGTTCGGCCGACACGGTGCCAGCCTCGTTCGATAGGTTGATCGCGCCGGTGGCGTCGGACAGGATCTCGACGGTCAGGTCCAGCGCCTCGGCGTCGGCGCTGGAGGCGAGGTCGCAATTGTTGGTCATGTAACCGACGATCGTGACGGTGTCGATGTTGTTGCCCTGCAGCCACTTCGCGACGCCAGTACCGGCGAACACGCTGCTGTACTTCTTCTCCACCCGCTCGAACGAGGGCTGCACGACGGCCTGAATATCGGGGTGCAGCTCGTACGTCGGGGTGCCCTTGACGAAAGCGGGCGAACCTTCGGGCATCTCGTGCTGCACGACGGCCACTGGAACATCCTGCGCCACAGCCGCTTCGATGGCGCGGACGATATTGGCCAACGACTCCTTGCGCGGCGGGTACTGAATCTTCAGCACTCCCTCGAAGTACTCCTGCTGGACATCGATGACGATGAGGGCTCTGCGCGGTGCGGTCATGGGCGTTCTCCTTCACGTGGCGTTCTCGGTCGATACCCATACTTCGTCATCGACCTTGCATCCACGAGTGGCACGGATGCATACTTTCGATGGAATTGCGCCAACCCGTCGATCGGAGTCCCATGCGCATCGCGCTGTACGTGTTCGACGGCATGACGATGTTTCATCTCGCCGCCCCACTGATGGTGTTCGGCGAGGTGAGTCGACTTGGACTCGCTCACGACTGGGAGACGCGCGTGTGGTCCGACGCACCTGGGTCGATCCGCACCGAGGAGGGCTTCCCCGTCGGCGACATCGCAGGCCCCAGCACCGTCGCCTGGGCCGACATCGTGATCGTGACGTCGTGGCCGGAGTCGTTGCCTCACATAGGCACTGACTTCTCGAACGCACTCCGAGGAGCACATGAACGAGGGGCAGAGATCGCAGGACTGTGCCTCGGTTCGTTCGCGGTAGTCGATACCGGGTTGCTCGCCGGCCGGCCTGCCGTCACGCACTGGACCAAGATGACCGAGCTACGGGAGCGAAATGCAAACGCCGGCGTCGACGAATCGGTGCTCTACATCGACCACGGCGACGTGATGACCTCCGCGGGCACCGCGTCGTCGATCGATTCCTGCCTCCACATCGTCCGCAAGCACCTCGGTTCGGCTGCGGCGACCCGGGTAGCACGCAGCCTGGTGGTCGCACCCCATCGCGACGGCGGACAGGCACAGTACATCGAACGACCGGTCATCGAGGCATCGGGAGATACCGCGATCGCGGACGTGCTTCAGTGGGCGTTGGAGCGACTGTGTGAGCCGTTGCCGATCGAGCGACTGGCAGACCATGCGCGCATGAGCCGTCGCAGCTTCATCCGTCAGTTCCAGCTCGAGACGGGGTCCACCCCGGCTCGCTGGGTGCTCGACAAGCGACTGAACGAGGCCAGGAGCCTGCTGGAGACCACCGATCGCAGCATCGACAACATCGCTGCCCTGTGCGGATTCGGCAGCGCCGTGACCCTGCGTCAGAACTTCCGCTCGGCATTCGCGGTGACACCGACGGCCTATCGACGGCAATTCGCCGTCGGTTGTGCGCCCACAGAAGCGGTCGACAGGCAAGGATGAGCGACGTGATACTGTGGATAGTTGCCGGAGTAGAACTCGCCGCCATCATCGCGCTCGGTGTGGTCTTGATCGTGTCGCGTCGAAAGTTGAAGCACACGCGTCGCGCGCTAGACCGCGCTCTCGAATCTCAGCAACGCCGTAAGCGACGCGGCCTGGTGCCCTTCGCGATCAGAACTGCCTTCCACACCACGGACTTACTCATCAACAAGGGCTTCGGTGCCACGGTCCGCAACTCCGTCGAAGACCTCGCGGGCTGGGCCAAAGTCGAACGCCCCGATCTGGCACGCATGACCGCCGACGGCGACATCGTGGTGATGTTCTCCGACATCGAAGGATCCACCGCACGCAACGAGGAACTCGGCGACCGCGGATGGGTGAAGCTGCTCGAGAAGCACAACAAGCTCATCAACAAACACGTCGACGACCACGGAGGTCACGTGGTGAAGAGTCAAGGCGACGGCTACATGATCGCATTCTCCGACCCGGGCCAGGCGGTGCGCTGCGGAGTGAAAGTGCAGGAGGCGCTGCTGAAGAACCCCGACCGCTGGGACCGCATCCGCGTCCGAATGGGCGTCCATGTGGGCAGTTCGGTGCGACGCGGCGACGACCTGTTCGGCCTCAACGTGGCCATGGCAGCACGCGTCGCGGGACAGGCCGACGGCGGCGAAATTCTCGTCAGCGAACCGGTGCGCAATGCCATCGGGGCAGCGCACGATCTGACTCTCGGAACGCCCCGCGACGTCGAATTGAAAGGAATGAGCGGAAGTTTCCAGTTGTATCCGGTGGTCGTGGTCCCTCACGACCAAATAATGCAGTTGGAGTGACACTCTCCGAGTTCGGACGCGTACACATGGCCGAGGGCAAAACGGGCTCTTCTACCGGCTGCTGTTTACAGATCCCCCTGCACCAAGCCTTATGTCCGGAAGCCTGCGCGTGCAATGGCACCTGACACTTGGCAAGCGACGAGCTGTTTCACTCGGGACCGAACAGTTTGACGTAGGTGGCCGCCGCACGTTCCCTGAGCTGTTCGCCCGAAAGATCCTCCGGGCTCTCACGAAGCACCGGATCCGAAAGATAATCGTCGACATCGAAAAATAGTTTTTCCAGAATTATGAACTCACTACCCTGCACCTGACTTCTATCATTGGTGAAGGTGCGAATATATTCTGCCTCGAAATCATCTGCCGAAATCTTTTCTTGCACAAATGACTCGATTATCTGCCTGTATTGGCTCAGCATTGCTTCGACTGATCTCTTGTGCTCCGTCACTATCCCCCCAAGATCTTCGTGTCAGAGCGCATCGCTGACTTGTGAACGCAGACCAACGAGAGATCGAAACTATCCATCTCGACTCAACTGACGAAGTTTTACCAGCGCCGTGGTCGCACAGGTAAGCAATTGTCCTGCGTCCAGATCGTCATCACCACGCAACCTGTCCTCGGCAACGTAAGCGTCCACGTCGCCGAACAGACCGTTGACGATCTCGGACACTTCCCTTTCGAGTATCCCCGGCGTCCGCTTCACCAGCCTCAGATATGCCTTCTCAAAGACATCGGCGGTGTTCCTCCCATCTACGAAAGCCTCGATAGTGGGAATGAAAATCAGGGCCTGCTCGGCCGCCCTCCCGATAGCACTCATCAGTACAGTCCCCCCTCACCGGATCGTTCCGCGTCCGAGCAATTGCAAGTTGCATTTCGACGCCTCGGAGTACGAGCGGCGCGGCGGCCGCGGCGGCCCGCATTCGGGCCAACCCTGCGGACCTCGTGTCGTCCGACATGCGCTCCCCCGTCTGCGCCGCCGCTGCTCGCCGAAAATCGACGCTCGTAGAATTGGACGTCGGCCAAGCCCAATCGGTTCCAACGAACCGCACTCGGTACCACCGAGAATCGGCCTAGGACGAAGCTTTGGTCAAACCAGCACACGTTGCGAATCCGGCTATACAGCACACTGATCGGAGTGAGACTTGCTTGTCACCCCAATACGAATGAATGGTCCACTCACAACGTCTGAGCGCGTGAATGGACCATTCATTCCATGGGGGTGAGCCAGGGAGCTACTGCTTGGCCGACTCCAGAGCCTCGTTGAAGGTCTTGGACGGGCGCATCACTGCCGCGGTGGCTTCGGGGTCCGGGTAGTAGTAGCCGCCGATGTCGACTGCGTTGCCCTGAACCTCGTTGAGCTCGGCGACGATCTTGTCTTCGTTGTCGGACAAGGTCTTCGCCAGCGCGGCGAAGTGCTTGGCGAGCTCGGCGTCCTCGGTCTGCGCGGCCAGTTCCTCGGCCCAGTAGAGGGCGAGATAGAACTGGCTGCCACGGTTGTCGAGTTCACCGGTCGAACGCGACGGACCCTTGCTGTTCTCGAGCAGCTTGCCGGTGGCGGAGTCGAGCGCCTTGGCGAGGATGGTCGCCTTGACGTCGCCGGTCTTGGTGCCCAGATCTTCGAGGCTCACTGCCAGAGCCAGGAACTCGCCGAGCGAATCCCAGCGCAGGTGGTTCTCCTCGATGAGCTGCTTGACGTGCTTGGGAGCCGAGCCACCCGCGCCGGTCTCGTACAGTCCGCCGCCTGCCATCAGGGGAACGATGGAGAGCATCTTGGCGCTGGTGCCGAGCTCGAGGATCGGGAACAGGTCGGTGAGGTAGTCGCGCAGGATATTGCCGGTGGCGGAGATGGTGTCGAGTCCGCGGACCAGACGCTCCATCGTGTACCGGATCGCGCGAACCTGCGACATGATCTGGATGTCGAGGCCCTCGGTGTCGTGATCCTTCAGGTACTTGCGCACCTTGCCGATCAGCTCGTTCTCGTGCGGGCGGTACGGGTCGAGCCAGAAGACGACCGGCATTCCGGACTCACGTGCACGCGTCACCGCGAGCTTGACCCAGTCCTGGATCGGGGCATCCTTGACGATGCACAGACGCCAGATGTCGCCCTCTTCGACGGTCTGGGTGAGCAGCACCTCGCCGGTGGCCTTGTCGGTGATGTTGGCGATGCCGGCCTTGGGCACCTCGAACGTCTTGTCGTGCGAGCCGTACTCCTCGGCCTTCTGCGCCATCAGTCCGACGTTGGGGACGGTGCCCATCGTCGTCGGATCGAACTGGCCGTTGGTCTTGCAGAAGTTCACCATCTCCTGGTAAATCCGGGAGAAGGTCGACTCGGGGTTGACGGCCTTGGTGTCCTTGGGACGGCCGTCCGCTCCCCACATCTTGCCGCCGGCGCGAATCATCGCAGGCATGGACGCGTCGACGATGACGTCGCTGGGCGAGTGGAAGTTGGAGATGCCTCGAGCGGAGTCGACCATCGCGAGCTCCGGACGGGTCTCGTGACACTTGTGCAGGTCTTCGATGATCTCGTCGCGCTTGGACGCCGGGAGCGTCTCGATCTTGGTGTACAGATCGGACAGGCCGTTGTTGACGTTGACGCCCAGCTCCTCGAAGAGCTCGTTGTGCTTGGCGAACGCGTCCTTGTAGAACACTCGCACGGCGTGGCCGAACACGATGGGGTGCGATACCCGCATCATCGTCGCCTTGACGTGCAAGGAGAACATGACGCCGGTGTCGTAGGCGTCCTGCATCTCGTGCTCGTAGAAGTCGAGGAGCGCCTTCTTGCTCATGAACATCGAGTCGATGACGTCACCGTCGGTGAGCGACACCGTCTCCTTGAGGACGATCGGATCGCCGTCGGTGGGCAGCAGTTCCATCTTGATCTCGCGGTCGCCGTCGACGACGGTCGACTTCTCACCGTGGTAGAAATCGCCCTCGCGCATGTGCGCAACGTGGGTGCGCGACGCCATCGACCACTCGGTCATGCTGTGCGGGTGCTTGCGGGCGAATTCCTTCACGGCCTTCGGGGCACGACGGTCCGAGTTACCCTCGCGCAGAACCGGATTGACCGCGCTGCCGAGGCACTTGGTGTACCGGTCGCGGATTTCGCGCTCTTCGTCGGTCTTCGGATTGCCGGGGAAGTCGGGAATCGCGTAGCCCTTGTCCTGCAGTTCCTTGACGGCTGCGAGCAACTGCGGCACCGAGGCACTGATGTTCGGCAGCTTGATGATGTTGGTCTCGGGCAGCTGCGTCAGCTTGCCCAGCTCGGCGAGGTTGTCGGTCACTCGCTGGTCTTCGTTGAGGTAATCGGGGAACTCGGCGAGGATGCGGTTGGCAACGGAGATGTCACTCGACTCGACGTTGATCTCGGCCGCGCTGGCGAAAGAACGTATGACCGGCAGAAACGCGTGAGTCGCCAGCATGGGCGCCTCGTCGGTCAGGGTATAGATGATGGTCGGCTTCTTCGCAGTCATGTTTCGCCTTTGCCTCAGTTTCAACGTCGTCTTTTGGATGCGTCCACTGTCGACTTTAATCTTTGAACCCGCCGCTGTGCGTCCCAGTGGGGTATCACTCCACCTGCGGTTCCAAGTTACCGACCAGTAGGGCGCTCAAAGGTTTTCGCAGCGTTCCTCGATCAGCCCCTGACCACCGCCGGAGCATCCGATTTGCCCGAATAGGAACAACAACCCCCTTCGCGGCCGTTGAACCGGATATGACGACCTACAAAACTGTCAATCCTGCCGATGGCACAACCGTCAAGGAATTCGAGACTCTCGATACGGCCGGCGTCGAGCGCGCACTCGCCGACGCCCACGCCGGGTTCCAGACGTGGCGCAAGACCTCACCGAAGCACCGCGCCGAGATTCTGCACAAGGTCGCCGACCTCTACACCGAGCGTTCCGAGGAACTGGCCCGAACGATCTCGCTCGAAATGGGCAAGCCGCTGACCGAGTCGCAGGGCGAGGTGGAACTGTCGTCGAACATCTACCGCTACTACGCCGACAACGGCCCCACCCTGCTCGAGGACGAGAAGCTCGACGTACCCGGCGCGGAAGACACTGTGCTGCAGCGCAAGCCGGTCGGCGCGCTCGTCGGCGTCATGCCGTGGAACTTCCCCTACTACCAGGTGGCCCGGTTCGCAGGCCCGAACCTGATGGTGGGCAACACGATTCTGCTCAAGCACGCACCGAACTGCCCGCAGTCGGCACTGCTGATGGAAGAGATCTTCCAGCAAGCCGGACTCCCTCAGGACGCGTACATCAACATCTTCGCGACCAACGAGCAGATCGCCGACATGATCGCCGACCCACGCGTGCAGGGCGTCTCGCTCACCGGTAGTGAGCGAGCCGGAACCTCCGTCGCCGAAACCGCAGGACGCAACCTCAAGAAGGTCGTCCTCGAACTGGGCGGATCGGACGTGTTCATCATGCTCGACTCCGACGACATGGACGCAACCGTCGAGTCCGCGACTCGGGCGCGGCTGTCCAACGCAGGTCAGGCCTGCAACGCTGCCAAGCGCATCCTCGTCGCCGAGGAGTTCTACGACGACTTCGTCACCAAGCTCGTCGCATCCTTCGAGGCCGTGCAGACCGGTGACCCGTTGGACGCGAACACCACCCTCGGCCCGCTGTCGTCGCAGACCGCGGCCGACACGTTGATCGAGCAGATCGACGACGCCGTCGCCAAGGGCGCGACACTGCTGACCGGCGGCAAGAAGATCGACGGACCGGGTGCATTCGTGCAGCCGACACTGTTGACCGACGTCACCCCCGACATGCGGGCGTACAGCGAAGAGCTGTTCGGACCGGCCGGAGTGATCTACAAGGTCGAAAGCCCGCAGCAGGCAATCGAATTGGCGAACTCCTCGCCCTACGGCCTGAGCGGCTCGGTGTGGAGCACCGACCTGGACAAGGCCCGTGATGTGGCCGAGCAGCTCGAGGTCGGTATGGCCTTCGTCAACGAGCACGGCACCACCCTCCCCGGCCTGCCGTTCGGCGGCGTCAAGCGCTCCGGCGTCGGCCGTGAGCTGGGACCGTGGGGCATGGACGAGTTCGTGAACAAGAAACTCGTGCGCGTCTCCGCGAAATAAGCACCATCTCGACCGACGCTGCTCCCCGGCCCCGCGGCCGGGGAGCAGCTCGTCTGTCGGTACGTCCGATCTGCTAGGTCTGCCGAATTCGGCTGTAGTTGACCACCTGATCGGCCACGACCAAGGCAGACGCGAGAAAGACCGTGCCGAGCAGAATCCAGAACGCCAGGGTGACGTCGGGAGCCCACAGCGCCATGACCGACAGTGACGCACCGACGATCGACGGCACCCCGATGTAGGCACCGATCAGCACCGACCCGCCCAACACCGTGGTGATCGCGATCCGAAGCGCTGCACCGCCGAGCGAACGCTGTCGGACCTGCCCGGTGAACAGCCGAACGGTGACCCAGACGACGATGGCGAGCAGGACCGCCACGGCCGCGAAGATGACACCCAACACCATCGGAGCCGACGACGACGGTAGGCCGGTGGTCGACCCGTCGATGACGAGCGTGGTGAGATTTCTTCCCACCGCGGCGATGTGTTCGGCTTCGATCTCGCCGTATCGATTGGTGGCCAACACCATTGACCTGTCGAGGGCGGGCACGAATGCCACGTAGGTGTAGTAACCGGGGACGGCTCCGGAATGCCACCACACGTCCTGGCCGGCGATCTTCTCGTGAAACAGTCCGTCGCCGTACTCGGTGCCCTCGCCGGTGTCGACCTCGGGGGCTGTGTCCTCCCCGCCCTGCAGTTGGCCCAGTCGCCAGGATGCGTAGCGTCCGAGATCGCCCGTGGAGCCCGCGAGGTAGCCGTAGCCAAGACCAGCCGAATCGACACCGACGTCGATGGGTCGGGCCGAGCCGAAGAACGGCACATGACCCGGTGGAACATCGTCGGTGAACTGCTCCGGATCGGTGATGGCGGACGTCTCGGCAGGCGCGAGGACCTCGGCGTCGAGCGCATCGGCGAACGACTCCCCCGTCACCGACTCGACGACTGCCTGCAGGAGCAGATAGTTCAGGCTCGAATACCGGAACGATCCACGTTCGGTCGTCCCCGCCGGTTGCGAGATGGTCGCGACTGCGTCGACGGCCGAGCCGCGGCGGGACCAGTCGTCGGTGACCGTGATGTCGTGCGGCAAGCCGCTGGTGTGGTGCACCAGGTCGTCGACTGTCGTTGCCGGATCGCCCAGCATGTCCCGCGCTCGCGGAACGATGTCCACGACGGGCGTGGACTCGTCGAGTGCACCCTGCCGTTCCAACCCGACGACAGTGGCCGCCGTGAACTGCTTGGACACCGAGCCCCACACGAACGGTGTCGAGGCATCGACGGGCTCGCCGTTGCCGTCGACACCGCTCGATGCTTCCGCCACCGCCGCGTCCGAGTCGAGAACCTGGACCGACATTCCCGGGGCTCCGATCTCGGCCGCCCACCCGTCCACTGCATTCTGCAGCTCCGCGTTCGACAACGACACTGCCGCAGCAGGACCGGGCGCGAGCCCGAGAAGGAAGGCCAGAGTCACCAGCACTCCCACGACGAGTCGTCGGGTACCTGCCGCTACGGTCGCCATCCTTCTCGAGCTCCTGTCCGTGATGTGATCGGCCGGCCTGGTGGTCAGTGATGCCCCGCGCCGTCGAGCGAGCGCTTCCACACGCCGGCCCCCAGCAGCCGCAATGCGGCAGGGACGAGAATGCCGCGAACGACAGTCGCGTCCAGAGCAATTGCCGCGGCGAGCCCGACACCGAGCTGCTTCATCTCCGGCGTCGGCAACAGCGTGAACATCGCGAAGATCACCACCATTACGGCCGCAGCCGCAGTGACGGGCGGTGCGGACCGGACCACACCCTGCCGGACGGCATCCTCGACGCCGAGGCCACGACCGAATGCTTCGCGCACCCGAGTGAGGATGAAGACGTGGTAGTCCATCGACAGGCCGATGAGGATGACCAGCATCATCACCGGCAGCAAAGTCACCACCGGGCCGACGTACTCCGATCCGAACACCGCTGCACCCCAGCCGTACTGGAACAACAGCACCAGGATGCCGTAGGACGCGAGCACCGACAGCAGATTCAGGCCCACACTCAGAGCGGCCAGCCCGACACTGCGGAAGGCGAGGTAGATCAGCGCGAAAGCGACCAGCAGGACGATCGGGATGACGATCAACAGATCACGCGACGTCGATTCCGAGACATCGACGCTGACCGCGGTCTCACCACCGACGAGGATCTCACGATCACCCGCGAACTCCGGAACGAGGTTGCCTCGCAACTCGTTCAGAGAATCCCTCGCCGATTGCGCGTCGATACCGTCTGCGTCGGTGCCGATCTCGATGCGCGCCACCGACTCGTCCGTGGAGATCTGAACCTCTCGTACCTGCCCGTCGAATCCGGGCAGCCCGGCCGCGTCCTCGGCGATGTCGGTGAGGACCGCCGAGGTACCGGCGACGTCACCGCCGGTCTCGGTGACCACGGTATGGCTGACGCCGTACAGCGGGAACTGCTCGGAGACGTCGTCCAGCGTGCGCAGCGTCTCGAAGGTGCGCGGCATGCTGTCGGTTCCCGGAAACTGCAACTTCATGGTCGCGACCGGTGCTGCCAACACGACCATCACGGCCAGTCCGGCGAGCAGCGCAGGCACCGGGCGCCGAACGACCGTGCCCGACAGACGACCCCAGAACCCTGTCTCCTCCGCCGCGTCGTCCGGGGTCTTGCCGAACAACTGCTTGACGACTCGTCGACGCCCCAACGCCAACAGCGCCGGGAGCAAGGTGATCGAGGCAAGCATCGCGGCGACGACGACGAGAATGATGCCGAGTGTGAGCGAGTGGAAAATCGGCGATTCGGTCAGGAAGGCTGCGATCACCGACACACCGGTCACCAGACCGGCCACCAGAACCGAGCGCACCGTCATCGACACTGCGATCGTGGCGGCCGCGTCGGCGTCACCGGATCGGGCGAACTCCTCGCGGGCGCGTCTGACGAAGAACAACGAGTAGTCCACGCCCAGAGCGAGTCCCATCAGCAAGATGACACTCATCTGGTTGCTCTCCATGGGCACCAACAACGACGTCGGCCCGCTCCAGAGGATGGCCAGTGCCACCACGGCGAGGCCGGTGACAAGCGGGATCAACGTGGCGATCAGACCGGCGAACACGAGGAACAACACGACGGCCGTGACGGGGAGGCTGAGCATTTCCAGCAAGACCAGTCGCTCACCGTAACTGGTGGTCACGTCGGCCTGCACCGAGATGGGCCCGGTAGCCGATATGGCAGCACCCGGGTTGGCCTCGCGGGCGCTCTCGATCGCAGACTCGATCCCCTGCACGCGCTCGGACGGCGATGCCTGCTCATCGGGTAGCAGCACCTGCAGAACCCGTTGGTCCCCGGCAGCGGCCGTCAACTTCTCCGGAGGCTCCTGCGCCGTCCCCGCCAGCGCCGCGGCCAACTCGTCCGCGATGCGATCGGAGTCTCCCGCCGAGTTGCCCTGCACCAGAATGGTTTCGGTGCGCGAGGACAGGAAGTCCGAGCCCGTTTCCAATTGCTCCGCCGCGCCGGACTCGCCGACGAACCCTTCCGCAGGAGACAACTCGGACATACCGAGTCCCACGTATGCGCCGGCCGACAACACCAGCGCCACAAGCCATCCCGCAAGCACTGCGAGACGATGACGGTAGCTCCACCTGGCCACTCCCGCGAATCGCTCCAGGATGGAGCCATCCCTCTTCGCGCCCTCGATCGGGGGCCTCTCCCTTGTGGTCACCATGACATCTCCTCCTGTCCACGGCTCGACGCCGATGCGCCGACCGACAGACGATTCGTTTCTCTGTCCACGACCGACGCGATCTCGCGCACGGTCAGTCCCTCCACTACATCCGCCAACTGCAACCGCACCCCGAACTCACGGGCGATGCCGTTGACCAAGCGCGCGACCAACAAGGAGTGGCCGCCCAGCGCGAAGAAATGGTGATCGGTACCGATCTCCTCGATTCCCAGCAGACGTCGCCACAGCGTCAACAACCGCTCCTCGGTATCGGTCTCCGCCGCCCGGCCCGCGGTGGTACCGGCAACGAAGTCGGTGATCACCGGCGCGGGCAACTTCGCGACATCCAACTTCTGGCCGACGGTTACTGGGACCTCGACCACGTTCACCAGAGCGGCAGGCACTGCGTGGCGCGGCAGCGTGCGATAGAGCTGCGACCACAACTCCGCACGATCGACATCGACATCGTCGAAGGTGGCGAAATATGCGACGAGAACATCGAGGTCCGTGCCGCCGACCGTGGCATGGGACCACCGGATCCCCGGGTGCGACGCGATCGCTCGTTCCACCTCGCCGAGCTCGAGCCGGTACCCCCGCAACTGCACCTGGTCGTCGGCGCGGCCGTGATAGACGAAGCGGTCGCCGGCGTCGGTACCGACGATGTCCCCGGTGAGATACAACCGATCACCGTGACCGGCCGGGTCCGGGACGAACGCTGCTGCGGTCGCGCGCGAGTTTCCGAGGTATCCGTGCGCGAGCTGGTCGCCGCCCACCGCAAGCTGTCCGAGGCCGTCGACCGAACCGACACCGTCCGCGACCGGCAGTACCGCCGTTCGCACACCCGACAGAGCGGGCCCGATGGACGTTCTCGGCTCGGCGAGATCCTGTTCGACGAGTTCGCCGCCGGTACAGGACACCGTGACCTCGGTCGGGCCGTACCAATTGACGAGTCGGCACCGGCCGAAAGACGGTGCGGCCATGACGTCGGCGAGCCTGCCGCCGTCGGAGGCCTCACCGCCCACCAGCAACGATCGCAGCGCCAGCCCGCCCCCGATTGCCTCGTCGTACGCGCCGAGTTGATACGCCGCGGACGGCGTGGTCGAGAGCACGGACGCACCTGTCTGCGCGAGCAGCTCGTGCAGCCGAGCAGTATCGGCCGCAACACCTTCCACGACGAGGACTGCGGTGGTACCTGCCTCCACCGATGCGAACAGTTCCCACACCGACAGATCGAAGGCAGCGGACGAACGCGCAGCCACGACATCGGATGTCGAGAGGGCGACGACCCCGCGGGCCGCGTCGAGAAAGGCCAGCACGGCTCGGTGCGGCACCAGAACGGCTTTCGGCGTACCCGACGTCCCGGACGTGGTGATGATGTACGCGGGGTCGTCGATGCTGCGCGGTGAGGGCGACACCGGCTCGAACGAACCGAACAGGAAGACGACGGCGTCGCCGAGTGCCATGGACGGGCGTCCGCGCCAGGACGCCGGATGCAGGTCCTCCCACACCACCATGGCGGCCGGCTCGACGGTCTCGAGCAACAGCGCTTCGACCGCCTGCGGACTGTTGTACGGGATGACCGTGTACGCGGCACCGGCACCGAGAATGCCCAGCAACGTCGGTAGCAACCAGGAGTCGCGGCGGCCTTTCACGGCCACGACGTGCCCGCGGCCGACGCCGGCACGCAACAGGGCCTCGCGGACCTGTGTGCTCCGCTGTAGGAGTGCGGTGACGCTCAATTCACCGTCCACGCAGAGCTGCACGGGACGGACACCGAAACGCTCCGAGAGCCCGGTGAGCACGAGTTCGTCGACGGAGGCTGTCACGAGCGACCCACCGCCGTCAGTGACCGGGTCACTGCATCGAACGACAGTGCCAGTTCCTGCTCGGTGACCAACAGGGACGGACGCCAACGAATCGACCGCGTCCCGCACGGCAGGAGCACAGTGTCGTGTTCGTCCAATGCGATGCCGAGCACGGCGTCGCGCAGCTCGCGCGAGGACAGTGAGACGGCTCCCCACAAGCCCCGTGAGCGGGCCGCAGTGACACGACCGCCCGAGGAACTCACCATCGCGTCGAGTCCGGCGCGCACGAAGGGGCCCATCGCCGCCGCTCGCGCGATCACGTTCTCTCGCGCGATGTATTCGTAGAGCAGTGCGAAGCGCACCAGATCCACCAACGAACCGCCCCAGGTCGAGCTGATCCGACCTGGTACGGCGAACGCATTGGTGTCGAGATCGTCGACGCGACGGCCACCGATGACCCCGCACACCTGCAACCGCTTACCGAATGCCACCAAGTCCGGATGCAGTCCCAATGCCTCGTGCGCCCACCTGGCGCCGACTGTGCCGCCACCGGTCTGGACCTCGTCCGCGACGGTGAGGACGTCGTGCTCGACGCACAACGACTGCACGGCCCTGAGGAATGCAGCACCCAGGTGTCGGTCACCGCCTTCCCCTTGAATCGGCTCGTAGACGAAGCACGCGATTCTGTCACCGTCGGCGACGAGGGTCGCTTCGATCTCGGCGAGTGTCCGACGTTCGGCCGCACTGAGCTCGGCTCGGTCGGCTTCGTCACCACCGTCCTCACCGCGAGCCGGGGCTTCGATTCTGGGCCAGTCGAATTTGGGAAACCGCGCCGTCTTGGCCGGATCGGTATTGGTCAGAGACATGGTGTAACCGCTGCGACCGTGGAAGGCCCAACGAAGATGCAGCGCTTGCAGTTTCGATTCGTCGGTGCCTGCACGCTGGGATTTCCAGTCGAAGGCGACTTTCAGTGCGTTCTCGACGGCAGCCGCACCACCGTCTATGAGGAACAGATGCGGCATGTCCTCCGGCATGAGCAGGCGACGAAAGGTCGAGACCGAATCCGCCAGTACGCGGGACGCGAAGTCCGGGTTCGAGGGCTTCATCTTGGCTGCTGCCAACAGCTTTCGCTCGGCTTCGATGTGCGCGAGCGGTGTGGGATTGTGGCCGAGCGGGGACGACGAGAAGAACATCCCCATGTCCAGGACCGGTCGCCCGGCTGCCTCGTCCCAGAGGTAGGAACCGGACGAACGCTCGATGTCGATGGTCATCGGCAGGAAATCGCCCACGAGGGTCCTGGCCAGCGACGCGGGGACTCCCGACGCGGTATCGAGGACGGTCATCACGCCACCCCCAGCGCGCGGCGTAGCGACAAAGGGCGGATGTCGGTCCACACCAGTTCGATGTGGTCCAGGCACGCCTCACGGTCGCCGGTGAATCCGACCTCGTACCACCCCAGCGGCAGTGGTCGCTTCGCCGGCCAGATCGAATGCTGTTCCTCGTCGTTCCGTACGACGGTCCATTCGGAAATGTTGTCCTGCACTGTGATCCCCTGTTCCTTCGACTGGTTGCGTGATGGCTTGCGTCAGTTGTGTACGGGCTGGTCGACGAACACCTGCGCGCCCCGCTCGAGTTTGACGAGGTGATCGCACAGGTCGAAGTAGCGATCGTCGTGGGTCACGACGATCACGATGCGGCCTTCGTCGCGAATGCGCGGAAGGATGTCGGTGTAGAAGCGGTGGCGGTTCTCCGGATCCTGTTCTGCGGCCCACTCGTCGAGCACCACGACATCGCGCGGGTCGGCCAGCGTTTCCACCAGGGCCAGCCGCTTGCGCTGTCCGCTCGAGAGCCCCTCGAAGATCAGCCGTTCCCCGTCGAGCTCTACGACCGGGTCTAGACCGAGCTCGCGCAGCCAGTAGCGGGCACGCGCGGCGACCTCGGGATCGGCCGAGCGCAACCGACCGAACACGTACGAGTCGGCGAAGCAAGCCGAGACGTTCTCCCGATAGGCGACGATCTCGTTCGGTGAGAGGGCACTGCCGTCGACCTCGAGCGATCCACCGTCCGGGGTGTACAACCCGGCCAGTACGCGGCCCAATGTGCTTTTGCCGCTGCCGTTTCCGCCCACGAGGAAGGTGATGGTGCCGCGGGCGAAGCGCTGTGTCACCGGTCCGATCGCGAAGGCCTCCCCTGGCGAGGCAGCGTCGTACGCGAATGTCATACCCTCGACGCCGATCTCGTCGACCACGGCGGGCCGCTCGACGTCGACGACAGTTTCGCTGTCCTCGCGCAGTGTCGCGACCTCGCCGATTCGGCGCAGTGCCACGACGGCACGCGACAGAACCGGTCCGATGTTGAGCACGGTGACGAGCGGGGTGTTGAGGTACAGAACCGCCAGTGCGACACCGACCCGATCCTGCGCCGGAATACCGAGGGCGTCCCCGCCGAAGGCGACGGCACCGACGCACGCCAGGAAGAGCATCTGCCCCCAGTACCCCGTGACGAGGCTGACGGTGGAACCTCTGACGACACTGCGCGCGTAGTCGGCCGATTGCCGACGCAGGTCCTGCTCCACCAGGGATGCCCTCAGCCGGGAGCTGAGCTTGACGTCCTTGAAGCCGTGCGTGATGGCCTGGTAGGTCTCGTGCAGTCCGTCCTGAGCTTCCCGGGCTCGGTACATGTGAGCTCCGGCTTTGCCGTTCGCGAACGCGTACGCACTGCCGCCGACGACGATGACGATCACCAACACTCCCAGCGCAATGGGCGAGAGTATGCCCACGTACCCCAGTGCACAGATGACGATCACCGAGTTGATGAGCAGCAACGGCAAGGACTGGACGGCCTGCCCCACCGCGGCGAGGTCCTCGGTGAGCACCGCCATTGCGCGGGCCGTGCGGAACGACTCGAATCCGCGCAGCGGCACCGACAGAAGGTCGTCGACGAGCTTCGTGCGCAGTCGGTCGACCGACTTCTGTGTCACCCGCACCAACGCGTTCGAGGCCAACGCACCGGACAGCAGTACCGCCACGGCCGCCGCGACGAACGGTGCCAGTGCGTCGAGTCCGGTGTCGGAGGTCACCGCGCTGGTGATGGTCGCAACCATGACGATGGTGGCAACACCGGTGACGATTCCCGCAATCACGGCCAGGGCCGAGATTCCGCGACCGCCTCGAAGTAGAACTGCGAGCAATGTTTTCATGACGAGGTGTCTCCTTCGGTGGCGTCGACCGCTGTCGCCGCGTCGGCCAGTGCTGCGCGGTACGCCTGGATGATCCGTCGGTGCCGCGGCGGTGACACACGGGCGGTGTCGACGACGAGCATCAACGCGAGCCGATGCTCGGGTGGGTGTATCGAGAACGTCGCCATCAGGGCGAAGTCGGTGTCCTCCTGCGAGAAGTGGGAATCGTCGTCTTTCGATCCGAAGGTGTGCGTCTTCTCGATGTCCGAAAGACGATGGAAACGAACGAAATTGAATCCGTAGTCGAACAACGGTCCCTTGCCGACGGCCGTCGTGATGTCCACGTTCGGCAGGCGTCGGTGCGGCATCAAGGCTGCCTCGGTGCGGGCGCATTCCTCTGCTGTGGCGATCGGATCGGCCAGGGCACGCAACTGCAGCGGCAGCATGTTCAGGAACATCCCGCGGGCGTCGACACCGCCCTCGCGCTCGAGCCGGCCGTTCGCGGTTGTACCGGTGACCAGTTCACGATCGCCGAAGACATCGGCCAGCGCGTGAACGTGCACGGCCATCGCGAGGTGACGAACCGAAATACCTGCTGCTGCGGCACGTTCACGCAGAGCGTCGGCATCGATCTCGGTGCGCCGGACGTCTCTGTCACCGATGCTGCGAACATCGGCTACCCGGCGCGGCCGGACGCCGCGCAGGTGCTCGGCCCAGGCCTGCGATGTCGCTGCGGACGATTGCGCACGTCGTTCTGCTGCAACGTAGTCGACGAACTTGACGGGTACGGGTGGGTAGCGGGTGTCGTACGCCTGATCTCGTCGGAGCAGAGCGTTGTGTCGGTCGACGACCTCGGCCAGTGTCGAGGTCCAACTCCACCCGTCGAGTACGAGGTGGCTGTCGCTGATGATCAGCTGGTCCTCCCCCGGCGCGACGCGAACCAGCGTGAGGCGGAACAGCGGTGCCCGGTCGAGGTCGAACGGGCGCACCCGTTCCGCGGAGACGATCTCGTCGATCACCGCATCGGCGTCCGAACCGGCAGGCACCGAAACCACCGACAGGGGTGTGGCCACGTGCCGATGCACCAATTGCAGGGGCTCCGCTGCACTCCACTCGTCGACGGAGGTGCGCAGCACCTCGTGCCTGCGCACGGTATCGGCGAGTGCCACTCGAAACGCCAACGGATCGAGCCCACCGCGAATGCGCACGCTGACCGTGTTGTGGTAGACCCCAACGGCCGAATCGGAGCGAATATGGAACAACATGCCCTCTTGCGCTGCCGACAACGGGTACGCATCGGCCACGTCGTAGGGCAGGCCATCACGAACCTCGGCGTCGATCAGCGAGAACGGCAGCAGCTCTTCGTCTTCGGGCTCGGTCCTGGGCCCACGATCTGCAACGAGTGCGGCAAGTTCTCTCAGACTCGATGCGCCGAGTACATCGCCGATTCCGAGTTCTGTTCCACGCGAGCGGGCATCGCTGACGAGGCGGACCGCGAGAATCGAATCGCCGCCGTTGGCCAGGAACGACCGGTCTTCGTCGTGCGACCGAACTCCCAGCGCATCGGTGAGTGCGCGCTCGAACCACCCTCGGGCAGAATCCGATTCGTCACGCTGCCTCACCTCCGGCGGGAGCGCCACAGCAGTCAGTGACTCCACTCGCCGATCGAGCTTGCCGTTGACCGTCACCGGGAACTCGCGCACGCGATGGATTCGGTCGGGTACCTCGTAGGCAGCCAGGCCATAGGCTGCACCGGCGTACAGATCCACGCAGTCGTCGGCGGCGTCGACGAACGCGAGCAGACGGTTCTCGTGGGCGACGACGCAGGCCCGCCGAACGCCGGGGACCTGCTCGAGTACGGCCTCGACACCGGCCGTTTCGATCCGGTGTCCGCGAACCTTCACCTGGGAGTCGATGCGACCGTCGACGTGCAGTTCCCGTGGTGCGAGCCACCGGCCCTTGTCGCCGGTGAGGTAGAGCCTCGAACCGGGCAGAGCATCGGGGAACGGATCGGGAACGAAGCGTGACGCTGTCAATCGACCGCGTCCGAGATAGCCGAGAGCCAGACCTGCACCACGAACGGTGATCTGGCCTTCGAGGCCCCTCGGCAGTGCCCGCCCGGCCGCGTCGATCACGACGACGTCGAGATGTGCGAGCGGTTCCCCCACCTGGACGGCGGAGGCCTCGAGATCGGTCCTGGTGACCACCCGCCGAGTGGTGTGCACCGTGGTCTCGGTGGCACCGAGCATGTTGATGACTTCGACGCTCCCCGCAGGGTGTTCGACTGCGTCGAGCCACTGCTGCACGTAGCCGGACGAGACCTGTTCCCCGCCGAGCACCACGCGTCGCAGCGACGGCAGAACCGGCCGCGCCGCAATGAGCGACCCGAACGCCGAGTTCGTCAGCGACACAACGCTCACACTGTCCGCGTTCAGCCGCACGGCCAATTCGAAGGGGTCGCGAGCGACGTCCTCCTCGTAGATAACGACGCGCGCCCCGCGGGAGAGCGCCGTCCATATCTCCCAGACACTGAAGTCGAAGGTGAACGCGTGCACGGCGGAGACGATGTCGCTCGGCTCGATGATCGACGCGGTGGCATCGCGCAGCGCCAACAGATTGGCGTGAGTGACCGGGACACCCTTGGGAGTGCCGGTGGTGCCCGAGGTGAAGATGACGTACGCGGGGAGACCTGACACGACAGTCGGCAGCTCGACCGCATCGACCTCGGGAACCACCGGTTCGCGGTCGATCGCGTCGAGACCGGGCGGAGCATCGGCGGCGTCCGAGAACACACCCGACTTCGCATTCGACTGTGCCGCAATGGAAGCGATGCGGGCTGCTCCGTGCCGAGTGTCCACCGGAACATAGGCTGCTCCGAGCGCCATGATCGCCGCAGCCCATGCCACGAACTCGTGGTCACGCTCGACCGACAACAGGACTGCGTCTCCGCGGACCACGCCGTGCTGCGTCAGAACTCCTGCGCGCACTCGAATTTCCCGAACCAGCTCCGCACGCGTGAGGGTGCGATCGGGTGCCACCAGCGCTACTCGGGAATCGTCTGTCGCGGACAGCAGCGGCGCGAGAATCGAGGTGTCGAGCGTCGATCGAGACGCCGTCCTACCCGTGAGTCCGACCGAGAGTTCCGCGACGGACACGGACGAATCTGCGTGGAGCACGGTGAGCAGGACGTCTCGAATGCCGTCGTGTGTCACCGCCGACCAACCCGGCAGCGCCGACTCGATCTGCACCTCCGGCGATTCGGTCGCCGAGATACTCAACGTCAGTGCGGCTTTCATCTCACCTGTGTGCACTGCGACAGGCCGAGCTGTCGCGCCGCCCAGCGCGATGTCGGATCGATCTACGCTCTGGACGTTGACGAACACCTCGGTCGGCAGAAAGAACTCGGGGTCATCGCGGCGGAGGTCGGCGACCACGCCTGCCAGATCCACATCTGCATGCCCGCTCGCATCCTCGACCAGTGCTTCGATGCGGCTACGAACCGTGCCGAGACTGTCGGACTCGCACACCTCGACGACCAGAGGCACGGTGCTAACGAGTGGGCCGACCACGTCGAATTCCTCGACCTGTCGACGGTTGGCCAGTGGCACCGACAGGCACAGAACCTCCGAGCCCAAAAGCCTCGACAGCGTGACGGCCACTGCAGTGAACCAGCTCGTGGCATCCCGGCGACCGGCCTTCACCGGGCCACGGCTGACGACGGGTTCGCCGGGCTCGGACGGCCGCCAGGCGCGGTGATACGGCACCGTGGACAGGTGGTCCGTCCACCACGACCTCGACGAACGCCGAACGCGGGCAACATCGCGGTACCGGGGACGAGTCCGCATCGAGGACGCACCCGGTTCGCCGAGCTCCCGGGCGATATCGGTGATCAGGAGCGACACCGAATGGCCGTCGATCACGGCATGGTGGAACACCATGGCGATGCGGTCCGAGCGTCCCTCTCGGCGAAACAGGGCGACCCGCACCAACGGTCCGCTCGACCACCCACGCGCAAGCAGTTCCTCGGTCGCGGCGTCCATGTCGGCCACGACAGCGATCTCGGGAACGATCGGACCGACGGGTTCGAGCGCGAAGCCGGGGCCGGCCGCGTCGACGATGCGCGTGGCGAACACGTCGTGCGCTGCCAGGACCTCGAGGATCGCCGCGAGCACCCGTGCGCTGTCTCCGCCGTCCAGATCGAACACACACGGCACCGAATATGCGGTCGACGGTGCAGCGCAGTGCGCTCTCCAGAGCCGTTCCTGGTACGGGCTCGGTGCCCGCAGATCTGCGGCCTCCTTCGCGTCGACCCCCGTGTCTGCAACAGCGAGGAGGAGGTCGATGTCGCTCACCGTTTCGCCCCGTTCAACGATGCTGCCATTCGGTCGAGGTGAGCAACGTCCACGCGCTCGAGGAGCAGGTCCTCGTGTTCACCCAGGGTGTCGCGTTGCTTGAAATCCTGAAGCGAGACATCCACTTTGAGGATGCGCCGGTAGAGCGCGACGATCTTGAGCTGCTTCATCGAATCGCCGCCGAGCGCAACGATGGATGACGACCGAGTCGGCTCGGATCCGAGCACGGACGTCCAGATCGTCTCGAGGACGCGGTGCGGCGGCGCGGGCGATGCCGCTGCCGCCGTCGGTTCGAGGCCTTCCGACACAGCCGGCCGGTCCGCGTGCCGAGCGAGGGCCGCGACGTCGACCTTGCCCACCTCGGTACGAGGAATCTCGGCCACCCAACGCACCCGGCTGGTGCGCAATTCGCGTCGCCAGGTGGTGTCGATTCGTTCTCGCACCGATCCGACCACATCGTCCCGCTGTTGCGGTGCGCATTCGACGACGACTTCGACCCCGCCGTCCACCACGACCACAGCGGCTCTCGTCACCCCCGGGACGACGGCGATATCGTTGCGCAGAGCCTCGAGGTCGGTGCGGACTCCGTTGACCTTCACTTCGGCATCGGTACGGCCGAGATAGACCAGCCCGTCGGACGTGGCTCGCACCCGGTCGCCGGTCGCGTACATCCTGGTGCCCGATCCGGTTCCGCAGTCCACTGCCATGGGCAGGAACGAGGCCGCGGTGCGACGCGTGTCGCCGTGGTAACCCCGCGCAACGCTGTCGCCCGCGATGTGCAGGGTCCCGACAGCGCCTACGGGTACTGGGGTGAGGCGGTCATCGAGTACCACTGCGACCGAACCACGGATCGCTGCGCCGATGGGCGTGCGATCGCGCCTGCGGATGACCTCGCGCAACCACGTTGCGTTGGAGGTGCATTCGGACGGTCCGTACAGGTTGACGATACGTACGCCCGGCCACAGAGCCCGGGTGCGGTCGACCAGAACCGGATCGAGCGCCTCACCACCGAGCAGTAGCGTTCCCTGCGTCGTGATCGGACGGTGCGTCGCCACGTCCAGGAACTGATTCCACACGGCCGGCACCGTGTTGATCGACACGTTGTCGATCGCAGCGGCGCGGTCGATCTCCCGTAGTACGTCGCCCGACTCGGGCAGCACCACCGTGCCCCCGGCGGTGAGCTGCCCCCAGATCTGCTTGACGATGGCGTCGAATTCGGGAGCGCTGAGGACCGGCATGGTCACCCCTGGGCCGCAGAGGTTCTCGGCCTCGAGAAAAGCGCAGTAGGCCGACAACTGAGCCCGTTCGACGACGATCGCCTTCGGCTTCCCCGACGTTCCCGACGTGAACTGCACGTACGCGGCGGCGGAGGCCGACGTTCGATCGAACCCGCCGGAGGCCGATTCCTGATCCGAGGCGATGGTCGATGCCATACGGGCATAACCAGATTCGTCGTCGGAGGACAACAGAAGATAGGCGCGCCCCGAGATCAGGGCTCCGAGCAGTTCCACCACCGAACCGATCGACCGATCGAATCGCACCGCAACCACCTGACCGGCTCGTGATGCATCGAGTTCGTCGGCACGCACCTCGGCGGCGCGGACCAGGTCCGCATACTCGACAGCCGCGGCAAGGGAACGAATTGCAGTGCGGTCGGGTGTGATTCGGGCATGTGTGCGGATGCGCTCAACGACATCGACGTTCTCGAACTGTTCCGCCGCGGGCAAGGGCACGTGACCGGCGATACCCGCGTCGAGTCGGCGTGCCGTTTCGGTCGCGATGGAGTGCGCGACCAACGAATCCAGTGTCCACCCGTCCGCCTGCCCCGAGACCTCCACCCGTTCGGATGTGGCCGTGATGGTGATGTCACCGGCGTCCACCACCCAACCGGCACCGGTACGCGTCGTCCGCAGCGAACCGATACTGCCTTCCCCCAACAGAAACGGTGTCAGCGCAGCATGGACGGCGGCCTCGACAGCATCGACGGAGGTGTCGGCCACGTGCGCCGTCACCCCGTTCGGTTCGTGGCCCGCACTGTCGTCGACCGCGACCCAGGCCCCGGCCAATCGAGCGAACAACGTATCGGCGGTCATACCCAACTCCCCTCTCCGGTCATGCACACCCGCACCTCCCGGGAGCCGGTGTACGGCTGCCGTCCGTGTGCGAAGCGGCGATTGTCGACGATGGTCAGATCTCCTGCCGCCCAGGGCACAGCGGTCGATGTCGCGTCGACCGCGTCGCGTACCGCGCTGATGTCGGATTCGACGAACGGCGTGCCGTCACCGAGCAGAGTGTTCTTGGGAATTCCGTCCTCACCCACGACGTCGAGCAAGTCCTCTCGCACCCCTGACGGCAGCGTGCGCACGTTGAACGCGACCATCTGGTTGAACCACGACTCGACGCCGCCCTCGCAGTCTCGGTACGCAGGCAGGGTCCACGACGACGTGACGACGTCACCGTCGATCCGCACGTCCTCTCCGCGTCGGGCGGCAGCGTCGAGAAGCTCGGCCTCATCGTTCACGCCGTATGCGCTGCGCCAGTCGGTGCCGAGCAGCGGGTGAAAGGCGCGCCGGTACCGGATGCCGAGGAGACGGAGCCGCTCGGCAAGCGCGCTCGGAATTCGCTCGGCGATCTCCACCGTCGATGCAAGCGGGGTGGCCCCGCCCGAACGTGGAGGCTGCGCACAGCAGAATGCGAGATAGAGCGGCCAGGTACGTGAGTACGCCATCTCCGAGTGCAGATCGATCGCATACTCGGACGGGAAATCCGTGGACGAGTACACGTTTCGATCGATTCGGGTACGCGGCGTTGCGCCGCCGTGGTACTCGAGTGGCGCAGCACCCGTCACGGTTTCGGTGATCGCGTCGAACTCGCGAACTGCCTCTCCGAGACCGCGCAGACGCAGCACGCCCTCGGTCGTGAGAATCTCGCGGAGTTCGATCAGATGAGAATCGATCCACGCGGTCGCGTCGGCCCCGACGTCGATCGCCGTGCTGGTGGTGGTGGTCAACGTGTGCTCCTCGGTGCAGAGTCGGCTGTGGTGCTGATGGGCAGATCGGGAACGCGTCGGTCCGTGGAATCGGCAGGCTCGGCGAGCTCGGCCAGGATCGCGAGAAGATCACTCAGGATGCGGTGTCCGTCCTGCTCGGTCACCTGCTCCAGATCGCAGTTGAGGGTCACCTCGATGCCCGACGCGCCGCCATGGTCGATCACCGACGCGGTCAGCGCAAGGCCCGTGCGTTCACGGGTCGACAGCACATCGACGGGGCGACCGAGAAACTCTGCGGCCGAACCGGTTCCTCGCGCGTCGTCGACTATGACCGCGGTCTCGTACATGGCACCGACACCGGCGGTGACGGCATCATTTGGATCATGTTCGTGCACATTGGATTCGGCCTCTGTTCGCAGAGCGCTGTGCATCGACTTCAGCAGAACGTCGACATCGGCGGGCAGTCGCACGTCCAGCGTGCGGGTTTCGATGTACATGCCGGGCGCATCGTCGTGGCCCGCCGGACGGTGTTGTCCCACACTGCCGAACCGCACGTGCCGACCGGACCGGCCGAGCAGCAGTGCCCAGCCGGCGTGGGCAAGTGATGCCAGAGTGACACCGCGTCGGGCGGCGGCCCGCCGGAGCTGCCGAGCAGCCCCCGGTTCGACAGAGCGGGTCAGATCGATGTTCCCGTGGCCCGCCGCGGGTGCGTCCGGATCGAGTGGTGGCAGCAGCGTGGCCGGGGAACGGTCGAGGGAGGGGGGCCGGTGCCGATTCGCCGATACCACCATGTGCAGGAGCATCCGGTGATCGGCGTCCGTCGGCACGGGGCGATCCAAATAGTGATCGTTTATGTGCTGCAGCAGCATTCGGACAGTCCAGCCATCGGCGACGAGATGATGGAAGGTCAGGGCCAGTGCACCGTTCGAGATGGTGGCCCGAAAGAGCGCGGAACCTTCTGCAAGAGAATCGACTTCGATCCCGGCATCGAGGGTGTCGGACACGAAGACCGGTTCGGCGTGCGCTCGCACCACCAGGATGGGATCGGCGAGCCCCTCCCATACGATGTCGCCGCGTAGAAGGGGCATCACCGCGACCGCGGATCGGACGGCTGCGCACAGGCGGTCGACCTCCACGCCGTCCGGCAGCCTCAGGACGATCTGCTCGACGTACGCAGCAGCGGGATCGGAACCGCTGCGCAGGTACATCGCCTCCTGTACCTCGGTGAGCGGCGCGAGGGCCTCGACAGGCCCGGAAGCAAGTACGTCGTCGATCGTGTTGCCGCGCAGATCGATCGCACACAGTCCTGCCTCGACTGCAATCGGCCGGGCCGTCGTCGCGGCTGTCACCGCCGCGACGATCGCATCCGCGACCAGTTCCGCCGACTCCCCGTCCACGTGTTCGACCGCCACGACGAATTCCCCGCCTCTGAACCAGGCGTCGATCTGTACGGCGACCGGTCGCGCAGCGTGCGCGGCACGCAGGTGCCCCTCGCCGTACGCACCCGCCGAGCCCGTCCGATCGGCGTCGAGTCTCCCGACGTAATTCACGCCGATGTGTGGACGCAGTCCCGGGCACGGATCCGACCCGAGGACGTACCGCAGGACCGTGGGCAGCTGGCCGGTCGCGCCGAGACACGTTCTCCTTGCGCGGATCTCGGAGATCTGCTCGCCCGGTGTCGCGGGGTGCACCGGAACCGCGGACAGTCCGGTGAACCACCCGACGGTTCGGGTGAGATCGATACCCTCCGCATCGAGCTCACGTCCGTGCGTCTCGACTTCGATGACGACCGGCGATGCGCCTGCTGTCTCGGCATACGCCGTGACCGCCGCCGACTGCAGGATCTCCTCGACGCTGGCACCGATCGCTGCCGTCGCCGCGTCGATCACCGCGGCGGGAACACTTCGGTGCACCGACACCGCGTCGCCCTCGGTGCCCGGGTCGACGCGTCCGGCATCAGCGCCCGTCGCCGTCAGTCCTCGATAGGCCGCGCGGCATCGCTCGTACGCACCGGGCGCGCTCGCGTCGGAGGCCAGCCATTGCACCCACTCGTGCACGCTGGTGCGCTCGGACGGAAGACGAGCGCCGTCGTTGCCGTGAGCGATGGCCTCGATCAGGTCGCCCGCAACGATGTGCAGGGACACGACATCCATGACGAGGTGATGCGCCAACACGATGATCGTGGCCGCACCCGAGTCCATCGCTCGGACGACACCGAAACCGATCGGTGTGCCGTTGTCGATGCCGACTCGGCCGGTCAACCGGTTGAACACCCGCTTGCACGCGTTCGTCACTTCGTGTTCGACCGTGTCGAAGAAGAACAGAACAGGGCATGCCTCCGTGAGAACGAACTCCCGAACCGAGTCCGTTTCTTCGAGTCGGACGCGAAGCATCGGGTGTACGCGAAGCACCTCCGCTACTGCCGCGTCCACGTGGGCACTGTCCGGCAGGAAATCCAGATCGAGCCGAATTGCCATGTTCCACTGTGCGATCGGCTCACTCGACACGCGATCGCTGAACCAGTGCACTGCCGGCGGTAGGAGTCGGCTGCGATTCGGCTGGGTACCGTCGGCCATGGCAGACGGGTCGACGGATGCGGTTGCCACCAGGGCATCGACGGTGCCGTCGGCGAGGGCTACCCGTACGTCGAGTACGACACCGCTGCGCCGCACTATCGCCGACAGTTCCAGCGCACGCAGCGAATCGCCTCCGGCGGAGACGAACCCGACGTTTCGATCGGTGACTCCGAGAACCTCCCGCACCGCCGAGGTGACGATCCCGTCGATGTCGGCGGCGTCGCCGGGGTCACCCACGGCTGAGGTACCGGCGAGAATCCGAGTCCGCAACGCGACGTCGTCCACTTTCCCGTTTCGGGTCAGCGGCAACTCGGGGACCACGTGCACACGCGACGGCACCAGATGGGCAGGCAGGGTGGTTCCCATTGCCGCACGAACGGACCGAGCGTCCCTGTCTCGAACCACGACAACGCATTCGATGCGCACCGCCACACCGTCGCTGGGTGCTACGAGCAGTGCGCGCGCCGAGACCACGCCGTCCACTGCAACCGCCGCGGTCTCGATCTCGGCCGGATCGACTCGGTATCCTCGGACCTTCGCCTGACGGTCGACCCGGCCGACGAACGTGATGGAACCGTCGGCAGCCCTGAACCCCAGATCTGCAGTGCGATACATCCGTTCGCCCGCCGATGCTCCGGTGGCCGAGTTCGGCCGGAACGCATCGGCCGTGCTTCGGGGGTCTCCCAGATAGCCTGCGGCCAGAATGCCGGTCAGCCAGATCTCGCCGATCACGCCGTCGGCGACCTGCAGCAGATCGGGGCCGAGGACCGCCGCACCGCGGCCCGGCTGCGACGTGCCGATCGGGAGTGGATCGATCGCGCGGCCGTCGACGCGGTGGGCGAGCGCCGTCACCACCGCCTCCGTCGGGCCGTATGCGTTCCAGAGCGCCACCCCGTCCGGTACGCGAGTTGCCCACGCAGGCAACGCCTCTCCCCCGACGATGACCGTGCGCACGGTCGGGGGCAGCGCAGCGGAGGTGAACTGGGTCCAATAGCCCGTGGGCGGGTTGAACACGGTGACGGCGAAGTCGTTCAGGAACTGTGCGAGTTCGGTCGGCGCAACGATGTCCTTCGGTCTGCCCACCGCCGTTGCACCGACATACAGTGCACCCAACAACTGTTCGAGCGACGCATCGAACGCCACGGAGCCGAACACCAACACGACGTCGGTCGGCCGATAGTCGAAACGCGCGCACGTACCGGAAAGATGGCGAGCAAGTGCGCCGTGCTCCACAGCGATCACCTTGGGCTCACCGGTGGTGCCGGACGTGAAGATCAGGTACGCGAGATGATCGGCCGAGCTCGCCTCGGACCTCGGCGGCAGCGCCACGGTCGACCGCACGGCCCGCTCGCCCGGCACCAACGACCAGTGCGCACCGGATCGGGCGAGCATGGCGTCGATTCGCTGGGCCGGAAGGTCGTCGTCGACGACCAGCCAGGTGGCACCCACGGTCGCGATCGCGAGAAGCGTACGGGCCAGCGACACGGACGCCGGTGCGTGCACGGCCACCACGTGCCCTGGCGCGACACCGATGGCACGCAATCGAGCCGCGTCGTCTCTACGAAGCTCGTCCAGTTCGGCGTAGGTCGAGCGGACGCGACCGTCGACCAGGGCGACCCGAGCGGGATGGTTCCGCGCGTTCTCGGCGAATCTCTCGACCACCGAAACCGATTGTTCCACAGCGTGATCGATCTCTCGGTGCACGGGGGCGGCGAGGATCGCCGCCACCGGAGTATCACCCGTGGCAGTGGCCAGCCCCGACAGCACGGCTCGAACTCGTCGAGCCACGGCTCCTGCGGCTGCCGGCGAGACCCTCGTGGTATCGACGTGCAGATGCAGCGCGCTCGTCGGCCATGTCCGGTACTGCAGAACCAGTGCGAACTCGGTCTGTTCGACGAGCTCCACCGATGCCGTCTCGATCCCTGGTCCGAACGAGAGCGCCGACGGATCGAGCGGATAGTTCTCGACGACGACGAGGGTCTCCGGTGCCCACCCGGTGGCAACAGGTCCGTCCATCGCGGCGGCCACCTGATCGGCGACCAGAGCACCGAGGTCGGCGAGTTCGGTGACGTCGGTCCACGTCGAGGCGATCGGGTCGATCCGCACGAACATCCCCACCGCGCGATCCATCCCCGGTGTACCGATGTGACGGCCGCTGCCGACCATGCCGTGCTCGACGGTCTGCACTCCGAAGACACTTCCGAGCACCAACGACCACACCGTGTTGACCAGTGCGGCCTCCGTGATGCCGAGTCGGTCGGCCACGACATCGAGATCGACCGGTGGAGTGATGGTGTGGGTCCGGGTGGCACCGAGTTCGAGCTCCGTCGGCGAGGTCAGCCTCTCCACCAGAGGGCGTGCACTCGATCGATGGGCAGCAACGGACTCGTCCGCCGAGAACTCGAATCCGGCTTGCCTTTCGCCGACGTCGCCCGAGCGGTACGCGGCCGCGAGGCCGCCGACTATCACCGGAAGGGACCAACCGTCGGCGATTGCGTGGTGATGAGTCCACAGGACCCGCACACCTTCCGCGTGAGGCGCGATCAGCACCCGCGAGAGCGGGTCGACCGGCAGGGTGAAGCCGCGCGCACGATCTTCGGTCAGCACGTCGGTCCAATTCACGACCTCGTGGCGGACGTCGATCGGAACGGTGCCTGCTCGTCCGGTGTCGAGGGTGAGGTACGGGGCCGCAGTGGCGTGCGCACCGAGGACAGGGAAGGCGTCGAACACGGCTCGCCACGCGGCGGCGAGCCGGACCAGGTCGACATCACCCGACAGTTCGAGCACCAACTGCTCGACGTAGACCCCCGGGGACGACGCCTGCGCGGTCTGCAGGAGCATCGCTCGTTGAGCACGGCTGGTGGCGAGCGCATCCGTCCGATCGCCGGTGGGCCGGACCGAGGGAACCACCTCCTGTCCGGCGACGAGTGACAGTTCGCGTAGCGGTACCGGTGCCAGAAGTCGGCGAGGTGACAGCTGCACACCCCGTCGGTGCAGAAATCCCACGACCCGCATAGCGGCGATCGAGTCACCGCCGTGCTCGACGAACGTTCGACTCGCGTCGACGTCTCGCGACAACGCATGCCGAACCGCATCCAGGAGTAGGCCGTCGGTGTCGGTCGAGGGCACATCGGCCGCATCGCGCTCGGTCGTCGGGACCGCGACCTCGGACAACAATGCCGCAACCGCACGCCTGTCCACCTTGCCGTTGACATTGCGCGGGATGGACTCGACGACCCGCACAGCGCGCGGCGCGAGATGTGCAGGCACCTCCTCGCGAATGCGCGAGAGCATCGCTTCGACATCCATGTCTGCGAACACGGCATCGTCGACGGCGATGACGAGGTCGCGGCGTCCACCAGGCCCCGTCGCGACACCCGCGACGCACTGATGCCCGGTGATCCGACGCACCACCGCTTCGACCTCGCGCGGTTCGATACGAAACCCGGAGATCTTGAACTGCTCGTCGACTCGGCCGTCGAACAACAGCCGACCGTCGGATCCGATCCGCACTCGATCCCCGGTTGCGTACACCCGCCGTCCGCCGGTCCCCCACGGATCGGGCCGAAACTTGTCGGCCGTTGCGCGCGGGTCGCCGTCGTATCCGTATGCCAGTGTGCCGGTCAGGTGAAGTTCTCCTAGCGTGCCTGCCGGGACCGGGCGACCGGACTCGTCGACCACGCGAGTACCGATACCGGGGACTGCTCGCCCGATCGTGACCGGCTCGCTCGCCGCGACGTGATCGGCGGTCGACCAGATCGCACTTTCGGACGGGCCGTACTCGTTGGTCAGCGTGGCACCGGGAAGTCTCGCATGGTGTAGATCGACCAGAGCCTCGGTGCACTCCTCGCCCGCGACGATCACCTGTCGCAGCGAGAACAGGCTCGCGGACTCGTCGAGCAGTGCCTCGTACAGCGACGGGATGGCAAGTATGTGGGTGACACCCCGATGGGCGACGATATCGGCCAGTTCTGCGGTCGAGCGCGGTTCCCCGGTGTCGACGAGCAACAGCTCACCGCCCCGCACCAACGTCCAGAACAGACCGGCGTATGCACTGTCGAACGACAGCGACGACAGGTGCAGAAAGCGTTGCGGCTCTTCGTCGTACACGACATCGCGGGCAGCCGTGGAGTACGCCAGAGCTGTGCGACCGACGAGCACCCTTTTCGGCCGTCCGGTCGATCCCGAGGTGTGCACGGCGTATGCAGCACGCGTCGGAGGTGTGCGGTCGGGTATCGGAAGTGCACCGGCCGTGGGACTCCCGACCGCACCGCCGTGTTCGATGACGGCCCCTGCGAACGTCTCGGGAATCGCGCCCCTCGTATCGGTCGGGACGACGACCACGTCGATGCCCGCGAGCATGATGGCACGGCGCTGCTCGGGATACGTCGGATCCACGACGACGAAAGCGTTGCCGGACAACATCACCCCGAGCATTGCGGCCACTGCGTCGGGCTCTTTCGGCATCGACACGGCCACGATCTCGCCCCGTCGACCGCTCAGCAGACGGGCCACCCGACTCGCCGAATGCCACAGGTCTGCGTAATTCAGCCGGTTCGAACCGGACGACACTGCGGAACGGTTGGGGTGCGAACGCGCGATGTCTCCGATTCGTGCGATCACATCGGCAGGTGGCGGGGCAGGCTCGCGATCGGCCGGATGCACCCAACCCGAACCGAAGCGACCCTGTTCGACGAAAGCGATGGACGCCGGTCCCGATATGCGCTGGAGATCGTCTCGGATGTGTTCGGCGATCAGCACTGCGGCACGGTGATGCCGCGGTCCGAAATGCACTGCACAGACATATCTTCCGTGCACCAGTCCAACCTGGAATCTCAGATCGAATTGGCCGGTCTGAGAGGGCACCGGATACGGGTTCGCCCGATAACCCGACAGATCGAATTCCCATCGATCGCCGAGAACGAAGGCAGTGCCGAACGCCAGATGTGACGGCTCGTAGAGAAAGGTGGTGCGAGTCAGGTGTGCCGGTTCGTCGGCGTACTGTGCGTACTCCGAGAGCGGAAGGCGTCCGTGGCGCCTGGCACCCGCAATGGCCGCGCCTGCTGCCCGAAGGTCGTCGTCGAACGAGAGCCCCACACGCGAACGCGCCACTGCGAGTTGGGTGAAGCTGCCCAGCGTCGTCAGATGTCGTTCGTCGCGCTGCAGCACCGGCATTCCGACAGCGATGTCGGCGGCGCTGGAGGTCGAGACGGCGGCGAGAGCGCGCTGGAAGGCTGCGAGGAACAGTGCGGCCGGCGACACACCGGCGGACTTCGCATGTGCGCGAAGAGCGTCGGCGACGTCGGGCTCGGCCTCGAACCGCACGAACGGTTCGAGAGGGTCGTGAGCGGGGTCGGTCGAGGTCGGCAGATCGGCCAGCGGATCGTTCGAGTAGCCCTCGACTGCAGCACGCCAGTACGCTCGATCTGCTTCCGCGTCGGCGGATCGCAGGTAGGCCTGCTCGGCATCGACGAACTGCTCGAAGTTCGCTCCTGGATCGATCGTCGTTCCCGGTTCGCCGAATTCGAGCGCTCGCAGGTTCGCGAAGTATTCGTTGAGAATCAGTGGTGCGCTCGCGACGTCGATCAAGATGTGATGGACCACCAGCGACACCACGGCACGGTGCCCGTCACAACGGACCGCCGCGCGGACGAGGGGGCCGGCGAACAGGTCGAACGGTTGCATCGCACGAAGCGCGAGGTCCTCTCGCACACTCCGGTCACGCACATCGGGCACCTGAGCAACGTCGACCGACATCGACCCGTCGGCCGTCTGGAATCGGAACCCGCTGTCGTGAGCCATAATTCGGCTCGTCAGAACCGGGTGGCGTCGCAGTGCGTCCTCCCACGCCGATCGGTGCGCGGCCGCCGATGCCGCACTCGCAACGATCACCGACGCCACGACGTTGTTCCCCACATCCGTGGGTTCGGCGATCTGGTCGAACAGCATCGCCGACTGAGCGGCGGTCAATCGATTCATCTCGCAGATCTCCCATGGGCTGGCGTCGGAATCCCCGAAGGCGCGACGCGCATCGGCTCCGACGGTGCAATGCGGGGTACAGATCGGGTCCGGGGGGCTACTCCGCCGGGTCGTTCTTCGCCGGCACCGTGCGGTGATCGTCCGAGCGGGATGCCGTCTGGCGTCCGCGTACCAGGACCACCAGTGCAACGACGACCACCACGATGATGATGGCGATGAAAGCCATCCATCCGAGCGCCAACCAGACATAGTCCGTGTTCACGAGCATTCCACCTTCGTAGGCCGATGAGAGTCGGCGACTGTCGTTCTCGTGCGCCGGGTTCCGATTCCGTCGAATGCGGTGTTACAACTCGAAAGCTAAGTGGCAGAACACCGAAAGCCAATGGGGTCGCCGCGAAGGTGCACCCGCCACTACGACCAAGGTCGTAGTGGACTACGACCCTCGGGCCATAGACGTGCGTCGCGCGGCCGTAGACGATCGACGCATGGCCACCGCTAGTGGAACAGTCGGTCCCAGCACTGCATCGCCGAGTCACGTTGTCGCTGCCGGTGCGCCCGATCGGCCGCTGCGGTCGTCGATCCGCTCCGCCTGGTCCGAAGCTCGCCCCGCGGTGCAGATCATCTTCCAGCTTCGGATTATCGCGGTTGTCGCCGTGGCTTCTCTCGACGCCGGAGCTGTTCCCCGGTGGACGGCCGTCGCACTGTGCTGTGCGGGTTGGCTGTGCATCACGTGGTCGATCTATCTGCTCAACGGTCTTGCCGACCGCGTCGAGGATCGGTTGAACGGTTCGACGCGGCCGCTTGCGCAGGGAACACTCGATGCGGGAGTGGCTCGCCAGCTCGTCCCCGTTCTTGCGTGCGCGGGTGTGATTCTGTGCGCGTCGGCCGGCCGAACGGTCCTGGTGTCGGCGCTCGTCATGGTCGCCCTCGGCTTTCTGTACTCCGCCGGTCCCGCGCCGTTGAAGAACAGAGTGTGGGGAGTCCAGGTCTCGGTGATCGGAGGCGGACTTGCCACCTACACTGCCGGAGCCTGTGCGGCCGGCATCGGGATCTCGCCGGCCGTGGCCGTGTTCGCTGTCGTCATGTCCGCGTGGATGGGAGTCGGAGGTCTGGCCAAGGACCTGTCCGACGTCGAGGGCGACCGCGCCGCCGGACGGTCGACGCTGGCGATGTGGAGCGAACGCGGTACCTGTCTGATCGTCGCTTCGCTGGCCGGGATCATCGCCGTCGGCTTCGCCGTCTCGGCGTTCACCGTGGAAGAACGTCTCCTCGTCCCCGCCCTCGCCTTGGGCTGTGGAGTAGCGGCGATAGGCGCATGCGCGGTCGCCGGACGATCGCGTCGATGGCATCCGCGTACCCCGTACCACGCCTTCATGTACTCGCAATACGGTGCGCACACGGGCGCGCTGTGCATGCTGCTGTGATCGACACCCGGTCGCCGCGAATCGAGATCCGACCCGACCACGCAGCGAACCACCGGTGACCAGCAGGTGAACCACTTCGGGCGAAGTCCCGAACGGAAGCGCCTCGACGTGCGGGTATCCGTGTCCTCGGTACCAATTGCGCTGTTTGTCCCGCTAATATGACGCGATCGGGATCGGCGTCGCGAATCAGGCTTTCCAGGGCCTGATCCGTCCGGTTCTCCAGGGCGGGGGCGAACGAAGTGAGTGTCGAGCCGAATCGACTCGTCGATCGAGCGGTCGCGGCGTACACCACCCTTCTCGACGGTTCGGGAAGCCCGGTCCTCACCGACCGATCGTTGCAATTGCAGCTGACGCGTCAGGCCGAAGCCGTCGTGCGCGTCGTCGCAACAGCGTTCGCCGCTTTCGGGACACCGACATCGACGTTGCCCGCGCCCGATCCGAGCGAGGCCATCGGTGAGCAGCGCGCCAAATCCGGTATTCACCCGACCCAGTCGCTGGCAGCGGCTACCTTGATGTTCGAAGCCCTGTTTCCCGTACTCGTCGAAGCATTCGACCCACCGACCGATACCGTCGTGGCCTTGGGAACCGCCCTGCAACGCGAGATCCAGGAACGGTTGGCGGTCGGATCGATCCCGTACGTCAACTATCTCTTGACGAAGCTTCTGTCCTCGCAGCAGGACGAACGTAGCCGGATCGCTCGCGACCTACACGACCGCATCGCTCACGGAATGGGTGCCGCACTCCAACAACTCGACCTCTACGACCACTACCGCTCGCGCGATCCCGTTCGAGCCCAAGCCCATCTCGCCACCGCACGCGAGTCGATCAAGTCGAGCTTCGACAGTACTCGGCAGGTGTCGGCGGACCTGTGGGTTCGGTTGGGCGGCGAATCGCTGAGCCAGTCGTTGGCGTCCTACCTGGAATCGACCGTCCCCGAGGGAACGGTCTCCGAAGTGACGGTGGACGGGGACGAACCGGGTCTGGCGGACGAAGTTGCCCAGGAGCTCTACCTGCTGCTGCGAGAAGCGATCCGCAACGCCGTCGTCCATGGGAAGCCCGACACGATCACCGTCGAACTCGCCACCCAGCAGGACAGACTGCGCGCCGTCGTCCGCGACAACGGGTGCGGCTTCGACGTCGGAGCCGTCACGGCGATCAAGATCGTGGGTGGGCTGGCGTCCATTCGCGAACGCGCCGAGTTGCTCGGTGGGCGCGCCGTCATCACAGCCGATCCGGGGTGCGGCACCACGGTCGAGGTTCAGCTGCCGTTGCTCGACCGCACCGCCGAGTCGCTCGGGAGGAACCGGTGGTGACCGGCCACGCCATCCGAGTGATCCTCGCCGACGACCACACGCTCTTCCGCGACGGTCTCGCAGCGTTGATCGAGACCGACCCCGCGTTCACGGTGGTCGCGCAGTGCCCGGACGGAACGACCGCCATCGAGGTGATCACTCGAGACGTTCCGGACATCGCGGTGGTCGACATCGAAATGCCGGGCCCAGGAGCACACGCGGTGGTGACGGCGATTCGCGCCGCAGCACCGACCGTCTCCATCGTCGTCCTGTCGATGCATCAGGATGCCGAACTGTTGCGCAGCCTGCTCGATGCCGGGGCATCGGCATTTCTGTCCAAAACCGTCGCGCGCGATCAACTGATCGCCGGGCTGCACTCCGTCCAGCGCAGTCCGGACAACGTACTGCTGTCCACATCTCGCGATTCGATCAGCTCGGCGCTCGACTCCGACATGCCGGGAACGCCGAACCTGTTGTCGCCCAGGGAACTCGAAGTTCTGCACCTGCTCGCCCAGGCGCGTTCGAACTGGCAGATCGGGCGAGAACTCGGAATCACGGAATCCACGGTGAAGCGCCACCTGACCAATATCTATGCCAAACTCGGTGCTGTGTCACGGGTGGATTGCGTCCGTAAGGCCACGGCGTTCGGAATTCCTGGCGTCTAGGGCTTCGGGCCCGCCGAACCGGCACCGGGCTGCGCCTCGCATACTGTCCCGATGATCGTCGAACACGCCCTCCTGCATGTCATTCCCCGCCGAACCGACGAGTTCGAAGCCGCCTTCGCCGACGCGAAGTCGATCATCTCCTCGATGCCGGGGTTCGTGAATCTGACGCTGTCGCGGGGCATCGAGCAGCCCTCTGTCTACCTTCTGCTGGTGGAGTGGGAACGCCTCGAAGACCACACCCAGGGCTTCAGGCAGTCCGACGAGTACCAAGAGTGGAAGACGCTGCTGCATCACTTCTACGAACCCTTCCCCGTCGTCGAGCATTTCGCTCCGAGGCTCAGGGCGTAGGAGATAGGTTCGAGTTTCGTCCCCATCGCCGTCTCGAGGAGTCACCCGTGGCCAATGCTTCGTCGTTCGTATCCAAGCAGGACGACATCGAGATCAGCACGTACACCTGGGCCACGTCGGCCGATCCGGCTCGCGGCGTCGTGCAGATCGCGCACGGACTCGCCGAACACGGCAGCCGCTACGCCCGGTTCGCCGCTGCCCTGAACGACGCCGGATTTCACGTCGTCGCGTCCGATCATCGTGGTCATGGCCAGTCGATCGTCGACACCCCCGGTGATTTCGGTGCGGCAGCGTTCGCGGGTCTGTGGGCCGACATCGAGCAGTTGGGCGAATCGTTGCTGGGCGAGTACCCGGACCTGCCCCTGTTCTTGTTCGCGCACTCGATGGGTTCGTTTGCCGCGCAACATGTTCTGATCGAACGATCCGACTTGTACGAGGGCGTGGTGCTGTCGGGATCGACGACGCTGAACATCCTCGCGGCCGGGATGGCCGACGCCCCCGCGGGCGATCTGAGCGTTTTCAACGCCGCCTTCGAGCATCGCACCGGATACGAATGGCTCACCCGCGACGAGGCAGAAGTGGACGCCTACGTCGCCGATCCTCTGTGCGGATTCGACCTGCCGGAGTCGACGGTCCCCGCGTTGTTCGGTGAGGCCGACAAGCTGGCCGACCCGCACAATCTCGAGCAGATCCGCTCCGACCTACCGCTGCTCATCACCTCGGGAACCGACGACCCACTCGCCGGCGGCGGACAGTTGATCGAGACTCTCGCCGCCCGGTACCGCGAGGCCGGGATGAGCGACGTGACCGTCACCCTCTACCCCGGCGCGCGCCACGAAATCCTCAACGAGACCAACCGGGACGAGATCACCGCGGACATCATCGGCTGGCTCACCGACCGCGCCGGATAGACCTACCGCTTTCGTAGCTGCACGGGCTGCCCGTCCTCGGGGAAGGGCAGCGACGTGAAGTTCAGCGGCGCAACGTAATCGGGGTCGACCGACCAGTCGAACCGCAGCAGCAGGTGGTGCATGATCGTCTTGATCTCCGCACCTGCGAAGAACATGCCGATACATTTGTGCACGCCTCCGCCGAACGGTTCCCACGCGTAGCGGTGCACCTTGTCTTCCCGGCGATCGTCGGCGAACCGGCCGGGGTCGAACTTCTCGGGGTCCGGCCAGTACTGCTCCATGTGGTGCGTGAAGTGCGGAGCGACCGAGGCGTACGTCCCCGCGGGTACGAACTTTCCCTGCACCTCGGTGTCCTTGACTGCGCGACGCGCGACTACCGGAGTGGGCGAGACCAACCGCAGGCATTCCTTCATCACCAGATCGACGCTGTGCAGTTCGTCGAGTTGCGCGAGCGTCGGCGCATCGGTGCCCAGTGACTCCGATTCCGCGCGGCACTTGTCCTGCCACTCCGGATGCTGCCCGAGGTACTGCATCATCGTCGAGAGCGTGATCGTCGACGTGTCGTGCGCCGCCATCAGCAGGAAGATCATGTGGTCGATCACTTCGTCGTCGGAGAAACGCTCGCCGTCGTTCCCCTCGATGTGGCACAGAACCGAGAACAGGTCGTCGGTCTCGTTGGCTCGCCGCGCTGGTAGGTAGCGCCGGAAGAACTGTTCGAGCATGGCGCGGCCATCGAGGCCACGCTTCCACCGCGTTCCCGGAACGCGATAGCGCACTATCGAGGTCGCAGCCTGGACGCACGCCACGAAACTCGAGTTGAGCTCGGCTATCTCGGCTTCGGTGCTGCCCTCGGCACCGCCCATGAAGATGCTCGTTGCCACCTCCAGGGTCAACGCCTTGAGCGCCGGGTAGACCTGGACGTCGCGCCCGCCCTGCCACGCGTCCAAACCGGTTGCGGTGACAGGATTCAACGCCTCGACGGACTTGGTGAGTCGGTCCCTCGTGAAGGCCTGCTGCATGATTCGTCGATGCTTCAGATGCTCGTCGGAGTCGAGCAGCATCAAACCACCGTGGAAGAACGGGCCGATCAGCAGCGACCAGCCGTCACCGTTCGCGAACGCCTTGTCGGCGTTCTGCAACACCTCTTGGCACGCGTCCGGACCGAGAACGGTGATCCACTTCTGCCCGGCCATCGTCAGCCACGACACCTCGCCGTATTTCTCCCACCGACTCCCGAGCAGTTTCAGCGGATCTCGGATGTACTCGAGGGTGTGCCCCACGACGGGCATGCCGCCGTCGCCGTATACCGGTTGGAGCGTTGAATCAGCAGGTGGAGCAGCCAGAGCACGTGCCATCGTCTACCTCCGTCAATCTGACAGAGCGTCCTGTCAGATGAGATGTAGTCTGCGTCACACATGCTTCCTCTGTCAAGATCTATCCATGGCTTCCCCGACGCGCCGCTACAACGGCATGAGTGCCGACGATCGCACCGCCGACCGTCGCGCGCGGTTGCTCGAAGCCGGACTCGAGGTGTTCTCGACGGCCGGTGCCCAGAACACGACCATGACCGCGATCTGCGCGGAGGCCAAGCTGACCGAGCGCTACTTCTACCAGAACTTCTCCAGTAAAGAGGACTTGCTCGAGAAGGTGGTGGAGTCGGTATCCGACGAGATCCGGGCCGCTGCTCTGGACGCGCTGCACTCCCCGGCACCCACCGTCGAGGAACAGGTGCGTAACGCCATCGGCGCGTTCGTCGGCGTACTCACCGACGACCGACGCAAGGGCCGCGTCGCGATGATCGAGTCACTGGCCGTCGACTCACTGCGGGATTATCGACGAAAGTCCATGCGCGCGTTCGCCCATCTGGTAGCCGAGCAGTCACGCGAACTGTTCGGCGAACAGGCCTGGCCGCAACCACAATCCGAAATCAACGGCCTGCTGTTCATCGGCGGACTCGCCGAACTGGTCATCGCGTGGTTGAACGACGAAATCGACGTCACCCCAACAGATATCGTCGACGCCTCCGCCCGCCACTTCGTCGCGACAGCACACCGCTGAGGTGCCTTCGGCAGTGGTGCGAATAAGTGCCCGCAGAGGCACTTGTTCGCACCACTGCGCCGAAGGCGCACTCCTACCGGTCGAAGTGTGCCTTGGAGATCTGACCGTGCACGCCGACAGTCTTGTCGACCACCTGCGACACGGTGAAGTTCGCGGCCGCGGAGAGGTACGCATAGGCCGTCGCCCGGTCCATGCCGAGGTCGGTCTCGAGGAAGTCGAGCGCATTGACCACGGCGCGACGCATGGCGGCGTTCAGGTCCGAACTCTGGCCGCCGACGGCACCGTCCGGGTCGGAGAGGCCGATCGGAATCCACGAGTCCTCGTTCTCGGCAAAGGGATACGAGTACGCGACGGACGGGGCATCCCCGCTGCCCGCCTTGCAGACCGTGAGGCGGAAGGTGCCGCGCAGGGAGCCTTCCATCGCAGTCAGCGCCACCTCACCGTCGCCCATCGCCATGTGCGGATCGCCGACGTAGAACAACGCACCCTCCGCGAACACGGGGAGGTAGAACGTCGATCCGACGCCGAGCAGGCCGACGTCGATGTTGCCGCCGCCGAGTGTCGGTGGAATCGAATTCGCATTCGGTGACGTCAGACCCGGGTCGCTGGCGAACGCGACACCCATCATGCCCATGAACGGACGGAGCGGAAAGCGCACGGCCGCATCGCCGTACCGCATCACACCCTGCCCGTCCTCGACGGCGGTGAACGTGGAGATGTTCCCGTACTGAGTCGGGTCGCCCGAAGTCCTGCCATCGTTTGCGATCGGCGGCATCACCTCGTCGAGGCTGATGCCCGCAGGTGCCTCACCGGACGCAGTGACCGCCAGAGCGCCCTTGCCGTGCCTGCTCGACACCACACCGTACGGAACGCGTGGAATCGCCTCGAGCGTCTCGATCTTGAGCACGTCGCCTCGCTGCGCCCCTTCGACGAACACCGGGCCCGTCACCACATGCGGGCCGTCGACGTCGAAATTACGGACCGTCCGGTCGTAACCGCCGGCGATGTCGATGGCGTCCTGCAGCACGTCGGATTCCGATACACCTTTGCCGCCGAAGAATTCGACAGGGTCGCGGCCCTGGTCTTCGAGAATTCCCTCATGGCTGAGCGCGTCGATGGTCACCGTCTCACCGGACTTCATCTGCAGCACCGACTCGGACTCGACCGTCGGGACGTAGCCCCACAGGACCTTGTCGACTTCGGAACTCAGGTAGTGATCGCCGGAGATGTCGCCGGCTCCGGGCTGAAGGATCCCGCCAGCGGTAGTTGCGGGTGCCGACGAACTCGCAGCGGCTGTGTTCGACGAGGACGTAGAACACGCTGCCGTTCCGGCGATTCCGACGCCTGCGCCCAGGGCCGCCACCGCCTGGATGAAACCGCGCCGACCGATTCCCTTGGTGATCGTCTCGGCTGCGTGCTCCGCCATCGACTGCGCCATTGCTACCTCCAGAATTGTCCGAATCTCGAACGTAGACCGGAGGTGTTTCTCCGCAGTTACGAACACGCGTCGTCGCAATTGCTCCGCAGCTCAATTGCTCCGCAGCTCAACTGGGATCGCTCCCGCCTATCGCGGACCACCAGAGCGCGGTGACCGCGGCCAGAACGGAGACAGCAACGAACTCGGCGAATCCTCCCCCGTCGACGATCAGCCACAGCAGGCCGATGATCGGGCCGGCCACCGCGGCGGGAGCGTCGAGCATGACCCGACGACGTAGAGAACCGAATCGTGCACTGCGCGTGCGGAGATCGGAATCGTTGAGGCGCGGGGCATCGAGGGGTGCGCCGGGAGGCAACGACGTACGACGCCGGCCTGACGGCACCGCGAGAATCCCGGGCTCGATCACGAAAGCACGGTGCCCGAGAATCGATCTACCGACACGTGCGGCGGCGTCGGGAACGATCGCGAGAAGCCCGGTGTGGAAATAGACCGGATACCAGGCTCGCGCACCCTTCTCCTGCACCTCCAGATAGCCGCGCGAACGCATGCGGTGTTGAAACCGCACCCGCCGCACGGTGGTTCGGGTGGTCGAACCGGCCGCTGATCGCGTGGCCAACAGAGCACACCCCACAGACCAACCCGTCCGGACCAGGACGATCACAGCGACGAACAGGGCCAGCGGTGCGATGACGACAACGGTCGATGCCGCGACAACCAGAGTGGCTGCCGCGGCACCGACCGGATATCCGAGCCCGTTGTCTATTTCAGGAACCCGACCTTCGACATGTCGATGTCGCCGAATCCTGGAGCACCGAAGTTAGCGAGATTGGACTTGGTCGCGTACGTCGACGGACGCTGGAACATTGTCAGGCTGTGGCCTTCCGCCCAGACCGCCTTGTCCGCCTCGTTGTAGTCGTCGATACGTGCAGCGTCGTCGAGCTCGCCTGCGGCCTTGTCGAGCAGACCGTTGATCTCCTCGGACCCGACCTGCCCGTAGTTCTGCAACGTACTGCCGGGTGTCAAACGGAAGATGCCGTCACTGCTGGAGCTGTACGGCGTTCCCTCCCAGGTGAAATGGGTGACATCGAACGCACCGACCAGGATGTACTTCTCGAAGAAGTCGTCCGACGGCACCGCATCGATGATGAGGTTGGCACCGACAGCCTTGAGGTTCTGCTGGATGATCTGCGCTTCCTGCGTTGCATTCGGGGTATCTGCCGGAATGATGTCGTGCAGATCGAGCTGTTGGCCGTCCTTGGAGCGGAACTCACCGTTCATCGTCCAGCCCGCGGCGTCGAGTTCGGACTTCGCCTTCTCGGGGTCGAAAGTGATGTCGCCGTTGTTGGCCTGGTAGCCCTTCTGGCCGTCGACGTAGATGTGGTTGTTCAGCACCGTCGGGTTCGAGGTGATCTGGCCGAGTTGGGAGGTAGCCAGGTAGTCGCGGTCGATCGCCTTCATCAGAGCCAGCCGTACCGCCTTGTCGGAGGTGATGCGTCCGGGCGCGCCGTTGAAATCGAAGTGGCGGTACTGCGGACCCAGGCTCTGCCGCAGGTCGATGTTCGGGATACCCCGGGCGACCTTGAATGCGTCAGCGCTGCTGCCCAGTTCGTAGTAATCGATCTCGCCGCTCTGCAACGCGCCGACGGAGGCTGTCGAATCGAGTGGCAGGAACGTGATGGTGTCGAGCACCGCTGGGTTTTCGCCCCACCAATCAGGATTGCGCTCCGCAACAATGCGCTTGCCACCGGGCTCGATGTTCCGGATACGGAACGGGCCTGCGGTGGCAGGCATCGTGCTCACGGATCCGGTGTTGAATGCGTCGACGCTGTTCACCGACTCTGCAGGCATCAGCGGGGAGAACAGCGATGGCCAGTCCGCGAACTTCTCGGCAAAGGTCAGAATCACCTGTTGGTCGTTTTCACCGCGCACCACGGAGTCGACCTTGTCGTACCCGGCCGTGGATGAAGCCTCGTAAGCCGGGTCCTTACCGCTGTTCGACGTCCACGTCGCCACGAGGTCTGTGTAATCCAGCGACCTCCCGCTGCTCCACTTCGCCTTCGGGTTGATGTTGTACGTGATGACCTGCTTGCCGTCGACCTCGGACTCGGTGATGTCGGTGAAGAAGTCCGTGTCCACCGTCAGACTCGCGTCGGCTGCGGCGGTGAACGACCTCGGCATCAGCGCGGCGTAGAACCGCGAGGTATCGACCGTGGTGCCGTCGATTTGGTAGTAGTTGTAGTTGGCTGTCACCTGCGTGAGCGGGAAGTTCATGTTTCCGCCCTGCTGCAGATCGCTGATCGGATGCGGATTGATCTGCGCTCCGCTGTCGAAGGACGCAGGCGCATCGGGGTTGGGCCCGGTATCGCCGGAGCTGCACCCCGCCACCAGTCCCACAGTGGTCACGGCCACCGCGATCGGGACCAGCGCCCGAAATAGCTTGACTCTCATCAGTTCACCTTTCTCAGTGTGCACGTAAACCTGTGGGTCAGATGGCGTCGGCCAATGCTGCGGCCTCAGCGATTCGGGCTCGTTGGAGCACGGGATCGGGGATGGGAATGGCCTTCAGGAGTGCCTGTGTGTATGGGTCCTCGGGTGCATCGAAGATCTGCGCCGTCGGGCCCTTCTCCACGAACACTCCGTTGCGCATCACCGCCACTTCGTCGGCGAGATGACGCACCACCGAAAGATCGTGCGAGACGAACAGATACGCCAGACCGAGCTCCTCCTGCAGATCCTGCAGCAGGTTCAGCACACCCGCCTGGATCGACACATCGAGTGCAGAGACAGGCTCGTCGAGCACCAGAATCGACGGCTTCAGCGCCAGAGCCCGTGCAATACCGACTCGTTGACGCTGCCCTCCGGAGAACTGGGTGGGATACCGATCCGCAAGCTCCGGACGCATCCCGACGGTGTCCATCAGCTCTCGAACCCTGCGGGTGCGCTCGTCGACCGGGACACCGTTGATCTTCAGCGGCTCGGCGATGATCTCCCCCACCGGCATCCGTGGGTCGAGCGAGCCCATCGGATCCTGGAACACGATCTGAATGTGCGCGCGCAACTTTCGCTGCTCGGCGCGGCTCAGGCTGTACGGCTCGACGCCGTTGATCCTGATCGAACCGTGCTGCGGCTTGATGAATTCCATGATCTCGAGCAGGGTCGTCGACTTGCCGCAGCCCGACTCACCGACGATCGCCAGGGTGGACCCGGCGTGCACATCGAAGCTGATGCCCTGCACCGCAGGCACTTCCCCGGCCCGGCGCCGCAGCACGGAACCCTTGAACATGGGATAGCTCTTGTGCAGATCGGTCACCGACAACACCGGAGCGTCCTTCGATACCGTCACCACCAGTTCCGCCGGAGCCTCCGAACGCGGGGCACCCTCGAACTCGGCCTCCACGGAGTCGGCCGTCGCCGCGTCGATACGGATACACGCCGCGCTGTGATTCGGGGCGACCTCGACCAGTGGTGGTTCACCTGCATCACAGGCTTCGATGTGCAACGGGCACCGAGGCCCGAAGGGACACCCCGTCGGGAGATTCACCAGCGCGGGCGGGGTGCCCTCGATCGGCACCAACCGCTCCTGCGCGGGACGGTCCGGTCGAGGAACGGACCCGAGCAGCCCGACGGTGTAGGGCATCGACGGCTGCGCGTACAGCTCGTCCACCGGCGCGGTCTCGACTGCGCGACCGGCGTACATGACCATCGCTCGATCGGCCACGCCGGCCACGACTCCCAGGTCGTGCGTGATGAACACGACGCCGGCACCGGTGAAGTCGCGGGCGGTACGGAGGAGATCGAGGATCTGGGCCTGAATCGTCACGTCCAGAGCTGTCGTGGGCTCGTCGGCGATGATGAGATCCGGGTCGTTGGCAATGGCCATGGCGATGACGACGCGTTGCCGCATGCCACCGGAGAACTCGTGCGGATACGACCGCGCCCGGGTCGCTGGATCGGCAATACCGACCAGGTCGAGCAATTCGAGGGTGCGCTGCTGAACCTTCGCCTTGGTCAGTGACGGGTTGTGTACCGAGATCGCCTCGGCGATCTGGTCGCCGATCCGGTAGATGGGGGTGAGCGCCGTCAACGGGTCCTGCGAGATCATCGCCACCGAACGCCCACGCTCGCGGGACATCTCACGGTCGGACAGCCCGAGCAGCTGGCGACCGTTGAGCTCGATGGAACCGGTGACGCGTGCGGTCTGCGGGAGCAGTCCCATGACGGCCAGTGACGACACCGACTTGCCCGAGCCGGATTCGCCGACGATGGCCATCACCTCGCCCTTGTCGACCTGGTAGTCCAGTCCACGGACAGCGGTGACGCGACCCTCCTCGCTCGGGAAGCTGACCTCGAGGCCGCTCACCTTCAACACCGGCACCGTCTCAGCCACGTGCCTGTCCCCTCGTCGAGTTCGGATCGAAAGCATCGCGCAGGCCGTCGCCGACGAAGTTGGTGGCCAGCACGATCAATACCAATGCGCCACAGCAGAATGCGAACAGCCACGGATAGGTCAGCGCGGACGACGTACCGTCGGCGATCAGCGTGCCGAGCGAAACGTCGGGTCGTTGCACACCGAACCCGAAGTAGCTCAAGGACGCCTCGCCGATGATGGCGATACCCACATTGAGAGTCACGTCGACGATGAGGATCGAGGCCATCGACGGCAGCACGTGCTTGCCGATCACACTCGCCGGCGTCGCGCCCATGTACTTTGCGGCGCGGATGAATTCGCGCTCGCGCAACGATCGCGTCATTGCACGGATGATGCGGGAGGTGATCATCCATGCGAACGCGGCGAGCAGCAACACCAGAATGAAGAAGCTCTTGTCACGGAACAACGGTGAGCAGATGGCGATGACCAGGAAGCTCGGCACCACCAGCAGCACGTCGGCCACCCACATCAACGCACGATCGGTCCAGCCGCCGAAGTACCCCGCCACCGCCCCGACCACTCCGGCGAGCACGGTGGAGATCAACGCGACGAGCATGCCGATGATCAGCGACTTCTGCAGCCCGCGCAGCGTCTGCGCCAGGACGTCCTGGCCGATCTGGTTGGTGCCGAACCAATGCCGCGTGGTCGGCGGCGAGTTGAGCGCATACGCGTCGAGTTCCTCGTAGGTGAAGGGGATGAAGTGCGGGAGAACGAACGCCCCGACGAACATCACCACCAGCACCACGATGCCCACCAACGCCGGCCTGTTCCTCAGGAATCGACGAAACACCAACCGCCGTCGGGTGATCGGAGCCGTCGTCTCGCCCGGACCGTCCACGGCGGTGATCTCGGGAACCACAGGTGTTGCCATCGCCGATCCTTTCCTCGATCGAAGTGGTGGGTCAGTCCGCGTAGCGAACACGCGGATCCAATGCGGCAGTGAAGATGTCGGTCAACATTCCGGAAACCAGCACCGACAGCGCGGTGAAGAGCGAGACCGCGAGCGTGATGTTGATGTCCTGGCTGGTGATGCCGTAGATCAGCCAGTCCCCCATGCCGTACCAGCCGAACACACGCTCGGTGAACGTCGCACCGGTGATCACCGCACCCATACCGAACGCGAAGAGCGTCGCCATCGGAATCAACGCTGTGCGGAAGCCGTGCTTGAAGATCGCCCGACCGCGAGTGAGACCCTTGCCGCGAGCCGTGCGGATGTAGTCCATGTTCAGCTCGTCGAGCATCGAACTACGCATGTAGCGGCTGTAACCACCAATGGTGAACAACATCAGCACCACGGTCGGCAACAGCAAATGTTGCGCGCGGTCGACTATTTCGTTCATCAGACCTGGCGCGAGCGTGGTCGACGTCTCACCGGTGTACTGGAAGAACTGACTGCCCGTGCTCTGATTGACCTGCACCGCGAGGTATTTGAGCACCGGGGCGAGTACCAGGATAGGCGTGCTGATGAGGATGAACGTCACGACCGTTGCCACGTGATCGAAAATCTTGTACTGCCGAACCGCTCCGTATGCGCCGATCAACGTGCCGAGCACTGCTCCCAACACGGTGCCGAGCACCACCAACCGCAGCGATACGAGAATGCGACGCCACAGCTCGTCGTTGACCGAGCCAGCAGCGATCGTCTGCCCGAAATCACCGTGCAGCACCGCCCACAGCCACTTCAAGTAACGCAACACCGGATTGTCGTCGAGATGCAGAGCCGCTCGCTTGGCAGCCAGCACCGCGTCGGAGGGCGGCGGGTTGCGGCTGAGCAGATTGGACAGCGGATCGAACGTGAGCGACGCCAAGAGGTAGGTAAGGAACGTCGCGATGAGCAGCAGGACGACGTAGTTCAGCAACCTCCGCGCAAGATAACCGCCCACGCGCAACCACCTTCCATCGAACACAACGGCGGTGCCCAGTGGCACTGCTATCGGCATTGTTCACACCGCTTGTTTCCTGTTTGTTTCGTTAGCGGTGGAAACAGACATTCCACAAGATAGCACCAGAAATTCCCTACCCGTTCATGGAAGAGAAAATACTCGAGCCGGAACGGACAAAGCGGAAATAGCGGTGTCAGAACATCTTTCGATACATTGCCAGCACAGGGACGGTAATTCCGACAATGCGGACAAGTCACGGAATAGGTGCTTTCCACTCACATCGGTAGATTCACCACTATGCCGACTGCCTCCACACCCGACGGATTCACCTTCGAACGATTCGACGTCACCGACGCCGGATCCATCGCCACGGTCTTCGCGGCCAAGGAACACCGAGCCGGGCTCTACGTTCTGCACTTCACCGACGGCTCGGCCTACGTCGACCATTCCGATTCCGTGGCCGCGCGGTTCGCCGCGGACCTCGCCGCGTGGACCGACATCGAGGCACTCGACTTCACCGCAGGCACAGCAGACCAGCTCCAGCAGTTGCGGGATCTCGTGTCGCACCTGACGCGCCTACGCGAACGCCCCTCGGAGCCCGGTGCAAACGACGAGGCCCCGAGCGCGAAATCCGCACTACCGAAGGAAAGAGCCAAGCGGGCCACACTGCTCGACACGGCCGTCGGCAAGACGCGCAAGCAGTTCTGGGAACTGTCCGACCACATCGCATACCCCGCCATCCGCAGCATCGTGGCCGACTACATCAACTCCTCGATCCCCGACCCGGCGAACACCGCGAAATATCTGTGGCAGATCGCCGCCCTATCCGACGAACCCGCAGACACCGGGCCTCGACGCTTGGTGACGCTGACGTGCGGCGGCTTCGAGACGCTCCGCGTCGACGAGATCGTGCACGACGACGACACGATCGAACTCGACCTGCGGATCAACACCAACGTTCCGCGCGACCGGACCGACGAGCAACTCGAGGTCTCCAACGAGACCGTCAGCGCCGGACGCGGACCATACCGGGACGAACGCGTGTGGTCGTGGTCGATCGACCTCGGGGCGCTGCTGGAAGAAGACGTGGACGTCGACCTCGGCATCGACGACGACACGTTCGACGACCTCGCCTACGGCCTCAACGCCAGGCTGATGCGATCCGGAAACTCGACGGGCGCAGCGTCACACAACCACGACCTCGCGGCCGACCTGCTCGCCGAGGCGTACCGACAGCTGTTCGAGACCGAGTGACCGGTCAGCTCTGGTACGTCTCGTACGGTTCGAATCTGCTGCGCAAGAGGTTCTTCACCTACCTGACGGGATCCGACGAAAGCTCCGAATTCGGTGCGCACCCACCGGCACCCCCGACAGCGTTGCCCGCCGGGGAAAGATGGCTGTGGATCGACTATCCGCTGTACTTCGCCGGAGTCTCGCGGCGGTGGACCGGAGCATCTGCGTTCGTCTCGACGACGGCAGATACCGCGAATCGGTCTGTAGCGCACGGCTATCTACTCGACCGCGTCCAGTTCACTCACCTGGCTGCCGTCGAGAACGTCGTCGCATCCATCGATGCCGGGGCGACGGAGACACTTGCCATCGGACAGTGGTCGCAACTGGCAGTGGATCGCGAAGGTGAGAGCTTCCGCGGGAAATACGATGCACTGCTCCGACTTCCGGACATCGATGGAACGGCCGCGTTCACGCTGACCAGTTCGATCGCCCGAGAGCCCGGCGAACCGTCGAGCAGATATCTCTCGACGATCCGGCGCGGATTACTCTCCGCCCCCGACGATCTCGATGTGGACGCTTACTTGCAGGCGGCGATCGATCGATCCGCGGAGACTACTTCAACGCATCGAGGTTCGTCTTCAACAGCAACACGTTGTAGTCCGACCACCGAGAAGCAGTGAGGTACAGGTCTTTTCCGCTCGACATCGGGTGAATGAACGGCGCATAGATTCCGCCGGCGGTCTGATTGGCATCGAGGATGGTCCTCGGCGCACTCCATGGCCCCTCGGGATTGTCTGCAGTGCGCGCGACCAAGGTTCGGGAGTTCTCGTCCCCGTACATCATCACGTAGCGGCCGAGGTAGTCGTTCCACGCAACCGACATCTCGCTGACCGGGCCCTTGACGATGGCAACGGTGTCGCCGATGTTCTTCGACCACTGCTTCGTCGGATCCGGATCCTGCGTCGAGTACTCGTACGCGTCGAGATTCTCGATGTCGTTCGGTGCCACCCGCGAGACGAAGGCGTCGCCGAATCGTCCGTTGGGAGTACCGAACTGGTACAGGTACTGGCCGTCGCGACCCAGCACGTACGCACTCTGCTGGAACTTGCCCTGGCTTTCGTGGACGTTGGTGAAACCCGGGATGGTCACACCCTTGTTGACGCGGATCGTCTTGGGATCCGTCGACCAATTCTGGCCGTTGTCAGTAGATTTCGCCGTCGCAGAGTAGTTCGTGATCCAGCGCCCGGGTGTGCCCCAGCTCTGCACCGACATGTAGTTGATGTACTGGGTGTTGCCGATCGCTATGGCCGCCGTGGGAATCGTCGTGTCTTCGACGCTGGGCAGCTTTGCGCTGGAGATGATCTCGGCTGCATAGTTCGGACTGCCGGCCCGCACAACGGCACCGGAGGTGTTGTCCGCGGGGTCGGCCGGACCGATCTCGATGCCCTGCGCCAAATTCGTCGACGCCTTGTCCGACCGGAAGAGCGCGTTGCTGCGCCACTGGGCATTGCCGGAGGAGCAGTCTCCGAACGTGTCTCCGAACGCCATCAGGATCTGGCCGGCCCCGTTGTCCCAACTGATCCCGAGGTCGGTGCCGGACATCGCGAGGTCGTTGTAGGTGTTGTTCACACTCTGCGGACCCGTGACCCAGGCGATGCTCTGCGTGTTGCCGGTGATCCGAGGAAGCGGCCCCTGAGGGCCCTGCGGGTTCTTGCCCGACATCCCGGCGCTGCCCGACGACCCGAACAGCGGAGACGAGCCCGGCCCTCCGAGCCCACCGCACGGTTCGGCCGACACGGTGGGCGCGGTCAGAGCGCTGAGTCCGCTCACTGCCAGTGCCAGGACAGCCCCGACAGCAATCTGCCGACTACGTACACGCATGGACGAACCCGCCGTTTCCCGTGTGACCCACGATACTGATGTGACTGATGGGACGAGTGTTACGCAAATCTACTGATCGCGCAACAAATCGGGCGTGTTGATACTTGACAAAACACCTACGGCGAGAATGACACTCGTGTGATTAGCTGGCAATCATGCGGGCGTGTGTCGTGTCCAATGCGAGAAGCGCAGCGCCCTGGACGACGACGGCAGAGCCGTGGCCCAGCGCCTGGTCAGCAGTGATCCGGCCGCCGAACCGAGGCTTCCTGACGGCGATGTGCGCACCGGTCGCGATGTAGAGGACGTCGAGACCGGCATTGATCCACAACAGCTTGGTCAAGCTCTTGGACGTCGGGACCGAGGAGTTCAGCGCCCCGGCACCGGCGATGGCCACATCGATTGCTCCCCACCCGGCGGTCTGCTGACCGAACGCCCGCCAAGCAGGCGACGACCCGCGCAACGCCAACACCGTTCCGACAAGCACACTTCCACCGCCCCACACTGTGAGACGACGGCCGAGCCGCTGGGCAACGATGGGCGCTTCGAGTGCTGTCATGGACTCCAGTGTGCCGCGTCCGAGGGAGGAACCGGTTCGTAACGCGCGGTCGGTTGCGGCCGATCCCATGAGCACTGAGTATTCGTGCTCGAAACGAACGGGGCCACCATGCTGAAGAAGATGCTCGCCGGAGTCGCGCTGGCAATCGGCGGCGCAGTGTTCGTCGCGCCGACAGCCTCCGCCGCTCCCGACGACAACCCGTTCGGCCCCAAGGATTCGACCTCGAGTTTCGTCAGCGCATTCGACCCCGCGGCGTTCAGCAGCAATAAGTCGTTGATCGTCAGCCCGTTCGGCACGAGTATGCAGATCGATTGTTGGTCGTTTCACGCCCGCGGTTCGTGCTCCCAGAACGGCCGGGTCCTGACGGAGATCCGAATCCCGGCCGGATCCTCGGAGTGGGACTACCGGATGCTCTACGTCTACAACCCGTTCTGATGATCGTCGGTCGCGCGCTCTGCGGACTGGCTCTGGTCGTGCCCACCGGTTGTGCCGCAACGGAACCCGAGCCGGACATCGACGCCGCGGTGAACGTTGCACCGTCGTCGTTCCCGCCCCCTCCTCCCTCCATCGCACCCACCGCCATCCCGACCCCGGACGAAGCGACCGCCATCTTCAATACTGTTTTCGACTGGACCGCAGAGCGGTCCGACCGCGCCGACGCACTCGAAGGCACACTCGAGGAGAACGCAGCGTTGTTCGACAGCGGCGGGGTCATGTCGGACGTGACGTTCGACCGCGTCGACGCCGTCGCACCCGGACGGGTGGAGGCGAGCGGCACTTCCGTCGGGCGAGTGTCCTCGATCGGTTTCGTTGTCTCCGAGAGCCGTTGGAAGCTCGAACGTGCGACCGCGTGCGCAGTCACTGGGGTCTGCTGATCACCACCCGAACGGATTGGAGTCGGACCCGGGCAGCCAACTGTTGCCGGGTCCGACCCATCCTCGCGCCTTGATCATCTTCTTCGCAGCACGCTGATTGCGGCCGATCAGGCGGTCGAGGTACAGGTGACCGGCCAGATGGTCGGACTCGTGCTGCAGACACCGAGCCAGGTAACCGTGGCCCTCGACCGACACGGGAGCGTTCTCCACATCGACACCGGTCACGCGGGCCCAGTCCGCGCGGCCGGTCGGGTACCGCTCCCCCGGGACCGACAGACACCCTTCACCGTCGTCGGGGTCGGGCATCGTCTCCGGGATCGCCGACGTCTCGAGCACTGGATTGAGCACGTGCCCGCGATGGCGGACCCCGCCGTCCCTCAGGTCGTAGACGAACACTGCCCGCGGGTCGCCGACCTGGTTGGCGGCGAGACCGGCACCGTGCGCCGCGGTGTTGGTCTCGAACAGGTCGTCCACGAACGCGGCCAACTCCGCGTCGAACACGGTGACGGGTTCGGCGACCCTAGTCAGCCGCGGGTCACCGGCAATGAGAATGGGTCGAATCGCCATGCACCGAGGTTACTGTCGAAGCATGGCCCATTCTCGTCGCTCCTCCACTGCGCCGCCCGCCGACAAGGTCTGCGCATCGTGCGGGCGGCGAATCGAATGGCGCAAGAAGTGGGAGAAGAACTGGGATGACATCAAGTACTGCAGCGACGCATGCCGGCGGCACAAGGTGAGCACCACCGACAAGGAACTCGAAGACAAGATCCGTTCCCTGCTCGACGCCCGGTCCCGCGACTCCACGATCTGCCCCTCCGACGTCGCACGTGCCCTGTCCGACGACGGTTGGCGGGAGTTGATGGAACCGGTTCGCCGCGCCGCCCGCCGGATGGTCGACGCGGGAGAAGTCGAGATCACCCAGAAAGGATCCGTCGTCGATCCGTCGACCGCGAAGGGGCCCATCCGCATCCGGTGGACGCGCTGACCTGCGCCGACAGAAGTTGTCGGTGGGTGGGTATAGCTTTCGTGGGGTGAAGACATGGGGGGATGTGTTCGGGCTCGGGGACCAGGAATTGGTGTCCGCGCTCGCTGAGGTGTCCTCCCACGAAAACGCTCTCGCCGCAGCCAGATACACGATGCTGGCGGAGATCGAGCGGCGTGGTCTGGCCATGAAACTCGGGCATTCGACGGTCACCCGCTGGTATGCGAGGTCGGTGCGCATCACCGACGGGTCCGCTGCCCGTCAGATGGAACTGGGCCAGTGGCTCACCGACCGGCGCACGGTGCTCGACGCCCTCGCCGGTGGTGACATCCACGCCGCGCACGCCTCGGTGATCGCCGACGGCTACGCCACCGTGCTGGTCGCCGACCCCACCCTCGACGAACAGCGCCGCGACGCCGTCGTCGCGGAACTGCTCGAGACCGCGATGCGCAGCACCGCCGGGCAGGTCACCTCCCGTGCGCAGGCACTGGCGCATTCTGCGGCAGAAGACGCCAGATCTCGACACGAGCAGGCCGAGAAGAAACGACGGGAGCAGGAGCGGGAGCGCGAACGGGAGCAGGCGAGCCGAGCCGATGCAGGTGGCTCCGGTGATGCAGGTAGCTCGGGTGATTGCGGTGGCGCAGGTGGCTCGGCCGGCGCAGGTGCCGATGGGCCCGAACCTGCTGGGCCGGAGCCTGTTCCGTCGGGGCCGCCGCCGGTACCGGTGTCGGAGAACCCGAACCTGAACCGGTTCGATGTTCATCCGTTGTCCGACGGCCGCTTCCAGCTCGGTGGCAACGTCGACCGGCTCCTCGCCGAGAAGCTGCTCACGACACTGTCGGCTTTGACCGCACCGCAACCGGGCCCGGGTGGTGAGCGTGACCCGCGGAGTCCGTCGAAGCGCCGAGCCGATGCACTCGATCGGATTCTCGACCGGCACCTACGCGGCAGCACCCGCGGATCGGCAGGTGGGTCACGGGCATCGGTGCATTTGATCGTCCCGCTGCGGGACCTACTCAGCGCCCGCGGCAAGAAGCACACGGCCAGCGCACCAACGAGTTCGACAACACACGGTACCGGTGCCGACGGCGGCAACCGCGCCGGCGGGAGCAGCGCTGGTGCCGGCGACCGTTCACGAACCGGCGATACCACCACGGCACCCGATGCCGGTGCTGACGGCGGTTGCGTCCGCGGGAGCAATGCTGGCACCGACGGCAACTCACGAACCAGTGATGCCGACGCCGGTCCCGATCATGGTGCTGACGGCGGTCACCGCACCAGCGAGAGTGCTGGCGCAGGCGGCAGTTCACGAACCGGCGATTTCCGCGACGATCGTGTCGGCCGTAGCGATGCCGGTAGTGATGCTGCCGGTAGTGCCGCCGGTAGTGCCGCCGGTAGTGCTGCCGGTAGTGCTGCCGGTGGTGGCGCCGCCGGGGAGAAGTCTGCTCCCGAGCCGGGCGATGTCGATTGGCCGTTCCACTTCGACTGGACCGGGCCGATGAGCCGGTCCCTCGCCGAGCTTCTCACCTGCGACGCCGACCTCACCCCGGTCATCGTCGACCACCACGGCGTCCCGCTCGCGCTCGGCCGCACCACCAGACTCGCCAGCGACGACCAACGCATCGCCCTGACCATCCGCGACAGATGCTGCGTCATGTGCGGCCGCCCCGCGCAGTGGTGCCAAGCCCACCACGTGAAATTCTGGGAACACGGCGGCCCCACCGACCTGAACAACCTCGCCCTGGTCTGCGGAGAATGCCACCGCCTCGTCCACCACGGCGACTGGCAACTAATCATGGGCGACGACGGACACCCTTACGCCATCCCGCCCGAATCCATCGACCCCACCCGACAACCCATCCCCAGCTACCACCGACGAAAACAGCGAGCAGCCTGACCAGCCGCGCCAGGAGCCACACCCATGTGTGGCGACTCATCGACGAGTGTTGCTCGAACGGGCCCCCACGCAAGCGCCCCAGCCGGCCACGAGGATGACGGCAGTGTCCTCTGTTCGACGTCGATACAGTTGCGCCCTCGATCTCGGCGGGACGTTCGAGGCTGTGCTGCCGACCGCACAAACCGCCGTCTGCGGCGTTCGCACCTACCTCAGTAGCCTCCGTATTCCGCCCCGTGTTTGGCTGCCCTTGGGGTTGGCACATCCCCAGCGGGGCATTCGCCCAGGTATGACACTGAAGCAAGCACTCGACAGCCTCGAATCGGCATCGTTCCTCGACGGAGCCGGCAACGCCATCAACGACGTCCTCGAGCCCGCACTCGACGACAGCACCGTCGGTAGCGCGCTCCGGGGACGGTGGATCGGACACCCCATCCACCCGGCTCTCGTCAACGTCACCATCGGCAGCTGGACCAGCGCCGTTGCCCTCGACCTACTGAATCACCAATCGAGGGCCAGCAAGCTCGTCATTTCCGTCGGGCTCATGTCCGCGCCGGCGGCCATCGCCACCGGATGGGCCGACTGGTCGACGATGAACACCCGCCAGCGACGGGTCGGGATGATCCATGCGGCCTCCAACGCGACCGGCGTGTTCCTCTTCCTCGGCTCCTACCTACGGCGTCGGAAGCAGACCGATGGCATCGCCAAGGCCCTGGCTGCTGCCGGTCTGACAACAGCGAGCGTCGGCGGCCTCATCGGAGGCCACCTCGCCTACAGCTCGACCGAGCAGGAACCGGCTCCAGCAGGAAAGCACAGCCTTCGCCGTTAGATCAGCAGTTGCTGGTACTCCCCGTCATCAGCACGAACCCCTGAGTTCGCCTACTTGTGGCTTTTCCGTACACCGTACGGTAAACTGCGTCGGCCCCGGGCGAACCAGCGTCGGGGGCGGCGAAAGGCGACCGAAGCGCACATGACCCAGGCCCAGCCGACGACACCAGCTCAGCCATCCATCGACGAACTGTCCACCATCCTCGTTCGCGGAGCACGCGAGAACAATCTTCGCGACGTGAACCTCGACCTTCCCAAACGTTCGCTCGTCGTGTTCGCGGGCGTCTCCGGGTCGGGGAAGTCATCACTCGCCTTCGACACCATCGCAGCCGAAGCCCAACGGCAGATCAACTCCACGTTCACCGCGTTCGCGCAGACATTTCTTCCGTCCTACGGTCGCCCCGACGCCGATCTGATCGCGAACCTGTCGGCCGTCGTGATCGTCGACCAGAAGCGCCTGTTCGGCGGCCCGCGGTCGACGGTCGGCACCATCACCGACATCGGCGACTGGCTGCGCATGCTCTGGTCCCGCGGCGTCACCCCGACGATCGGGTTCGCGAACGCGTTCTCGTTCAACGACCCGGCCGGCATGTGCCTCGAGTGCGAGGGGCTCGGCGAGGCGAAGGTCGTGGACCTCGCAGAACTGGTGGACGAGTCGAAGTCCCTGCGCGAGGGGCCGTTCAAGCATCCGGACTTCGAGGTCGGCAAATGGCCGTATCGGGTGTTCGCCGACTCGGGCCTGTTCGATCTCGACGTCCCGATCGAGCAGTACTCCGCCCGCGAGCGCCACATCTTCTTCGACGCCAAGCCCGGCGAGGTCGACGTGCTGAACCCCGACGCCATCATGAAGAGCTACGAAGGGATCGTCTCCCGGTTCCGGCGCAGCTACCTGGCGAAGGACGCCGATGCCCTCAAGGGCAAGGCCAAGCTCGCGTTCGAGCGCATCGTCACGCGCGGCGTCTGCGAGTCCTGCGGCGGCTCCCGCTACAACGAGACCATCCGCGGTGCCACCCTCGAGGGCCTGACTCTGCCCGACGCGTTCGCGATGCAGGTGTCCGAACTCGCCGACCGTATCGACGGGTGGCAGATCAACGGCCTGGGTACCGTCACCGCCGAAATCGTCACGCAGCTGCGAAGACTCGTCGATCTCGGTCTCGGCTACCTCAGTCTGGACCGGGCGACGTCATCGCTGTCGGGCGGTGAATCGCAGCGCATCAAGATGGTGCGCCACCTCGGAGCCACCCTCAACGACATGCTCTACGTCTTCGACGAACCGACCACAGGCCTCCACCCCCGCGACGTCCACCGTCTCGACGACATGTTGCTCGCGCTGCGCGACAAGGGCAACACCGTCCTCGTCGTCGAGCACGACCCCGAGGTCATGGCCATTGCCGACCGCATAGTCGAGATCGGCCCCGGCGCGGGAAAGGCCGGTGGCACAGTCGTGTTCGAGGGCACCTACGACGAACTCCGCAGCGCCGGCACCAGGACCGGTGCCGCGTTGCGGCGCGAGGGCGTCGAATTGCGCACTCCCCGTGCTGCTTCGGGCTGGCTGAGCATCACCGGGGCGAGCACGCACAACCTGCGCGATGTCAGCGTCGACGTTCCGCTCGGAGTTCTGACCGCCGTCACCGGGGTCGCCGGTTCCGGCAAGTCCAGCCTCATCCACGGCCACCTCCGTGACGCCGCGCCGGACGCCGTCATCATCGACCAGGCACCCATCCGCGGATCGCGCCGCTCCTCCCCCGCGACCTACACCGGTCTGCTCGATCCGATCCGCGCCTACTTCGCCAAGAAGACCGGGCAACCGCCGTCGCTGTTCTCGCCCAACTCCGACGGCGCGTGCCCCGACTGCCAGGGCAGTGGCGTCATCTTCACCGATCTCGGGTTCACCGACCCGGTGACGAGCACCTGTGAGACGTGCCAGGGCAGGCGGTTTCGGTCGGGCGCGATCCGGCACACCGTCGACGGCGTCAGCATCGCCGACATCTTCGAGATGTCCGTCGAGGACGCGCAGGACTTCTTCGAGGTCAAGAAGATCCGCGACATCCTCCGCCGGTGCCGGGACGTCGGGCTCGGCTACCTCTCGCTCGGCCAGAACCTCTCGTCGCTCTCCGGCGGCGAGCGTCAACGGCTCAAGCTCGCCACCGAACTGATCGGGTCGTCTCCGGTGCTGGTTCTCGACGAGCCGACGACCGGTCTGCACCCGTCGGACGTGTCGAACCTGATCGCGTTGCTGTCCGGGATGGTCGACGAGGGCAGGTCGGTGATCGTCATCGAGCACAACCTTGACGTCATCGCCGCTGCCGACTGGGTCATCGACCTCGGCCCCGACGGCGGACACAACGGCGGTCTGATCACCTTCACCGGAACCGTAGACGAGTTGGTGGTCTCCGACACCCACACCGGCACGTACCTGGCACGGAGCCTGGGTCGCTGAGCACGACCCGATAGTGTTGGCGCTCCACGAGGTATCGGAAACACAGGAGTGGCAGTGCAGCGTCGATCGGCACGAATGATCTCAGCCGGGTTCGCGGTCATCGCGCTGGTCGCGACCGGGTGCGGCAGCACGACCACGGACTCCCCGCCGACCACCACCTCGGCCATGGCGTCGAGCGGGGAGTTTCCGAGGACGATCGCGTCGGGCTCGGACGGCGGGACCGTCACGATCGACGCGATGCCTCGTTCGATCGTCTCGCTGAGCCCGACGGCGACGGAGACCCTGTACGCCGTCGGGGCGGGTGAGCAGGTGGCGGCCGTCGACGATCAGTCGGACTTTCCCGCCGATGCTCCGAAGACCGGGCTGTCGGCGTTCACGCCGAGCCTCGAGGCGATCGTCGCCTACGAGCCCGATCTGGTGATCACCTCCACCGACCTCGGCCTGGTGACGTCCACTCTGGCCGAGGCAGGCATTCCGACGCTGCTGGTGCCGGCCGCGACGAGCCTCGACGACGCGTACTCCCAGATCGAGCGCGTCGCGGATGCGACCGGGCACGACGCGGACGGCGACGCAGTGGTCGCGCAGATGCGGTCCCGGATCGACGCTGCCGTGGCGAGCGTTCCGGATCGTGATCGGCCGCTGACGTACTTCCACGAACTCGACGACACGTTGTACACGGTGTCGAGCGCGAGCTTCGTCGGCCAGATCTACGGTTTGTTCGGCCTGACGAGCATCGCCGACGGCTCCGGCGCAGGCGACTACCCACAACTGTCCGCCGAATCGGTGATCACCGCGGATCCCGATATCGTGTTCCTCGCCGACGCCCAATGCTGTGGCGTCACAGCCGAATCGGTCGCAGCTCGGCCGGGGTGGGGTTCTATGACAGCCGTCCGAGACGGCAGGATCTTCCCGATGGACGAGGACCTGTCGAGTCGGTGGGGGCCACGCATCGCGGATCAGGTGGAAGCCGTCGCCGCCGTGGTGCAGCAGATTCCCGAGTAGATCACCCCTGCCCGATGCGCGCCCCGTCTATGAATTCGTCTGCAGCGCAGACTAGTTTCTGCCGAAGCGAATCCGGCACGGTGACCGTCACCTGAACCAGATACTGATCGACGATGTGGTGGACGACGACGTACCGGGTGCGGGCGAAGAGCAACCGACCGTCGCAGTCGTAGCGACCTGCGATCGAGACGGACGGAAGACCACGGAACGAGTCTCGGTCGTGACCGATCTCGACCCAGCCGGGCAGCTCCCGAGAGTCACCGAAGCCGCAGTCCAGCAACGATTCCGGATGGACCGACCGACTGAGTTTGCCGACCAGAATTACCGCGTTCGGTACGAATCCGTCGACTGCGTTCACCGGTGAATGCAGCACCGCGGTGGCGTGTGGGAAGTGATGCTCGGGAACGACGTCCCAGTCCGGTAGCACCGGGAGCTCGAGCCCGAACCTGTCGCATTCGTCGCGGCGCACCGGTGCCAGTTCGACACCCTGCTGCTGGAGATGGGTTTCTATCGTCCTTTCTCGAACCGTCACTGGACAGCGTTCCTTCCGCTGACAGTCGATGCGGCACGGTCGGCGCGGATACGGTCGAGCAGCCTGGGCGGGCGCAGCAACTCGCGCGCATCATCGTGTTCCAGCTGCGCACGAGCCCAGGGATTGTCGCGACACCACAGAAGCAGCGCGAGCAGCGAATTCGGTTCGACCTTCTTCTCACACGCCATGATGACCAGCTCCGGTTCGTCGGTCTCGCTCGAAAGGCGCGGGACTCGAATCACCGGCAGGTCACCCCGGTGCGGGACCGCTGGATTCGGATGCTCCTCCAGGCGCAGATCCGCAATGTCGCTCCATCGCACGACCGTCATGTCGTTCGTCACCTTCCACCCACGACGTCGATAGATCTGTTGGACAATACCTTCGGGGTGCAGAGAGACCCTGGTGCGGTTGACGACGACGAACCCCAGGACGAACCACGCCAGGCATGCCGGCGCGCCTATCGAAGTCAGCAACTCGGCCATCTCTTGGCGAGGGTCCGGTCCGTCATCCCTGAATACGAAGTAGGACAGGCCCACCACCGACGCGAAGGCGAGCAGACCTGCCCGAGCCACGAAGTCCCCGCGCCCGGGCACCGACAGACCTGCGCCGACGCCTGCAACGTCGACCCGCCGCACGAAACGTGACAATTGCGCAGCTCCGATGCCGGACATCGGCACAGCCATCCCCAAAGGAAGGAGCACGAAGAACGCGAGCCACAACAGTGCTACGAGGCCGCCTGCGCCTGTCCTGGCGATCACAGGAACAGCGACAACCAGCAGTCCCAGCGCTACCGTACAGAGGCCGAAAACCGCTGCGAGCCAGCCGAGGTGGACACTGCGCCACCTCCGCACCCACACAGGTCCCGAATCCACAGGCGTGTTCGCGCCTGTGTCCTCACGATCGGTCATCGCAGCGTCCATTCGAAGACCTTCGATACGCCGTGGCTGACGGAGCCCCCGACCAGGGCACCCAACGCGAGGCCTGCGGCAGCACCGGCCACCGTGCCCGGCCCGGGAAACACCGAACCCGCGGTACCACCGAGTCCCGCCAGGGCACCGGTCACGTAGCTCGCAGCTGCGAGGCCGGCGGCGGTACTCGCCGTGTTGACCGCAATCGCCTCGGTTGGGTTCACTCCTTCGTCGATATCGTGTGCAATCGAGGGAATCGTTCCGGCGACCGCACCGAACGCTCCGAGTCCGCGGCCGATGTTCTTGGCGACGTCGTCCACGGAACTGACACCGGGCAATTCCAGCGCCCTCTTCGTCGCGTCGGTCATGCCCCCGATCACCGTGGCCGCTGCGGTCGTCGGCCAGTCCGGCATCCACGAGAACGATCCGTCCGGGTTCTCGACGAACTTGCCGGTCGGACTGCCGAGCGCGAGCTCGGTCAACAGCCTCGTGGGTTCGGCCAACTGCTGCGCAGCGTCGACCGCAGCGCGCTCGGCCTGAAACAACGCCCCCTGGATGTCCCGCGTCAATTGCACTGCAGCAGCGCGAAGTTCGTCCGCCTGGCGCACCTTCTCCTCGCCGAGACCGTCGGGGATCAGCGCGATCATTCCGTCGGCATCCACCACACCGTCGGCCCCAACGGCGAACCCGCTGGCCGTCGCCGCCGACACCTGCGCCTGCAGGTGCGCCTTCGCGGCATCGACGATTCCGGCTGCGCTCTCGAATGCCTTTCCGAGCGAGTCGATCTCACTGCACACCGTGCCCATCCGGGAGCACTCGGTCACCACGCGTTCGGCTGCGGCGTCAGCTGCTTCGCCGGTCCACGTCTCGGCCAACGTGTCTTGCTCCTCCAGCACTCCGGTGCGCTGGCCGTTGACGCGCTCGACGATTTCCGACAGTTCGATCATCGTCTTGCGCATCGACTCCGGCTCCCACCCCGCTACGTGCGGCACAGTCGGGGTCACTTCGGCTGGTCCATCGCAGCGAGGCGGCGGGCGAGTTCGTCGTCGCCGATCTCGTAGTTCTGCGCGACGCCGCGGGCGATGCCTGCGATACATTCGGCTCGCCCGGCCAGTGCCGCAACTGCTCCGGCGGCGGCCGCTGCCGCCGCCGCACACGCGGCGTGAAAGTCACTTCCCTGCAGCGCGTTCTCCGATGTACGGAACGGCGCGAGAGTATCCAACTCACCGATTGCCTGTCCGGTTCCCGACAACGCATTCGAGAACTGCCGCAGGATCGCTGGATCCACGTTCACTGTCATGACGCTCCCCCGAGTCGCACTGTGTCGACGCCCGGTCGTTCGGCGTCATCGGGTTTGACGCCCGCGGTCTCCGATCGGTTCCCTTCGATCCGTTTCGGACAGACTCGGCCGGAGTGCATCGTCCTCACGGCCATGCAGCGATCCCGTGCCGTCGCGCAACCGTCCGCCGGAGCGCCCGTTCGATACCGCGACCATTTCGGCCACGATCGACAACGCGGTCTCTCCGGGACTACGCCCACCGAGATCCAGACCCACGGGCGAGGCCAACCGCGCCAAAGAATCCGCGTCGACCCCGCGTGCAAGGAGTCGGCGACGGCGATCCTCGTGTGTTCGACGGCTCCCCAGCACGCCGATGTAGCCGGCCGGGGTGCGTACCGCGACGTCGAGCAGCGGGACATCGAATTTCTCATCGTGCGTCAGTACACACAGCGCGGTGGAGCGGTCGATCAGGCCCGCCTTCCACTGCGCCGTCAGATACTCGTGCGGCCAGGCCACCACGACCTCGTCGGCGTGCGGAAAGCGTTCGGCCGTAGCGAAGATCGGCCGAGCGTCGCACACCACGGTGCGGTATCCCACGATCGCGGCTGCCCGGGCGACGGAGTCGGCGAGGTCGAGTGCACCGAAGACGATCAGCAGCGGCGGAGCCGGGAACGATCGCACGAAGACCTCGACGGCGTCGATCTCACGCAGTCCGCTCGATCCGTCCGCCAACATGACCCGAGCGAGCTCGGTGGCTCCAGCGTCGAGAATCGGGTGGCCGATGGAGCCGGACGAATCGTCGGCCGTCACCACGAGATGACCGCCCGCAGCACCGGAGGCGACGGTCACTTCGGCAACAGAAGATCGCGACATGATTCGCTCCAACAGCTGTCCGTAGTGCGGGCGGCTGTCCCGATCCACTCGGTCCACCACGACCTCGATGGTGCCGCCGCAGGTGAGCCCGATGGCGAACGGGTCATCTGCCGCGACGCCGAATCGAAGCCGATCAACGAATCCACCCGTCGCCGCCGACACCGCAGCGTCGAACACTGCACCTTCGACGCATCCGCCGGATACACCTCCGAGTGCTCCGCCGCCGGCGTCGACGGCCATGACGGCACCCACCTCTCGGACCGCACTGCCGGAGGTTGCCACGACGGTGGCCACCCCGAACGGCCGTCCGCTGATGAACCAGTCGTGGAGTGTGGCGGCGAAGTCGAGCATCGCGAACCTACCGTCGCCCGAAAGCCCTGGACACCAACCATCCCTCGACCATTCCGGCGAGGAAGATGCCGGCAATCGGCGCGTATTTGCGCACCGGTTCGGGCATCAGAGACATCGCATTCAATCCGCCGTCCATCGGGCTCGGAACAGCGGTCTTCACCGCCGAAGGCGCGGTCGATTCGGCCGTAGCCGAACCACTGAGCAGCGCACCGAGATTGACGGCGAACTGTTGCAGCACCTTGTTCGACACCGCCACGATCGCGCCCTTGCCGAACGAGACGATCTTGCCGCTGATCACCAGATCGGTGTTCACGGTCAACCGCGAACGGTCACCGATCGACTCGACCGCGAGATCGACCTGGGCCTCGGCGTCGCCGTTGCCGTGCGAGTCCGCTCCTTTGGCCTCCAGTGTGAGCGTGCGCGTCTCGGCGTCGACCTCGAGGAACCGAATCGTGCCGGCGTACGACGCACTGATCGGGCCTACCTTGACCTTGACGCCACCGAGGTAGGTCTCGCCGTCCTTACCTGTGATGGCGGCCCCCGGTACGCAGGTCGCCACCTTCTCGACGTCGTTGATCAGTCGGAACACGTCCTCGGCGGACGCGTCGATGTCGAGTGTATTGGTCAGTATCACTTGCGAACTCCGTTCACACAGCCGGCGCAGCGGCGCTGCTCGGCGCACGAGTCGATGGCCTCGACGATGGTTTGATATCCGGTACAGCGGCAGTAGTTCGACGCCACCACCTCGCGGATCTGTTCCTTGGTGGCATCGGGGTTGTCGGCGAGGTAGCCCTCGGCCAGCATCAGGAATCCCGGTGTGCAGAAGCCGCATTGCAGGCCGTGGTGGTCTGCGAAGGCCTGCTGCAGATCGTTCAGTTCGCCGTCGTTGCCGAGCGATTCGACGGTCTCGATGTCCGAGTTCTCCACCTGCGCTGCGAACGTCAGGCAGGCTCGGGCCGGCTTGCCGTCGATCAGCACGGTGCAGGCCCCGCACACGCCGTGCTCACAGCCGACGTGTGTTCCGGTGAGCTGCAGATCGTGCCGCAGCACGTCGACCAGAGTTCGGCGTGGTTCGGTGATCACCTCGTGGACGGTGCCGTTGACGTTCAGTTCGATCAGTTGCTTGTTGCTCATGGCCTTCCCTTCGCCAGTGCTGCCTGTACTGCCACAGGGGTGATCGGTGTGTCGTTCAGTTCGACTCCGGTGGAACGCAATCCGTCGTTGACGGCGTTGAGCACGGCGGCGGGTGCACCGATCGTGCCGCCCTCACCGGCTCCCTTGGCTCCGGATTCGGTGAACAGGCAGGGCGTTTCGAGGTGATGGATCTCGATGTCCGGGATTTCGCAGGCAGTGGGCACCTTGTAGTCGATGAAGCTGGCGCACAGTGGGTTTCCGTGGTCGTCGTACGAGACCTGCTCGAACAACGCGCCGGCGATGCCCTGGGCGATCCCGCCCCGGCACTGGCCTTCGACGATCTTGGGGTTGATGGCGACGCCGCAGTCCTCGACGCACACGTACTTCAGGATCTCTACTCGGCCGGTGCCCTCGTGCAACTCCACCACGACGCCGTGGGTGGCGTTGGAGAACGTGCCGTCGTTGAACACGTCGAAGCTGGCCGTCGCGGACAATCCGGGTTCGACGCCCTTCGGTAGCAGTTGCGCCTTCAGATACGCGACGTCCGCGATGTCCCGGTAGGTGACGTACTTGGAGTGGTCGTCGCGCTGACGGACGCGGCCCGAGGCCAGCTCGACGTTGTCGTCACGGGTCTCCATCAGGTGCGCCGCGATCTCACACAGTTTGTCTCCCAGCTTGTTCGACGCCAACGCCACCGCGCTGCCGCCGATGGTGATCGAGCGGGAGGCGAACGACCCGAAGCCGTAGGTGATGCGGTCGGTGTCGCCCTGCACGATCTTGACCTGTTCGACGTCGATGCCCAGCCGGTCGGCGACGATCTGCGCCATGGTGGTCTCGTGGCTCTGGCCGTGGCTCATCGTGCCGGTCGTCACGACCACCGTGCCTGAGGTGTCCATCCGGACCTCCGAGATGTCGAACCCGGGCACCACGTTCATCTTGCGGGCCGCGAATGCGCTGCTGCCGTACCCGGTTCGCTCGCTGAAGCACGAGTATCCGATCCCGATGTGTCGGCCGTCTGCGGTCGCCCGCTCCTGGAAGTCGTACCACCCACCGTCTCGTAGCGTCTGCTCGCACAGGTTCAGTGCCTCGAGGTAGGAGCCAGGATCGTAGGTGATGTTGTTGACGCCGGTGTAGGGGAAAGCGGTGATGACGTTGCGCCGTCTGATCTCCACCGCATCGATGTTCAGTTCACGGGCCGCTCGCTCGAACAGCCGCTCCATCACCATGACGTACTGCGGCCGGGACACCCCTCGGTACGGCGCCGTCGGTGCCTTGTTGCTGAAGATCGAGCGGCCCCGCACCCGATATGCCGGAACCTGGTACACCCCGGGCATTTCGGCCGAAGCCATGAGCGGCTCGATCCCTGCGGTGAAGGGGTAGCACGAGTACGCGCCCATATCGCACACGACATCTGCGTCGAGGCCGAGAATGCGGCCCTCGGAATCGAACGCTGCCCGCACGTCGTACTGCTGTTCGCGCGCCAGGAACGACGCCGTCAGTGCGTCCTTGCGGTCCTCGATCCATTTCACCGGACGGCGGAGCTTCAACGCTGCTGCGGCGACGGCGATCTCCTCGCGACCGACGACGCACTTCTGCCCGAAGCCGCCACCCATGTCGGGTACCACGACGCGGACCTGGCGTTCGTCGAGCCCGAGGCACAGTGCGGTGACGGTCCGAACCTGGTGCGGCACCTGTGTACAGATGTGGACGATCAGCTGCTCGTCGCGGTCGTCCCAGTACGCGATGCAGCCGCGGGTCTCGAGCGGAAGCGCGTTCTGGCGCCCGGTGCGCGATCGCACGGATACGACGGTGTGCGCGTCGTCGAATATCTCGTCGATGCCGTCGGTGGCGAACATCTGCACGTCCACGACGGTGTTGTTCGGAACCGAATCGTGCACCAGGGGTACGCCGTCGGACATGGCCTGGTCTGCGGAGGTGACGGCGGTGACGGTCCGGTACGACACCCGTGCCGCTTCGAGCCCGTCCTCGACGCTGTAGGCATCGGCGGCGACGACGATGGCCAGTGGCTCACCGACGTAGCGCACGACGTCGTGCGCCAGCACGGGCATGTCGGTGGGCACGAATTCGCTGAGCGGACGGGACAATTCGGCTCGGATCGGCCGCAGGTCCAAGTCCGCCGCGGTGAAGACGCCGCGCACTCCCTCGACTCCGGTGACGTCACCGACGTCCAGACCGGTGATCGAGCCGGCCGCGACAGTGCTGCGCACGAACTGAGCGTGCAACATTCCCGGCATCGCGATGTCGTCGACGAATCTGCCTCGGCCGGTGAGCAACCGCGGGTCTTCCCGGCGGGCGACCGAGGTGCCGACGAATTTCGGTGTGAGGACCTGATCGACGCTCACGTGGGCACTCCCTGCGATACCAATGCGTCGCTGCAGGCTTCGGCGACCAACGTGCGCACCAGGGTGCGGCGGTACTCGGCGGTGAACATGCCCTCGTCCTCCAGTTCCAGTGCTTCGGCTGCGGCGTCCGCGCAGTCGGCGAACGTTCCACCGGCGGCGAGCGTGGCCTCGCCTGCCGGCGATCGCATCGGGGTCGCGCCGACCCCCGCGAGGGCGACGCGTCCGCCGACCACGGCCACGCCGTCGAGATCGAGGGACACCGCTGCGCCCACGATCGCGAAATCTCCCTGGCGCTCGGCATATTCGGTCACCGCAGCGTGCGGTGCCGGGTTCGGGAACACGATCTCGACGATCATCTCGTCGAACGCGAGATCGGTGGAGTAGTACCCGAAGAAGAACGAGTCCGCCTCGACGGTTCGCCGCCCCCGCACGCTCTCGACGACGATCCGGGCGTCGAGCAGGATGGCGAGCAGGCACCATTCTGCGGTGGCGTCCGCATGGGCGATGCTGCCACCGACGGTGCCGCGGGTACGGATCGGGTAGTGCCCCACCCACCGCATGGCGTCGCGAAGAACAGCGAAGTCCGTTCCCACGTGACCGGATTCGACGTCGTGGTGGGTGGTGAGTGCTCCGATGTGCAGGCCGTCGGATTCTCGGCGGATGTATCGCAGAGTGTTCAACCCACCCACGTCGATCAGGTGCCCGGGCCGGGCGAGGCGGAAGTTCATCATGGCGACCAAGGACTGGCCTCCGGCGATGATCTTCGCGTCCTCGCCCAGCTCGGCCAGTAGCCGCACTGCACCCGAGACATCGCGCGCCCGGTGGTAGTCGAACTGTGCGGGCTTCATCAGACCCGAGCCTCGCCTGCGACTACCTCGGTGGGTTCGTCGACGAGGGTGTCGAGTTCGCGCCCCTTGGTCTCCGGTGCGAAGTACGCCATCCAGATCACCGCGAACAACACGAACGCGGTGACGATGCCGAAGGTCAACGGAAGACCCAGGATCGGCCACATCACGGAGCCGAAGAGCAGTGGCGCGAAGCCCGTGGCCACCCGGCTCACCGAGGACGCGTACCCGAATCCCGAGGCGCGAATGTTGGTGGGATACAGCTCCGAGACGTAGCAGTAGAGCACCGGAATGGTCAGCTGAATGACGAATCCGAAGATGCCGAGCCAGATCAGCGCAGCGGATTGAATGTCGAGCATGACGGCGAACATGACCAGCGCACTACCCGCGATCGGGCCGGACAGCCCGATGACCCACTTGCGTCCGAAGATCTCCACGATGAACGCCGAGGTGAGCACACCGACAATGCCGACTCCGGTCATGAGCGTCGTACCGGCGAAGGCTGCGAACTCCCCGTAGCCCTCGGCGCGGAGGATGGACGGCATCCAGCTCAGCGCAGCGTAGTAGAGCAGCATGATCGACACGAACAGCATCCAGGCCGCGGCGGTGATGCGCGGGCTGTAGCGCCACACCGATTTCAGCTGCGTCAGAGCAGCTTTCATGCCACCCGGACCCTTGGGTGCGGTATCGGCGACGATGGCGTATTCGACGGCCTCGGATCCGGTGCGGGTCACCATGTCGTCGATGACGGCGCGGGCCTCGGCTTCTCGGCCGACCTTGGCGAGGTAGATGGGTGACTCCGGGATGCCGCGTCGAACCCAGAACAGCAGCAGCGCAGGCAGAACCATGAACAGCAGCATGTAGCGCCAGCGAACATCACCGTCGATCGGGACCAGAAGTGTTGCCACGACGCCGCAGATGGTGGCACCGATCGGCCACCAGACGTCCATCGCGGACAGAATCTTGCCGCGAATGCGGCGGGGCGAGAATTCGCTGACCAACGCGTAGTCCACCGGGATGCAGCCGCCGAGGCCGAACCCTGCGAGGAACCGCAGGATGATGAAGATCTCGAAGTTCGGCGCGAAAGCACCGAGGACGGAGAACAACGCAAAGATCAACAGCGTCAACGAGAATGCACGCTTACGCCCGACCCTGTCTGCGATCGTTCCCCACACGACGGCTCCGACGGCCATGCCGATCAGGTTGCCGGTGGCGACGAGCCCGCGCTCGGCCTGGGACAGATCCCAGTAGCTTCCGAGCAGCGGCGTCAAGAAACCGTTCAGCGCCACATCCCAGGCGTCGAACATGTAACCCAGCCCGCCGATGATGAAGATCTTGCCCTGCACACCCCATTTCCAGGGGAGTTCCTGTACTACCTGATCACCAGTCTTCATCGCAGCCTCCGGCGCGGTGTTGTGGTCCGAGGTCGTCATCGGACGAACGAGTAATGGAATTTCTCGTCGTCGCTGTCGTCGAGCGGGGTACCGCTCCACAGCCAGTCGTACGAGATGTCGGACTCCCCATCGAACGACGCCAGTGTCGCGTCCCGCTTCTGCTGCTCGGGTCCATCGGGTATGTGGTAGAACGTCTTGTTCTGCAGGCTCGCGTCCTGCACCATCCGTGCGTGCCGGGCCCGGCGAAAGACGTAACGCGCCAACGCGTCGTCGATTCCGCTCGAGGTCACCTTCGCGAGTTCCTCGGCCAGCACGGCGGCGTCCTCCATGGCCTGCGAGGCACCTTGCGCCTGGTACGGCAGCATGGCATGGCAGGCATCGCCCAGCAGCGCTACGCGGCCGTCGGTCCAACGCGGGTCGGGCCTGCGGTAGTAGAGCGCCTGGCACAGCACGTTCTCGTCGGCCTTGGACAGCATCGCGTGGGCGCGGTCGTCCCAGTCGGGGAACGTCGCCATCAGTTCCTCGGGCCCGACGAGCCGTGGTCCACCGTCGCGGACCTCGTCGGTACACGGTGCCAGCGCAACGACATTGAGGTATTCACCGTTGCGGATCATGTAGTGCACCAGGTGTCGGTCGGGTCCGTACCAGATGGTGCTCTGGTATCGGTCGACGAGCCAGCGGGTCGCCGGGTCCTTGACGATGCGATCACCCGGAATGAGTGCGCGATAGGCCATTTCGCCGGAGAACACCAACGTGTCGGGCAGGCCGATGAGATCGCGTACCGTCGAGCGGATTCCGTCGGCTCCGATGAGCAGATCCGATTCGTATCGACGTGCTGCTCCGGTCACCGCGACGGGCCGCATGGGGTCGGTTCGGTCGACCTCGACGACTTTCGCGTCGGTCTCGAACACCACGACCGGGCCCGGGCCGTCGGGGTCGAGGCACTGTGTGTGGATGGCGGAGTGCAGGTCCGCACGGTGGTAGTGCCAGTACGGCGCGTTGAAGGTCTTCTTGCAGTATTCGCCGAGCGCGGTGAGCGCGATGACCTTGCCGTTCTCCCAGCGCCTGCGCACCTGGTCCATCGGTTCGGTCTTGATCGCTTCGAGCTTCTCGCGCATACCGAGGGCGATGAGGATGCGGCTTGCGTTCGGTGCGGTCTGGATGCCGGCTCCGACCTCGCCGAGCTCGGCAGCTGCTTCGAGTACCGTCACCTGGATTCCTCTGTGCCGCAGCGAGAGCGCCGCGGTCAGCCCGCCCAGACCGCCGCCTGCGACGACCACTTCGATCGGTGCCATGTCAGTTCTCCACCAATCGGCCTTCGGTGACGACGTCGATGCCGTCGATGGATACGGTGCAGGCGCGCATTCCGATGTCGAGATGTGCGTAGGAGTCTCGGCCGAGTACGGGGTGCGGGCCGGTGGACCACAGGAAGCTGCCGGCGAAGGCTCGGGCGTCCATGCCCATGATGTCGTCCTTGCCGTACATCGCGGCAGCGAACCAGTCGCCGGTCTTCATCAATCCCCAACCCATGTGGGACAGGTAGCGCGCCCACTTGTCGTTGGAGTCGGCGAAGAACATGTTGAGCAGAGCCGCCTCGGCACCGCCGGTGACCTCGTCGATATGTCCGTTGGTGACGGCCAGTGTCGTCCTGTCGCGGACGTACTCCTTGAACGGCAGCAGTATGTCGCCCTCGGACAACACGATCTGTCCGTTGGAGATCTCCGGCCAACACAACACCATGGTCGACGGCCAGTGATCCCAGCGTCCCTTGTCGTCGGCGAAGCCCACCTGGAACTCGGGCTGCGAATTGCTCAGTTGCACGGTGAGATCGGTGCCGGCCTCGTTGGTGATGCGCATGGTCGAACCGTTGCGGATCAGATCGACGCCTGCCTGCACCCGTTCCTTGTCGCCGTCCTGCGGCATGTTCCTGATGAGCACGTCCGGGGCGTCGCACACGAAGATGATGCGTGTTCCGGCGGCCAGGATCTCCTGCTGGATGGGAGCGTGGATGAAGCCCTCGCTGGTCAGATCGACCACGAGATCGGCTCCCTTGAGCATGTCCTGAGCGACCGAACTGTTCATGACCGACACCAGACCGGGGCCCGCACCGGTGTGGGTGCTCGGCATCGGTGCCGGACTGCCGCCGGGAACGGTGGCCGAGAGTACCTGTGCGCCCAAACTCTGAGCCGCCCCGAATGCAGCCGAGACGTAATCCCCGCGGCTCGACGGCTCCGCGAGAATCACCACCTGCTCTCCTGGCTGAACTTTGCACAGCTCGAGCTGACGGGTGAACGCGCGCAGGAGATCAGCTGATCGCAGATCGAACATCTCGGTTCCTCTCGTGAGGGTTCTCGGTTGAATCGTTGTCGGTGATTCCGCCCAGGCGGGCAAGGTCTTTCAGATAGGGAACTTCGTCGCGTGCGTCGAGCAACTCACGGCGAGTCACTGTCGCCGAGACCGATCCGACGCTCTCGTCCATCTCGACGATGGTGCGCCCCTGCGGTCCGACGATCACGCTGTGGCCTGCGAACCGTGGGCCGTCGCCGGCCTGTCCGGTGAGTCCGGCGGCCGCGACGACGACGCCGTTCTCGAGTGCTCGGGAGCGAGTGAGCAGCTTCCACACGTGCAAACGGACGTGTCCGAAGGCCGACGGTACGGCGATCACATCGGCTCCTCGCTGGACGAGGTCTCGGACCGTCTCGGGGAACCCTGCCTCGTAGCAGATCACGACGCCGATGGTGCCGAACGGAGTGCTCACCAGCAGTCCGCTCTCCGCGCCGGGAGTGAACACCGATTTCTCTCGGTCCCACAGAAAGCGTTTGTGTCCCAATGCGATCAGGCCGCCCGGACCCACGACGAGCGAGCTGTCGAAGACGACTCCGTCGGCATCACGAAACGCGATGGCCGTCACCAGAACCGTGTCGGTTTCGGCGGCGAGTGCTCCGAGCGCGGTCGACGTTCGACCGGGTACGGACTCGGCCATCGTTTCGATGCTGTCGAGATCGTAACCGCTGGCGAACAATTCGGGCAGAACGATCAACTTCGATCCGCCCGCGGCGAGAGACTGCACCTCCGCGCGCACCGCGTCGATGTTCTGCTGCCAAGCCCCGATTCGCGAACCGGTCTGCACCACAGCGATATCGAACGTATCGACAATCGACTCGGTGTCGACGCCGCGCAGACGGGCCGAGGCCGTCACTGCGCCACCCGATTCATGTCGGTGGTGTAGAACGGGCCCGCCAGCCTGCCGAGGAAACGGTGTTCGAGAGTATCGACGTGCAGGTCGGCGGTGAGCAGGCCGGGCCTGCTGGTCACCGCCGTCACGGTCCCCAACACCAGAGTGTCCGTGCCGAGTGCGATTTCCTGCATGGTGCGGCATTCGAGAGACACCAGGGATTCGAGCACCGACGGGGCCGCGACCGACACCGACGGCACCGCGGTCATGTGCGAGAGCTCGAATTCGTCGACCTCCGCGTCGACGGTGGCGAAACTCGCTGTCACCGCGTCCACGGTGTCGGCGGACGGAATGTTGACGACGAATTCGCCGGTCTCGCGAATGTTGACCAGCGTGTCCTTCAGCTCTCCTGGGAACCCGATGCGTTCACCGATGGAGATCATCAGCGTCGCCGGATTGCGCGAGGCGACGTTGAAGAAGCTGAACGGTGCGAGGTTGCGGACGCCGTCGCCGGAAACGGTCGAGATCCATGCGATCGGACGAGGCTGCACTGCACAGGACAGCAGTTTGTACACATCCCCCGACGACATCGAGTCGATGTCGTGGCGGGTGCGATCCGTGAGCTCCAGAGAGTCGCCTACCTGGGAAGTCATCGAAACGAGCCTTCTTTCGCTTGCTGTGCAACCGGTCGTGCAACCGATTGCGTTGCTCTGACGATAGAGGGGTTTCTCAGTCGATGTCGAGCTTTGGGCGACAAATCCGAAACCAATTAATGGCACCGTTACACGGACGCCGGCTGCGTAACCTGCGCCTTACTCGCCGCGCATCCCGGCCCTGGCCGTATCGATCGGACTGCCGTGTCGGCGCGGGGGTCCATATCCCTCCGATGTTCCGTCGACGATGTGAACCTCGTCCTCCCACGGAACTCGGTAGGTTCCGTCGGCGAGATCGCGGACGTAGGTGTACGGGCAATCGCGCGCCCCTCCGTCGAGCGCGGTGTACCCACGATGACCCAGTTGATAGATGTTGTTCTCCACTCCCCACTCGCGACGTGCCGCATCGGCCCTGGCGGGCTCGATCGACACGGTCACCACCCGATCGGGTGTGGAATCGCCGCGCTCGATGATCGTTCCTTCGTAGTCGCACACCATCGCCTCGCCCATGGACGGGATGCCGTTGCCGTCCTCCCCCGCCAGACACACCGACGCCGTGTACGCCAGATTGTGAAAAGCGTTGGCCTCGTTGGTGATACGCCAGGACTGCCGCAGCGGAAACTTGTACCCGGCCGTGCGCAGCAACACGTTGGCACCGCGGTAGCTCGCCTCCCGCGCCATCTCGGGAAACATTCCGTCGTGGCAGATCAACAGCGACAGCACCGAGCCCTTGGGCCCCGGGCAGACCGGTAGACCGATGTCGCCCGGTTCCCATGGCTCCTTGGGCGTCCAGGGATGCAGTTTGCGGACGTACAGGGCTATGTCGCCTCGGTCGTCGACGATGATTCCGGAGTTGAACGGCGCTCCGCCCGGGTTGCGTTCCATGATGCTGAAGCACCCCCACACTGTCGACTCACGGCAGGCGTCGCGCAATCGCTCCACCTGCGGACCGTCCATGTCGCACATCACCTCGTCGGACGCCCACGACGACTTGCGTAGACCGTGCAGCGAGTACTCCGGGAACACCACGAGGTCGAGCGCCCCGAACCCGGCCTTCGCCTCGCGCAACTGCCGGCACACGCGATCGGTCGTCGCGTCGACATCGTCCATGCTCGTGATCAGCGGAACCTGCTGCTGGACCAGGCCGAGCGTGAGAGACGTCGGCGACGGATTGAGACCACCAAGACCTGTCATCGAATGTCCGTTCCTCGAGGGCAACTTGTTGCGCAAACGATTGCGCACGGTGCTAGCTTAGGGGTCATCAGGGGTCGGGGCAGCGCCGACGGAGGATCGAGGGGAACCGCCAGTGGACAGCACTACTTCGGGAAGCGTCACGCTCAAGACGGTCGCAGCTGCTGCGGGAGTACATGTTTCGACCGTCTCCCGAGCTCTGCGACGCGTTGCGCTCGACCCTGCCGGTGCCAGCGCCGGAGATCTGCGATTGTTCGAGCTGGCCCGCGAGATGGACTACGTCCCCAACCCCAACGCGGCGAGCTTGACCACCAAGAAATCCACCGCGTTCGGAGTACTCGTACCGCGATTGACCGACGTGGTGCTCTCGGCGATGTACGACGCCATCGAGGAAACCGCGAACCGTGCCGGGTACGAGACCTTCGTCGCCAACACCCACGACGATCCGATTCAGCAGCGTCGACGCATCGATCTGTTGCTCGGCCGCAACGTAGACGGCCTCATCTTCGGTGATGCTCGCCTCGACAGCGAGAACCTCGAAGACCTCGACCGCCGAGGGATCAAGTTCGTGCTCATCAGCCGTAGATACCCCGGGATGACCTCGGTGACGTGCGACGACCATCGGGGCGGCTACCTCGCCGGCGAGCACTTGGCCAGACTCGGCCACACCCGAGTGGGGATCGTGTCGGGTCCGGCGTGGGCCAGCACCGGAATCGACCGATTGGAGGGCTGCCGGGCTGCCCTCCGCGACGCAGGAATCGACGTTCCGGACGAGTACGTTCGGGAAGAGGGTTTCGATCCCGAGGCCGGACGACGCGGGGCCACAGCACTTCTGGCATTGCCGAAACCTCCGACGGCGATCTTCGCGACCAACGATTTCAGCGCCATCGGAGTCCTCGGCGTGCTGCGCGAAGCGGAATTGCAGCCGGGACGCGACATCGCCGTCGTCGGCTACAACGACATCTCGATCTGCAGCGAACTGACGGTGCCTTTGACGACAATTCACAGTCCGCACCGCGAAATCGGCACACGCGCAGCCGAAATGCTGTTGGCCGTCACCCACGGACTACCGGTGTCCTCGGTGGCACTCACACCGACACTGGTCGTCCGCGACTCCACCGTTCCGGGGCGAACTGCCCCCACCCATTTCTCGCCGGTCGGCCGGTAACCGCAGTCATCGGAACATCCCGACGTGACGCAGATCGTAGACGCCTCCACCAGCACGTTCACCTTGACGGCTTCATCGACGTGCACTTCTATGTTTGGCAGACCCTCGGTGCAGGGAAGGCGTCGAGAAGACGCGGCCGAGGCACATCGGTGCGTCACCGAATTTTGAGGAGAATCAATGCCAACCACAGTGGCCGATCAACTCGTACGAGGACTCGTCGACGCCGGCGTACAACGCATCTACGGCATCGTCGGCGACAGTCTCAATCCGGTGGTCGACGCAGTGCGTCGCACCGGCGGATCGGCCAAGGGCGGCATCGACTGGATTCACGTACGACACGAGGAAGCCGCGGCCTTCGCTGCGTCGGCCGACGCGCAGACCACCGGCGCACTCGCCGTCTGCGCGGGCTCGTGTGGACCCGGAAACCTGCACCTGATCAACGGCCTGTACGACGCACATCGTTCCGGCGCACCGGTTCTGGCGATCGCGTCGCACATTCCCAGCAGCGAGATCGGCTCGGGCTACTTCCAGGAGACGCACCCCGACCGCCTCTTCGGTGAATGCTCGCTCTACAACGAATTCGTCTCCACCGCCGAGCAGGCTCCCCGGGTGTTCCGAGCAGCGATCAACGCAGCCGTCACCGGCGGCGGAGTGTCCGTGTTGACGCTTCCCGGCGACATCGCCGAGCTGTCGGCCGCCGGCACGATGGATCCGATCGCCATTCCGTCCACACCGATCGTGACACCGCCTGCGGCGGACATCCAGAAGGTGGCCGATGCCATCAACAACGCCGAGAAGGTCGCCATCTTCGCCGGCTACGGAGTCAAGGGTGCCCACGACGAGGTGGTTGCGTTCGCCGACACCATCGGCGCTCCCGTCGGACATTCGTTGCGCGGCAAGGAGTTCATCCAGTACGACAATCCGTACGACGTGGGGATGACAGGGTTGCTGGGATACGGCGCGGCCCATGCCGGGATCCACGACGCGGATCTGCTCATCCTGCTCGGCACCGATTTTCCTTACCAGCAGTTTCTGCCGGAGGACGTCACGACTGCACAGATCGACATCGATCCGACGAAGCTGGGGCGACGGACCTCGGTGCAGTACCCGATTCACGGTGATGTCCTCGCGACGCTGAATGCATTGCAGCCGTTGGTCACTCGCAAGACCGATCGCCGCTATGTGGAGAAGTGGGTCGACAAGCACAACGATCTGATGGGCAAGACCATCGGCGCATACACCCGCAACGCCGAGAAGCTGGTCCCCATCCATCCCGAGTACGCCGCGTCGGTGCTCGACGACCTCGCCGCCGACGACGCCGTATTCACCACCGACACCGGCATGTGCAACGTGTGGACCGCGCGCTACATCAACCCCACCGGCAGAAGAGCGTTCGTCGCGTCGATGCTGCACGGTTCGATGGCCAATGCCCTGCCGCACGCCATCGGAGCGCAGTTCGCCAATCCGGGCCGCCAGGTCGTCTCGATCTCCGGCGACGGCGGATTCTCGATGCTGCTTTCCGAACTCCTCACAGTCGCGATGTACAAGCTGCCTGTCAAGATCGTGCTGTTCGACAACTCGACACTGGGCATGGTCAAGGCCGAGATGCTCGTCGACGGTCTGCCCGACTTCGGAGTCGACGTGCCCCAGGTCGACTACACCGGCATCGCCGCGGCTGCGGGTATCCACGCACAACGCGTCGACCAGCCCGAGGACATCCGCGACGCACTCGAGACCGCGTTCGCCGTCGACGGACCGGCTCTGGTTCAGCTGATCACCGATCCGCTCGCGCTGTCCGTCCCACCGACCATAACCGGGGAGCAGATCAAGGGATTCGCACTCGCGATGAGCAAGGTAGTGCTCAACGGCGGTGTCGGCGAGGCGGTTCGGATGGCCAAGTCGAATCTGCGCAACGTGCCTCGGCCGTAGATCGCTGTCGCGATGAAGCTCGAGGTCGGTGCGAGCACCGGGACCGTCGGACGTGCGGTTATTCTCGACGGACCGCCCAAACCGGACACCCGATCCGGTCACCGACTGTTCCGGAAGGCTCCACTATGGCCATCGACTACACCCGCAAGCCCTCGACGGGGCAGAACCCAGCGCAGCAACCCGGAGCTCCCGTCAGTCTGAGCAAAGTCACGTTGTCGAAGGCGTCACCGACGATCAGCCTCACCAAGTCCGGCGAGAAGCAGGGTTCGATGCGGGTCAACCTGAACTGGTCGACCGGCGCACCCGCGGCGCAGCCGAAGAAGAAGGGCTTCCTGGCCAAGTTGGCTGCGGCGTCGTACGGCTCCGGCGGTGTAGACCTCGACCTCGGCTGCCTCTACGAACTGCGTGACGGTTCCAAGGGCGTCGTCCAGGCACTCGGCAACAGCTTCGGCTCGCTGCAGGACGCCCCGTTCATCGCGCTCGACGGCGACGACCGCTCCGGTTCGGTCAGCGGCGGCGAGAACATGCACATCAACCTCGCCAATCCCGAGAAGTTCGCCCGCATCCTGATCTTCGCGATGATCTACGACGGCGCACCGAACTGGGCCGCCGTGGACGGGGTGGTGACGCTGTACCCCACCAGCGGACCACAGGTCGAGGTACGCCTCGACTCGGCCGAGAACTCCGCGCGAATCTGCTCGATCGCGTTGTTGGAGAGCACCTCTGCGGGGATCACCGTCACCCGCGAGGTCGAGTACATCCAGGGCAGCCAGGCCGACCTCGACAAGAAGTACGGTTGGGGACTGCGCTGGGCGGCGGGCCGCAAGTAGTCAGAGAGGTTGCGGCGGAGTCATTTCCAGCCGGACGCCGATCAGTCGAACCTCTCTCGTCTGGTCGAGGCGGTCGACGAGGGCCACTGCAGCCGAGGTCAGGATTTCCGGGTCGAAGGTGGGCGCGCCGACGATCGGTGCGCTGACCGTATGCGTCTCGAACGGCGCGTAACGGATCTTCAGTGCAGCCCGGACGGCGGGCCGGTTCTCGGCTTCGATGTCGGCCAACACCGTCGACGTCAAAGCCGCGACTTCGTCTCGGATGATCGCCCAATCGGCGACGTTGCTCTGGAACGTGACCTCGCGGCTGTGCGACCGTGCGACCCACGGCTCGGACGTCACCGGTGCGAGATCGACGCCTCGCCCTTTCGTACCGAGCCACGGACCGATCTTCGGTCCGAACGCGGCGGCGAGGTCCGCGTCCTCGGCATCGGCCAGTTCTCGGACTGTCGAGATGCCGAGGGCGGTCAGCCTCTTCGAGATCTTCTTGCCGATCCCCCACAGCGCATCGGTACTGCGATCGCCCATCACCTCGAACCAGTTGTCCTGCGTCAGCCGGTAGATACCCTGCGGCTTGTCGAAGTCGGTGGCGATCTTGGCTCGTAACTTGTTGTCCCCGATGCCGACCGAGCAATGCAGCCCCGTCGCGTCGAAGACCGCGTCGTGCACTGTCTTCGCCACGCCCTCGGGGTCATCGGTCTCCACACCGAGAAATGCCTCGTCCCAACCGATCACCTCGACGACGAATCCCAACGTCCGCAGAGTGTCCATCACGAGCACCGACGCCTCGTCGTACGCCGGCTTGTCCACGGGGAGGAAGATGGCGTCGGGAATCTTCTTTGCGGCGACGCGCAGTGGCATTCCGGATCCGACGCCCTTCGCACGCGCCTCGTACGAGGCCGTCGACACCACCCCGCGCTCGGTCGGGTCTCCCCTACCGCCGACCACTACCGCTTTGCCCGCCAGATCCGGATTGCGGAGCACTTCCACGGCGGCGATGAATTGATCGAGGTCGACATGCAGTACCCATCGGCGCCGCGCTGGGTCGGTCGGAGTACTCCCGGTCATAGTGCTCAGTGTGCCCGTGGTGTCTCATGACGCCATGACGAAATCGATATCTCGCACCATCGGACGAGTAGTACTGGGAGCGTTCCTCGTCTTCGCCGGCCTCAGTCATCTCTTCTGGGCGAGGAGCACCTTCGCCGCCCAGGTGCCGACCTGGGTCCCGATCAGTACCGACTTCGTCGTACTGGCGTCGGGCATCGTCGAGATCGCGCTCGGCTTGGCACTGCTGTTCTGGACCGCTCGCGCACCACTCGTCGGTTGGGTGGTCGCGGCGTTCTTCGTCGCGGTCTTCCCCGGCAATATTTCGCAGTTCGTCACACACACCGACGCGTTCGGCCTGGACACCGATACGGCCCGAGGAATCCGCTTGCTGTTCCAGCCACTGCTGATCGTCTGGGCGCTGTGGTGCACGGGGGCATGGGCGCATTTCCGCGCATCACGTCGGGGCCGCAGTCGGAATCAGTAGGCGGACTGCCGACCGGCCGCAGCGATGCCGTGGTGCAACTGCGCCACGTCGGGGTGTGCTCGCGTACGGGACTTCCACGCGTTCTCGCCGTAGGTGCTGTAGATGGGATTGGAGGGATCGTTCTCGACTCCCCGGGACTGCCGGGCCAACTCGGCCGGAAGTTCGATCACCGGGACGAGCGCATCGAGGGCCGGACTCAGAAAGTGTGGCACCGATATCCGGTCGTTATCGGGCCCTGGCGAGACCACCCGATGCCGCGTCGCCCGTAGATAGCCGCCGGTCGCAACTTCCAACAGTTCACCGATGTTGACGATGAAGGCCCCGTCCAGCGGCGGTACGTCGATCCACGTATCGGCAGTCGTCTCCACCTGCAGCCCGGCCGAGTCCGGTTCGACGAGCAGCAGCGTCAACACCCCGGAGTCCTTGTGTGCACCGACGCCCTGCGAGTGATCGGGAGTGCCCGGGTAGCGCACGACCTTCATCAGCGTCGCGGGCGCGGTAGCGAATGCATCGTCGAACACATCCGGGGGCGCTCCGAGGGATTGCGCCCAATGACGCAGGAGGCGAAGTCCGAGACCCGACACCGTGCGTTCCCACTGCTCGAACGTCTCCCTGAATCCTGCTGGCTGCGAGGGCCACAGATTGGGGCCCTGAAGGTTCCAGTACCCCACCGCTCCGTCGATCGCCGGGCGTTCGGAACCGATGTCGACCTGCTCCCGCCAATCCACCCGACCGTTCGTGAGCTCGCCGCCCACCCGCGAGTAGCCGCGGAAGTGCGGGCTCTTCAGCTGACTGATTTCGTCCTTGACGTGGTCCGGCACGGCGAAGAACTCACGCGCGAGACGCAGCACCTCGTGCATTCGTTCGGTCTCGATCCCGTGTCCGACGAGATAGAAGAAGCCGGACCGGTGAGCTGCTTCGCGCAGGGACAGCTGGAACGCGCGGGGGTCGTGGTCGGCCAGACCGAGATCGAGAACGGGAAGCATGTTTGGCATTGTCCTCCTCCCTCGACGCGTCGGCCAGCACTGTCAAGGTTCTGTGAAACCGCCGGACCCGGATGCAACACTGAATGCCATGAGCCCCGAAGCACTCGACATCACCGTCGTCGGTCACGGCGCAGCCACTTACCCGCCCGAACAGTGCACGCTCGCGCTGACTGTTCGCACCGACGGTCGCACTGCAGAGTCTGCATCCGAGCCGGCTCAGCAACTCGTCCGAGAGCTCACGAGACTGGTCGAGCCGCTCTACAACAGCGCCGGGGGACCCATCGATCGGTGGTCGGTGGACCAGGTGCGCCACTCGCGGCAACGCCCGTTCAATCACGACGGAGAACAACTGCCGTACGTCTATCAAGCCGAGGCGTCAGTGGAGGTGCAGTTCAGCCAACTCGATCTGGTGGATGCGTTCGTCTACGCAGCCTCCGCACTCGAGGGAGTGTCGATCGACAATTTCGACTGGGACCTCACCGAATCCAGCAGGATTGCTCGCACCCTCGCGGTCCGGGAACTCGCAGTGCGCGACGCGGTCTCCAAGGCCGAGGCCTACGCGTCGAGCCTTGGACGATCGGGCGTGCACGCTGTCGCGGTGGCCGATCCCGGTCTGCTGCCAGGGGTCGCCGAGCACAGTGGCGTCGAATCCTCGGCGCGAATGTTCGCAGCGACATCAGCGCCGGCAGGGTTTGCACTCAAGCCGGAGAACATCACGATCTCCGCGAGTGTGCACGCCCGATTCACCGCCTCCTGACGCCTCGCGCCTACGCTCGAATCATGAATCGAGACGATGCCCGACGCCTCTGGCCGCGGCCACCGCTGCTGCCTCGTCCGATCGTGATGGATCAGCGATGGGAACGGCTGGTCTTTCTGCATTGGCGGGTTCCGAGTTCGGCTGTCGCCCCACTGTTGCCCAGCGGGTGCGTACCCGACGAGTTCGACGGCTCGTCGTGGGTCGGGCTGATCGGCTTCCACATGGTCGGAGCCGGCCTCGGCTACCGTCACCCTGTTCCGTACTTCGGCACGTTCGGCGAGATCAATGTGCGCCTGTACTCGGTCGACGCGGAGGGTCGACGCGGCGTCGTGTTCCGCTCCCTGGAAGCAACCAGACTCGCAGTCGTGCTGGGCACCAATGCCGCTCGCATTCCGTACCGCTGGTCATCGATCGACATCGACGACGACAGTCGAACGATCGGCTACCGCAGCCGACGACTCGCACCACCGCACCGCGGCGCAACCACGGACTTCGGCGTCGTCAGAGGGTCACGCGACATGTCCGAGGATCCGCTCGCTGTGTTCCTCACCGCGCGTTGGGGATTGCACACCTCACTGGCCGGACGCCTGCTGTACGTCCCGAACGTGCACCGACACTGGCCGCTGGTCGACGCAGAACTCACCCACTGCTCCGACGAGTTAGTGGCCGCGGCAGGCCTACCCGACATCAGTACCCGGCCCCCGGACTCGGTGCTGTACTCCCCCGGTGTGGAGACCCAGTTCGGTAGGCCCTACACAGTGCGCGGTCGGTAGAAGATCACGTGGCCCGAGGACAGTTCGACAACCCAATCTCCCGGTGTTGCAGCAGCGCTGTCGGATATGGAACTCGACGTCACACTTTCCCGCAACACGAGGTACCCGGCGTCGAGGGCGAGGTCGAACAACAGCTTCGTGTTGTCCGAGAATTCGACGGCAGGGTTGTCGCCAGTGGAGAGCCGGACCACGGTGGCTCCGATGGACGGAAGCCTCTCGACGGTCGGGGCTACCGCCTTCGGGTGCTCGGGTGCGGGCCACGATTCGACGGCCCCTTCCGGTCCACACAAAACAGTCGAACCGTCCGCGGCGGTGTACTCCCAGGATTCGACTTCGTCTCGCGGACTGGCCACCACTCTCTGCCGGCCCCCGAACGTCAGACGGAGAACACCGAATTCGTCGTAGTCTGCGTCGTCGCATACAAGACCGTGCAGTGTCGCGAATGCGCGTAGACCCTCGAACTGGTTGTCCTCGTCGACGATGAGGCCATCCACCGTCACCTCGCTGAAGGCAATGCTGGCACCGTTGTCGAATTCGATGCTCAGATCGAAATCGAGCAAAATTCTGCTGACGCGGAGCTGATCGACGGCGAGTTTCATCGCCGTCGACTGTGCCACAGAATCTCGTGGGAGCCCACGAAGACTGGCCGGAGGCATGATGCGCGGCAGCCTCGCCGGATGGCAAGTGCGCGCGCGTTCGTCAGGAGCGCGGGGATTGGTGAGTGGTCGGGGTGCGATTGTGCGCGCGGATGGCGATTGCGTGCGCGTTCGTCTGCGCCAGGGGTTCGGTTGTGGGTGTGGTGGTTTCGAAATGCAGAATGGCCCCTGACCTGGTGGTCGGGGGCCATTCTGGAATGTTGTGTTCGGCGGTGTCCTACTCTCCCACACCCTGTCGAGTGCAGTACCATCGGCGCTGGAGGGCTTAGCTTCCGGGTTCGGAATGGGACCGGGCGT
>NZ_JBFBMS010000010.1:0-150155 GCF_040702765.1 Rhodococcus sp. NPDC076796 | reverse complement strand
TCGGCCTGGCACCGACGACAGGACGGCACTGCATGTCAAAGGTCTAATACGCGTACGGCGACGAGTTATTGCATCAGATGAAATTGGTCATATTTTTTTGCCGATAATCAACATTATGTCAACTAACCAATCCCTCCTGCTCTACGTCAGCAGCCAGCGTCAAGCGTAATGGTGAAGGCCATTCGCACAGCTTTGCAGGCTGTTGTTGTGCCGTGGTGACGGCCGGGTCGTTGAGAACGAACTGGCCGTCACCACCGTGGGATCGGTAATCTGATGCTCCGGACCGGTCGCTATCGAGTTTTGTTTCAGCGGGCCTGGCTAGGCCGGGAAATCCGCGCTGCGAGATAGTGTTTCGTTCGACCGGATGTCGCTCAGATTTTGTTCCAACGCGTCGATCACGGCGTCGTACCCGCTGTTGCCCAGAATCAGCCGGCGTGGCGGCGGGTCCTGGGTCATCGCTGCGATCACCGCACGGGCACCGCGATGCGGATCGCCCGGTTGCACCCCGTTCATGTCGACGAAAGCGGCCCGCACCTGTTCCAGCATGCCGTGGTATTCCGAAATCGCCTCCGCGACCGGCTCTTCGGCGAATCCGGCGTAGGCGTTCGTGCGGAACGCCCCTGGTTCGACTGTCAACACAGCTATGCCTTGCTCGGCAACCTCCTGGCGCAGCGCATCGGTGACGGCCTCGATCGCGTATTTCGTCGCGCTGTAGTAACCGAATCCGACCGCCGCCAGAAGCCCGGCCACCGAGGACACGTTGACGATCCACCCGCTTCCGCGGGCGCGCATACCTGGAAGCACTGCTCGCGTCACGGACAGCACGGCGAAGAAGTTCAGCTCGAACATCGCCCGTATAGAGGTCTCGCTCATTCCCTCGATCGATCCGTACCAGCCGCGGCCTGCGTTGTTGACCAACACATCGATACCGCCGAAATGCTCCTCGGCTGTTCGTACCGCTCGTAGTACCTGATCCGCGTCGGTGACATCCATGGGCACGACGAGAACGCGGTCACCGTACTGATCGGCCCACGACGCCAATTCCCCTGGACGCCGGGCGGTGAGTACCACGCGGTCTCCCGCCTCCAGCGCCACCTCGGCGTAGGCCATGCCGAAACCGCCAGGTGTGCCACCGGTGATGAACCATCGCTTGCTCATGGCTCGATCACCAGCCGCTGGATCAGCGCGCCGTCCAGCGTGAAGCGGTAGTGCAGGTCGACGACTCCCCCGGGGAAGTTGCCTTCCAGGTGCTGCCCGACGGCGACAGTCGTGCCGGTCGTGGTCGCCCCGGTGAACTCTGTTGTGTAGGTGTACTCACTCTCACTGACCGAGGCGGTCAGCCAGGCCTCGATCTCGTCGCGGCCCGAGTGATCGTGGCCCTCGTCGGTCACCACGGCATCCGCGGTGAACAGAGTGAGCGCTCGAGCGCCTTGTCGGGAGTCGAGTGCGGTCATGAACTTCTTCACGTTGTCCGGGAGTCCATCCCATTCTGTTGTCATGACCCCACGGTGATGTCTCCCCCAAGGGGAGTGTCAACACCAGGTCCACTCCGGTGTCCGTGCCCGGATATTCGGTCCCGGACCAGCTCCTACGTCCGGACCGATTCTTGGTCCTCACTCACTCCGGCGGCGACGAAGGCCTGGACCGCAGACGCTGCTGCACATCTGTTCAGACAGATCGTAGAAAACAACGAGCAGACTCGAGTCGATCAGCGTCGTAGTCTTCCCATTTTGCAGCAGGGACATCCTGATGACCGACCTCTACAAAGCTACGTTTGATGAAGAACTCCGCTGCTTCACTGCTGACGGTGACCGCGAAGAGATTCGCGATACCCCTGGTGCGGCAGACCTCCAACAACCCGTCCATCAGCAAGCCACCCGCTCCCAGTCCGGAGAACTCGGCGACTGTGATCAAACCCGACACTTCGGCGAATCCTGTTCCGGCGTAACGGTCCACCTCCAGTCCGACGATTCCGGCGAGGTGCCCGGTGCGCAGCACCCGCGCACCGAGTCCTCCGACCGCCATCCTGGCAATCTCGATCCGACTGCGCTGCTTGAGAACCCCTTCTCGCACTCCCTGTGCGACCAATGCCTCTATTGCAGGGAAATCGTCGACCTGCAGCGAGGCCAAGTGGAGGTAGCGCCCCTGGGTGAGGACGGTCCCCCGGCCGTCGAATGTGAACAGCTCGAATTCGAGATCCTCAGCACGGCATAGGTTCACGCTGTATGCACCGCCGGCAAGTGCCGCCTCGGCCGCGGACGGGAAATCGTCGAGCCCCCGTTCGGCCAGGTGTGCGACCAGACGCTCGCGGTGCAGGTCGATGTCGGCGAAGCTACGAGGAGGATCGCCCCAACCCCCGCCCGGATCGGTCAGGACCATCTTCGAGGCCCGCACGCTCGCAGACACTGCCCCTGCAGTGCGCGCGACAGCGGCTGCTTCCGCCCCGATCACGACGTATTCCGAATCCGCGATTGCGAGCCACAGACGGGCGACGGACTCGTCGTTCCAGACAGTCGCACTCGCCATGGCTACACCACCGACTGCAGCGCTGACTTCCGGAACGTAGTCGGCCGGAACCACGAAAATGAACCGCGTATCGCCGGTTCCGAACTCCCCGACCGTTCGTTTCACTGCCTCGAGCGCCGCGATGCTCAACACGGGAAGGGCGATCACGATCGTGACCCCGCGGAACTCCTCGATGAAGAAGTCGCGCTCGGCAACAGGAACCCCACTGGACGTCAGCTCGACCGCCACCTCGCGCGGTACCGCTGGCCGCGGCCGCAATTTCCGTGGGTTCGCGCGTAGGTCGTAGTTCGTCATGATAGGTCCCAGTTTGGACTGCTCTCTCTCACCCCGCAACGCTCACGAATGTTCGACGGGGTCGCTACCCCAATTCGCATGAAGCGCACCATCAGCTCGACGTGGCCGTCCGTCCATCCGGTCAACGCGATATCCTGACCCCGTGCCCGTCGATCCCGCCGTCCGAATGTCCCGGCTGCAGGCATTGATCGATCACCCCCGCACGGGCATTTCGGAACGAGATGTGGCGCAGCGCATGCTGAATCGACTGTTCCGCTCGATGCGTTCGACCGCCGATCGCAGCCGACAGTACGGTTCCAATCACGGCAGACTGGGCCGACACGCGGGCCTCGAAGACGTCGCCGAGATGATTCGCTACGACCTTCTGCTGGCGCGCACCGACCCGGCCGAACCCCACGGCCTGGCGACGATCGATCCGGTTGCAGACGCGCCCGCCGACATACGGTACGAGGTCGAGGCCCGCCACGACTGCGAGATCGTTGTCACGATCAGCGGCGTCCCTACCGCATGGGGTTGGCAGCACGACGACGGAATCGACGTCCACTCCCCTGCGCTGAGCGCTCTCGTCGATGAAATCGCCGTAATTGTGAACAGCTACAACCACTTCGGGGACGACATCACCCCTCGATTCTTCAGTCGCGTTCGTGTCGAGGGGCAGACGGTGGTGTGGTGACCGTTCGGCAGCCCGACAGATTCGCGCAGGTCGAGGTGACGATGGTGGGCAATGTGGCGTTCTTCGTCGCTCGACATCCCCTCGACGCACAACAGCGGACAGGCTGATACGCGGCGAGGACTATTCGGGCACATGGACCGCGAACGGCGAATAACATGGGCCCGGTGCCGCTCGTATCCCGAGCGAAACGGATCGGAGGGCCGATGTTCGATCTCCCGGACGATCCGGTGAGTCTTCGATCCTTCCTGGAACGTTCTCCGGACTTCGTTGCGCTGTCCGACTTCACGGGGAAGATTCTGTACATCAATCCAGCGGGTTCGGAGCTGATCGGGCTCGAGGACGTGGCCGATATCGGCCAACTGTCGGCGTTGGAACTGCTGACCTCCGACGGACTCGATCTCACCGACGACATCGCCGCCGGTTTGGTCTCCGAAGGCAAGTGGGAGGGCTACTGCGAGCTGCGCCATCACGTGACCGGTACCGGCATGCCGGTGGTGGTGTCTGCCTATGTGATCAGTCGTGCGGACGGCGGCCCGGACGTGGTCGTATCCACCATTCGGCACCGACACACGGTGGAGCAGCGCAGTGCCAGGATGGCGGCCGATGCCGTGATCGCCGGTCGTCACGCTCAGGAGCAGAAGGCTCTCGCCGATCTGAGCCGATTCGCCGTCATCGCCGAGCTACCCAGATTGCTCACTGCAGCAACCGACACCGCCGCCACCCTGATCGGCGTGGGGAACTCCGCCATCGCCCATCTCGAGCACCCGACCGACCCGTACTTGACCATGGACGCGGCCAGCGGTGCACTCGGCATGCGCCAGGACATTCCGTCCGGGGACGGTTCGTTGGTGGGATTCGCACTGACGCTCTCGGAGCCTGTCGTGTGCAACGACAGTCACGCCGAGAAGCGTTTCCGTACCGACACGATGATCTCGCTCGGCCTCCGCAGCGGCGTCGGAGTTCCCATCTTCACCGCCGCAGGAAAAGCATGGGGAGTTCTCTCCATTCACAGCGTCGAGGCCCGTCTCTACCGCGACGAAGAAGTGTCGTTCCTCAGTTCGGTTGCCGGCATCGTGTCCGCAGCGATACGACGCATCGACCTCGAACTCCAACTGCGACGACGTAGTACACACGACGCCCTCACCGGTCTGCCCAACCGCACCCTCGCATACGAGGTCATCGATTCGGCACTGGACCGCGCGAGACAACAGTCCGGCACCGTAGCACTGCTGCTGCTCGACATAGACGACTTCAAGATCATCAACGACAGCCTGGGACACGACGCCGGAGACAGGGCCTTGGTCAAGTTCGTCGAACGGCTCGCCTCGGCAATCCGAGACGCCGACACCATCGCGCGCCTGGGCGGAGACGAATTCTTGATCGTCTGCGAGGGCGTGGACAGCGTTGCTCATGCCGAGGAACTCGCACGACACATCACGAGTTCCATCGCGGTTCCCTTCTCCGCCGAGGACGTGCCCATCCCCTTGAGCGCCAGCATCGGTATCGCAGTGTCCGAACCTCATTCGACCCGGCACGAGCTGATCCATCGCGCCGACCTGGCCATGTACCGCGCAAAGGACAGTGGAACCGGTGGGCATGCAGTTTTCGATCCCACCGATCTCTACGACGCGGATCGCATCAGGTCACTGTCGATCGATCTGCGAGCGGCGCTGCGCGCCGACGAACTCACTCTCGCCTACCAACCATTGGTGGACATCGCCACACGGAAAATCGTTGCGGTGGAGGCACTCGCCCGCTGGAATCACCGCGAGCTCGGCCCCATCGAACCGAGCGAATTCGTCGGCGTCGCCGAAAGAATCGGCCTTGCAACGCCATTGGGCGCATGGGCGCTGCGTACCGCATGCACGGCCGCGGCGCGGTGGCGAACGTTCTCCGACATCGTGGTTCGCGTCAACGTCAGTGCGCTTCAACTTCGCGATCCCGACTTTCCCACCGAGGTCGCGTCCGTACTGGCAGAGACGGGACTGCCTGCCTTCGCTCTCGGACTCGAAGTGACCGAAACCGTGTGGGTCGCGGACACCGAACGGGTCGCCGACACCGTCTCTGCCCTGCACGCCATGGGTGTGGCTCTCCTGCTCGACGATATGGGTAAAGGCCACAGCTCCATGTCGTATCTCGACCGCTACCCGATGTTCGAGTGCTTCAAGATCGACAAGTCGTACATAGCCCGGCTGCCTGCACCTCGGGCTCGCGCGATCGTCTCGGCCATCGTTGCGCTCGCACGCGCATTCGACGTCACCGTCGTCGGGGAGGGAGTCGAAACCGAGGAGCAACTCGACGCACTGGCCGCCACCGGCTGCGACTTCGCGCAGGGATATCTCTTGGGCCGGCCGGTCGGTGCCGGCGCCATCGCCGATCTGCTTCTCGGCGATCGATGAATCCCGGGTCGTCCCGACGTTCGTGATACCGTGCCGAACCAGAGCTACTCGCATAGCCACCCCAGCTGCAGCAGGCACCCGCGTCGCCTCCGTCAGCGTTCCACGGGCAAGGTCCTTCACGGATCTGCGATCGACGAAGCTGGTTACTTGTTGCACGCCGTGTTCATGACTTCCGACCGGTGCAGCAGTGCGCGGGACTGGTGCACACAGGGATTGGAACTCTCGTGACCAAGAACCACGCCGACAAGCGCGCAGCGCGGAGCTATGCGCGAGCACACGGACTCCCCTACCGTCAGGCTCTCGCGTCGGTACGTGCTGCCCGTGCCGATCGAATGTCGTTGTTGCCCTTCGCAGAGCGCCTATTGATCGAGGCCATCGAGGGATGCGGAATTCGACATTGGGCTCGTGTCGACGAATGGGACGGCGTCGGCCGCGCAGTGATCACCGACCTCGGCGGCGAGCGATTCGTCCTCACCGTCGACACCGTTCTGCTGGTGCTCAGGCAACACCTCGACGACCATCCGAGACTGCGGCCCACAGACATCGACAGCTACTTCGCCGACGAGGCAGTGCAACGGCTCCTGTTCGGCGGCGTGATCTATCGACTCGAACTCCACCGCGGCAGGGGTCTGGTGGCCTGATTCGAGGCCGGATCATCGATTATGTAGCCCGATTTCGTCGGTGCGATATGGGTTGGGACAGCTGAGGTTCCCTCTTCCCACTTTCAATGTATAGCGCACCCCGGGGCTTGCGGCAAGACCCCGTGCAGGGCTCAGAATGCTCGCTGCAGCCACGTAGCAATCGATCGGAGTCCTGTGAAACATCCGCACCCCAGTGTTTTCGACCTACCCGACAATCTCGCACGCAAGCGCGACTCGGCATTGATCGGCCAAGACGAACAACACTTTTCAGCGGTCCACTCGAGTATCGAGAAGTCTCGTTTCGATACGGTGGCGCGGCTCGAGGCCGCGCAGAAGTCGTCGGGTCGAATGGGCCGAGAGGTGATGGAAAGAGACTTCGAGATCCATCGCTTGGGCGGTCGTCTCCGTTCACTCCGCCGCTACGGGGTCGATCTGTGCCTGGGGCGCGTCGTGACCGCCGACGCGGACGAGCCGGTGTACATCGGACGACTCGGACTGCTGGGAACTGCGGGCGAGCAACTCCTCGTGGACTGGCGCTCCCCCGCGGCCGAACCCTTCTTCGGTGCCACTCACGCCAATCCCATGGGGCTACGAAGTCGTCGTCGATATCGGTGGACGAACGGCAGCATCACCGACTATTGGGACGAGGTGTTCGACCTGACCGGACCGATCACCGAGGCTGCGCTGGACGATCAGTCTGCCTTCATCGCCAGTCTCGGTACGGCACGTTCACCGCGAATGCGTGACGTGCTGGGCACCGTTCAAGCAGATCAGGACGCGATCATTCGAGCGGACGCCCGCGGCGCGCTTGTCGTCGACGGTGGTCCGGGAACCGGGAAGACCGTGGTCGCCCTGCATCGCACCGCGTATTTGCTGTACACGGAGTCGCGTCTCGGACACAGCCGCGGCGGCGTGTTGTTCGTCGGCCCACACGAGCCGTACCTCGCCTACGTCTCCGACGTCCTACCGAGTCTGGGCGAGGACGGTGTGCGGACCTGCACGCTCCGGGATCTCGTCACCGAAGGAACGAACGTGATCGAGGAGACCGATCCTGCTGTGGCGCAACTGAAAGCGGCCGCGAACATGAACGTGGCGATAGAGGCGGCCGTTGCGTTCTACGAGCAGCCGCCGACTCGGACCATGATCGTCGAGACCGAATGGGCCGATCTGACGTTGACTCCGGCCGACTGGGCCGAGGCGTTCGGGGCACCCGATCCCGGCACTCCACACAACGAGGCTCGTGAACAGATCTGGGACCTGCTGCTGACGATTCTGACCGACCGCTACGACGGCGACGAGGCCCCGACAGACATACGGAACTCCCTGCAGATCAACGAGTCTCTACGCACGGAGCTGGAACGATCCTGGACGATCATCGATGCTGCCGACCTCGTCGCAGACCTGTGGAGTGTGCCGGCGTACCTCCGCTCGTGCGCACCCTGGCTCCGCTCCGAGGAGATTGGTTCACTCCAGCGACCCGATCCGACGCAGTGGACGGTGTCCGATCTGCCGCTGCTCGACGCCGCAAGAATGCGGCTCGGAGATCCCGAGCATTCACGCCGCACCCGGCGTCGCGAGGTGGCCGCGGCTGCGGAGCGGGTGCGAATGGACCGCGTCGTCGACGAACTCATGGCCGCGGACGACGACGAGATGATGGCTGCACAGTTGCGGCAGGACGGAATTCGCGATGCACTCGTCGATGCGGCGGGCTTCGAGGAGATCCCGTCGGATCCGTTGGCGGGGCCGTTCGCACACATCGTCGTAGACGAGGCGCAGGAGTTGACCGATGCGCAGTGGCAGATGGTCCTGCGCCGGTGCCCGTCGGGCAGCATCACCATCGTCGGAGACCGCGCGCAAGCGCGGCAGGGGTTCGCCGAGTCCTGGCGCGAACGGCTCGGACGGGTCGGACTCGACCGGGTGAGAATTGCGACCCTCGGCGTCAACTACCGCACCCCGCAGGAAGTCATGGCCGAGGCCGAGCCGGTGATCCGCGCCGCGCTGTCGGACGCCAATGTTCCGGTCTCCATCCGCAGCACCGGTGTGCCCGTCGAGTACGGTGACGCGGCAGATCTGCCATCGATCCTCGATCGATGGCTGGACTCGAACGTCGACGGAATCGGTTGTGTGATAGGCAATCCGACGTTCCCGCCCTCGGAGCGCATCCGCTCGCTGACACCACAGATGACGAAGGGGCTCGAATTCGACCTGGTCGTCCTGATCGACCCGGACTCGTTCGGATCGGGAATCGCCGGTGCCGTCGACAAGTACGTGGCGATGACGCGAGCAACCGGACAGCTGGTGGTTCTGAATACTCAGCGCGAGGCCGCATCGAGGACGTCCAGCACGGCATGAATTGCCGGGCTGGCGTCGGCGCTGCGCCGCCACGCGGCCTGCACCTCACGAGTGGGGGCGCGCTCGAGCGCAATCGCGACGAGACCGGGACCGAGCAACGGGCGCGCGAGGCGAGGCACGAGAGCGAGCACATCGTCCGCTTCGACCAGCGTGAGTTGCGTGGAGAAGTCGTCCACGAGATGGCGAACGTCGACCTCGGCGGACGTCTCGGCGAACAGCCGACGAAACCACTGGTGACACACCGTCCCGGCCGGGCTCGTCACCCACGGGTACCGAGCGAGTTCGGCAGGGGTCAACGCGGTCTCGCGTCGGGCGAGGGGGTGAGTTCGCTTCATGATCACGTCGCCGAAGTCCGTGTGAATCGGTCGCCGAACAACCGAGGGAGGAGCGGGCACCGATACTCCGTCTGCGTCGTGCACCAGCGCCAGGTCTGCGGCCCCGGCGTACACGCTGTGCAGTGCACGGTCCGGATCCTCCTCGCTGATGTGCACCGTCAGATCGGGGCACCGTCGATTCAGCTCGATCAGCGACGGTGCCAGCAAGCCGCGCAAGGCGGTCGAGAATCCGACCAGCCGAACGACCCCACGTGCGACGCCCTCGTCGGCGGATCGAGCCGCCTCGACGCACCGTTCGAGAGCGTCGAACACCTCTCCCGCGGACTCGACCACCGCCCGACCTGCGGGGGTGAGCACGACTCCCCGACCGGCCTGTGCCAGCACCGGGGTGCCGATCTGTCGTTCCAGTCGTTTGATCTGCTGGGAGATCGCCGAGGAGGTGTAGCCGAGCTCGTCGGCGGCCCGAGCAAGAGTGCCGAGGGCTGCCACAGCGCGAAGGGCGTGCAGGGCACCGACGTCGATCATGAAGCAACAGTACGCAGTAATGCGGAAAATGCATCGCTGGACCTCATGTATCGAGCGGTCCACACTCGGACCATGACCACCACTCCGTCGCCGAGATCGACGATCTTCGGCACGAACATCGTCGCAATGGCGACCCCCATGCACCCCGATGGATCGCTCGACCGAGCGGGCGTCGATGCCCTTCTCGCGCACCTGTCGGCGACACGATGCGATGGCGTCGTCATCGCCGGAACGACCGGTGAAGCACCTACCCTGACTGGCCACGAGATCTCGCAGCTGATCGCTCGAGCTCGCAGGCACTCGGATCACGCACTTCGAGTGATCGCGGGAGTGGGCACCAACGACACCTCCACAGGGATCGAGATGGCTCGGTCCGCAGCGGCAGCCGGCGCCGACGCACTCTTGATCACCGCTCCCTACTATTCGCGCCCCACCCAGGCCGGCATCGCGGAGCACATCGTCGCCATCGCCGAGGCAGGTGGGCTGCCCACCATGGTGTACGACGTCCCGGCGCGCACAGGTGTGGCCGTCGAGGCGTCGACGCTCGTGGAGCTCTCCCTTCACCCCCTCATCGGTGCCGTCAAGGACGCGAAGGGTGATCTGTACGAGGCCATGACAGTGATGTCCTCGACGGACCTCGCCTACTACTGCGGAATCGACGAACTCGCGCTCCCCTACCTCGCCTGCGGTGCAACAGGATTGGTCAGCGTCACCGGCAACGTGGTTGCAGACCGCTACGCCGAGCTGATCGCTGCAGTCGGCGTGGGCAACCTGGACCGAGCGAACGCAGTACAGCGATCGCTGCTGCCGTTGACCGACGCCGTGATGCGCACGACGCAGGGAGCCATCATGGCCAAGGCCGCGCTCGTCAGGATCGGCGTCATCTCCGACGCGACCGTGCGACGCCCACTTCTCGAGTCCTCCGCGGCCGATCTGAGACGACTCGACGCTGCCCTGTCCGCCACCGGAATCGATCAGGAATCGAGAAGCGTGCACGTTCCGGTACGACTAGCGTGACTGCTCATGGCGACGAAGAAGGTCACGCAGGGCTCGGCACCGCACGCTGCCGACAGTCACGATTTGATTCGTGTACAGGGGGCGCGCCAGAACAATCTTCAGGACATCGATGTCGAGCTGCCCAAGCGGCGACTGACCGTGTTCACCGGCGTCTCCGGCTCCGGCAAGAGCTCGCTGGTCTTCAGTAGGATTGCGGCCGAATCACAGCGCATGATCAACGAGACCTACAGTGCCTTCGTTCAAGGATTCATGCCGACGCTCGGCCGCCCGGATGTCGACGTCATGGACGGACTCACCACAGCGATCATCGTCGATCAACAGCGTATGGGCGCCAATCCCCATTCCACCGTCGGCACCGCAACCGATGCCAACGCCATGCTCCGAATTCTGTTCAGCCGAATCGGAAAGCCGTACATCGGCTCCGCACAGGCCTTTTCGTTCAACGTCGCGTCGGTGTCCGGTGCAGGCGCGTACAAGGTGGACAAGGGCGGCAGGCAGACCACCGAGAAGAAGTCGTTCTCCGTGACCGGTGGCATGTGCCCGCGTTGTGAGGGCAGAGGCTCGGTCAGCGACTTCGATCTCACCGCTCTCTACGACGCGAGCAAGTCACTCAACGAGAGCGCGATCACGATCCCCGGCTACAGCATGGAAGGCTGGTACGGCCGAATATTTCGCGGCTGCGGGTACTTCGACCCGGACAAGCCCATCTCGAAGTACACCAAGAAGGAACTCGACGATCTGCTCTATCGCGAGCCCACGAAGATCAAGGTCGAGGGCATCAATCTGACCTATTCGGGACTCGTGCCGCAGATCCAGAAGTCGTTCCTGTCCAAGGACGTCGACGCCATGCAGCCCCACATCCGCACCTTCGTCGAACGCGCGATCACCTTCACCACCTGCCCGGACTGCCACGGAACCAGGCTCAACGAAGGTGCTCGGTCGTCGAAGATCAAGGGCGTCAACATCGCCGACGCATGCTCGATGCAGATCAGCGACCTGGCGAAGTGGGTGGGCGGCCTGAAGGAACCGTCGGTGGCACCGCTGCTGACCACGCTCGGGGAGACCCTCGACTCGTTCGTCGAGATCGGGCTCGGTTACCTGAGCCTGGATCGTCCGTCGGGAACGTTGTCCGGAGGAGAGGCTCAGCGCACCAAGATGATTCGTCACCTCGGATCGTCGTTGACCGATGTGACGTACGTGTTCGACGAGCCGACCACCGGTCTGCATCCCCACGACATCGAGCGAATGAACAACCTGCTGCTTCAGCTGAGGGACAAGGGAAACACCGTTCTGGTGGTGGAGCACAAGCCCGAGACGATCTCCATCGCAGATCACGTCGTCGATCTGGGTCCCGGTGCGGGAAGCGCAGGCGGGCACGTCTGTTTCGAGGGCACCGTCGACGGGCTGCGCCGGAGCGACACCGTCACCGGTCGGCATTTCGACGATCGGGCATCGCTGAAAGAGTCTGTACGCGAGTTCTCCGAAGTGCTCGAAATTCGCGGCGCGGACTCCCACAATCTGCGCGAGGTGGACGTCGACGTTCCACTCGGTGTGCTGGTCGTCGTCACCGGCGTCGCAGGCTCGGGCAAGAGTTCACTCATTCACGGATCGCTCTCGGGGACAGACGGTGTGGTGTCGGTCGATCAGGGGGCGATACGTGGGTCGCGCCGAAGCAACCCCGCGACGTACACCGGCTTGCTCGAACCGATCCGCAAGGCGTTCGCCAAGGAGAACGCCGTCAAACCCGCGCTGTTCAGCTCGAACTCCGAAGGCGCGTGCCCGACGTGCAACGGCGCGGGCGTCATCTACAGCGACCTCGCGATGATGGCCGGGGTCGCCACGGTGTGCGAGGAGTGCGAGGGCAAGCGATTCCAAGCTTCGGTACTGGAGTACCACTTCGGTGGTCGCAACATCGACGGGGTGTTGTCGATGTCGGTCGCCGAGGCCGAGGAATTCTTCTCCGACGGCGCAGCCAAACTGCTGCCGGCACACAAGATTCTGCAGCGATTGAACGACGTCGGGCTGGGATATCTGAAGATCGGGCAACCGTTGACCACTCTGTCGGGTGGAGAACGCCAACGCCTCAAGCTGGCGACGCACATGGCCGACAAGGGCGGGATCTACGTGCTCGACGAACCCACCACCGGACTGCATCTCGCCGATGTGGACAAGCTCCTCGGGCTGCTCGACCGGCTGGTCGACTCGGGCAAGTCGGTGATCGTCATCGAGCATCATCAAGCCGTCATGGCCCACGCAGACTGGATCATCGATCTCGGTCCCGGTGCCGGGCACGACGGCGGCCTCGTCGTGTTCGAGGGCACACCCTCCGATCTGGTCGCGGACGGTTCGACTCTGACCGGCCGGCACCTGGCCGCGTACGTCGGGAGCTGAGTTACCGTGACCACCCTGCCTCAGCGGCCCGCAACCGCACTGGTGATCATCGACGTGCAGAACGACGTGATGGTCGGCGTCCACGAGCGACAACGCGTCGTCGACAACGTCCTCACGCTGGTGTCCCGCGCACGAGACACCAGCACTCCGGTGATCTGGGTGCAGCACTCCTCCGACAGGGATTTGGCCTTCGGAACGCGAGGGTGGGAACTTCTCGACGAGTTGCCCGTCGATCCAGGCGATCCGATCGTCCACAAGAAGCACGGCGACGCCTTCGAGGACACAGGTCTCGAAGCCGAGCTCGCCGCCTCCGGCGTGGGGCACGTCGTCATCGCCGGCGCGCACACGGACTTCTGCATCAGGTCCACATTGCACGGAGCCCTGGTACGCGGATACGACGTGACGCTGGTGAGCGATGCCCACACCGCCGAGGATCTGACCGAATGGGGCGCGCCGCCACCCGAGCAGGTCATCGCGCACACCAACATGTACTGGGACAACCAGACCGCTCCTGGCCGGACCGCCGTGGCCGTAGTCACCGAGGAGGTCGGTTTCACCCGACCGATATCCTGAACCCTCCATGGTGACCTTGCTGCTCGCGCTCGTCGGATTCGCGCTACTCGATTCGCTCGACGTGTTGCTGATCGGCGTCACCGCTGCCATCGCAGTGCACGCGAGAACCACCCGCCGGTCTCCGTTTCGAGCCGGGCTGGCCTTCGTCGGCGGAGTGTTCACCGCTACGACCACGTTCGGCATCCTCACCGTTCTCGGCATCGACTTCTTCACCGATCTGTTCGGCTTCACCATCACTCCCACGGTCCGGTATCGCACGGAACTCGCGGTCGGGCTGGTACTGATCACTCTCGGTGCTCTGCGCACCACCGAACGCCGCCCACCGGAGTGGGCAGCTCGAGCCGGCTCCAGCATTCCCGTCGTAGCCCTGACCGGACTGACGATCGGTCTGGTGCAGGGCCCGACGGCAGTGCCGTATCTAGCCGGGCTGACGATGCTCTCGACCTACGATCCCCGCCCGACGTGGTGGCCGGCCATCGTCGTCGCCTACTGCCTGATCGGGCTGCTACCGCCCATCCTTGTTCTGATTCTGGCGTCGAGGAAAAGTCGACGTTCCAGGCGCGCGTTCACCGCGACCGTCAGAGCCCTGATGCGGTACGGCCCGCCGACGGTGCGCATCATTTTCGTCGTGCTCGGCGTCGCACTCGTCGCCGACGCTCTGATCCATGCCGGAGACCTCCTGTAGGTCATCGTCGTAAGCTTCTGCGCATGGCACTCGATCACGGCGACCCCGGTGACGCCCCGTCCGTTCCCCCTCCCCTGGCCCCGGTCGTCGACGACCGTCGTCCCTCCGCAGCCGAGGAAGCGCGCACGATCGCAGCGTCCACGAACACCGCGACTCTTGCGAGCCTGACCGCGGACGGCGATCCTTGGGCTTCGTTCGTCACGTACGGATTGCTCGACGGCGCTCCGGTTCTGTGTGTCTCGCGCATGGCCGAGCACGGACGGAACCTCGCAGGCGATCAACGGATGAGCCTGTCGATCGTGGCGCCGCAATCGCAAACCGATCCACTGGCGTCGGGCCGAATCACGCTGGCAGGCGTGGTCGAGCGGCCCGAGGGGGACGAGTTGGCCGCAGCACGCGCGGCGCATCTCGACGGCGTACCAGCGGCGAAGTACTACCTGGACTACAGCGACTTCACGCTGTGGATCATGCGGGTGCATCGCGTCCGGTGGGTCGGCGGATACGGCCGGATGGATTCGGCAACCGCCGAAGCGTATTCCCGGGCCGCGCCCGATCCGGTGTCGCCGACCTCCGCGTACGCGATCGAGCACCTCAACGCCGACCACTCGTCGTCGCTGACTGCCATGGCCCGCGAGCTGGGCGGCTTTCCCGATGCCACGTCCGCCGAGTGCACGGCCGCCGACCGCTACGGACTGGATCTGAAGGTGCTCACACCGCGCGGAATCGCGTACACCAGGGTCGGCTATGCAACTCCGATCGACTCGGCCACCGAACTGCGGGCCGCGACCGTGGAACTGGCGAAGCGCGCAGCGGCCGGCCGGTAGGTGTGCGCTGCCACCACAGACACGACGACCTTGTCGAGACGTCGAGATGGATGGCGACTACCGTTGACCTCACACCGCAATCGTTAGGGAGCAGGTAATGAGCATCCAACCGCTCGAATCGAAGCGTCACCGCGTCGTCGTCATCGGTTCCGGGTTCGGAGGTCTGTTCGGCGTCAAGGCGCTCAAGAAAGCCGACGTCGACATCACCCTCGTCGCGAAGACGACACACCACCTTTTCCAGCCTCTCCTCTATCAGGTCGCGACAGGCATTCTGTCGGTCGGCGAGATCGCTCCCACCACCCGCGTCATTCTGCGGAAGCAGAAGAACGCCGAGGTGCTGCTCGGAGACGTGCTGAACATCGATCTCGAGGCCAAGACGGTGACGTCCAAGCTCCTCGAACGCATCACCGTCACTCCGTTCGACAGCCTGATCGTCGCAGCAGGCGCTCAGCAGTCTTACTTCGGCAACGATCACTTCGCCGAGTTCGCGCCCGGCATGAAGACCATCGACGATGCACTCGAACTGCGTGGCCGCATCCTGGGTGCGTTCGAGCAGGCCGAACTCTCCGACGATCAGGAGGAGAAGGACCGCCTCATGACCTTCGTGGTCGTCGGCGCGGGTCCCACCGGCGTCGAGCTCGCCGGGCAGATCGCCGAGCTCGCCGATCGCACCCTCGACGGAGCCTTCCGCAACATCGATCCGCGTGACGCCCGCGTCATCCTGCTCGACGCCGCGCCCGCCGTACTGCCGCCGATGGGCGAGAAGCTCGGCCGCAAGGCTGCCGAGCGGCTCGAGAAGCTCGGCGTCGAAATTCAGCTCAACGCGATGGTCACCGACGTCGACAACGACGGCCTGACGGTCAAGGAGAAGGACGGCACGACGCGTCGTATCGAGGCGCAGTGCAAGGTCTGGTCCGCAGGCGTGCAGGGCAGCCCCCTCGGCAAGCAGCTCGCCGACCAGTCCGGATCGGAAACCGATCGCGCCGGACGGGTGCTGGTCGAACCGGACCTCACCGTCAAGGGCCATCCGAACGTGTTCGTGGTCGGCGACCTGATGTCGGTCAAGGACGTTCCGGGCATGGCACAGGGTGCCATCCAGGGAGCGACATACGCCGCCAAGCTGATCAAGGCGTCGGTCAAGGGCGAGGACGATCCCGCCCAGCGGACCCCGTTCAAGTACTTCGACAAGGGTTCGATGGCAACGGTGTCGCGATTCAACGCGGTTGCCAAGGTCGGCAAACTCGAATTCGGCGGATTCATCGCCTGGCTCATGTGGCTCGCGCTGCACCTGTACTACCTCGTGGGCTACCGCAGCCGCATCACGACCGTCATCTCGTGGTTCGTGACGTTCCTCGGCCGAGGTCGGGCTCAGATGGCGTCGACCGAGCAGCAGGTGTTCGCGCGACTTGCCATCGAGCAACTCAACTCGCTCGAACGTACGGGTGCCGTCGAGGCTGCCGCAGCTGATTCGGAGCAGGAACGAGAAAAGGCAGCGGGCTGAAACCAGCTCTCACACAACGCATCGGCCGACGGGACACCGTCGGCCGATGCGTTGTTCGTTGTGCAGCACGCCGGGTCTCACACATCCAGTTCGGCGTGCCGAAGGCGACGACCCACAGAGGTACTCAGCGAACCGCCTCCGGCCAGCGCCAGCCGGACGGTCCCGTCGGCCAAGTCGACCTCGGACGCCCGTGTATCGGGATATCGCAGCGTGCTCGACATCGACAGCGGTGCCGACAACGCATCGTGCGCAACCGATCCCGCGCCCAGTTCCACTCGATGACGTAGCAACGGGCTGCCTCCGACATCGCATCGCATCGCACTGCTCCAGTGTCCCGACGCTTCCTCGAAGCGGCCGATCTGCGTACGCTCACGCAGCCACAGGGTCGAATCCTGTTCCAGCGCAACGGAGTTGATCACCGAATGCGAGGCGTCGGAGACGACGACCATCGGTTCGGGATCGAAGACCAGCGACGCGCCTGCACCGACCTCGAAGTGCCACTGCGCGGACGAGTGACGGTGTAGCCCACCGGGCATCGCCAACGAGGCCGCGACACTGCGCACCTCCAGGTGCGCCCCGGCCGCCACCGATATTCTGACCACGATGGTGTCACCGCCGAGAGGAGTTGCGGCGGTACCGATCAGGTGGACTGTGTCCGGTCCCGTCTGGCGGCCGGCGAGTCCGCCCACCGAGGTGATGCGCGGGCTCCGGCTGCGGCTCGCGTCGATGCAGAGCTCTGTGTGCATCGACGCTCAGTGTGTGTGGGCATGCGCGTCGGCGTCGGCGATCACCTTCAGCTGCTCCCGCACCCACTCGAGCACCATGGTCGCCGACGGATCGTCGGTGAGGGAGATCAACGCAGTCGGTCGCCCCTCACGCACCTGGGCCGCGTCCCGCTCCATGACGCCGAGGTCGGCTCCGACGTACGGAGCGAGATCCGTCTTGTTGACGACCAACAGATCGGAGAACGTCACACCGGGACCACCCTTGCGCGGCACCTTGTCTCCCCCGGCGACATCGACGACGAAGATCTGTACGTCGATCAGACCGGACGAGAAGGTCGCAGTGAGGTTGTCGCCACCGGACTCCACGAGAATCAGGTCCAGGGGCGGGTTGTTCTCGATCAGATCGTCGATGGCATCGAGGTTGGCGGTGATGTCGTCCCGAATTGCCGTGTGCGGGCAGCCACCGGTCTGCACCGCCGTGATGCGCTCGTCGGGCAACACTGCGTGCCGACGCAGGAAGTCCGCATCCTCGGTGGTGTAGATGTCGTTGGTGAGCACGGCGAGCGAAAGCTCGTCGCGCAGTTCGCGACACAGCGCAGCCACCAACGCCGTCTTTCCGGAACCGACGGGTCCACCGATCCCGACGCGCAGCGCGTCGCCTGCCACCCGTGCGCGCTTGGGCCGATCCAAACCGTGGTCGTGGGGCTCACCGTCGATCAGGTGCGGGGGCATGTCGAACTCCTTGTCGCTAGAGAAAAAAGTGGATCGGTATTCAGGATACGAACAACGGCCGATCACGGACGGCGTGGGCTTCGGCGAACATGTCCAGCAACGGATCCGACAACTCCATCAGCTCGGGCAGGCACTCGCACACCGCAGCGGTCACGTCGTCGCAGAAATCGCCCAACCGGATGGTGCACGCCGCGACCTCGGCCGGATCGAGCGCGAGCAGACGCTGCGCGGCGATCGCCGACCCGGTCATGGTGATGTACACCTGCACTGCGGCCGTGTCGGCAACCGACAGGCCCGCCGCGAGCCCGACGTGCCCAGCGGCAACGGCCAGGTGCGGCCTCCGCCCGATCGACGTCCAATCATGATGCGGCCAGGCGGACTTGGCCAACCTGAGCAGTCCACGGCCCTGAGCACGCGAGGCAGACCTGGCAGCCGGGGATGGGGTTCGTGCGTCGGATTCGGCATCGGCCTCGCTGGTGCTCGACGACCCGTGCACCAGCGATGCGGCAATGGATGCCGTCGTGGCCCCGGATGTTCGGATACGGCGTCGCAGAAACGCCTCGAGCGTCGTGATGTCTCGAACGAAGCCCGAGGCGATCGCTTCCTCCACTCCGCCGGAGTGCACGTGTCCGCCGGTGGGCAGGCGCGAATCGGCAAGCGAGAGAAGCGTCGTCACCTGCAGTCGGGCATCGGGCATCAGAAGAGGAAGTATCGCTGCGCCATCGGCAGTTCGGTTGCCGGCTGCTCCGTCCACACGTCACCGTCGATACGGACGGTGAAGGTGTCGGGATCGACTCGAATATCGGGCAGAGCGTCGTTGAGTGCCATGTCCGACTTCCTGACACCGCGCACGTTCTTGACCGGAACCAACCGGCGATCGCAGTTCAGACGCCCGGCCAGTCCGTCCTCGATCGCCTGCGGGGCAACGAAATGCAGTGACGTCGCGGCCGCCGCCTTGGGCGACGCACCGAACATCGGCCGAGGTAGTTCGGGTTGCGGGGTCGGGATGGACGCGTTCGCGTCGCCCATGGCAGCCCATGCGATCATGCCGCCCTTGATGACCATGTGGGGACGGACACCGAAGAATGCCGGATCCCACAACACCAGGTCGGCGAGTTTGCCCGGCTCGATCGATCCGATCTCGTCGTCGAGGCCGTGGGCGACGGCCGGGCAGATGGTGTACTTCGCGACGTAGCGCATCACTCGATTGTTGTCGGCTCCGTTGTCGCCGGCCAGGAAGCCGCGACGAGACTTCATCACGTGTGCCGTCTGCCACGTGCGCAGAACCACCTCACCTATCCGGCCCATTGCCTGAGCGTCGCTGCCGATCATCGAGATCGCACCCATGTCGTGCAGCAGGTCCTCGGCTGCGATGGTCGACGGCCGAATTCGACTCTCGGCGAAGGCCAGATCCTCCGGAATCGATGGACTGAGGTGATGGCACACCATCAGCATGTCCAGGTGTTCGTCCAGGGTGTTGACGGTGTGGGGACGCGTCGGGTTGGTCGAGCTGGGGAGGACGTGCGGCTGCGCCGCCACGGTGATGATGTCGGGTGCGTGCCCGCCGCCCGCACCCTCGGTGTGATAGGCATGGATTCCGCGACCCTTGATCGCATCGAGGGTGGTCTCGACGAATCCGGCCTCGTTCAGGGTGTCCGAGTGCAGTGCTGCCTGAACTCCTGCGTCCTCGCACACTCGCAGGCACGCGTCGATCGCGGCAGGGGTGGATCCCCAATCTTCGTGCAGCTTGAATCCCGATGCGCCGGCGCGCAATTGCTCCCACATCGAGTCCGGATTGACCGTGTTGCCCTTGCCGAGGAGCACGATGTTCATCGGCCAGTCGTCCAGCGACTCGAGCATCCGGGACAGGTGCCATGCACCCGGGGTGACGGTGGTGGCCTTGCTGCCTTCGGCGGGGCCGGTACCGCCTGCGATCACGGTGGTGATGCCGCCGCCGAGAGCCTCCTCCTTGATCTGTGGGCAGATCAGGTGGACGTGACAGTCGATGCCGCCGGCCGTGACGATCTTCCCGTTGCCCGCGATGATCTCGGTGGACGGTCCGATGACGAGATCGGGATGCACCCCGGTCATGGTGTCGGGATTGCCTGCCTTGCCCAGTGCCACGATGCGTCCGTCGCGAATACCGAGATCGGCCTTGATGATTCCCCAGTAGTCGACGACGACGACCCCGGTGATCACCGTGTCGGGAGCACCGTCGGCGCGGGTGGCTCGGGACTGCCCCATCGATTCACGGATCACCTTGCCGCCGCCGAACACCGCCTCCTCACCGGCGTTGCCCGGGCCACCACTGCGGTCCTCGGTGACCTCGATCAGAAGATCGGTGTCTGCCAAGCGGATTCGATCACCCGTGGTGGGGCCGAACAACTGGGCGTATCGACTGCGACTCATGCGCGCCATCAGCTGTCCAACTTTCCGGGAGGTGTCATGCTCAATCCGTATACCTCGCGCGTGCCACCGAGTGGCACGAGCCGAATCGTCTGTTCGATGCCGGGCTCGAACCGCACCGCCGTGCCCGCGGGGATGTCGAGGCGGAAGCCGTGCGCCCGCTCGCGGTCGAATTGCAGAGCTGCGTTGGACTGTGGGAAATGCACGTGGCTGCCCACCTGTACCGGTCGATCTCCCGCGTTGACGACGGCCATGGAGATCACCTCGGCGCCGTCGTTGATCTCGATGTCGCCTGCGACGGTGATGATCTCGCCCGGAATCAGGTGGCCGTCACCCCGCTTCGGTGAGATCGGCTCGTGCACCGTGATCAGCTTCGTGCCGTCCGGAAAGGTCGCTTCCACCATCACCTCGGGGAGCAACTCGGGCACACCGTCGAGCACGTCTTCGGCACCGAGAATCTCGCGACCAGAGGACATCAGGTCTGCGACCGATCGGCCGTCGCGGGCACCCTCGAGGAGGTGATCGGTGATGACCGCGATCGCCTCGGGGTGATTGAGTTTGAGGCCGCGTGCCTGGCGACGCCGAGCGAGTTCGGCCGCGTAGCTGACGAGCAGTCGGTCCTGCTCGTGCGGAGACAACCGCATTGGAGTTCTCCGTCCCGATCGGTGATGGTGCCCGGCAATTCTGACACGCTTGCGACCCGTCGGCAGCGGAGCGCGCCGACGCACCTCATCCGAGCGGCACGGTCACCGATCGATCGAGCAGTCCCCGCAGCACGTCTCGGTCGATACCGGCAGCCACGTTCTGCAGTTCGGCGATGCCGAACGCGCCCGAATCCAACCCCCGCACCAGAACGCCTGCCAACGCCTGCGCCGTCGCCGGCTCGTCCATCACCTCACCACCCTGGCGATCGAGGTAGCTGCCCAGCCGAGCAGCAGCTACCGGCATGGCCTGACGGAAGAAGCCGAAGGTCGCCGACCATCGCGTCACCAGATGTCCGGGATGCATGTCCCAGCCCTGATAGAAGCCGCGTTCGAGGGATCTGGTCACCAGCTCGAAGTGTCGACGCGCGGACGCCGCCACCTGTGTTGGGTCGCCCGTCGGCACCACCTGGGTCGAACCGTCGCACACCCACACCCCGGTCTGTGCCGCTGCCACCAACATGACGTTCTTCGCGTGGTCCGCCACCGGATGGGCCAATGATTGCTGCGCAGAGGTGATTCCGCAGGCGGCGCTGTAGTCGTAGGTTCCGTAGTGCAGGGAGGTGCAGCGGCCGTCCGCCCTGATGATCGCCCGCGCGAGCGTCGCCGTACCGTCCGCCCCGATCACCGCCTGCGGGCTCTCGATCTGCAGCTCGAATCGAAGGGCTCGATCGGGCAGGCCGTGCGCACGCTCGAGCTCCTCACACAGCGCGACCACAGCGGCTACCTGCGCGGCGGCACGGAGCTTGGGGACGGTGAACACGAAGCCGTCGGGCACTCCCCCGGCTCCGTCCAGGACCAGCTCCAGGGTGCGGATTCCGCGCCGACGCTCATGTGCGGCAAGCCCTTTGGCGCGAATTCCCAGCCACGTCGGACCTGCCGAATCTTCGGCCAGGGCGGACAGCGCTGCCCCGACCGCCCTCGCGTGGCGGTCCTCGACGGCATCGGATCGCCACCCGTAACCGTCCTCGAAGTCGAATCGGAGGTCCTGGATGGGCGCACTGCCGAGTCGGTCGCGCACGAGGGGTAGTGCGTTTTCGGTGTCGAGTCCGGCGAACGCATCGGGGTGGGCGTCCAGGATTGCCAGGGCGGCGGCACCCCATTCGGCGGGCACAGCTGCCGAGGCATCCGCGGCCGACACATAGACGGTGTGAGAGGGCTGGCCACCGACTCGGTCACCCGGATAGTGCTGCGCGAGTTCGTCGTCGATGGGACCGAACAGTGATTCGAGGCGATCGAACGCGTCGGAAGTCAGCGAGGAAGCAGCATGGTCGTTGTGGCCCGTCATGGGCATCACTGTCCCAGATGTGCGGTGTTTTCGATATTCGCCAGCCGGACCTTGCCCTGAGCAACCAGGCGTCCACTCTCGTCCGTCATGTCGACCTGCCAGAGCTGCTGCGTACGTCCCCGATGAATCGGATGTCCGTGCGCGGTCAGGGTTCCCGACCGAGTCGCGCGTAGGAAGTCGGTGTTGTTGTTGGTTCCGACGACGTGGCCGCGCGCGCCGAACCAGGCCGATCCACCGATACTGGCCACCGACTCGACCACCGAGCACAGCACGCCCCCGTGCATGATTCCGGCCGGTTGATGGAGCTGCGGGGTGACGGTCCATTCCGCGCGCACCTCGTCGCCGGAGACCTCGAGGTATCGCAGGCCGACGACCCCGTCGAACCCTCGTGCACACAATTCGGTGAGCTGTTCCGGCGTCATGGTGTCGAAGGTGGTCTCCCCCGTGGTGCCGTTCGAGTCCGTCATAGCTGTGCCTTCCGGTTGCGTCGAGATGGTCCGGCCGACTCGGCTGTCGACTCTCGTTCAGAGATACACGACGCTCGACCCACAAAAATCGGTGGGCCTCTCGTTCGTCGAAGAACGAGAGGCCCACCGTGGCAAGGACCGGGAGTCACTGCAGCCCTCAGGACTCCGGCGCGATCCGTTGGTACGAAGTCAGCATAGGCAAACCTTAGTTCAAGCGCAAGACCTTCACGATGCCCGGAGTCTCGCGCGCCCCGGAACCCCGACGCGTGAACGGACGGGAGCCCCAGCGGCGACCATGGCGTCGAGGAGCAGCTGACCTCGGCGGGCACCTGCCGATGCACTCGCCCCCGCCAGAATCGGAACATACGTCGAGGCCCCGAGGATGGCGTCACCGACCAGGGCCCAGAAGACACGCGCGTCCAACGGAGCACGATCGGCGATCGCGCGGAACACCGCGCCGAGCGACGTCGTGCAGCGATGTGCAGTCCAGACCAACAGGGCCTGTTCACACGGAAGCGTGACCGTGCCGGGCTCACCCGCGGCGGGATCCTCGGGTAGCACTCGCAGGATCGGTGATGCCACTCCCGCCCAATCGATCCCGCCGTCGCTGTCCATGTGGATCCACAGATTGTCGATGCCCGGATCCCAGGCGCGTGCCTCCAGGACCAGCAGCGCGGACACGCGTCCGACGACGGCGTGAATCAGGGCCGTCGCGACCTGCACTGCCGCAGCCTCGGGAACATCGAGATCCTCGAGCGATCGTCGGTACATCTGCTCGACGCGACCGTCCTCGAGCCCTACCGCCAACTGCCACCAACGGCGTTTGCCCTCGTTCGCCATGGCGGCCACCGCGTACATCCGTGGGTAGTCGGGATTGAGTGCACGCAGGGTCGCGCACGAGTCGGCCAACAGCGCCGCCCCGCCGGATCGATTCGAGAATCGATGCACATCGGCCCAGCCCGTGTACGACGCTGTTGCAACTGACACCTGATCGCTCCTTAGGTTCTCGGCGGGTGCACGCGTCGCACCCCTGCCCGACAAATGTAGGTTAGCCTAACCAGATCGTAAAGCGGGTCAGGCACCGCTACCCTTACCTCGCCTCACGTGTCGAGCAAGGGTTCCGTAACCTAAACCGAGTCCCTTCGAAACAGCGAGGAGTCACGAGCACTGTGACCACAGCTCCGCTACTCGGCCCGCACGGCGCACGCCGGTCGTCCGACGAGTCCTACGGGACCGAGGACGTGCCGACCGGGCCGCCGCCGCGTGGCACTCGCATCGCTGCGGCCGCGATCGACGCACTGATCGTGCTGGTCCCCTTGTTCGTCGGCTGGTCGATCGTCGACGCGCTACGTGACGACAACGGCGGCGGCCAGGCGGACCGATTCGTGTTCGGCACCATCGCGGTGTGCGTCGCGCTGGCTCTGTTCGTCTGGAATCGCGGCTACCGCGACGGCAACGAAGGCCAGAGCACCGGTCGACGCTGGATGGGACTGACACTGCGCGACAGCGCCACGCACGGTCCGATCGGTGCTCGTCGTGCCCTTCGCCGGCAATTCCGGATCGGCGCTGCATCGTCCGAGGTGGTGCATGAAAAGGCTGCTGCGGCAGAAGGATTCGAGCCCATCCCCAAAGACGGTTCGGTCGCGGCCATTCGGCGGCGGAGGTTGCTCGGTTTGGCCGTCCTGGTCGCCGCACTCGTCGCCGGCATACTCGCCAGCATCGCCATCGGCGCGCGGCCACTGACCTTCGCCGAAATCGCCCATGCACTGCTGAATTCGACGGGCACCGACACCGACATCATCGTGCGCACGCTGCGCATTCCCCGCACCGTGCTCGCACTGGTCGTCGGTATCGCGCTCGGTATCGCAGGCGCTCTCATCCAGGGGCACACCCGCAATCCGTTGGCCGACGCCAGCCTGCTCGGCCTCAACGCCGGAGCGGCGTTCTTCGTCGTGATGGCCATTTACCTGTTCCGGTTCACCTCGCCCAGTCAATACCTGTGGTTCGCCTTCGCCGGTTCGGCGGTGGCGAGCATCGTCGTGTTCGGACTCTCATCGATAGGGTCGGGCAGATCCAGTCCGATCAATCTGGCCCTCGCCGGTGCGGGCGTCGCGTTCTTCCTGATGGCGATGACCAATGCCGTCGTACTGCTCGATCAGACCAGCTTGGACGGCTACCGCTTCTGGGTGGTCGGATCCGTTGCAGGACGCGGCCTGGACGTACTGTGGCAGGTCTTGCCGTTCCTGGTGATCGGCGTCCTCATCGCACTGGCGAGCACACCCGGCCTCAATGTCATGAGCCTCGGCGAGGACGTCGCACGATCGCTCGGAACCAACATCGCGATCACCCGAACCGTCGGCATCCTCGCCATCACGCTGCTCACCGGTGCCGCGACCGCAGCGTGCGGGCCCATCGCGTTCGTCGGCCTCGTCGTTCCGCACATCGCCCGTGCGGTGACCGGACCCGACTACCGCTGGCTCGTGCCCTATGCGGGCCTCATGGGCGGAGTCATGCTCATGATCGCCGACGTCATCGGCAGGGTCGTGGTGCGCCCGGGCGAACTCCAGGTGGGCATCGTTCTCGCACTGATCGGGGCACCGTTCTTCATCGCTCTCGTTCGACGCCGGAAGTTGGTCGGCCTGTGACCGCCGACCTGCAGTCCCCCACACCGACGCCCGGCCCTGCTGTCGTTCGTACCCGGCCTGCGTTCCGCCTCGGTCCGATCTCGATGGTCCGGCGGCCGCTGATGGTGCTGACGACCGTCCTACTGGCTGCAGCTCTGGTGCTGGTCATGTGCGTGAACATCGGACGGGGCGACTTCCCGCTGTCGATCACGGCGGTCCTCGACGTGCTGCTCGGCGGCGGTTCGAGGATCGAACGGTTCATCGTGATGGACCTGCGACTGCCCCGATCACTGACCGGCCTCCTGGTCGGTGCTGCCCTCGGCATCTCCGGCGCGATCACTCAGTCGATCTCTCGCAACGCCCTGGCCAGCCCCGACATCCTGGGCATCACCGCCGGTTCCAGTGCCGCAGCCGTCGCTCTGATCGTGCTCGGCGGTGGCAGCAGCTTCAGCGGGCTGCTCGCCACCCTCGGCCTTCCTCTCGCAGCACTGATCGGCGGGCTGCTCACTGCGATCGCGATCTATGCCCTCGCCTGGCGCAAGGGCGTCGACGGGTTCCGCCTCATTCTGGTCGGCATCGCCGTCAACGCGATGCTCACCGCGGTGATCGGCTGGCTGCTGATCAGCGCCGACATCAACGACGTGTCCCGCGCTCAGGTCTGGCTCAACGGTTCGCTCAACGGAGCGGACTGGGCAGCGGTCTGGCCGGTTGCCGCAGCGGTCGTCCTGGTCGGCGGCGGCACCGTCGTTGCGACGTTCACGCTGGGTGCCCTGCGACTCGGCGACGACAACGCGAGGTCGCTCGGTGTTCGTCTGCAACACAGTCAGGCCATGATGTTGCTCGCTGCCGTCGCACTCGCCGCGATCGCCACCGCCGCCGCGGGACCCATCGGATTCGTTGCGCTCGCCGCTCCTCAGATTGCGCTGAGGGTGCTGCGAACGCCAGGTCCGCCGATCATCGCGTCGGCACTTCTCGGTGGATTACTCGTCGTGGCAAGCGATCTGATCGCTCGCACCATTCTGCCGGTGGAGCTCCCGGTAGGCATCGTCACCTCGGCCCTCGGCGGACCGTTCCTGCTCTACCTACTCGTTCGCAGTAATCGAAAGGCCTCCGTATGACAACCAGCCACACCTCGCGTCTGATCGCGAACGATCTGAGCCTCGGTTACGGCGACCGCACCATCGTCGAGCACCTCGATCTCGAGATTCACACCGGAGTCATCACCACGGTCATCGGGCCCAACGGCTGCGGAAAGTCGACGCTGCTGCGTTCGCTCGGCCGTCTGCTCAAGCCCAAGGCCGGCAGCGTGATGCTCGACGGTCGAGCGATCTCCTCGATGAAGACGAAAGAGGTGGCTCGCACCCTCGGCATGCTGCCGCAGGCACCGACCGCCCCCGAAGGACTGACCGTCGCAGATCTCGTCTCACGCGGTCGTCACCCGCACCAGTCGTGGATCCGGCAGTGGAGCTCGGACGACGAGGCCGAGGTGGCGAACGCACTCGAATTGACCGGTGTCGGCGACCTCGCCGACCGACCCGTCGACGAGCTGTCCGGTGGCCAGCGGCAACGCGCCTGGATCTCGATGGCACTGGCCCAGGGCACCGATATCCTTCTGCTCGACGAACCGACCACGTACCTCGATCTGGCGCACTCCATCGAGGTACTGGATCTGGTCGACCGCCTGCACGACGAACTCGGTCGCACCATCGTCATGGTCCTGCACGATCTGAACCTGGCGATTCGCTACAGCGACCGGTTGATCGTGATGAAACAGGGAGAGATCGTCGCCTCGGGTCGGCCGCAGGACGTCATTTCCGAGCAGCTTCTGCTCGACGTGTTCGGCCTCGAGGCCACCGTGATCGACGATCCGATGTCCGATCGTCCTCTCATCGTTCCGATCGGGACCCGACACGTCTATGGGTCGGTCGGTGGACCGGTCCGGTCGGAAAGTCGTTCCGCCGCAGTTGCATCCACCGAGCGGTAGGGCGGAGCCTCACCGCTCGATCATCGTGCGCACCAGCTTGACACCCTGACCGATCGACACGTCGGGCAGATATGCCCGCCCGATCGCATTACCGATACTGGGCAGTGCGGCCGGATCCGCGAACGTCATGTGCATCGGTTCGTAGCGGGGCTGGAACTTCGACTTGAACGCCAACAACGAACGGAATCCGTAGACGGGTTCGAGGGTGCGTCCGAGGACGTCGAGCAACCGCTCGAGCAATCCCGACAGCGTCGACTGCTCGGCACTCGAGACGTGTTCGGGTTGCTTCTCGTCGACCTTGGCCAGGGGTGCGCCGGAGAGACTGAGGAATCGAGCCCCCTCCTGTTCGAGCAGCAGAGCGGCCGAAGCGATGAGGAATTCCATCGTGGGCCGGAAGCCCTCGGATCTGCGCCTCATGAAGTCGAGTGTCCATCCGACGATGACGCCGTCCTCGTACACCGGCATCCACGAGGTCACACCGTGCACGGTCCGGTGCTCGTCGACGGCGATCAGGCACCGTACGTTCTCGTCGTCGACCTCCTCGAGACCGCCGAGAGTGAAGCCCATCTCGGGCATGCCCTTGTCCGCGACCCATTCCTCCGAGATCGCAGTGATCTGGTCCGTGATCGCCAGCGGGGCCGAAGGAAAGCGAATCCACTCGGCAACGACGCCGGCCTTCTTCGCTCTGTTCAAAGCAGTCCGTACGTCCTGGAACCGCTTGCCGGTGAATGCAATTCCGTCGAGGTCGAGAACCGTCTCCTCACCGACCTGGATTCCTCCCCAGCCGAGGGAGTCGGTGATGCGGCGGACGTCGGGCGTGACGGAGTAGAAGCACGGGATCCATCCGTTCTCGGACGCGAACTCGGCGAATTCGACGACGTTGTCCCGCAAGGACTCCCGCGGACCGACGGGATCCCCGGTGGTCAGTGCCACGCCGGCGATGACCCGGTAGGCGACATAGCTGCGGCCGTCGGCACCGAACCAGTACTTGTTGCCGCGCCAGGTCGTCATCCACGACAGAGCAGACCCGCTGCTCGACATGAGCAATCCGCGGGCCCGTTCGGTGGCGTCGGTCTCGGTGCCGTACACCGGGGTGAGGAAGGTACTCGCGGCGAGCACACAGACCACCACCCAGAACACCACGCCGGTCCACTCGAAGAGCAGGGTGGTCGGTGCGCTCTGCGGGAGCAGTGCGGGCTCGAGCCACTGCAGGTAGACCGGGGGAATCAATCGTTGCGGGAAGTCCGCCAGCAAGCCGCCGAAGGACGGCGAATCGGCGAAGCCGTCTCGGGCCAGATACCCGCCGATCGAGTAGATCAGGGCGAGTCCCACCCCCACCCCGACCACCGAGGCCGCCCATCGACGATAGGTACCCGACGGTGCCGACACGTCGAAGAACTTGCGGGTGATGATCAGGACCAGCAACACGATCAGTGGCAGCAGGAACGGCACCGCAGTGCGGTACGCCGTCGGCGATTCCAATCCGTAGAACAGGGACTGGTCGTCACCGGACTCGAGGAACCGGATGGCGAAGTTGGCCACCGACAATGCGAGCAGAATGCCCTGCGAGACCACCGCCATCGCCCATGCGAAACGCCTGCCTCGACGCAGGCCGTCGCTGACCACCAGCAGGAACAGCGACGGCATGATGCTCAGGATGGTCGGGCCGACTCCCCCGAGTCTGAGATCGAGCAGACCACGCCGACACTCGACCGGGTCGGTGGTCGCGTCGGCGCAGATTTCGCGCACCTCGGCCGCCGTGTACGGAACTCCCCGCACCACGTCACGAAGTACCGCGAACGGCCCGACAGCGTTGGGGCTCAGTGCCGCCAGCACCGGACCCAGGGCGCTCGCGGCGACGATCAGCGCGACCAGCACCCGGCCTTCGCGCTGGGTACCCGCCAATCGAGGTCCACGTGCCGATCGGCCGACGATCCACGGGCCCGCGATCAGGCCGATCACCGCCGCAGCGAGCCGAACGACGTCTTGCAGGTGCCCACCGAACAGTGCCAACGTCACCAGCAGGGCCAGCACGCCCACACGGATACGCCTGCGCCACAACGTATCCATCCGCGAGGTCGCGACCAGCACCACGCCGAAGATCCAGGTCGTCGGGCCCACAGCGGTTCCGACGTGCAGCCGGAATCCCCAGTCCGCGTCGAAGGTCTTGGCCAGGACCGCGAGGCCGAGGCCGAACAGCGAACCGGCCACTTGCGTCACGAACGCCGCGACGGCGAAGCGACGGGATCCGATACGGCGTTCGATCGGTGCGGCGGCGAGCAGCACCCCGACCGTGGCCACCACGCATCCCGCGATATTGGGCGCCGCCAAACCCGAGGTGAGCGGGGTCCATAGATGCCAGTGCTCGAACGGCATGATGCCCACGGCGAAGTACTTGTCCATCTCCCCCCGGTTGTCCACGACAGCGGCGACGATGCCTATCACCCAGACGACGGCGAGCAGGGTGAAACTGACCGGCGCTCCCACGGCACCGAAGACGATGAGCGCCCACAACCGCCGAAGCTGGCGCATCACCGCAGACGCACCCGACCTCAGTGACTCGGTGCGCTTGGACATCCACGACGGTTCGGCGGGATCGTGCGCGTCTCCCACCGCCGAGGTCGGTGCTTCGGCGTTCGCCGCGGACGGTCGTTCCGGATCGGTCACGTTCACGAAATCAACCCTGTCCTCGTTGCCAACCATGGGAGCTCACGTCGGAGGCCTTCCGACCACACCGCGAAGCTGTGTCCGCCCGGTACCTCCACGTACTGCACGTCCATTCCGGCGGCCTTCGCCGCGTCGTACATCTCCTGTTGGCCCGGCTTGTAGTCGTTGTCGTCCGACCCCACGACGAAAATACCGGCCGAGTCGGGGTACTGACGTGATTTCAGCAGGTCGAGCGGGTTGATGGCGGTGAACGCCGCAGAGTTTCCTCCGAAGGCCTGTTGCACCGTTCGGTCTCGATCGCCGAGAGTCGGCTCGCGCTGGCCGGAGAGGTCGAGAAACGTGGGATAGACATCGGGATGATTGGTCGCCATCTGAATCGAGCACGTACCGCCATAGGACAGTCCACCGATCGCCCAATGCGCGCGATTCGGGTCCACCTGCAGCGCGCTGTCGATCCAGTCGGGAACGTCGCGGGAGAGATACGTGTCCACGTTGCCCAGCGGCGAGTCGACACAGAGCGGATTCGCCATCGACGACCCGGTTCCGTCCGCGACGACGACAACCGGCGCGAGACCTGCATGATCGCGAGCGAAGTTGTCCATGGTCTCGGCGAGCTTTCCGCCGTTGAGCCAGTCCTCGGGTGCTCCCGGCTGACCGGCGAGCAGTACGAGAACCGGAAGGAGCGGACGAGGATCGGCGAAGTAGGCGGGCGGCAGGTAGATCTCCGCATCTCGGGCGGAGAAGTTCGACGCGGTGGCCGGAATGGAGGCGGAGGTGATCCTCCCGGCGGCGCCCAGGTCGGCGGGCGCGGTCCAGACCGAGTCCAGCGGCGTGCCGGTCACGGTCTGCTCTACCGGAGCGGGCACATCCGAGAATTGAATGCGCGCCGCGGACTCTGCCCCGAGAGCGTTGCCCACGGTGGGATAGGCGTCGAACTCGAGGTTGACGTGCAGGGCCGACGCCGCCAGCACGAACACCATCGCCAGCACGGACGCCACGGTGCCCAGCACCCCCCGGGCGGCCACCGACCTGGGAATCACCGCGAACAGCGCAGCGAGGCCGACTCCGATCCACACGTAGATCGCGGTCTCTATCGGGTCCGGGAACGGTCGCCACACCTTCTCGACCACCACGTAGCCGATCGCCGTGACGACGATCGCTGCCGTCGCGGCGATCGGCAGCGCCCGCGTGGCGTATCGCCGCGATCGCGAGAAGAGCAGCCACAGACCACCGAGGGCACCGAGAACGGACACGATCACCGGTGCCGGGCCGTCGATCAACGACAGGGAATCGAACCACTCCACGCTTTCGTCTCCGCTCACTTCTGGCAAAGTCGGGCCGAGGGCGGCACGATCACAGCACAGAATATTCTCCACGGGATTCCTGCGGTCGAGACCCGCCGATTCGTGACGAGCAGGTCTATGACCGATCCCACACCACCTGACCGGTCGTTACTACCACCAGTAGTACGCATCCGCGTCGGACTAGCCGTAGACTCGGACGAATGGCTGGTCTTGGTGAACTAGAGCGCGCAGTGATGGACCATCTGTGGGAGTCGTCGGATCCCCAGACCGTTCGACAGGTCCACGAGGCACTTGCGACGCATCGCGAACTCGCGTACACGACAGTGATGACGGTGCTGCAGCGCCTGGCGAAGAAGAAGCTGGTCGTGCAGCAACGCGACGACAGAGCGCACCGCTACGCACCGTTGCACGGCCGCGACGAGCTGGTCGCCAGCCTCATGGTCGACGCGCTGTCGCAGGCACCAGCGTCGGGTGGCCGCGCAGCGGCACTCGTGCACTTCGTCGGTCAGGTCGGAGCCGACGAGGCCGCCGCCCTCCGTGAGGCGCTCGCCGCGTTGGAAGTGGCACAATCGACATCGAAGTCCCCTTCGGCTGGAGATGGCCGTCCGACGGACTGACGCTCGCGGCAGTAAGTGAGGACATGAACTCGACGACTGCGCTGGTATTCGCAGTACTCGCGCTGATCCTGGCTGGGCCGGTTCCGGCGGTGCTCGCTCGCGCGAGCTGGCCGTACCGGTCACCACGCGCGGCGCTGGTGCTGTGGCAAGCAATTGCCCTCGCTGCTGTGCTCTCGGCTTTCAGCTCCGGCCTCGCGATCGGCGGACTGCTACTGGTCCCCGGTCCTGACGGTCGTCCCACGACTGCACCGACCGACGAGATCGACGCGCTCGGCCTGCCCCTGTGGATCCTCTACGTCGTCGTCCTCGCCATCACTCTGGGTATCGGTGCCAAGCTCATGTTCTCCATCGTTCAGGTAGCGGTCAGAACGCGTCGTCGACGTTCCAGGCATCGCGTGCTCGTCGACCTGCTGGATCGAAGTGACTTGGGCGATAACCCTTTCCGTGGTCTGCGCGATGCAGACATCCGCGTGCTCGACGCGGCCGAGCCGATCGCGTACTGCCTACCCGGTCTGCGTCAGCGGGTGGTTCTCAGCCGGGGAACATTGGCCAATCTTTCCGAGGCGGAAGTCACTGCCATCCTCAGTCACGAGCGGTCACACCTGCGCGCCCGCCACGACCTGGTCCTCGAAGCATTCACCGCCGTCAACGAAGCGTTCCCCCGGATCGTCCGCAGCAAGTCGGCACTCGGCAGCGTGCAGTTACTGGTGGAGCTGCTCGCAGACGACTCGGCGGTCAAGGTCACCGGACCCACTCCGTTGGCCAGGGCACTGGTGACCTGTGCCGGGTCCACCGCACCGCGTGGTGCGATGGCAGCCGGCGGGCCGCATACCCTCATCCGTGTTCAGCGTTTGAGCGGCCCGGGCAGCGATGTGCGCATCGCCGCGGCTGCCTACGCGGCGGCCGTGGTGATCCTCGTTCTTCCGACGATCTACGTCGCCATGCCGTGGCTGGAGGAACTGAGCAAGCTCTTCGGGTGAGTCCGCCCGCGATCGGGGTCGCACAGGTCACATCGACTCGAGTCGAACAATTCGCGATACGTCCCGTACAGTAGAGACCGGTCGCCATCGCGACCTAGCAATCGAAATGGCACAAACAGCCCCACTTTATGCAGTTCTCATCTGCATTCTGATGGCCAGGTGACAGTGCCCTGGCTCGTATCAATGTGTTCTGGCTGTTTTTCGTGTTTCCCGGTTCTTCGGGTGCTCTCAGCTTCGGGCTTATTGGCGTGCCCGTAATCCGGAGAGGCTTTACTGCGTGACCCACGCTGTTTCCAACACACCCGTTTCCACCACTTCCGACACCACGGCAGTACCGACGCCCGTAGCGGCACCGGCCTTCACCTTCGCCGATCTCGGACTGCCCGAGGCAGTCGTCGCCGCATTGGCGCGCAACTCGATCACCGTGCCCTCCCCTATCCAGGAGAAGGCACTTCCCGACGCGATCGCCGGTAAGAATGTCCTCGGTCGTGCGCAGACCGGCTCGGGCAAGACCCTTGCCTTCGGCCTGCCGATCCTGCAGCGCCTGTCGCTGCACACCGACCGCCCGGCGGCCAAGCGCCCGCGTTCGCTCGTGTTGGTCCCCACCCGCGAGCTCGCGTTCCAGGTCGTCGAATCCCTCGCTCCCTACGCCAATGCGCAGGGCCTGCGAGTCATGCCGGCCGTCGGCGGCACCCCGTTCAACAAGCAGGTCGAGCAGCTCCGACGCGGAGTCGACGTCCTCGTCGCCACCCCGGGCCGCCTCGCCGATCACCTCCGCCAGGGCACCTGCATCCTGGACTCCATCGAGATCACCGCCCTCGACGAGGCCGATCAGATGGCCGACATGGGCTTCCTGCCCGAGGTACGTGCCGTCCTCGCCGACACACCGGCCGACGGACAGCGCATGCTGTTCTCGGCCACCCTGGACCGTGAGGTTCAGTCGCTGGTACGCCAGTTCCTGCCTGATCACGTCGAGCACTCCACCCAGGACGGCAAAGCCAGCGTCCGGACCATGGATCACTACGTCCTCATGGTCGACCGGGGTCAGAAGGATCTTGTTCTCTCCGAGATCGGCGCCCGCGAAGGCGGCCGCACCATCATGTTCGCGCGTACCAAGCTGGGCTGCGACGGAATCACCGATCGCCTGCGTGCGCTCGGAATCGCCGCGGAATCACTGCACGGTGGCAAGGCTCAGAATCAGCGCACCCGCGTTCTCGAGCGCTTCAAGAACGGCCGCACCCCCGTCCTCGTCGCCACCGACGTTGCCGCTCGCGGAATCCACGTCGACGGTATCGACCTGGTCGTCCACGTCGACCCGCCCGCAGACCACAAGGACTACCTGCACCGCGCAGGACGCACGGCACGCGCCGGAGAGAAGGGCACCGTCGTCGCGATCGTGCTCCCCAACCAGCGTCGTCAGGTTCTGCGTCTGACCGGCATGGCCGGCGTCAAGGCGACCGCCGTCAACGTCTCGCCCGGTTCGGCCGAGCTGAACAGCATCACCGGAGCGAAGAAGCCGACCGGTGAGCCCCTGCGCGCCGAGTCCACTCCCCGCGATCGGAACAGCCGTCCCGGCTACCAAGGATCGAACCCGCGCAGCGGCGGCGGATACCAGGGCTCCAACCCGCGCAGCACTGGCGGGTACCAGGGCTCGAACCCCCGCAGCGGCGGCGGATACCAGGGCTCCAACCCGCGCAGCAGCGAGGGCTACCAGGGAGATCGTCCCCGCACCGGCTACCAGGGTTCCAATCCCCGCAGCGGCGGCGGATACCAGGGCTCCAACCCGCGCAGCGAGGGCTACCAGGGTGACCGCCCGCGTCGCTCCGACTCGAGCTCGTACCGCGGCTCCGAGGGTCGTGGCTACGAAGGTCGCGGCTCCGACAACCGTGGCTCCGACAACCGTCGTCCCGCGTCCGGCCCCCGCCAGGACGAGCACCGCTCCGGTGGCTTCCGCAGCCGCACGGAACGCCGTTCGTACGACGGTTTCGACGGTCCGGCTCGCAGCCACTGATCGCTTCGTCACCGTGAGGTCGTGATCCGACCGGAACTGCACAAACGGGTGTCGCATTCTTCGCGAATGCGGCACCCGTTGTCGTTGCCGGTGGTCGGGTTCGACACCGGCCGGGGGGTTGGCTCGCGCGAAATCTCTCGGCAGGGAAAGCTGTCGGTATGACCTCAGCAGCAGAACCGACAGAACTGGCTCAGATCGGAGTCACCGGACTCGCCGTCATGGGCTCCAACATCGCCCGCAACTTCGCCCATCACGGCCACACCGTCGCATTGCACAACCGCAGTGTCGCCAAGACCGATGCCCTGATCGCCGAGCACGGCACCGAGGGCAACTTCGTTCGCACCGAAACCATCGAGGAGTTCGTCGCCGCTCTCGCGAAGCCGCGCCGAGTGCTCATCATGGTCAAGGCAGGCGACCCCACCGACGCGGTGATCGAGGAGCTTGCAGGCGCGATGGAGGAGGGCGACATCATCATCGACGGTGGTAACGCCCTCTACACCGACACCATCCGTCGCGAGGCTGCCATGAAGGAGCGCGGACTGCTCTTCGTCGGTGCCGGTATCTCCGGCGGCGAGGAAGGCGCTCTCAACGGACCGTCGATCATGCCGGGTGGTCCAGCCGAGTCCTACAAGGCCCTCGGACCGCTGCTGGAATCCATCGCAGCGCAGGTCGACGGCACGCCGTGCTGCACCCACATCGGACCCGACGGCTCCGGACACTTCGTCAAGATGGTCCACAACGGCATCGAATACGCCGATATGCAGCTCATCGGCGAGGCGTACAACCTGTTCCGCGACGCCCTCGGTTACACGCCGGCTCAGGTAGCGGACGTGTTCACCGAGTGGAACAACGGTGATCTGGAGAGCTACCTCGTCGAGATCACCGCCGAGGTTCTCCGCCAGGTCGACGCCAAGACCGGTCAGCCTCTCGTCGACGTGATCGTCGACGCTGCGGAGCAGAAGGGCACCGGTCGTTGGACCGTCAAGGCGGCCCTGGACCTCGGCGTTCCCGTCACCGGTATCGCCGAGGCGGTGTTCGCTCGGGCGCTGTCGGGGTCACGCGCTCAGCGCAAGGCAGCCGTCGGGCTCGCCTCGGGAACTCTCGCCGACAAGCCGACCGATGCGGAGCAGTTCACGCACGACATCAGTCGGGCTCTGTACGCGTCGAAGATCGTCGCCTACGCACAGGGCTTCGACCAGATCGCCGCGGGCAGTGCCGAATACGACTGGAATCTGCATCCCGGTGACCTCGCCACGATCTGGCGCGGTGGCTGCATCATTCGGGCCCGGTTCCTCGATCGCATCAAGGACGCGTACGACGACAACGCCGAACTGCCGAGCTTGATCCTGGCCCCCTACTTCCGTGACGCCATCGAGAACGCCATCGACAGCTGGCGTCGGGTCGTCATCACCGCGGCCTCGTTGGGCATTCCGGTCCCCGCGTTCGCGTCCTCGCTCTCCTACTACGACGCGTTGCGGGCAGAGCGTCTACCGGCCGCTCTGACCCAGGGACAGCGAGACTTCTTCGGGGCGCACACCTACGAGCGAACCGACTCGGAAGGAAAGTTCCACACTCTGTGGAGCGGCGATCGTTCCGAGATCGAAGCCTGACCGACGACCGTCCGCCGGTGGCGCTGCGTTCACCACGCAGCGCCACCGGTACAGCACCGAGGAACCCGGTCAGACGGGTACCGGCCCGAGGACCGGTTGGACCACCGTCGACGGGATGCCCTCCCACGGCAGAGCACCGTCCAGGTCCTTCCACACCGCCTGCACGGCACTGAAGCGCCCTCGGCCGTAGACGTCGGACGCTGTGTAGAGAATTTCGGCACAGTCCGGTACGTCGATGGTTAACAGCTCGAATCCTGCTGCAGTGCACCCAATTCCGGATTCGAGCTCCAGCATTCCCGAGACTACCGAGGCGCCGAGCGAATTGAGAATTCGCGAGGACTCATGCGGCCCGCGCCCCGTCGTGACGATCTCCGGGCTGCCGAAATTCGTGAGACCGACCGTGTAGCAGAACGCCGGGTGGATACCGTCGGGATCGACTTCCGATTCGACGTACTGCAGAGCCCACCCACACCTGTCGATGGTGCGTTTCACACCTTCGATGTACTCGTCGACGCTGTAGCCCTGACACATCTTGCACATAGCTCCCCCACACTCTGCGTGCGATCGCCCCCTCGGCGATCACGGTGTCGAACGCCGATCGAACATGCGTTCTACGCCGAGTATCGCGCGGGGCACCGACAAGAAGATTCCGACGCGTGGTCGACGCAGCGGTAGGGTCACATCCATGCCGGGTCAATCCGTTCGATCGTTCGCAGAACTGGGACTGCCCGTGGTTCTCGTGCACTCGCTGAGGAAAGCGGGTGTCTCCGAGCCGTTTCCGATCCAGTCCGCCGCCCTGCCCGATGCGCTCGAGGGCCGCGATGTGCTCGGCCGTGCTCCGACAGGATCGGGAAAGACTCTCGCGTTCGGGCTTCCGCTGCTCGTGCGGCTCGCCGGCCGTCGCAGTGAGCCCGGTGCACCGCGTGGACTCGTACTGGCTCCCACTCGCGAACTCGCGCTCCAGATCCAGGAAGTGCTCGACGTCCACGGTGCGACGTTCGGCTTACGCAGCGTCGGTGTGGTCGGCGGCGTTCCGCTCGAGCGCAATGTCCGAGAGATCCAGCGCGGAATCGACATCGTGGTTGCCACCCCCGGTCGCCTCAACGACCTGCTCCAGCGACGCTCGATCACGTTGGATCGTGTGGAGGTGACTGTGATCGACGAGGCGGATCGCATGGTGGACATGGGATTTCTGCCCCAGGTCGATTCGCTCCTCGCCGCGACACCAGCAGGCGGGCAACGGCTGCTGTTCTCGGCGACCCTGGACGAGGACGTCGACCGCCTGGTCGAGAAGTTCCTGAACGATCCGGCCGAACATTCCACAGCGGAGTCGGTGAGCGAGCCCGACATTGCCCACTACGTGTTTCGGGTCGATGCTGCCCGCAAGACCGAAGTAGCTGCCGCACTTGCCAACAGAGACGGTCGCACGTTGCTGTTCGTCCGCACCACTCACGCGGTCGACCGACTCACCGACGACTGCCGCCGGCTGGGTGTATCGGTATCGTCGTTGCACGGCAACAAGACTCAGGCGCACCGCACACGCTCGCTGGCTGCTTTCGGCGACGGCGCATCGACTGCACTGATCGCGACCGATGTTGCAGCACGTGGGGTTCACGTCGACGACGTCACCCTCGTGGTCCACGTCGACCCACCGTTGGACTCCAAGGACTACGTGCATCGCGCAGGCCGCACTGCACGCGCCGGAGCCAGCGGAACCGTCGTGACGTTGGCCACCGCCGAACAGCTGGATCACGTGTGTGCCATGGCCGGCGATGCCGGTGTCACGGCAACGGTGGTCGATACCGAGACCGATCCCACCTCGTGGCGTCGATTGACCGGGGCTCGTACACCCATCGGCAGGCCGCTCCCGGCCGAGGCGGCGGAACCACCAGCACCTCGCAGTTCTCGACGCGGTACCGCACCCGTCCGACACGAGCGAAGCGGGCGGGCCGGAGGCAGGCGCGGCGGCAGCCGAGGACGACGCGGGTGACCTCCTCCTGGTTGCCGATTGCGCTCGCCCTGGTTTCGGCATTCCTGTTCGCCTGCGCGTCGGTGGCACAGCAGAGCGCCGCAGCATCGGTTCCGGAGGGAACGTCGCTGCTCTCGGCTCTGATCCGAAGCCCGAGATGGTGGGTGGGCGTACTCGGCGACGCGGGCGGCTACGCGGTTCAGATCGCTGCACTGTGGGTCGGTTCGGTCCTGGTCGTGCAGCCGTTGCTCGTCACCGCCCTGCTGTTCGCCCTCCCGATGTCGGCGAAATTGGCCGGCCGCGCACTCCCAGCTTCGGCGTGGACGCTCGCCTTTCTCCTGGCCGCCGCCCTCGCGGTGTTCATCGTGGTCGGCGATCCCAGCGAAGGCAATACCGACGCCCCTCTGTCCGACTGGGCGGTTCCGCTGATCATCGCCGCGGTCGTGATCGGCGGCGCTGCGGTGGGCGGGCTCATGCTGAGAACTCCCGGCGCGCGGGCTCTGTTGCTCGGAGCCGCGGGAGGAATGCTGTTCGGGCTGGCTGCGGCTCTGACGAAGTTCGTCACCGATCTCGTGGAGAGCGACCTGCTCGGAGCACTGGCCGCCTGGCAGACGTACGCGCTGGTCGGATCCGGAGCTCTCGGGTTCTATCTGCAGCAGCGAGCATTTCAGGTCGGTCCCCTGTCCGCGTCACTACCGGCCGTCACGATCGGCGAGCCTCTCGGTGCGGCGTTCATCGGCATCACGGTCCTGGACGAGCGAATCAGGACCGACGGGGCTGCCCTCGCCATCATCGCCGTGGCGGTGTCCGTCATGGTCGTCACGACGATTCGACTGTCTCGGACCCAGGCGTCGACCCGCATCGAAACGGAGACGGTGGACGGGGCTTCGGCCCCGACTGCGCCCGACCGGTAGTCTCGATCAACGTGCAGTTCCTCGATGGTCACCGACCGCCCTACGATCTCACCTACGACGATGTCTTCCTCGTCCCCAACCGAACCGACGTCACGTCGCGGTTCGATGTCGACCTGAGTACGGTCGACGGTTCGGGCACCACCATTCCGATCGTCGTGTCGAACATGACCGCGGTGTCGGGACGGCGGATGGCCGAAACCGTCGCACGTCGCGGAGCGATCGCAGTGATCCCCCAGGACCTCCCCACCGAGGCCGTCGCCGAGACCGTCGCATTCGTCAAGAGTCGTGACCTGATCGCGGACACACCCGTCGTACTCGGCCCCAACGAGTCCGTGTCCGACGCCTTGGCTCTGGTGCACAAGCGCGCACACGGGTCCGTCGTGATCGTCGAACACGGCAAGCCGATCGGCGTGGTGACCGAAAGTGCCTGCGCCGACGTCGACCGATTCGCCCGGCTCAGTTCCGTGGCGTCGGCCGATTTCGTGCGCGTTCCTCGCCATGCGTCGCCCAAGGAAGTCTTCGAGCTGATGGAAGCGGCACACGCCCACCTCGCCGTCGTCGTCGAGAACGACGGCTCCCTGGCAGGTGTCGTGACCAGGACCGGCGCAGTTCGGACCGGTATCTACGCGCCTGCAGTCGACGCGTCGGGACGCCTCCGTATCGCTGCCGCCGTCGGCATCAACGGCAACGTGGCGGAGAAGGCGACCGCACTGGTCGAGGCCGGTGCGGATGTGCTCGTGATGGACACCGCGCATGGGCATCAGGAGAAGATGCTCGAAGCCCTCGCCGCTGTGCGCTCCCTCGATCTCGGTGTTCCCTTGGCGGCCGGCAACGTTGTGTCTGCCCAGGGCACACGCGATCTGGTGCAGGCGGGCGCAGACATCGTCAAGGTCGGCGTCGGACCAGGAGCGATGTGCACGACGCGAATGATGACCGGTGTCGGACGCCCCCAGTTCTCGGCTGTGGCCGATTGTTCGGCTGCGGCAGCCGAACTCGGAGCTTCGGTGTGGGCCGACGGCGGTGTGCGCCATCCTCGTGACGTTGCTCTCGCACTGGCTGCCGGTGCTGCGAACGTCATGATCGGCTCGTGGTTCGCCGGCACCTACGAGTCACCGGGCGACCTGAGAGTGGACGCATCCGGCAATCGGTACAAGGAGAGCTTCGGCATGGCGTCCAAGCGGGCCGTTGCCGCGCGTACCGCCACCGACGGGGCGTTCGATCGGGCTCGCAAGGCCTTGTTCGAGGAGGGCATTTCCAGTTCGCGGATGCGACTCGATCCCGATCGGCCGGGTGTCGAGGATCTGATCGATCACATCTGTGCCGGAGTTCGGAGCACGTGCACGTATGCAGGAGCCCGTTCCCTCCCGGAGTTGGCCGAACGAGCAGTTCTGGGTGTCCAGTCCGCTGCCGGATTCGCCGAGGGACGGCCCCTGCCCTCCGGGTGGTGACGGTCGGGCACGGTTAGACTCGCCTACAGCAAACACAGTTGTTCGCGCTCGTTATTCGTCGAAAATTCGAGCATTCGATTCTCGACGTGTGGCCGAACGGTCGGCTCCTCACGGAGTGGGACCACAGCGCGAACCGACAGAAGGGAATCAGGTGCCCGAGGCACCCACTATCTCGGTTGCCGCCACGGCAACTGCGGAACAACACGACGACGGTTCCACTTCGGAGGGATCCTCTATCGAGCCGGGAGAGAAACCCGGCGACACCGATTTCGGCAGCCACGTGCACTCCGGCGGCGCGATGCTCCTGTCCCAGCTTCGACGGTCCCGGCTCAGGCGGAGTTGACGCGTGGCTCTTCTTCTCACCATCGTCAGCCTGCTCGGTTTCGTCGCCCTGACGGCCGGCACGGCGCTGTTCGTTGCGGCCGAGTTCTCCCTCACGGCTCTCGAACGCAGTGCGGTCGAGTCACAGGCCGACAACGGCGACCTGCGCTCGCGCCAGGTTCTGCACGCCCACAAGACACTGTCGTTTCAGCTGTCCGGTGCCCAGCTCGGCATCACCATCACGACACTGATCACCGGTTATCTCGCCGAACCGGTGCTGGCCGGGTTCATTCGGCCGGTGGCCGACGCGCTGGGCGCATCCGAGACCCTCTCCGCCGGCATCTCACTTGCGGTGGCCCTGATCCTGGCGACCTCGTTCTCGATGATCTTCGGTGAGCTCGTTCCCAAGAACATCGCCATCGCGAAGCCGATGTCGACCGCGCGCGTCACAGCCGGTGCGATGGCCGGGTTCTCGCTGGTCTTCAAGTGGGCCATCAACGGGCTCAACGGCTCGGCGAACTGGCTGGTGCGCCGGCTCGGGATCGAACCGGCGGAAGAACTGAGATCCGCGCGGTCGCCGCAGGAATTGGGTTCGCTGGTCCGCACGTCGGCACGGCAGGGATCGATCGACGAGAACACCGCCCGACTGGTGGATCGGTCGTTGCAGTTCGGCGACCGCACGGCCGAGGAACTGATGACGCCGCGAGTCAAGATCGAAACGCTCGCCACCGACGCGACCGTGGCCGATCTGATCGAAACGGCCGCGCGGACCGGCTTCTCACGCTTTCCGGTGGTCGACGGCGACCTGGACGACACCATCGGCGTCGTTCACATCAAGCATGCGTTCACTGTCGCCGGAGCGCACCGTCGCTCGACGACGGTCGAGTCCCTGGCGCGCGACGTTCCCGTCGTACCGTCCAGCCTCGACGGCGACGCGGTGATGGAACGGGTACGTGCCGACGGTATGCAGGTCGCGCTCGTCGTCGACGAATACGGCGGCACCGCGGGCATGGTCACGATGGAGGATCTGATCGAGGAGATCGTCGGTGACGTGCGCGACGAACACGACGAGCCGGAGCTCGACGTCTCCAGATCGGGCGACGGATGGGATTGCGCAGGTCTGCTGCGTATCGACGAGGTCGCGTCGGCCACCGGGTATTCGGCACCGGAAGGCGAGTACGAAACCATCGGCGGCCTGGTACTGACGGAGTTGGGTCGCATACCGACCGAGGGGGACGCAGTTCTGTTGCCTCCCCCGGCGAACGAGGATCCGCTCGAACGAGACGGCGGTTGGGTGGCACGGGTGATTCGCATGGACGGCCGTCGCATCGACCGGGTGGTGCTCCTGCCCGTCGACGCGGCAGCGGTGGCTCGGATGAGATCGGACGGTGAGATCGATGGGTGATTTCCTCGGAGTCGGTCTCGCCGTTCTGCTGCTCGCCGGCAACGCTTTCTTCGTCGGAGCCGAGTTCGCTCTGATCTCGGCCCGGCGGGACCGCCTCGAAGCTCTGCTCGCGCAAGGTAAGAAGCGTGCTCAGAGCGTGATCGAGGCCGGTCAGAACCTGTCGCAGATGCTCGCCGCGGCCCAGCTCGGCATCACGATCTGCTCGATCCTTCTCGGGCGTGTGGCGGAGCCTGCGGTGGCACACCTGATCGAGGTTCCGCTCGAGGCAGTCGGCATTCCCGAGTCCTTCCTGCACCCGATCGCCTTCGCCATCGCGTTGACGCTCGTGGTCGTTCTACACATTCTCATCGGCGAGATGGTGCCCAAGAACATCGCCATCGCGGGCCCGGAGAGCACTGCGATGGTTCTGGTGCCCATCCATCTGCTGTTCATCAAGGTGGCGCTGCCGCTGATCTCGTTCTACAACATGTGCGCCAACCTGACCCTTCGACTGCTGCGGATCGAACCCAAGGACGAGCTCAGTTCCTCGGTGTCGGCGGTCGAGTTGTCGCAGATGATCGGCGAATCACGATCCGAGGGATTGATCGACGCCGAGGAGCATCGACGATTGCGGCAGGCGCTCGAGACGTCCGGCCGGACGGTGGGTGAGGTTCTGATTCCCTCTCACCAGGTTCGCAGTATCGAGTTGTCCGGGCCCGATCACACACTCGGACCCACCCTGGGCTCCGTCGAACGCGCTGTCATCGAAACGGGATTCTCTCGTTATCCGGTCCGCGACGCCTCGGGGGCACTCGTGGGCTACCTGCATCTCAAGGACGTCCTCGACGACATGGCCGACGAGTCGGCAGGACCGGACACGGTCATTCCCCGCAGCGACGTGCGAGCACTCCCGGTGGTCTCCATCGACACGGTGCTCGACGACGCATTGACCAAGTTGCGTCGGGCCAGCAGCCATCTCGGTGCCGTGCACGACGCGACGGGTGCGACGGTCGGCATCGTCGCGCTCGAGGACCTGGTCGAAGAGTTCGTCGGTACGGTTCGTGACGGCACGCACCGGGTGGCCGGTCCTCGTCCGGGTCAATCGTCGTCCAGTTTCAAATCCGCGGTTGCTCCCCACGGAACGCGTGAATGACCTCCTCGACGTTGCTGAGAGAAGAGCAGTGGACCACTCGTCGTGCGGCGCATGCGGCACGGGTGGAGAACCTCGTCGGTGACTATCTCACCGACCGGGGCCACGGCGGCGTCCATCCGGTGCTCGACTTTCTGTTCACCTACTACAGTCACCGGCCGGGTCAGCTGCGCCGATGGAATCCAGGTCACGGCGTCGTCCTCACCGGTGATCGTGCTCAGGATTTCGCGGCGTTCGCGTCCTACGAGCAGGTGGACACCGACGACGGCCCGGGCTTTCGGGTGCGGTCGGATCTGGTGGAGCGTCGTCGATCGAGCATCGAATTCACCCTCGGCCTGCTCGTCGCCACCCGAGACAGGCCGCCGGTGCTCGGCTGTTTCGGACTGCACGAGTGGGCGATGGTCTACCGCGGGGGCACCGCGGCGCAGCGGCACGAACAGGTGCCACTGCGTCTGGGGCACGACGGAACCGACGCCGTGGTCGATTCGATGACGTTGCGCTGCACCCACTACGACGCCTTCCGGTTCTTCACCCCCGATGCAGCGCCGCGCAACGCTCTTCCGCTGTCCCCGGAGTCTCGTCTGACGTCCGAGCAACCCGGTTGTATTCATGCCTCGATGGATCTGTACAAGTGGTGCTACAAGCTGGGACCACTGATCGATTCCGAGTTTCTCACCGACTGTTTCGAGCTGGCCCTGCACGCGCGAACGATCGACATGCGCGCGAGTCCGTACGACCTGAGCGGCTACGACCTCGAACCCATTCGGATAGAGACCGCGGCCGGACGAGCCGAATACGTGCGTGCGCAGGGCGAATTGTCGAGCGAAGCGGCACCTCTGCGCTCGGCGTTGATCGCTCGATGCCAGAATTTACTGATCGGCGGCGAGTTCGGCGTCGGACCTACCGCCGAGTAACATCGACAGCGTTGTCGTGGGGACACCGTCACCGGTGTCCGTGACCGGAAAAGAGTGAGGAATTCATGACCGATCGTGTGCAGGCTGGTGGACTTCAGGTCGCCAAGGTCCTATTCGATTTCGTCGAGAAGGAGGCGCTGCCGGGTACCGACGTAGATTCCGATGCCTTCTGGGCCGGTGCCGCGTCGGTGATCGCCGATCTCGCTCCCAAGAACAAATCACTGCTCGCTGTCCGCGACGAGATCCAGGGCAAGGTCGACGCCTGGCACGGCGAGCACGCAGGCCCGAACTACGATCGCGCCGCCTACAAGGCCTTCCTGAAGGAAATCGGCTACCTGCTCGACGAGCCGGCCGACTTCCAGATCAGCACCTCCGGTGTCGACACCGAGATCACCACCACCGCAGGCCCGCAGCTCGTGGTGCCGGTGCTCAATGCCCGGTTCGCGATCAACGCCTCCAATGCACGGTGGGGCTCGCTGTACGACGCCCTCTACGGAACCGATGCCATTCCCGAGACCGACGGCGCCGAGAAGGGCACCAGCTACAACACGGTCCGCGGCGACAAGGTCATCGCCTTCGCGCGGGACTTCCTCGACGAGGCACTGCCCCTGAGCTCCGGCTCGCACGTCGGGACCACCGGATACGTCGTCGACGCAGCATCGCTGACCGTCACCCTCGCCGACGGCAGCACGGTCGGGCTGAAGGATCCCGCACAGCTGCTCGGCTACCAGGGCACCCCGGACGCACCGTCGGCAATCCTGTTCGTGCACAACGGCTTGCACTTCGAGATCCAGATCGACCCCGAGAGCCCGATCGGCAAGACCGACGGCGCAGGAGTCAAGGACGTCCTGCTCGAGTCGGCTGTCACCACCATCATGGACTTCGAGGACTCCGTCGCTGCAGTCGATGCCGACGACAAGGTTCTCGGATACCGCAACTGGCTCGGCCTGATGAAGGGCGATCTGACCGAGGAAGTCTCCAAGGGCGGCAAGAGCTTCACTCGCGCGATGAACAAGGACCGCACCTACACCTCGGTCGACGGTTCGGAACTGACGCTGCACGGACGCTCGCTGCTGTTCGTCCGCAACGTCGGTCACCTGATGACCTCGGATGCGATCCTCGACGCCGACGGCAACGAGGTGCCCGAAGGAATTCTCGATGCCCTGTTCACCTCGCTGGCCGGTATGCACTCGCTCACCTCGGACAACGTGCTGTCCAACTCACGGACCGGTTCGCTGTACATCGTCAAGCCCAAGATGCACGGACCGGACGAGGTCGCGTTCACCGCGGAGCTGTTCGGCCGGGTCGAACAGGTTCTCGGTCTGCCGACCAACACGCTCAAGGTCGGCATCATGGACGAGGAACGCCGCACGACGGTCAACCTCAAGGCATGCATCCAGGCCGCATCCGAGCGGGTCGTGTTCATCAACACCGGCTTCCTCGACCGCACCGGCGACGAGATCCACACCTCGATGGAGGCAGGCCCCGTCGTACGCAAGGGAGCGATGAAGGGCGAGAAGTGGATCGCCGCCTACGAGGACTTCAACGTCGATACCGGTCTCGCCGCAGGACTCGAAGGCAAGGCACAGATCGGTAAGGGTATGTGGGCCATGCCCGATCTGATGCACGACATGCTCGAGCAGAAGATCGGCCACCCCAAGGCCGGAGCCAACACCGCGTGGGTTCCCTCGCCCACCGCAGCGACCTTGCACGCCCTGCACTATCACAAGGTCGATGTCTTCGCCCGTCAGCACGAGATCGCACAGGCCAAGCGCGCCACTGTCGACGACATCCTCGAAATTCCTCTCGCACCGTCCACCGACTGGACCGACGAGGAGAAGCAGAACGAACTGGACAACAACTCGCAGTCGATCCTGGGCTACGTCGTGCGGTGGATCGACCACGGCGTCGGCTGCTCGAAGGTTCCCGACATCAACGACATCGCACTCATGGAAGACCGGGCGACGCTGCGCATCTCGAGCCAGTTCATCGCGAACTGGCTGCGCCACGGCATCGTCACCGAAGACCAGGTGCGCGAGTCGCTGAAGCGGATGGCCCCGGTGGTGGACCGTCAGAACGAATCCGATCCGACGTACAAGCCGTTGGCTCCCGACTTCGACACCAACATCGCCTTCCAGGCTGCCAGTGACCTGATCTTCCAGGGCACCAGTCAGCCCAACGGCTACACCGAGCCGATCCTGCATCGTCGCCGACGGGAGTACAAGGCCGTCAACGCCTGACGGACTTATCGACCACGTGGGTGAACATCGGAACACAGGGCGCGGGCGTTCGATAGCCGCCGGACCCGTGATCGCCGTGATAGCGATCGCGGTGCTGGCTGCGGCCGTGTTCGGATGGTTTCAACTGCGGGATCGAATCTTCGATCAAGGGGTCGAAGCTGCCGACACATGTGTGGAGGGATCGGCGGTGCTCACTGTCGCCGCCGATCCCGACATTTCCGGGCCGATCGAACAACTGGCTGCTCGGTTCAACGACACCGCACCGGTGGTACGGGATCACTGTGTGACAGTGCAGGTTCGAGCTACGGCCTCCGATGCCGTGCGAATGGCTCTGAACACCGGTATGGACAACTGGGACGTCGGAGCACTCGGCGCTCGGCCGGGCCTGTGGATACCACAATCGTCGGGTGACGTCGAAGCCGTGACCGACCGAGGAGCCGTCGACGGCACCCCGCGGCCACTCGCGACGAGTCCGGTCGTACTCGCGGTGCCGTCAGCCGTGGCCGACGCTCTGGCCACTGCGAGCTGGGCCGATCTGGTCGGCCTGCAACGCGACCCACAGGCGCTCGGCCTCGGCGAGTGGGGCGCACTTCGCCTCGCACTACCGACCGGATCCGATGCCGGCGCAACGACACTCGCGGTCGCCGCCATCGCTGCCGGGGTACGCGGCGATCCGACCACTGCCCTGACCGTCGAACAGGTCTCGTCGAGGGAACTGGTCTCGGCTGTGTCGGAGCTGGCCGTCACCGACACCGGAGCCTCCGCAACGTCTGCGTCCACCACCTACGACGCACTCGCGGCCCTCGAGAACGCGCCGGGCCCCGACGCTCCAGTCCACGCGGTTCCGGTCACCGAACAACAACTGGCATCGACCGATTCGTCGACGCTGACCGCCGTCGAACCCCAGGGCCCCACTCCCGTTGCCGATCATCCCGCGGCCGTACTCTCCGGCGACGAGACATCGACCCGGGCCGCCGCCGCATTCGTCGATTTCATCCGGCAGCCCGACGGTGCGCAGTTGCTCACGGATGCGGGCTTCGGCGTCGGCGAGACACCGGCCGTCGAAGCCGTCGCTGCTCCTACCGGACCGGTTGCCGACGCACTGCTGGCCGTGCTGCGAAATCCGGTCCTGCCGCGCCGAGCCACGGTACTGCTCGACGTGTCCGAGTCGATGGGCACGACCGAAGGCAGTGCGACTCGGCTGCAGAACACGGTTCGTGCCCTCGATGAGCAGTTCCAGCGAGTGCCCGACTCCACCGAGCTGGGCCTGTGGAGCTTCAGCGAGGACCTGGACAACTCGCTCCCCTACCGCGTCGACGTTCCGACCGGCCCGATGGCGGCTGCGATCGGGCCGACTCCCAGGCGTCCTGCTTTGACTGCCGGTGCGGCGGCGTTGACACCCGAATCAGCGTCGTACTCCGCCGAGTCGTTGCTGGCCGCCTATCGCGACGCAGTGGCCGGATTCGTCCCCGGACGCGTCAATTCCGTCGTGCTGATCACCGACGGCCCCAACGACGACCCGTCGCTGTCCACCCAGGACCTGCTCACCGACCTCGACTCGGCATCCGATGCCGCACGTCCGGTCGCGGTGAACGTGGTGATGATCGGCGAGAACACCGACGCGACCGCATTCACCGACATATCGGCCCGGACGGGCGGCACTGCGACGACCGTGCCGACGTCGGATTCACCGGATTTCTTCGATCTACTCGGAAAGTTGCTGTACTAGAACATGTCTCGTGTAATTTTTGTCGGCGTCTTCTTGCTCCTCGTCACCCTGTTCCTGCACTGGCGGTTTCTCTCCGTCACCAGGATGCCGACACGTCCCAAACGGGCTGTCGATGCTGCGCTGGCGCTCCTGTGGCTGGGCGCGGTGATCGGCTTCGGCAGCGGCGTCGAATTCGATCCGTCCTGGGCACGAGGACCCGCCTTCGTCGGGCTCAGTTGGCTCGCCGTGGTGCTGTACCTGTTCCTGGGAACGGTGCTGGTGGCCGTGGTCTGCACCGTCATGAGAGTGGTTTTCGCAGCGAGGCGTCGCGATTCGTCCTCGGCTCGACTGCGTGTGACGAGGATCGGCTCAGCTGCGGTGGCACTCGTCAGCGTGGTCGCAGTGGGGTACGGACTCGTCGAGGCGGCAACTCCGCGGGTGACGAACACCGACGTCGCGCTCGACAGGCTGCCGGCCGAATTCGACGGCGTCCGAGTGGCGTTGGTGTCCGATCTGCACGCCGGGCCCTCCCGCGGCGCGGACTTCGTGCGCAAGGTCGTCGATTCGATCAACGCCCAGAATCCCGATGTCGTCCTGCTCGACGGCGATCTCATCGACGGAACGGTTCCGTTGGTCGGTGCCGACCTCGCACCGCTCCGCGACCTCGACGCCCCGCTCGGTGTGTTCGCTGTCAGCGGCAACCACGAGTTCTATGCGGGAGACGGCGGTGAATGGCTCGATCTGTGGTCGACGCTCGGAATCGACGTCCTACGCAACGAACGCACGACCCTCACCCGTGGCGACGCCGCGATCGATCTCGCCGGTATCAACGACGCCACTGCCCCCGCACCGTACGAACCCGATCTCGGTGCGGCATTGGAGGGGATCGATCCCGACCGTTTCGTGCTACTGATGGCCCACCAGCCGTTGCAGGCGGTGGAGGCATCGGACTTCGGAGTCGACATGCAGGTCTCCGGGCATACGCACGGGGGTCAGATATGGCCGATCCGGTACCTGGTGCCGCTCCAGCAGCCGAGTGTCGAAGGCCTGGACACGATCGACAACACCACGCTGTACACCACCAGGGGTGCGGGCGCGTGGGGTCCACCGGTCCGTGTCGCTGCTCCGCCCGAGATCGCGATGCTCGAGCTCACGCAAGGCTGAGTTTCTCCGGCTCGAACAGAACAGAGCCCGCCACGTCGCCGTGGCGGGCTCTGTTCTCGGCTCAGGCGAATGCCTCGATCGGTGGGCACGAGCACACCAGATTGCGGTCGCCGTGGGCACCGTCGATGCGTCGCACCGCGGGCCACACCTTCGGACGGTCGTAGCCGGCCGGATAGGCAGCGAGTTCCCGTGAATACGGGTGATCCCACTCGGCCACCAGACTCCGAGCAGTGTGGGGTGCGCCTCGAAGTGGGTTGTCCTCGACAGTCCATTCACCCGATCCGACGCGATCGATCTCGCCCCTGATGGCGATCATCGCATCGCAGAAGGCGTCGATCTCCTCGAGGTTCTCGCTCTCGGTGGGCTCGACCATCAGAGTTCCGGGCACCGGGAAGCTCATCGTGGGCGCGTGGAAGCCGTAGTCCGCCAACCTTTTCGCAACGTCGTCGACGGTGACTCCGGTGTCCTTGGTCAAACCTCGCAGATCGAGAATGCACTCGTGGGCAACCATGCCGTTGTCGCCGGTGTACAGAACCGGGAAGTACTCGTCGAGGCGGCGGGCGATGTAGTTGGCCGACGCGATCGCAGTCAACGTCGCCTGCCGGAGTCCCGTCGCACCCATCATCGCGATGTAGGCCCACGTGATCGTCAGGATCGAAGCGCTGCCGTATGGGGCGCCGGACACCGTCGGTCCCGAACCGAGCTGTGGGGCCAGTGGGTGACCCGGCAGGTACGGCTGCAGATGCGACCGCACACCGATGGGTCCGACACCGGGCCCGCCGCCGCCGTGCGGGATGCAGAAAGTCTTGTGCAGGTTCAGGTGGCTGACGTCGCCGCCGAATCGGCCGGGGCGCGCCAGACCGACAAGAGCGTTGAGGTTGGCACCGTCGACGTACACCTGACCGCCTGCGTCGTGGACCGCTGCACAGATCTCGGAGATCTCGTGCTCGTAGACGCCGTGGGTCGAGGGATAGGTGATCATGATCGCGGCGAGGGTGTCGGCGTGTTCGGCGATCTTGCCGCGCAGGTCGTCGACGTCGACGTCGCCGTTGGGACGGCAGGCCACGACGACCACGCGCATGCCCACCATCACCGCCGAGGCTGCGTTGGTGCCGTGCGCGCTCGACGGGATCAGGCAGACGGTGCGTCCGGCATCGCCGTTGCCGAGGTGGTAGCGACGAATGGCGAGCAGTCCCGCGTACTCGCCCTGGCTTCCCGCGTTCGGCTGCAGGCTGACCGCGTCGTAGCCGGTGATGTCCACCAGCCACCGTTCCAGGTCGGCGATCACCCGCAGCAGACCGGGCACATCCGAGGAGGGAGCGAAGGGGTGCTGACGGGCGAACTGCGGCCAGGTGATGGACTCCATTTCCGCGGTTGCATTCAGCTTCATCGTGCACGAACCCAGAGGAATCATGCTGCGGTCGAGCGCAATGTCCTTGTCGGACAACGCGCGCAGGTAGCGCAGCATTGCCGTCTCGGTGCGGTACCGGGTGAATGCCGGGTGCGTGAGGTACTCCGAGGTGCGAGCCATGTTCGCCGGCAACGACTCGGCCCCGGAACCGGCCGTTTCTGCGCCGAACGCGGCGAGCGCGTTCGCGATGTGCTCGGGCGTCGTCGCCTCGTCGCACGCGACGGCCACGTGGTCGGCGTCGACCAGCCGCAAATTGATGCCGCGCTGCTTGGCATGGTCGACGACTTCCTGAGCCTTGCCCGGGATCGCCGCGAGGACGGTGTCGAAGAATTCGTTGTGCACCACGTCGATGCCTGCCTCCCGCAGACCTGCCGCCACGGTTCGAGCATGCTCATTCACCCGAGTTGCTATGGCCCGCAATCCGTCTGCGCCGTGGTAGCTGGCGTACATCGCGGCGACGATGGCCAGCAGGACCTGAGCGGTACAGATGTTGGAGGTCGCCTTCTCCCGGCGGATGTGCTGCTCGCGGGTCTGCAGCGCCAGTCGGTAGGCGCGATGGCCGTCCGCGTCGAGCGAAACCCCGACCAGTCGGCCCGGTAGCTGACGGGAATGACCGGACCGCACTGCGAGGTATCCGGCGTGCGGTCCGCCGTAGCCCATCGGAACACCGAACCGCTGGGTGGTTCCGAAGCAGACGTCCGCGCCGATCTCACCGGGCGGAGTCACCACGGTGGCAGCGAGCAGGTCCACTCCCACGGCAACCAGCGCGCCACGCTCGTGCGCGGCCTCGATGATGGCCGTGTGATCGATCAGACGGCCCGACGCTCCCGGCAGCTGTGCCAGCACACCGAAGAATTCTCCGTCGGGAAGGCCTTCGGTCAGATCGGCGTAGACCAGTTCGATCCCCAACGGCTCGGCGCGAGTGGCCAGTACGGCCTCGGTCTGCGGGAAGATGTCGGAATCGACCAGCAACCGAGGCGACTTCGACGCCCTGTTCGCGCGCCGCATCAAGGTCATGGATTCGGCGGCCGCCGTCGACTCGTCGAGCATCGACGCATTTGCCACGTCCATGCCGGTGAGGTCGGCGACCATGGTCTGGAAGTTCAGCAACGCTTCGAGTCGCCCCTGGCTGATTTCGGGCTGATACGGCGTGTAGGCGGTGTACCAGGCCGGGTTCTCCAGAATTCCCCGGGTCAGCACCGGCGGGGTCAGCGTGTCGTAGTACCCGAGGCCGATCATCGACGTCGCCACGGTGTTCTGCCCGGCGAGATCGGCCAGTGCGGCGAGCACCTCGTGCTCGCTCAGGGCAGGCGGCAGCGTCGACAAGCCGTCGGGAACGCCGTCGACCACGGTGTCGAGGATGGAGGACGGAACGGCTTTGCGGGCCAACTCGTCGAGACTGTCGACCCCGATCGTGTCGAGGATGCGGACCAACTCGGTGACGTCGGGGCCGATGTGGCGATCGACGAAAGTGTGTGCGGACGAGGCAGTTCGGTCGGTCACGATGTGCTCCCAGGTGCCGGAAAGACGAGGCGTCGGACGACCGAGGCAAACGCTCCGGCCGCTCCTCCCCCTCTGTCGTGTGCCCGCTGACGCGTGCGCCTGAGAGATTCGGTCGGACACGGCGCGCCGAAAAAGCGCGCCGGCACCTTTCCCCTTGGGCGGGTGGGTGCTCCCACCACTTTCCAGAGTTGTCGAAGCCCACACGGTCCGTGTGCCTGAGAGATTGACGGGGAGGTGTTGCTCCTTCGGCGTCCGAGACTGGATGCCTCGGAACTCTCCCGCGCGGGCGCGACTAGGAAAGTCTAGCCGGTCTTGCGGCTCGCGCGATTCTTGCGGCGCGAGGCCAGCTCGTCCTCGGGGCTCGGCTGGCTTTCACCGCCGTCGGCACGTTCGGCCGGGAAGTCGGCGATGGTGCCGGTGAGCTCGCGCATCGCGCCGTTCACGGCGATACCGAACACGCCCTGTCCACCTTGCAGAAGGTCGACCACTTCTTCGGCCGACGTGCACTCGTAGACGGTGGTGCCGTCGGAGAACAGCGTGATGTTGGCGAGATCGCCCACGCCGCGCTGGCGTAGGTGATCGACGGCGACGCGGATGTTCTGCAGTGAGATACCGGTATCGAGCAGCCGCTTGACGATCTTGAGGACGAGCATGTCCTTGAACGAGTACAGCCGCTGGCTTCCCGACCCCGCTGCGCCGCGGATGGACGGGACGACGAGCCCGGTGCGGGCCCAGTAATCTAGCTGGCGGTAGGTGATGCCGGCGATCTGGCAGGCACTCGGCACGCGATAGCCCACGAGTTCGTCGGGCACGGAGTCGTCGGGGAACAATCCCGGTTGGATGTCCTGGGGCGCTTCGATTCGGGCGCTCGACGCCTGGTCGGGGGTGTCGACCCGAGCATCGGCACCGACGGGCGTGTCCTCGGTCCGGCCTGCGGCTTCGGACTCTCGACTGCCGTGATGCTGCTGCGGCTGATCTCCCACTGACTGCTCCCTCTCGGATGTCTCACTGCGTTCGGATCGAGTCAGTACTGCGATCCGTCCGAGACACTGGAAATGCCTCGGTGTACTCGCGTGAAGTCATACCGTGTACCAGGCCAGAGTACGCCTCGGTAGCTGTCGACGAGGCGTGAACTGCACCGGATCGGACCAGCAGCGGCGATGAACTTCACTGGCACGAACGTTATGGGGACGATCGTGCAGATTCAACGCAACGCGCCGTAAACCTGAACCTAAAGTTGAGGTTGAGACTCTTCTGTTACCCGTCGGTGGCTTTGAAGTCGTCCGGAGACACCGATTCGAGGAACTCCTTGAACTTCTCGACCTCGTCCTCGCGCTCGTCGGGCATGATCAACCCGGCTTCGGCGAGCACGGGCTCCTCGGCGAAGATCGGCACCCCGGCCCGAAGTGCGATGGCAACGGAATCCGACGGCCGAGCGGAGACTCTGATGTCCTTGTCGAACACGAGATCGGCGTAGAAGGTGCCCTCCTGCAGATCCACGATGCGCACCTCTTTGAGCTGGTGCCCGAGAGCCGAGATCAAATTCTTGACGAGATCGTGAGTGAGCGGCCGGGCGGGTTGCACACCCTGCTGCTCCAAAGCAATTGCAGCAGCCTCGGTTTGACCGATCCAGATCGGGAGGTACCGGTCGCCGTCGGCCTCGCGCAACAGCAACACGGGCTGGTTCTGCGGCTGTTCGACACGAATACCGACCACACGCATCTCACTCATCGTGTCTGCCTCTCACCTCGAGAAATCCGGGCTGCACTGAAAACGGGCTCAGCTCGTCGCTGCCGAGTCTATTGGAATTCGAAACGACGCGAGCGAACGTCACCGATCGAGTGCACCTCGCACCGCCGCTTTGACCAGGCAGGTGTGCAAGGTCAAGGACAGTGCGGCCAACTCGCGAATCATTTCTTCTGCGCGATCGCGCGCACCGGCGTCTCGGCCCTTGGCCACGGGTCCGGCAATCTGCGCAACCAGGCCGGCTTCGCGGTCCGCCGCGAGCTTGAAGGCGCGAAGGTGGCGCACTTCGAGACCGAACTGCAACATCGCGTGTGCCGTTCGAGCGAGCGTCACGGCTCCGTCGTCGTAGAAACCGGCCTGCCCGGGGGTGATCAAACCGGCTCGCAACAGCTCGGTCAGGAACGCATCGTCGATCCCCGACTGAGCGAGTAGATCTGCTTTGGCGATGCGAACCTCACGATCGGGCAGGAACTCCTCGGGAGAGACCTCACCCGCGGCAACCGTGAGCGACCGCGGACGCTTGACCGACGCATCGGCCCGCTCCACGGTGGCTACTCCATGATCGATGGCTTCGAGCTGCTCTTTGATCACCTTGAGCGGCAGGTACTGGTCGCGCTGCGCGGTCAGCACGAAACGCAGACGCTCGCAATCCGCGATGGAGAACCGCCGGTACCCCGACGGAGTGCGCTCCGGCGAGATCAGCCCCTCGGCTTCGAGGAATCTGATCTTCGAAATGGTGACATCAGGAAAGTCGGGCCGAAGTCGATCGAGGACGGAGCCAATCGACATCCCCCCGTTGGACTGCTGCCCGACGGCGGTCACTGGCTTCCTGCACCCGCAGACGTGTCGCCGACCTGAGATCCGTTGCCGCCGCGCGGTCCGGTGAGGAACACCAGCCGGAACTTGCCGATCTGGACCTCGTCGCCGTTGGCCAGCACAGCGGAGTCGACCGGCTCCCGGTTGACGTACGTCCCGTTGAGGCTGCCGACGTCGACGACCTGGAAGTCGTCCTCGTCCTGCCGGAACTCGGCATGCCGACGGCTGACGGTGACATCGTCGAGGAAGATGTCACTGTCGGGGTGCCGACCGGCCGAGGTGGTCGGCTGGTCGAGCAGGAACCGTGATCCTGCGTTGGGTCCTCGCTTGACGACGAGCAGCGCGGCACCGACAGGCAACCCCTCGACACCCGATACCGGAGCTTCGGTGCTCTGGGCGGCCGCGGAGTTGTCCAGCTCCTGCAGGAAATCTGCACGGAAGACCGAGGTGGTCTCTGCCGGTGACTCCCCGTAGTTGCTGTCGTTGTCGTTCTGGCTCACCGTTACTCCTTCTCAGTCCGTTCACCCGGGGCAGAGAACGCCGCGGGTAACGCAGTACATGGTCTTCACATCAGGTGTTGCTTGGCGTTCGGTGTTGCGTAGCGTCGTACAGCTTGCTGGACCTTCGCCCCGACAGGGTATTCGCTCGGTGTCGACCGTACCCTGCGCAGCGGGGGCCGTGTGGCCTGTTGGCCGGTGTCGACAGCCGGCCGATCACTCGGCCGTGATGAGAGCATATCCGGCGGCATCGAGCATCTGTGCCAGTGCCGCGTCCAACTCCTCCGGTGTCGAAACCTCGAGGTCGATCAGCCAGCCTCCGGTGTAGGGTCCCGAGTTCACCTTCTCGGGTTCGCCGTCCAGATCCTGGTTCACGGCAACCACTTTCGCGGTCAGCGGGCTGAACACGTCGGAGACACTCTTGGTGGATTCGACCTCGCCGAGAGACTCGCCCGCGGTGACGGTGTCGCCGATCGAGGGAAGCTGAACGAACACCACGTCGCCCAACTGCGCCTGCGCGAAATCGGTGATCCCGATGCGCACCGTTGCAGGCCCCGTGCGCTGCACCCACTCGTGCTCGGGGGTGTAGTACAGATCAGCTGGTGTGTCGATGTCGCTCAACGCGGCATTCCCTTCGATCGTGGCCCGGGGCGATCGGGCGGTCAGTTACCGGGCTGAGCGTATTGACGCGGGCGCGGGTCCCGCAAGGCGGACACCGTGACCTGGTCCGACTGCGCGATGTTCGACGTGGCACCGTTGCGGGTCACCGTGTCCACGACCCCGCCGGGAATGTTCAATGCCGACGCGAGCGTCGGCGGGTCTCCGATGGCAGTGAAGGTGTACGGGGCTCGTAGTTCTCGCCCGTCGACCACCACCCGACCGGCGGAACCGGCGATCCACGAATCGACACCGATGCGGACGGCGTTTCCGCCGCCTTCGAGCTGGAGTGCTTCGGCACCGGCGGCGCGCAATTCCTGCATGGCGTCGAGCAGTACCTCCGATCCCACGCCCGAGTTCGGGTCCTCGATCACCAGTGTCACGCCTGGCCCCTGGGCCGCGACGGTGCCCACTTGAATCGACAACGCGGACAATCGTTCCTGCGCTTCCGCCACTGCCGCCTCCGATCCCGAACCGGACTGGCGCAGCGTCGCCAGAGTGGCCTGCAGGGTGCCGATCTCGTCCCGGATCGACGCCTCACGTCGGGTCAGGGTGTCCAGCACGACCAGTAGGTCCTCGGGCCGGGAGTTCTCCAGGCCATCGGTGGTGCTCGTCTCGCGTACCTGCGTGGCCAGGCCGATTCCCAGGACGCACAGCAGCGCGAGCGCGAGAACACCGAATGCCGCTCCGCGCCTTCGCCCCTGCGCATCGGGACGTCGCGCGCGCCATCCGTGCCGTCCGCCGCTTGCCGTCATTTCCTAGGCACCGAACAGACGTCTGCGCAGAGCGGCCGCGTTGCCGAAGATGCGAATTCCGAGGACGACGACGATTGCCGTGGACAGCTGGGTCCCCACCCCGAGCTGGTCGCCGAGCCACACGATCAAGGCCGCGACCAGAACGTTGAAGACGAACGAGATCACGAACACCTTGGCGTCGAAGATCCCGTCGAGAAAAGCCCGAACACCGCCGAACACCGCGTCGATCGCCGCCACGACGGCGATCGGCAGATAAGGAGCAACCACTGCGGGAACCTGAGGACCCGCGACCGTCCCGATGACGACCCCAATGATCAGCGCGGCGATCGCGGCGAGCGCGTAGACGCCGTGGGTGGGGGTGATCGGCGCGTCTGTCGACGCCTGCACCTCGGACTCGGCCGGTAGGGCACTCGGTGGATCGTGCTCCGTCATCGTGGGCCTGCCTCCTCTGCCTCGAACGACTCTCTCACAGCGGCGGGACCGAACTCGAGATTCGTAGCCGGACGCACCGTGAATCCGACGCCGTACAACTGCGCCACCGTGCTCATCCGCAGATAGGCGTCGCTGACGACGAACTGGACCTGAATGCGCTGCGGCGGCCCGATCGCGTCGATCTCGTAGGGCGAGTCGATCGGGCGATTGTCCAGCAGCATCGCCCCGCCTGCCTGCCGGATGGTCACGTTCGGGCCGACTCGAATACCGTCCACCGACACCGCCTCCGCACCGCTCGCCCACAACGAATTGACGATCGCAGCGATGTCCCGATCGAGTACGGCTGCGCCCGAACCCCGGCGAACCGACCGATCCGACGTGTCGCCCTCGGCCGCCGGTTCGGTGACGACAACAGAGAGCCCAGGGCCGGACACCGAATCGATGCCCGCGGCGGATTCGACTGCACTCAATCGCTCCAGCAGCGCACTGCCCGAGACATCGGACTGAAGGGCTCTGTCGCGCTCCGAGGACACCTGTTCGGCCAGTGCCTGTTGCGTTGCTTCCAAATCGGCGCTGCGATCCTGTGCGGCTCGGACCGCAGCCGACGCGTCGGCACCCGCGCGGTCGACATCGGCGGCACCGGACGCCAGTTGCGAGAACGCGATACCGAAGATCACCCCGACGACGACGGCCCCGCCCAACAACCAGAGCGCCGCAGGCACCCGCGGCTTGCGGGTGTGGAGCGCGCTACGTTCGGCGGCCGCTGCGCCGTATCCCGGGTCCAGATGGTCGGTCAGCAACGACGTCAGCAGCGATGGGACGGGATTCCTTCTGACCTGTGTCCCCGGTCGTTCCGCAGGCTCCACTCCTGTCCGCCCTGGTCGTTCCGCAGGCTCCACAGTCAGGTGCCGGCCACTGTCGGATCGACTGCCCTGGCGACAGCGATCGCTTTGCCGAGGTACAGCAGACCGGTCCAGGTGTACAACGCCGTGCCCCAGATCAGCAACGCGTATCCGAGCGGTCCTGCGGCGTCGGCCACCGAATTGCTGCCGGCCGATACGAGCAGGACCGGCAACGCGATCATCACCACGAACGTGGCGGCCTTGCCGAGGTAGATGACGTCCGGAGGCGGGAGGGACCTGCGGCGGTAGACGAACATCGTCAATCCGAGTACGGCGTCGCGCCCGATGAGTATCGCTGCAACCCACCAGGGAATGATGCCGCGCAGAACGAACGCCACCAGAGTGCTGACGACGTAGAGCCGATCGACCAGTGGATCGAGGATGGCACCGAGCTTCGATGCCTGGCCGAGCATGCGAGCCAATTTGCCGTCGAGCCAATCGGTTCCACCGCTGACGAGCAATATCACCAACGCCCACCCGTCGGCCTCGGGGCCAAGCATGAGATAGAGGAACAGCGGAACGCCCAACAGCCGGACTGCGCTGAGCAAGTTGGGAATGGTCGCGATGCGATCCGACACCTCGAGCTCATGGTTGTTCGTCATCGGCGATCACCTCCTTCTCGTCCTGCTCGTCGCAGTCTGCCCACCGGGGCTTGCGGCCACGTTAGCGCCACGCGAACACCGGCTGCTCGAAGTCCGCGACTCGGGTGTGTCGACCGTGCAATGCCACTTCACGAAACTGGTGGACGATCGCGCCGGTAGGAGCATGGATGGCCCCGGTTCGGTACGGCCACCGAATGACCGGACGCGTCGATTCGGGGATCGACACGAATTGGGCGTCGACGTCGAGTTCGTCGACCGTCACCTCGAACACTTCGGCCACCTCGTCCGCACTGGGGAGCAAGGTGGACGAGTAGTCGCCGACCCACACCACGAACGGAGTGATGACGTACCCGGATCGAGTGACGTAGTCGTCCAACCTACCGAGCACGTCGGACTCATCGGCTCGAATCCCCAACTCCTCGGCCAATTCCCGCAGACAGGCCTGCATCGTGGATTCGCCCGGGTCCACACCGCCGCCGGGCAACGCGTACTGGCCCGGATGCGCGCGCAACCGATCCGGCCTCCTCGTCAGGAGCATGCGCCTGTCCCCCGGCAGTCCACCGACCGCAACGGCGACGGCAGCGGCGCGCAATCCGTCGGATTCGGCGGTGCGATGGGAGAAACGGGCGAGTTCGCGCGCGACGGAAGCTCGATCGAGCAGGTCCTCGTTCGGCCTACCAGAATCGTCGACAGTCACAGTACGAACCCTAGAGGCCCGGCGAGATCAGCGGGTATCGGCAGGCCGGGCGGCGGGAGGGAGCAGATCGTCCGGCGACGCCGGCCAGCCGAATGGCTCGTCGGCCAGAGCGGTCAACTGCTCCACCTGCGTTCGGCACCAGGGCGATACGTCGATGGTGCCGCCCAGCACCCCCGCGGAGAACTCACGCCACGACACCCATCGTGTCTCGTCCACCTCGGCCGGATCCGGATCGAGTGTCGCGTGCTCGTCGACTCTCACGCGGTACACGGGACATATCTCGTTCTCCACGATTCCGTTGTCCATGACGGCCCGGTATCGGAAGTGCGGCAGTACCAACTCGGCGGATTCCGCACGCAGGCCGAGTTCTTCACCGATTCGTCGCAGCACGGCGTCGTCGAGCTTCTCACCGGGAGCCGGGTGGCCACAACACGTGTTGGTCAGCACCCCTGGCCACGTCGTCTTGCTCGACGCTCTGCGGGTGAGAAGAACAGCGCCGTCCGATCTCACCACGTAGCTGGAAAATGCCAGGTGAAGTGGCGTGTCCAGCGTGTGGACGGTGGTCTTGTCATGCGTGCCGACGGCACGGCCTTCGTCGTCGAGCAGCACCACGTGCTGCGCTCGGGATCGATCCATCGTTCCATGGTCCCACGGCCTGCGCGGCGGTCTACTGTCGAACCATGGGACGTGAGAAGAACACCGACGACGAAAACCCGACTGAGTCCGAGAAGGCATCGGACACGCCGAAGGGCGGCCGACCAGGACCCGTGGACGGCGGCGGCGGAGGCGGGATGGCGACGCGGGAGAACGCGCCCGAGATCGCCGACGATTCTGCCTGAGATTTGCGGCACGACTGCTGTTTGAGAAACAGAGTTTGCGTCAATACCTCCGATGTTCTCGCGCTGCGCGAGCACACGAACCTCCACGACCGGAAGGACTTCGATGAGCATCAACGACGACGACATCACCACCACGGGCGGAGCCGCAGGCGAAGGACCCGCTGACGGCGGATCGAACCCCGGTGGTCATGACGGCGGAGCAGACGGCCCCGCCGGAGCAGGTGAAGGACCCGCCGACGGCGGATCCAACCCCGATGGGCATGACGGCGGAGCAGACGGCCCCGCCGGAGCAGGCGAAGGACCCGCCGACGGCGGATCCAACCCCAACGGGCACGACGGCGGTGCGGACGGCACAGCTTGAGCACTGAGCCGAGCGGCGAGCGCGGATCGGGAAACCGGTCCGCGCTCCGTCGTCTGACCGGTATCGATCTCGGGACCTTCGCAGATCGGTTCTGGGGCGTAGCTCCCAAGCTGACCAGATCAGTTGATCTGTCGGACTCGTTCGACGATCTGATGACGCTCGACGCGGTCGACGAGCTGATAGCCGAACGCGGTGTACGAACCCCGTTCGTGCGCATGGCCAAGGACGGCCGGCTACTGGACAAGTCGCAGTTCACGGCATCCGGCGGGTTCGGTGCCGAGGTGACGGACCAGGTCGACTCCGCAGCGGTGCTGGCAGCCTTCGCAGCCGGAAATACGCTGGTACTTCAGGGCCTGCATCGACTGTGGCCGCCGCTGATTCACTTCGTCGGCGATCTCGTTCGCGAGCTGGGCCATCCGGTGCAGGTGAATTCGTACGTCACACCTGCTGCGTCCCAAGGCTTTTCACCGCACTACGACGTGCACGATGTGTTCGTGGTGCAGATCGCGGGGACGAAGCGGTGGAGCATTCACTCACCGGTGCACGTGCATCCGCTCAACAATCAACCGTGGTCGGATCGACGGTCGGCCGTCGAAGACCACGCATCGAACACTCCCGAACTGGACATCGTCCTCGAGCCCGGCGATGTGCTCTATCTTCCGCGTGGGTGGATCCATTCGGCGCAAGCGCTCGGCGACACCACCGTGCACTTGACCATCGGCGTCGCGTCGTACAACGACTACGACCTCGCCCACCATGTGCTGAAGTCGCTCGGCGACGTCGAGAGTCTGCGTGCTCCCCTCCCTGCCGGACTCGACCACTCCGACCCGGAGTCCATCGTTCCGCATGTACGCCGAGTTCTGGACGCCATGCGCGCCGCGCTCGACGAGATCGACCGAGACCCCGACGCGGTACGTCGACTCGCCGAACGCGTCGCCGATCGTCACGACGACCTCGTCCGACCGGAACCGGTGCGCCCACTGGCGAGCGTCGCCGCGATGGGAGCGTTGCGGGGCGAGGATTCGATCCGACGTCGGCCCGGCATGTTCGCGCGGATCGCGCACACGAGGGACGGCGTATCGATGGTTCTTCGGAACAAAACGGTCACGCTGCCGTCGCAGTGCGCCGACGCGATCGAGTCCCTGATGAAGGGCGCTCCGTGCCGCCTGGATGCGCTGCCCGGACTCGACACCGACGACTCGCTGGTGGTTGCGCGCAGACTGATCCGCGAGGGCATCGCCGTGCCGGCCGTCGAGGGATAGCCGTCAGGTGATCGTGATCCCGCCGTCGACCGCGATGGTCTGACCCGTCACGTATCCCCCGGCGTCCGAGGCGAGCCAGATCGCGGTTGCGGCCAGTTCTTCGGGATCGCCCTTGCGTCCGAGAATCATTCGCGGAGCCATCGAGTCGAGATATCCCGGCTGGTACGAGTCCGTCATCTCGCTCTGGAAGAAACCCGGCGCAATAGCGTTGACCCTGATGCCTTTTCGAGCGCCCCATTGCTGCGCGAGATCGCGGGTGAGGCCGATGATGGCTGCCTTGCTGGCGCTGTAGGCCGCCTGCGGAAGGCCCGCGGTGGTCAGCCCCAGAATGCTGGAGATGTTCACGATCGAACTGCCGGGTGACATCACCCGTCCACAGGCCTGCGCTGCCCAGTACGACCCGTTCAAGTTGATGTCGATCACCGAGCGGAACTGCTCGGGCGTCTCACGGGTTGCGGGGTAGGCCGTGCCGACTCCGGCATTGTTGATGAGAACGTCGACCTTTCCGAACTCCATCACCGCGGCCTCGACCATCGCGGTGCACTGATCCGGGTCGACCACGTCGGTGGCTACTGTGATCGAGCGCCCTCCGACGCTGTCGATCAACTCGGCGGTCTGCGCCAACTTGTCCACTCGCCGTGCGGCGAGCACCACATCCGCTCCTGCCTCGGCGGCTGCTTTGGCGAATGCCACGCCCAGTCCCGAGGATGCACCGGTGACGATGACGACGCGACCGTCCAGGCGAAATTTGTCCAAGATCGACATGTTGATGAATCTCCTTGTACTCGACTCAGAACCAAGCGGGTGACATATCGAGGGTCGTGCGGTCCAGTCTCGCCAACAGGTCGAGCTGGACGTCCACCTTCGGCAACTCGTAGACGTAGAAATACTTTGCTGCAGAACGCTTTCCGTCGTAGAAGTCTCCGGCTTTCGTGCCGACGGCCAGCAACTGCTCGAGCCACATCCAGGCGATGACCGTGTGCCCCATCGCCTCGAGGTAAGCCGTGGAGTTCGCCAGCGCCACAGCGGCATCGCCGGTACCCCACACTGCAGCGGTGACCTCGACGATTCTGACGACGCGCGCGTGCAGTTCGTCCGCGTACCGAGCAGCGTCACCGCCCGCTGCGTGCGCCCGATCGACTGTCTCCGCGATGTGTTCGGCCAGCAGAGCCAATCCCGCGCCGCCCTGCATGATCACCTTGCGCCCGAGCAGATCCAAACCTTGAATACCGTGTGTGCCCTCGTGAATGGGATTCAGGCGATTGTCGCGGTAGTGCTGCTCGACGTCGTAGTCGCGGGTGTATCCGTAGCCGCCGTGCACCTGAATGGCCAAACTGTTGGCTTCGAGGCACCACTGCGACGGCCAACTCTTGGCGATGGGCGTCAGTACGTCGAGCAGCAGTGTCGATCGCGCAGCTTCGGCATCGTCGGACGCCGAGTCCTGATGATCGACCAGACGCGAACAGTAGAGTCCGAGCGCCAGCGCTCCCTCGACGTAGGACTTCTGCGCCAACAACATTCGACGAACGTCGGCGTGTTCGATCAGCGCGACCGCAGGCGCAGCCGGGTCCTTGGCACCGAGTGGTCGACCCTGAGTACGGGTCCTCGCATACTCCACCGACTTCAGGTAGCCGACGTAGCCGAGGGCGATCGCGAGGAATCCGACGCCGATCCGGGCTTCGTTCATCATGTGGAACATGTACGACAGTCCGCGGTTCTCCTCGGCGACGAGGAAGCCGACTGCTCCGGGTTGTCCACCGGGAGAGTGGGTTCCGTCGCCGAAGGCCAGCAGAGTGTTGGTGGTGCCGCGGTTGCCCATCTTGTGATTGAGGCCGGTCAACACGATGTCGTTGCGCTCGCCCGTACCGCCGTCGCCATTCGGAAGGAATTTGGGAACGATGAACAGGGAGATTCCCTTGACCCCCGGCGGTCCGCCCGGCGTCTTGGCGAGCACCAGGTGAACGATGTTCTCGGTGAGTTCGTGATCTCCACCCGAAATCCACATCTTCGTACCGGTGATACGAAAGCTTCCGTCGTCCTGCGGTACCGCCTTGGTCGTGATGTCCGCCAGTGACGATCCGGCCTGCGGCTCCGACAGACACATGGTTCCGAACCAGCGCCCGTCCAGCATGGGCCGGACGTAGTCTCGCACCTGATCCGGCGTGCCGTACGTCGCGATCAGGTTGGCGTTGGCCATGGTGAGAAACGGGTACGAGGAAGTCCCGGCGTTGGCAGCCTGGAAGAACGCCATCGCTGCCCGAGAGACGGTCGCGGGCAATTGCATGCCACCGATCGACTCGTCGAACTGCCCGGCGATCAGACCCGCCGACGCGTAGACATCGAGCGCTTCCTTGACTTCCGGTATCAACTCGACCGAACCGTCCGCATTCATCGTCGGCTCCTGCGCATCCGCCTTCTTGTTGTGCGGAGCGAAATGCTTGCGGGCGATGTCCGCGCTGAGGTCGAGTACCGCGTCGAAGGTCTCCCTCGAGTGCTCCGCGAAGCGAGGTCGAGCAGTCAGTGCCGCCACGTCCAGCCATTCGTACAGCAGAAAATCCAGGTCGCGTCGCGAGAGGACGTCCGACATTCACTTCTCCGATCGCGAGGGGTGACACGTGCGCACGATGGTGACGAGCACTGTGACGCACATGACTGTGGATTCACCATACAAGTCGCGATCTCCCGCCTTCACCGAGTACCCGCGTGAGCTGTCAGCGCAGATCCGCGTCCGCGATCCGGACTCGAAAAGCGCAGTCAGGCAGACATTTACGACCAATCAGACTATGAGGAGCGTCACGATTACCAACGAGCACCGCGGCATATACTTACCTTTGATAACGAAATGAAGCGGACAATCGCGAGGTGCCCCGAATGATCGGCGCGCTTCGTCGGAGGGAGTCGAGCATGACGCACACACTGGCCGTCGACAGCCGACAGGATCGTCAGAGCAGGCAACGCAGTCGATTCCAGGAACTGCACGGGTCCGACCAGGAGTTTCGAGCCGCCGAACCGGACAGCGCAGTAGCCGACGCCGCCCAGGAGCTGTCGCCCAACCTGGCCCGCGTGGTTGCCGAGATCATGACGCGTTACTCGAATCGGCCTGCCCTCGGCCGCCGGGCTCGAGAGACCGCCCGAATCGACGGCGCGAACACGCTGCGGCTGCTCCCCCGCTTCGACACCGTCACCTACGGCCGAGCGTGGAAAGACGCCGGTGCACTGGCCTCGGCGCTCACGCACGACGCATTCGGTATTGCTTCAGGAGACTTCTTCGCAACCTTGGGATTCGCGAGTGCCGACTATGTCATCGCGGAACTGGCCACGATTCGACTCGGCGCGATTGCCGTTCCGTTGCAGGCCGGTGCAACCGCGGGCCAGCTCTCGGCCATCGCCGACGAGGTCGAACCCGTCGTCCTCGCAGCCGATGTCGACAACCTGTCCGTCGCGGTCCAGGTTGCCACCCATTGTCGGTCCATTCGCCGAATCGTCGTTCTCGACTACGACGGTGCCATCGACGCGCACACGCGAATTATGAAGTCTGCGCGCACCGATGCCGAACAGGTGGGAGTCTTCGTTCGGCCGCTCACCGAGCTGGTTCGCGACGGCGCGCAACTTCCGGAGGTTCCACTACCCGATGCCGAGGATCCCGACCGACTCGCAACGCTGATCTACACCTCCGGCAGCACCGGCACCCCCAAAGGGGCGATGCACACCGAAAAAATCGTGTGCGGAGCCTGGACCGGGGCCTGGCACCACACCGGAGCGTCCTCCGAGTCCACGGACGGGCCGGCCTTCCCGGTCATCACTCTCGACTATCTGCCGATGAGTCACCTGGCCGGCCGTGGCCTCGTCTTCTCGACGCTTGCGGCCGGCGGCACCGTCCACTTCGCAGGGGCGAGCGACCTGTCCACCCTGTTCGAGGATTTCGCGCTCGCCCGGCCCACGATGGCACTGTTGATCCCGCGGGTCTGCGAGATGATTCGCCACAACGTCCTGGCAGAGATCGACCGCGAGGTCGAACGCTCTGCCGGCAGCGATGCCGACAGGACGCGTCGGGAGGTCCTCGAACGCAACAGGATCGAACAATTCGGCGGACGTGTTCTGGCAGCAATGGTCGGCACCGCACCGATCGCCGAGGAGGTCAAGGACTTCGTCACGGAGCTGCTCGATATCGAGGTGCGCGACAACTACGGCTCCACCGAAGCCGGAATGGTGTTGCACGACGGTGTCGTTCAACGCCCGCCGGTGATCGAATACAAGCTCGACGATGTGCCCGAACTCGGCTATTTCTCCACCGACACGCCGCATCCGCGCGGTGAGCTCCTGCTCAAGACGGCGTCCATCATTCCCGGCTACTACAAGCGCCCGGACGTCACGGCCGACGTCTTCGACTCCGAGGGCTTCTATCGCACCGGTGACGTCGTCGCCGAGATCGAGCCGGACCGACTCGCATACGTCGACCGACGCAAGAACGTTCTGAAACTGGCGCAGGGCGAGTTCGTCGCGCTGGCGCGCCTCGAAGCCCTGTTCGGTACCAGCGAGCTAGTCGATCAGATATTTCTGTACGGCAACAGCCAACGGGCGTATCTCCTGGCAATCGTCGTACCGGCCCACCCGGATACGACTGCGGGTTCGGTCATCGAATCGTTGCAGAGGATCGCGCGCACCGAAGCGCTGAACTCGTACGAAATTCCGCGCGAGGTCATCGTCGAGCACCAGCCGTTCACACAGGAGAACGGATTGCTGTCCGGTGCAGGCAAGCAACTGAGGCCCAAACTCGTCGAGCGCTACGGGGACGAACTCGAGCGCCGCTACGCAGACCTGGAATCCGGTCAGAACGAGCGCCTGCGCGAGCTCAGGCGCACTGCTGCCGATGCCCCTGTCCTGACCACCGTCGGCGATGCCGCGCAGGCCCTGCTCGGGTGCGCCGGGTCCGATGTTCGCCCCGATGCCCACTTCAGCGACTTGGGCGGAGATTCGTTGTCGGCGTTGACCTTCTCGACGCTGCTCCGTGAGATCTACGACGTCGATGTTCCGGTCGGAGTGATCACCGGACCCGCCATGGACCTGGCAGCGCTGGCCGAGTACATTTCCTCGGCTCGCGACAATGATTGCGACACAGCGACATTCGCCTCGGTGCACGGCCGCGGTGCCGCCGTTGCACGCGCCTCCGACCTGCGTCTGTCGGCATTTCTCGACGACGCGCTCCTGGACGCCGCACACCATGTTCCCGGCCCACGAGAACAGACCAGCACGGTCTTGCTGACCGGTGCCAACGGGTACCTCGGTCGCTTCCTCTGCCTGGAATGGCTGGGGCGCATGGCCGAGGTCGGCGGAAAGGTGGTCTGCCTGGTGCGCGGACGCTCCGATTCCGACGCGCGAGCTCGTCTCGATGCAGCCTTCGACAGTGGAGACGCGGAACTGTCGGAGCGTTATCGAACCTTGGCCGACGCCGCTCTCGAGGTCGTGGCAGGCGATCTCGGGACACCTCACTTCGGCCTGGACCACAAGGCATTCGAGGCGCTGGCCGAACGGGTGGATCGCATCGTCCACCCCGCAGCGCTGGTCAACCATGCCCTGCCGTACGAGCACCTCTTCGGGCCCAACGTCGTCGGCACGGCCGAGGTGATCCGGCTGGCGCTGACCGACCATGTCAAGCCGGTGACCTACCTGTCGACGGTGGCCGTCGCAGCGGGCGTCGAGGAATTCCGGGAAAACGGCGACATCCGTGTCGACAGTCCGTCGCGGGCTGTGGACGACTCGTACGCCAACGGCTACGGCAACTCCAAGTGGGCCGGTGAAGTGCTGTTGCGCAATGCGTTCGACGAATTCGGCTTGCCCGTCTCGGTCTTCCGCTCGGACATGATTCTGGCGCACAGCACCTGGACGGGTCAGCTCAACGTCCCGGACGTGTTCACGCGTTTGATCCTGTCGGTCGTCGCAACCGGTCTGGCTCCACACACGTTCTACGCCACCGACACCGGGGCACCCACCGACGAGAAGGGGCGACCGCTGGCCCACTACGACGGACTGCCGGCCGATTTCAGTGCGTCGGCCATCACGTCGATCGCGGGTGGGGATACCTCGGGCTACCGAACCTTCGACATCCTCAACCCACACGACGACGACATCTCGCTGGACACGTTCGTCGACTGGATCCGTGACGCAGGTCGCGACATCGAGACTGTCGAGAACTACGACGAATGGTTCGAGCGTTTCAGCGCCGCAGTCGAGGCTCTTCCGGAGAAGCAACGTTCACACTCGCTGCTCCCCCTGATCGCCTCGTACGCAGAGCCGCAACACCCGTCGTCCGGGGCGATACTGCCTGCCGACGAGTTCGCCTCGGCCGTCGGGGATATTCCGCACCTCGGGCGCGAACTGATCGAGAAGTATCTCTCCGATCTCGTGGCGCTCGAGCTCGTGAGCAAGCGCTAGAGAAGTTCCCGATGCGGGCCGTGCGGCCCGCATCGGGATGCCCTACTCCCCGACCGGTTGTGGCTCGGTCGTCGGCTTCGGCGCGGGAATCAGCCGCGAGTACGCCAGACACACGAGCCCGAAGAACAGATAGCCGAGTGCGACTTGGGGATTGGCTGCCCACCCCACCTCGTGCGAGTGGATCAGACCGACCCACGACAGTGCCGCGGCCACCCCACTCGCTGTTGCGGCGGCGAGAAACCGTTTGTCGAGAACGAACGTGACGATGGTGCCCAACATGAGTCCGGCGAGTACCGCTCCCGACCCGAATGTCTTCAGCCCGTCGTAGACGACACCCGCCTGACCCAGTGCCTCGCTTCCCACTTCCGTCGCCGACGTGCCTGCCGCGCTGAGTGCGTTGTCGATCAGACCCACCGCCCACTCCGCGAGGTTCGGTAGCAGGGCCACGACCACCGCGATGGCGTGCAGCTTGGGCACCGACTGGAATGCTTGGGCACCGATCAGCAGTCCGATGTACAGCAGAATCGGGACGATCGCGGGAATCGGAAGCAACGTTGCCAGCAATCCGAACAATCCGAGAAAACACATCACCCCGATCGCGACGCCCGACGCGACCGAGTATCCGGTCCGGCCGCCTGCGTCTTTCCAGCCGGGATGGCCGATGTAGACCGCGGGCGGGAACGGCGATCCGAACGCCGAGCCGACGACCGCACCGAAGCCGTCAGCGAGCAGCACACTGCGCAGGTTGTAGTTGTCTCCGGCAGCAGATGCGCTCTCGACGTTGCTCATCGCCTCGGTGAAGTTGTACACCCCCAGAGGAATTGCCGTCGCGAGCAGCGGTGCCAGATTTCCGAGCCCGTCCAGTAGTAGGTCGAGGCGTAGATCGGGAAGGCCGAGGGCGATGTTGCTCGCCGCCTCGGTCACGTCCGGCACGGACATGTACCCGCCGATCCAGCCGATCGCCGTGCCCACCAGGAGCGCGGCGAGCCCCACCGGAATATTGCCGGGCAACTTCACATCGGTGAAGAAGCCGATGAGAATGATTGCGAGAACGGGCAACCCGATCCAGGCGGCCTCCCACATCTGCGCGGCCGGGCGCATCGCGATGAACGTGATCGAGATGCCGGCCAACGTGCCGAGCATCGCCGCGCGCGGGGTGATCCTGCGAATGTAGGGCCCGACGAACGCTCCGATCATGACGATGATGCCGATCATGAAGGCCCAGGCGAGTCCAGCCGCCCACGCCTGCACCGCGTTACCCGTCGCCAGGTAGACCGGGAGCATGACCACGAACACGACGATGAACATGTGCGGAACGCTCGGGCCGTACGGTAGCGCCGTCACATCGGTTCGGTTCTCGCGCTTGGCAAGTCGACGGGCGAGAACCATGTAGTACAGATTCCCCAGGATCAGGGCGATCCCGAGGGCAGGCAGCAGGGTCCCGAGGACGTCGCTTCCTGGAATTCCGACGACCGCGATGCTCAGTGTCGTCAGAGTGAGCACGTTGACGAGAATGTTGAAGCCGAGTCCGAAGAATGCGTTGGTGTCGCCCTTCGTCCACCACGGGAGGGTGAACGAGGACGAGGAGCCTGCAGCGGGTGAGTCCTTGACGTCCATGGTCATGTTCGGTCCTATCGACTTGCCGAGGTGGGGACGAGTGCAACCAACGCGGCCACGACGTCCTCCGACGGCGCGGTCCAACCGAAAATGCCGCCTTGAGCCGAAATCATCTCGAGGCCCACACGCTGAAACTCCGGGAAGTACGAACCGACACAGTCCGTCACCACGAGGCACTCGTATCCTCGATCATTGGCCTCCCGAACCGTGGTGTGCACGCACACCTCGGTCGTCACACCGGTGACGAGCAGAGTGGTGGTTCCGGCGCGCGTGAGGATCTCGGAGAGCTCGGTGGCGTAGAACGCCCCTTTGCCGGGCTTGTCGATGACTGCCTCGCCTTCGAGCGGTGCCAGCTCGTCGACGATGTCGTGACCGTACTCACCGCGAACGAGGATGCGGCCGAACGCTCCTGGATCGCCGATGCGCTGTGACGGGTTGCCGCGGCGCAGCTTTGCCGGCGGGCAGTCCGACAGGTCCGGTAGATGCCCCTCCCTGGTGTGGATCACGGGTATCCCGGCTTCCCTGGCCACTGCGATGAGACCTGCGAGTGGTTCGATCACGGTTCGGAGCAGGCCGACATCGTTGCCGAGGCTCTCACCGAAACCGCCGGGGAGCAGAAAGTCCCTCTGCATGTCGATGACGAGTAGTGCCGTCGTCGCGGCATCGATGGTGAACTCCGATGGTGACGCCGACGGTATCGACGTTTCCCGAGTGTGTGCTGAGGTCATGAGATCTCCTGTGCTGCAATGGAAGTGTCGTGAGCAGAACTGATCGCCCGGGAATATGCCCGCCAGCCACCGAACTCGCTGATGTCGTCGACGGTGTGCCGCTGCGCGCCGGTCTGCACAGTGACGTCGCAGACGTAGCCGAGAACATCGGAACCGTCGGCCAGCAGTACTCGTCCCAGAGCGAGTACCGCCGGCATTCTGCCCGCGAGTACCGCAAGAGAAGTAGCGGGCAGACGCCACCTCTCCACGTCGATTGCGCTGCCGCCGAGAGGAACTCGCAACAGGCCGGGTGTCGGATCGGCGGTTCCGATCCGAAGCAGTGTGTATGTCGGGGCGGTGGACGTGGCCTCGACCAGGGACCCGCCCAGCTCGAGCAGCTGCGGGTTGGCCCGCTCCCCCGACAGGTGATGCCCGGCAACGACGATGTCGATGGTCTCGACTGTCGACCCATCGGCTGCGGGGTGCGGCGAGTCGGCGCGCCCTTCTCCGAGCAACCGAGCCGCGACCGCGAGAATCGTATCGTCGGCCAGCGCAGGCCCGATCACCATGAGACTGACCGGTCGGCCGTCCTCGGTGAGCCCCACGGGAACCGCAACTGCAGTCAGGTCGACAAGGTTCCCGAAGTGGGTGTAGTGACCGAGCTTCGTATTGCACGCAATGGGGTCCGCGAGTACCTCCGGCACGGTGAAGGTGGTGCCGATGGTCGGCACGATCATCACGTCCATCGACGTCCACAGCTGTGCGACGCGAGCGCGAAGGTCTTGCAGCGTCTGCAGTGCACGGAAGGCATCGACGGCGCTGTACCGGCGCCCACCCAGAAAGATCTCGCGGACGACGGGAACGATGGAATCGGGTTTCTCGATGAGGAATTCATCGAACTCGACCAGTCGCTCGGCGACCCACGGCCCCTGATACAGCAACGAACCGGCTTCGAGAAACGGCGTGAGATCCACTGTGGTGGTGAGTAATCCACGATCGGCGAGCGACAGGCGTGCGACCGAATGCGCGTCGAACATGGCTGCGTCGCCGAAAAAGTCCAGCTGCTGCAGGTCCGGTAGTCCGACAGTGATCTCTCGCCCGTCGTATCTCGCTCCGCGCGGGCGTGCCCACCCGTCCGCTGGATCCTCGGCGCACATGATGTCGAATACGAGATCGAGGTCCTCGATCGTGGTCGCCATCAAGGTGATGCAGTCCAGCGACTTGCACGCGGGGACGAGTCCGACGGTGCTGATCAGGCCGCGGGACGGCTTGTATCCGACGATGCCGTTGAGCGCAGCAGGCACTCGACCCGATCCTGCGGTGTCGGTGGCCACGCAGAACGGCACCTGTCCGAGGGCGACGGCCAGTGCCGAACCGGAACTCGAGCCACCGGAGATCATGTCGTTGCCGTAGACGCTCCGCGGAATCGGGTGCGGCGTGCGGGTTCCGTTCAGCCCGGTCGCGAACTGGTCGAGGCTGGTCTTGCCGACGAAAATGGCTCCGGCGTCGACCAACGCCTGCACTGCGGGGGCCGTCGTATTCGCCGTGTACGCGTAGTCGGGACAGGCGAGGGTGGTCGGGTATCCGGCCACATCGATGCTGTCCTTGACTCCGAAGGGAATTCCGTACAGGGGTAGCGACATTGCGTCGGGTCGCGCTTCGAGAGCAGCGGCGGCCGCGAGCAATTCTGCTCGGCCGACGACGGTGATCCATGTTCCGTCGTCGCCGCGGGCAGCCACTGCGGTCGAGAACGCCTCCACCGTTGCACTGGGAGTCGTTCTTCCGGTTCTGTACGCCGCGAGCATCTCGGTGACGGTCGGGCCGAGTGCAGGTCCCAGGTCTGAATTCATACCGTCGATTGTCGACAGTTTCCTGTTACTGCAGGTTGTTGCCGTGTTTCGAGTCTGTTAGGAAATACTCTCGAGATGTAGGTAGGTCAGTTCGCCGTGCTGCTTCAACGCAGCGAGCGCCACCGACACGTCGTTCGATTCGATGGCATCGAGCAACCACTCGTGACGCCGAATCCCGTCGACCGGGTTGGCGACTCGGGCTTCTTCCCTGAGATTGCGCGCCATCGGTAGCTGCAATTTCAGCAGGATGGGCGCATACGCCGTATCGAGCTGGCGACTGCCGGCCAACGCCACGATGGCCTCGTGGAAACGCCGGTGGGCGTCGTCCTTCTCGAGGGTGTCCCCCCGCGCATCGGCGTCACGCATCTCGTCGAGCGCCGTTCTCACCGGCGCGAACGCACCGTCGGGAGACGACGTGAGCGGCAGCGCGCGCTCGAGCGCGTGCCGTTCGAGAACCTGACGCAGCTCGAAGAGTTCGAGAATGTCCTCTGCCGACCACACCGTCACTCGGAATCCGCGACGTGGGAGATGTTCGACCAGACCCTGCTGAGCCAACAGGCGCAACGCCTCACGTACCGGTGCTCGGCTGATCCCGAGGCGCGCGCACAGGGTTTCCTCGACCACGCGGGATCCGGGCTCTAGCGCACCGCTGAGCACCTCGGATCGAACCTGGCGAGTCGCCATTTCGACAAGGCTCGGCGGCAAAGAACCGTGTCCCGCCGGTGCAGCCATGACGCCAGTGTACGAACATGTTCGGCGAATGGTGCGCATCCGAAGCATCGCCGAGTCGAATTCCGACCGCTCGGGTATCGCTCCAGCGGTAGAATGGTCGGCATATGTGGATTGGATGGATAGAATTCGACTTCCTTCTCGGAGATGTTCACTCACTCAAAGAGAAGCGCTCCGTGATCCGGCCGGTGATCTCCGACATGCAACGCAAGTTCGCGGTGTCGGTCGCGGAGACCGATCATCGCGAGTTGCACAGACGAGCAGGTATCGGCGCGTCCGTCGTTGCAGGCGATCGCGACCACGTCACCGATGTCCTCGACCGAATCGAGCGCGTGGCGGCCTCACGTCCCGAGCTGCAACTCGTCTCCGTTCGGCGGCGCACCATTCGAAGCGACGACATCTGAGACCCGCCCCGCCGGGTCAGCGACGTACGTCGAACACCTGCTTCTGAATTCCGTTGCCGTAGACCTCGTGTTCGACCAGTTCGAGATGCGTGGTGTCCTTGTCGGCCTCACTGAACAGTCGCTTCCCCGCCCCGAGCAGGAGTGGAAAGACGAGCAGGTGGTACCGATCGACGAGCCCGGCGTCGGCCAGGCTTCGCCCCAGGGTGGCGCTGCCGTGTATCGAGATCGGCCCACCATCGGAGTTCCTGAGCTCGGCAACGTCGTCGACACTGCGCAGAATGGTTGCCGGCCACCGTGAGTCGTCCTGCTCGAGCGTCGTCGACACCACGTACCTCGGCATCGCGTTGTACCCGGCGAAATCGTCCATGGTGGGCCAGATCGGTGCAAATGCCTCGTACGAGGTGCGGCCCAACAGCAGCGCGGTGGCCTCATCCTGCTCGCGTCCCTTGATCTCGTACGCTGCCGGATCGAATTCGATGCCCTGAAACGTCCACCCGGAGTTGCGATAGCCCACCTCGCCGCCCGGTCCCTCCATCACGCCGTCGAGCGAAACGAACGCGGTCACGATCACAGTGCGCATGGACGGTCCTTACCGGAGCTGGGATGCGGGTGCCGGAATCGTAAACCATCCGGCCGCCGAATCCGTCGATACCATCGACCGATGATGGCCAGCGACATGACCCGCCCGGCGTGGGACGACGATCCGGCCGTGTCCGGCTGGCCGGGCCTGCCCGTTCTGGAGCGTGACGACACCGCCGACGTCTGCGTCGTCGGCCTGGGAGGCTCGGGTCTGGCCGCTGTCGCCGAACTCCTCGACCGTGGTCTCGATGTGGTCGGAATCGACGCAGGGCGGGTCGCTGCCGGTGCCGCGGGTCGGAACGGCGGCTTCCTACTCGGTGGTCCTGCGACCTTTCTGCACACAGCGCTCGCGACATGGGGTCCGTGCGCGGTGGATCTGTATCGAGCGACTCTGGCCGAGATCGACTCGCTGGAAAGGCTTCTCGGATCCGACGTCGTCCGACGCACCGGTTCCATCAGGCTCGCGGGAGTCCCCGGTGCGCCGATCGAACTCTCCGACTCGGAGGACTGCGACGCGCTGGCACAGTGCCTGCGCGAGAACGACGTTGCCGTCGAGCAGTATTCCGGCGATTTGGGGCGCGGCATCTTCCTACCGGACGACGCGGTGATGAATCCCGCGCGTCGCGCGCTCGGGTTGGCGTCGATTCTCGCGGGCCGAGCGCGGCTGTACGAGTACACGCCCGCAACTGCTATCGAGCCAGGAGCGGTCACGACGCCGAATGGAGTGGTTCGGTGCGGCCTGATTCTCGTTGCCGTCGACGGTCGCCTCGAACAGCTACTCCCCCAGCTCGACGGCCGGGTTCGGACCGCACGTCTGCAGATGCTCGCCACCTCACCCGTCACGCCGGGTCGGCTGCCGTGCCCCGTGTACGGACGATGGGGGTACGACTACGCACAGCAGGACGCGTCGGGACGGCTGTATGTCGGGGGCGGTCGCGACCTCTTCGCCGTGGACGAGTGGACACCGTCCGGCGAACCGACCGCTCAGGTTCAGAAATACATCGAATCCGTCGCGACATCGTTTGCAGGGGAACCTGTCTCGGTCGATGCGCGGTGGGCTGCATCCGTCGGATTCACCACCGATGGGCGGCCGCTGTGCACGTCGGTCGACGACACCGTGATCGCGTTCGGCGGTTACAACGGGACAGGCAATCTGGTCGGACCGGTCACCGCTCGTGCCGCCGTGGCGCTCGGACTCGACGGGCTTGCAGTGCCGCAGTATCTGAGCAGCTGACGCATGGCAGTGTGGACCCATGGCCGAGGAACCGGAACGCACCGAGGACGGTCACTACATCGTCATCAAGGGTCGACGTTGGCGCGCAACGGATCCTGACATCCCGGAGGATCGCAACGCCGAATTGCGATCGATTCTGATGGCGTGGCGCAGGGAGGTCAAACGTACGTCGGGTGCACCGGAATCTCGTGCAGGTGTGCAGGCCACCAAAGTCGCCCTCGGCGAGCGAGGAACACCGTGGTGGGAGCAGTCCGACGACGAGCGACGAGCTCGATGGGAAGCGGAAGTGCCGCGGCCGGCCGAGACCTGATCCTCGCCAGATCGTTGCCATAGTGGAAACTATCCAATACAGTTTCCACTATGGAAAGCATCGGAGAACCCACACCTGCCGAAGCACGAACAGCTCTCGACGACATCGACCGAGTTCAACGCGCGGTACGAGACACTCCCTGGCCGGTGTGGCTGTATCCGGTCAACGCCGTACTGCTTGCAGCATCCGCACTGACCGCCCTGCTCGACAGCCCCGCCTCGCTGCTCGGAGTCCTCGCGGTGATCATCGCAGTCAACGTCATCACCGGATACCGAATGGGGACGCCGTGGGCCCTACCCACCAACCGAGGCTTCCTCGCCTGCGTGGCGCTCTCGGCGCTCTGCGTCGCACTGGCGCAGGCTGTCGGCAATCCCAGCGGACCGGCCGGGCCGGTGGTTCTGCTCGCGGCCGCGGCCGCGTCGATCTACTCGATCGGCTCGATCCTGCACTACCGCAGTACACGTCGATGACGAGCGATCTCGATCCGATCATTCACCCCGCCCACCGGCTGCGAATCTGCGCCCTTCTGGCCGCGGCGACGACGGTGGAACTCGCGATCGTCAAGGAACACAGCGGGTTGAGCGCATCGGCGCTGAGCAAACAGGTCGCCGCTCTGGTCGATGCGGGGTACGTCGAGCAGCAGCGATCACGCACGGACTCGCGTCGACTGTGGTTGTCGTTGACCAAGGACGGAAGAACGGCGTATCGCCGTCACGTGGCGGCACTGCGCGCGATTCTGGCCGACACCGACGCCTCCATCTAGTCGTCTGCGGTGACTTTCCGTCGTGGGGCGTGTCTATTGTTTCGACGGATGTCGTCGATGCAGTTCTACGAAGTAGCTCGTCCAGCGAAGAAGGAGACCGGCTCATGTCCATTCTCAATCCCTATCTGTCGTTCCGAGACAACGCCCGCGAGGCCATGGAGTTCTATCGGTCGGTCTTCGGTGGCGAGCTCACCGTCACCACGCTCGGCGAGGCCAACGCCAGCGAGGATCCCGCCGACCAGGACAAGATCATGCACGGCCAGTTGACCACCCCGAGCGGCTTCACTCTGATGGGAGCCGACACGCCGTCGTCGATGGAGCACACCCCGGGCAACACCATGAGCGTCTCGCTCAGCGGCGACGAAGAGGACGAACTGACGGGCTACTGGAACGCGTTGGCCGTCGACGCACAGTTCACCATGGGTCTCGAGAAGGCTCCGTGGGGCGACACTTTCGGCATGTTGACCGACAAGTTCGGTGTGCAGTGGATGGTCAACATCGCCGGATCCCCCAGCGGGAGCTGAGCACAGCGGCCGCCGCTACCGGACGACGGTCTTCGGCGGGATCACCTGTCGGAGACCTTCGGGCCCCCAGCCTCGATCGAGTGCCACCAGTAGCAATGCACAGCCGATACCGGACAGGACGAGCGCGGAACCGAACATCGCCGTGTATCCGAACAAGTCTCCGACCACTCCGGCGGCAATCCCGGCCGCGCCCTGCGCGAAGACGATCGCGCACGCCATCAGCGTGTAATCGCTTCCCGCGAAGCGCTTCTCCGACGCGTCCATCATCAGCGCGAACACCGCGACGGTGGCCGCACCACCGAGCACGTGTTCGGTGATGTTGGCGGTGACCAGAAGTGGAAAGCCGCCGACGCCCAGGGACGCAACGACATACAGACCGAGGCTCAGCGTTTGGCTCACGCCGCCCACCAACAGCGCCCGGCGACGTCCGTGCCGAAACGCCAACCATGCCCCGAGTGCGGCTCCCCCGACCGCCGCCACCGACGACAGACCGCCCTCGACCAGTGCTATCTGGGGCAGGGACAGTCCACTGTCCGACAGAAAGGGACCCACGAGGGCCGACCCCATCGAGTTCCCGAACTTGAACCCGATGATCAGCAGAATGAATGCCACCATTCCGGGTCTGCGAAGCCGCGACCACCACGCACCGGCAAGCCGCCCCGGCGTCGGGCGCTCGGCCCGAGGATCGGAGTCCGCGTCGGCCGCGTCGAGTTGTCTGCGCATCCACCACACGGGGATCGTCGTCAGCACGATCAGCAGTGCCATCGCGACGAACAGCGCCCGCCATCCGGCAAAGGTGAACAGCCACAACAGCAGTCCGCCACCGCACACCATCCCGATCCGGTAGGCACCGACCTGGAGACCGTTGCCCAACCCGCGCTGCGCCGCGGTGAGCGTACGCACCGCGATGCCGTCGGTCGCGATGTCCTGCGTCGCCGAGAGAGCATTCATGACGAAGATGCCGACGAACAGCCAGCGCAATGTCGAGGACAGGTCGAGGAACGACAACGCCAGTGCCACCGCCGCGGCCGAACACTGCAGCGACAGCAGCCACCGCCGCCTCGATCCGTACCGATCGACGTACGGAGCCCAGAGAAACTTGAGTGCCCACGGCAGGAACAGCACACCGGTCGCGCTGATCTTCACCAAGGAGAACCCGGACTCCCGCAGTACCACCGGCAGGGCCTGGGTGAAGAATCCGAACGGCAGTCCCTGTGCGAAGTAGAGCGCACCCAGGAGAGTGAGGGTCCCGGCGGTGAACGATGCCGGGCGCACCGCGTTGGTCATGACGGTCATCGTGTCAGAGCGACGCCGACTCCGCTGAATGCGCAACAGGCTGGCGAAGAATGGTGCGGAGCTTCGCGGGTTCGACCCGGCGCGCATCGCTCAGGTAGATCTCGTGATGTCTGCCGGTCATCGTCAGTCCGGAACTGGGAATGTATCGGTGGTGGAGCTCGTCGAGTACCGGCGTCTCGTCGTCGTAGGACCCGATGTGCAGCGTCTGCACGCACAGTCCCTCGTCGAGAGTCTCCAATCGAATACTGCTCGACGCATCCGAGTGGCTCCTCGCGTCGGCGGACGCCTTCGCCACCTCGAACATCGATCGGTCGATCCAGTCGGGCACCATGATCATGGCCGTCCAGTTCCACTGGTTCTTGTCCCTCTCGGTGGTGAACGAGGCCATGTTCTCGGCCCACCACAACGCCTCGAGCGGCATGACGACGTAGTCGCGGTCGAGGGTGTTCTTGCTGGCGAACTTCAGTGCGTAGGCCACGGGGTAGAGCGCCCCGATTGCTTCGGCATACTCCGGAGCGGTGTTCGGATCGCCGCGACCGTCGATCATCAGGTAGGTCAACGGCGGAACGACGAGGGTACGAAAGGTGTTGTGCCGCGCCGAATATGCGTCGAGCGTCTTCTTGAAGTCGATTTTCACCGCTGGTCTCCCCCGATCGAGTTCTCGATCGCACTGGTCCAGTGCGACCGGCCCCATAGATTCGACTGATACCCACCGTCAGCAATCACGACTTCCCTGATCGCGCGGTGCACCCGAGACTGTGATTCGACCGTGATGTACCTCACTCTAAATCCTGGAGATGGCAGATGACACACCTTGGATCCAGACTCGAGTCCACCGAAAGGCAGGCCGGCCGCAAACACGGGCTGTTGCTCGTATCGATGAGCTGTCTACCCGTTCTCGGGGCCGTTCTGCTTGCGCCGCTGCAACCGCAGATGCTCGAGCATTTCTCCGAGACCGCGGGCGTGAACGCGCTCGTGCCGCTCACGATCACCGCTCCAGCACTCATGATCGGTCTTCTCGCGTTCGCGGCAGGACGAATCGCGGACGGCCTCGGTCGCATACGGCTACTCACCGTCGCCCTCGTCCTGTATTCCGTATGCGGCATCGCCCCGCTTCTGCTCGATTCCCTGCCACTGATCGTCCTCTCGCGTCTCGGTGTGGGAATTGCGGAAGCCGGGATCATGACGTGCTGCACCACCCTGATCGCCGACTACTTCACGGGCAAACAGCGGGCTCGGTACTTCGGACTGCAGATTGCGTTCACCTCGTTGTCGGCAGTCGTCTTCATCGCACTCGGTGGGGCGTTGGCACAGGACACGTGGCGGACGCCGTTCTGGCTCTACTCGGTGGGCATCGTCTTCGCCGTCGTCGTGCCGTTCGTGCTGTGGCAACCCAACGCAGATACCGAGTCCGGCACGGTGCACAGCCTCGCGTGGCGGCCCCTTGCCCTGCCACTGACCGTCACCTTGTTCGGAGGAGCCGTCTTCTACACACCGATCGTCCAGATACCGCTCAAACTCGACGGCGTCGGCATCGACAACCCGGGGACGATCGGGGCGATCAGCGCCATCGTCGCGGTCGCGACCGCGGCGTCTGCCTTCATGTTCGGACGGATCTCCGATCGTGGCCCGAAGGTGCTGCTGCCCATGGCATTCGGAGTTTCCGGTGTCGGTCTGGTCGTCGTGGGGCTTGCCCCGAATGCAGCGATGGTCGCCGCCGGAGGAATCGTTGCCTCGGCCGGATCGGGAATGCTGCTGCCGACCCTGCTGATGTGGGTGATCGGTGAGCTCGAGTTCGCGCAACGCGCTCGCGGTACGGGAGCCTTCACCGCATCGATCTTCCTCGGGCAATTCCTCAGCCCGCTCGTGGTGCTCGCCTTTGCGCTCGCATTGGGCGGATTGACCGCAGCCCTCGCAGCTTTGGGAGTACTGGCAGTGCTCACTGCGCTCCTCCTCCGTAGTTCGCAGAGCGTACGGAAACTGTCACTGCAACCGTGACATCGGCTGCGCCCCATATATCGAACCCGCTGCTTCACGCAGTCGAGCGGAGATAGGCTAGCTCAATGCGGGAAGTGCACAGTGTCGCCAATCTGGATCTCAATCTTCTCGTCTCACTCGATGCACTGCTTCAGCATCGCAGCGTGACGAAGGCTGCGAATCAATTGGGATTGAGCCAGCCTGCGCTGTCGGCCGCACTCGGCCGGCTGCGCAGGCATTTCGACGACAACCTGCTCTACCGCGTGGGCAACGAATATCACCTGAGTCCCTTGGCTGCCGAGCTGCGGCAACGTGTGCGCCTCGCACTCGACGGCGTCGAACGCGTCTTCTCCGCACAGCCTGATTTCGACCCGGCGGAGAGTACGCGTGAATTCAGTATTCTGGTGAGCGACTACGGAATCGGAGTTCTGGGTGACACACTGGCAGGACTGTTTGCCGACGCCGCGCCCCGAGCGCGTCTGAGATTCGGCCCTACCAGTCCGGACCTGGTTGCCCGCGCCGAGCATTCCTTGCTCGGATCAGACCTGATGCTGGTTCCCCACGGATTCGTCACCGATCTTCCGCACCAGGATCTGTACCGGGACCGGTGGGTGATGGTGCTCTCGTCCGACAACGACGACGTGGGCGAATCGATGACGACGGACGATCTGAGAACGTCGCCCTGGGTCGTGGTCTATCACGGTCAAACCGCGTCGACGCCTGCTGCGCGGCAATTGCGCATGCTCGGGATCGAGCCGACCGTGCAGGTGATCACCGAAAGCTTCCTCACGGTGCCGCAACTCGTCGTCGGCAGCAAACGAATTGCGCTGCTACAGGAGCGCTTGGTTCACTTGCTGCCGTTGAACGTCGGGCTCCGGACCGTCGCCTGCCCCGTCGACGTCGGGGAATTGGTGGAGGCCATGTGGTGGCACCCGGTCTACGAGCGGGATCCCGAACACCTGTTCCTTCGCGATCTGGTCACCCGAGCGGCCTCGATGGCCACCGACGAGCCCGGCGTGCCCTGGCCTACTTGACGGCTATCGGATTCACCGGGGCCCCGACCGCACCCGTGACCGGAATCGGTGCGGCGGTGAGGAAGAACTCGTACGTACCGTCCCCCGCACAATGCTCCGCCAGGGCATCGAGGTCCCACATCTCGCCGAGGAACAAGCCGATGTTGGGGATCGCCACCTGGTGCAGCGGCTGGAACGCCACGTCGAACTCGTTCGGCCGAACCTCGAATCCCCAAGTATCGGTGGCGATTCCGGCAATCTCACTGTCGTGCAACCAGTCTGCGGTGGTGAACGACAGGCCCGGCGCCGGACCGCCCGCGTACTCACCCCAACCGCAACGGCGCGCTCGGGTGAGCTGCCCGGTGCGGACCAACACCAGATCTCCCCGCCGGACCGTCGACGACGGTCCCTGCGCTTCGATGGTGGCCTCCAGATGCGCTGTGGTGATCGCGAATCCGTCGGGTAGTTCACCGCTTTCACCGCAGTGCCGGCCCACATCGAGCAGGACTCCGCGTCCGACGATGCCGTTGGCGACGGTTTCGATTCCGGTCACGGAATCGCCGAGCGAGGTGACGACCTTGTCGGCGTCGCGTCCGTTCCACGCCTTGCCGTGATCGAAGATGTGCCCCAGCCCGTCCCATTGCGTCGAGCACTGCAGGGGCATCGACACCACGTCGTCCGCTCCCCCCAGTCCGTGCGGGAAGCCCTGAATTCCGCTGACGGCGTCGGTACCGGTGTCGAGCATCGTGTGGACCGGATTGGTTCGCCGCCGCCAGCCGCGCTGAGGGCCGTCCATGTCGAAGCTCTGAGACAGCGAGAACGAGACGCCGGAGCGGACGAGACCTGCTGCAGCGCTACGTATGTCGTCGGTGAGAAAGTTCATGGTTCCCAGGACGTCGCCCTCACCCCATCTGCCCCAGTTCGAGTTTCGTGCAGCCGCGGTGGCGATCTCACCTTCGGGATCGGTTCGATCGAGCGAAACATCGCTCATGTGGATTCCTTTCGATTGTCGGCGCGGAGCGCGTCCGCGATGGATTTGACGCCGCCGTGCGAACTCGCTCCGCCGTCGACGGGGATTTCTGCACCCGTGACGAACGACGAGTCGTCTCCGAGCAGGAACACCGCGACTCGCGCGACTTCCTCGGCGTCGCCTGCTCGACCCAGCGGAGTCTCCGCAATCGATGACTCGCGAAAGACTCCGGGAGCCGAGCGGGTCATCGCGGTATCGATGAATCCCGGATGCACGATGTTCACTCGCACACCCCGTGATCCCCATTCGAGGGCAGCAGCCTTGGTCAATCCGCGCAACGCCCATTTGGCGGCGGTGTAGGCCACCGGGTAGTGCGCGGTCAGTGCCGCAAGCGATCCCAGGTTCACGATCGAACTGCCCGAGGGCATTCGAGCACCGACGGCCTGGACAGCCAGCAGGGTGCCGATCACGTTCACCGAGTAGATCCTCGCCATGTCGTCGGGCCGCACGTCGGAGAGGCGGGATCGCCACGTGATGCCCGCGCAGTTCACCAGCCCGTGTACGGGGCCGTCGATCGAGTCCATCAGTGCGGCCCAGTTCTGCTCGCACGTCACATCGAATCCGCTCACGTGGTCCACCCCGACGACCGTTGCGCCGTGGTCCCGCGCGCACGCGGCCACCGCACGTCCGATGCCTCCATCGGAGCCGGTGACCACGACGACCCGACCCGTCAGATCAGACATGACTCGTCCGTGCTCGATTCTGCTCACGATCGGGACGCCTCGCCGGTGGCACGCGCGGCGTCGATCGCGGGCGACCGACGGTGTTGGTGATCGATCCGATTCCGTCGACCGTCATCGTCACCACATCCCCGAAGGCCAGGGGCTCGGGACTCTGTTCTCCCCTTCGACCCCACAGTTCGGCCAGACACCCACCGTTACCTACGGTTCCACTGCCCAACACGTCACCCGGATGGACCCAGGAGTCACGTGAGGCGTAGGCCAGCATGGAATCGAAGGTCCACCCCATGTTCGCGAGCGAATCGCGTCCGATTTCCTCACCGTTGACCTCCACCGAGCAGCCGACCTCGAAGAATCCGTCCTCGGTGCGATACGCGTCGAACTCGTCGGCCGTGACGATCCAGGGCCCGAGCGTGTTGGCGAAATCCTTGCCCTTCGCAGGCCCCAGGCTCACTTGCATCTCGCGCCGTTGAATGTCGCGAGCCGACCAGTCGTTGAGGACCGTGTATCCGAAAATGTGCCCACCGGCATCGTCCACGGACACGCTCGAGCCCGATCTGCCCACCACCGCAGCGACTTCCAACTCGAAGTCGAGATCGACACATGCCTCGGGCGGACGAACGGTGTCGCCGGTCCCGTGCACCGTGTACGGGTTGGTGAAGTAGAACCGAGGTGCCTCGTACCACGCGTCGACCACACCTACCGCACCGTCGACGCTGCGGCGTACTCCTTCGACGTGTTCCTCGAAGGTCACGAAGTCTCGAATGGTGGACGGCTGCAACGGTGCAAGGAGGCGGACATCCGATACCGGAACTCCGACTGCTTCGACCGCCCGCGCTCCTGCGTCGAGCGCTGCGGGCAGGCCGGCCGCGAGCAACTCGGCCATGGTGCAGTCCAGCGAGTGGACCATGCCGTCGTCGACGACGCCGGCCGTCGTCTCGCCGCCGTGAACGTACGTTGCGAGGATCATGCCGGCGGTGCCACGAACAGACCCTTGTCCGGATCGTTGAAGGATCTGGTGGCCACGAATTCGTTCATCGCATTCGCGGTGCCCCACTGGTCCGAGACCTCCGGCAGCGAGAAGTCGAGCAGATGGGGATGCCACGTGTCCTCGTCGAGAGTCTCGAGTTCGGTGGTGTACTCCATGGTGTTTCCGTTGGGATCGAGAAAGTAGGAGAAGGTGTTGTTTCCGGCCTGGTGACGGCCGGGACCCCAGATCTTCTCCACCCCAGCCCTCAACATCCGGCCGGTGCCGCGCATGTATTCGTCGAGACCACGCAGCTCGAAGGACGCGTGGTGCAGCGAAACGTGCGGTCCGCGGGCGACGGCCATGCTGTGGTGCTGCGCGTTGGTGCGCAGGAACCACATCATGTTGCCCATCCGTGGATGCATCAGAGTGTCGGAGAGCTTGAAGCCGAACCACTTGTCGTAGAACTCGACGGTCTTCTCGGGGTCGGGCGAGTTCAGAACGACGTGCGAGAGTTTGACCGGAATGGATTCGCCCTCTTCGACTTTTCGATGCCGGCGCACCGCGACGTCGGACGACACCTCGATCGTCCTACCGTCGATGTCGAAGAATCGGAACCCGTACCCGCCGCCCATGGTCTGCAGGGTGTTCGGCTCGTTCACCAACTGCACTCCTCCCACCGCGAGGCGCTCTGCCAAGGCGTCCACCGCTGCGGCGTCCGACATCCCGTAGGACACCAGGTCGAGTCGCTTGTCGGAATCCTTGCGGATCCGCACCACGTACTGCTCGGGCGAACCTTCGGCGGCGAGATACGTGATGTCGCCGTCGGTTCCGACCGCGGTCAGTCCCCACTGGCGGGTGTAGAAATCGAGTTGCTTGTCGAAGTCCGGTACCGCGAGATCGACATGGCGGAGGTGTGTGAAGGCGTAGTCGTTCATGAGTTCACTCCTGTTGGTGCGGGCGACAATCCGAGACGTTCGGCGTTGCCACTGAGAATGGATCGGGTGACGTCGGCAGAGAGTTCGGCCGCGCGTAGTTCGGCAACCGGGTTTTCGTTGCCCATGTCGAACGGATAGTCCGAGCCGAGAACCACCGACTGTGGCCCCACGGCATCGATCAGCGCGCGCAACGCACCGGGACCGTGGACGAGGCTGTCGAACGTGATCCGACCGAGATAGTCACTCGGCGGTAACGCGCAACGCCGAGCCTCGGGTCGGACCCGCCACGCATGGTCGGATCTCCCCAGGTACGTGGGGAGGTACCCGCCGCCGTGCGCGGCAACGACTTTCAGGCCCGGGTGGCGGTCGAGCACACCGGAGAAGATCAGATGGGACAGGGCGACCGCGTTCTCCACCGGCTGTCCTACGGTGTTGGACAGGTAGTACCTGTCCAGGCGCTCGTCCAGCGAGCATCCGAAAGGGTGCAGGAAGACCACTGCACCTAGATGCGCTGCTCGGCTCCAGAACGGCTCCAGACGTTCGTCCGACAGCTCCACACCCGGTGCGAACGAGGATATTTCCACACCGGCGAGCCCGCAGGTGAGCACAGCGTCGTCGAGCGCATCGACGGCTGCATCCGGGTGTTGCAGAGCAATCAGTCCAAGGCCGGTCAATCGGCTGGGCTCCTCCGCGACGAGTGCGGCGATTCCGCGATTCGCACTCGACGTCACCACTTCGGCCAGTTCGCGATCGGCCCAGTAGTGATACTGCGAGGGCGAGGGAGACACCACCTGCACGTCGATTCCAGCGGCATCCATGTCCGCGATCCGACGATCGATCGAAGTGAGCTGCGGAATTCTCGACGCCACCATCCGGCCCGAAACCTGCTGCGACTCGGAACCGTTGCGCAGCGCATCGAGTGCGCGGTGCGCGGCCAGGCCAGGGTGACCCGCAACCACGGCCTCGACCTCGGGCACGATGGCATGTGCGTGGACGTCGATGATCGGACGCATCAGGGCACCTCGGTGACGAGTGCGGACACCTGCCCCATCACTGCGGGTACGTCGGCGTGAGGATCGCACTCGAGCATCCAGGTACAGATCTGCCGTGAGGCCTCCACCACCTGTTTTGCACGGGGTAGCCGACGCGCGACGAAGGCATCGAGAACCGCGTCGTCGACGGTGTCGGCGGCGAGCACCATCTCGGCGAGCACCAGCGCGTCCTCGAGCGCTTGTGCCCCGCCCTGAGCGACGGTGGGTGGGCAGCAATGTGCCGCATCGCCGATCAGCACGACGCGGCCTCGATGCCACCGTCCTTCGAGGACGTGGCTCTCGAACCAGGTGTAGTTGATCTTCGTGGAATCGCGCAGTTGCTCCCGGATCTCGTCCCAGGGCCCGTGATACTGCGAGGCCAGGTTCTGCATCACCGCGAGTCGTTCCTCTGCCGTCGAGTGCGTGTGGTCCTGCGCGGCCTCGACGATGTAGGCGTACAGCGAGTCCTCACCGGTCGGGCAGTAGCCTGCGATGAAAGCTGCTCCGCCGTAATAGAGCTCGGTACGGACGACGCTTGCCGGACGTGGTCCGACCAGACGCCAGATACCCATTCCGGTGCGCTCGGTCTCGAGTTCGATCCCGAGTGTGCGACGCGTCCACGACCGCACCCCGTCCGCGCCGATCACCAGGTCGTAGTGGCTCTCGGTGCCATCCGAGAACGTGACCGATGTACCGGTCTCGCTGTGCGCCAATCCATCCGGGACAGTGTCGAATCGAATCTTCGCTCCCGCGCGTTCGGCAGCGTCGTGCAGGATTCCGGCGAGGACGGGTCGTTCCATACCCATTCCGGCAGGAAGATCCGGTCCACCGGTGCGGGCGTCGTCCATCTCGACGATGACAGTGCCGTGGGCGTCGGGGGCGCGGATCCCGATGGTGTCGAATCCGTAGCCGCAGGCCCGAACGTCGTCCCAGACCCCGAGCTCTCGCAGTGCGCGCAACGCGTTGCCCTGCAAAGTGATTCCGGACCCGCTCGCGCTCGACCGTGGCGCGGCCTCGACGACGTCCACGGACGCTCCGCCTCGAGCCAGTGCGATGCTCACTGCCGACCCGGCGATTCCGGCTCCGATGACCAACACCGATGTCATGACGCGCTGCCCACGACCGGTGTCTGCTGGTAGCCCAGACCGGTGATGGTCGATGTCATCACGTCGCCGTCGCGCAGCAACCGACCCCAGTGCATTCCGTTGCCTGCCGGACTGCCCGTCAGAACGAGGTCGCCGGGCAGCAGTCGTACAGTCTGTGAGACGGCAGAGACCAGAGCTGCCACGTCGAAGAGCATGTCCTGGGTGGATTCGTCCTGCATTGTCGTGCCGTCGAGTTCGAGGGTCAGCCGCATCTGCGCGACGTCGCCCGCGTCGTCCTTCGGCACTATCCACGGACCGAGTGGCAGAAAGCCCGGTGCGTTCTTCGCCCGCAGCCAGTCGGTGCCGATTTCGGGCATGTCGCGCCGGAACACCAACTCACGCGTGGTCAGGTCGTTTGCGATCGTATAGCCGGCGATCACGTCGAGCGCCTCGGATCGATCCAGGCGGTAGCCCGAACGTCCCACGACGGCAACGAGTTCGAGCTCCCAGTCGTTCTTGGAAGTACCGGGAGGCAGGACGACCTCGTCGTACGGGCCGGTGATCGCCGAGGGCAATCCGACGAAGAAATACGGATCGCCTTCCGCCGCACGCTTGTCCATCATGGCCGCGGTCTCGGCGCGAACCTCGTCCTCGGTCCTGCCGTCGGCGATGTCGGCATGCTTGACCGCGAGATCGATGACGTGAGTGCGGTAGTTGGCTCCGGCCTGCAGAATCTGGCGGGGTTCGACGGGCGCATGCACCGTGGCATCGGAGGCGTCGGTCCATTGTCCGTCCGCATCGTCGAACGAACGCAGAACCGGCAGTACCCGATCCCAGACCTCGAACAGATCACGGGTTGTGATCGGTGCCGAGAGGCCGAGCCGATCGGCCACCGAGTCGAGATCCAGCAGCCGACCGCTCTTCAGTAGAACGGCGTGCGGCTTGCCGCCGGTTTCAGCGGTACCGACCGCGAAGTTGGGCAGAGAAATTGTTGAAATGTCCACGAAGGCCGACTTTCGTTGTGGCGTGTATGTGACTACCACCACTGTCGAGCACTAGGGAACATCAGTCAAAGAGATATACCTGATAACCGAAATCGACGAGACTGATACCACCCAGTCTCGCCGATTCGGTTCGTCCGACCCGTCACACCTCGGCGTCGACCTTGTCCGGCTCGCCTCGGCGCATCGCCAGGTACTCGGAGAGCTCGCGCTTGACCACAGGCAACAGCAAGTACAGGCCCGTGATGTTGACCAGCGCCAGCAGGAACAGGGTCGCGTCGGCGAAGTCGAGCACCGAACCGAGCGACAGCACGGTTCCGATGACGGTGAACACGCAGAACATGACGTTGAAGAAGCTGCGCGACAGGCGGCTGCGTCCGAACAGCGACGTCCACGCCTGCAGCCCGTAGTAGGCCCAGGTGATGGCAGTGGACAGCGCGAACAGCGCGACTGCAACCGTCAGTACGTACGGGAACCACGGCAGCACGGTCTCGAAAGCGTCGGACGTGAGGGTCACACCTCCGGCGGGAAGCTCGCCCGTCTCGGCGACGATCGCCCGCTGGTCCTGCCAGGTGACGGTATTGGCGATCACGATGGTCAGTGCCGTCGCGGTACAGATGACGACCGTGTCGATGAAGGGTTCGAGCATGGCCACGAAGCCCTCGGTGACCGGATGCCTGGTCTTGACGGCCGAGTGCGCGATGGCAGCCGAACCCAGTCCGGCCTCGTTCGAGAACGCGGCGCGCTGGAATCCGATGATCATGACGCCGAGTACACCGCCGGCCACACCCTCGGGCGAGAACGCACCCTCGAAGATCGCGGTGAACGCCGTGGGGACCGAACGGAAGTTGACGGCGATGACGACGCCGCACGCGACGATGTAGACCAGCGCCATGGTCGGCACCAGCTTGGCAGTGACCGCCGAGATCGACTTCATGCCGCCGATGATGACCAGTCCGATGATCAGCGCGATGACGATACCGAAGACGGCCTTGGCTCCGTCGGAGCCGAGGAACCCGTCGTCACCGCCGGTGACCGAACGGACCTGCGCGTACGTCTGATTGGCCTGGAACATGTTTCCGCCGCTGATGGCGAAGAACGTGATGACGATGGCGTAGAAGACGGCCATGACCTTGCCGACCTTGGCAAGTCCCCGCTCTGCGAGACCCTTGGTCAGGTACTTCATGGGCCCACCGGAGACGGTGCCGTCCTCGTTGATGTCGCGATACTTCACGCCGAGTGTGCACTCGACGAACTTCGATGCCATTCCCAACAAGCCGGCGAGGATCATCCACAGGGTGGCACCCGGTCCACCGAGCGTCACTGCGACGGCGACACCGGCGATGTTGCCGAGCCCGACGGTTCCGGACACTGCGGCGGTGAGCGCTCTGAAGTGGCTGACTTCACCGGGCGCGTCCGCCTCGTCCTCCTTGCCGCTGACGAGAATCAACGCACGTTTGATTCCGCGGACCTGGATGAACTTGAACGCCACCGTGAAGACGACGGCACCGACGATGAGCCAGAGGACGATCAGCGGGACGGCGGCTCCACCGATATTCACGGTGAAGAAGACGACATTCGACACGGCAGCGGAGATCGGATCGAAGGCATTGTTGATCGCCGTCTCGATGGAGCTGATCGTGCCTCCGTCCGCGGCCAGTAAATCGGTTGCGAGGGGGTGAGAGCTCATGGCTTCGAGTGAACAGCACGTGGACGGCAGAGGACGCGATTTACCGAATTTCGCGCGATAATTTACGTGATCTTGACCGAGGCCGGAGACTCACTCCGCAGATCTGGCCGGGATTCGTCTCAAAAGCACTGTTGCAGCATCCAGTACGACATGGCGGTCGTAGGTGAGGCGGTAGTCGTACATCGGGGTGCCGTCCTCGGCCGTACCTCGCTCTACCGCGATGAGCGCCACGCTCGACATAGGAGCCACGATCACGATCGACCGTTCCAGCGCCAACGGTTCGTCCGCGCCCACGACCACAGTCCGGAAGCCGGCGGCGGGCGGGGCGGTGTGGGAGTCGAAGACCGCCGTCAGCGCAGTACGTGCAGCAAGGTCTTCGAAGATCGCTTCGCGCGCAGGCGTCAGGCCGGTGGACGCGCTCACCGTCGCCAGTACGACGGTCGAGGAACCGGTGCCGTACGCACTGTGCAGCAAACTGTTCTCGATCGCGTCGAGCAGAGTCGAATCCGCGTGCCTGCGAGCGCCGAGCACATGAGTGAGGCCGTACGGCGTGACCGCCACGGGGGCACGCACGGTCACCGTTCCATCCAGCTCGAGCGAACGGGCCGGCCCCTGCACCTCACCGAAATCCGGGAGAGCGTCCGGTGCGCCGTAGAGGTATCCCTGACCGAGAACGGCGCCCATGGCTCGCGCACAACTCTCGTGTTGCTCGGTTTCGATTCCCTCGGCCAAGACCAGCGCACCGGTGCGTTCGGCCTCGGCGGCGACGGCAGCGACGATCGCGGCGGTCTCGTTGCTCGAATGCCCCTGTACGAGTGCCATGTCCAGCTTGATCACATCGGGACGCAGCAGTGGGATCAGCGCCAGGCTGGACGAATCCGCCCCCACATCGTCGATGGCGACTCGCCACCCCAGGTTTCGAGCGTGCTCGGCCGCCCTCAGCAGACCGGCCGGATCACCCATCAGGTCTCGCTCGGTGATTTCGACGAAGATGGACAGCCGCGACGCGTCGGCGAGAATCGGTAGGTAGTCCCGAGGAGGCGGTGCATCGAGGGCGATGGGTTCGGCATTGACGAACAGTGCGAGCTGGTCGGGATAGCCGGAGTCGACGGCACCGCGCAGCGCGCTGAGTCGGCACCGCCAATCGAAATCGGCAGTGACGCCCTGTTCCCGAGCCACGCGCAGCAGTTCCGGCGGCGGAATCGAGGCACCGTCTCCACAGGTCCGCACCAACGCTTCGTAACCCACGACGACGCGTCCGTCCAGCGTGACGATCGGCTGATAGACCGACGTGATATCGACCGACATCGGCGAAATCTCGGCACCCGTCGAACGTCGGTGCATGGGTTGACCTCCCTCGATACTGCTCGATCGGTCCCCACCCGGGGCATCATCATGCCCGACCGCACCGTGATGTCGATACCCGACTGCGGTCTGCGCGTCGATTCTTTGGCTATAAGGTGCTCCAAGGACTCGACGAACGGCGGTGACCGATGGTGGAAGCGGACTCTCGTCCCGGTGCCCCTCACGACCACCTCTTCGCGGGTCGATACCGGCTGGGCACGGTATTGGGGCGCGGCGGAATGGCCGACGTGGTGCACGCCGACGACCACGTTCTCGGCCGATCGGTAGCGGTGAAGATATTCCGCCACGGTGAGCCGCCGGACACTGCCCAGCGCATCGATGCAGAAATTCGGACTCTCGCCTCGCTGTCGCACCCTGGTCTGGTGACGCTGTACGACGCGGGCACTGCACTCGATGCCGGCGGGATGCCGGTGCCGTACCTTGTGATGGAGCTGATCGACGGTCCGACTTTGAGTGCGTATCGCCAGGGCCGAACAATGGACGGTGCCCACGTCGCGCGGATCGGATGCGAGCTGGCGGAGGCTCTCGCCTACATTCACGATCAGGGTGTGGTGCATCGCGACATCAAACCCGCCAACATCCTCGTTGCGCAGGCGCTGGACGTCGGTGTGGGACAGTGCGCCAAACTTGCTGATTTCGGCATCGCCCGTATCGTCGACGCCGAACGACTCACCGAACACGGCACCACGGTCGGTACTGCGCACTACCTCAGCCCGGAGCAGGCGACGGGTACTTCGGCAGGCCCACCGACGGACATCTACACACTGGGGCTCGTTCTCATCGAGTGCCTCACCGGCACAATGGCATTCGAGGGAAGCGCCGTGGCAGCAGCGGTGGCGCGACTGCACCGCGATCCCGGCGTCCCCGAGGGGCTCGGATCGGACTGGCACGCTCTGTTGACGGAGATGACATCCAGACGCCCGGAGGATCGACCGACCGCCGCTGCGGTCGCCCACCGATTGCGCGGGATCTCGCACAGGGCGACTCCTCTTCCCCGCACCGCCGTTATGCCCGCCGAGCCCACGAACATGGTTGCGCGCCAGGCAGTTCCAGCGTCCACCGAAGCGAAATCTGCGCGCCGAGCATGGATCATCCCGGCGGCAGCGACTCTGTTCGTTTCGCTGGGAGCGGCGATCGTCTGGATCGCAATCGGCACGGGCGAGGAGCCCGAGCCCATGTCGCCGTCGACACCGACTCCGACACTCGTGGAGTCGACCACAGTGGCACCCACGACCCCTGCGCCTGCACCTGCACCTGCGAGTTCGATTCCGGTCTTCTCGAACCCGCCCGAACCTGCTCCCGTACCTACGGCGAATCCGGTTCCGATCGAGCCCGCTGCGCCGGCCCCGCTACCGCCGGGTAACAGCAACGGCAATTCGGGGAACGGAAACGGAAACTCCGGCAACGGCAACTCGGGAAACGGAAACAGCAACGGCAACGGCAACAGTGGCAACGGCAATTCCGGCCGAGGGAACTGACCCCACGGCCGTCGACGGAAAGGAGTGACGGTGACACACGTCGATACCCTCGTGGTGGGCGCAGGTATTTCCGGCTTGGTCGTTGCGACACTTCTACATCGCGCCGGTCAGCGCGTCGTCGTTCTCGAGGCCAGAGATCGCGTGGGCGGTCGGGTCTGGACGATGCGCACCGACGACAGCACCCTCGACGTCGGTGCGTCCTGGATTCATGGAACAGACGACAACCCTCTCGCCGATGCCGTGCACGCTTTCGGAATGCGGACCGTCGAATTCACCGTCGGTAGCTACCAGCCGGACGGCAGGCCCATCGCGTACTACTCCCCCACCGGGACCAGGTTGAGCGAGCAGGCGGCCGCACAGTTCGGTGCCGACGTTCACCACTTCGACGAACTGTTCGCCACGACGATCGCGAAGTCGTCCCCGGGAACCTCGTTCGGTGACGCGATGGAAGCTACTCTGACGCAATTGGATTGGAACGAGGACCGACTCGAGCGAGTTCGCGAGTTCCTCGGACATCGGGCCGAGGAACAGTTGGGGGTAGGAAAGGATCTCCTCGACGCGCACGGTTTGGACGACGACGCCATCGAGGGCGACGAAGTCGTGTTCCCGGACGGTTACGACGAATTGGCAGTTCGGCTGGCCGAGGGACTCGACATCCGGCTCGAACACGCGGTGACGCAGGTCCGTTGGGGTCGAGACGGAGTGCTGGTCGATACCGGGGCCGGGACGTTCTCGGCAGAGCGCGCTGTGGTGACGGTGCCGATCGGAGTACTGAAGTCGCCGGCATTCACTGTGGAACCCCCACTGCCGGAACCTGTTTCGGGCGCACTGAAACGACTGGAGATGAACGCGTTCGAGAAGGTGTTCCTCAGGTTCCCCACCAAGTTCTGGGACGAGAACGTCTATGCCGTAAGGCAGCAGGGCGAAGCCGGGCACTGGTGGCACTCCTGGTATGACGTGAGCATGCCGCTGGGACGTCCGACGCTTCTGACCTTCGCAGCGGGCGCATGCGCGCAGCAGACTCGGCACTGGTCGGACGAGCGCATCGCGGACTCGGTTCTCGAAGCACTGCGTGGCCTGTACGGCGACCGTGTCGTTACACCGGACCGTGTGTATGTCACTCGCTGGCAGGACGATCCGTTCTCCTACGGTTCGTACTCGTACATGACGGTGGGTTCACGTACGCGAGATCACGACGACCTGGCCACTCCGATCGGCGATGTACTTCACCTCGCCGGTGAAGCGACCTGGACCGATGACCCGGCAACGGTCACCGCAGCCTTGAAATCGGGACACCGTGCAGCAGAACGCATTCTGGGGCGTTCGATACCGTTCGGCGACATCTGGGGTCCTGCCGAGCACTGACAGCATGCACGGAACTGCACCCGTGCGTCTTTGTTCGGTGCAAACTTTCGGCCATCTGCGAGTAATGTGCTGTCGACGCACCCACACACCGAGCACTCCAGGATGGCACCGTGGATACCGTCAGTTCGATAATCGACTTCTTGGCAGATCGACTTTACAGCGTCTTCCTCATCTACTTGTTGATCGGCGTCGGACTGTACTTCACCGTCCGCACCAAATTCGTTCAAGTTCGACTTCTTCCGTCGATGTTCAAGGCAATCGGCGGATCTCGGTCGAACGCCGAGGGCGGCATCTCGGCGTTCCAGGCCTTCTGTGTCGGCCTGGCGTCCCGAGTGGGTACGGGAAACATCGCCGGCGTCGCCATCGCGATCACTCTCGGCGGACCGGGCGCAATCTTCTGGATGTGGCTGGTCGCAGTGGTCGGCATGGCGACGGCGTTCATCGAGGCGACTCTGGCGCAGATGTACAAGGTGCGCAATCCCGACGGCAGCTTCCGGGGCGGTCCCGCCTACTACATCCAATTGGGTCTGGGTTCGCGTCGATGGGGAATCGTCTTCGCGTGCCTGCTGATCTTTGCTTTCGGCTTCGCGTTCAACATGGTTCAGGCGAACACCATCACCGAATCGTTCTCGTCCACGATGAACATCGATGCGGGCTGGATCGCGGTCTTCCTGGTGGTGCTGTCTGCTCCGATCCTCTTCGGTGGCGTCCGGCGAATCGCGCGGGTGGCCGAATACCTCCTCCCCGTCATGGCGCTGGTGTATGTGCTGCTCGCGCTGGTGATCGTGGCGATGAACATCGGCGAGATCCCGACGGTCTTCGGTCAGATCGTCTCGAGCGCATTCGGCCTGAACGAGGCGATCGGCGGGACGACGGGCGGAATCTTGGCCGCCATGCTCAACGGCGTCAAGCGTGGCCTGTTCTCCAACGAGGCAGGTATGGGCAGCGCACCCAACGCCGCTGCGACCGCAACGGTGTCCCATCCGGTGAAGCAGGGTCTGATCCAGTCGCTCGGAGTCTTCTTCGACACCATCGTCATTTGCAGTGCGACAGCGTTCATCATCCTGGTATCGGGTGTGTACGACATCAGCAACCCGAGCGGGGTGGCGGGCGCGGTTCTCACTCAGGACTCGATCTCCGCTCAGTTGGGGACGTGGACGGCGATTCCGATGACACTGTTGATCTTCACGTTCGCGTTCTCTTCGATCCTCGGCAACTATTCGTACGCCGAGATCAACCTCAACTTCCTCGGAGTCGAGGGCAAATTGCTGAACCTGTTGCGCACCATCGTCCTTGCGGCCATCGGCTTCGGCTCCTTGTCCGCGCTGACGACGGTGTGGGCGCTGGCGGACGTCGCCATGGCTGCGATGGCAACCGTGAACCTGGTAGCCATTGCGCTGTTGGGCAAATGGGCCTTCGGCGCGCTGGCGGACTTCGAGGCCATGCGGCGCGAAGGTCGCGACGACAAATTCGTCGGACGCGGCAACAGCTATCTGCCGGGCGACCTACCCGGCGACGTGTGGGATCCGGTGCTGGACAACGATTCGGCCGCGAACAAGCCCGACATCGCCCGGTAGGCGAGGCAGGCGTCGACGCTGTTCGATTCGGACCTTCTGGACAATTCACGCGTTAGGGTGATGAAAACGTCCACACCGAGGAGGTTCCATGACGCAGGTCGGCGACGAGGAGAAGGCCGGGCGCTCGTCCGAAGGCCACGACTTCGACGAAGTGGATCAGAGATCGGCCGGAGAACGCGAAGAGGAAGTTCAACCCGGTCGCCGCAAACGTCAATGGGTCGGGCTCGGCGCAGGAATCCTGTTGGCAATTCTCGTGTACCTGGTTCTCCCCGACGACGTAGCGCATCCGGCACGGTTGACCGCAGGCACCGCGGTATTGATGGGCATCTGGTGGATGACGGAGGCGGTGCCCATCCCAGCGACCGCGCTGCTGCCCCTCGTCATCTTTCCGGTCTTCGATTCCGGCGTCGCCGTCAACGATGTCGGTGCTTCGTACGGCAACAACATCATCTTTCTGTTCATGGGCGGATTCCTGTTGGCACTGGCCATGCAACGGTGGAATCTGCATCGCCGCATCGCGCTGCTGACGGTCAACGCCATGGGCACGAAGCCCACGATGGTGATCGCCGGGTTCATGATTGCGACAGGCTTTCTGTCGATGTGGGTTTCGAACACCGCCACCGCCGTGATGATGATTCCCATCGGAGTCTCGGTGCTCGTCCTGGTACTCGACATCGGCAAGAAGGCCGGAGCTGTTCCCGGCTCCGACGGTGAAACGACCGCAGACGCCGAGAACATCACTCAGGCCATCATCAAAAGCAACTTCGGCACCGCGCTGATGCTCGGCATCGCCTATGCGGCGTCGATCGGCTCGCTCGGAACCATCATCGGCACTCCACCCAACACCCTGCTGGTGGGTTACCTGGAGGGGCAGGGAATCACGATCGGGTTCCTCCAGTGGATGATCGCCGGCGTTCCGCTCGCCGTGATCCTGCTCGTGATCGCCTGGTTCCTGTTGACCCACGTGATGTTCAAGCCGGAGATCGACGACATCCCCGGTGGCAAACAGCTGATCAGAGGTGAACTCGACGCCCTGGGCAGGATGTCGCAGGGTGAGATCCGGGTCGCGATCATCTTCTGCCTGGCGGCCGTGTCGTGGGTGGGTGTTCCGCTGATCTTCGACGATGCCCCGATCTCCGACACCGGGATCGCCATGACAGCAGCACTGCTGCTGTTCCTGCTGCCCAGCGGAAGCAAGAAGGGCGTCCGCCTGATCGACTGGGAGACCGCCGTCAAGCTGCCCTGGGGCGTGTTGCTGCTGTTCGGCGGTGGGCTCGCCCTGTCGGCCCAGTTCGAGTCCAGTGGCCTGACGGAGTGGATCGGGAGCGTTGCAGGTGGCCTCGACACCATTCCGGTGGTCATGTTGGTCGTCGTCGCCACGGCCGCGATCATCTTCCTGACCGAAATCACCAGCAATACCGCGACGGCCGCGACGTTCCTACCGGTCGCAGGTGGAGTCGCGATGGGCATGAACATCGACATTCTGGTCCTGACCGTCCCCGTAGCGCTCGCGGCCACCTGCGCGTTCATGTTGCCCGTGGCGACTCCGCCGAACGCGGTGTCCTACGCCAGTGGCTACATCACGATCGGCCAGATGATGCGAGGCGGCTTCTGGCTCAATCTGATCGCGATCTCACTGATCACCATCGCCGCGTACACCGTCTTCGCGTGGTCGCTCGGCATTCAGTTCTGACGCTCATCACAGGAGAAATCGGCAATTCGAGACCGACTTCGGCCGATTTCGTGCACACAACCGTGCCCCGGGTTTACGATGACGACTTCATCCAGGCGGATGACCCGTTCCAGGTGCGCGCCGCCATCCCCTGGTCGGTGCTGTGTCGGCGTTGCTGTCGACTCGGCAAGGTACGGGGGGGTGGGGCATGGTCTCGGACGTCATCGACTGCAGCACGGTCTTCGCACACGACATCGAGCAGGTGTGCGGAGTCTTGAGCGCGGTCGAGTTGTTCCCACGCTACTTCCCCGGGCTCGACCACTGCATGCTCCGTGAATCCACGGCCGGCTACCTGTGCGGAGTCAACGGTGTCGAGCATGCCCTCGACCTGGTGGTGAACAGACGAAACCGGCCGATCATCACCATCGAGCATGTCGAGTCCGGCGGATTCGTCAGATTCACCCTCACTGCGCGCTCGGCCGGCGAGACGAAGATCGATGTCACCGTGTTCAGAGCGGGGCTCGGCGGGTCCTACTCACCCCAACCCGAGCACAACCGCGCCGTCGTCGATTGGGTCATGGGCGGTCTGCGCCGACTGGAGAACTCCCTGTCCGGCACCTCGACGTCGATCGTGACCAACACCGGGGATTCGCGGTCGCTACCGCTGGCGATCATGAAGACGATGGTGGGAACCGGCGTCATTCGTGCTGCACGTCCCGACCGTGCGTACAGGCAGCTGAACTCACTGGCGAAGTGGGGCTTCACTCTGGGCGGTGGTTTCGCAGCCGCTGCAGCGAAGTCCCCGAACGAGATTGCCTTGATCGACGACCGAGGGACCCGGACCTTCGCAGAGATCCACCACCGATCGCACCGTATCGCGGCAGGTCTCGACGCGTCCGGAATCAGTCCAGGAAGCACCGTCGGAATTCTGGCTCGCAACCACTCGGCGATGATCGAGTGCACCGTCGCGTGCGGCATGCTCGGAGTCGAGGTAGTCCTTCTCAACACCGGTCTCGCTGCCCGCCAGATCGAGACGATCGCCGCCCGCCACCAGCTCCGAATGCTGTTCGTCGACGACGAGTTCGACTCGATGGTGCGCTACCTGCCCGAGAACGTCACCCGTGTGAGCCTGTCGTCCCATACCGCCGTTCCGCGTCGACGCACCCTCGAACACTTCGTCGCAGCACCGTCCGCCACATTCGCGAGGCCGGATCGCCCCGGGTCAGTGGTCGTGCTGACCTCCGGAACCAGCGGGTCACCCAAAGGTGCGGTTCGTCCCACGCCGAAGGGCTTCGGAACAGTGGCAGCCATGCTGTCGCGCATGCCCCTTCGGATGAACGAGAGGATGTTGATCGCGGCACCGATGTTCCACAGCTGGGGGCTGGCGGCACTGCAGATCAGCACTCCGTTGCGCGCCACGGTGGTTCTCCAGGATCGATTCGATCCAGAGGACTGTCTGCGTGCGATCGAGGCGCACAGATGTACCTCGTTGATCGCGGTTCCGATCATGCTGCAGCGGATACTCGACCTGCCGGACGAGGTTCGAGCACGGTACGACACCTCGAGCCTGCGGGTCGTCGCGTGCAGTGGGTCGGCATTGACCGGATCGACCGTCAGCCGTTTCATGGATGTCTTCGGTGACGTCCTCTACAACTTCTACGGTTCCACCGAGGTCTCGTGGGCCACGATCGCGACCCCCGCAGACCTGCGCGCAGCCCCCGCCACCGCCGGCCGCCCTCCCCTGGGTACGACGGTCGCCGTGCTCGACGCGAACGGTACTGCCGTTCCGGTCGGAACCCTCGGCAGAATATTCGTCGGCAACGACATGTTGTTCGACGGCTACACCAACGCCGAACCGCCGTCGACGGCGTCCGCCCGCGGAGCTGCGCTGATGGACACCGGCGATCTCGGGTACATCGACTGCAACGGACGGCTGTTCGTCTGTGGCAGGGACGACGAGATGATCATCTCCGGAGGCGAGAACGTCTTTCCCGGCCCCGTCGAGGATGCCATCGCCAATCTTCCTCAGGTCGGCGAGGTCGCAGTCGTCGGTGTGCCCGACCCTGAATACGGGCAGCGTTTGGCCGCCTTCGTCGTCGGCCGCGGATCGGCAGGCCTCGATGCGGACATGGTGCGCGCCTACATCCGAAATCGGTTGAGCCGCTTCTGCGTTCCTCGCGACATCACATTCCTCGACGAACTGCCCCGAACCGCGACCGGCAAGGTGATCAAGAGAATGTTGATCGAGCCACCTACCGCCGCTGGGACGTAACCTTCATTCGAGGGCACGGGCGGCCACGCACGCTCCGGCCACTCTCGATGCCGACGAGCACGAGTTGCACCGCGACCGGACCCCCATCTCGACAACGAAGCTCTTTTTTTGCGCTGCAGCTTCTGGGCACCCTCGCCGCCCACGGACACCGCTGAAAGTTGCTCGACGCCACCTCCCTTTTTTCGTGCCACCGATTGTACTTACTGTCTCAGTTGCTTAACTATTCAGAATCTGAGACTGTTGTTCGCGGACACGGGAGGAGAGCGAATCGCTATGTCGAGGACATCGGAAGACCCCCGAGAGGGAAGTACGGCGCAAGAACGAGGCGCGCATTCTCCCTTTCTTCAGCTGTTCCTCGAAGCAACGCGCGCAGAACAAGCCTCCGACGACACACAGCCTTCGCGCGACGACCGTGACGGTGGGCCGGTTTCTCCGCGCTGAGCAGATCGACCGACACCGTGTGTCCTGGTTTCGTCCCCCGGAGTCGCTCACATGCCCGATAATCGATAGCGACCGGTCGGGTTTACGACAGTGAGGATCGGAGACTGCTATGGACACATCGTTGGCGCTGGTTGCCGTAGTCGCAGGCTTTGCCGTCGTTCTGGGTGTCTTCGTTGTCATCGCACGTGTACTTCGCTCGCGCATGCGGCGCGGTCGCTTCCACGGAATCGACAGTGCTGTCGGAGGATCGGCCTACATGGGCGCGCCGCGCGAAAGTGGGATCGCCCCACCCGATCACGGTGATCCACGCACGAACACCGAACAGATCGAACCCTAGCCGAGCTCCCCTCCGCCTTCTGTTCCACTGCCCCCTGCCATGATCTGTCGACAACGCAGACGACGGAGAGGGAACACCATGATCGACGACGAAGCGGCCAATCGGAACAGGGGACCGCGCTTCGTGGACGGACTCGAGGTCCGTCGGAACGTGATGGGCGAAGAGTTCGTCGACAAAGCGTTCGCCAATGCCTCCAGCACCGACTCCGCTGCACTGCAAGACTTCGTCACCGACACCGTGTGGGGCGGAGTGTGGACGCGTCCCGGTCTCGATCACCGCAGCCGGAGCCTGCTCAACCTCGGAATCCTCATCGCGTTGCGCGCCCACGAGGAACTCGCAGGACATGTGCGTGGAGCTCTCCGCAACGGCCTCACCCGAACCGAGATCACCGAAACCGTCGTCCATACAGCGGGGTACTGCGGTGCGCCTGCTGCGCTGGCGGCGATGCGCGTCGTGCAGAAGGTGCTCGACGCCGAACTGGGCCCACTGATGCCTGAAGGTGACATGAACGCGTCGAACGACCATTGACGGCACCCGCGCATAGTGCCCACGAATCGGGTACACCGGATGAATGCCGGAACTACCCGAAGTGGAGAACGCCCGACAGGTCGTCGAAAAGGCTCTAGGTCGCGTCATCGTCGACATCGACGACACCGACACGTTCGAGTGCCGACCGCACATGCCAGGCGATATTGCCCGTGCTCTGACGGGCGGGAAGCTCACCGAGGCGCGTCGACGCGGCAAGGCGATGTGGTGCGAAACCGTCACGGCCGACGGCTCGAGCGGCCCGACGTTGGGCATTCACCTCGGCATGGGTGGACGCGTCATCGTCACCGCTCCCGACGGTGAGCGCACCTCGCAGTACGGAGGTGGCGATCCTCATGTCGGTGAGCGCCCGACCGACAAGCCGGAGTGGACCCGCTTCTCCATAACGTTCGACGACGGGGGGCAGCTCCGACTGTTCGACAAGCGCCGCCTCGGCCGGGTTCGACTCGAACCCGACATCGACGCTCTCGGTCCGGACGCCGCGGAGATCGGTCGCGACGACTTCCGGCACCGAATCGGTTCCAGCGGTGCACCTCTCAAGGCACGACTGCTCGACCAAGCCGCGATAGCGGGAGTCGGCAACCTACTGGCCGACGAGGTGCTCTGGCAGAGCGAGCAATCCCCGTCCAGGCGAGCCAAGTCGCTCACGACGGAGGAGCTCGACGAACTGCGCGTTGTTCTGCGCCGCGCGATCCGATCAGCGATAAAGAAGGGTGGGGTACACACCGGGGAGATCATTCCGTTCCGGAAAACGGATGCGGCGTGCCCCCGATGTGGTGCGCCGATGGCTCGCGGAACGGTGGGCGGCCGTACGACGTGGTGGTGTTCTCGCGAGCAATCCTGATCCGATCCATCGCGCGGGATGATGCTCGATAGCGCTGTAGGACAGCATTTTTGGGAATTGTCAAACGCGATCGGATGCAGCGAAAACCAACCGGACGGCGTACGGTGTTGGCAGCCTCGGACCTGGCCGAGGCAGCGAACTTCGCCGGAGAGTGCATGATTTCGACCGCCGACACAGACTCAGCTCCGCACGTCACCTACCTGCCGCACCGTCACTGTTTCGCCGTCTGGCACAGCACACCGGGGGCGACGCCTGCCGGAGAGTCCACTCCCGTCGAGCTTGCGGTCCCCGGCGCGGACGGAACGGTCGCCGTGCGCACCGTGGGCGCGCAACTCGTGGGAGCGAACCTCGGCGAGCTCCGAACCGCAACCGGCTCTACGGAAGGTCCATCGGCACGCGGATGGTTGGCGATTTTGAACCACGTCGAGCAGAACCCCGACGTGAGCGGAGTTCCCTCAGCGCTCGTCGATGCACTCCCGCCTGCGGCGCACGCGGTTCCCAACGCAGGCGGGTCGAGCGTGTCGACGGCACACGGTGCCGCTGACGCACTCCGCGCCAGCCTGCTCCTGCAGAACCATCTGCTCCAACGTGCCTCGGCCTTCACGCCCAGGCCCTATCAAGTGCACGGTGCCGCCTGGATGCCGACCGTTCACGAGGTCGGAGGCGGCGGAATCCTCGCCGACGAGATGGGGCTGGGCAAAACGCTCCAGGCCATTGCGCACATGATCGTCGGAGCACGGCGAGGCGAGGGCAACTACCTTGTCGTGTGCCCGACGTCGTTGATCAGCAACTGGCGACGAGAAATCGAGAACTTCTCCGACGGCGAATTGGTCGTCAACGTGTACCGCGGACCGTCTCGCACCCTCGAGTTATGCGCCGACACAGGCTCGGTGACAGTCACCGGGTACCCCACCCTGCGCACCGACACGGACCGATTGCGCGAAATTTCTTGGAGCACAGTGTTCTTCGATGAGGCGCACGTCATGAAGAACTCCCGGACCAAAATAGCTCGAGCAGCGCGTCGGCTGAATTCGACCACGCGCATCGCCCTGACCGGCACCCCCGTCGAGAACCGCATGGATGAACTCTGGGCCTTGATCGATCTCACCAATCCCGGTTTGCTCGGAACCCGAGCTCGGTTCGCCCGACGATTCTCGGCACCCATCGAGCAGGGAGGCTCAGCGGCCGCACTCGTACAACTGTCGAGCGCGATCGCGCCGGTCGTTCTTCGCCGGACGAAGGCCGAGGTTGCGACAGATCTGCCGCCGAAGCACCACATCGATGTTCTGTGTCCGATCTCGAATGAGCAAGCACTGCTGTACAACTCGGCCGTCGAGGAAGCATTCGATACCGGCTTCGGCACCGACCGAGGACGAGGGACAGCAGTGCTGGCGCTACTCACCCAGCTAAAACTGATCTGCAATCACCCAGGCCTCGTCAACGGAGACTTGGCTCGACTTGCTGATCGGTCCGGGAAACTCGACAGGCTCACCGACATCGTCGAGGAACTCGCCGAATCCTCGCGAGCTGCGCTCGTGTTCACTCAGTACCGCCGGACCGGGGAAATCCTGGCGGAGCATCTCGAAGGCCTCACCGGGGCCCCGATTTCGTTCTTTCACGGCGGGCTCGACGTGGACAAGCGCGACAAGATGGTCGACCGATTCCAGAACAACGACCGATCACCCGTCATGGTTCTCAGTCTGAGGGCGGCGGGGTACGGCCTCAATCTCACCCGCGCCAGCACGGTGATTCACTACGACCGATGGTGGAACCCCGCGGTCGAGGCGCAAGCTACCGACCGGGTGCACCGAATCGGACAGAAGTCACAGGTGACGGTCATGGCACTCACGACGGAGGGAACACTGGAGGAGCACATCGCATCACTCCATACCCGCAAGAAGGCGATCGCTGGTTTGACCGAGAGCAACAACGAGCTGGCTCTGGCGGCGCTCGACGACTCGACGTTGCGCGATACGCTGTCGCTGAGGGCGGTGTCGCGCTGATGGCCACCACACCGCAGCCCGCGGCATTCGGGTCGACGCCGTGGGGGAAAGACTGGATCCGGCGAGTGGAACCCATCGCCGTCACCCGGCCGAACCCGATGCTCCCGCGGGCACGCAGCCTGGTCCGCAACGATGCAGTTGCCGTAGATCACAACAAGGTCGGTGAGTTTCGATGCGTCGTGTCCGCGGGCAAGAAGAGCGAGACGGCTGTGCTCTCACTCCCCCGATATTCGGCGACGGAACGAAAGTCGGTGCTGCGCATTCTTGCCCGCCACACGCGCGGGGGTGCTACCAGCGGTGACCTCCCCGACGAGGTCCACGCCGAACTGATAGCGAGAAAACTGTCGCCGGTCCCCGACGCCACCGAAGCGTCCTGCACCTGCTCCGGAAGAATCGATCCGTGCCTCCACGTGACGGCCGCTACCTATGCCGTCGGTCTGATCGTCGATCAGATGCCGACGTCGGCGTTGGCCGTCCGTGGAGTCGATCTGTCGGCTACATCTGGGCCGGCGGACTTTCCTCGACGCTGGATGTCGATCGAAAGTCTCGACAGCACAGCGTTCTTCGGCTGACCTGAGACCTGCGGCCTGAAATCAGGACGTCGCTTCGACTGCCAGTCGAGCGAGTGTGTCGTTCAGCTGATCTTCGGTCACCAGCGGGAACTTGATCTGCTGGAGCAACTTCTTGTCCGTGACCTTGGACCAGTCGTAGGTGTGGCGGACCAGCGTCTCGTTGGGGCCCTGAGATTCGAGCTCCCACAGCCACTCCCATCCGGGAGGCTCGTTACCTGCGGGGGCCGTCTTCCATGCGACCAGCTTGTCCTTGATGTAGCCGGTCACGTGGTTGTCGGTCTGGTACTCGCCACCCATGTGATCGCCCTGCATGTTCATCGTGAACTTCTCGCCGACCTTCTGAATCCGGTCGGCGTGGTCCACGCTGCGTACGAAGCCCGATCCATCGAGCGCCTGATGCCGCTCGGGATTGGACAGGACGTCGAAAACAGCGTCGACGGGTGCCTCGATGGTGCGTTCCACTGTCAGCTTTGCGTTATCTGTCATACCTTCTCTGTGCCCAGAGTTCGGCACCTTCAACCGCATCGTCGCTCGTCGGTCATCTGCTGTTCGGGTCATCCCGAGTCTCGAGGTGCTGACTCGGACCGTTGTCACAGAAGGTCGAAGTCCGCGCGAGCTCGTTCGATCTCCGGCATATGGTCGGTAGCCCATTGCAAGATCACGTCGATCGGCGTCCGAAGTGTCTTCCCCAGTCGCGTGATTCGGTACTCGACGGCGACGGGACGCGAACTGAGCAGGACCCGTTCGACAATTCCGTTTCGTTCGAGCTTGCGCAATGTCGCGGTGAGCGATTTCTGTGTCACGTTCGGGATCGCGCGACGCAGTTCGTTGAAGCGGGAGGGTTGTTCGCAGAGTTCGTCGAGTACGGCCAGCGACCATTTGTCGAGTACCTGATCGAGAAGCTCGCGGTGGGGTGCGCTGATGGTGAGTTCGTCCTGCGCGGCCGAGGTATCGGTCATGAAACCACGTCTCCTTGAAGTGACTTTCGTGTACCAGGTATCAATGTTATACCTAGCCGCAACCACCGAGGAGAAGTCGATGTCCGTCATCTATTCCAGTCCGGAAGGCATGACTCAGCACGTGCCGTACCACCATGTCGCCGTAGGTACCGGATCGCGCCACGTACACGTCAGCGGTCAGATCGCACGCCTAGTCGACGGTGCCCCGGTGGCCCCTGGCGACCTTGCGGGTCAGGTTGTACAGGCGCTGAGAAACACCGCCATCGGATTGGCGGGTGCGGGCGCGACTTTCAGCGACGTAGTGCGGTTGACGTTCTATGTCACCCATTGGGCACCGGAGAAGATCGCCGAGTTCATGGCAGGTGTCGAACAGGTGGCCGTCGAGATCGGACTTCCGACTCCCATGCCACCCGCCTCGCTCATCGGAGTCGACTACCTCTTCGAGCCGGACGTTCTCGTGGAGGTCGAGGCGACGGCAATCCTCGACTGAGTTTCACTGCTGACCCGGATTCATGGAGACGTCGTGGGCTACTCGTGCAGTCGGGCTCTCAGCCGTCCGCAATGTCAGTGGACGACGATTCCGGGGCCGACGGGACCCATGGCTTCAGCGGTTGCACGACGTCGCGGTAGAAGGCGTCGAGACCGTCGGTCACGCTACCGATGAAGCTGGCCGCAGATCCGGAGCGCTTGCTACCCATCTTGGTCGGTGACGTCAGCGTGAAGTACTGCAGTTCGCTGATCCGGCCTGCGGTCAACGATTTGGTATCCGCTCGCACGGTCGCCAAGTTCTCGCAGGATATTTCGCCTGGGTCTGAGAACACGGCTTCGACCAGGATGTCGGCGGGAGCGTTCTTCAATTGCTTGAGCAGCCATGCCGCTCGTCGAAGCGCGGTCCCGTCGGTCGGCGCGTCGATAGCGGTACTGCACTGAATCTTGTTGGTACGCATGTCCGCTTCGACAGTGACATCTCCGGCGGCATCAGGAATGCGCAACGTGGCCGAGAGGCACCCGGAGGCAACGAGCTGCTCGACGATGTACTCGTTGCGCGCCTGGGGATCTCCGCTGAACTTCCTGGGGAGGTGATGCTTCACCGGAACGCCGAGATCGGCAGTCATCCGCAACGCCAGGTGCCTGGACAGCGACGCCCATGTGTTCGCCACCGACAAGGCTTTGACGTCACTGGAGCGGAGGGTTCCGGCGGTGACGGAGTCGCGAACAGCAACCCAGTGGCGACCCATATCGACGAACTCCGTCGCGCCGGACTTCGGGTGCGTCAGATACCTGACGAATTCGCTCAGAATCCACACCTGCAATGAATCTGCAAGGTCGCCGTGCGACAACAACATTCGGGCTTCGTGAATGACCTCGGACCACGAGATATGCCGCAGCGATACCTTGTTCAGCTTGGTCTTGTTCACCTGGATCGGGAGCTCACCGGCGGAGGCCGGTATGTCGTTGGACAAACTCAGCACGGTCTCGTACCTGTGACGTTTCGCAACATCGAGGTAGTTCTCGAGCTGCTCTTTCTGGAGTTTGCCGGTGCCGGTCTTCACTTCCAGCAACGCGGTCCACACTTGCCCCGCGCGCGATACCCGAAACACACCGTCGGGGATGACCTTGCCCTCGCCCTTGGCGAACTGCACTTCGAGGTAGCCCTCGAAGGGACCGGACGGCGCGCCGGCATGTGCGCAGATTGCGCGAGCGAACGGACGAACCGCCTGCATCGTCGCGATCAGTGCCGAGGTGGCCCTCTTCTCCTGCTCCTCACCGGATCCGACACCGGCAACGGAGAACAGGCGAGCCGTCTGCCAGCCTTCTCCCCCTGCCAAGGTGAACTGCGGCGGCGTGACCTTCTTGGCAACCGGCTTCTTGGTGCGAACCCCGCGTTTCGGCGGTTCGGCGTCGACAACCGAGACGTCGACGATCTCACCGGTCGTGTCGACTGCCTGCACATGCGAGTCAGCGACCTCGACAAAGACAACATCGTTCGCCGACGCTTCCGGCTCGGTGTCGTCGACGTCGACGCCGAAGTCCTGCGCCAAACCACCCAACCCGGATTCCCAGCCCTGCCCGACCGCGCGTAATTTCCACGCGCCGTTCCGTCGGTACACCTCCCCGAACACCAATGCTCGTTCCGACGACGCATCGGCGGTGAGGAACTCCCCGAGCACCGAACCGGTTTGATCCCGCACCTGCATCGACAGTTTCCCGAAGTCACCCAACGGAACATCATCGGAGCTACCCGCGATGACCACCTTGTCGACTTCTGCTGCGAGAGAATCGAGATGGATCGACACTCGTTCCTGTTTGCCTTCGTCGGTGCTACTGCTCCCGCGGTAGCGTACGGTCGCGTCCGCGGACTCCGGCTGGTTGTAGAAGACGAAGTCTGCATCGGACCGAACGTGACCGCTCGAATTCACCAGCAATGCAGACGCATCGAGATCTCGCTCCGGGTCTACCCACGACACGATGACATCCAGTTCGGTCACGTCGTCCGGCAGAGAAATGTTCTGGCCCTTGACGAGAATGGGTGAACTCACGCTGACACGCTCCTGTCGGACAAATCGGACTCCGACTGCTCACCCTATGCACCGCGTGGCAATGTGAGTCGTCCTCGCTCGACATTCATTCAATCGATCTACCTCGCGGAAAGTTCGCAGCGCTCTTGCCTGTCAGAGTATGCGACTCAAAAATTGTTGTGTGCGAGGATTTTTGGGGCTATCGAAGAACTGGCCGGGAGGTGCCTCTTCCACGATCTTCCCGTCGCTCATGAAGACGACTCGGTCTGCGGCCGCTTTCGCGAAGCCCATTTCGTGGCTGACCACCACCATCGTCATGCCCTCGTCTCGCAGTCGAAGCATGACGTCGAGAACTTCGTTGACCATCTCGGGATCGAGCGCCGATGTGGGCTCGTCGAACAGCATCACCTCCGGCTTCATCGCCAATGCCCGGGCGATCGCCACGCGTTGCTGCTGTCCACCGGACAGTTGCGACGGGTAGTTCTCCCCCTTGTCCGCCAGGCCGACGAGGTCGAGCAATTCCTGAGCTTGTCTGCGCGCCTTGTCCTTCTGAGTGCCGAGGACATGCCGTGGACCCGATGCGACGTTGTCCAGAGCCGTCATCATGGGAAACAGATTGAAACTCTGGAACACCATTCCTGTGTGATGCCGCTGCTTTGCGATCTGCGCCTCCGACAGCGGCGTCCGCTTGGGCCCTTCAGAGAAGCCCATCATCTCCCCGCATACCCGGACGGTTCCGGACTCGATCGTTTCGAGACAGTTGAGCGTGCGCAGCAAGGTGCTCTTTCCACTTCCCGACGGACCGAGGAGTAGGACCACTTCCCCTTTGTCCACCGTGAAATCGATGTCGTCGAGGACGACGAGATCGTTGTAGGCCTTGGTCATATTCCTGACCTCGACCATCGTCGTAGCCTTTGTGGTCGGAAAAGTCGCACTGGTCATCGGTTCACAGCCTCGGCTTTCATCGCGCTGTCGTCGAGCTTCGGGGTGGACGGGCCACCCTTACGGCGGTAGTTGCGGTCGTATCCACGCCCGACTCGTACTTCGATCATCTTCTGAATCAAACCCCACAGAGTCGTCAGCACCAGGAAGTACAACGCGGCCGCACAAAGCCCCTCCAGGACTCGGAAATTCACCTGCACCAAGAACTGGGTCCGTCGCAGCAGTTCCTGCACAGAGATGACCGACACCAGCGTTGTGGTCTTGAGCAACCCGTTGAAGCTGTTGCCGAGTGGAGGGATCATGACCCGCAGTGCCTGCGGGAGAACGACCACGCGGAAGACCTTCGTAGGTGACATGCCGAGTGCACGAGCTGCTTCGGTCTGTCCGGTCGGAACCGACAGCAATCCGGAACGGACTATCTCCGACAGGTAGGCAGCTTCGTTGAGAACCAGGCCGACGAGGGCCGCCTCGATCACACCGAGTTTGATGCCGACCTGAGGCAGTCCGGTGTAAATGATCACCAGTTGGACGAGTAGAGGCGTGCCGCGCATCAGCCACACGTAGAACCCAGCGACTATCCGCAGGGGTACGAACTTGGACGATCGTGCCGAGGCCACCACCACCGCGAGCGCGAGTCCGAGGATCATGCTGACTACGGTGAGCCAGATGGTGACCCACGCGCCTTCGAGCAATTGGGTGCTCGTCAGGATGGAGAAGAATGCGTCCCAGGACCACATGGGGCTGCCTTTCGACGTGCGTTGTTCGGATCAGCTGTCGAGAGGACCGGTACTGACTGCAATATCGCCGTTGTATCCCGTGACGTCGTACTGCTCGAACAGTTCGGGCAGATAGCCGTCGCTCCTCATCTCCGACAGCACACGCGCAACTTCTGCAGAGGATTTACTTCCCTTGGCGAATCCCATTGCCAGGGGTGCCTCGTTGATTCCACCGACGGCTGTCTCGAAGCGTCCGTCTTCCTGGTAGAACGAGGTGACCGACTCGACGATGGAAGTCCCGTCGAGCTGGCCTGCCGAAAGTGCCTGGTAGGCATCGGCATTGGTCTTGAAGGTCTGCACTGTCAGCGCCGGCTTGCCTTCGGCCGCAAATTGCTCGGCCATTGCGGTCAACGTGTCGAATTCGTATCCGGGCGCTTCGACTCCGATGGTCTTGCCCGCCAGATCGTCCACCGAGGAGATCGATTCCGGATTACCCGAAGGCACAGAGATCGAGACCGCTTGAACCTCGTACGGAACCAGATCGATCGTCTCGGCCCGTGCCGGCGTATAGAACATTCCGGTGTCGATCATGTCCCACCGGCCGGCTTGCACACCGGGGATCTGCGCCTCGAATTCGATGTTGACGAACTTCGGTGTCAGACACAGGCGCTTGGCGATCTCTTTGCCGAGGTCGACGCGCATGCCGATCACATCGCCGTTCGGATCGACATACTGCATGGGCGGAAGCGTTGCATTGGTGGCCATGGTCAGTACGCCTTCTTCGGCGAGGTCCGAAGCTCCGAGAGTGGGTGTGCAGTCCGTCGGCGCGGCATCGGTCTCGTCCGTGGAACTACAGGCGGTGAGGCCGGCGGTCACGACGGCGACGGCGGCGATTCCCATTAACTTACGCATTGAGCGAGCCTTTCGATATCGACTGCAGCGCATCGTGTTCGACAACGGGGCGGCAGCGATTGTGACGGAATGATTCGGAGAGGAACGATCCGTTGGGATCGATTGCATCAAGCGTCGCAGACGAATTCGGAGGCGTCAACGCGGTTAACATTGCTGACACGCGGTACATCAACTGTTAACCGTTCGCACGTAGTCGAGCTCACGGGAGCCTGAATCTCACGACTCCGGTCACAACTGGGCACACGACGACCGCTCCACCAGTCGAGCGCCGATTCGATACGTGCGCCCATCGGGTTCGACCGAGTCCTTGATCTGCTGGAACAACAGGTCCATCGCCACATTGGCCAGTTGGGCCGCGCCGTTGTCGACGACGGTGATCGGGGGCTGCCACATCGCGAGCCACGGCATGTCCTCGTGGCAGATCAGCGACAGCTCGTCCGGCACGGACACACCCCTGCCGACGAGTGTGGGCAGGATGCCGAAGACCGCCTCGTGGTTGGCCGCATACAGCGCGGTCATCGCCTGAGGTGCGTCGAGCAGCGAATTGATCGCATCGGCACCGAACTCGGTGGTGAAAGGACCTTTGCGGACTATCGTCTCGTCGACCGCGATGCCGGCACCGGCCAGTGCCAGTCGATAGCCCTCGTAGCGCTCACGTCCGGACGTCGCATCCTCGCTTCCACCGATGTAGCCGATACGGGAGTGCCCCAGCTCGATCAGGTGCGCTGTCGCGTCGCGAGCACCCGTGACGTCGTCCGCCAGCACCGTCGACGCCGAACTACCCTTCACCGACCGGATCAGATTGACCACCGCGCGCCCCTGCGCCAGTAGCGCGTTCGAGGCCGACGCACTTCGTCCACTGCCGATCACGATCGTGCCGTCCACGCCGTGTTCGCCGAGCATGGCCAGTACGTCGTTCTCACGCGCCGGATCGGCGTCGGTGATACAGAGCAGGACCTGGAATCCGCTGGCGGACGCCCTCTTCTGCACGACCTCGGCGACGGTGTGGAAGGTCGCATTGATCAGGTTGTTCATGACCAGGCCGACCAGGTGCGATCGGTTGGAGCGCAGCGCACTCGCAGCCCTGTTCGGCCGGTATCCGAGCACCCGAGCCGCATCCTCGACCGCCGCCCGGGTCTCTGCGGAGATCAGTGACGATCCACTCAACGCACGTGAGGCCGTGCTGCGCGACACCCCCGCAGCGCTCGCAACGTCGATCAAGGTGACCGCCATCGGTTCTCCGTTCTCTTGCTTCACGCCTCGGACAGACATATTCGACCGCGGTCGCGTTACAAGTACGTTTCCGGCTTGACGACTCGACCACCTCGAAGGCAGTCTATGCAATCGATCCCATAAATGCGGGTACGACGCGGCGACGATCGTCCCGAGCCCGAAAGGCACTCCCATGAATCGCGATGATGTCGCGTGGTCCGGTTACTGGCCCGCTGCTCCCACACCGTTCACGCAGTCGGGTGAAGTCGACACCGAGGCAATTTCCGACCTGATGAACCTCTACGCGCAGGCGGGTGTTCACGGCGTTCTCGTGAACGGCAGCACCGGCGAATGGTTCAGCCAGAGCGACAACGAACGAAAGACCGTCGCGGAGGCATCGATCGAGGCAGTCGCAGGCCGCTTCCCTGTCGTGATCGGTGTCAGCGCGTACACAGCTGTGCAGTCCTCCGCGCTGGCGAAGCACGCTGCTTCCGTCGGCGCGGACGGCATACTGGCAACGCCTCCGCCGTATGTGCACACCTCGGCGGAAGAGACACTCCAGTACTACCGAAGTGTCAGCACCGCAACATCATTGCCGTTCATGGTCTACAACTGGCCACGCGGCGTCGCCGTCGACATGGGTGACTTGCCCGGCTTGTTCTCGCGGCTGGCCGACCTGGAGAACGTCGTCGCGATCAAGGACAGCACCGGCGATTGGCTCGCCATGCTCGACACTGTCGAGGCCGTGTCCGACCGCGTCCGCGTATTCGGCAGCTTTCTGCATCGACGCGGCCTTGCCACACTGCTCGAGCTGGGCGGGGACGGGAACATCGACGGCGGTGGAGTGGGCGCGCCCTTCGCGGTGCCGTTCTACGAGGCCGTCGCTGCACGTGACGCCGACACGGCGCGCATCTGGGTGGATCGCTATCGCGCGTTCTCCGGCCGGCTCATCGCCTCGGATTACAGCGGTGTCTATGCCTCCCCCATCCCCCAGTTGAAAGCCGTCATGAACCTCCTCGGCCAACCGGGTGGCACCGTGCGCGAACCCTTGCTTCCGGTCACCGACACCGACACGCTTGCCGCGCTGCAATCCGTCGTCGTCGAATCGGGTATCGCCGATGCCTACGCGACCGCAGGAGCTGTCCGTGCGATCTGATGTCGACGTCGTAGTCATCGGAGCCGGAATCGTCGGTGCTGCAACGGCTCTCGCCCTCACCCGCGCAGGATCCCGCGTTGCTGTGCTCGATCGCACCCTGCCCAACACCGCCGGCTCGGGCACTACTGCGGGCAACCTGCACATCCAGACCATTCATACGCGCAGGCCCGGGCAGGGCACAGCCGTCGACGTCGAACAGCTGCTTCCGCTGCAGAAGTCGGCGAGCACTCTGTGGAACACACTGGACGAGACGGTGCCCGGTCTCGGGCTGAACCGGTGCGGCGGCCTCATGGTGGCAGAAACCGAAGAGCAGGTCCACGCCCTCATCACCAAGCACCGATGGGAACGCGCTGCGGGGATCCCGACGGAGGTACTGAGCGGCGACGAGGCGCGGCAGGCGCTACCCCTGCTCGGCCCGAGCATTCGGGCCGCAACCTGGTGTCCGTGGGACGGATTCGCCGAACCCGACCTCGCCGGACCCACCCTGCTGCGGCAGGCCGCGGCCGAGGGAGCGTCGGTACACCCGTCGACACCGGTGATCGGACTGACCCGCGAAAGTGACGTCTGGACAGTAGGCACCAATGGTGGAACGTGGATTGCACCCGCGGTGGTAGACGTTGCGGGTCCGTGGATGGCTCCGATCGCGGCTATGGCAGGGATATCGCTCGATCTCGTTCCGACCTCCTTGCAGATGCACGCGCTGAAAGCCGCTCCTCGGACACTCGAGGTGCTGGTGCAGCACGTCGGGGAGGGAATGTCGATCAAACAGGACAGAACGGGACGCCTCGTACTTGGGGGCGGTTGGCCTGCAGGTGCGTTTCACGACAGCGAGACGGCCCCGAGCAGACCCGACAGCACCACAGGGAATCTGGAGCAGGTTCGACGGCTTCTGCCGGCGCTCGGCCAGAATCCGCTGGTCGATACCTGGACCGGGCCCGTGCTCACCACACCCGACGAGATGCCGGTCATCGGCGAACTCGCGGAAGCTCCAGGCCTTTTCGTGGCAGGCGGCACCTACTCGTTCACTTTCGCCCCGTTGTGGGGGCGGGTTCTCTCGGCTCTGGTGCGCGGCACCGAACCCGAGGTCGATGTATCGGCATTCTCTCCGAACCGTCTCGTCCGGCTCCGGACTCACTGAAAGAAGGCTTCGCATGGCACTGGTCACGATGTTCGTCAACGGACAGGCGATGTCCGGCGGCACCCTGAACGACGCGCTGCACAAGGCGCGATTCGTGGGGAAAGTCGATACTGCACCGACATACCGCTTCTTCTCCGTGCGCGATGAATTTCCCGGTTTGCACCCGGTCACAACCGATGGATTCGTAGTACCGGGCGAACTGTACGAGGTCGAGTACGACGTATTGCGCGACGAACTCCTCCCCAGGGAACCGAAGGAACTCGAGCTCGGGGTCATCGAATTGGCGGATGGCTCGGGCTCGCTGTCGATGCGAATGCGCGAGAGCTACCTGACCGCCACGGGCGTCACCGACATCAGTGACCGTGGCGGATGGCTGACCTACCTCGCGAGCACCCGATGAAGGTCGTGCGCGGCGGAACGGTCGTCGAATCCCACTGGGCCGCTCCGGCAGACCTGCTCATCGAAAACGGCAAAGTCGTTGCGGTGCTAACCCCAGGGAGCGAAGTCGACGCGTCAGCAGAGGTCATCGACGCAACCGGGAAAATGGTCATGCCGGGAGGCGTCGATCCACACTGCCACGTCGGATTCACGTCCGGCGAATTCACCTCGCTCGACTCGTATCTCGAGTGCACGACGGCCGCCGTGTTCGGCGGTACCACCACGATCATCGACTTCGCCATTCCGCGCCCCGGTCAGCGGCCGCTCGACGCCGCCGAGGTACAGCGCGCGAAAGCGGCGAGCGGACTGTGTGATTCGGCTCTGCACGCCTGCGTCGTCGAGTGGGACGACACCACCGCTGCCCAACTGAAGACCATGGCGGACGCCGGCATTCGGACGGTCAAGATGTTCACCACCTACGCCGGTGAGACGATGGCCAACGAACACACCATCCTCAACACGATGCAGGCCACTCGCGATCTCGGCGGAATGGTCATCATCCACTGCGAATCCGACGCGATCGTCACCGACGCGCAGAACCTCGCGGCGGCATCCGACGGTGTCGATGCAGCACACATGTCGCAAACGCGGCCGGAACTCGCCGAGACTGCCTCGGTCGCAGCCATTCTCGCGATCGCCGAATCACAGAATGCGCCGGTCTATTTCGTGCATCAGTCCACTCCGGCTGCCGTCGAACTGGTCGCGGATGCCCGCAAGCGAGGACTCGTTGCCTTCACCGAATCGGTCGCCCACCATCTGATCCTCGACGACTCGGCCTACGCGGGTGAGCAACCGGAAAGATTCGTCTGCTGCCCACCGCTGCGCTCGGCCGAGGCGGTCGAGGAACTCGGACGTCACCTGTTCACCGGACACATCACCACTATCGGTTCCGACCATTGCTGCTACGACACTGCGCAGAAGCAGGTGCACAGCCATGACGTGCGGCATATGCCCAACGGGCTTCCCGGAGTCGAGACGCGTCTCCCGGTCATCTACTCACACTACGTCGACGGAATGGGTCTCACTGCAAGCAGATTCGTCGAGCTGACCTCGACCAACCCTGCCCGCACCAACGGCCTGTATCCACGTAAGGGATCTCTGATGCCGGGATCCGACGCCGACATCGCGATCTGGGATCCAGAACTGGAATGGACGGTGACCACCGAGACTCTGCACATGGCCACCGACTACAGCCCCTACGAGGGACACCAGCTTCGAGGAAAACCTGTCACGGTTCTCGTCGGAGGTGAGGTCGTCGTCCACGAAGGCGAACTCGTGGATGCCACTCCCCGCGGCCGGCACCTCGAAGCAGCACCACTCGACTTCGGGGGCGCCTTCAGTATGTAAATCTCGGAGTCGGGCGATCTGATCGACACGCCGTACAGTCCCGGCCCATGAACTATCGGCAATGGGAGCGAGCAACCGAATGGCCGCTCGCCGGATCGGCTCTGACGTTCCTGGCGATCTACACCTGGACCGTGCTGAGTCAACCGACTGGCACGGGCGCACGCATCGCCGAGTACGCAATCCTCGCGATCTGGGCCTTGTTCGGGATCGACTACCTGGTACGACTGGCCCTTGCCGATCAACGCGCGCGCTGGTTCGTTCGGCATCTGCACGAACTCGCAATTGTGGCACTGCCGATGCTGCGACCACTGAGACTGCTTCGGCTTCTCACCTTGGTCAGTTTGCTGCAACGCTCCATCGGCGGCGCGCTCCGTGGGCGGGTAGTGACTTATGCCGTCGCCGGAACCGCAGTGCTGGTTTTTGTTGCGTCACTCGCGATGTTCGACGCCGAACGCGCAGCACCGGCCGGGAGCATCAAGACGTTCCCCGACGCCTTGTGGTGGGCAACCGCGACGGTCACGACTGTCGGCTACGGGGACTACTCGCCCACCACAGCGACGGGCCGCTTCATCGCCGTCGGACTCATGGTGGCAGGCATCGCCTTGCTCGGTGTCGTCACAGCCACCTTGGCGTCCTGGCTCGTCCAAAAGGTGGCCGAACAGGACGACGCGAACCAGGCGGCGACGCAGCAACAGGCTGCGGAGCTGACCTCCCAAATTGCAGCGCTGCGAACCGAACTCGCGTTGCGACCCGACAGGCGATGTTCGGCGGTGTCTTCGGCACCCGATGGCAAAGCGTAGACAGACAACCGCCGATCGAAGTCGAACCATTTCCGATGCCGGGAAGCCGCTCGCTGAGCGGGGTTTCGGCTGTTCGGACGGAGACCGCGTCGCTGATGTCGTTCAGTCCATCAGCTCCGGGTGCTGCGCAACGATTCGGTCGTACATCGGCTGGAACTGGAACCACCCCGCGTACTCGAGACCCACCTGGTTGTACGTCAGCTTCGCCGTCACGTCATCCAACGGTTTCGGTTCACCCGCCGCCATGGCGATGAGCTGTGCCTGACTGGATCGCTCCATTGTGATGAACCACCATGCCGCGGAGTCCACGGTCCGACCGACCGTGAGTAGACCGTGGTTCGACAGAACGATCGCCTTGCGCTGACCGAGCGCCGCACCAATTCTCCTGCCCTCCTCCAACTCGGCAACGACACCCGTGTAGTCGTCGAACACGGCATGGTCGTCGTAGAACGCGCAGGCGTCCTGGGTCAGAGGTGCCAGCCCCATCCGCAAACTCGACAGCGCTTTCCCGTACAACGAATGTGCGTGAGCGGCCGCAACCACGTCCGGTCGAGCCGCGTGCACCTGGGAGTGGATGACGAACGCCGCACGGTTCACCGGACGATTGCCTTCGACGATCTGACCCTCGTGATCGACCAGGATCAGATCGCTCGATTTGATCATGCTGAAATGCATACCGAAGGGGTTGACCCAGAAGTGGTCGGTCTTCTCTGGGTCACGAGCGGTGATATGCCCCGCCACCCCTTCGTCGAAGCCGCACTGACTGAAGAGCCGGAAAGCGGCCGCCAGTCGTTGCTTTCGGTGCTGCCGTTCGTCGTCGACCGACTCGAAAACGGGCGGCGCGGGTACGTCGATTCCTGGGCGGGTTTGTGCCAGTTCGGACATGGTGTTCCTTCGAGTCGCAGGTGTCGTGCCCGCGCTCTACAACGCGCATGGCCGACGCGTAGCGGACGGTCCGCATGACAGACCTCGCAGTGGAGCATCCGCTCGGTCATGCTTCAGTTCTACACCCGCGAGTCGCACCTTGAATCGCGAAAGCCCATAAGCAATACGATGTGCCTCTTGCTGCCCCGGAGTGGTGACATTCGCTGATACTCGTAGCTTCTCGGTCGCAGTGTCATCGGCCGTCCACCACGCGGAGCTGTTCGAACGGTTCGTTGCACCACCTGCAGCTCGCGTCGACGTAGTCGTGGCCGTCTTCACGCTCGCACTCATCCACTGCGCACCCACTGCCGCACGAGAGCATCTGCCCACACCGGCACCGCTCGCCGTCACACCCTGGGTGATGAAGCGCTCCCGGTGGGGTGCGGCAGTCGTGACACTTGCTCCTCCCGTTTCGTATTCGACTGGGCCGCCAAGTACAACCCACCGAATCGAGCATTTCCAGATCGCACGCCATGCACATCGCCATGCCGTGCAGAGTCGCACAGGGCACCGACAGCAAAGGATTCTCGCGCTCGACAGTCCCGGCGTCTCGGCAAGGTGTCCACCGCCCCGTACGGTCTGTCGTGCTGTGGAGTTCGGAGCGATCGAACGACGGCGAACGCAGCGCAATCCCCTACTGTCGGCGATCGAGCAGGTAAGTCACCGCAACACCTGCGACCAGTCCCCAGAACGGTGCGCCGAGTCCTCCGACATCGGTGCCGGAGATGGTGACCAGCAACGTGATCAGCGGCGCGAGCACCGGCCGGCCGGTCGAATCGGAGAACGCGGCAGTGAATGCACCGCGCAGCGCCTCGAGCATGGCCAATCCTGCGAGAGCGGCGATGAATGTAGCGGGTACCACGGACAGCCCTCGCACCAGCAGCGGCGCAAGTAGACCCACCACGATGGCCAATGCGCCGCAGGTCATTCCGGCGGTGTACTGCCGCGACCGTTCACCCACAGCAACGAGCAAGGCATTGGTCGGACCGGCCAGACACGTCGACACCGCGCCCAGCGACGCAACCAGAAGCGACCAAACGCCGCAGGCGATGGTGACAACGGTCATCGGCGGTCGGTGGCCCGCAGAGTTCAGTACCGCAGCACCCTGACCGTTCTGTACCGCGATCACGGTGATGGCAAGCGGTATCACCAACTGGGCCATTGCCGCCCCACTGAACGACGGCGCAACGAGTTCGGGCAGACCGACGAGGGGCAGCTCGGCCGCGGGGCCGCTCACTCGGGTGTACCCGCCGGATGCTGCGAGAGCCACGAGCCCGGCAACCAATGCGGCGAGGACAGGAGGCACCCGTTTGGACCACGTATCGGAGCGGGTCAGAGCCAACCACGCCACGACCATGCAGCCGGCGACGAGTACGTCGGACGAAACCGACTGCACGAGTCCGGTTCCGAACGACAGAAATGCTCCGGCAACCATCGCCATCACCACCCTGTGCGGCAGAAAGGCCATCAGTTTCGAGACCACGCCGGTGACTCCCAGCACGACGATGAGGACCCCGGTGGCGAGGTACGCCCCGACGACTTCCGGCCAGGTCAGCGACGCCAGCGACTGACCGACCAGCACGGTGCCGGGAATGGTCCAGAAGAAACTCAGCGGCATCCGGTACACCCAGCTCGCCACCACGGTGAGAATGCCGTTGAGCACAAACACTCCGAAGACCCACGACGCGGTCTGCGCTGCGGTGAGCGAGCCGGCGGCTGCAGCGCCCATGATGACCGCAACGGGGCCGGTCGCGCTGAACAGCACGCCGGTTGCCCCCGCACCGACGTACTGCCCGCCGAAGTCGACGTGCAGGACACGCAGACTCGGCGGGCGACGCTCCGGCAGTTCGCTGGAGGCCGTTCTCTCGAACATTTCTGTCATTCAGCCACTTTCACCGGTTGGCCGGCCGCTAGATCGGACCGACGCAGTGCCCGAACCGCGGGGACAGCGGTCGTGACGAGCGCTCCGAGCAGCGCCACGACAGCGAAGATGTAGAACGCCGTGGACGACGCGATGCCGGCCCCGAGCAAGATGCCGCCGAGTAGCGGTCCGAGTATGCCGCCGAGCCGACCGAATCCGGCGCACCACGCAACACCTGCTGCGCGGGCGGTGGTGGGATAGTAGTTCGAGACGAATCCGTAGATCAGGACCTGGGTGCCGATGGCACCGATGCCGGCGCCGGCAACGGCGACCAGTAGGACACCGAGCGGGAAGTTCAGCGTCAGCAGAACCAACGACAGTGCGGCGAGGCAGAAGGTGACTGCGATGACGCGTTGCGGTCCGGTGCGATCGGCGACACGAGATGCAATCAGCCCGCCGATGATGGCACCGCCGTTGAGCACCAACAGGAATGACAGTGAGCCCTTCGCGTTGTATCCCGCCTCGGACATGATCTGTGGAAGCCAGGTGTTGAGGCCGTAGGTCAGCAGTAGGCCGGAGAAGCTCATCAGACCCAGAAGGGCTGTCGGGCGCAGAAGGGGTTTGCGAGCCAGAGCGGCAAACCCGACGCGATCCCCGGCGATGGCGGGCTCGACCTCGGGCATCGGAATACCGGTTCGGTCACAGATCTGCTGGGCGTCGGCGACGCGTCCGTGTGCCAACAGCCATCGCGGCGACTCCGGCATCCGAAGCAGAGCCAGCGGCAACAGCACGAACAGCGGGAGTGCTCCGATCCAGAACAATCCGCGCCACCCGATCGAATCCTGCAGGGTGATCGCGGCCAGCGATGCCAGCACACCGCCTGCCGGGATGCCGCTGTAGACGATGGCGTTGAACAGGTTTCGTCGTCCGGGCGGTGCGAATTCGGCGATCATGGCACCGACGGTGGCGACGAGGCCACCGACTCCGATACCGGTCAGGAACCGAAGTAGGCCGAACATCGTGATGTTCTGTGCGAGTGCAGTTGCCCCCATCCCCACCGAGAACCAGACGATGCACGTCAACATCGTTCTACGACGACCGATCCGATCACCGAAAGCACCGGCCGTCAAGGCACCGACCAGGGCGTAGGAACCGAGTGCGCCAGCGGTTTCCGGATCCAAGGCACCCAGCTGAGCGGAATCGGCGAGCAGAGTCGGCAGCACGGTACCGTAGACGACGAGGTCGTAGCCGTCGAAAACAATTGCTGCCGTGGACAGTGCAACGATCCACAGAACACTTCGGCGGTGTCGGTCACTGGCCCAACTGGTGTTGGCGGTGGAGTCCGGGGCATTCATCGGGGATCCTTTTCGGTCAGGGAGTACCGCTTCGCGACTGCATCGGCACTGACGGCCGAGCGGGTAGCTTTACTGTTCCAGACTGTGCGTTGAGTCACACCAGAGCTTTGCCTAGCGCCTACCTCGACATTACCAAAGTTGTTGTCTTCCAATCATGTTGCCGAGGTTTCATCGGTCGCTCGGGCGGCGGCCAATTCGGCTCTCGAACGGATGCCCATCTTGGCGTACACCCTGGTCAGATGAAACTGAACAGTCTTGACCGACAAGAACAATTCGGCGGCGACCTCGCGATTGGTCATTCCCGTGGCGACCAGGCTCGAGACTGCATCTTCCTGCGGGGTCAACGCGTCGTGGGCCCGATTCTTCAGAACGGCGTGCACGCCACCCGCTTTCAGCTCACGGTCGCACCGTCGAACGTACGTTGTGGCACCCAGCGCGAGATAGCCCTCGCGAGCGGCGCTCACGACGGCGTCGGCCTCGCGCCGCTTACCTGCCCTTCGCAGGGTCTGACCGTAGGCATAGTTGACTCGGGCACGATCGTACGTCAGGGGTAGCGGTGCGAGCGATGCCAGCGCATCCTCGAATGATGCTCGCGCAGAATCGAGGTCACCGATCGCACCGTGCAGGCGTCCCCGCGCACAGGCAAGACGTGCGTGTGCGGAGCGATGACCGCGATCGCGCACTCTGGCCTCGTGCGGAGTCAGAAACTCGTCGGCCTCGTCGAGTCTGCCCTCGACTATCAACGCGTTGGCGTACACATCGGGCCACGCCCAGAACCCTGGTTCGGACACGTCTGCGTGAGCCCACTGCTCGGTCAACGGTGCAAGAGCGCGTAGGACGCCGGCATAGTCGGCCTGCGCCTCCGCGATGGCAGCACGTCCGAGAGCCGTAGGCACCCGCATGATCGCGTAGTCGCGCGCGCCGGAATTGCCTCGGTGTGCACTGTTTCCAGCGGCCTCCCAATCTCCGCGGAGCGCGTGGATCTGCGTTGCGGTCCACTGGAGCAGAGGAACGATCAACGCGGCGCCGGAGCGGTCGGCCAGGTCGGAACCAGCTCCGACCAACCGAAGCGCCGCATCCCACTCGCCGGTGACGAAATAGGTGCGCGCCAGCCAACCATGAGCCCACAACGAGATTCGCGTCGAACCGCCGAGAAAGTCGGTCGGTGCTGCGGCTTCGAGCTCCGAGCGCGCGAGATCGATGTGGTCCGTTGCGAAGTGCAGCCAACCGGCACCCATCTGCACCCGTTGCCCGACGGCCCCGGTACTGGCGTGACCCCACAGGTCTCGATAGCTGCTCAGTGCTTCTGCGACACGGCCCGTACCCGCCAGACCGAGCCCTCGAATGGACTGCGCCTCCACCGCAGTTGCGTGGTCGGCTCCGACGAGTTCGACTGCGCGATCGGCCCACAATACGAGGTTGGCACCGTCGCAGCGCGCCAGATTGTGCAATACCTGCCGATGACAGATCACAGCGGCGACCTCGGGGGCGTGCCGCGTCCGGACCAGCTGCCACGCCCGGGTGAGTCGAGCTTCGGCTTCGTTGGGGCGGCCGCGCAGGATGGCCAGGTATCCGAGAACGGCATTGCGAGCTGGTGTCTCGCGAAGGCTTTCGATCTCGGCAATGTAATCCGAGGCCGTGCGCATGTCCCCCGCACCGATGAGGGCGTCCACCGCGCGAACCAAGCGATCCTCTCGCGCGGCCGGCTCCTGTGTCGACCGACTGGACAGAAGGTAAAGCTTCGCTGCCGTTGCCCATTCGCCCTTCCCGGCCCGAAACGCAGCGAGCGTGTCCAATCGGTCCGACACCAGTGGATCGGGCAGTGGCGACGCGTGAACCAGATGCGTCAGCTGGTCGGCCGGGTCGGCCTCGGCTGCTGCAGCGGCTCGGTGCAGGTGCGCACGCTCGACTCGGCTCATTGTCGAGAGCACCGCGGCGCGAACCGTCGGATCGGGAGCCTCGAGGATGGTTGCTGCAGAGCTACGTCGGACGGTCACCAGTGCGAACTGCTCCGCGAGATCGACAGCAGGCCAGGGGTCGTCGATGCCGGCGACCTGGCATACCGTCGTCAACGGTCGGCCGCATTCGAGAACTGCGACAGCCGTGATCAGGCGTCGGGCCTCGTCGGTACACAGCCCGAGCGTCGTCCGAACCCCCGCCGCCACGAAGGCAGGCGCCGGCAGCTCGGGGCGAACGCCCTTCCAGGTCTCGCCAGGCACCTCGTCCAGCAGCGCCACTGCATACCGAGGGCGTCCGCCGGTGTGTCGCGTCAAATGCGCAGCCGAGGACGGCGACAGAATGACCCCCTGCAGCGCCGCGATCTCGGTCACGGCCGACACTGTCAGTGGCGGTACCGCCAGCGACAGGTCTGCGGCGCGGTCGAGAACCTCATGGGATTCGATACTGCCTTCGGGCAACGGCTTTCGAGCACACACCACCGCCAACTTCGCAGACCGATGATGCCGAACGGCGGATGCGAGTGCGCGGAGCGAGTCCGCATCGCAGTCGAGTGCATCATCGATCAGCAGAACTGTCACACAGTCCGGCGGCAACGCGTCGGCAATTCGGTTTCCCCAATCGACCGGCTCGGCCCCCTCCATGTCGATAGCTGGGACGAACTGCCTGACGAGGGCGAACGGCACCTGCGTTTCCCACGGCACCGCACCGATGCGGCGCACCACCGTGCGCTGCACCTCGGTACCGACCGTCCGCTCGAGCTGCCGCAGAATCGACGACACGCCGATGCCGGGCGGTCCGGTCAGCACCGCGAAAGTCGACGCAGTCGCGGACGCATCGACTGCCCGGAGCAGGACGTCCAACAGTTCACCGCGGCCGATCAACGGTGAAGGTGACATGACGTCACCGTATCCGCGGAGCCGGAGTGCGTCCGGCGATCGAACCAACACCGCCATGACTCAGCCCGGATCGCCGCCGGCCACCGGGAGTACGGTGCCGGTGATGTACGACGCCTCGTCGGAGGCGAGGAAGCAGATCGCCGCGGCCTGCTCGTCGAGTGTTCCGTAGCGTTTGAGCAGCGAGGACTCCACTGTTTGGTCGACGATGGCCTGGTACCAGTCCTTTTCTTGCTCGGTAGAGGGCGCGGGCCCGCGGGCGACGCGCCGTGCCGGTGCGTCGGTTCCGCCTGGAGCGGTGGCCACCACACGAACACCGTGCGGTGCCGCCTCGAGTGCCAGAGTCGCAGTGATGGCGTTGACGCCGCCCTTCGCTGCTGCGTAGGGGACCCGGTGGATGCCGCGGGTGGCGACCGAGGAGACGTTGACGATGGTGCCGGAACCACGTTCGATCATGTGTGGGATCACGGCTCGGCAGGACCACAGCGTCGGAAAGAGCGAGCGGGAGATTTCCTTCTCGATCTGCTCGGGCGGGTACTCGGCGAACGGTTTGGCCCAGATGGTGCCGCCGACGACGTGAACCGACACGTCGACACGTCCGTGTGTTGCGAGTGCGGCGTCCACCACCGCCGAAGCGCCCTGCCAGGTTTCGAGGTCGGCGATCACGGGGGTGGCCTCGACGCCGTCTCGTCGGAGTTCCTCGGTGAGCTGTTCGACCAACTCGGACCGGTCGGCCAGGATCAGTGCTCCTCCTTCGGCACCGATCCGTCGGGCGACGCATTCGCCGATGCCTTGGGCGGCGCCGGTGATCAGCACGATCTTGCCTGTGAATCGGCCGGGGCTGACGAACTTGGGACGTTTGTTCGTCCGGGATTCGTGCATGGCGCGCTTCATCGTGGCCTTCGAGCGGTCGGCGTGATCGGCGATCAGTGTCCGTGCGCGACCCCGGTCCCCGGCCTCGAACGCGTCGACGATGTCCAAGTGGTCCTGGGCGCAGAGCGGATCGCACCAGGTCGCGTTCCGCAGCACGTCCTCCATCGCCGCTTTCACCCCGAGGGCTCGATAGGCCTGCAGCAGGTGCTCGTTGCCCGTCTGGGTGAAGAGGTAATCGTGGAAGGCAGCGTTGGTCTCGGTGTAGGCGGCGGCGTCGACGAACCGATCACCGTCGACGTAGCGAGTGGTGGTCTCGGCCAGCAATCGGTAGCCGGAGATCTGCTGTGAAGACAGCCGACCGATCACCAGTTCCAGGGCACCGAGTTCGAGAGCGCGCCTGGCCTCGAACACTGCATCCGACTCGTGCACCGAGGGATGCTCTTCGCCGATCTCGTACTCCGAGCCCGAAACGGACGCCGGTACCCGAGTGCGCCGGACAAGTGGCTCGACGTCACTCGAGGTCCAGATATGTTGTGCTGCAACGGAGTGCGCTTCGGGCGTCAGGAGTAGATCTGGACTTTCGTCCAACCCGACCCGGTCGGCCGTCGACCCGGATACGGCGACGCGCTGCCCCGCGATCGCGCGCATGGTGTTCGCTTCCTCGGATGCCGAGAGCCCACCACTGTGGCGTAGCGGTTCTGCTACGCGACTGCCGAACACTGCTCGACCGAAGATGCTCCTGCCGTCCGAGGCAGGCGTCCCGGAAGCGCAGTCTGCAGCCAGTTCCGTCGTAACGACTTGCGCGTCGACCTGTGGTTCCACCGGTTCGTTCACCGTTGTCCGGTGGTCGTTCACCAGATCCTCTGTGAGCGAATTCCTTTCGTCGTCGAGACTCTCCTTCGCAGCTGCCGACGACGGCGCGAACTTCTCGTAGTAGAAGCCGGTCGGTTCGATGCCGGCCTCGGCAAAGTGTGTTCGTACTGCCTCGACCATGGGAGGCGGGCCGCACAGGTAGACCGCGACATCACCGCCGTTGAGGTGCGCGTCGGTCAACAGTGCAGTGACGTATCCCTTGTTCGCAGCGGTGCTCGAGGGGTCCGAAACACAGTGATCCCACGTGAATGCGTCCAATGCCGAGGCCAGGAGTTCGAGCTCGTCCAGCTGGACGACGTCGTCGTCGGTGCTGGCTCCGTATACGAGATGCACTGGACGAGTGCTCGCTTCGGCCGCCATCGTACGCAGAATCGACAGGATCGGGGCCAGCCCGGTACCGCCGGCCAACAGCAGCGCAGGTCGCTGTGCTTCGCGCAGAAAAAAGCTCCCGTGTGGTCCGGTGAACGAGATCTTGTCGCCCGCGGCCGCAGTGTCGCTCAGATAGGTCGACATCAGGCCACCCGCTGTGAGCTTGACCAGGAACTCGAGTTCGTCCGATCCCGACACGCAACTGAACGAGTAGGACCTGGTCTCCTCGGACCCGGGGACGGTGATGTTGACGTACTGACCGGGGAGGAAGGCGAGTGTTCCACCTGCCGGTGCCTCGACAGCGAGCCTGACCGTCGTGGGAGAGAGTTTCTCCACGGCGGTCACCACCGTCTCATGCGTCGCAGCTTGGGTTTTCGCCACCGCCGAGGTGCTGGCGATCTGAAGCACCAGATCGGACGTGGGCTTCATACTGCAGGGAAGGCAGTAACCGTCGTCCGATTCGGACTGCGAGAGCGCGTCGTCGAGGTAGGTACCGCCGTCGTACTCACCCGATTCGCACAGGGCCTTGCACGTTCCGCACGCTCCGTCCCGGCAGTCGAGAGGGATGTTGATGCGTGCCCGGTAAGCGGCGTCGGCGACGGTCTGGTCGTCCTCGCAGGTGATGAAGCGGGTGACGCCGTCCTCGAAGGACAGTGCGACGGAATGGCTCACGATGGAACTCCTCGGGGTTACGACAGATGAATCAGAAGTGGTAGATGTCGACGACGTGGTGGATGTAGTCGTTCTTCAGCACCACGGTCTTGCGCCGGATGAGCGGCGAGTCGCCGGAGAAGTCGATCGTGTAGAACGATGTTCCGTAGTACGGATCGATGGTCTTGTAGCGGAAATACATGGTGTGCCAGTTGAATCGGACGTCGACGATATCTCCTCGACGTTCGATGACCTCGACGTTGCTGATGTTGTGACTGGTCCGTGGTTCGGGTATCGACGTGGCACTGGACCGTTCGGTCCTGATGCGGAACACCCGATCCTCCAGCCCACCTTTGTTCTCGTAGTAGATCAGCGAGATGTCGGTCTGGGGATCCTCGGTGAGGAGATCGTTGTCGTCCCAGCAGGGCATCCAGTACTCGACGTCGTCCGCATAGCACGTGAGCCATTTCTCGAACTCGCGATCGTCGAGGTAGCGCGCTTCGCGGTAGAGGAACTGCTCGATGGATGACTGGGTGATCAGGCGCGACGATGCGGCCTGCTGAATATCGGTGTTGTCGACAGTGGCAGTCATGTCAGACCTCCTGTGCTGCAGCGGTTGCGGAGTCGGCTGCGCGCTGCTTGTCGAGGGCGGCAAGTAGGGTCTTGCGCCAGTAGCCGTGCTGAACGGGGAACAAGCCCTCGTCTTCGTTCTTGACTCCCGCCGAAATGACACCGGGCATGTCCAGTGCCTCGGCCACCGGATCGGGTCCGGTGAGCCAGTGCTCCGCGCCGCGGCTCATGTCGTTCCACGGCGCATTGGTCGCCTGGAACGTCAGCTGACAGGAGCGAAACTCTTCCAGGTCGTCGGGTGTCGCCATGCCGGAGGCGTTGAAGAAGTCCTCGTACTGCCGGATCCGATGTGCGCGAGCCTCTTTGCTCTCGCCCTTGGGTGCGATGCAGTAGATGGTGACCTCGGTCTTGTTGGGCGCGATCGGCCGGAAGTGCCGGATCTGCGTGCTGAACTGATCCATCAGGTAGACGTTCGGGTACAGGCACAGGTTGCGTGAACCCTTCACCATGAATTCGCCCTTGGCGTCGCCGAACTTCTCCTTCAGCGCGTCCATCTGGTCCCACAGCGGGCGGTCCTGGGGGTTGGCCGCCCAGGTCCACAGGCAGAGATGGCCGTTGGGGTAGGACCAGTAGCCTCCGCCGGACTTACCCCAGCCGCCGGCGTCGAGCGCCTTGGTGGTGTTCTTGGATTCGCCGTTGTTGCGGCGCGAGGTGGTCGCGGCGTAATTCCAGTGCACGGCACTGACGTGATACCCGTCGGCCCCGTTCTCCGCCTGTACTTTCCAGTTCCCGTCGAAGGTGTACGACGAGGATCCGCGGAGTACTTCGAGTCCTTCCGGTGACTGGTCGACGAGCATGTCGATGACTTTCGTCGTGTCACCGAGATGCTCGGCCAGGGTCGAGACGTCGTCGTTCAGGCTCGCGAAGAGGAAACCGCGGTAGCTCTCGAATCGGGGGACCTTGGTGAGGTTGTGCGATCCGTCGACATCGAACGTGTCCGGGTAGCCGGCACCGTCGGGATCCTTGACCTTGAGCAACGTGCCGTCGTTCCGGAACGTCCAGCCATGGAAGGGGCAGGTGAGCGTGGTGCGGTTGTCCGTCTTTCGTCGGCACAACATCGCGCCACGATGTGCGCAGGCGTTGATGAGGCAATGGAGTTCACCGTCCTTGCCACGGGTGATCACGACGGGCTGACGACCCATGTGCACGGTGAAATAGTCCCCGTTGTTCGGGAGCTGACTTTCGTGGGCGAGGTAGATCCAGTTGCCCTCGAAGATGTGCTTCATCTCGAGCTCGAAGACCTCTTCGTCGGTGAAAATACTGCGGTTGGCGCGGTAGATGCCCGCCGCTACATCGTCGATCACCGCTCCGTCGATCGTGTTCTGTACGTGATCCAGCATTTCGGTCATATCGGTTCCTCCAGGCGCTTCGAGTTCGACTACAAGCGACTGTGTCAGGGAGTGGTTGCCGTCACACCAGGGCTTTACCTAGGCCCAACCTGGGAACCTATTCATCGTTTCTGCTTATCAATCGGACGAAAATAGGTCTTTGTCAACGATGGATCGGCCCCCTACTGTGGTCAGGGTCACCCACCACGCACAGAGAGGCACGGTCATGGAACTTCGGCACCTATACCACTTCGTGGCCGTCGCCGAGACTCGGCACTTCGGGCAGGCCGCCACCCGGTTACACCTGGCTCAGCCCGCACTGTCGCAATCGGTTCGCCAATTGGAAGCCGAGTTGGGTGTGACGCTGTTGGCCAGGACAACCCGCCAGGTCAGCCTGACTCCGGCGGGAGAATTCTTCTACCGCGAAACGCTCCGCAACCTCGACAGTCTCGAGCAGAGCGCGCGAGGAGTGCGAAGGATCGCCGATGGCCGATATGGGTTGGTACGCATCGGCTTCACCGGTACCGCCGCCTTCGACCAGCTACCGCCGATTGCGCGAGCGATCAAACAGAGACTGCCTGGCATTGCCTTGGAAATTCACGGCGACCTGCTCACCTCAGCGCAGGTCGACGGTCTGCGTGCGGAACATCTCGACGTCGCTGTGCTGCGACCACCTGTTGCGGGCGACGATCTGGTGTTGCGCACCATCACCACGGAATCGTTGGTGCTCGCGCTGCCCGTCGATCATCGGTTCTCCACCGAACCGGCGCTCGACGTCGCCGATCTGGCCTACGAGGACTTCGTCATGTACTCCGACACTCATTCGGTCGTCAACGAAGCAGTGGTGACAAGTTGTCGCGCAGCAGGTTTCAACCCCCGCCGTGAACACGAGGCCCCGGATACTTCGGTCCTGCTGGCACTCGTCGCTGCGGGATTGGGTGTTGCGTTGGTTCCGGAATCCGTTCGCGCCCTGCAGTTGAACGGCGTCGTGTTCCGCGACATCGCCGGCGCGAGCACCATCGATCTGGCGTTGGCCTGGCGCCGCGACCGGCCTTCTGCACTCGTCGATGCGCTCGTCGGTGCCCTCGAGGACGCGGGCGTTCTGCCGCGCCTCGAATCATCCGTTTCGTCCAAGCCGAAGGACATGTCATGAAGATCGTCGCCGTCGACGCGATCCCGTATTCGATCCCGTACCGAAAACCGCTGAAGTTCGCCAGCGGTGAGGTCGCTGCGGCCGATCACGTGTTGGTTCGGGTGCACACCGACGACGGCGTTGTCGGTATCGCAGACGCTCCGCCCAGGCCGTTCACCTACGGCGAGACCCAGCGCGGTGTGACTGCGGTGATCGAGACCCTGTTCGCGCCGGCCGTCATCGGCCTTCCGCTCACGGACCGTGAGATGGTCAACGCGAAACTTGCTCGTACAGTTGGTAATCCGGTTGCCAAGTCCGCCGTGGACATGGCAATCTGGGATGCCCTCGGGCAGACTCTGGACCTACCGGTCACCGAACTTCTCGGCGGCTACACCGACCGCATGAGGGTGAGCCACATGCTCGGATTCGATTCGCCCGCAGCAATGGTCGACGAAGCCAACAGGATGCGAGAGACGTACGGAATCGACGTCTTCAAGGTAAAAGTCGGCCGCCGACCGATAGGCCTCGACATCGCAGTCGTCCGCGCACTCCGCGAGGGCCTCGGTCCCGACACCGAACTGTATGTCGACGGCAATCGTGGCTGGACCGCCGCTGAATCTGCGCGCGCCATGAAAGAGATGTCCGACCTCGGACTGACCCTCGCCGAGGAACTGTGCCCGGCCGACGACGTCCTCGGCCGACGATGGCTCGTCCAACAACTCGATGTCCCCTTCGTGGCCGACGAATCGGCGACCACCCCGGCCGAGGTCACCAGGGAAATTCTCGGTGGATCCGCGACCGCGGTGAGCATCAAGACCGCTCGTACCGGCTTCACCACGTCACAGCGGACCCACCACCTGTGTGAGGGCCTCGGCATCGACGTGGTGATGGGCAACCAGATCGACGGCCAACTCGGCACGGCCTGCACCGTTGCCTTCGGTGCCGCTTTCGACCTGACGTCGCGTCGAGCAGGCGAGCTGTCCAACTTCCTCGACATGAGCGACGACCTGCTCACCGAGAGCCTCGAGATTCGGGACGGCACTCTCAGTGTCCTGCCGGGCTCGGGAATCGGTGTGCGCATCGACCCGGACAAACTCGCGAAATACCGAACCGACCACTGATCTTCAGCCCCCGAACAACACATTTACACAAGGAGTAGACATGAGTGTCGATCACGCAGAAACGAACAACCTGACCGGCGAGGTGGCGACTGCGGCCGCGTCCGGCGCGAACGCCACCGAGCGTTTCACCTCCGACAAGCAGGCAGCCGCGAACACCCCGCCCGAGCGCGTCAGCCTGCTTGCCCGCCAGGTGCTCTCGGCCGTCCACGACACGGTCCGCGAGCACAAGGTGACCTACGACGAGTACAACGCACTCAAGGCATGGCTCATCAACGTCGGTCAGACCGGTGAATGGCCGCTGTTCCTCGACGTCTGGGTCGAGCACGTGGTCGAAGAAGTGGCCGGTGAATCCCGCGAGGGCAGCAAGGGCACCATCGAGGGCCCGTACTACGTTCCGGACGCACCCGAGTTGGGTTCGGCCGCAATCCTGCCCACCCGCGACGGCGAGAAGGGCACCCCGTTGCTGTTCCAAGGCCAGGTCAAAGCCGTGGACGGAACGCCGCTGCCGCATGCCGTCATCGAAATCTGGCACGCCGATGCAGACGGCTTCTACTCGCAGTTCGCACCGGGAATCCCCGAATGGAATCTGCGCGGCACCGTGACCACCGACGATCAGGGCCAGTTCTGGATTCACACCATGAAGCCTGCGCCGTACCAGATCCCGACCGACGGGGCATGCGGCAATCTCATCTCTGCCGCAGGATGGCACCCGTGGCGTCCGGCACACCTGCACCTCAAGGTCGCTGCCGACGGCTACCAGCAGATCACCACTCAGCTCTACTTCCCCGGTGACGCGCACAACGACGACGATGTCGCCAACGCCGTCAAGCCGGAACTGATCCTGGACCCGCAGGACGTCGACGGTGGCCAAGAAGTGACGTACGACTTCGTACTCGACAAGGACTGAGACACATGCTGTTTGCTGTGAAGATGGACGTCGCGCTGCCGCAGGATCTCGATGCGGATGTACGAACCGACACTCTCGCCCGAGAGAAGGCGTACTCGCAGCAGCTGCAGCGCGACGGCGAGTGGGTGAGCATCTGGCGACTCGTAGGTCAGTACTCGAACCTCAGTATCTTCGATGTGCGGGACAACGAGCGACTGCACGAGATTCTGTGGAATCTGCCGCTGTTCCCGTACATGAGTATCGACGTGAGCCCACTGGCCCAGCATCCGTCGGACATTTCCGCGGTGTGAGAAACGAAGTCGCGAGACGCACGCGAACCGACGCCGAACTCGAAGTTGTGGACGGTATTCAGACGATATCCGTCCACAACTTCGAGTTCGGCACCGCTGCTTTCGCTCCCGCAGGCACCTTGGAAGGCCAGAGTTGGACCTCACCAGTCCCTCGGTTCGATGGGCGGTGCCGTGCCAACTCGTGGCAGCAGTTGGCCGCGTCCGGACCTCGCCGGACCCACTAATCCAGCGATTTCGACGCAGCAGGATGGGGTTGTGGCGTGCTCGCAGCGCACAAACAAAAAAGCGGCTCCGAATTCTTCGGAACCGCCTTTGAACTGCAATGTGTCGGGCTGACAGGATTTGAACCTGCGACCACTTGACCCCCAGTCAAGTGCGCTACCAAGCTGCGCCACAGCCCGCCGCGCCTCGAAAGGCGCTTGCTGAGATTACCCCAGCCCTACCCCTGAGAGGAAATCGCCTGCTCAGGGGCGGGGTCGGACTGTATCAGCGGTTGTTGCCCTTGCCCGGCCGTTCCCGCTTCTCGCGGATACGCACCGAGACGCGCACGGGGCTGCCGTCGAAGTTGAACTCCTCACGCAGACGCCGCTCGATGAATCGGCGGTAGCCGGCCTCGAGGAAGCCGGTGGTGAACAGCACGAACGTCGGCGGCCGCGTGCTGGCCTGCGTCGCGAACATGATGCGCGGAAGACGTCCACCACGCATCGGCGGCGGAGTGGCCGCCACGACCTCTTTGAGCCACGTGTTGAGGCGTCCGGTCGGCACACGCTTGTCCCACGACTCCAGAGCCGTCTCGAGCGCAGGCACGAGCTTCTGCACCGCGCGGCCCGTCTGCGCCGAGATGTTCACGCGTTGCGCCCACGGCACCCGAGCGAGATCACGATCGATCTCCTTCTCGAGCTGCTGACGACGATCGTCGTCCACCAGATCCCACTTGTTGAACGCCAACACCAACGCTCGACCGGCATCGGCGACCATGCTGAGCACGCGCATGTCCTGCTCCGAGATCACCTCGGAGGCATCGAGAAGCAGAATCGCGACCTCGGCGGCCTCGATAGCAGACTTCGTCCGCAGTGACGCGTAGAACTCGGCACCACTGGCATGGCTGACGCGCTTGCGCAGTCCGGCGGTATCGACGAATCGCCATGTCTTGCCGCCCAATTCGACCAACGAGTCGACCGGGTCGACGGTGGTTCCGGCAACATCGTGCACCACCGAGCGCTCGTCACCCGAGAGCTTGTTGATCAGCGACGACTTGCCCACGTTCGGCTTGCCGACCAGAGCGACACGCCTGGGTCCCCCACCGGGGATGCCCTCACGCGGGGTCTCGGGCAAGGCCTCGAGCACACGGTCCAGCAAATCACCGGTACCGCGGCCGTGAGTCGCGGAAACCGACAACGGCTCCCCCAGACCCAGCGACCACAGTGCGGCGACCTCGGACTCGGTGCGTCCGTCGTCGACCTTGTTGGCCACCAACAGAACCGGAGTCTTCGACCGGCGCAGCACTCGCGCCACTGCCTCGTCCGTCGTCGTCGAACCGACACGCGCGTCGACGACCAACAGGATCGCGTCGGCGGTGTGCATGGCCAATTCGGCCTGGCGCGCAACGGATGCCTGCAGACCCTTGGCGTCGGGTTCCCAACCGCCGGTGTCCTGCACCAAGAAGCGTCGACCACTCCAGTTCGCCTCGTACGACACCCGGTCGCGCGTGACGCCGGGAACGTCCTCGACCACTGCTTCGCGTCGTCCGATGATGCGGTTGACGAGCGTCGACTTGCCGACGTTCGGTCGGCCCACCACGGCGAGAGTCGGCACGGCTACGGCATCTTCGCCGTCTTCGCCCTCGTTGAGGTCGACGTACTCCCACTCGCCCTCGTCGCTCCATGTTCCGTCGCCCGCGGTTTCCGCTGCGCCGGAGAAGAATTCTTCACTCACTGCACTGCTCCACTTCTGTCGTTCACCACGAGCAGCAAACGCTCGATCACGCCGTCGAGATCCAGCTCGCTGGTATCGACGATCACCGAATCCTCGGCGGGACGAAGCGGTGACACTGCTCTTGTCGAATCTGCGTGATCGCGTCGTTGCACGTCCGCGAGCACGGATTCGTAGTCGTCTACGCGACCCTGTTCGATGTTCTGCTTGTTGCGACGCTCTGCCCGCGCTTCCGGTGAGGCAGTCAGGAACACCTTCACGTCGGCGTCGGGAAGGACGACGGTGCCGATGTCGCGGCCCTCCACCACGATTCGCGTCGACGAGCTCGCGAGGTCGCGCTGCATCTGCACCAACAGCTCGCGCACCGCAGGCACTGCGGACACGGCCGAGACGGCCTTGGTGACTGCGTCGCCGCGGATTTCGCCGCTGACGTCTTCACCGTCGAGCAGAACGGTCTCGGCCAGTGGGTCCTTGCCGATCTCGAGGGGAAGCGCCGCAACAGCTTTCGCAACAGCGTCTGCATCGGTGGGCTCGACGCCCGAGCGCAGCACCCACACCGTCGCGACGCGGTACATCGCACCGGTGTCGAGGTAGCTCGCTTCCAGTGCCGACGCGAGCCTGCGCGATACCGACGACTTACCGGTGCCCGAGGGACCGTCCATCGCCACGACGAGCGCACTCATCACAGGCCCACGGATTCGTAGAGCTTGCCGATCTCGCCGCGACCGAGAACACGCAATGTTCCCGGACGCTGATCGCCGAGCACGATGTTGCCGACATCGGTACGCACGAGGCGTCCGACCGGGAAGCCGACCTTGTCGAACAACCGGCGCACGATGTGCTTGCGGCCCTCGTGCAGGGTCACCTTGACGAGCGACTTGCCGTCCGAGATGTCGAGCAGCTGGAAGCCGTCGACCTTCACCGGGCCGTCGTCGAGGGTGACGCCTTCACGCAGCTGCTTGCCGAGCGTGCGGGGAATGGTGCCCGACAACGTCGCGAGGTAGGTCTTCGACACCTCGAACGACGGGTGCATCAAGCGGTGAGCAAGATCACCGTCGTTGGTGAAGAGCAACAGGCCCTCGGTGTCGGCATCGAGGCGGCCGACGTGGAACAGTCGCTGACCCGCCTGGACCCGCTCGGAGACGATGTCTCCGACGCACGGGCGTCCCAGATCGTCGGACATGGTGCACTGCCATCCACGCGGCTTGTTCATCGCGAGATGAACCAGTTCTTCCTTCACGACCACGCGAGTGCCATCGACCCGGACCACAGCGATGTTCGGATCGATGCGGATGCCCTGTTCGGTGACGATGCGTCCGTCGACCTCGACGCGGCCGTCAGCGATCAGTTCCTCGGCGGCGCGACGCGATGCGACGCCGGCCTGTGCGAGCACTTTCTGCAACCGCACGCCTTCACCGACGGGCACATGCTTGCGCGGTGAGGAATCGGTGTGCTGATGCTTCGCCGGCTTGGCGTTGCTGATCGTGGTCGACGGAACCTGCTTCTTCTGCGGCTTCGGCGGCTTGGGACGCGACGGCTTCTTGCGAGGAACGGCGTCGTTACTACGGTCGTTGACACCGGTCTCGACAGGCGTGTAGCCGGTCGATTCGTTCTGCTCGACGCCACGGCGCGGGGCAGGTCGGGCTCCCGTACGAGGGGCTCCGGTGCGTGGTGCGCCTGCGCGGGGTCCCCCGGTGCGCGGGGCTCCAGTGCGAGGTCCCCCGGTGCGGGGAGCGCCGTCACGGGGCGCATCGTCGCGGGTGCGATCTCCGCGGCGCGCGTCACGCGGAGTGTCCGACCTACCTGCGGTCGGCTTCCTGCGTGGGTCTTGTCTCTTGTTACGGTCCGGTGTGCCATCACGGCGAGCGGGCTTGTTCACTTGTCTTACCTATCAGTCGTCCGAGTCGAGCTCGGCTGCCGGATCGGGTTTCGATCCGCGGTTCTTGGTGGAGCGGGTCGTTCTCGGGTCGGTGTCCATGCTGTCACTGATCTCGTCGATCAGGTCCACACCCGGCAACAGCGGTGCCAGTTCGGGTAGATCACCGAGCGATGCGAGCCCGAGCCGTTCGAGGAACAACTCGGTGGTGCAGTACATCGTGCCGTTCGTCTCCGGGTCCGTTCCTGCTTCGGAGATCAGTCCACGGGCGAGCAACGTACGCATCACTCCATCGACATTGACTCCTCGCACGGCGCTGACTCGCGCGCGGGTCAACGGTTGACGATATGCGATCACGGCCAGGGTTTCCAATGCCGCGCGTGTGAGCTTGGACCGAGCGCCGTCCAGAAGAAGCCGTTCGACGTACGGCGCATAGGCGGTTCGGGTGTAGAAGCGCCATCCGTCACCGGCGTAGCGGAGGTCGATTCCGCTGGTTCGTTCGGTCAGTGCAGCGGCCATCGCCGTCAATGCTGCGCGCACGCGGGCCACCGACGCACCCACGGCCGAGGCGAGCTGCTCGTCCGAGGCCGGTGTGTCGACGATCAGCAACACGGCTTCGAGAGCCGAGGCGAGGGTCGCGTCGTCGAGCTCCTCGGAATTTTCGGCATCCTCGAGCTCGAGTTCTGGGTCGACACTCATGCGTAGTCCTCTTCCGTGACCACGATGGGTCCTTCGTCCTTACCGGTCCAGCTCACTCGAAGATCGCCGAGCGGCTCGGGCTGCTCGAAGGCGATCACCTGTTGCCGGAACAGCTCCAGCAACGCCAGGAATCGCGCGATTATTTCGACCTGCACCTCGCAGTCCTGCACCAACTCCGAGAACGACGCCCACTCGTTCAGCCCTCGGCCCTGCAGATTCTCGAGCAGCCACGCCGCCTGCTCGGGAATCGACACTGCGTGCTGATGGATGTGATCGAGCCCCACCTGGGGAATCGGCTTGGGCCTGAAGGCCGCTGCGGCGATGTCGGCGAACGTGGCCGGGTCGACGCCGAGCAGCACCTCGGGAATCAGATCGGCGTATCTGTCCTCCACCGATACCGATCGCGGATACCGCCGTAGCGCAGCAGCTTCCAGCTCACCGAACAGCAGGGCGACCTGCTTGTAGGCGCGGTACTGGAGTAGCCGGGCGAACAGTAGATCTCGAACTTCGAGCAGCGCCAGATCCTCGGCGTCCTCCACATCACCCGAGGGCAGCAACCGTGCTGCCTTGAGATCGAGCAATGTCGCGGCAACGACGAGGAACTCCGTTGTCTGATCGAGGCCGACATCGGCACCGAGCGACTTGGTGAACGAGATGAAATCGTCGGTGACGGTGTGCAACGCCACTTCGGTGACGTCCATGCGGTGCTGACTGATCAGCGACAGCAACAGATCGAACGGGCCCTCGAAGTTGAGCAACCGCACCCGGAATTTCGACGGATCCGCGTCGGCCGGAACCTCGATCGGGGCCTCGTCTGCGGCGTCGACGGTCACGGACCCGACCGGTAGATCACCTCGCGCGCGAGGGCGCGGTACGCCTGTGCGCCGCCGGATTTCGGAGCCCACGTGGTGATCGGCTCACCGGCCACACTGGTTTCCGGGAATCGGACGGTACGGGTGATCACCGTGTCGTAGACGACATCGCCGAACACCTCGACCACTCGCGTCATCACCTCACGCGAATGCAGAGTGCGCGCGTCGAACATCGTCACCACGATGCCGGCCAACTTCAGCCGCGGGTTGAGTCGATCGCGCACCTTCTCGACGGTGTCGTTGAGCAATGCCAGTCCGCGGAGGCTGAAGTACTCGCACTCCATCGGGATCAGCACTTCGTCGGCACACGTGAGCGCGTTGACCGTCAACAGACCGAGAGACGGCTGGCAATCGATGAGAACGTAGTCGTAGCGATCCAGAATCGGGTGCAACACTCGCCCGAGTGTCTGCTCCCGGCCGACCTCGGTGACCAGCTGAATCTCGGCTGCGGAGAGATCGATGTTACTGGGCATCAGATCGAGGTTCTCGACGCGAGTGCGCATGATGATGTCGTCGGCAGAGACCTTCGCTTCGACGAGGAGGTTGTAGACCGTCAGATCGAGCTCGTGATGTGCGACGCCCAATCCCGCGGACAGTGCGCCCTGCGGGTCGAGATCCACGAGCAGCACCCGACGGCCGTAGCCGGCCAACGAGGCCCCGAGGTTGATGGTCGACGTCGTCTTGCCGACGCCACCCTTCTGGTTGCACATCGCGATGATCTTGGCCGGGCCGTGACTGGCCAACGGCTGCGGATCGGGAACGGCCCGGGTCTTGCGACCGGTGGGCCCGAGCTCGTTCGGCGCGGGAATGATGTCGCGTGTCTCCCGACTGGATTCCGGTTGACGCGTCTGGAACAGAGCGCCCTCGAGATGCGGATGATCCAAGCCTGACTCCGCCGCTGGCGGCTGCGGTGTCGACACGTTCCAGCGCTCCCCTGTCCCGTTCGTCTTCGAGTAGTTCACGCAAACGCTACCGCTTGACGCTCGTGCAACGTCATCGGACACGCTGACACACGGTCGCCGGCCTCGTGCTACCGAGCCCGTGGATGCGCTCCCGCCCACACTTCACGCAGCGTGTTGACAGTGACGAGAGTGTAGATCTGCGTCGTCGTCACCGATGCATGCCCCAACAGCTCCTGCACGACGCGGACGTCGGCACCACCGTCGAGCAGATGAGTAGCGAACGAATGCCGAAGGACGTGCGGTGACACTCCCGCGGTGATCCCGGCCCTTTGTGCGGAGTCCTGCAACACCTGCCACGCACTCTGCCGAGACAACCTGCCGCCCCGGACGTTGAGGAACAGCGCAGGATTCGAGCGCGAGACCAGCCCCGGCCGTCCGCGCACCAGGTACGCGTCGACGGCCTCGATCGCGGGCCGCCCGACCGGGACGATGCGATGCTTGCCGCCTTTGCCCCGCAGCAGCACCGAGCGGGCCTCGGTATCGATGTCGTCGACGTCGAGCCCGACTGCCTCGGAAATGCGAGCTCCGGTGGAATACAGCAGTTCCAGCAGCGCCCGATCCCGCAGTCCGCGCGGGGCATCGGGACCCGCGACAGACGCCGATTCCAGCAATGCCACCACCTGATCGACGGGTAGCGACTTCGGCAAACGCTTCGCCGGCTGGGGCGGCTTGACCTCGCTCGCGACGTTGCGCTCGACCATTCCCTCCGCGAGCGCGAACCTGTGCAGACCGCGCACTGCAATCAACGTCCGGGCAGCCGAACTCGCTGCGAGAGCCGGAAATTCGTCATCCCCGCGCCGCAGGTAGAGCACGAACTCGGTGATGTCGTTCTCGGCGACCTTCACCAGATCGGTGATGCCATAGCCGCTGAGGAACCGTTCGTACCGCACCAGATCGCGACGGTAGGACGACACCGTGTTCGGTGCCGACCCGCGCTCGACCACCAAATGGTCGAGGTACGTCTGAATCTGCTGGCCGATCACGGTCGCTACTTTCGTGAACTCTTCCGCTTCTCGAATGCCGTCGGCAGATCCGTCCACGGCGCATCCGCCGGGCGCAGTTCGGTACCGGCAGCGCGCGCCGCGGCGAACGCGAGAACGCCCGCGACGGCGGATGCGTTGACAATCTCGCCCGACAGCGCGCGCCGGACAGCCTCATCCATCGGCACGTAGGAGAGCTCGATGTCGGCTTCCTCGTCGTGCGCCTCGGGCCGATCGACCTCGGTCAGGCCTCGAGCCAGGAAGATCCGCACGGCCTCGTCGGTGAACCCGGGCGAGGCGAGCACATCGACCAGAACCGACCACGACTGAGCGGCGAGCCCGGTTTCCTCGGCGAGCTCACGCTGAGCCGCCAGCACCGGCTGCTCCCCCGGCTCGTCCAACAGACCGGCAGGCAACTCCCACAGACGACGACCGACGGGATGACGGTACTGCTCGATCATCACCACACGATCCTGATCGTCGACGGCCAGAATCCCGACCGCGCCGTGATGCTCGATCACCTCACGCTCGGCCTGACGACCGTTCGGCATCGCGACCTGATCGAGTCGGAGCGCAAGAATCGCGCCGGAGTACGCCGCCGTCGAGTCGAGGGTGGTGAACTCGTGCCGAGGCTCGCTCATCCGACGGTCTCGGCGGCGTCCGATTCCTCCGTCTGAACCGTATCTCCGTGCACGTCGACCGGCAGACGCTCCGCGGCCTTGTACTTGAGCGCGGCATTGATCAGCGACGCGAACAGCGGATGCGGACGGGTGGGCCGGCTCTTGAGCTCTGGATGCGCCTGAGTGGCCACGAAGAACGGGTGCACCGACGCAGGCAGCTCGACGAACTCGACCAGGTGGCCGTCCGGAGAAGTACCGCTGAAGACCAAGCCGCTCTTGGCAATTCGATCCCGGTAGTCGTTGTTGACCTCGTAACGATGACGGTGACGCTCCGAGACGCTTTCGGTGCCGTACGACGCTGCGACAACCGAACCCTTCTGCAGGGTCGCCGGGTAGGCACCGAGGCGCATCGTGCCACCGAGATCGGCGTCACCGGCGACGGCGTCTTCCTGATCGGCCATCGTGGAGATCACCGGATCCTTGGTGTCCGGGTCGAACTCGGCGGAATTGGCGTCGGTCAGACCGACCGATCGGGCCGCCTCGATGACGACACACTGCAACCCGAGGCACAGCCCCAGCAACGGGATCTTGCGCGTACGTGCGAACTCGATGGCACCGAGCTTGCCCTCGATACCGCGGATACCGAAGCCGCCGGGAATGAGCACGGCATCGACATCGCCCAACGCGGCCTGCGCCCCCGCAGGCGTCGCGCACTCGTCGGATGGAACCCACTTGATCTCGACCTTGGCCCGGTGAGCGAATCCACCGGCACGCAGCGCCTCGGTGACCGAGAGGTAGGCGTCGGGCAGGTCCACGTACTTGCCGACCAGGCCGACGCGCACGGTTTCACGCGGCTGGTGGACGCGCTCGAGCAGTCCACCCCAGATGGTCCAGTCGACATCGCGGAACGGGAGACCGAGCTGACGGACGACATACGCGTCCAGGCCTTCCTTGTGCAGCACCTTGGGAATGTCGTAGATCGACGGCGCGTCGGGCGTGGAGATGCAGCCGTCGACGTCGACGTCGCACATGAGCGCGATCTTGTTCTTCAGTCCCGGCGGCACATCGCGATCGCAACGCAGGATCAACGCGTCGGGCTGGATGCCGATGCTGCGCAGTGCCGCGACGGAGTGCTGGGTGGGCTTGGTCTTGAGTTCACCGGACGGAGCCAGGAACGGAACCAACGACACGTGCAGGAAGAACACGTTGTTGCGGCCGACGTCGTGGCGCACCTGACGCGCAGCTTCGAGGAACGGCTGCGACTCGATATCGCCGACGGTGCCGCCGATTTCGGTGATCACGACGTCCGGCTGGTGACCCTGCAGGTCCGGGCCGTTCATCGCGAGAATGCGACGCTTGATCTCGTCGGTGATGTGCGGAATGACCTGAACGGTGTCGCCCAGGTACTCACCGCGGCGTTCCTTGGCGATGACCGTCGAGTACACCTGGCCGGTGGTGACATTGGCGAAACCGGACAGATCGCGGTCGAGGAATCGCTCGTAGTGTCCGACGTCGAGGTCGGTCTCGGAGCCGTCCTCGGTGACGAAGACCTCACCGTGCTGGAACGGGTTCATCGTGCCGGGATCGACATTGAGGTAGGGATCGAGCTTCTGCATGGTCACGCGCAGTCCGCGTGCGGTCAGTAGCTGGCCGAGGCTGGATGCCGTCAGGCCTTTTCCGAGCGAGGACGCGACGCCCCCACTGACGAAAATGTGCTTGGTGTCGGAACGCGACTGAAGGCGTGACAATGAGGCTCCCGTGACGAGTCTGCAGGGCTTGCTCCTATCAGGGGGCTGATAAGAGAGGTGAAGCGTGGAAATTGGGCCTGCTACCCACGGGACTTCACGGTAACACCAGTACCTACCTCACCGCCAACGACACGCTCGTTCCGACGACGATCAGCTCGCCGGCGCTCCGACGGTCACGGCGTTCGCATTGGCTCCGGTGCCGTACCGGCCCGACGCCCCGTCCAGCTGCTCCGCCAAGGCGAGAACCGTGGTGATCCGTCCTGCTTCACGGTCGACGTTGTCGACCGTGCTGAGAGCGGACGACAGCGCCGAATCGGCTCGCACGACAGCGATCGAGCCGTTGCCCTCTGCCGCGCCGGATCGGCCCGCCAGTACCGCGCCTGCACCGCGTGAGTCGAGCGCGCCCGCGAACCGCGCGACGATGGCACCGCGATTGCCGTCCTCCACGTCCGAGGTACCGGAACCGGTGACGACCACGGCCAGTTGAGCGGGCGCGACGGCACCGTTGTCGTAGGCGATGAACCCGCCGCTGCGCAACGTCTCCAGCGCCAGCGAGAGCTCCTCGGGAGTCGACTGCGGCTGGGCTGTCTCTGCATTGAGCAGCAGCACCGAACCCAGCAGATCTCCGGCGAGGCTGCCCTGGTCCACCGCGCCGGTGCGCAACTGCACGCCGGCCGGAATGACGTTGGTCAGACGCGTACGAAGATCGTCACCGTTCGCGGCGGAGACGAACGAATCGGTCAGCGACACCCGGCCGGTGACGGTGGCACCCGACGCTCCGATAGACCGCGTGACTCCGTCCACGTCACCGGGATCGGCATCCGGGGTGGTGATCACCACGACGCTGCGATCGATCAACGCGTCACGCAATACCCGGCCCGATACCGCAGCGTCGAAGCCGTCGGCCGAGTTGAGCTGCTCACCGAGCTGATTGTTGGTCGCCTGCAGATCGTCCACCTGAGTTTCGAGACCGGTCTTGTCGTCTCGAAGACCCGATACCAGTCCGCTCGAGAGCAGACCCGAACCGAGCACGATGCCGATGGCCAGTGCCACGAAGACCGCTGCCAGCGAAATGGCATGTTGGCGAAGCGAAATCACGAAAGCAACCCCTGGAACCACAGAGCGAACCGGTTCCACAGATCGATTGCCCAATCCAACGCTTCACCGCCGATGTTGGACACAGCCAACGCCACGATCACAGCAACAAGCGCAGCCAGAATCAACAGAGCGATCGCACCGCCGGACACGCGGCTGCGATACAGCGTCGCAACAGCTTTGGCGTCGACCAGCTTGGCACCGACCTTCAGGCGCGTCATGAATGCGGCCGGGTTGGTGTTTCGCCGACCGCGATCGAAGAACTCGTCCAGGCTGGCCGGGCTACCGACCGACACGATCAGTGAGGCCCCGTGATGATCGGCCAACAACAGCGCGAGATCAGCAGCGGCGCCGGTGGCCGGGAACGTCATGGCACCGATGCCGAGATCCTGAATGCGTTCGAGACCCTGCGCATGTCCGTCGGAATCCGCCGGAAGGACCACCTCTGCACCGCATTTGAGCGTCTGCGCAGTGACGTCCTCGGGATCGCCGACGATCAGGTCGGGGCGATGACCGGCCTTCATCGCAGTGTCGGCACCCGCGCCGACGCCGATGATGACGGGCGAGTATTCCTTGATGAACGGCTTGAGGTTCTTCAAATCCTCGGCGTGACCGGGACCGTCGGCCACGATCACCACATGGCGACCCTGGAGGTCGATGTCGATGTCCGGCACACCGACGCCGTCGATGAGCAACGGGCTCTCGGTTCGGATGAACTCGATCGTGTTGCCCGAGAACGCTTCGAGATGGTCGACCAGACCCGTCTTGGCCTCGATCATCTTGTCCGAGATCTCTGCTTCGCTCTGCTCGTCGCCCTTGGCGAGGCGCCGGTCGCCGGTGTAGACACCGCCGTCGTTGAGACGAATCTTGGTGCCGTCCTTGATCTTCTTGAAGATCTCGGTGCCGGCCGAGTCGATCAAGGTGATCCCGTTGGCAACGATCGCCTCGGGACCCAGATTCGGGTAGCGCCCGGAGATCGAGGGCGACGCGTTGACGACCGCGAGCACCCCAGCCTCGACGAGTGCATCGGCGGTCAGGCGGTCCAGGTCGAGCTCGTCGAGCACGACGATGTCACCGGGGCCGACCCGTTTGAGGAGCTTGGCCGTGTTGCGATCGACTCGCGCGATACCGGTGATTCCGGGCAGCGAATCCTGACTACGTGACAGCAGAGCCGGCATCTTCATGAGATCCATGATGACCCGATCGACACGCCCGGCGATGGAGGCGCGCCGAAACAACTACCACACTGATCACATCAGCACCAAAAGTTACAGCGCGGCTCGATCGGCGTTTGCGGTGGCCAGCAGCTCCTCGGCATGCGCGCGACCGGTCTCCGTGTCGTCCAGACCCGCGAGCATTCTCGCCAGCTCGACGACGCGCTCCGACGACGACAGTGTCCGAACCCCACTGTTCGCCGCACCCTTTTTCGCATCGGTCTTGTCGACCACCAGGTGCGTATCGGCAAACGCTGCGACCTGCGGTAAGTGGGTGACCACGATGACCTGGTGCGTGCGAGCCAACCGGCCGAGCCGACGCCCGACCTCCACGGCCGCACGGCCACCCACTCCGGCGTCGACCTCGTCGAAGACCATCGTCGCGCCCTTGTCCGAGCCCGCCAGCACCACTTCGAGTGCCAACATCACCCGCGAGAGCTCACCGCCCGACGCACTCTTGCTGATCGGAAGAGCCTGGGCACCGTCGTGCGCGGACAGACGAAACTCGACCTCGTCGACGCCATTGCTGCCCGCATGCAGCTCGGCCCCGTCGACAACGATCGGAGCCGTGTCGGACGGCCCGGCAGCAAGTGCCCGAACATCGATCTGCAGCTTGGCTTTTCCCATCGCCAAGCCCGCCAACTCGACGCTCACCGCCTTCGAGAGCTTTACAGCAGCCTTCGCACGAGCCGCACTGAGCTTCGACGCAGCTGCCGCGACGTCGACCGCAGCCGCGTCGACCTTGGCGCTCAGCTCGGCGAGCGCATCGGCCGAGGTGTCGATGTGCGAGAGCCGCTCACGGGCGTCCTCCGCCCACGCGATGACGCCGTCGACATCGGCGGCGTACTTGCGCGTCAACGACTTCAGCTCGGCCTGCCGATTCAGGATCGCGTCGAGCGCACCCGGATCGGACGGCAGGTCCGCCAGATACGAGGTGAGGTCTGCGCCGATGTCCCCCACGATCGCCATCGCGTCGTTCAGTCGCGGCAGCAGCTCGGTCAGAGCCGCGTCCTCGGCATGTTCGAGGCGAGAGCGAGCCTCGCCCAGCAGATACAGCGCGGACGTCGTGTCCGACGCCTCCTCGGTACTCCCGACGAGTGCCGCCGAGGCACCTTCCGCGGTCTCACGCAGCGAATCGAGGTCCCCCAGCCGACGCACGTCCTCGGCCACCGAGCGATCCTCGCCCGGCTCCGGTGCCAGGGAGTCGATCTCCTGTAGGCCGAACTGCAGCCGGTCGGCCTCCTGCGCCAGTTCGCGGCTGCGTTCGGTGCGGTCGATCAACTCGTTGCGAGCATCGAGCCACGTCTTGCGCGCGGTGCGGTACTTCGAGACCAGGGACGCCACCGCATCCCCGGCGAATCTGTCCAGGGCGGCGAGTTGCTGATCGGGACGCAGCAGACGCAACTGGTCGTTCTGACCGTGCACCGTCAGCAACGAGTCGGTGAAGTTCGACAGCACCGACGCGGGCACGCTGCGCCCACCGAGGTGCGCACGAGAGCGGCCGTCCGAGTTGACGGTACGCACGGCGATGATCGAATTGTCCTCGTCGCGTTGGCCTCCCGAGGACTCGAGTACCTTGTCGACGTCGTCGATCACCTGCTCCGACGCGGTGTCGGTACTGAATCGCCCCTCGACCACAGCACGCTGCGCGCCGAGTCGAACCCGGCCTGCGTCCGCGCGGGCACCCGACAACAGGTGCAGACTGGTGACCACCATGGTCTTACCGGCACCGGTCTCGCCGGTGAGTACGGTCAGCCCCTCGTGAAACTGTGCGCTGGCACCGGAAATGACTCCGAGGCTGTCGATCCGAATCTCTTCGAGCATCCCTACCTCGCTCTCCCCCGCCACCCGGTCACGGGCAGTTCGAATTTCTTGACCATGCGATCGGCGAACGGTGCCGAATCGAGTCGTACCCATTTGATCGGTGACGCTCCCCGAACCACCTCGACGCGAGCGCCGGCCGGCAGGCTCAAGGTGCGCCTGCCATCGCAGAATACGAATCCCGCGTGTCCGCCTGCATCGATCTCGACCGCGACGATCGACTCGGGACTGGTGACGAGCGGCCGCGCGAACAGAGCATGTGCGTTGCTCGGAATCACCAGTATCGCTTCGAGTTCCGGCCACACCACCGGCCCGCCGGCCGAGAACGCGTATGCCGTCGAACCCGTCGGTGTGGAGACCAGCACGCCGTCGCACCCGAATGCCGACACCGGTCGACCGTCGACTTCGAGGACCACCTCGAGTACTCCGAGCCGGGACCCGTTCTCGATGCTGGCTTCGTTCAGTGCCCATCCACGATCGACCACCTGGTCGCCGACGCGAATCGCGATGTCCAACGTCATGCGTTGCTCGATGCGGTAATCCCCGGCGATGACGCGGGCGAGGGCATCTTCGAGATGGTCGGCTTCGGCCTCCGCCAGGAAGCCGACGTGGCCGAGGTTGATGCCGAGCACCGGTATGGACGCTGCTTGCGCGAGTTCGGCTGCGCGCAGGAAGGTCCCGTCACCGCCGAGAACGAGAACCATCTCGCAGCCTGCGGCCGCGTCCGGTCCGAACTCGACGACGTTGAGCTTCATGTCGGCGACGAACACGTGGTCGTGTTCCTCTGTTTCGGACGCCTCGATCTTCGATGGCTCGACCTCGTCCACGAGCACGCGAAGGCAGATGCCCGCTTCGTCGAACACCTTGCCCACACGACGCGCAGTTTCGGCGATGTCCGGTCGACCAGGATGGGCGACGAGAAGAATCTCTCGAGTCGACTCCCGTTCCGGTGCTGCGTGGGACGGAGTCACTGTGGTCCTTCCTCGATCGCGAGCCGGACGAGTTCCGTGATGTCGGCGCTCGGCGAGTCCTCGCCTGCACCTGCCCTCAGCCACAAAAAGTACTCGACATTGCCCGACGGCCCCGGCAGTGGGCTTGCTGCAACGGCCTGGACAGTGAGATTCAAGCTGACGGCCGCGTTGGCCACATCTTCGACGGCCTCGGCTCGCAGCGCAGGATCCCGCACCACACCACCGGCACCCACGCGATCCTTGCCGACCTCGAACTGTGGCTTGACCATCAACACCATGTTGGTGCCCGGCTTCGAGCAGGCAACGAATGCGGAAAGAACGAGCTTCAACGAGATGAACGACAGATCTGCGACGATCACGTCCACCGGTCCACCGATCGTCTCGGCGTCGATCGACCGAACGTTGGTGCGGTCGACTACGTGGACGCGGTCGTCGGATTGCAGGCGCCACACCAGCTGCCCGTACCCCACGTCCACGGCAACCACCTCACGTACGCCGCGACTGAGAAGAACGTCGGTGAACCCACCGGTGGACGCACCGGCGTCCAGGCAACGAGCGTGCTCGACGGTCAAGCCGAGCGGCTCGAAAGCGTCGAGAGCGCCGAGCAACTTGTGGGCGCCGCGGGATGCCCACGAGACCTCGTTGTCTTCTTCTGCCACCAGCAGCGGGGTGCCCGGCTCCACCGCGGTCGCGGGCTTCGTAGCAACGGTCCCGGCAATCTTCACCCGGCCTGCTTCGATCAACTCCGAAGCGTGCTCCCGTGATCGAGCGAGTCCACGACGCACCAGCTCGGCGTCGACACGTGCGCGACGAGCCACGTCAGGTCTTGTCGACTGTGGTCAGGGCGCGCACAAGAACCTCGTGCGCGCGGTCGAGCAAACTCGCGTCGCGCGCGAGGGCGTCGGAGTCCACAGCATCGGAACCGTCGTCGTCCGTCGACTCGATGGTGAGCTGATTCAGCAGCGAGGAAACTTCGGCGCGAACAGTGTCCGGATCTGCCGACGACTCATCGCCGGCACCGCTCGGCCGGTGCTGTCCTGGTAGTGGAATAGACGCGCTCATCGCCTCTCACGCTATCGGATGGGTCCGACGAACGCCCGATCGCCGCCGCCCTCCGAACGCTGCTGTCGAATGCTGTGTCAGCACCCGAGCAACGAACGCAGATCGCCGAGTCGATCCCCCTCGAAGCGGACGTCCGAGAAGGCCGAACCGGACCAGGCGACGTGCAGTGTGGCGAGCGCACCCTCGAACGCATCCGGCGTACCGTCCCCGCTGTACCGCACCGACAGCACCTCGTTCTCGATGCCGACCGTCCAACCGGTCTTGCTACCGACGCTCGACGCGATCTCGTCCCTGTTCAGGACTCCGAGATCGGGGCCGATGTGCGTGGGCCGCAGATGCCGAGGAGCACGCAACAGCTCGGCAGCGGTACTGACGCCGGTCAACACCAACAGCGACGGCAGCTCGATTTCGTTCGCCCCAGCGATGTCGGTGTCGAGCCGGTCTCCGACGACCAGTGCCGAACGTGCCCCGCTGCGCTCGATGGCGTCGTGCATGATCGGGGCGGCCGGCTTGCCGGCCACGATCGGCTCGATCTCGGTGGCGTTGCGAACCGCGGCGACCATCGAGCCGTTACCCAGAACGAGTCCTCGCTCCGTCGGCAAGGTGGCATCGATGTTCGTTGCCACCCACAGCGCACCCGCACGGATGGCGAGGACGGCCTCGGCAAGCATCTTCCAGCCTGTATCGACCGAGTGACCCTGCACTACCGCGACCGGATCGTCGTCGGCAGACCTGACCGGCACCAGACCGACCTTGGTGATCTCGTTCGCCAATGCGTCGGTGCCGACGACGAGCACCCGGGAACCCGGGTCCAGCCTGCCCGCGAGCACACGGGCACCGGCCTCGGAACTGGTGACGACGAACTCTGCAGAGGTATCGAAGCCGAGACTGCGCAGATGCTCGGCAACGTCCTCGGGGGCGCGACTGGCATTGTTCGTGACGAAGTACTGCTTCTCCGAACCACCCGACAGTGCTTCGACTGCACCGGGAATGGGGTCCTTGCCTGCATAGACGGTGCCGTCGAGGTCGAGCAGCAGTACGTCGTGGGCGTCGCGCAGCAGCGTCACTGACTGCCTCCGGACAACTCCTCGACCCGCTCTTCTGCGTCGGTCTCACCCTCGACATCTGCCGCCGCAGCATTCAGGAACCACTTCACACCTTCGTCGACGCGACCTGCCGCAACCAACGCATCGGCGTAGACGTAGAACAGGCGAGCGGCAGCGGTTCCGGATCGCGATGCGTCGAGATCCGGGGTCTGCAGCGTGACGACGGCCTGGTCGTACTGGTTCAGATCCATCCGGGCACCTGCCACGACGATCCGAAGCTCCGACGCTTCCTCGCCGGTCAACTCACGAGCCTCGTCGCTACGACCGAGTTCGATGGCGCGCTCGGGACGTCCGAGTCCGCGCTCGCAGTCGGCCATCACCGCGATCAGACCCGGCCCGCCTGCCATGCGTCGGGCGGCGCGAAGCTCGGACAATGCTTCTGCCCACTCACCGGCGTGGTACGCCGCGATGCCTGCGGTCTCACGCACTACGGCGATGCGGCCGGCTCGCTGACGAGCAGCGCGCGCATGCAGCAGCGCCAACTGCGGATCGTCGTCGAGCAGCTTGCTGGTCATCACGAGGTGACGGGCAACGGCGGTTGCGTTGTTCTTGTCCAAGCTCAACAGGTCTCGACGCACCGCTGGTTCGAGCTGTCCGGCTTCGACCTCGTCGGGCAGATCCGGCTCATCGGGACGCGGCGGTCGACGGTCGGACGATGCACTGTTTCCGCGCCGGTCTCCGGAGAACCCACCTTCACCGCCACGTCTGCGGGGAGGACCGTCGGAACGACGCGGGTCTCCGCGGCGGTCCTGAGCGCGGGGGTTGCGGTCTCGGGACTCGCTCGGGCGGTTGCCGCCGTCCCCTCGGGAGGGTCGACGATCGTTGTTGTCTTCCGACACGGGCGTCCTTTCGGAATTTCGATACAAACGCAAAAAGGGGACCCACCAAGTGGGTCCCCTTCTTACAACGGGTGTTCGGCGGTGTCCTACTCTCCCACACCCTGTCGAGTGCAGTACCATCGGCGCTGGAGGGCTTAGCTTCCGGGTTCGGAATGGGACCGGGCGTTTCCCCTCCGCTAT
>NZ_JBFBMS010000009.1:0-179112 GCF_040702765.1 Rhodococcus sp. NPDC076796 | reverse complement strand
CGGCGAGTTCGAAACCGAATTGGTCTTCGACTACACCGTGATCCCCGGCGAAGACTCGCCAGACACCTTCACATTGACCCGGATCAACGACAGGACCTGATCGTCACGCCGCGTCGGACGAGTTCACCTCTGCCGAGCATGGATTCGGCATAGGTACCGCGCGTTTCAAAAGCAATGACCCCGCGCAACTCAGTGCGCGGGGTCATTCCCGACTTGGCTCAATTTAGTGCGGAACTCAGGCTTGCTTGATTCGGGCGATGAGCTCGTTGATTTCAGCGGGCACGGGTGAGGCGGCGTGGACGGTCTGTCCGGCGATGGTCAGTTCGAAGGTGCGGTAGCGCTTGAGTGTTCTGACCAGGCGTTTAAGCGAGAGCCCGGAGCGTTGCTCGAGCAGGTGACCGACCGCCATTGCGGACATGACGACAGTCAGGTGAGCGTCGATGGACTGGCGTTTGTGGTGGTAGATCGGCCGGGCCTTGAGGTCGGACTTGGACATTCGGAACGCTTTTTCGATCTTGAGCAGCTGCCGGTAGGAGCCGATGATCTGCTCTGCGGGCAGGTCCACGCGGGAGGTTTCGTAGCCCTTGATCCCGGCCAGGGCTCGGTTCTTCTCCACCAGCGCCCAGTTGACCTGCTTCTTTGGAGCTTTCAGGTCCACGAAACGGTTCCGCTTGATCGCAAGCTTGCCCGCGACGGCCTTCTCGGCCTTGTCGACCTGCTCGGAAATTCCCTTCAGCGTCCTGCGGGCCCGGTCCCACGAGTACACGTAGTAGGTGATCGAATGCGGCACCCCATCGGGGCCGCGCCCTGATCGGTCGGCGCTGGTCCAGATCTGCCCGTCGGTGTACTCGGCCTCCGGGTTGGCTTTGCGCCACGCCTGCAGCGGGTACGGAACCTCCGGGGTGCGCGTCCCGAGGATGTAGTGCAGGCCAGCGGCGGTGATGGCCTTCTTGTTGCCGTCGGAGAACATGCCCGCATCCGCCACGACGGTGATCCCATCGACTTGGTAGGTGTCGGCGAAACGCTCAAGCATGGGCAGCATAGTGCGGGTCTCGGCCATATTGCCCTCGAAAGCGCCCACTGCCAGCGGAAACCCAGAGGCATCGGAGAGCAGGCCCACGGTGATCTGGGGCTCCAGCCGGCGCTCCTTCGAAAACCCTGGCTTGCGGAAATCGTCGCCCTCGTCGGCCTCGAAGTACAGCGTGGTCACGTCGTAGAGCACCAGCACCCCAGGTCCGATACCGGCGTGGGCCGCGCATGCCGCGGTCAGGCGGCTGCGGAACTCATCGGCGGCGTAGGTGGGCAGGCGCCGCTTGATGGTCGCGTAGCTGGCCGAGGCCACCCCGATCTCTGCCAGTGTCTCCACCGAATCGAGTTTCGACCCGGGCTGGACGATCCTTGCTATGACCAGGTCGGAGAACACCCGGTCGGCCTCGGTGGCCTCGTCGAATCCGAGCGCCCGATAGGCGCCGGTGATCGCCTCGATCAGGTAGCCGGCTCGCTCGGAGGTCACCGGAAGCGGTGACTCCTGCGACCCGGTTCCAGCTGGGGTTGTGTCTATGCCCAGGTCCAGCGCCTGCTGCTGGCCGTCGATGATCTGCTGCGCCTTGATCTGCAGCAACGCCAACTGTTCGTCGTCGTGAGCGGATCCGACGTGTTTGAGGTCCTTGGCGCCGCGCCGTTCCGAGAAGATCACCTGCACCGCGGTCGCTCCCGAGGCGGTTGGGACGTGCCGGATGTACGGGCTCACCTCACCGAATCTACCGGCCACCCCCACGCCACCCGATTAGTGCGGAAAAATCACCACCGGCACCGCCGTTCGCACAGGTCAACGTGTCAATGTGATCTACAGCACACCGAAATGAGCCAAGTCGGGTGCTACCCATCGCCCGAGGACTCGGGAGAACCCGTATGAATGAAATCGGTCCGGACGAAAGGACGCTGCTGTGTGATGACCTGTTTGCTGAGCATGAAATCACGGGGACGATTGATGCAGTCTGCAGCAAGGAGTTCACCACCACGGAGGTAGAAGCAGCTGAAGCTGCGGCCTACGGTCGGATCGCCGCTTAGAACAACTTGGTCATATCCACAGCTCAGACCGGCAATCTGGAGTTTGACATCGTACTGATCTGACCAGAACCAGGGCAGCGACACTGCGCTCTTGGACTTCCCGCAAAGGGTAGCCGCGGCGAGTTTCGCCTGATCGGTTGCTCCGGGTACGCACTCCAGCCGGACTCGGCGACCGTATCGAGAGATGTACTTGCTGGCACAGTCTCCGGCGGCAACGATGGCTGGGTCACTGGTTCGGGCGTGCTCGTCGATCACCACACCATCGTTCAGGGTCAAGCCCGCCGCCTCGGCGAGTTCTGTTCTCGGTTCAACACCGATACCCACGATGACCAGATCAGTCGGAATCGACTCGCCAGTAGATAGTGTGACCTCGCGGACGCAATCGTCACCGACTAATGCTGCGACTTTGGCGCCCGTTCGGATATCGATGCCCTCCTCTCGGTGGATCCGCTCGAAGAACGTTGATACGTCGGGAGCAGTGACCCGCTCGAGGACGCGAGTGGTCGCCTCGAGCACGGTGACTTCCAGGCCCAGTGCCCGTAGCGAGGCGGCCGTCTCAAGTCCGATGTAGCCGCCCCCGACGATCGCCACCCGCCGCCCGGGGGCGGCGGACGTGCGGATCCTCTCGACGTCTGCGGCGGTACGAAGGTAATGGACCCCGGCGAGCTCGAACCCAGGAACGCGGAGCTGACGAGGGCGGGCTCCCGTGCACAGCGCGAGCTTGTCGTATGTCAGTGTGTCGCCGGTGCTCATAACGATGTGCCCAGCCGAGCGGTTGATCGCCTCCACGTGCGCGTCCAAAAGCTGGATGCGCTGCTTGGAGTAGAAGTCCGAACTGCGGATGGTGATCTCGTCGAGTGAGCATTTGCCGGCCAGGTAGGACTTCGACAGCGGAGGGCGTTGATATGGAGCTGCCGACTCCTCACCGATGAGGACGACCTCACCGCTCCAGCCTTCCTGGCGCAGACTCGCCGCGAGTTGGGCTCCGGCATGGCTGGCACCGATGATGAGGGCTCGCTGCGATGTCATGTGCCGGACTTGGGGGTCAGGCGCACCATCATCTTGCTGATACCCCTCACGAAGTTGGACTGCACGTACTCGGGTTCGCCGACGACCTCGATGTTCTCGAAGCGGGGGAGCAGCTCTTCCCAGAGAATTCGCAGCTGCATTTCGGCCAGTCGGTTGCCCATGCACCGGTGTACGCCGAACCCGAAGGCGATGTGGTTGCGGACGTTGGCCCGGTCGATGATGAAGTCATCGGGCCGCTCGAACACACGCTCGTCGCGGTTGCCTGAGGCGTACCACATCACGACCTTGTCACCCTTACGGATGAACTGACCGTTCAAGATAGTGTCAGTCTTGGCGATTCGGCGCATGTAGGCCAGCGGCGTTTGCCACCGGATTATCTCGGAGACCATGTTGGGGATCAGGTCAGGGTTGGACTTGAGCTTTTCGAACTGGTCTGGGAACCGGTTCAGCGCCAGAACGCCACCACTCATCGAGTTCCGCGTCGTATCGTTCCCTCCGACGATCAACAGAACAAGGTTGCCCATGAATTCCATTGGGCGGTCGATCAGATCTTTGGTGTTCTCGTTGCTCTGCAGCATGGTGATCAGATCGAAGCCGGGTTCTTCCCCAGCTGCTGTCCGAGCCTTCTTGTCGTACCACAGAGAACTCAAACCTCGCGCCATCTCGCGCATTCCGTCGAACGTCTCGTCGAGGTCCGCAGGACCACCGTTCGCTTCCTCGAACGAAGTTGCAATATCTGACCAATGAACGAGTTTGCGACGTTCCTCGTATGGGAAGTCCAAGAGCGTCGCGAGCATTCGAGCTGTCAGTTCGATCGAGACAGCCTGGACCCAATCGAACGGCTGATTCACCGGCAAGTCGTCTAGTACCTCGCGAACCCGAGACCGAATGAGCGTCTCCATCTCACGCAGGTTCTTAGGCGCGACCACCCCCTGCACAGCTGCTCGCTGCACGTCGTGGCGCGGTGGGTCCATCGCGATGAACATCTCGATATCGAGAAAGCGAGGCGGGGACCCGATCACTATCATCGGTTCGGCGGAGAAGACCTCATGGTTCTTATCGACCGCGACGATGTCTTCATGTCGGGTCACTGACCAGAACGGCCCGAACGCGCTGTTGGGCTGAAAGTGGACCGGAGCCTCGTTTCGCAGGCGCTCATAGTAGGACTGCCAGCGGCCTTGGCGATAGAGAAAGGGATTACTGAGGTCGATGTCGGCGAGCTCGACGTCCTCGACCGGAGGAATGGGACTCTCTACGAAGAGCTTCTTCCCATTCGTCTTTGTCACCCAGCGCCGAGTCCTGTCGTACAGATGGGCGCCTCGGATTTGAAGATCCATCGGAATGGCCGACCGGATTCTGTCCCCGACTTCTACATGATTGCTTGACACGACTCTTGATCCCTTCGTCGTTACATCTGGAACTCTGGCACCTGGACGACCAGGCCGTCCCAATCCGCGGACGCGGTCATCTGGCACGACAGTCGAGAGGTCGGCAGCCTTTCCGGGTTCATTGCGAGCATTTCCTCTTCACTTGCTCCCGAGAGGCCGACCTGTTCGGACCACTGCGGATCAACGATGACATGACACGTGCCGCACGCGGCTTCGCCTCCGCAGTCAGCGTCAATCCCGGGCACCGCGTTGTTGACGGCGATCCGCATGAGTGACTGCCCCTCCTCCAAGGGCACCACGTGCTTCTCTCCCTCATGTGAGACGAAGGTTACGACTGTCATCGCTGGCTCCTGCGTGGTTGTTCGGGTAATAGCTGCTCACAGCATTGCTACCAACGACGACTGCGGCTAGGTTGATTGAGGGCAGAAGCTTGTTAGTTTGGCTCAGAAGGCGGGGGCGATGAATCTTGATCGCGAGGGCGTGCCACCGCTCGTGTTCGCGCAGTTACTTGAGAGCCCAGTTCTGGAGCAAGACGCCGTTGCACGGTTTCGCGAGATCATGGATCGTGAGCGAAGCGACGTCGAGTCACTTCTCGCCATCAACGCCCAAGTTCCCCTGCGGTGGATCAGGGAAGCCTTGCCCGATCTCGACGTTGACCAAGCAACGACCCTCGGTTTGGCGTTCGCCCAGCATGCTCATCTGACGTCCTTCGGACCATTAAGCGTCCCACTAGTAAGCGCAGGTTCCGCAGGCGAGATATTGGATTTGCTTGCCTACCTGCCGCTAATAACCCCAGCCCTGAGTGCGCAGTTCTACGCAGGTGGATACGGAGTGTCTGTCGCGCTCAATGGGCAGACGGGCGATCGAGTCCTGGACTCCCTAGTGGTCACCTACTGTGGTGCGGTCCTGCTGAGGCTGCTGAATATACTCGTTGGCGATGCACCAGACATCACACTCTCACTGGGTTGGCCCGCTCCGGAAGGTCTGCCCATGGATCAGGATTGGTTAGCTGGTCGCCTGGTATTTGACGCTTCACTGTCCATTCTGCATTTTCCCGTTGACGCGGTCAATCACGTCTGCCGGTTCTCTGACCCCGTGGCGTATCGACTCGCTAGCGGTGACTTGCAGCGAAGGCTCGACGAGCGGAGTAAAAACTCCTCGTATTCGGACAAGGTGAGACGTCTGATAGAGAAGCGTCCCGCAGATTGTGGAAGTCAGTGGATTGCAGACGAACTCTTCATCTCTACGAGCACACTTAAGCGGCGCCTCTCTGAGGAAGGGATGACCTATCGCGGACTGCGCCAATCGATCATTCGTGAGTACGCGATTCTTCGTTTACTGGACGGATCTGTGTCCGCGAGCGAGATCGCCACGGACCTCGGTTACAGCGACCTCGCCAGCTTTTCACACGCTTTCAAGCACTGGACCGGCCACCCGCCGACGGGGTTCCGTCGTAGGTAGCGCTGCCTCTTGGTTGACTCGTACAGGGCAACTGGCGATGCACGGTGCCTTCCGCTTCGCCCGTTCTTTCCCGACTTGGCTCAATTTAGTGCGGAACTCAGGCTTGCTTGATTCGGGCGATGAGCTCGTTGATTTCAGCGGGCACGGGTGAGGCGGCGTGGACGGTCTGTCCGGCGATGGTCAGTTCGAAGGTGCGGTAGCGCTTGAGTGTTCTGACCAGGCGTTTAAGCGAGAGCCCGGAGCGTTGCTCGAGCAGGTGACCGACCGCCATTGCGGACATGACGACAGTCAGGTGAGCGTCGATGGACTGGCGTTTGTGGTGGTAGATCGGCCGGGCCTTGAGGTCGGACTTGGACATTCGGAACGCTTTTTCGATCTTGAGCAGCTGCCGGTAGGAGCCGATGATCTGCTCTGCGGGCAGGTCCACGCGGGAGGTTTCGTAGCCCTTGATCCCGGCCAGGGCTCGGTTCTTCTCCACCAGCGCCCAGTTGACCTGCTTCTTTGGAGCTTTCAGGTCCACGAAACGGTTCCGCTTGATCGCAAGCTTGCCCGCGACGGCCTTCTCGGCCTTGTCGACCTGCTCGGAAATTCCCTTCAGCGTCCTGCGGGCCCGGTCCCACGAGTACACGTAGTAGGTGATCGAATGCGGCACCCCATCGGGGCCGCGCCCTGATCGGTCGGCGCTGGTCCAGATCTGCCCGTCGGTGTACTCGGCCTCCGGGTTGGCTTTGCGCCACGCCTGCAGCGGGTACGGAACCTCCGGGGTGCGCGTCCCGAGGATGTAGTGCAGGCCAGCGGCGGTGATGGCCTTCTTGTTGCCGTCGGAGAACATGCCCGCATCCGCCACGACGGTGATCCCATCGACTTGGTAGGTGTCGGCGAAACGCTCAAGCATGGGCAGCATAGTGCGGGTCTCGGCCATATTGCCCTCGAAAGCGCCCACTGCCAGCGGAAACCCAGAGGCATCGGAGAGCAGGCCCACGGTGATCTGGGGCTCCAGCCGGCGCTCCTTCGAAAACCCTGGCTTGCGGAAATCGTCGCCCTCGTCGGCCTCGAAGTACAGCGTGGTCACGTCGTAGAGCACCAGCACCCCAGGTCCGATACCGGCGTGGGCCGCGCATGCCGCGGTCAGGCGGCTGCGGAACTCATCGGCGGCGTAGGTGGGCAGGCGCCGCTTGATGGTCGCGTAGCTGGCCGAGGCCACCCCGATCTCTGCCAGTGTCTCCACCGAATCGAGTTTCGACCCGGGCTGGACGATCCTTGCTATGACCAGGTCGGAGAACACCCGGTCGGCCTCGGTGGCCTCGTCGAATCCGAGCGCCCGATAGGCGCCGGTGATCGCCTCGATCAGGTAGCCGGCTCGCTCGGAGGTCACCGGAAGCGGTGACTCCTGCGACCCGGTTCCAGCTGGGGTTGTGTCTATGCCCAGGTCCAGCGCCTGCTGCTGGCCGTCGATGATCTGCTGCGCCTTGATCTGCAGCAACGCCAACTGTTCGTCGTCGTGAGCGGATCCGACGTGTTTGAGGTCCTTGGCGCCGCGCCGTTCCGAGAAGATCACCTGCACCGCGGTCGCTCCCGAGGCGGTTGGGACGTGCCGGATGTACGGGCTCACCTCACCGAATCTACCGGCCACCCCCACGCCACCCGATTAGTGCGGAAAAATCACCACCGGCACCGCCGTTCGCACAGGTCAACGTGTCAATGTGATCTACAGCACACCGAAATGAGCCAAGTCGGGCGGCGAGTTCGAAACCGAATTGGTCTTCGACTACACCGTGATCCCCGGCGAAGACTCGCCAGACACCTTCACATTGACCCGGATCAACGACAGGACCTGATCGTCACGCCGCGTCGGACGAGTTCACCTCTGCCGAGCATGGATTCGGCATAGGTACCGCGCGTTTCAAAAGCAATGACCCCGCGCAACTCAGTGCGCGGGGTCATTGCTGAAGGCAATCCACGACCAGTCAGTCGACCACTCGTACCGGATCGACTCCGATCAACGATCCGTCGGCAACTGCTGCCGGATGCACCAGGTACAGACCTTCTCCATGCTTCCGCCGCAACTCGCCCAACCAGCTCGAGGTCAGGTCGTCGACTCCCAGCGCCAGAGACATGCCGCAGAGGTCCGGAAGTAGTCGGTAGCCCACGGCTGGGTCACCCGCGACCGCGTGGCGCTGATCGTGCGCCATGTACTCCCGGCCCTCTGCCGGCAGCTCGGACAGGCCGTCTCTACACAATTCGCACGCTGTCACCACCGCGCACGGACGCAACGCAGTCCCCACACCCAGAGTGCCTTCCCTGTCTTCGGCGCTGAGCCAGAAGCACTGCACCTTCCACTCTGAACTCTCTCCGCGGACATCGACCAGGTGCGCGGTGGCAACGTTCAGTTCCTCGGGCAGGACTCCGCGACTGCTCGCAGCGCTCCATTGCTCTACTGCCCCACCCGTCGATGTTCCGAGACTGCCTGTCGTCATGTGCTCCCCTGATCAATCCTGACGCGTTGAGATAGTTATTCGTCGGCAGATCGACGGAGCCTTAACCAGCACAAACGGCAGCGAACAACCGAATAACTAATTCCTAGATATATACTACGGGCGCACTGCCCGAAGGCAAGTGCGCCTGACGTGTTCCCTGGCCCCGCAGTCCTGGGAACAACGCCTTCCCTGGCACCGGCGGAGCCTGTACCCGGGTGTTTTTTGAAGGATGTCGCAGTCTGGCCTCCCCCAGACGCCCGTCTCGCCCCGCAGACCTGAACCAGAAGGAACGCAATCATGAAAGTCGCAACCGCGTTCTACGACGAGAACAATCTCCTCGTTCCGCCTACCAAGTTGTGGACCGGTACCCATCCCACGATGAACCAGCTCACGCTTCAGGGCGGGTACTGGCACATCTGCACGAAATTCTTCGACACGACCACTGTCCGTGACGTTATTGCCGAGGCTGCGCTCCAGGCCATCATCGATCACAACGGAACGGTCATTTACGACCAGATCGACGAACACCCCTTCTTCGACGAAACCACTCGTGAATTCATCGGTTGGCGCTACTACGTCCAATACGTGATCGAAGAGCCCGATCATCGACCATTTCCGAGCTACGCAGCAACGGCTGACCGAATCGGGATCTCGCCCGACTACGTCCAGCCGTACGACGGTGTCGCCGAGCATGGCCCCGACTATCAGACGCCGCGGCCGCAACGGCTTTCGGCTCTGCAGGCCCTCCGTGAGGCGCAACAGCACCGGGGTTTGCAGAACTCCGATATGTCCCACGAACCAACCTACTGAGGGCTCGGTTCACCGAGCCTCGACCTGCCCCCGCACGCTGAAATCCTTGGAGCGTGCGCACCTCATCACACCTGGAGAGATATGAACAGAACGGTCACCCGTGCAGCAGGGCTCGGCGCAACCCTGGCTGCCGTTGCAATCCTGGGAGCTGGCGTTGCCGCCGCAGATGCAGTGCCCGATGGGGTCTACCTCGGAACGGTGGAAGGTACCCAAGTGCCGGTTTGGGAGGGCAAGACGATCTCCGGCGGTGGTACCTCTGTGATCAACCGCCTCAACGGGTTGGATCGCTTCCCCGCCGACGTCTATGCCGGCCCGTCTATCTATGACGGCTCGCCGGTGACGCACATCGACTACCGCGTGCTTTCGCCCGAGCTCGGCATGTTCGTGCACGACGAAGTGACTCCGGACGCGAACGACCCGAACCGCTTGAACGGCCGGATGTACTTCACGGCGTTCGACAGCCCGATCCCGGTGCTGTCGTTCACCCTGACGAAATAGCTTCGACACGCACCTTCAGGGACCCACCAAGGCCCCGATTACTTACTTCTGACGTTTCCCACTACTCGCCGCAGATCCTGGTGCACACCAGGACTGCGGCATCTGTGTTTCTGGGAGACTATCCACGCTGACACACATGGCAGGTCCGACTGGGACCTCTCCATCCGACACTCAGAAAGGTCCCAGTCATGAACGATCACAAGAGAATTACGGGCCTGATCGGGGCTGCCGCCGTTGCATCCGCCGCCGATCCCCGAGCCGTTCCATGGGCCATCGAAGCACTCGCCCTCGCTCGGGTCCTGGAGCTACCCATCCTCATTGAAGAAGCCAAAGGGGTGCTCAGTCGCCTGGCGCACGACAGCACCTGCCTCTGGTGTGCGGGAGTGCCAGACACGGCCATCCCGGTCGCGTCCTTCTGGTGCATGAACTAGCCGCGAACAGTAGCTACCCCTCCGTGCGCACTGCACCTGATTAAGAATTTAGTTTCGTTTCGTTTCGTTACATGAAACGAAACTAAATGCTAGAGTCTCGACATGACCTCAGTCGAGCCACCCCGCAAGCCCGGCCGACCCCGTATTCACGCCAGCCCGTCCGACAAGGTTCGAGCCCATCGCGCTAAAGCGGCTGAGAAAGCAGCCAAGGCGGCGGCAGTTGACAAGCCTGAGACCGCAACACCCGAACTTGCGGTCGCATCCCTCGCTGCTGTTCTCCCCGCGCTCGCCACACAGGCCGAACAGTTCACCGTGCTGGTCCAACGGGTCGAATCCGCAATAGGGACCGTCGCGGACCCCAAAGCGCTCGATCAGCGTCTCGAGCTGATGCGCGCTGAAACCGCACGCACTGTCTCCGCCGCCGAAGAACGCGCCGCGGCTGCCGAAGCGGCAGCGCATGCTGCGACCGTCCGCGCCGATGCACTCGACGTCGAGAACGACGAGCTCCGCACCGACGCAGCCGACGCATGGCAGCACACAGAGGCAGCAGAGACCGCTGCCGAGCAGGCCCGCGCAGACCTCGAGGAACAGAAAGCAGCACATCAGCGCACCCTCGACGAGCTCGACGCACGCCAACGCTCGGAAATGACTGCCCTGCAGGACAACCACGACTCCATCGTGGCCTCGCTCACCACCAGTCATCGCGAAGCGATCGACCGCTACGACGAAAAAGAACGCCGCCTCGAAGCCGACCTGGCCGAGGTACGCACCGAGGCGAAGGCCCTGCGCGCCGATCTGGCGGCCGAACGCGCCGCACATCAAGACAACAATCGAACACACGCAGCAGCACTCGCCGATCAGCGCAACGACGCCGTCAAACGTGAGGCCGAGCTTCGCCGCGACTACAACGAACGCATCGACGAACAGAAGATGATCGCTGCGGACTTACGTGAAGAAATTTCGCTGCAACGCGCCGAACTCGATCGGCTTCACGGCGTCGAGGAGGACCGTCGCCATAACTGATAAGGCCGCCGACGGAACACACTCGTGCAGCCAACTCACCAGCTGGCACCAGGCTCACATGGGTTCGACAATATCGACATGTCGGTCACACCTGGCATCATCGCATCCATAATCACGACACACATGGGGGGACCATGAACGTCATCACCGCAGCGAGACAACACCAAAGAGCCCGCGAACTGCTCCGTACCGACTGCAGCGATCAGCGCGTGAGCAAGTACTTTGCGGTAGCCACCACCTTTTACGACACCCGCCGCACCACATTGAAACTTGTCTGTACTGCAATCAATCTCGCTGCCGTCGCAGTCGGCGTCTATTTTCTTCTTGCCTTCGGCACAACAATCGGCAACCTCACCATCGAAATACTCGGTGTCTTCGCCGTCGCCGCCGCTAACAGCTATATCGTCTGGAACCGCAGCCCCGCCGCCGACCTCAAGCGCATTAGAACCACGGTCGGAGCCGCGCAAAGGAATTGCTGACCCCGCCCGACCACGTCGCGAGCGCTGGCCGATACCGAACGCATCGACCCGACTCTCGCCTCAAAAGACCCTCCACGCGGACCACATGTCTAGCTGAATCGGCTCGCGGGCGAATTGGCCAGTCGAACGCTCGTTCGATAGGGTGTCGATAGTTCCTACCGGACCGGCGAAAGGTCGCCCCTCATGGCCAACGTCGATGCAATCGAAGACCTCACCGGACTCGACAAGGCCACTCAGCTAGAAGTCCTCCGTCGACGCCTGGCTACCGTGCCCGGCGGCCGGCGTGACCACGCGCCCGCCGACCTGCCCACCATCACGGCACCTGAACCACCAGCACCATCCGCGCCCATCGCCGCCGCCGACGATCCAGCACCCCTCATCGCCGCTGCACGCGGCACAACCCTTCGGACGATGCCCGCGCCACCGCCACTCGCCGCACTACTCCCGCGCGGGGCACTGGCTCGTGGAACTGCAGTGACCGTCACCGGGGCTGGATCAATGCTCATCGCTATCGTCGCCGAAGCGTCCGCGGCCGGTCACCACGTCGCTCTGATCGGCCAACCACGCCTGAGCCTGCTTGCCGTCCACGAGCACGGCGGCAATCTCTCAAAAGTACATCTTGTCGATCCTGGAAACACCGACCCTCTCGATGCCGCCTCGATTTGTCTGGACGGGTTGGATTTGGTCGTAACGACCGTGCACGGTCGAGATGTACCACCCACGCGCGCAAGGGCTTTGCTCGCGCGCAACCGAAAGCATGCCAGCATCTTGATCTTGTCGGATGGGCGCATGCCCGGCATTGATCTGACCGTTTCCTCCACCGTCTGTGGCTACGGAGGCATCGAACAGGGCAGGGGTCGGATCAAGTCCATCACTCTCGAGACGACTGTGCACGGTCGCGGCACGCCGCATCGGACCGGCCGCCACACCCTGGCCGCACCCATGTTCGGTGAGGGGGGTCTGCGTTGGATACCCACGGTCGCCGACGATCTCGAAGTCCACCACCCCGTCGCGGTTGCAGGGGCGCAATAGCTGCCGACCGCATCTTGGTCGACGTCCTCGCGCCATCGCAACCCTCCGGTATTGCGGTACTCGACGTGTACCGCAATACTGTGAGTATGACTGAGACGCCCGACATCGATGCACTCGCCGAGCAACGCCAGCGATCACGCCGCTTCGTTCAACAGGTCGCCTACCTTGCCGACAGCTACGTCGACCAAGCCCTGGTCAAGACCGCGCTTCTGAGCGGCCTCAGTCAAACCGAAACAGCAAAAACGCTCGGCATGAGCAAGAAGACCGTCAACACTCACTCCCGCCGGCCTTGGCTCCCGACAGCCGTCGGAAGAGGCCTGGAGTTACCTGACGTGGCCACGCCGCTCTACCGCTACATCTGGGGATCCGATGACGCAGCAGCAGCGGCAATTGCCGCGTGCAAGCGGTACGACCGCGAACGTCTGGACTTCGAAACACCCTGGTAAACAACCATATTCAGCCAATGCATTTCTGCTACCGCAGTCCACCCTTCGGGTTCGCTAGCAGCTCAGCGACTGCGGTGGGCCGCCTCAAATTTCGCTTCGATATGTGCCGGAATTCTGCCGCGATCGCTGATCTCGTACCCCTTGTCGAAGGCCCACTGCCTGATCGCCCGTGTTTGCTCCGGCCCGCGCCTTCCTGGCGTCCCTGCTGTTGCTGTCGTTGCGGCTACAGCGGGAGTGGGTTTGCGCTTGCGCCCACCAATTCGCGTGGCGTGTCCGATGTAGTAGTCAAGCTTCTTGTGAAACTCGTTGGCGTTCTTCGCTTTCAGATCAATCGAGTATTCGACCCCATTCACAGCGAATTCAATCGTCTCGCCGGATGCCCCGTCGATGTCCGAACCGTCGATGTCGTCAATCAGTTGAACTATTTCTTGTCTGGCCATAGTCGAAGACCTTTCATCGAGACATTCCTACGCTGAACCGTATTTGTCTGCATGAGGGTAGTCAGCCTGGGTAGACGCATTCTTCATCGACACGGTGATCGGAGCCACCGTCGGGCAGCGCATTCGATTTGCTGCAGTCGTTTGATCTGCGTCGTGCCGGCGCAGCGAACGACAATCACGCCTGCGCTGAGAACAACGTTTATGACAAACGTTCCGTAGCTCAGATCCACAGAAGCACCCCCTCAGCGGCACGGCGTGCCCCTGACCGGTGGCGATTTGGCGACGGAACCCTAACTGTCAGTTGCGAACCCAATCCTGCAGACCCTTCAGATTATCGCTGATGCGGTTGCCCTGGACTGCACCTAAAGACCCTGTACACCCACCCCCCGTCGAGCAATCCACGCTGACCGCATCACGCCCCCGCTGGCCGACCAGACACAAGGAGACGTCGATCATGACACCGACCCCGTACGCCCGTAAGGCTCCGGCTACCGCCGCCGAGTCGGCGTTTCTGTTTTACGACATCGAGTCACTGAACAACGCCTTCACCGTCGCGCTCTATCGCACCTCCGAAGCCGCAGCCGTGGTCTACTACCTCATCGACGAGGACCCGAGTATCGGTCTGACGTCGCACGCGGTCCGCAATGCAGTTGCTGACCCGTCGGGTGAGCTCATGACTCGACTGTATCGCTCAAATCCGGCACTGCTGGCGCGGCAACGCGAGACTCCAGGGAGCGTGCCTGGTCGCATCGTCAAGTTCCTGGATTTGGCGAACGACAGCAATGCCCGGTCCTTGGCCCGGCTGCTCGGCGGCATCGTGGACAAAGGCGACGTGCACCTGCGCAGCGAATGCCCGATCAGCAGGTCCGCGATCGTCTGCGATACACACCCTGACTACGACCATCGGCTACCCGACCACGCGTTCGTCGCCGGGTACAACTCGAACCAGTACGACACGACGATGCTCGCTCTGTATTTTTCCCTTCGCTTCGACGAGCACTACAGGCCCCATCGCGTGACGGCTGCGCAGATGAGGGCGCACAACAACGACATGTTCGCCCTCCACAAGAGTGGAGACCGTCCTTCGATGTCTCGGTACCTATCTCATTGTGGCAACCGTCGAGCGGCTCAAATCAGGAGCAACTGGTTGTCGTCGGGTCGCCATCTCGATGTCGCCAGGCTGAACGAGCTTCAGCAGAAAGTCGCGCTGAAGCGGTTGCTGGGGATGCTCGGTCATCAGATACTCGAATCGGAAAGGCTGGCCGGACCAAACGCGCGGCTCGATTCTCTCGAGGACTTCTTCGAGCTGGCCGCATACAACATCTCAGACACCGTCGGCACAGCGCTGCTGTTCGACGACAACACGTATACGGGCAGCTTCGACCTGCGGTCGGGTCTACTACGAACCTATCCCGAGACAGTCTTCAACCACAACGGCGACTACAGAACTCCCGTCCTGGACACGGCACAGGTCCTGACTTGGCCGCGACCCCGTCTGACGACGGACACTTCCTCAGCGCAATTCGCTGGGAGGATCCTCGCACCCTACCGAGATCTGCGAGCCATTCCCGGACACATTGCCGATCTACCTGTTGTCTCGTACCGCTACCCTGATCCGTTGGGACACAACGGATCAAACATCGGTGCCGCAACCAACGTTCTCACCGCGACCCGAGACTTCTTCTTCGAGACTGTCCCGGCCGACACCGCGTCGGGCTTGGCCGCGCATCAGGCCTTCGAGAACATCTACCGGTACTACCGGCGTATCGAAGGTCTCAACTTCGACGATGCACAGCACAAGGAGTTCGCTCCGGTGGTGATCACCGGCCGTATCTCGGCGCAACTAGAGGCGGCCGCGGCTCGTGAATCGGTCGGCGGTCGCGACGTCGTCTCGACCGCTGACTTGTCGGAGCGGTTTCTCGAACTGTTCGGCGGCGCATCGTCGGCCGCCGGCGACGGTCCTCGTCGCTTCACGCTCGGCACCTTCGCGGCACTGAGCAAGGCGCTCATCGCATGGGCGAACACACACAGTTCGTCGGAGATCGCGCACAAGGAACTGATCGCAGACATTGATCGTCTCAAGATCATCGTCCTTGCCCGGGCAGATGCCGCTCAGCCCTACTGGCCAGCGGATCGGCCTGCGTCGTTCAGTGAGACCCTCATCGAATGGCGCAACGACCGAAATCACGCGACCAACGTGTCCTACGAACTCGCATCGATCGGCAAGCTGCCGTGCAACATCCCGTATTTCGACAGCGCCGGTGAACCGACGAGCTGCTTCGCGACTTTCTCCACGGGTGGGATCCATGGAGCAGAAGCGGACCTCGGTGCCTTCGCCGTCGAACGAAATGCCTCTCGGGGTCGGTGGGCACTTTTTCGCGCCGCGCTCGACACGGCGGCAGAGCAGTTTCTGCAGGCGGCACACGTCATGGAGGACTGGACGGCCGGCGGGGAACCTCTCGATGCGAAGACAGAGGTCATCGTCCGCACGGGTACCGAGTGGGTGGCCGACAATGCGGCCTCGATGCCGCCCATCGTGGACGCAGCCGGTGTGAACTACTCAGGCGAACGTCTGGCTATGGCTGCGTGGTGGTTCCGTAAGAAGCTTCGCATCGACGTGGTCGACCCATCGACGGATCAGATCGTCACCGTCGAGTGGGGGGACATGCTCAAATCTGGATCCAAGTCGAGCAACCCGATCCTGCGTGATCGTCCAAAGGGCGACCGGGGGGTGGAGCTGTTCACTGCGCGTGAGAGCAAGGAGTTCCCGTTGTTCCCGGCCGGCACCACTCACGATGACAACAAGCTCGACCCGAAGTACCGGTTCACCTCCGTGGCCGACGTCATCCATGAGGACTTCACCAGCTACTACCCTCTGATGTTGGTCAATCTGGCGGCCTTCACCAACCCAGACCTGGCTGAACCGGGACAACCTGCTCCTGACAAGTACAGCCAGATTTTCGGCGACAAGGAGCGATACGGGAAATTGCGTAAGGACAAGTCGCTCACTACCGCCGAACGTGAGAACTTCAGCGTCCTACGTGAGGGGACCAAGCTGATCCTCAACGCGGCGTCCGGTGCGGCAGACGCGCGCCACGACACGCCGATCCTGATGAACAACATGATCATCACCATGCGAATCATCGGGCAGCTCTTCAGCTGGCGGATCGGACAGGCGCAAACGTTCGCCGGCGGCCGCATCGTGTCGACGAACACGGACGGTCTCTACTCCACACTCGATTCCGAGACCAACCAGAAGGTACTCGATCAGCACACTGCAGCCATCGGTGTCGAGATCGAACCAGAGTCGCTGACCCTGGTGTCGAAGGACTCCAACAACCGTGTCGAGTTTCTGACGGCCGAAGAGTCCTTCGAGATCCTGACCGACGACAGCCGCGGGGAACCGCAGTATCGACCCGAGGAAATCGCCGGCAAGCCGTGGTACCGCGTCGTCGCTTCTGCGGGTGGCGGGACTCTCGCCTGCTGGGCTGGGCCGAGTCCGCGCAAAGCGCTGGCTCACCCGGCAATGGTCGATCGACTGCTTCTGGAGTACTTCAAGCTCGTCGCCGGTGCGTACACCCCAGAGCAGCGGCCCGTTCCGTACGCACTGACCGGACCGGTCTCGATCTTCGAGTCCATGGACACCGCAGCAGTGCGTGAAGTGTTACGCGAGCTGCACCGTCAGCTCGGTGTTCGCGACCTGCTCAAGCTCTATCAGAATCTGCTGGCTTCTTCACCGTCCGCGGGCAGCTATCTCTACGCTGCGCCGTATCGGGTCGACCCTGAGTCCGGAGCAGTCATCGACGCCACCGCCACTGCGCATCTCACCTTCCCGGGTGACCCGCGCAACGTCACCGACAACGATGAGCTCTTGCGTGAGGGTGGCACCTTGAATCGGCATCCGAAGGCAACAGAGGTGCAGCTGTTGGGGCATTTCACTCGGGTATTTCTGGTGCGACCCGACACGGTCGATCGGAATCTGTTCGGTGATCCGCTCGTGATCGCCGCGGCGAAAGCACGGGTCGTCAGCGCGAGCACCTGGGCCTCACGTGAGGACAAGGGTCTACGACCGACGAACCCCAATGGTGTCGATCCGATCGCTGAGCACCTCCTCACAGTCGCTGGTGAAGATTCGGCGCATCAGGGCCGAACTCGAGATCTCATCCTGGCTCGACACAGCGGAGTGGACCCGTCGACACCGATGCTGGTGTTCAACCACACGATCGCCGATCACCCGGATACTGCTCTACTCGAGCACTTGTTGGCCTCGATCGACACCGAGGCCTACATCGCGATGGCCGCCAGCTCCTACGAAGAGAACTGGCGCAACGCATCACGATGACCAAGCTCGATGTTTCGACCTCATCCCCACGAAGGAGTCCGATGACGAATCGAGTTCGTATTCCCGAGGTCGGTCCGATCATCATCGGATCCGGTCGATTGCGACTACGCGAGCCCTCCCCCTTGGATGGGCTCGCGTGGTCGCGGTTGCGCTTGGCCGATGCCGAGCGTCTAGCTGCTCGCATCGAAGGGCTCGTTCCGGTCGACGATGCGGCCCGATGGGCCGAGCAGAACCGTCCGGACAACTGGATGACTGTGCACCGCACTGCCATGCAGCGCATCGAGCTCGGGCTGGGCTGGTCGTGGGTCGTCGAAGTCGACAACCGGTTCGCCGGTCAAATGGAATTGACGGGGCTGACCCAGGCACCCACCCGCGCAGTGCGGGTGGGTGCCTGGATAGGTCACAGGTTCACCGGTCACGGTGTCGGATCAGCAGCTCTGGCTCTTGCGCTCGACCACGCTTTCTCGTCCGAGGGGGTCCAGCTGGTCGAGGCCTTCGTCGACAGCGACAACGAGCACTCTCGTCGTGCGTTGCTCTCGATGGGGTTCCGTCGCTGCGCGCAGCAGCAAACACTACGGTCGACATGGGAATCGGCGTTCCCGCCGGACCCTGCGGCCGAGCTGTTCGAGATCACGCCCGCCGATCTACAACAGGGTCGTTCCTCATTCGTCGACCACACGCTCAACCGGCATCACAATCGGCCGTCGCGCTTCGATGGTGTCTAGAACTCACACGTCCCAGAAATACCGTGCGCGCCAACCAAAAATCCACGTCGCTCGCACGCGGGCACATGGCGAGCACATCGCCGGCGGCCGACTCTCTTCCCCGATAGGCCAGCAGCAGTGCCGATCATCGACAACCACCACGAAAAGAGGCAACACCCAAATGATCTCTCCATTGAGCAGCGTTTCCGATTCCGAACTGACCGCACAAGGACCAGACCTCAGCGGACTCGCACCCTTGCACCCCTTGCTCCCCCACGCCGTGATGTACACCCTGCCGCACTGCCCGAACTGTGACCGACTCAAGACCTTGTTCAAGGCCGCAAAAATCCCGGTAGTCGCTGCCCCACTCGATGACGAGCCCGACGCCTACCAGCTCTTCCACGGTGAACTTCACGTCGCGCAGACTCCAATCGTGCTGATACACAACACGTTCACGACACCGACCTACTTCAGCGGGTTCAGTTCCGATCTCGCCCAGCTCGCCGTCAAAGCGATCCGCTCACGTCTGCGCGATCTCGAAGACTCCCTCGATCTCCCATCGGTCGATCTGTACGTCGCCGACCTCGGTTCCGCAATCGAACCGGGTCAAAGCTGCCCCTTCATCCGACCGGATGTCTTCGCAGCACTCGCGGCGAGTCATTCCGACTGCCCCAACGAACAGGTCTCTCGTGCAGCAGCGCCGCAGCCCCTCTCGGCATCGAGCACCCTGCTCGACATTTCACGCTCTGAGTCCACTCCCCCGCTTCACTGACCCGATTTCACGTCTGGAGATGACGATGACCGCCGTACTTCCCACCGTGGCCGAGACATCCGCCGCACTTCAGTCAGCAGTGCCTGCCTGGATGCAAAAGATCGAGGACAGTCTCAAGCCCTTTCAGAAGCGGGTACGCGAATTCATCCTCACCCGGCCGGCATCGGCGGTGTGGATGACCATGGGTAGCGGCAAGACCCTGGTCACACTCTCTGCCCTGTCCTACCTGCGCGAGCCCGGCCATATCCTGGTCGTGGCCCCTCGGAACATTGCTGTCGATACTTGGCCGGAGGAGATCTTCGATTGGAACATCCCTCTGCGCGTGACCTCGCTGAACATCACCCCGCCGGGGATGCGAAGCAAGAGTGGACGACCCAGCAAAAGGCAGCGAAACCTCAAGCCCGAGGAGTTCCGAGCGCTCGTGGACAACCTGGGAACCGACGCCGCCGGTCTCTACACTGTCGGCTCGGACCGCTTCACCGAGTTGGTCAGACGGATCATCTATGCGGGCGAGCCTCGGGTACGACCGGTCGGTGCTACACGCGACGACGATGTCATCGATCTCGACGCCGTGCGAGATGCACGGGATGAGATCGAGCGCCACTTTGCCTCACTGCTTCTGTCTCGAATCGAAGGTTCACCCGACGATGAAAGGGTCGCGATCGAGGGCCACTATCGGGCAATCGGAAAGGCCTTCAGCGAGGCCAGCTTGACCAAGCTCAAACCTGCCACTGCCTCCGGTGGCCCGCCGACAGTAGTTGTTGCACACAGTGATCCGGCATCGGCGAAACTGCTTCGCTCCGAGCAAGTGCGCGAAGACCTCGCCGCGGTGATCACCGATGTCACCGGCCGCAAGTTCAGGGTCGCCGCTCATGTGGCCAAGGCCGACTACTCGCTGTGGCCGTTCCCGACGGTCATCATCGACGAGGCCCAGGGGTTCAAAAACCCCCAATCCTTGCGCTGGAAGGCAATGGCCGCGGTGCGACCGCACATCCGGCGCATCATCGAACTGTCCGGCACACCGACGCCCGAGGGGGCGCACGAAATTTGGCCCCAAATCTTCCTCCTCGATCGGGGCCTCACGTTCGGCACAAGTTACACCGACCACCTCGCAACCTGGTTCACCCCGGAGCAAGTCGTTCGGAATCAAGTGACTCGGTGGGAAATCAGTCGCCACAACGAAACCCAGTTGCATCGAGCGATTTCGCATCTGGCTATCTCTGCGGAGAACACCGAACTCGAGCTCATCGGATTCGCGCCACCGGTCACCCACGTCGTGCCGATGACCTCGGACTTACTCGGTGCCTACGAAACGTTCGGGCGAGACGCGCTGTTGTCAGTCCTGCTGACCGGTCTCGCCGAACTACGACTCCGCGCGTACGACGAGGCCATGGAGGCCACAGCGGACATGTACGCAGTCACCGCCGCCGATGATGCTGCGCGAATGCAGGCAGTCAGGAATGGCGTGGGCAAGGACGAGATCGACACCCTTGTTGCCGCAGCCAGGTGCCGAGCTGTCGAGACCACCGGGGATCGCACCCGTGCGCAGGTCGCACACGATGCGGTAACTCTCGATGACGCCTCCGCCTTCTACATCGAGGCAGTCAACGGCGGTGTGCTACGAAACAAGCTGCTCCAGTTCGCCTCTGGTGCGGTCTATCTCGACATCGACAAGGACACCGACGGCTACGCCGGGGCGACCGAACTGACCACTCGGCCGACATTGCGACTGCACTCGGCCAAGTTCGACCGAGTGATCGAGATCTGCGACCGCCACTTCGCTGGCGGGGATGGTGGATCGATCCTGATCGCCTATCGATTCGACTTCGAGAAGACGATTCTGCTCCACCGTCTGCAACGCGCCGGGTATCCCGGTGCTCGTGCGTACAACGGCATGCCCGACACCAAGAAGGCCTGGAACAGAGGTGAGATTCCGATCATGCTCGTCCATCCGGCCAGTGCCGGGCACGGACTCAATCTGCAGTTCGGTGGTCACACGCTGATCTGGACGACCCTGCCGGACTCGAACGAACACTTCGGACAGACCCCGGCCCGGCTCAATCGTCTCGGTCAGAGCAAACCGGTTGTCGTGCATACGATCTTGACCGAGGGGACCATCGACATGGCGATGCCCGGCGCTCTGTCGGACAAACAGGCCAGTCAGCAGCGTCTGATGCAGGCAACTCGGTCCGAGTTCAAGACGGCGATGGCCGGTGCCATCGCCGAGGCCAATTCGAGTCGATAGAAGCGAACACACCCCCGCACCGGACGGTGCGGGGGTGTGTTTTATGCCGTCAAACGGTGTTACTCGCTGTGTGCGGGATCCAGCAAGCTGATAGGTCCGATGCCTTTGGCCTCGTGGTACTTGGTGATGATCTCCTTGCTGACCATCCCGCGATCGCCTACATCGATACCGTTGGCCTTGGCCCACAGCCTGGCTTCGTGATGCATGGCAGCGTTCAATGACCCGTGGGCGTTGCGACCGACTTTCTTGACTCGGCGACCCTTCTTGACCACGTCGTAGACGGTGATCGCCTTCAGCTCGTCTTCCAGCTTGTCTCGGTCTACGTCGACGACCCAAATGGCGTTGTCGAACACGACACCCACCCGGTACCAGTTCTCGACCACCTCACCCGTGGCGTCACTGTAGACCGTCGTCGATTCCTTGATCGTCATCAGCGTGCAACCTCACCCTTGTGTCACTGTGCCACCACACCATGCCGGCCTCATTAATCTCGAATATTACATGGATGCGGTCTGGATATTCTCTTTGCACAGGTCAGGCGCGTGTGGGAGGGACAAAGTTTTTATCGAGGAAAAACTTGGCAACTATATGATGTGCCATCAAAACATGACCTGGATCACTAAGAAATCTGTGGTTTGTATAGGAAAATCTGTAGTTTTTGACGGTTCGGGCAGTGAAGACACTTCTGCGAAAAAAGAGCCGTGTTCGAAACCATTCGTTACCGCCGCGCGCGCCGGAGGCGCCCGCAGGAAGGGTTGCGGTGTGTCTGTGAAAAGTGGAGAACAACGAGCTGTGGAAGGCCCGTCATCTCCAGTGGGGTTGAGCCACCCTGGCGCGGACTGAAAGAACAGGACTGCGCCAGGGTGGCTCACCTGATGGACGCCCACCCCCGAATACCGATTGAGACAGGTCGAGCGCCCGCGCCCGGCCACTACCTCTTGCAAAGAAATCTCCGAGCTGCCAGCCCCTGTCGGGGCGCGCCGTGCTCACGCATGTGAGTCCCGACTGGCACACGTAAACACCGCTCGTGCGCATACGCCGAGTCGGGACATTGAAACCGACCGCACCGACCACACCACGCACAGGAAGAAGTCATCATGACCGCACCGACCACACCCACCGCCGAGAACATCCGTCCTGGACAGGTCATCGTCGTCCAGGGAGCTATCTCCTTCGCACGTACCGCGAGCCTGATCGACGGTGTCGAACTGCAGCGTCGTGTTGCCAACGCCAAGAGCCAGTATCCGACCGACAGTCCACACACGTTGATGGTTCTGTCCAAGGCCGAGATCGTGCCCGCCAACCCGGTTCAGCTGAGCTGGGAAGAGGCGTATGTGCAGAGCCTGTTCTTCGAGCACAAGAAGAACCCTGAGAAGGGACTCGGATTCGAGGCGAAGAACGTCACGAAGAGTCTTCCGGTCCTGCTCACGGTGGACCCGGAGAACCCCGGCTCGTACCGTCAGGTCGTCGACGTCGAAGGTGAAATCGCCAGGGACACCATCGTCCGGATCGTCGTCACGACCTTCCAGTCGAAGGACAAGAAAGGGCGGGAGTACCAGAAGCTCGGTCTCGGTCTGGAAGCGATCATCCTCTCGACCCCAGAGGTGCCGTACGCGCCGAAGTCCGGTGCGCGCAATCTCGATCTCAGCTCCTACGGAATCACGTTCTCGACGCCTCTGGTCGCCACCAACGGCGTCGAAACCGACGTTCCCAACGAGATCGTCGGGACCGACGCATCGGGCCTGCCGGCGGCGCCCGTGGCACCTTCAGCTCCGGTCCAGCCGGTAGCTGCCCCCGCTCCCGTCGCGCCGGCAGCTCCCGCAGCTCCGAGTGCGCCCCTGGCTCCTGCAGCTCCGGTGGCACCCATCCAGCCGGCCGCAGCCGCACAGCCCGCGGCACCTTCCGCACCGGTCGCTCCCGCTGCGCCGATGGCTCCGGTACAGCCGATGGCTCCGGTACAGCCGATCGTTCCCGTGGCCGCCGCTTACCAGGTAGCAGCCCCGGGTGCGCCTGCAGGGAATCCCGACGATCCCTTCGCCGGTACGCCTTCTCCCAGCTGGGGCGGCGCGGGAATCCAACTTCCGGCCTGAGCTTTTCCTCCGGTCACAGATCTTCGGATCCGACCACCACAGGGCCGCGGGCTCCTCGAAAGAGGGTCTCGCGGCCCTGTGCTTTTTCCGCCCACACCGACCACTCACGAACAGAAGGGCCGATTCCACTCATGGGCACACACCCGCACCCGTCCTCGACCTTTCCGGAGTTCTACACGAACCCGCACATCCGTTCATCGCTTGCTGCTCAACGACTCTGGACAGTCTCCGATGCGAACAAACGTCCCGTGGACATCGTCGCGGCCCTCGACGTTTCGCAGTGTTCACGCTGCGGCAGAGCCGACTGCTCCGAGGTTCACGGCGCTCAGCTCTCGAAGGCCGACGCTCAGCTACTGACCCTCGACGAGCTCACCTCAGCGCTCCCGAACGCGAGCAACGTCGCTACTCATCTGGACTGGCGATCGAGTGGGTTGATGGTTCTCGACATCGAACCCGAGTGCCCCACTGGGGTCGTCGATCAGCTACTTCGTCTGGTGACCGGAAACACCGCGTCGCCCGAGCCGGCAGCCCTCTATGCGGAGGTATCGGGATCAGGGCGTGGATACCACGTGCTGCTGCCGGTGCCGTCGAACATCGCGTCGTTCCCGCGGGCGGCGCGCGCGACCAAGCTTCAGCACCCGCAACGTTGGTACGAGGTTCTGCTTTACCACTGGACGACGTTCACCCGCAGGCAGATTCCCTCGCAACGGCTCTCTGCTGCGGCAGCCGAACCAACGGGCGAGATGCTGACATGGGAAGGCGTGTTCGGGCAGTTGATCGAGATCGCGCCGGGCGGCGAAGCCGCCAACGAAGGAACGTCCGGGCAGTACGACCAGATGCTCGCACTGGCCGACGGCCCCGATCTGACACCGATGGAATTCGAGGTCGTCCACACAGTGATCGAAAGCCTGGGGCACGAGAGCGCCCGGGATCTCGACGACGACTTCGGTGGGGACACCTCCCGTTGGGAGATGTCCCGGCTGATCCGGATTGCTGCGATCGCACACGCCAAACTTCATGTCAGGCATTCGATCGACCGGATCACCGGAACCTCCACGGCCACTTCGGAACAGACCGCTCAGCAAGTTCTGCGGGTCGTGCACCACGTCGCTCGCCGCACCCTCCCTCCTCGGGCGAAGCACGACGAACGCCGATCCGGTGCCTCCTACCTGCTCAAACGCTGCGCCGAAGCGCTGAATCATCTCGATACCCAAAGCTGAAGAGCAAGTGGTGGGTTGAGAGAGGAGTGCTGGCGGGAGTGTTCGACGTGCAACGACGGCGGCGACGCCGAAGGCGCGACCGGAGGTTGTCCGAGCGAGGTGTCTGCCCCGAGGGCGAACGACCCCTCTCGACCGAACACAGCCCCTCTTACGACACCACACCGACACGAAAGAGATCCCAGACATGACCTTCCTCCTGAACGAAGAATTCATCCTGCGCCACCTCCGGCCGGACCTGCGCAATACGCGGGTCGCGCCCTGCCTTCTCGGGCCGCCCGCGATCGGCAAGACGATGGCAGTCAACGCGCTGGCCAAGAACGGCGACTTCGCAGTGTTCTCCATCGACGTCAACACACTCTCCGACGCAGCCGATCTGACCGGCGTACGGACCGTTCCGGATCCGAAGAACCCCAATCGTTTCGTGCAGATCTTTTTCCCGCACTACACGATTCAGGAGGCCAACGATCATGCCGAGGCCAATCCCGACACTCTGGTCATCATCTTGCTCGACGAGATCAACCGCACCAGCGCCGACGTCACCTCTGCCGCACTGACACTGCTGACCTCTCGTCGATGCGGCAATCTGAAGCTCGCCGACAACATCCGATTCATCGTCACCGGCAACGACAAGGGCAACATCTCCATGCTCGACTCGGCCTCGCTCACGCGCTTCGCGCTGTACCCCGTGCGTCCCGATGCGAAGGTCCTCTTGGATCTGCTCGGCGACGACATGCAGCCGGCTATCCGGCAGGTGCTCACCGAGCATCCGGACTGGGTTCTTCAGAGCCCAGTCCCGGCCGGGCTGATCGTCGCCACTCCGGACGACGACGATGATCCCAGCGTCAGTGCAGGGGCCGTCTCCGATCGGCAGATGGCGGAGTTCTCCACCCAGATGGACGACTCGCAAGACATGAGTCAGTACACGGCACCGCGCACCATCGAGGGGCTCAATCTCTGGATGAACGAGCTCGGTGCCACGGTCATGGCGGAACTAGCCGTCGAGGAAGCTGTCGGTCCCGACGGGCAGGCGACCACCGAGCTGATGCTCGGCATGCTTGCTCACACCGGCAACACCGCGTTCACGAACGAAGTCCACGCCAAACTGCTGGTGTCCTTGCTGGCACCCGCCGCGAGCTCAGGACCGGGGTCGATGACCATCGCCCGCCCGGCGGCCTGGGACAAGCTGCGTGCAGCGACGACCCAGAACCAGATCGAACAGATCGTGTCCTCTCTGACCACGGACAAGCAGGCCGACGTGCTCATCTTCGCCCTGACAACCAAGGCAGAGAACGATCTCACCAAGAAGGTTCTCGATCGGATCGTCGACGACGGCGCGCTCTCCTCGCTCACGAAAGATCAGCAGAGCGCCCTGCTGAACCGAGCAACGTCCAATGCGCTCAACCCCGCATCGGTGAGCTACTTCCTGGACAAGTCCAACGCCCCACTGGTCCTGTCGCTGTCGCGGATTCACGACTTCCTCGCAGCCTGACCGTTTGACACCACGGCCCCGGATCGCTTCGCTGCGATCCGGGGCTTCGGCGTTCCCGGAGATGGTTCGACACACATCCGAGACCACTTCTCGCACACCAAGAAAGGGCCATTCCCATGGCAATCGTCATCTCGGGGCAGACGCCTCACCGTCTCAGCGCATTCGACTTCCCGCCGCCACTCGTCACCGACTCGGCCGATCCCGGCATCGAGTACGACCCCACCGCGGTGCTCTCGAAATTTGCCTTCTCGCATCTGCTCTCGCCGCTGGTCCCCAGCGTGCCGGCGACCGCCGTGGACTCGGTGTCGGGCAACCCGATCTCATCAGAAGCTCTCGGAACGGTCCTGGCCACTCCGATTCTCGTCGACGCCTTCACCGGCGAGACCCGCGGCGACACACCGGAGAGCAATGCCGCTGCTCTGGATCTGCTGGCACAGACGACATCTGCGATCTCGCGTACGTCGCATCCCTACGTTCGTCACGTTTTCCTGAATCAGGGCCTGGGCGAACTTGGAATGCCGGCCCCGGAACCGGGACGGGTGATCTACTCGGCCGAGAACTCCGTCTCACCCGCAGCGAAGGAGCTGCTCGCACTCATCGGTGCCGGCGCATCACCGACCGCATATGACGAGGGAGACACCGCATGGACGCAGTTCTTCGTCGCTCTGGCGGCGACTTTCCGTCCCCCGACCCTCGGCGTCGCGATGCTCGGCCCGGACACCTTCGAGCGCTTCGGCGAACATCTGATGATGGTGGCGACGGCCCTGCACGCCAGCAGCAAGATCTCCTCGGATGTTCTCGACAAGTGCCGTCAGTGTGCAGCCATCGACCTGAACGATCTCACCGAGACTCTCCGTCTGCGTTCGCGCGCCGGCACACCCACCGAGGACTACTCGTTCGCCCGACTGGTCGTGCACTCGCTCTTCACCTTCGTCAAGAGCGAACGGGCAACGGCAGCAGCAGATGCCGTGCCTGCGCATGCGGCGCTGATGCCCTTCGACCTCAGCGAACTGATCTGCCCCGAGACCATTGTCTTCGTCAATCTCGACGCCCACGCCCGACGCGTTCCGTCCGACATCAGGGCTCAGTGGACGTGGGTGACCAAGCAGCTCAACAGTGGTTTGAAAATCATGTCGATGAGGACGATCACCCGCCTCGGCGCAGCCGCCAACCGGCTGCGAAATGCCCAGCGAACGGCTGTCAACTCACGTAGTCAACTCGAAGAAAAGACTCGCCGAGATACCCAGGCAGGTGACTTCTTCGACTCGGCCCCACCGCCGAAGCAGATCCTGATGGACCTGCGGCTCAAGCTCGACCGCATGGCGAAAGTCAACAAGTCGGAGAACGTCCGGCTCTACCGGCAGAAAACCTTCTCCCGGGCCAACCGCCGTCGACCCGACAGCCCAGACGTACCGGGCACCACCCTGCGCAAGGAGTTCATGCCCGACATTCACTACTACCCGGACACCTCCGGCTCGATGAGCCTCGAGGACTACATGGACGGCGCCCTGTTCCTGATGATGATGGCCAAGAAGTTCGACATGAACTTCTATTTCAGCTCGCACAGCCACCTGCTCGCTCCGGAGATTTTGTTGCCGGTCAAAGGCAAGTCGATCGACCAGATGAGAAAACTGATTGCCGCAGTGCCAAAAGTCGGGGGCGGCAACAACTTCACCCTGATCTACGACTTCGTCCAGGCCAGCGTGGACCGTCGCCGTCGGCTCAACGTCGTCGCCACCGACTTCGGCTGGGTCGCGAACTCCTCGCACATGTTCACCCACCCGGAGAACGTCGTCTACCTCCCGGCATTCGACCGCTCGAACGTGCACAGCTGGGATTCGGTCAAGTACAACTGCGCCAATTTCATCAACTCGATGCGCCCGCTCGATCCGAACATCGACGCCAAGATCCTCGGCATGGGCTATGCGGGGGCGGCGCTCGACAACCGCTGACCGACACGGGGAGACGGGATCTTCACTCTCGTCTCCCCTTCGCCAGTCGAACTTCCCCATAGACCTCGTGGCCACCGCCGCGCTGCTGATCCATTCCGAGAGAGGACATCTCACCCATGACACACCACACTGCTCTGCGCGACAACGGATTCACGGTTGTAGCCAAGGACATGCACGACTTCTCCGACGACGACAAGACGGGATCCGGCGCCGGTCCCGGATCGGCCACCCCGATGTCGGGTAGTGCACTCGGTGCGCTCATGGGCGGATTTCTGCCCGGCGGGGCGGCACCCGAGGACCCCGACGACGTCGCCAAGTCCATGCTCACCGACTACAACGAAAAGTTCGCCTCCGCGCTGCCGGCCGAGTACCGGGACGAAGTGATCGACCGCACGGCAGCAGCCCTCATCAGCAAGAACAAGCCCAGCGCGATCCTTCTGGGCCCAGCCGGTGTCGGCAAAACCCGCATCGTCGAGGAGTTGGCTCGTCGGATCGCTACCAAGGACCCGTCGGTTCCGCCGCGACTGAAGAACAAGACGATCTACGAACTGAATCTGTCGTCGCTGATGGCCGGGACGATGTACCGCGGCATGATGGAGCAGAAGCTCGAGGCGCTCATCGCGTTCGCGAAGGAGCCGAAGAACGGCGTCATCCTCTTCATCGACGAGATCCACCAGCTCGTTCCCGCTGACGGCCACGGCTCCACTTCGCACGAAGAACTCGCACAATCGCTCAAACCGGCTCTCGCTCGCGGCGATCTCCGGGTCATCGGAGCCACCACCGATCAAGAGGGCCGCCGTCTGACGTCGGATCCGGCGTTCGCGCGTCGCTTCACCCGGATCGGGGTCTCCGAGCTCAACCAGGATCAAACTCTGCAGGTCCTGCGCACAGTCCTGCCGGGTCTGTTGACCCACTACAAGAAGTCTGTGTCGGCGGACGAGACCGTTCTCGATCACGTCATCACCCTTGCCGACGAGCACCTCACCACCCTCCACCGCCCGGACAGTGCCCTGACCCTCCTGGACAGGTCGCTGGCCAAGCTCACGATCAAGAGGCACAAGCCGGACATCGCTGCGCTGATGGCTCCCACGGACGCACTTCCATTGACCCGAGCAGTGATCAAAGAGACCGCGGAAAGCATGCACGGCTCCGACGCCGTCGCTCGCGGATTCGACGAATCTGCTCTGACGGAAGCACTCGCCCGCATCGAGGGTCAGGAGCTGGTGTGTGCCAGAGCAATCACACTCCTGCGCAGGGACGCTCGCGGGATCTTCCCGCGCCGTCAGCCCATGGGCTGGATGTTCGCCGGTACCTCTGGTGTCGGTAAGACCGAGGTTGCCCGGCAGATCGCGCATTCGATCATGGGTACCGAGCCGATCATCTTCAACATGGCCGAGTACTCCGAATCTATGTCGATCACGCGACTGCTCGGATCCGCTCCCGGGTACGTCGGGTCGGACTCGAACAAAGAGATGCCCTTCGACCCGTTGGACGCCAACCCGCGACAGGTGATCGTCCTCGACGAGTTCGAGAAGGCCCACCGCGACGTGCAGCGGATCTTCCTGGCAGCGTTGCAGGAAGGCACGGTGCGCATGGCGTCTGGCAAAACGGTCGACTTCTCCAAGGCTCTGATCATCGCCACCACCAACGCTGGTCGTGACGCGATCTCCAAGGGTGGAATGTCGCTGGGCTTCAGCTCGACGTCGCCGGCGGGAGCGAACTCCTTGACACGAGAGCAGCTGACGAAGGCGCTCACCGAAACACATGGTGGTGGAGGCGGTTTCGAGCCCGAGCTGCTGGGCAGGTTCTCCTGGATTGTCGCCTTCGACCTGATCTCGGAGCAGACGTACGGGAAAGTGCTCGCTGCTGCATTCGTGCGCCTTCGTGCCGAGATCGAGAAAACCAACCCGTTCTTGGCTGCGTCACTGCCCGAGGAGCTGAGCGACGACCAGATCGCCGACTTCATCGACAGCAGCTACGTGGCCGCCCAGGGCGCGCGGCCGGCCGAGCCGACGGTCCGGAACTGGATCGAGGAGATTCTCGATCCCAGCTAGTAATTCACCCGCACAGCGCAGGGGTCTCGCGACTCGCGAGGCCCCTGCGCGCTCTAGACGGGGCAGGCCCGCCCACCCGAGAAGAGACACAACCATGACCACGCCTTTCGAAACCCGCAGCCCCGACGAGATCATCAGCGATCTCGATCAGGCCATACGAGGACTCGCCGACCTCGACACCAAGGAACTGGTCTTCGAGCTCATAGACGACTTGAGATCGAGCTACCGGCTGGCCATCGCTCCGCATCTCGTAGACCCCGGTGCAGCCTCGGCGATCGAGGCCGAGATCGACGACTAAGTCGCAAATCACTACGGCGACAACTGATCTGGGCCGCACGTTCGGCCCAATTATGGGCCATCCGCCGATGAGCGCGACGGCTCACGGCCATCTGACCGACACCCACCCACCCCACTCACGGGGACACCAACGAGGAGACATCATGACTTTCCTGCAACTGGCCCCGAGCGCCTACGCACAAAATCTCACCGAAGCAGCCGCAACCACGGTGATTTCGTGCGAGAACATCCATCAGGACAGTGGCGAGTCTGCCACCGACGCTCTGGTCTGGGCCATCGAGAACGGCGGTCTGTTCACCTTCGAGCACGCTCTGACTCTTCTCGTCGACCAAGCGGTGCAGATCCACGAAGATCAGCGCGCCGATTCGGTCACCACCTCGCCACTCTCGCTGTTCGGCGTCGGAACCGCCAAGCCTGACCGCGGTCGTCCCGAGACGGCTGTTATCGGCAACTGGTTGCCCGAGGGGGCCGACGAAGAGGACCGGATTCTCTCCCTGCTCGCGCTGGATCAGTTCTGACCTGAGACCACCTTCCGACCGGGGCGGCTTGCTGCTGCCCCGGTCGCGATATTTCGCCGAGAGGATCCATTCGGGTCGGTATGGGGTGGCTCATCGCCTTGATCGGACTGCAGAGCGCAGTGCGCGCGCCCATCGGGCGCGCCGGAGGGAGTCAGAGACAGCTCACCAGCCGGGCTGAGTGCCGGCTGGATCGCGGGACTTCAGCGAGCTGGACCACCACAGACGCCACCACTGACCACGTGAAAAGGAGACCGGCATGCCGATCCAGCCGCTCATCATCGAAGACGACCTTTCAGGTCAGAACCTCGAACCGAAGTACACCCCGAAAGATTTCCACAAGGACATCAGCGGAACCGGTGGCAACCGTGGCCGCATCGACATCTCCGTGCATCCGGCCAATCCCGACCTGAGCTACGACCCCATACCGAAGGTCGATGCTCCGACCAAGGAGCAGATCGACGGCGAGACCTCTGTTCGCACTCTCGTCACTCAGCCATTGCTCGAGCTGCACTTCGAAGAAGCGCTGCAGCGCGTGTACGCGATCGACGTCGCCCGTTCCCAAGCGGGCCAGACGGCCGCCGAGCTCGACGCCGCCCCGTACCTCTACCGTTTCCCAGTGCCGCCCACCGCCCACTTCGAGGAAGAGAAGAAGGGCAAGAAGGTCTCGGTCCGTCTCGTCGAGGACATGTTCGACGTGAGCAAGGCCCTCGGCGGCGGTGTACCCGGTTTCCGCCTGTGGCTCAACCTCGAACCGCAGCTCGTGGTGTTGCGTGACCGCGGCATCATGGACGTCAGCACCGGTAAGAACGCCTGGACCAAGACCACCCACATTCGGTACCGGGTGGAGCTGTACGTGATCGCAGAAGGTGAGCACACCGACGAGCTGTACGAAGTCGACGGCACCACAGTGCTTCTCGATTCCGACGGCCATCCTGTTACTGCTCCGTCGATCAGCGAGATCGCCGCTGTCACTGACGTCGTGACCCATGATCCGCTGAGGTTCGAAGGCGTCGAATCGTTCGTGTCGATCAACTATTCGTTCAACGTCCCCGAGACGCTGGCCGAGATGATCGAGTCCACAGTGGGCTATCTGGCGGGTCGTTCGGTGTCCCTGCCGGCTTTCGACAAGAAAGGCTTCGTCTCCTGGTCGCTCGATCACTACTCGGTCTACGACCGCCTGTGCAGCGCGGCCGAGCTCTTTCAAACCGAGCTCGTCGTCGAACCCATCATGTCCTTCATCAACCGGCTCTACTCCGCAGCTAACTGGCTTGCAACGGCGCGCGGCACGAGCGTCGAGGTGGTCGAGATGGATTCCGCTGGCCGCGAGCTGGCGTTCCTGGACAACTTCGCCACTCCGTTGGAGGCCTACACCGCGATCTATGCGGGGCTGCTCGAACTGGACGGCTCGGGGCCGATCTCGTCGGCCCTGATCTCACGCAACATGCAGCTCAAGCAGAACGCTGAACTGCAACGCCTCAATGCCGTCAAACATCTACTGCCAGTACCGGGCCCCGTCGATCCTGCGCGGTACACCATTCCGGACTACGCCTCGATTCAGCAGCGTGAGGCCGTGCAGACGACCGATCCGCTGGTGATGGTGGTGGCCGGCGCGGGCGCGGGGAAGACCTGGACGATCACCGAACGCATCAAGATGCTCACCCAAGGCTGCTCCGTTCCGGCCAGCTCGATTCTGACGCTGTCCTTCACGAACGCCGCGGCGGACGAGATCCGAGATCGCAATCCCGGCGTCGAGTCCAAGACGATCGCCAGAATGATCCACGAGATCTACACGACGAACTTCGCCGACCAAGAGCTCTCCACAATGGAGACAATCAGGAACTCGCTGGGCATCTACTTCGGAGCGAAGGTCCACACCGACGAAGTCCTCAGCGAATTCTACCGGTTGGTGAGCAACTCGATCACCAAGGAGACGAACGCGGACATCATCGCGATGAGTGCGTTCATCGAGCGCTACACCAGCGAGGTCGTGACCATCCTCAACACAATCGGTCAGACGACTCTCGAACTCGAGATCATTCTGTCGTACCTTCTCATCGACAGGCTTGTGGAGCCGTACGCCAGCCCCGCCTACCTGATCATCGACGAGGTGCAGGACAACAGCGCCTTCCAGTTCGTCTACGCCATGCGTTATGCAGCAAAGCATCAGTGCGCGCTGTACATGGTCGGCGACGCCAGCCAGACCCTCTACGAGTTTCGGGCGGCGAATCCGAAGGCACTGTCCGCGCTGGAGGCCTCCGGGGTATTCACGGTCTGCAAACTGTCCACGAACTACAGATCGGCTCAGGAAATCCTCGACTTCGCCAATATCCATCTGAGCGACATCGAAGCCAATCGGTTCACCAACATCCAGTTGCAGGCCAACTCCGTCGTGACGTCGACGGTGGATAGCTTCACGGCTTCGGTGCGTCTGATGAGCAAGTCCTGCGGAACACAGAAGGCTTTCGATCAGAATCTCAAGCAGTATCTGCGCGGCGAGAAACTCACGGAGTACTTCACGAACAATCTCGCGGCCCGCGACACCACTGTCGTACTGTGCCAGACCCGCCGTCACGCCAAGATGGCTCAGGAGGTTCTCGTCGAGATGTTCCCGGACGAGGCTGTCCACAACCTCGTCAGCGATCGCGCGTACAGCATGAAGACCTTCTCCACCTTCATTGCGCGTCACTGGGATCAGGTGACCTGTGTCGAACCTGCTGTCGCTCCGTTCACGTTCCATCAGCAGATCCGCACGCAGATCAGCTCCCTGGAGCCTCGTAACACCGAGATCGCCGAGCGCATCCTCACCGATGCGTTGGTCGATTGGTGGAAGCAGACCAATGGTCCGTGCCAGGGATGGCTTGCCATGGTGGCCTCGGGAATGATGACCGATGCCAACTTCTTCCTGTACCTGCGAAAGTCGATTCTGGACTACGAAATTCGTAACAACGCGATCCGGAATTCGCTGACCGGTCAGAAGAACGCAATCCGCAAAGAGGAGATGGCCGCTCGTGACCCCAAGCTCATGGTCTCGACCGTCCACGGTGTCAAGGGAATGGAGTTCGACCACGTGGTGGTCGTGCTGCAGCCCGAGACCTCGAACAGTCGCAAGGACGAGTCGTACAAGCGCCTCCTGTACGTGGCGCTGACTCGGGCCAAGATGGACGAGGTCATCCTCGCGGGTGTTTCTACCGCAAAGCCTCGGATCGAGACCGACTACGAAGCTGTGGTCGACGCTCTGCGTCGAAGAGAGGTCGAGAACGCAGCAGCTCCGAGTGATGACGAGATCGGCATTGTGGAGGTCGCTGAGGCGGACCTGGTCACAGGTGATGTCGTCGATCAGATCAATGCGCTCGGCATCGAGGTCGGTATAGACACACGAGTACCCGTGTCGGCGTCCACGGTCGCCGGAGACGGGCAGGAGACACCATTTTGATCGGTGAGCGTGATCGTTCCTGAAATGCAGAGTCTGTTCACCATCAACTCCGGGGCGGTCCAATCGACCGCCCCGGAGTTGATCTTCTTCTGGTCAGTTGCACAAGGCCCCCACGCAAAGAATGCGCGGCTGCAAAATCAGATTGATCGGCTCCAGCCCGAATTCTCATAAAACCCACCAGCCCACTTGTGACCTGTCACACATTATTAGGAAGACGTAATGGAGGATACAAATAATTATCGGCCAATCAGTGAGCTGACCTTGATATACCGGTCGGAGGGAAGTGGTAAGCACTACACTCAGCCAGCCGCCGATCTGACCCAAGCAGGGACTCTCATCGACCCGGATGGCCCCACGGCCGGAGATGACATGCCCCTTGTCGGATACCAGCAGGTCTAGGATTTTTGCAGCCCGTCGGAGAGGAACCGCGAAGCCAGTTTCACTACTTCAGATTCAGGTTGCGACACGACACCGAAAGAGAACACCATGCCCGACGCTCAGAGTCAGAATACTGATGAACCTTTCAACCTCATACCTTTGGCGCAGGCCCCTGGCCTAGTTCTGCGGATGATCGGCCGCTTCGCCGAAGGTCTGCCGGAGCCTATGATCATCGGTGCCAACGACAAGCCTGTCGCCGCCTTGATTCCCATCGCCGACCTTCTCCGTCTGCGAGAGTACGACCGTCGAGTACTCGACTCCGAAGACCTGTTCTACTCCGAGCTCGATCGGCGTCTGAACGACTCGGACACCACCATCGCGACGACCGATCTCGAGGCCTTCGCGCGAACGCTCGGTGAGGTCGGCGAAGACTGGGCCGACAAGCAGACCCGAACCAACCAGGACTGATCATGGCCGGGTCACCCTTCGAGCTCGCGCTGCATCCGGCCTTCGAGCGCGATCTCCAGAGCCTTGCGACCGCCGCGGCCCGTAATCCAACAGGCGAATCCCGCCGCCTGCTCACCGTCACTCTCAGTGCACTCGCGGCAATTCGCGACGGGGAGATCCCCGTGCGGCCTCTCGAACGAATGGGTTCCTACCCCGATCTGTCGGACTGCAACAAGGTCTACATCCAGACAGACCCCGACTCGAAACCCAAGTACCGACTCGTCTGGAGAGAACGTCCCGCCGATGAAGCCGGCGGAACTCCCATTCGAGAGGTGATCCAGCTCGGTGAGCGCGAACTCGGCTCGGTCTACCACTTGACCGGGCAACGGCTCGGGCGTCCATCGGGAGTAAGTCTCGACGAGCTCTTGCGAGCCGATCGCGACACCATCGCAACAAAGCTCCTCAACTTGCCGAACGATCGCTTCCCTGCCTCCCCGAAGAAGTCACCGGAGTTCGGCGACTGACATTTCGATCACTAATTGCCACACAACCAATCACCGGGCCTCGGAGCACTCGCTCCGGGGCCCGAATCGTTCCCGCCCCCGATGCCGGAAACCGGCCCTCACGAAAGACACCGATGATTCCTGAATCGACCAAAGCCCAGCCGACCTCACGCCCCAAGAGCACTCTCGCGCAAACTGTGACGGCCACCCTGACGGCAGTCCTCCTCGTCGTCTTTCTCGTCGCTATGGCAGCAGGGTGGGCTCTGCTCTCCGCTTTCGATCGAACGGTCGCCGGGCAGGACGATGCCCCCAGCGCCGTGACTCAGTGGCTATGCCTGCCCTACACCGACTTCGTACTCGACCAGAACCGGGCAGGCCTGACACCCGAGCAGATCGCTGCAGTTCTGAAGGTGTCGGAGTATGGCGAGCGGGGTCAACTCGGAGTCACAACTCCGGATGCCGCGATCACCGAGCCCAGCATCGACTCACCAGAGGCCTGCGGATACCCGTTCGAGATCCTCGACGCGGCCGGTCTTCTCGGAGCGCCCAGCGGCCCTGCGAACCCGTAGTTCGACCCGTTCGGAGTTTCTCGTGGAGTATCTGGCGGACTATCGATATACCCTCTTACTAGAAGTCGGCACCGACCGCCCGGAGCAACCGTTCCGAGTCGTCGCCGATATGTCGGGAGGACACGATCATGAACAAGTTCACACGCCGGATCGCCGCCGTGGGAGTCACCGTTGCAGCTACCGGTGCCGCCATCGTCGGCTCGGTCATCGCAGCGCCGGCCGCCTCGGCCGCCGTCCCCTCCGGTGACTACACCTTCACCACGACGGCCTTCGGTATTCCGTCGACGTCCCCGGCCCGAGTAGACGGTGACAAACTCACCCTCTTCTCGCCCATCGGACCGATCACGCACACGATCAAAGACCTCCCTGTCGGCGGATTCATCGACGACGGCTTCCAGCGCTTGTACATCGGCGGAGAGACATTCTTCGGCCCCTTCGTGATCGGCAACAACACGCTCACTCCCCGCTAGTCGAACTCTCCCCAGCGCCCATGCGCACAGAACGCCGCCTCGTATCGTCACGAGGCGGCGTTTTTCGTACAGGACCACACGCTGGATCTGCGCAACGTAAGGAGCTACGCCACATGGCCATTCATGCCGTCGGACTGAGCGTCATCATCATTGCCACCATCGCGTCGTACGCATTCCGCACCGAGGGTCAGACCAGAGCCGCGAGGTGGTCCTTACTGCTCCTGATCGTCGGAATCATCATCACCTCGTTCGGGTTCTGGAGTAACCGCAACAACCCCAGCAACACCTTCATCATGACCTGGACCGTCGTCCTCACCGGCGGCATGCTCGGCCTCGTCTCAGCTGCAGGAGCCGTGATCTACCGAATCCTCCGCGACGAACCACGCGAACCACGCGACGCAGGCACCATCGTCGGTCACGACGCCCTACCTCCACTCTGATCGAACATCGACCATCGCTCGATTCCCAACCAGAACGCCGCCTCGCATCCCACGAGGCGGCGTTCTTCTTTCCTGGACCGGACCACGGCACTTGTGACCGTCAGTAGGTACCACTGTCGTCACCTGAATGCTGGTTCGGTTGTGCCCTGGCTTATCGAGCGAAGAACGGTGAGGAACGGCTCGAGTTCGTCCAGAAGGTTCTCCGCCTGCTTCTTGGTCGGCGGTTTGCTGGTGACAGCCCCGACCGCCAGCTGCTTGAGGAAGTACATATTCAATCCATCCGAGTCCTCGTCGAGGATCGCCCACCGATCCGGTTCGCTCTCGCTCGCCAGGCCACTCGAGTGCAACGAGTCCCGGGCACGTTCGGAGAGTTTGAATGACGCTCCGCTGACATTCATGTTCCTCGGAGCTTTCCGATACCAGTACCGGGCAGCTCGGCGAAAGTCATGCCCACTGATCGACAGAAAATCGCTTTCCTCGTACAGCGCATTCTGCGTACCGGCCGTCTCGGCTGCACGCAGGAGATGATCCGCAACGAGCACTCGACCGATAGCTCCGAACGTGGTGACAACAACGAGATCCGACAGATGGTCGGGCGGGCGTTCGCTGGCAGCCTCGCATCTGCCGAGATCGACCTCCGCTAAGGCAAACAACGTCTGTATTGCGCGCTTCATTGCTTTCGACTTCTCTCCGTCGATTGCATCGACGAGATGCCTGCGTATGGAATCAAGCTCCTTGTGCTCCTCGGCAACCATTCTGTCCGGATAGGCCACCTGCGTTGCACACAGTCTCGGCAGGAACGTTCTCAGCACGTCATCGGGAATGCGTGTGGTCGTACGTCGCAACACTCGGCCCATCTCGAAAACTGCGCCGATCTCCTCGCGCTCCCCGGCGTCGCCGCCGACGAGAAGAGCCTCGGCGCGTCTGCGGTGAAATTCTGCATTCGCGGCTCCGACAGGATGATTGAGCTTCGTGCAGTACCTCTGCTCGGTTGCCATCAACAGCGCGACCTTCGAAAAATGGGGTGCCACTGCAAGGCGGGCTTCCTTGATGTCGCTCTCCGACGGCTCAGCGGGCAGGCCCCTGTTGATCTGGTCGATCAAGCCGCGAATCGCCCTCAATCCGTTCTGGGTCAGCTTCACTCCCAGAGTGAAGTTTCTGGAGCGACTGTCGTTCTGAAACTCCCTGATGCCGGAGTCGACCCAGGAGTAGGCCTTACCGAAGGATTCTCCGGTCGAATCGGCGGTGGCTTGGTCGAGGTGCAGCTCGGCGAGAACATTGCTCATTTCAGCCAGCACGGCACCCTCGTCGGCGTGATCACGGGCCAGCCGTGCATGTTCACGTTCGAGCTTCCCTATAGCCGACCCGACGTTGTGGTGTCCGTGCTGGACCCTCCCCTTGATGTCGGAGGCGATCTGCTGGGCTCGATGGACGGCGGCCCTCTTCGATCGAGCGGCGCTCTGTCGGCCGGCTACCTTGAGATGGTCAATTGCGGCCGGTGTCAACGCTATGTCGATGACCTCGGGGTTCTCGACCAATGATTCAGCGACGTCCGACACGTGCTCGAAGCCGTTCCGCTTGACCGTGTTGACCGCCACTCCCACCGCTGCAGCGAAGTCCTTCATGCTCATGCCGTCCAGCTGCTCACTCGCCGCGAGTCGCGCTGCGCAGGTGTAGATGTCGCGGAGGGTTCGCTCCTTTCGGCGGTCTATCGCCGTGGAACTGTCTCTTCGTCCTGCCGAAGAAGCCCTGGATACCTGACTCATACCTACTCCAACCTACGACATCGTTATGGATACTCGCGGACTTCGAATGTACATATCGCCGACTTGGGTTTTGCTACTGCGCGACGTCTGTAAAGCTTCTCATGCGCTGGTCAACCCGACCGGCCAACGCGGAGGGACACACGATGAACACCGTCATTTCAGCCGTCAAAACTCAACTCTGGTTGCTCGTGGTGACCGCAACGGTCGTGGCAGCGATCGCTGCCACGGCACTGTTCGGATCGTCCGGCGTCTCGACGCTGAACGAATCTGCGTCGCCGCAGATCGCCGCTGAGCAGACCATCGACGCATCGACGAGCAAGACCGTCGATGCTGCGCCGTCGATCCGGACAGTCGGTGCCGGTGACATTCAGCTGGCGTCGAACTACAACGCCTACGGGTGTGTGGGTCTTCTCAACGCCAAGCAGTGGCAGGTGCTCGCCTTCGTTGTGGGCTACTGCCCGACGACGTGGGTTCTCCAGAGCACCTCGTGGGGTAGGTCCATCGTCAACTACGTCGTTGGTGTCGCCTGCAAGTCTCCGTGGATCGTGCGGGCCGCAACAGGTGGCAAGTACAGCAGTTGCTGATCGGATCCTGATCGCGTTACCGAAGGCGGGGCCTGTCCGGAACAACGGACAGGCCCCGTTTTTCGTCTGTGTGACGGTCAGTCAGATTGGTACAGATTGGCGACTACTCGTAGCCGTCCTTGGAGTCGAGCAGATCGAACCGGAGTGCGACGAGAATCTCTGTCAGATCGATACCGACACCAGTCGCATAGCCCTCCAACGTCCCCAGCTGTTCGTCGAACTTTGCACCGATGACGAACATAGGAAATGTGTGTTCGTACCACTCGGGATCGAAATTCACATACGCAATTCCACTGTGCTCCAGCTCCAGCGCCAACTCAGCGATCCGCGTTTCCGACTCTTGTGTTCGTCGACTCAATTCCGGAACGGTCAACCCCCAGTCCCGATTCCGGTGGGCATGCTTGATTGCGATAGCGAGCAGCACGCGGGCATATCTGGTCACACCAGCTAGGACCTCACCGAACTGACGCCAGTACTCCACCTCGGCCTGTGTCTGTTCGGGACTGAGCCCCAACAAGTAGAAATCGGACAGCGCGGCAGCAGTCTTCGCCGGCACGAGAACATCGGCCGCAGAGTGGTCGCGGATCTCTTGCAGGAGCAAGTTGTTGAAGCCCTCACGAAACGGTCGCTCGTGATCAGCTTTGAGCTGGCGCATCCGCTCGACCGGATACTCATCGACATCGTCCGTAATACGATGGTGAGGTCCACACATCAGCATCAGATTCGACTCCTGCCGACGTTCGTCATTCGTCGAGTTCGAGTTGAAGCGTTCGCCTTTCTCCAACGCCGCCTCTATATGGCAGAGTTCGCCGACGTACTTGCCATCCTGGAACATTGCGACACCGCAGTCCGGAAACGCGCATTGGTTCCCTGAGTAGAGGTACACAATCGCCAGTGTGTCTTTTGTTGGATCCAATCGTTTGATGACTTCGTCCGGCACTGCCGCTCTCCGATCGCTCATCTTTTCTCAAGGTCGCAATCGACGCAGACCGCGAGGGGGCGAATCGCGTCGCGATCCTGGTCAAGGCCCCAACGTCGATCGGCGATCGACCAGACGAAGCTACCAAGGGTGCTCGCGACACTTCCTACAAGGCCGACCCGACAAATAACTGCCGCACGCATCTTCGGTGTGCGTTCCTGCAGGTGACGCGTGGTTACAGCAGATAGTGCGTCGCTGGGCAATCGTCGTGCATCACTGTGAAGTGCCTTTGAAGTTGGCCAATCGAACCAGGTAGTTGTCCAACGATTTGCGGCTGGAGTGTGGGTCGGTGTGCCAACTATCCTGTCCAATGATCGAGATTCGTCGGTCTTCGCGCACGTTGTGCCATTGAAATTGTCCAACGCGTAGGACTGGCCGATCAGGTCTGCCCTCGTGGCAGGTCCCCGGTGAACGGGCCATCTTGCTACGTACTCGTGCGGAATCGATCGATAAGGCGCTGTGGGTCGACCGAGTGGGACGGGAGTCGCCGAAGAAGGGCGTCGAGCACCATTCCGTCGAGCGCGGCTGCAAGCGCGGCGGCATCGGACAGTGTCAAACCGCGTTCACACAGAATCGCGACGAGGCGGTCTCGGCCACGAATCAGTTCCTCGGCAAGCTCCGCGTCGTGAAATGAGGCGACGACAAGTTCGTAGCGAGCCCGGGTTCGACCGGCCTCTGAGTCGAGCCACCGCGCGATCTGCTGGCTGGGGGTCTCATCCGCTGACGGTAAGTCTGATTCGAGCAGATGGCGAACCATCTCCAGGACCAGACCACGCTGGTTCGTGAAATGGTGCCGCGCGCTGCCATGAGGGACGCCGGCCTCGTCTTCGACACCTCGCATCGACCAGCCTCGGAACCCGACACTACCGAGTAGTTCCAAACCGGCGTCGAGCAGGGATTCTCGCGTGGACTTCTCCATGTGGAGAGGTTAACGTGAACCTACCCTCTCCACGTGGAGAAACTTTCTGGGATAGGAACATCCATGGTGATATTTTTCGACATCCTCCTCGCGCTCTGCGTAGGCATGGTGCTGTGGTTCTCCGGCTATGTCATCTACCGCTTGGTGTCCGAGGAGACGAATCGCCGGTAAGCCGCATGCTGACGAGCCCAGGCGATAACGGCGGGAGGATCTCGCGGGGTGTCCTTGTTGGCCGATCGGGTCTGACCTCGCATGCTGCAACTGTCGGTGCTCCGAGCGCTCCGCCCGCCGCTGGGGAGGCCGCCGATGTATTCGTGACCGACAATGCGCGTGTTGCAGCCACGAGAAGGAGCGACCGATGACCGAATCCGACATCGACAGTGTCGAATCGGTGGCACCTTACCTCGCGCAGCAGTGGCATCCGACGCTCAATCGTGGCCTGGTGCCGTCGCAGGCGCAGCTCTCGAGTAGCCGGTTGGTGTGGTGGCTCGGACCGTGCGGGCACTCGTGGCAAGAGTCTCCGTCGCGGAGGGCGCGCAAGGGTGCGGACTGTCCGGTGTGCACGGGAGAGCGGACGCGGCCCGGAGTCAACGACCTGGCGACCACGCACCCGCAGGAGGCGGCGGAGTGGACGCGGGAAGCCACGCGATACCCACTATCTGCCCGCGACGTCAATGCCCAGTGCCAGTGGGCCGATCGGCTACTCGCGGACGTCGAGAGTTCGGATCATATTGTCGCGAAGGAAGAGTGACGTCGTAAATTGTCTTCCAGGTGCGGACGGAGCAGCATTCCGAGTTGCTGTAGCCGCGCACTTCGGGAACGAATCACCTCTTCGGTCAGGGCTTCGATCAGCACCCACTGCGCACCGGTGACCCAGACAAGTTCACGGCGCAGGTACGCACGGAGGTGTTCGGGGCTGCGGAACAGGGCGTCGATGGCCTCCCAGGTGCGGGGCCTCGACAGTAGGTGCAGCACTCGTGTGGTCTGCGGGTAGAGGGCGAGCCGGTCATCGACCCCGTCCACGAACCCGGGCCGGGCTTCGGCGGCGCTCAGATGTCCGGTCCAGGAGGGCGGCCCGAGGACCGTGGCCTGGTCGCGGACGATCCGCCAGGTGGCGTCCACGAGGTGCCGGGTGAGCAGACCGGTCGAGATCGCACGCCGATACCGGCGCTCCGCCCGCACCCACTCGCCGTCGCCGGGTACCTGCCGCTGGAACTCGTGACCGTGGTCTGGTGCGAGCCAGCGTCCATGCTTGAGACAGATCGAGAACTGGTGGTGGTCGAACGTGGGCACCGAATGCCCTGCGGTGCAGTAGGTGCAGGCATAACGGATGCCGGTGCTGCGCTTGCGGTAGGTCTCGGTGAGGAGAGTGTCGGCGGCGCCCTGCGGCGTGCGGGTGGCACGGAGATACGAGCGGACGAAGTGGGTGGCGTGCGGGCCGCCGAGTTCGTCGATCGCGCGCGCCAGGTGGTGCTTTCGCCCGGTTTTGTTGCGGCGCTTGCGGATCACTGAGTTCACCAGGGGGCGGTCGATCATGTTCACCGCGCACAGTCGGTCCAGGTAGGAATGCGGCGTCTCGAAGTGGTGCGGGCGCACGTACACCAGCTGGGGTTTGAAGGCGAGGGGAGTCACGCGACTGCGCTGCGGCGCTTCTTCCTGCCGGACTCTGGAAGTACCGCGCCAGCGCCGGCCGCCCCGAAGATGTGCTCCTCGACGATCACCTCGGGTGCATCGGGGGTGGGCTTCTCGTCGATCGCCACTGACAGTGCGCGCGAAAGCACGCGGCGAAGGTTCCCGATCCGGCCCGCGGTCAGCGCGTGGAGTGGGTCGGCGAATTCCAGCAGCCGGTCCGGCTCGTCGTCTACGAGGTGCATCTCCTCGCTGAACCGCAGCAGTAGCGCGGCCCAGCGGTCGCGGTCGGTATCGGAGGCGTAGGAAAACGGACGCAGGGGCAGGATTTCGCCGCGGCCCATGATTTGCTCGGCGGCGCGGGAGGCGAGTTTGCTGGTGAGGTCGATGCCGGAGAGGACGGTGACGACGCCGGCGTTGTTGATGATCGACTTGAGTGTGTCCATTGCGTCGTCCCCGTGCGGTCCGTGGAGGCGGAGCATCTGCAGCTCGTCCACGATCAGCAACCGGGTTCCTCGGGCGATCATGAGGTCGGTGGCGTTGCCCACCAGTTCCCGCTGGGTGCGGCGTTCTCCGACCGGTGTGCCGAAGAAGTCGAGGATCGCGGCGGCGATCATCTTCGGTGTCGAGCGCGGTGCGGCCTCGATGTAGACCACCGGGACGTGGCCGTGTCGGCGGTAGTCGGGGTTCATCCGGGCCTGGGCCATCTCCACCTCCCTGGCCAGCCGCAGCAGCATGGTGGTCTTCCCGACGTTCGCGGGACCGTCCAGCACGATGTTGCGTTCGCCGACCGCGTACTCGTGGGTGGTGCGCAGGTAGCCTTTGACCGACCGCAGCAGGTTCATCGTGTCGGCGGTCTTCAACCAGAATCCGGCGCCGAACCACTGCAGGCGGAGACTGTCGTAGCTCCACCGATCGTCCCGATCGAGCGCCTGGTAGGCGGCGCGGTCCAGTCGGTCGGGCTGGGTGAATCGGTGGTCGAGTCGCTGGCGCAGACCCGACAGGGTGCTCTTGGGGTCAGGTCGCATTCCACAACTCCTCGTCCGGGGACACCAGTCGGAACTCGTCAGCCACGGTTGCTGTTCTGGCGGGCTGGGGCGGTGCCGGGTCGGCGATCGGTGCCGGTCGCGGTTCGTTGTCGCGTGTGCGCTGTTCGGACACGGCCTTCTTCCTCGCGGCGCGCTTGGTCGACAATCCGGTCGGCTGGTTCGCCAGGGTCTGCTCAGCCCACTCGTCCTGCACGTCGCCGCCGGCCTCGGCGGTGTTGCGGAGGCGGCGCAGCGCGGAGGCGAACGGGTACACCTCGAGCCGGTAGGAGTCCGAGACACACTCGATCCAGTGTCCGGTGTCGGGGTGGGCCACCCAGGCGCGGTCGGGGTCGTAGGGATCGCAGCGGACCTCCCACTTTCCGTCCTTCGTGCCGGGCCGCATCTTCATCAGCGGCTGGAGATCGCCGGACCGGTAGGTGAGGTTGTTGATTTTGAACCCGGCGCCGGGTTGCAACACCCGGCGATGCACGGGCATCAGGGCGATGTAGGTGTGTTCGTCGATCGGCACCGGTATGCCCGCGCTGGCGTCGAACATGGCGGCGTACATCTGGTTCGGTGTGAACTTCCGCGAGGGTACGTCACGGTCCCGCAGCCCGTCGTGGGGGCGGTTCTGCCACACCTGCACCCACCACTGTTCGAACGAGTCCGCCAACTCCCGTAGCGTCAGCAGCCCGTCGTGGGAGATCTGACCCCGGTTGACCGGGCTGTTGCCAACGTAGCCGGGTTGCTTCTGCATCCACAGCGTGTCGATCGATCCGAGCAGTCTTTCGATGTGGGTCTTGTACGTCGGCGACTGCGGCGGGGCCTGCCGGACGCTGATCCCGAAGTGCCGGCAGGCCGAGACGAACGTCGGCCCCAGGTAGTCCGCGCCTCGGTCCGTGGTGATCGACTCCGGCACGATGTACGGCACCGCGAGGGCACCCCGCTGACGTTCGTCGAGCGCGGTCATTTGCTCGTGCGGCAGTACCTCGGAGGCCTCCAGGCGCATCCACGCCGGCGCATCGGGGCGGCACTGCCGGGGCCGCAGCATGCGGGCCAACAGGTCGGCGTGCTCCACCCCGGAGGCACCGGTGGGCACCATCGAGAACCCTAAAATACTGCGGGTCGCCACATCCGTCGACACCGTCAAATCCGGCCTGCCGACCTTGCCGTCCGGCATCAGGCACAGCACGTTCACCGGGGTCGAGTCGATCTCCACCACCTCGCCGGGAGACGTGGCCGAGATGGGCGCCGCACTCCGGTCCGGGCGGTTGCCCACAGAACGGCGAGTGGTGGCCTTCCCACGGGCCAAGCCACGGGTGTCGTAGGCGTCGATGAGCCTGCGCAGTGTCCGGGCCGACGGTATCTCGATGCCCTCGTCCTGGTGTCGCATCCGAAGCCGTGCTCGGACACGGTTGATGAGCGTGGCGACCGAGACGGTGCTCTCGGTCTTAGTGTCTTCCAGGACACCGATCACCGCCTCGGCCACCCTGTGGTCGACATTCGGGGCGACCGTCTTATGGCCGGTGATGCGGCGATCGATGAGGCCGTGGACGCCGTGGGCGAGGTACTGCTTCTCCTTGCGGCCGAGTGTGCGGATGGTGACGTTGATACCCGCTGCCGCGAGTTCCTGTGCCTTCAACTCGCGTCGCTTCATCTTGCTCGGGTCGTCGTATCCCGTTCGGCGCGTTGAGGTGTCGTCGTGGGGGTCGGGGACGCCGTACATGACTTCGTTCAGGTGCGGCTCCCACCAGCGGGCACGTTCCACTTCCTCGCAAGTGAATGCGGCGAACTCGGCGGGCTTGTCGTCGTCGGTGGATCTCTGTTTCCCAGTGACCTTGATTTCGCCGCGTGCCGAGAGAGTGGGCAGGTCGATCCAGACCCGCTGCCCATCCACGAGCCGTTGCACCAGTGTCCCCGAGGCGGTGGCTGCTGCGATGACGTACTCCACATCGTGCCACTCGATCAGGTCACCCAGGCTCAGCCGCAGCACGGTTCACCCTCCGAAGTCGTGGTGGCGGTGGTATCGAAGTCGAGAGGCTGGTCGAGGTCCACGCTCAGGTGGCGGTGCCAGATCAGGTGCTTGAGGTACGGCATCGCCAACGCCGGGTGACGCCGGTTCACCATTGCCGCTCCCTCTCCGAGGAATCGTCCGGCCTCGAAGATGTCGAGCAACCGCACGAACACCTCCCAGGACGGGTGACAGCGCGTCAACCGGGCCGCACGAAGGAAGCCCAAGTTGATTGTCCTCGTTGGGTTGGCCTCCGACAGCACCTCGTATCGCCAGCCGACGTCAGCGCAGACCAGGGCCGTCGCGGCGAACTGCTGCCGCGCCTTCTCATTGATCCGTGCAGCTGGCTTCACGTCGTAGACCACCTGATCACCGTTCTCGTTGACGGCGAAGAAGTCCGGGTCGTGGTAGACCGCCTCGGCCCCGCGCCGGAACAGCAGCCGGAACGGCTGAGTTGCAACCTGGACCGCTTCCCCTTGGTGGTCGAGGTCGACCAGGCAGGCCAATTCGAGCGCAGATTCGTACCAGAGATGCCGCCCGGTCCGCGGCCAGTAGTAGAGGCCGTGCTGGTTGAGTCGGTTCTGGTACTGCACGCCCCGGCGGATTGGCTCGTTCTCCCACAGCCGCTCATGCAGCAGTTCCGGCGAGGGACGCGCCATGCGGACGGCACCGTCATGGCGACGCCACTGCACGGCATCCAAGCCGTCCTCCGTCCGCGTGGCCAGAGACCGGGCCTGCAGCGAGGACGTCCCAACCAGCGTGGTCGAGCTCTCGGTCATGGGGGAGTCCTCCGGTCGCGGGGGCGATCTCTCGCCTGTCCGACACTGTTGCTGGGGCCGCAACTTGTTCAGGAATGAAAGTCGTCGTCCCGCGGCCCGCTCGGTATGTAGGTCACGCAGAGCATAGAAGGCTGCGGGTGCACGATCACTACGACTCGTGGTCGCGGAGTCGAGGGGACGTCCAGGTGCGCGGCAGACGACCGACGGCCGCACGCAAGAGCGCGACGAACAGGGACACGAGCAGGACGGCCAGGGCGAACCCGGAGGCGACGTCGTGCAGATAGTGGACGCCTGCGGCCAGGCGGGAGACACCGACCAGCAGCGCGGCAGGGACCGCGAACCAGGCGGTGCGGGGCACGGAGACGATGCAGGCGGTGGCGAACGCGGCCGCCAGGACGGAGTGATTCGAGGGCCAGGACCAGTCCCCGACCTCGGGGCAGGCCAAAGCTGTGGCCACGTCCCACACGCGGCAGGGGCGTTCCTCGCTCACCAGCAGCTTCACAGCCTCGCTGATCGCGTAGGCGCTGATCGCGCCGACGCCTCCGCACACCAGCCGCCAAAACGCGGCACGGTCGCGCACCAGGGACCAGAGGGCAAGAAGCCCGGCCAGGGCAACCAGCGCGAGCAGCCCGTAAGAAGCTACGTCCGCGACAACCGAGGCTGCAGCAGAGCCCGCGACAGCCGGGGCGACGGCGAGGTATAAGTCTGCACGTACCGGCCAGGCCAACACGGCTAACAGGGCAAAGAGCACGGCAATGGGAAGGGCCCGGGCGAGGACGGGCGGCGAGTTCTGAGGCATGTCTTCGACGCTAAAATCCCGCTAATCCTCGCGAATCAGGCCCACGGTGACTGTTCTCTACGACCTGGGTCGTAGGCGGGTTATGCAGGCGTCGTACCCGAGGCTGATCCGGATGCGGACGAGACCCAGCAGGATGGATGGCATGACCTCCTCTACGCGCACCGCGCTCAGCCTGCTGGGCGCGATCGTTGTAGCCGCTGTCCTCACGCTCCACGCACCGGGTCCGTGGACGACGCTGCTAGCGATCCTGGCCGCTCTCGTGTTGGGCGCCGGTCAGCACGGGACTCGCTGGCTGATGACGGCGGCAGTCGCCGGAACGACCGGGACGGCGCTGCTCGCGGCGGCCGGGCTCTCCTCGTGGGCGGAAGGGGCGCGGGAGCTGGTGTTTGCACTGGCCTGGGTGGGCCTGCCGTGGTTGGCTGGCCTTGCGTGGCGGCTACGTTCTCAGGTCCGGGCCCAGGCAGCGGAGCAGGCGCAACAGGAACGGCAGCAGCGCCGTGAACGGAAGCAGCGGGAGCGGGACGCAGAGCGGCTGGCGTTGGCAGGGATCCTGCACGACGACCTGGGGCACGCGCTGAGCCTGGTCGCATTGAACCTGGGGAAGCTCGAGCTGGATGAATCTCAACATGATGCCGCACGGAAGACCGTGGAGACTGCGCGCGAGCAACTCACCGACGCGGTCGGCCGGCTGGGGGCCTCCGTGCGAATGCTCCGCAGCGGGCAGGTGCCCGGTCTGGCCCCTCAGAGCGAGGCAGATCTGGCAGGCGTAATCGACCAGTTCCGGGCCGCGGGGGCGTCGGTCGTTCTCGAAGGCCGCACCGGCTCCGGTGCCGACGAGTCCAGGGTCGTGAGGGTGGTCCGTGAGGCGCTGACGAACGCGGCCAAGCACGCTCCGGGTGCCGCGATCACCGTGAATATCGAGACCACGGCCGACGGGACCGCACGAGTGAAGGTGACCAACCCAGTGGCCGCTGCAGGATCGGAGCCCGGTACGGGGTCTGGTACCGGGCTGAGTGCCCTCAAGCAGGTTCTCAAGGACGTCGGCGGTGCTCTCGAGGCTGGATTGCGGGACGACGTGTTTCGAATGGAGGCTCTGGTGCCGCCCGTCGATCACCGGGCAGTCGCCCCAGAGCCAGAGCGGCCTCCCGTCAAGGTCGGACGGCGCACGATGCTCATCGCGGCCGGCCTGGTGGTGTGCTCGGTGGTTGTGCTCGGTGGGCTACAGCTCTTCGCCCAGGCCGAGGCACGTCGCGCTCTGCTGACTGCCGAGGACTACGCCCGTTTAAATCAGGGCATGTCTCGCTCGGACGCTCAAGCTTTACTGCCCGACCACGAGCTCCTGCCTGTTCCGTCCTCTCCGGCAGGGGCCGAGTGCCACGACTACGCCGTGGAAACTGACTGGCTGGCAGACCAGTCCGGCGACGTCTACCGAGTCTGCTTCGTTGGAGACCGCCTGGCCTCGACTGCGCTGCTGGCCGGTCAAGGACGATGAGTGTTGTGGAGAATACTGCTGTGCGCGTCCTGGTAGCTGACGACGAGCCTCTGGTGCGAGCAGGGATTGTCGGTCTGCTGGTCACCGACCCCGGCATCGAAGTTGTCGCGCAGGCCGGCGACGGTCAGCAGGCCCTGGACGTTCTGCGCTCCCGCCGTGTCGACGTCGCTCTGTTGGACGTGCGGATGCCTGGAACCTCGGGCCTGGAGGCCTTGGCCCAGGCCCGGCGCGAGGGCCTCGGTGGGCGGTACGTGTTCGTCACGACGTTCGGCGAGGACGAATACGTCTCTCAGGCCATCGTGCTCGGGGCCGACGGGTTCGTTCTTAAGGCAGGAAGTCCGCGCGAGCTGCTCATGGCCGTCCACGCTGCAGCCTCCGGTGGCGCGTTCTTCTCTCCAGCTGTGGTCCGCCGGGTTTTGGAAGAAGGCCAGCTCGCCGGGTTCGGTCAGGCCCAGCAGGCCCGGACGCTGTTCGACCGGCTGACCGCTCGTGAGCAGGACGTGATCCGACTGGTTGGCAGGGGCTGCTCGAACGCGGAGATCGCTGCCGACCTGTTCATGGCCGAGGCCACGGTCAAGACGCACATGACTTCGATCTTGAGGGCCACAGGCGCACGCAACCGGGTCGAGGTCGCGCTCGTTGCGGTACGTGCAGGCCAGGCCTGACCATCGCTGAACGGTGCTTTGCAGGTGACCAAGCGGGCTCGACCTCGTTATAACCGAAGCCACAGTCAATTCTATTGCAACAACAACAGTCCACTGGCTAGAGACCTTCCGGCGGTACGACTCCGTGACCGGAACTGCCTGACCAGCGGAGCAGGCGTTGGACAAACTCCAGTCACGATTGGACAGAAAGGCTGTCAAGTAGACAACTAGCGTGTCACTTCACAATCACGACATCGCATAAGCCCCCGAAATCGTGCCTCCGATCGGCGCTTGGTTGTCACTCCTGTTTCAAGCGCGCTCACTAAGGAGAATTTTGTTTCCCGCAGCGTCTCCTGCAAAACCCCACCTCAGCACACTTTTCCCATAACAGAGTGTCGGTGGGGCTCTGTACGGTGGGCTTATGGCGTCTCGACCTGAAGTACCGGCCCCTGTCAGCGTGACCAACGAGGTCTCTGCGGCCGTCCCCCCGCAGCTGTCTGACGCCGTGGCCGCGAGAATCGTGCAGTCGATGGCCGCCTCGCGCTCGGCCGGGACGCTGAAGGCCTACACCTCGGCCTGGCGACGATTCGACGATTGGTGCCGCACCAACGGGCACATCGCGCTCCCCGCGCATCCGGTCACCGTCGCCGCCTACCTCGTCGAGGCATCAGACACCTTCACTTCCGACGGTGACCGCGTCTTCGCTCTTGCGACACTCTCGAAGTGGATGGCCGCGATCGCGCACACCCACCGCACGAACGGACACATCAGCCCTACCGACCACGAGGCCGTCCGTGCGACTCTGTCGGGAATTCGCCGCACCTATGCCTCTGCTGGCGACCGCCCCCGCAAGCAGATGGCCCCACTACTCGTCACCGACATCGTGACGATGGTGGGGATCGCCCGCGAGACCATCGCCGGCTGGGCGAGCGAAGTACTCGAGCGCCGCGACAGTGCTCTCCTGCTGATGGGGTTCGCCGGCGCATTTCGTCGCAGCGAGCTTGCGGACCTACGGTGCGCCGACGTCTCCGTCAACCGTCTCGACGGACTTCATGTCCATCTGCGCAAATCCAAGACCGACCAGAGCGGGCGCGGCACTGTCAAAGCTCTGCCGTTCACTGTCACCCACCAGAGCTGCCCGCCGTGCGCCGCGATGCGATGGTGGGAGGTCGTTGCTGCCCACGAACGCGGCGGTCGGCCGGCGGTGATCAGGCTCCTACGCGGACCCTCCGACTTCACCGAACATCTCTGCCGAACGACTGGCCCGCGAACCCCTGCATCCTCTCCGTTCTTCCGATCCATCGCCAAGAACGGAAACCTCTCGTCCACCGCGCTGTCCGGTGCGAGCGTTCACGCCGCTGTGCGGCGTCGAGCCGGCGCCGCTGGATACAACGAAGACCTGGTTGCTTCCCTCGGCGGGCACTCGCTGCGTGCAGGGTTCGTCACTCAGGCCTTTCGCAACGGGGCCGACGCTCACTCGATCATGCGCCAGACAGGTCACAAGTCGACCGACATGCTCGAGGTCTACGCCCGTGAGAACGCTCCGCTCATGAACAACGCCGTCAACGAGATCGGTCTCTGATGGGTCCTGTCCCCGCTCTCGGAACGAAGGACCGGCCCGTATGGACGCTGTTCGACGATTGGTGCGCCGGTGCCGACATGGTGGCCCTCCCCGCCGATCCGTTCACTCTTGGCGCGTTCATCGCCGAGAACCCCGCGGCTCTCGCCACACAGCGCCGCCGCATCACTGTTGTGAACACCGTGCATCGCAGCGCGGATCTGCCAGCGCCGGGCAATGCGGACACGATCCGTCGGATGATCGGACGGGTTCGGGCGCAACGATTGTCGGAACTTCGATCGACAATCTCCGAGATCGTCGATCACTTGCCCACCGCAGGATGGACAGCGGGACTGTTCGGCCGACGCGACGGGTTGCTTCTACTTCTCGCCGTCTCCGGCCTGAGCTTCGAGCACATCAGCGCTCTACGTCGCTGTGACCTGCATATCGACGATGACACCCTCGTTGTCGAAAGCATTCACACCCTCACTCTCCCCCCGTTCCATCTACCCGGTTCGCTCTCACCTGCGCAGATCTACCAACAGTGGTCGGAGATCCTCGCGTTCCAGGACCGAGCCCCCTCCACCCGACTACTCGCGGACCGTCTCGACACCGACACCTTGCCGACCAGCTATCCGCCAAGCGAGGCTGCCGAACAACGCACAGCCAAACATCAGGCGGATCCGCTGTTCACGCCCATCGACCGCTGGGGACACACGCCCTTCGGAAAATCGGTCCTATCGGCACAATCGATCGCGCGAGTCTTCGCTGCACACGTGAATGGCCAAGCGGCCACGCATCACCCGCATCGCAGGACTGCGCGCAGGACCGATGACGCCCCGGCATACGAGCCGATCGTGTACCCCGAGGTAGTGCTGGACGATCGACACTACGAGGCCGGTATCGAGGCCCGCCGACGGGCGCATGAAGCACTGACCGATGTCACTTCGACACTCGACGACATCGAAAACCGAGCCGACGCCATCCTCGAACGGCTCCTTGCGGTGCTCGATAGCGCACTCTGACAGCACATCTGGGCAACAGACCTTGGAGGCGCAGAGTCGCGAGCGGGCGGTCAGAACCGACAGCAGCCCCGGTAATCCCCGCAAGAGAGCCTGACCGGACGAGCGCACAGATGCCATCGCCGGAAGAGCCGCCAGGGCAACGCCCAGGCCGGACGTGCACGTAGAAACGCGTGGCTGATAGCAGCCCCGATGCTGAACGCACCTCGACTGCGTACGTGTCGGAAGCCCGCCGCACCCCTCTCACTGGACCGATATCCCAAGGAGTCACCGATGGACCTCATGACACGTGAACCTGCAGGCCTGGTCACCGAACGGGCCATCCCGGCATTCGGCCCCTACTCGGCCGCCGCAGTCTCGCTCGACTCCGCTCTCGATCAAATCGTCTCCTCTGCCGCCGCGATCGCCCGCGCCGTTAACGGTCACAGTGCTCCACACGTTGTCGCAAAGCTGATCTCGTCCCGGCTGACTGTCGGGTTCGGAGCGGTGAGTGCGACGGTGTTCTTTGCTCACCACGAACAAATCTTCGCAGTGTCGGGCGTCATCATCGGCGTCAACGAGATGGCAGTCCAGTTCGCTGATGAACACCGTCACCTGCGCGCCTGGCCAGTGGCCACGGCCATCGCCCTGATCTTGAATTGACCGCCGCACCCTTGGCTCGTCGCCCACCATCAACGAGGACTCACCGATGAATTCAGACGCTGCACTACTGGCAATCCAGGAACTGATGGACGGTGTCACCTGGACACCCGAAACCCTCGACAGCATCGCCGACATCATGCGAAAGGCCGGCTACCGCGTGGAGGGGAGCAAATGACTCTCGACATCACCGAATCGGACCTGTCGGACATGGAATACACACCCAGAGAACAGCTTCGGTGCTCGTGCAATTCGATCAGAGAGGGTGCGGGCGGAATGTCGTACTCCTACGCGGTCCTCGGCGTGAACTGCCCTGATTGCGAGAGCTACAGCGACGACTGCAGTGAATGCGATCGGTGGAACAATCTCACCCGCGACGAACGCATAGCCGAAATCGTTTCCGCCCGTGAGGTAACCGCAGCTCTCATCGCCGCGACCGACCGGCCCGAATCGCCCTTCTGACCTCCTCCTCGGTGCGTCCATGTCCGTCCCGCACCCCACAACGCCCGCCCCTCAGCGCCCTGACCCAGCGCTGGGGGGCGGTGCTCGCCATGCCCATAGCTGATCCAAGCCGCACAGCAATCAAGGAAGCGTGGTCGGGAACTTCGGCCCGCACCCCACCACACGAACTGGAGTACACCCATGTCCGCACCCGCGACCACCTCGGCAATGCCGTTCACCGAAGCCACACGCCAACTGATCCGCAGCCACACACACAACCTCGAATACGAGATCGACTCGCTGCTCGATGAGGAGCGAAAGGTCATGGCGTACACAGTCGCTCGTCTGGCAACAGCCCAGTATCCCGCCGCGACTCGGGTCATCATTCGTGACCTGTGCATCGGAGACGCTGTCGCGTGCGACGTCGACGGAATTGAGAAGAAGCTATCGGTGGATGCAGACATCGCACCGAGTCTGATCGCGATGCTGCACCGGCTGCCGACGGGCGACTCCAGCGCGTGGGAACGACACCTGGACACGATCGAACTCGACGTTGTCGCAGCTCTCGACTTCTCCGACCAGTATCCGTTCCAACAGGTTCAGGACCGGATCGTCGCGTACATCGAGGAGAAGACCGGCCGCACTGTTCGGCGAGTCGAAATCACCTCCGATCTATGGGACAACGGCTACTTCTACGACGACACCGTCGCCGTCGACTACGCCGACGGTGACAGCGATGAGATCCTCATCGCGGACATGTCCGAGTTCTCGGGGGAACTGCGGCACGAAGTCGGGGATCCCGGCCCGAGTACCGTCGTCACGATAGTGCGCACCAACACAGGTATCTCGATCCGCTGACACAGAACATATCGTCAACAGCGGCAGACATTCTCGCCGATCGGCACGACGCGACACGGATACTGCCGAAACGTAGTTCTGAGCGAATCGCGTTTCTGGACAACACAGTTCAGTGCTTGGTGGTGTACCTGTCGACCCACGCAGAAAGCAGCTACGATCAGTGCACTCGCACAACCGAATCCAGGGAGTTTATACATGGCAGGCGACACCGTCATCACCGTCATTGGGAACCTCACAGCGGACCCAGAACTCCGGTTCACTCCGGCCGGGGCCGCGGTCGCCAACTTCACTGTGGCGTCGACGCCCCGCACCTTCGACCGTCAGACCAGCGAGTGGAAAGACGGGGATGCGCTATTCATGCGCTGCAACATCTGGCGTGAGGCCGCCGAAAACGTCGCCGAGTCCCTCACCAAGGGTGCGCGGGTGGTTGTGTCCGGTCGACTCAAGCAGCGCTCGTACGAGACACGTGAAGGTGAGAAGCGAACTGTCGTCGAACTCGAAGTCGATGAGATCGGGCCTTCTCTGCGCTACGCCACCGCGAAGGTGAACAAGGCATCTCGTGGCGGCGGGGGTGGAGGCGGCGCCTACCGAGGCGGCGGGAGCAGTGGCGGCACCGGCTCGGGCAGCGGCGGTGGTGCGAATGACGATCCCTGGAGCAATGCGCCTGCTGGCGGATCCTTCGGCGGCGGCTCGGACGAAGAGCCTCCTTTCTGACAGGTCCCCTGCTGGGGTCAAGAGAGAAAGACGGACATACGACAACACCCCGCCCAGCTCACGCGAGCCGGACGGGGTGTTGCTTTCTGCTGTATCGATTACCCGAGTGGCACCGTCATCGGCCACTGCTGCCCGATGTAGTGGTGGCCGGTGCAGTCGTCCGCGGGGTCGTCGTCGTCTTCGTGTCGGACTTGCCGCCGAGCTGAACTATGAAGTACTCGGCCATGTAATCGACCGAATTCAGGTTGCCCACCAACGTCTTCGACGTGTACGCGCTTGTATGGACGCCGCTGGCGATGAACGAACCGAAGTCCATCATGTCTCCCGCGAACTTGCCGATGGTGTCGATACCGCCTGCTCCACCGACGCTGTTGACGAGCTGAGATGTCATCGAGACCAGATCGCCCCCGCCGGCGCTGACCGCGCTGGTGCCGGTCTTCTCAACTGGAGTGCCCATCACTCCACCGAGCACCGACTGCAGGCCGACCATGCCAATGTCTATGCCGATCGGCACCAATTTGACAGCCTCGGCCGCGTTACCTTCCACAACAGACCATGCCACCTCTTGGGCCTGACCGACATTGTCGGCCAGCCTCTTGACATCGACCTTCGCGAGGATGCGCATCACCTCGGCGGCGATCTTGGTACCACCGGACGGATCCGGAATCAGTTCGACCATGCTCGCAGCCATAGGCATGACATTGGTGTTACCAGCAGCGGCAAGATCGACCCAAGGTGCGAGCATGTTGTTCAGGTCGCCGGCACTGGCGTGTGCACCCTTGGCGTCCATGGCTGCGAGCTGGGTCCCGAGCTGATTGACCTTCGCGGCGATGGCCGCGAAATCGGTCGACAGCACCGTGGTGAGCGTCATCATCGCCGTGTCGACCACTGTCGAGATCTTGAGCTCACCGAGAACTCCCGTGGCGGCAGTCAGGTTGGACCGGTCCATGCTGCTCAGGGCCTCACCCTGCGAGGCCACGTTCAGACCCATCGTCGCCAGAGACTTGAGAGCCTCTCCGCCGCCGGCGAGGTTGGTAGTGCTGGTGTCACCCGACGTCAGTCCGGCCACCGTTTCCGCAATGGACGCCGTGTTCGAGATCAGACCACCGAGATCGACCCCGTCGAGAGTGGAGAGCACGTCCGAGGTCTGAGCGCCGGGTGTGCCCGTCTTCTCTGCCCCGAGCAACTCACGGGTGCCGCTGGTATCGGCGAAGTTCTTGATGTCCGCCGTGGAGCTGTACGTGTTGTTCAGACTCCCCGCCAGCTGTCCGATCTTGTCGAGCTGTGCCTTGCTCGGCAGACCTGCACCCTCACGGGTGAGCGCCTCTGTCCGGTTCTTCAGCTCGGATGCTTTGTCCCCCACCGCTGTCAGATCCGTGTCGCCGAAGTCCGAGACCAGGTTTTCGAAGCCACCAGCACTCGGCCCGACAGTTCCGTCGAGTGGAGGAACAGTTTCGTCGGTCGCCCCGGTGACCGCCTTGCCCATGATCCCGACGAACGGGTTCGAAGAGTCGGTGTTGCAGTACATGTCGTCCTCGTCGCAGACCCATTTGATGCGCCCTTCGAGGGAGCCGTAGCCGCCCGGGCGTTCTCCAGCAACACCTTTGCCAGCCAGCTTCACTCCGACCAACTTCTCGGATCCGCGCTTGGGATCTGCGAGAAGTGCCACACCGCGAACCGAGGCAGCCGGCACCGGCCCTTGGCCCTGGCCGATGTGCCAGGCGACGTCACCGGCGACCTGCGCGCCTTGGCTGTAGCCTGCGAGGACGATCTTCGACGTCGGGCACTTCGCCATCAGTCCGGCGGTCGCCTGCACGCCGTTGCTTTCGCTGGCCTCGTACGTCATGCCCTTGTCGAACGCGCTCGCAGAGTAGTTGACATAGACGACGGTGATCTTCTGGCCGAATTTCTGCTCGAGCTTCGTCCCGACCTTGGCCAGCATCCCAGCCGGCTTGCTCGGATCCGCATCGATGGTCGTTTCGGTCGTGCCAGGAACCATGTAGGCCATGTATTCCGTGCATCCCTCGCCGAGGGTCTGGGCTGCTGCCGTCTGGAGGCCCGTAACAGCACTTCCCGCGGCGACGACCGTCATGACACTCAGTGTCGCCAACGCTCGGGTCATACCGAGCTTCAGTCTCGAACGAGCCGCCATCACATCTCCCACCTCATCTGTCGACCGGAGTGCTCGACATTGTCGCCCCAAATAACTGTACTTTCTCGCGAGCCTATCAAATCAGGGCCTGTACCTGGCCCGACGGACGCAGACTATATTTCTCGACAAACATCGAACCCGCGCAGCCGATAGGCTGCGCGGGTCTTTTGTCTCGCGATCGATAGGCTGTATTTCACGTCGTCAGAGTTCGTAGCCGTTGTCCCGTGCATGCTGCCTCGCGAGGTTGCCCGTCAGGTCCATGCTGTAGGTCACCTGCGCTCGCGGAGATGCCGAGCCGGCCTCCTCTTCGTCACGCTTCTGCGCATCACGGCTTGTGTCCCGAACACCGGCGGCTTCGAGCTGAGACAGAGTGCGCTCTTTCATCGCGAGCGCCCGCTCGATACCGTCCCCGCCGAGCTTTGTCGCCGCGGCCGCGCGCTGCTGCCTGGCGGATTCGGCTTCGGTCTTGGGTGTGCCCATTCCCTCAGAGACCATGTTGCTCAAGATTCCCATTGTGTTCCCCTCGTTCTTCTGTTTCGGACATCAGCTTCTTGGTCTTGGTTTACGTCGCTTTGGCGGTCAGGTAGTCGGCTCAGGCCCCATCTCTCGGTTGGTTGCCTTTGCAGCATTTCCCCCGAGAGCGTGTGGTGTCGCACGCTTTTCCGGCTGTGGCCGAAGACCTTTCCCTACACCTGCGACATCAGGGCCGGGCTCCCACGGTGACCGCGGGGCGCTCGATGTTGGCGGGGTCCATGCCGGCGCTCGAACCCCGGCGCTGGCCTCGTCGCGGCGGGCGTGGCGGCCCACAGTGGGCTCGGCTCGGATTGGTTCACTCGTCCGCCCCTGACGAGGGTGCTCCGGTATCGGCGTTCCCGGGGACTCCGATCGTGTCGGAGCTTGATCCTGCCTTTCTGTACCGACACTCCGCCCGGGTGTCGCCACACTAGTTCGGTCCAGCGGCTCTCGTCTGTCGACTCCGCGCCGAACCGATTGCGGCCGTGCAACGTTGACGACACGTCGTGGGGCGAGAGCCTCGCTTCCTTGACGATTCGTCCGCTCTGCCGCCAGAACATCGGGATGTGCCCGTGGACCCCACGGAGCCAGCGCACTGGGTCGAGGGGCCTCGGTACCCAACTCGCGTGCTTGTTCCGACGGCGCTGCAGGCTGCCCGACCATCTTTGCTGCGTGCTCGCGATTGACCGGCTCGAAGATCAGGGGGCGCACAGGGACGTGTTTGCCTCGCTCCCTCCCCCGCGCCACCAATTCAGCCACAGCCTCACTGTGACTGTCCCCGAACTGCTTCGACATGAGAGCAACCGCCTCGGGTTCGGCTGTCTCGAAGGCTTTCATCCCGTTCATCAGTGCATTGGAGGCGACCGTCTGGCGAATTCCTTCGTCGATGCCGTCGTCGGCCATCGCTGCGTACGCAACTCGGCTGCGCTGTGCGCAGGCAACAGACCTGTCCCTCGATGCACCACCGATTCCGCTGGGATCGAGGTTGTAGTCCCGCAGTTCCCACGACGCCAGGTGCCCGATCACCGCTTTGCGTAGCTCGGCCGGACCTGCTTTCGATGCCAGAGCTAGATCCTGAAAGACCAACGTGCTCAGCGAATCCTGGTGGCTCCGTGCATCGGCGACTCTGCGCACCTCGAACATGCGCGACCTGGCACTGTCGAGGAGCTTGCCTGCGGCCATCGACCACTGCCCGCCCCACGAAGCGACCGCAGCGCCTCCACTCCCGGTAACCACGCTCTGCTGACTCGGGCGGACGCTGCCGCCAGCAGTCTCGACGAACTGCGCCAGGCGCAGATCTTCCACCCCGTCGGTCCGCCCTGCCAGGGTGCGCGCGGTCGCGGTGACCAACTGTGGGTCGAGCTTCTGCGACTTCCAAATGTCGTTGAGCTCGTCGACCGTCTCCTTCAGGCTCGCCGTGACCGCGTCGGGATCTTCGCCTTCGCGCATCGCGACGTAGGCGTCTTCGTGGATCTGCAGCAAGGACATCGCGGCGGCTTCGGTGGAGAACGGTACCGACTCCGCGCCTTTCAGTACTGCCGCGACTTGATCGAGCATCGCCTTGTCTTCGCGCTGCGCCGTCGTTTGCGCCGCCTCGACCGTCTCCCGGCTGCTCCCCAGTGGAACCCGCGTGTTGTTGTCGAGATTCTTCGATCGAGTCACACGTAGTGCGTCGTTGATCTTGGTGTTGTAGTCGGCCATCAGCTCACGGAAGCGGGGGCTCAGGGCCCACATCACAGCGGCGGTCGACACTGCCTCCGTCAATGTGCTCGCATCTATCCCCTGCGCCATGGGTTTGATGCAGTTCAGTGCCATCAGTTGCGTGTACTGGTCGTGCCGCTCGCTTAGTAGGCCGGCCTTCTCCTTCGGGCTGCGCTTGGCGTTCTCTCCAGAAAAGAGCCGGTTCCTGACCGCCTCGTCTCGCAAGCCTTTCGTCACTGCCTGACGTCTGGCCGTAGCTTCTCGCGCGACGGCTGCTTTCGATTCGTCGGTGGCTGGCTGGGTATTCGGGGCAGGAGGTCCGGGAATGACGTCCGCGAAGACCTGGTCCGCGAGGTCGACACCGTCGATCGGCTCTTCCTCTGCCAACGCCGGCTCTCGGGCGGGTTCCGCTTCCGCCCGAGCCTTTTCGATTCCGCGTGGTTGGCGCTTCTTGAGCCCTGGCTGCGCTGCCGGAGTCGGCTCCGGCGCTTGTCTCGGTATCGGGCTCGGCGAGCCTATCGGTGCGGTCATCGTTGCTTCCCCATTTCTCGCAGGGACACCCGTGCGCCCGGTGTCGCTCTTTCTGAGTTCGTGTTCGCCTGATCTGTACTCGCGTGCCTGATTTGCCCTCGGTCAGCGCTGTCTGTCAGCGGTTCGCTTGCGCGACATGGCATGTGAGACCGCCGCCAACTCGTCGAGCCGAGCTTGAATGGATGGCCCGGCCACCGGTTCCACGATCCGTTCGTTGGGGACCGACGGCGTGGGCCTCCGCGGCTCATCCGGCCTATCCCGATCGACGTCGTCGTCCTCGGTGTCTGACTCCGTTGCCACTCGGGAAGCGGAGGGTATTTCGCTGACCCGCCCCTCGTCCAGCAGTGCCTGTTCCTCTGCTGCTGCAAGTCTGTCCTCAGCGGCCTTGTCCCGTTGCCGCCTTTCCCGTCGCAATCGGGCTGCGAGCTCCAGCCCTTCGGGGCTCGGTTCGGCGCTGAAATCGACTGCCACGCCGTTACGCTCCCATTCCTTCGTGTTCCATCCTGCGGGCCGCCGATCCTGCTGCGATCGCGTCAGCCTCGGCCGCGAGCTTGTTCCACGGTGTCGCAGAACGTCCGTCCTTCGTGTTGCCACCGGCCGGGACCACGGGCTTCGTGACTGCCGTGTGTGTGGTCACCGACCCCACTGCGGGGGCAGCTGGGTCGATGCCCGGCCGTGTTGCGCGAGCATCCTTCGCGCTCTGCTTCAGGAACGGATCCGGTCGTGACGAGTGACCCATGGCTGCACTGCGTGTCCGAGCGGTCCACTCCGAACGCAGCAGCTTCGGGCGGTGTTCGAGGTACGTGTCGGCTCGTCCGATGGCCGCGTACTCCACCGAATCCGATCGTTCGACGCCGGCAGCCTGCAGCTGGGCATCGAGCTCGATGTTGTCGAGCACTGTGGTCGGCGCGAACGACGCGTTCACACCCTCGAACAGTTTGCCGCGGGCCTGCGCTGCTTCGAGCAGATCGTCGAACTTGCCGCCGTATGCGAGCGCATCCAGAGTCAGTGGTCTGGCGTCGTCAGGCCAGTCCTCCCACGACTGGCGGTCCGTGCGGAACATCGTTCCCGTCGTATCGCTGAGTGCCGCAGCCATCGCCTCCACGTGCTCACGCACGATGGACACACCCATACCGGCCTTGTCGGCATACATGCTCATGAACTGCTCGGTCCACTGCTTCGACGTCGCCTGTAAGGGCTGGCCCCGTTCGTCACGGAGAACCTCCCAGCGGTGTCGCCCGTTCTCGTCCGGTGTCGCCCTCATCTTGTTGCCACGCCACAGATCCTTGGCAGCACCGCTGATGATGTCCGCGCGATATGCCGCGTCGACAGGGTCGTGTTTGGCCTGCAGAACGGATTGGGTTGCGGGATAACTTATTTCGCACGCCGCAGTGACCAGTCCCTGTGCCCTCGCAAGCTGGATCGCGCTCTGGCTGATCGAACCCGCGATCCCCGTGATCTGCGACTTGAACGCGGTCGCAGCCTGCGAGCCTCGATACTTCTCATCGAATACCTTCGGATCGGGAATACCGACATCGGCGCAACGTGCGATGGTCCCGTCGTCCGCGATGTCGAGATCGGTACCGAGATACTGGGCATACTCGCGCAGTTTCGAGACGCTGCCCTTACCGCCGCGCTCGTAGCAACCCTTCACCGATTCCAGGTGGTCACCGAGGTCACCGAATCGCAGCACAACCCGGTTCTTGGTGTCCGCCATGCCTTCTCCGTAAACCGACTCGCTGAGAGCGGCCATCACGGCACGATTGGCGTCGCAGAATTCTTCGGCGCTCATTCGACCGTCACGACGGGCCTGCTCGTTGTCGTTGGCCTCGCCGATCAAACCTTCCAGATCGGCTCTGCGCTCGACGTTCTCGTAGCAAGCAACTTCGACATCGAGCGAGGTGTGCAAGCTCAGCGGGTAGACCTCACGCTCGCCCGTGCGCCTCATCAGACCCTGATCGTCGCGCTCCCACACACCGATCGTGGTTCGGGCACCCTTGTCCAGCAGGTTGGCTTCGACCGTCAGCTTGTCGAGCGCTTCGAAGTGCGCGTACGGACTCAGATTTCCGACCAGGCCGACGGAGTCACCGTCGAAGTCGCCGTCCATCGACTTGACCGACACGGGGTTGACCGCGACACCGGTGAGCGAGTCGTCGATGCTCACCCGCAGGTACCGGACACCGCCGTCGCGTAGAACTGGATCGCGCCACACGAGCACGTAGCCATCGTCACGCGGCGTTCCGGGGGTGTACTCGACTCCTGTCTCGGCTGCATCCTCCCGGGTCATCATCGGAACTCCGAGCTCGACAGCCATCGCCGAGTTCATCGCGACCTGATCCACCTCGAGCCGCGGATCTCCGGTCCACACCGCCGTCGCCGAGTGCGAGAGCCGATTGGACATGATCGATTCCTTGAACATGTTCTTCTTGGATTCGACACGGCGAGAGATGACGTCAGCCGAGATCGAGTTGTAGGAACGCTGGGCGTCGGCCTGGCGTGCTCCCATCTCCTCGCTCTGGCGTGCAGCTCCGGTGGTGTCGCCTTTGGCGAGTGCCTCGTCACGCAGACGTTCCGCCTCGAGGTAGGCCGTCGCGCTTTCCGAAATCGACATGTACAGCTTGGTGTGGTCGTGCCGACTGACCGTGCCGTCCACCATGTCCTGCTCGCTGCGCAGCCGTGAACTCAGCACCGGCAACACCCACCGGCCGGCGTTCACCGGCGAGACTTGGGTGGCACCGCCACTGGCGAGCTTGAGTGCGAACGGTAGCTCCATCAGACCGCCACTACGGCTGATCGCTTCACCGAAGGCCTCACCCATCGCCGCGTTGTTGATGCGCGGTAGCTGATCCTCGGGCAACGACTTGCTGCGGGCGAATCTGATCGGGGCCGGGATCTCGAACACTTTGCGCTCGGCAAGCGCCTGCGGAGTCGGCTCGGACCTGAGTGATCCGTCCGGCTCGACGTCGAGACCCAACACCAACATGTACTCGCGGACATTGGCGAGGCCGGAAGTGTTGTCCCCGTAGAACTGCCGCATTACCTCGTACGCGCCCTGGCTCTGCAACGCCCATGCCAGCTGTGAGGACGCTTTGCGGCCCTTGCCCTGAGCCATCGCTTCGGCGTCGTACACGTTCGTCTTCGCGTCGACCGCCATGTGGGTGACGATCAGGTTCAGCTCGCCCATCGCTGCGGGGATCGCGGTCATCTCGCCCTGCTCATCGCGAACGAACAGATCCGCAGGCGACTGCATCAACTCGCGTGCGGTGCCGCCGTTGAAACGGCTGATCGGTGAGAACGGGCTCATGACGACGTCGAGGTCCGGATTGGCCCGGAACATCTCGACCTGCTCCGTCAGTCCGAGCTCCGCGGACGTCTGCAGGTCCATCTCGCGATCTACGATCAGGCTGATCACGCCCTTGTTGCCGTGGAAGTCGCTGAGCTTGTCGCCGATGGTCAGAGGCCTCATCTGTCCGGTGGTGTCTCGGATCAGATGCTCCCTGGCGAAGTCCTGCGACACGACAATGCCGTCCTCGAAGTTCCAACCGCCGATCTGCGCCATCGCCGTCTTCGCACCTTCGACGACCGCAGAGGCCTGCATGACGTTGGAGAAGGTCATGTTCTGTCGATCGTGGGGATCGAACCCCATCGCCCATGCGCCCTCGTGCGCCGCGATCGGTACTCGAGCCTCCGGCGTCGGACTGGGAAGCAGAGACCCGTCCGCGGTGATGGTGGCACCGGGAGTCAGATAGCGCACGACGCCCTGGTTCTCGGCCATACCGGTCATCATCGGATCGAAGATTCCGGATCCCGCGTCACGATCGAGGACACTCATGTTCCTCATGCCCGTCAGGATCAGCGGATCACGCCCGTTGTCGTTGAGCTCGTCGAACTTCGGATCGTTCTGCGCCTGACGGTGCTTGAGTGCGTTCGAGCCCTTGGCCAGCTCGGTGGGGTACCGCACGCGCCGCGCCTCGGTGGACAGAATCGCGTCGCGCCACTGCTCGGACAGCCCTTCTTCGGCTGAGCGCTCGAAGAAGTCGACCTGGTGACGGTTCGTCGCAAGTCGACGGATCGTCGAGTTCAGAGACGTTGCACGGCCGACCTCACTGCGCGGATTCGCGATGTCCTTGGCGATGGTCGCTTCGATCGTTTCACCGAGCACCTGCTCGTAGCCTTTGACTCGCGTGCGCTGTTCTAGGCTCAGGTTCTCTCCCGGCTTCTGCGAGACCACGGACGCCTCGAATCCGGGCATGAACAGGAAGTTGTCGCCGCCGGCGAACTTCGTGACGACCTCGTTGTTGGCTCCGCGATCGAAGATCTGACCGATGGTGCCTGTGACGTACCGCTTCTTGCGGTTGACCTCTTCGCCGGTTGCACCGATCGAACGGTTGTCGTCCTCTCCGACTCGTCGCTCGGCCTGCCACACCATGATCCCGTTGTCGTCAACCTGCACGCTGGTCACCTCGGCGGCACCGCGCTCGATTGCTGCCTTCACTCGCGCACCCATCGCACGCATCAGTGCCGATGGATGTTCCTCGACGTCGACCGCGGTCTCCGCGTCGAATTTGATGAGGTTGTCGGCGACCATCTTGTTGTAGTAGCCGTCGCCGCGCAGCTGCTCCGCTGGAATCCCGGCCTTGGCGCAGGCTTCGACGATGTCGTCGTTGTTGCGCCACATGTTGTGTTCGGTTGCCATGAACTGTGCGACCCGTACCGGATCGAATCGCTTTCCGTCGTCACCGATCTCGTAGCTACCGACCATCGACGTCGCGACTAGCTCTGCATGAGCACGCACCTTGTCCTGCGGATGCGGCCCTGCATCCATGGCCGAGCTGACCGCGGCGGCAGCCGCATCGTCACCGTCGGCGACAGCCTGCGCATAGTCCGCGGCCGTCGCGCCCGGGTCGAGTAGTAGTACGCCCGAGTCGGGATCGGTCAACAGTCGCCAGTAGTCCTGTGCCAGTGCGACAACATCTTCCGGCGCACCGGAGAAGTCCGGCACGTAGTCCGGATTCCCGGCGTTCGCTCTTGCCTCGGAGATCAGGCCTTCCACGTCGATGGCCGCGCTGACGCCCTCGGCGGCCGACGCAACCGCGTCACGAAGATATTCCTCGGCGGCTTCGGGGCTCTCGAACCACGTCGTGCGCTGGCTGACTACCTTCGCATCTCGTCGTATCCACAGACCCTGTCGTGTTTCGAGCATCGACTCGTTCTTCGATCCGACGTGATAGCTGTTCTGTCGCTGACGGGGTGCCGACCGGTCACGTGGCCCGACGACACCGATGGTCCCCTGCCCGTCGAGTCGCTGTACCTGCTCTCCGAGAGCGAACCGCAGCAGCGACACGGCCTCTTCAGGAGAGGCCGCGTGAATTGCTGCACCCTTCCCCTTCTTGTCGGAGTAGTAGGTCGCAATGCCGTCGTCGTACACACGACCGACCCACACGTCGTTCGCCGCCACATCAGCGATTCGCACCGATGCTTTGCTCCCCACGATCGACGCTGCGATCTGGCCGGGGTTCCGGTCTTTGACCATTCGGTAGCTCGTACCCGACTCGCCCAAGTGATCGAGAATCGCGAGCGAACGCTCCAGTGCCGCTGGGCCCATCGGACCCTTCTCTCGTGCCCCGGCCAGCACCCACGGAGCGAGGTCGCGGTACTCGGCCGCGCTCATGTACGGACGTAGCGCACTCAGGCCGGTCACGTCGGCCTCGGTAATCGCGGCCCCTACCTGGCGGGGTTCACCGCGTTCGGGGTCCGACTCCAGCGTCTGCAGCATGAATGCCCCCAGCGGTCCGAGACGATCGAGCCGATCGAAACCCGTTGCTGCATCTCCGATCTCGCTGCGTACGTCATCGTCGGAGATGGACAGGAGGTGTGTGCCATGGCCGAGAACCGTCTCGCGTCGGCTCCAGCGCGGATCGAATGGGCTCACGGGGAGCCGCACCCCACCTGCTGGAGTCTGGCCGCCGGCACCGATGAAAGTACCGAAGCTCGCCTTGATCTTGGCGTAGCTGACTTGGTCCGCGCCTCTCTCGGCGTCCGGGAACAGCGGGGTGTACTCCTCGAACATAGAACCGAGTGCTTCGTCGATCGACTCCATCAAGACGGAGGGGCCACCCTCGCCGAGCCTGTCGATGGTGGCACCCCTGCGTTCGAGTGCTACGTCCAGTCGACGGCGTGCTTCGCGACCCTGGCTCGCCCGGAGCGCAGGCACCTGCTCGCCCCGCGCCGTGCGCCACTTCGGATACTCCGAGATAGCTCTGTGGAAAGTGTATTCGTTTAAGTAGCGACCAATGCCGCGAGCCTTGACGTCCACGGAGAACCCCGTCTCATGAAGTGTGTCGAACGAGCCAGTTCGACCGGATCTATTCTTATAGTAGTACATACGACCAAGTCGGCGGATTCTCCACAACTACCGATACACCCCCGTGACATGCGGAAGGCCGGGGCGTTCTCGCCGCCCCGGCCTTTGTCGAGAAAATACTCCGAGTTAATTCTCGGAGATACTCATCTGCTTCGCCATCTCCGCCTCGAAGTGCCCGTCGGCGATCCCTCGCCACGAGGACTGCTCCGAGAGCACCTTCTTGAACTCAGGGTGAATCCGGTACGCGGACAGAGCCGCCATCGAGTCGGGGTCCGGCTCCTGCTCCATGTGAACTCGTGAGCCCTCGTCTGCAGCCGCGCGTGCAGCATCACGCATCGCTGCTGACTCGCTGCGCGCAGTGATCATCGGTGCACCGGTACTCCGGAGCACCAAGTTGTCTCCCATGAGCGCGAAGAGCTCGTCGCGATCGAAGTCGCGCCAGCATTCCGCGTACGCTGCGGCCAACTCCTTGTCGAGCGCTTCGTACACCCGGCCTCCGATCGGGTCGATCAGCATGTCTTTGCTGACCCATCCCTCCGCGTAGATTTTCTGTGCACTCGCAGTACGGTCCGCTTCGAGCCTGATCAGCTCTTGTTCGAGTTCCACGTCGTCGGTAGCAGCCCTGACTGTCGCTTCGGCCGCAGCCTCGAACATCGCCTCCTGCTCTGCGAAGCCGAACACTGCATCCTCCACTGGCGGTGCCGGTGGCTCCATTTCACCGAAGATCGCCGCCAGTTCCGCGGCTTCCGCCGAGACGTCGGTTGCGGCCTTCCTCTCGCGCGCCTTCTCGTACAACTTGCGACCGAGGATCACGTCATTGATGTCCATAACCTCGTTGCTCGATACATCGGGATCCAGACGTGTCATGTCGAAATCGCTGTACCCGTAGGCATTGCGGTACAGATCTTCTGCCGCAGGTGCCACTGCGGCCTGTGCCATGCGCTTCTCGACCATCTGGAAGAAGTTCGGCTGGTTCAGCCGCACGTCGAAGTCCCGCGCTGAACTCAGCGTCGGGATGGTCTGCAACGAATAGTCCTTGCCAGGTTGCGCAATCGTGTTGCCGAACAAGGCAAAACTCATCGGCAGGATCGTCTCGTTGCGATTCCAGATCGGCGGAGCGCCAGCCGAGAAGACAATCGAGTTTCGTGGCGGTAGAAATGCCAGATCGTTGTAGCTGATGACCGGAATCTCTTTGGCCGTCATGTTGTACGTCACCGTGCCCGCTGTCTTGAACGCGACCTTCTCTGCGTTCTTGGTGACCGACTTGGAATCTCGGTACACCTGGTGCCGGGTACCGCTCATCTTCTGCAGCGTGTCGAGCATCGAATCATCCGTGGACTTGAGGAACACCAGATTCGCCGCATTGCCCTGCACGATCTTGTCCACGGACTCGCCATACACATCACGGAGCTGTTGCAACGTCTGCAGGATCAGTGTGAACTGCTGCTCCTGGCCGAGGCCGATAGAGAGCATGGTCTCGAACCCGGCGATGCCGTGTCCCTCGGATTGCAGGTTGCCCAGCTCGTCGAGCATGTAGCGCGTCTTGTACAACGGCTTCTGGGTCGACTTCGTCATGTACGACTTGTCGAAATTGAGGTCAACCAGCTGCTTGAGCAGGATCAGGATCAGTTTCGCGTACTTCATCAAGTGTGGCGGTGTCACCAGGAAGACTGCCTTCGGCTTCTCCGAGTAGTGGACCTGAGTGCTGAGCACCGCGTGGCGACGGCCCCTGACCTTCTTGATCAGGTCGTTGTCGCCGGAGTTGATCTGATCGAGGGTGAGCTGGTCGATGTTGAGCACTTCCTGCTCGAACGTCGTCGAGCCAACGACCATCTTGGACTCGGCCGCCGGCACCATCTCCGCCAGCAGACCGTTCTTGACGATCTTCGTCTCCAGCACCGGATCCTTGATGTAGATCCGGCCCTTGAGGTCGGTCTGATAGCTCTTGGTGAACCGGAAGTAGAACGTCTTGACCAGAGTGCCCGACTCGGTGTTGAGCAAGCGCAGACGCAGGTATGCAATGTCGTTCGGGTAGATGCCCTCGAAGAACGCCCGTGCCCAACCCTCTCGACTGACGGTGTCCTCGTGCTCGTAGTCCTTTCCGAGTGGCTCCTCGAAATTCGCGTCGGTGAACGAATCCCACTTTGCCTGCATACCGATGAGGTTGTACCGGCGCACGTAATTTTGATCGAAACGGACGCCGAAGCGGCGAGGGAAGCTCATTCCCCCCAGGTCGATGTTCTGGCTCAGCGTCCCAGAGGTCAGTGTGGAGATCGTCGGGTCGACGAAAAACGACATAGCGGTGATCGCGATGCCATACACCGAAGCAAGCATCTTCTCGGCACCGCCCATTGCGCGAAGTGCTTTGTCCGAGTTGCCCACCAGAGTCCGCATCGAGTTGACCGGCAGCTTGTCCGTGGCGTTGAAGAACAGGGTCAGCATGTCGACCTCCTGCTCGCCGTTCCACATCGGCATGAGCTCTTTCGCACGCTCGTTGGCCTCGTTGAAGGCTGCCTGGGCATCGAGATCGTTCTCGAGGTCTCCGAATGCGCCGGCAGTCACCTCGGCATTGAGCCTGGTGATCGGGTCCTTGAGCTTCTTGGCCGAAAGCTGGACGAACAGCTGATAGCAGTTGTAGAGAGTGACCTTGCCCCAGCTCTCATCGAGCTTGGTCTCGAGCACCTTCAGGTCCCACCCCTCGGCAGCGGCCTGCTTGCGCATCTGCCGCTCTTCCTCGAGGTAGAAATCGATCATGCCGTACGCGGTTCGCTTGAACGCATTGTTTGCGGCGTTCGGCCACACAGGATCGTCAGCGTTGTCGACAGGAAAGAAGACTTCTGCGATGTTCTCCACGTACAGGGCGCAGGCCGTGCTGTTGCCCTCGCGGGCGGCTTCGGCGGCCATGCCCAGGGGATTGTAGATGTCGGTCTTGAGTGCGTTGATCAAGTTGAACTGAACGACTTGGAAACCCCGAACACTAGCTCGCACATAGTTCTTGACCAGCAACTCACCCTTCGGGTCGTTGATCACCATGTTGTTGGGTCGCCGTTCGCGCTGCCACATGTCCAGCATCGGCTCGATGTAGGTCTGTCCCTTACCGGCTCGGGTCATCGCCAGCACCATCGTGTTCACAGGCGCTTCGTCCACGAAATAGACTCCGGCCGGCCGCTGTGGTTCGTACTCGGGGAAGACCCAGTCCTCGTCGATGCGCTTGGCGATGGTGGCCTGACTGCCCTGCTTGTCCCGATTCACACCACCCGGGTTGTACGGGATGTTCTGTGGATTGAAGAACTTGCGCAGCGACTTGTCTGCGGGGAGGTCCGAGGCGTCGAACAGCTTGTGCGCGAACGCTTCATCAAGAATCGGCACCTGATCGAAGAGTGCGTGACCGTTCTCGTCGCGGATCACCTCACCCTTGTAGTGCAGCGTTTCTCCGTTCTCGTCGATTACGTCGGACTCGTATCGCTGCAGCAGCCGGACTTTCTTCGCCCCTCTGCTCGACAGCATCGCGTGACCGAGAAGAGACGACGGTGCGCTGAAGGAGTGTGCCCCGACATCAGGGAAGATCCCGTACTGCCTGATCACTTCTTCGGGCACAGCGATGTGCTGGTCGTCGTCGTACTGGTTGATGTCAGAGGTCTCGTACATCAGATTCTGCGCATCGAGCTTGCGGAGCAGCCACACCTTCGTGCCGCTCCAGGCAGCAAGCCCTGCCAGGAGAGTCGCCAGTAGCCGAATCAGACTCACGTGCCCGCCGCCGAGCCATGAGGCCACTGAGGCGTCGCTCTTCTCTACCTGTGGTGTCGGTGCCCCGGCACTCTCACGGGCGGCCTGGGTTGCATCTACGTGCCATTGTGGGCGCTCGATCTCGTCCAACGCTGAATTGCAGTCGTTGTCGACAGGCTGTCCGTTCGGGTCGAGAAGCAGATAGCACGTCTTCTCCACCGCGCTGTCCTGACCGCGCTGCTGTACTCGGAAGTACGGCTGAACGCCGAGCTCCTTGGCCTGCTTGAGTTCTGCCTCGAACTGCGAGCTCCCTCTGTCGGTCAGGTTGCTCACGGTGCCCGTGAGCACCCCTGCCAGACCCCACACGGACCAGGCAAGGATGGCAGCGAGGATCCCGATGACGATGGCGGCCGTCTTGGGCAGACCTTCGCCACGAACACGTCCGATCTCACCGCGTTCGAGCTGCTGTGCGCCGTGCACGTCGCGGTTCGCGATGGTGTCCTTGGTGCTCCGGTTGCGGATCCGATCCCAGGACGAGGCCTTGGGACCGAGCTTGCCACTACCCTTGGACGCCTTGTATTTCTTCGACGGCGCGGTGTCGATGTCCGAGTTACGTCCCGGCCTGCTCTTGGCGTTCATATGCCAGTTTCCGTTTCTTCTTAGTGCCGCTGGTTCAGCTCGTCGCGTGACACGAGGACCGGACGGGCTCGTCTGCGTTCCCGTCCGGTGGGCGGTCAGATCAAAAATGCCCCGGCCAAGATGCCCAGGCTGACCAGAACGATCGCCCCCAGAACGATGAGCACCAGTGCTGCGGTGTTCATGCGCGAATCGCGCTCGCGCATGGTCTCCTTGTCGGCGATGGCCTCGTCCCGCGCCCTCTCGGCCATCTCCACGCGCGCGTTGGCCATGCTCGCCACCTCCTGCAGTTCGCTGTCGCGATCGGCCAGACTCTGGTCGAGACGGCGCTGCAGGTGTTGCTCCCGCTGGTTCTGATTACTCATCTCCAGGTCGAAGTTGCTGGTTTTGAGCTCGAGGCCGCGCTGGTGAGCGGCGCTCTGCTGCACCATCTCGACCCGCATCATCTCGATCCGGGTGTCCGCCTCGGTTCGTGCGGCGGCGATCTGGGCCTGCGCCTCGGACATCAGTTGCGCGTACCGCGCGTCGGTTTCGAGCTTGCGCGCAGCCACGTCCGACTGGAGAAGGTCGTCCTTGCGGTGGTCCTCGACGTAAGACGTCACCGCGGTGAGCGCAGCCTCGAACGCCACTGCCTCATTGGCCTGCTGTTCGAGGGCTTTGCTCTCAAGCGAATGCAGGATGTCGGAGAGCTTCTCGTCCATCATCAAACGGGCTGCAGCGCTTCTACTCTCGTTGAGTTCAGCCAGATTCATCATGCCCATCGCTTCGAGATCCGCGAGCACTTGCTCGCCGGCCTTGCGGACGTCGGCCTCGATATGAGCGCCGTTGCGGTGTTCGTACTCCTGCCGAGCGCGAGCGGCGGCGTCGGAGACGAACAACTCCGCTCGTCCCTCCCACATCGCCCGCACCGCATCTTCTGCTCGCATCTTTGCCGGCGCGGCACGCTCTGCGATCTTTTCCCGATCCGATTGGATCGCCGAATGCACTTTGCCCCAACGGGAACCGGGATTGCGCTGCGGATCGAACTCCCAGCTGATCTCCTTGGCCGCAAGGTCGGCCAGGTGCATGAATTGCCGGTAAAGCAGGCGCTCGTTGTCAACGTGCAGCTTGCGCAGCTGCTCGTTGAACACTGCGGCCATCGTCTCCGCTTGCTCGCCCAACCATGGGGTGTGAGAACCCTTGGGAACCGGAACTTGTGGGACCGGCGAAACCAGTCGTTCCTTGAATGGCTGTGGATCCACCACCAGCCCAAGATCGTCGTCTCTGTATTCGCGACCGGCCGCTTCCAGTGCCTGGTCATACGTGAACTCGGCACCCGGCTCGACAGCAATCGACGCTGATCGGTCCACGCCATCGGCTATCGGAACGCCACCCTCGGTGGAACGCCGTGCGGGAGCAATCGTCTTCTGCATCTCTGCAAGCAAACCCGTGAGATCGGTACGCAGAGAATCGATCTGCCCCTCGGTCGCCTTGATTACCGCTTGCGTCAAACGGTCGGGGTCAACATTTCCGCTCGGGGGTACGTCAGCGAAGTCGGGTTCCGACCACAGGGGTTCATCGCCGACCACCGATTCCGCGAAATCTGGTGCCGTGTCAACACTGACAGCGTCGTCATCGGCGGAATCGCTGTCGAACTCGACTTCGTGGAGTTCATGCTCGAAGTCGACCAGATCGGCAGCAGCATTGTCCTCACCCATCTCGAAGTCGGTGAAGTCCTCGACGCCGACGGTCTCCGTGTTGTCGTCCTCGTCCGTGGTTGTTGCAGTCGACTCCTCAGCAACCGCACTGTGTCTGCCGCCCACACTCGGACCGTCCGAGTATGCGGCCAGTTCGGCGAATTCGCGGGCAAGGTTGTCCACCAATTCCGATGCTGTCGGATACCGCCCCTGCTGGAACGCGCCGGCCAGGTACTCCATGTTTATCTCTTCGGCCTTGTTCAGCGCTCCGGCTCCAGACGCAGTGCTTTCAGCCGATCGATAGATCGTCAGCATCGAGGCGATGAGCGTCTTGTCGAGCACTGACGAGAGGTCGAGTCGGCCCTCCGCGATCTCTACGACCTGCGCGTAGAGCTGGCCGCTGACCGCGGTTTCCTCCGAGATCGGTGGTACCACGAACACTTTGACTTCACCTGTGTCCACGTCCTCGCACGCGACGGCATACAGGTAACGCGCCTCTGTGAGAAGGGCGATCTCGTCCATGCGTGCCAGCGACTGCGCATCCGGCACGATGCCGAGTGCATCGTCGGCGAGCAGTTCCGCGGTGACGACTGCATGGATATTGTCGGCTGCAATCAGGTTGATGATCGTGCCGCGAGCTTCGTCCTTGCTCCTACGGCTGAGGCCACCGAACTCGCCGACCGTGGGAAGCACAAGCAGGACATAGGCATTGAGGTCCGGAAACGCGAAAGCTGTGTTGAGGCGCAGCAACTCAAGTGCTGCACCCGGCGTCGATTCGTTGACCACCGAGGCCAGCCGGGCGTCCGAGGAGAGGAGATCGCCAGTCCCGTCACCTCGCGAGAGCCGCAGTCGTGCCCCTCCGACCACGCGTCCGACCGTGGATTTGATGCCACGGCTTGCACTCGCGTCGGACTCCGCCCCTGTCGCTTCCTCTGGTTCGTCGATGCGGACGTCACTGAAAAAGTCGATTTCGTCATCCATTGAAAACCTCTGATCTCCGTGTGAAGGGTCGACCCGGACCCTGCTGACACCTGCGAACGGCCCTATCGAGCACCTGCTGAAATATTACACTGATATGTCGGAAGATCCGACACTAATTCTCTGTTAGGTTCGTGATCCGCGCCGGTCACCGGCCTCGCTGATCGGCCCGAACCCTGGGGCGTGCCTTGGACTTACGGAGTTCGAGGTTCTCGGCCCGCATCTCACCGTGGATCTCGAGCAACAGGATCTTGTCCTTCGGATGAGCGTTGATGTATTTCGCCACCTCGACCTTGATCTGCCCCTGCAAGGCCCGCATCGATTCGCGCGCACCTCCGGCGTCCGCGGATGCCTCCCCCACGTCGATAGCCAGATACTCGATCACCCGAGGATGGATGCCGAGCTTCACGTCATGCTTGTTCCACACGTCCCTCTGCAGTTCGTCCAGGCCGCGCTGCAGAATCTTTCGTTTGGTGGCGTCCGACAGCGGTTGGAACGGGACGATCCGGTCCAAACGTCCGAGCAGCTCCGGCGGGAAGTCGTTCGCACTGCGTATCGAGTTTTCGATGGCCTTCATGTAGTCCTGAAGACCCTCGCCCGAACCCGTGTCGTCGGAGGCGTAGTCACTGATCGTGTTGAACACTTCGCTGCCGGCATTTGTCGTCAGAACGATGTAGCAGTCCAAGAAGCTCACCTGCCGACCGGAATCGTCACTGAGCCGTCCGTCGTCGAGAACCTGCAACATCAGTCGCAGCACCATGCGGGATGCCTTCTCGATCTCATCGAGCAAAATCACCGCGTCACCCATCGACACGACCTTCTTGGTCAATTCGGACCGAAACAGGTCCATCGATGAGTCCAGCGCGAATTCGGACATGTCGAACCGGATGAGCCGGTTGAGGTCGTCTGCGAACAATAGATCCACCAGCTGCTTGGTCAATTCGGTCTTCCCGACACCAGTGCTGCCCGTCAAGAGGAATCGCCCCTTCGGCCGTTTGCGGTCGTGCAGTCCCGCCACAACCAGCTGCAACTGGTCCGACACGATCGTTGTCGCCAGGTCCTGGGCATATACCTTCTCGTCCAGGCCGGCCTTGATCGACGATCCGTCGATCGCGAACTCGAGGTTCACGCCGGTCGACTGACGAAGGACCTTCGACATCAACGCCAGGGACATCGGTGCACGGGTCTGCCTATGCCACCCGATCATGCCGTCGAGAATGCCGATCGCCTTACGTGGCTGCACCGAGGACGGAATGTATCTGTTGGTGACGTCGTGGATCTCTCCGAAGAGCCCGTCGTTGCGAGCGAACTGGGCGGACACTCCCGCTTCTTCCGCGAAACTGCGCAGGATTTCGATCGTCATGTCCCGACTGGCCGGTGTCAGATTGACGCGCTGCAGGCGTTCGTCGAGTGGTTTGTTCGGCCGTATGTGCTCGATCCACTCCTCGAACGTCGTCGCTGCGATGATCTTCAACCCTCGCGAACCCGATGCTGCGAGTACAGGTTTGAGTGCTTCTACGGCTGCGGGAGACATCTGCACGATCTGGTGAAACTCGTCGATGAAGAGAACCAGCTCCCGACTCTCGGCCATAACGTAGGCTTCCGCCTCGTCGAAGAGTCCTTTGATCTCTCCGGCCATGTGATCGGCAAGACCCACTCCACCGTTCATTCGTGCCAAATCGACTTCGAGATAGATCCGATCCGGGTCGTGGAGCATCGTGTCCTGGACCAGGACTGTCTTTCCCGCGCCGGCCGGAGCCAGCAGCAGGATGTTGGACAGCCGAGGGCGGCTGAGCGAAGCCAGCACCTGTTGACGCTCGTCCTCACGGCCGATGATTCGGCCGACCGGCGGTAGCAGAGCCGCAGTGTATTTCGCCAGCAACGGATACGCCCCCGGGTCGATCACTCTGCTCGAAGTCATAGCCTCGACCATCGTCTCTCTTTTCTTCGGAGTATATGGACCCAATTACTTATCGGTCACCCTAACACCGGCTCTGAACAGGCTAGATACTCCTTCAGAGAATCTCCGGCAATAATTGGATTCGGTTCTCACGAGCAGCGTTGACGACTCGGTTCACCTGTACTTCAGTTCATCGAACAGCCCTGCTTGCACGATCGCGTCGGCATCGGCGGCGTCATAGCCTCCGAACTCGCAATCCGCTCCATTGGAGCTGTTCTGACAACGCAAACGTGCATGGCCCCGAACCGCCTCAGTGTCGCGATCCGCCGGGTATTCAGGGTTGGTGTACTTCACCCTGCCCGATGCGATGAGACGAATACCCCTGGCCACGATGTCGATGTCGAGCTCGTGACCGACCTCGTACCGTGCGACAGTCCCACGGCCCGAACCTCTTCCGCGCGCCGCCATGTTCGACCAGTCCGACACCGTCTCGTGGATCGTGGCCGTAGGTCCGGTTGTTGTATCGAGACCACCGCATCGGTACTCGTGAACCTCCGCCCACTTATCAAGGCCGCTCTCGATTGCACAGCTCAGAAGGCTCGACAGGAACTGTGTGCGTTCGGCAGTACGTGCGGTCATGTCATCTCGTCTTTCTCGTGTTCGCCCTGTCGAAGCAGGACAGCCCCGCAGCGATCGCGCTGCGGGGCTGTCCTGCTGGTGCGGGGTTGGTACTCAGGCGCCGAGGATTCCCGGAATCAGATCGCCGAGTGCAGCCTGTGCATCGTTGACTGCCTGACGGACGGGCTCGGGGGCCGTGTCCAGTGCCGCCTGTGCCGGCTGTGGCAGCACGGAAACCGGTGCGCTCACGGCCTTCGATGCCGGTACGGTGGCGATCTCGGGAGTCGACTGTGCCGCAACGACTGTCGGCGCTACGCCGAGCCCCGGCAGCGGCTCGCCAACTCGGTTGATCTCGTTCTGCTGGTCCACGCCCTCGCGGTTCGGCTCATCCCAGGGATCGGGTGTCGAGCTGGTCGGATATGGAGTCCGTTCGGCACGCACCGACTGATCTGCAATGTCGCCATCGGGGTTGTACTGCGCGGTCGCGGGGTCACCCCCGGCAATTTGACCGAACACCGCTCGAAGGCCGTTCTGGACCGGCCCGTTCTCGTTTTCGAGGAAGTCCTTGACCACGTCGCCGGCACCCGGCAGCGTCTTGTCCATCTCGCCGTAGAAGAACTGGTCACGCTGTTCCTCGGTTGCGCCGAGCCACCGCTCTTCGCCGAGCTTGAGAACGTAGGTGTTGTCGTCCTTGATCTGGACATTGACGTGTGCCTCTTCCGGCAGAACCCAGCCGCCCGGAAGCATATTCGACTTCGTTGCATCCCAATCGAATTCGAGGGCGTTTGCCTTGGGCGTGATGACACCCTGCCCGTCGCGATAGGTCCAAGGCTGATCGATCGGGACATTCGGGTCTCCGCCGCCGAACAACGAACCCAGGCCCACACCCGCAGCTGCAGCGGGAACTCCGACGAGAAGACCACCTGCTACACCGCCCGCCAATGCTCCTACTGCGGTGCCGATTCCGGCTCCCGCGAGAGCGCCGACGCCAATGAACGAGCCGTAAAGACCTGTACCCGCTACCGGGAACAACGCGTTGAGCGGAAGACCCAATGCAGCCGCGGTGCCCGCACCTGCTGCCAGGCCGCCGAGAGCGCCGACGCCTGCCCCGACAAGCGCTCCAGGGACCACGCCGACAGCGAAGCCTGCAGCGCCGCCGACTCCTCCGCCGATGATTCCACCGACGGTCATCGACGCGGCCCGGCGATCCGCCTCTTCTGCGGAGAAGCCCTGACTGAGCCAGAACTGTGCCACTCGAGACTCGGTGTAGGCCGCCCAGCGGTTGATCGAATTCATCTCGGCCATGGTCATCCACGGAGGCTTGACCTCTTGGTACTTACCGACTCGCACCATGCCGGGTTCGGGCATGATCATGGGCGGCGGAGGCGGAAGTTGAACCGGTCCAATGAATGTGGGCTGGGGTGCCGGTGCCCAGTTCTGGATCGGAACATAGGTGGGCTTGTTGTTCGAGTACGGGTTCGGACGCCATCCGGACTCACTCGGCGGATCCGCGATCGCTCCCGGACCAACATCAGCAGTGGGCGGCGGCGTGGGGTTCGAGGTTCCTGGCATCGGGTTGCTCGCGCTCGGCGGAACCGGGTTGAACATTGGGTCTGCACCGGCGGTGCCTGCGCCGCCAGCCATGACAGCTAACGCCGTTCCGAATCCGACCAGACCAAGAGTGGTTCGACGAGGCGGTGCACTCAATCGGTGCATCCCCCGTTGGCCAGCAGCTCGCCGAGCGTGGCGGTTCGGCCGCGCCTCGGAGTTTCCGGCTTCGTTCATCTTCTGTTTCCTCCCGCTGAACGCCGAGATCAACCAACCCCGGCAATACCACTACGTTTCGGTACGCGGTTGCGCACCCAGACCCGAGGTCGAGAATAGCATAAGGACAAACTTTATATGCTTCTGGAGAGTTACGTCGGAAACCGTATCGCCGCAGCTCCGAGGGCCTTCAGGAGGCTTGGCGCAAAAGAAAGTACTTTCCATCCGAATATGTCGTGAAGAATTTTTGGCGGGCTTCTGTCTCCGGTAGGCCCGGCCACATGACCTTCAACACGACGTCGTATTCCTTGCCGACGACGACCGGGGTGATTGCGAGCTGATAGCGCGTCCCTTCGGGGTTGGCGTCGATCGCGTTCTGTGCCAATCCAGCGTCGGGGCGAGCGCCTGGCGCATACATCGCGACAGCCTCCGTGCCGGAGCGCTTGACGTAGTAGGCGTAGTCGTATGCAGCGATCACCGCTGCGCCGCCCTTCTGGCTACCGGGGTCCTCGGGCCCGGCCGGAACCGCAACGCCGACCACCTCGCCGTTTGTCGGTAGTGCCGCCGGTGTCGACGGGGACGGTTGTGTCGTAGTCGGAGCAGCTGAGGGCCTTGACGATTCGGGCAACAAGATCGTCGGTACCTCTGTCTCATCCGGCTGGCCTGACAGCATGATGGCCGCCACCAGTGCCACAACGATCACGCTGACCACCCCCGCCACCGTGAGGACTGCGGCCTTGCCCTTCTTCTTTTTGATCGGACGGTCGGCGATTCCACCCTCGTTCTGCCCCGTGGTCTCCTTGGCCCGCCCTGATACTCGAGCGCGCGAAGCGTCCCGTCGCTCGCGCTCGAGCCCTTTCTCTTCCTGCGCGGCTTCATCCTGCTCGCGTCTACGAGAAGTCTCTTCCGTCTTCGCCAGCGCCTCGCGCGCCCTGGCGACGTCCGCGCTCACTCCAGGCTCGGGGCTCTGACGATCCGTCCCGCGCAGAAGTCCGGCCGCCTGACGTAGCTGCTCCAATCGCGTGGCCGGATCGGCAGGGCGAGCATCGGCCTGCTTCGCCGCCGCCGCCGCCGCGGCTCGACGCCGCGATGCCTCGGCCCCCGACAATTCGGGAACAATGCCCAGTTCGGCCTGCACCACGCACGCAGCGCACTCGCAACGCAGGACGCCGCGCCCCATGGCTTCGACGAGCTTGGGCTCGCGCCGGTATCTCGTCAGCAAGGTCCTCCGGTGTCCCTCCAAACGGGCGGGCACCAAATGACCCTTGATCTTGTCTACGACCGTGTCAGGTCCGAGACGCGTTCTCTTGTCAAGGAATTCGTCGGTGATCTGCTTCGGCACCACGAACTTCTTCACCGGAAGGACTTTGCCGCCGGCGGCGTAGGTCTTGCCGACCTTGCCAGTCGCTGGGTCGGCGTATTTGCGTTCGTACAGAGTGCGTGCGTGAGCAACCGCCTCCTTGTAACTGCGCTTTTGACCTTCCTCGGTGAACGCGATGTACTCCGAGCGAACCTTGTTTCTCACCCCGACCCACATCACCGAGTCCATCTCGATGATCTCCTCGATCCCGGCATTCTCGTCGCCGGCGCGACGTTCCCACGCCAGCGCCCCGTAGCCGATCAAAGCCATCACGACACCGAGCACAGCAGCGTAGAGCAGCGGCAGGCCTCCGATGATCACCATGCCGAACACGGCGAGCACGGTGATCGCTCCTGCGACCATGATGTGGATACGCCAGATGTTCTCCACCACACGAGCAACCACGACACGATGTCCGGTTGGTTCACGCCGCACCTGCCACAGCATCCGCTTGTTCCACCATGAAACTTCCAGTTCGGTGTCTGGCCCCTCCGAGAACCGCTCGGTATTGATCGACCCGTCTTCCAGGATCGCAACGCCTCCAGGTGTCTCTTCCCCGGCCCGTCCCCAACGATTGGAGTTCGACGCCACAGGTTCGCCAAGACGTGCGGTCTGGTCGGTGCCGATGTCGCTCGGCAACCCGGAACTGTCACTGTTCACGACCGCAGATCCTGTTCTGAAATGTCTCGCATGATAGTCCCCACAGTTTATTCAGAACCTGCAAACAGGCCCTGTGACGCGGCAATTCGTGCCTTTTGGATAGTCTAGCGCGTTATTCAGGGACTTCCTAAGGGTGGAACTAATGAGGTCTCGACCCCCGTCATGACAGGCCTGTGACGTCACCACTGGTGTGTCGTACAACAACGCACAACACCCCAGCGGTTCGCCCCGCTGGGGTGTTGAGTGAGTCGGTACTACGGCCACACGCCGTACGCCAGTGCTACGTCTGGAAGCCGACCTCGTGAGCAGGGGCAGCGGGAGCCGGTGCAGGCTCGGGCTGCGCTGCCGGGGACTCCTGGGCCACAAGGCCGTCGAGTTTGATCTCCTGTCCCGCATGGATGAGGTTTCCATCGCCCAGTTCGGGATTGAGCCCCAGCAGCTCCTCCACGCTTTTGCCTTTGCCCTCGGCGATCCCCGACAGTGTGTCGCCATCGGCGACCGTGTACGAGGCGTCGAGGCTCTTTGCCAATGCACCGGTGGACGAGGTCTCCCCGTGTACGGACGACGTGGCGGCATTGGTCATCTCCGCCCCTCCGGTCTTGCCGGTGAGCCCGGTCTTCTCGATCTGCTCACGCAGATCTGCGAGCGTTGAATTGCTCTCGCCCAGCTTTTCGTCGAAAGTTCTACGCAGCTCATCGCTTTCGCGGCGTTGGATGCCGAAGGTATCGCCGCGCACGACATCCTTGGCGCGATCTTCGAGCCAATCGTTGCTCGAGGTCACGGCACCGCCGAAGCCTTTGCCGATATTTTCCAGTCCTGTGCCGACCGCGGTGATCGGATTGGGAAGTCCCATGTCATTCTCCTTGTGTCAGTGACCTTGTGATTGTGTGTCGGGCTTTGCGGGCGGGTGTCAGTGCGCCACCCGCATCTGTCGAGAGTCGTTCAGTCGAGCTGTTGTTCTGAATTCTTCTGCGGCTCAGCATCGTTTCCGATGAGATCCTTCAACTTGTCCAAGGGGCCGTCCTCCGTGACCATGCCGGACATGCCTCCGGAATCGCCGAGCGCGCCCAGTGCGGTGCCCACGCCGGCACCACCAAGTCCGAGCAGACCTGCGGCCTTGCCGTCGCCGAGGCCGATATATCCCAAACCGGTGGCCACACCGCCACCTGCGACCGCGTCGGCGAGTTTGCTGCTGCCGTGCTCTTCGAGCTTGTCGTGGGCCAGATTGCTCACCGCGCCAGCACCGAACGCCGTTGCGAAACTCGCTCCCAATCCGGGCCCGCCGTCCTTGAGTGTCGAGGCCAGCATTCCGGCAATACCGCCATTCAGACCGGCCTTCAATCCACCGCCTTCCTCCTGGATCGCGTCGTACCCCATCTTGGTGAACGCGCCGGATCCGGCTCCGGCGAGAACGCCCTTGGCGATCTCGGCGAATTTCGCTCCACCTTCGAGACCGTCCTCCTGAGCTTCCTTGTTCTTGAGCGCGAAGCCCGCGATGCCACCGGCACCTGCGGCCAGAAGGACCTTGCCTGCGGATTCGAGGAACCCGTCTTCCTGCTCTCGGGTTTCGGTACCGGGCGTTCCGGTGGCAGGCGCAGTGACGGGCGACGCGGCTGTGATCATCGCTCCGCCCGCCCCCGCCATACCTGCTGCCGCGGGCTGCTGCAGACCGGCAGGGCTCATCTGCCCTGCCGGTGATCCCTGCTGGTACGGGTTCGGTCCTTCGTACTGCTGCCCGTAGGGAGCGGGTGCCGGCGCGGCGGGTGTCGGAGTCTCGTCTTCGTCGTCGCCGAACATCTTTCCGAGGACCTTGCTTGCCCCGAAACTGGCCACGCCTGCCGCCACCCCCTTGCCGATCAGCGGTAGAGCGACTGCTGCTGGTGCCATCGGTGTTCCTCGCTTTCGTTCTGTGAAATCTTCGGAATCAACGACACAGGCGCGGTGGGATTGCCCTCACCGCGCCTGTGTCGTGCCCGTTGTCGGGAGATGTAGACGAATCAGAAGCTCGGAACGGCGTCTTTTTCGGCCGCCGGTGCGCTCACGGCTGCTTCGGTCTCGGGGGCCTTGGATGCATCGTCTTTGGCCTTCTTCTCGGCCTGCAGACCGGCGATGTCGTTCTGGATCCCCTCGAACTGGGCCTCACGGACGTTCTCCGGGAGTTCGATTCCGCTGATCGGTACGGCGCTCTTGTGGTTGACACGAAGGTACGACTGACCGTCGTTGGCCTTGCTCGGCAACAAGTCGGCCTGCAGCACAATAAGTTTGCCGACCTGCGCGCCCGTGTTGTGGTTGAGGATGTTTTCGACGTTCGGTCCGGCCGCCGCGAGGAAACTCGCCAACTCGTCCTGGTTGTACGCCACGCCCCTGTCGAAGGTGTTCTCGCGAGTCTTCGACTTGGTATTGCGCAGGCTGGGTTGAAACTGGGGTGGTTGGTTGTCGTTGACCTTCTTGTCGTTCGCGTCGACGAAGCGCGCGATCTCGAAATCGACGAACTGACCGCTCTTGGTCGCCGTGCCGTCGTCCTTGGGCTTGCCCTCGAACGCTGCGTTGTCGTACAGCTTCCCGACCAAAACCACGCTCTTGGTGGAACCGCCTCGCAGATATGCCATGTCTGATGTCCCCTCGATGTCGAGACTTGTCACCCGGACAGAGGTGCCGCGGGCGATCCCTCTCGGTTTAGGCTGCTCTATACTAATAGCATAGTCCGATAAACTTTATCGGTCCATGGCTCGGAGCAGCGTTGCGAGAGAATCAAATTGGCATGCGTTCGGTCATCTCGACAATCCCGCGCTACTTCCGCCATGATTCGTCTGTGCTGTCGCGACCATGTCTCCTACTCGCATAGCCGTGCTTGCAGCCTGTGCGATTCTCATCGAGCTGCCGCCTTTACCCGCCAGTCCGATCTCCACCGCGGTCATCAACGTATTCCGCAGCACCGCCTGAACAGCCGGATCCTTCAGCTTCGATCGGGTGGCCGCCACTACTGTCGGGCCATGTGCTCGCACCAGAGAAGCAGTACGGGACTGGACCGCCGCGAGCGCTTTACGACCACCGGACTTCGAGTCGGCTGTCCGATTCGGGCTCGCGAGGTCGAGCGCCGATTCCAGACTTTCCTCCCGGCGGCCGATCGTCGTATGCGAGTACACCGCGCCTGCTCCCTGACGTCGACTGCTCGACACACTTCCGCCGAGGAACGCCGATCCACGAGTCGTATCCCCAACAGCCTGAGCGTGATTCGCAAAGCGAACTCCGCTCAAGTTCACGCGAAGTCCGCTGTCCGCAGCATTGGACGCACCCAATCCGTCGAAGATCACCGAGCCGTTCACGAGCTCCGTGCCGTAGTCGGCCTCCACCAGGTACACCGCGCCCACCGTTGCACCTGTGGGATCGGTGATGTGTACCTGCTGATCTCCGGCCGCCAGGCGCAGCGCCTCCAGATCGGCGGGTCGAAAACGGACCCCGTCGGTCGGCTCCAATCTCTCGAGTGCGCCCCTCCCGATGGCAGCATCGGCCGGCTCGGCCCGCAGCCGCGGGTTCGCCCCTACGGGCCTGCCGAAATCGACCGTAACCAGCAGCGGACCCCTGTGCGGGATCTGCGAGCGATCCGCTACCTCGTAGTTGTACTTCTCCTCATCGCTGAGGCCGACGACGAGCTGTCCTGCCTCGTTGAACGGACACAGAGTGCCTTCGTCTGTCATCGTCACCAGATGCCGTCGCTCCCGGCACGCCTCGGGGTCGATGACAATTCCATCGACGCGCTCCACCTGGCCTGAATACGGGATCGTCTCTGGGCTCGTGGAGGGATGAGGGACAGCGGTACTCCAATCGATCTCCAGACGCTCGGTGTCGACCTCCGCGTCGAACAGCAGAACCTCGCCGACTTCGTACTCGTAGCCGGCGTCGTACACAGGGGCGTTCGTCGAGCCGGACATCGCTCGAGCCCACGCCAAGTCCGGTTCGACGGCACGCGTCAAAAAGCCCATTGCTGCGCGGTCCTGTGGATTGCGGCTATGGCCCGGTGCGGTCTGAAGCGCATGGATACGCCGCCCCACCCGCGACGAGTCGTCGAGCTCTCCAGGCTGTGGTCGCCACGACTGGAGCAGTTGCTGTGCTCTTCGGCCGGTCGCGGACTCAGTGGCGTAGGGGTACACCTCCACATCGACACCGCTGCCGTCGTCGTTGCCGTGCACCACGGCCACCACGGTCTGTTTCACTCGCGCCACTTGTACGCCTCCCTCACTCGACACTTGCCGGGACCGGTCGGTCCCTCAGTCCGCGTCGACAGTCGATGTCGACGGTCACTCCGCTGTGGATCGGGAACCTTGTCCACCGCAGCGGCACAGAGCTTTTCGGTGTCATCGCCGATCACAGTTGCGGATCCCGGCCGTCGTCGGTGTGGTCTAGCCGATACTCGCGTACCGCGACCTCCATCGACGCGTTGATCGCGCCGCCGAGCCCGGTGTCGATCCGTGTTGTCGTGCCTCTGCGTTTGGGTTTGCGGCCCCGGGACTGCTCTACGAGCAGCGTCTCGAGATCGCTACGAACTCGTTCGTTCGCGGCAGCCTCCTGATCGGCATCGCGGCCCGCGGTGTTGTTCTCGGCGGCAGTAACTGCATCGACTTCCGCTCGGATACGTCGTCGAAGTCTGCGGGTCTTGTCGGCTGCCGTCGCCAGCAGCGACGGCAGTAGACCGCTCGAACGGATCTGTCGAGCGTGCTCACGCATAGAGCCGATGTCCGACATGGCAGTACCGAGCTCGGCTGCGACCTCGGCGCTCTGTCCCGAAGCGATCATCCATTCCTCGGCAGCCTCGACAACGATGCTGCGAGACTCGGCCACATTGCCGAATCGGGCGGCCGTGCGCGGACCGACCTTCTGGTCCTTGTTCCAATCAAGTCCCAGCTCGTGCATATCGACACCTTTGACCAGCTCGAATCGGTGCTCGGGAAGGGCCGAGACCACCACGTGAGCTCCTGGTTCATGTATGTCGAGGGCAGGCCCATCGGGCGCGCCGCCCGTGAGCAGCATCTGGCCGGCTTCGGCGACAGTGCCCGGCTCCACGGTCGCTACGCGAATCGCCGACCCGCTGACGCGCCATGACTCCACCAGATCGTCGACCATCGTCGAGTAACGACGGGCCATCAGCTCCAGGCGTCCGTCGATGACGGCCCGTCCAGCTTTGCCTTCGGCCCCCTTCTGGGCCAAGCGAGCGCCGCCGCCCTGTCCGTACAGCTCGCGGCCTACCTTCTCGGCCGCGTGTGGGTCGTTCATCTTGGGGATCGATCTATCCGCGCGAAGCGCCCGCAAACCCGTGAGCTTGCGTCCGTACGCCTCGACCTTTTGCCACTGCTGCGACCATTCCGAGAACCGCGCACCTCCCATGTCCAGGTAGTGCTGGTACTTGCTCACGCATCGCCCGTGATAGTCGGCCTCGGTGAGATAGAAGCGATGCATCGCCTCTGACCCTGGCGCGGTGCGGCCGACCGCGGAAGCTTCTTCCCAGGACCGCGCCTTGAGCAGCATCTGCTCCCGAAGCGTGCTGTGTCGGTCCAATCTCTCGGTGTATGCGCGCAGCCGCAGTGCAAAGTGCCCGGCGCTCATTGCAACCTGGCGGCCCGAGGCCGTCGCGTCGAGCTGCTCTGCGGAGATCTGCTCGACCAACTGACCCAAGTCCTCGCTCATCGAGAGCATCATCGGCGTCTGCACGCTCAGTTCGTCATCGGCTACGGCCGAGAGCACCGAGTAGACCCCGTTCATTGCCTGGAGCACGATCCGTTCGCGGCCATTGGCCACGAGTCGGTCGTGCTCGGCTCGGCTCAGCCCCTCTTTCGTCCGTCGTTGCTCTGCGTATTCTCGAATCTGCGTCAGTGCCTCCGGCATGGGCGAACCCGGCTGTGCGAGGTTGTCCTCGACCAACTCGCGAACGAGCCTGTTGGCCTTCGACATTTCCTTGCTGTTTGTCGAAGCTCGCCACAGTGCTCGGTTCTCGGGAAGGCACGCGAGAACGAACTGTGCCCGGGCGCTCACGCTCAGGGACTCGTACGCCCATCGGCGCACGAACGCACTGACACTGCGGCGCTGGTATCCGACGGCGCTCGAGAGGTGTTCGATCCTGCGATGGCGATCGAGGGACGAATGTAGCCCACTGCGCAGCAGCCCCATCTCCCGCGCAGTGAGTTTTCCTTTCTGCGTGCCGTCGCCCGCGCGGCGACCGGCACCCGCATCCGCCATCGCCAGGTGGACGTGCACGTGAGCGGTGTCGACCTGAATGACCCCGACATACTTGAGGTCCGAAAAGTCCCCTACCCGGCACATTCGGGTAAGCCCTTCCATAACCGCGAGCCGCAGTTTGAGTTGGTCGAGCTGACCTCGATACGCCCCTCTGCGCGCAGTTCCCGTGCTGGCATCGACTTCCATGCTCGCCGGAACCAGCCCGTGTTCGAGCAGGTAATCGTGATCGAAGCTCAGGACGGTTTTCATCACGGTGTGGCCGGTGTCGAACAGCTCCTGGATCTGCTTGGCGTCGCCGTGAAGGCGCTCGTGGCTGAGGGAAACTCCGTTGTGTCCGAAGGCAACACCGCCGTCGCCCTGCGCTGCAGCGAACTCCGACTTCAATTCGGCCGGGCCCACCTGCTCTCTCCCCGTTCCGGTGACTGCCCGTCGCACCTTCTCCATCGCTCTGCGGGCGCTGCGCTGGATGCGTCGCCCTGAGAGCGTCGGTGCGTCGTATCCTGAGGTACGTTCCGCGCCGGCAATACTCGCTTCGCCTGTTCGGTGGTCGGCAAGCATGGATTCGACCGCATCCGCCCTCGCCATGTATTTGGTGACGAAGTTATCCAGACTCGCGCGCTGCACAGGCGCAATCGGCTCGGTCGCCAGCTCTCGCGCCATGTACCGCGTGACATAGGCACCAGGGCTACCTCCACGGGTGCCGCTGGTCTTGTCGGTATCGGTCTTGATCGTGTATTCGTTGACCACGATGATCGACTGCTTCAGTGTCACCATCAGTGTCCTTCGCTACTAAGAACGGGGCTGCTACCGAAATATGCTCGGTGTCAGCCCCGTTCGGGCACTCAGCCGCCTAGCTGCGGGCCGTCGTGGTCCGTCGTCCGAGGGGCGTTTCCTTCGGACAAGTGATGTGTCGCCTCGGTCTGCTGATTCTGACGGGCCCGACGCGCCGACGCCTCGCGGGCCTGTCGCGCCTTACGAGCCTTGATCGCCGAATCATCCTCTGCTGCTTCGCCGAAAGAGAATCCGTTGTCCTCGTGCTCTGCAATCAGTGACGCAACGATTGGGTCCTGTGTGGACAGCGTGAGCGTGGGCAGCGAGGTGTCGTCATCCTGCGAGTCGTCCTCGAGTGAGAAGCCGCTCAAATCGAGGTCGTCGAGGTCGATGTTCTGCAACTGCGCTGCGGCCCTGCCCAATTCATCGTCGTTCGTGGTCGACCTGTCGGTCGCCGGCGGGGTACTCTCGATAGAATCGTCGGCCAGTCCGGGAGACAACAGATTCGCGCGAACACGATCGGACCGTGACCGCACCGCCCGCATATCCTCACGCAATCCGCGCAACGCCCTCGGCGCATCCAGGTCGACGTCCAACAGTGCTGTGAGCCGCTCGACGAGGTTCTTGCTCGCAGAGCCGGCAGTCATCCTCGGATCGCCTGCCTCTCCTGCCCTGCCAAAGGAGAAGTCGGCCAGGTCAGCCTGTTCCGAGGTCAATTCCTGATCAACGCCCAATACCTCGTGCCCCGTGATCTTGCCGGCCTCGATCAGCGGGCCTCGATGGTCCGGGAACTGTTCAGCGAGTTCGTATCCCGACGTCTCGAAACGCATATCGAAAAAGCGCATCGGTCCCAGGTCCGCGATCGCCAACGGCGGCGCGCCTTCCTGGTTCGGCGGCAGGATCCGAAGATCGATCCGGGTGTCGACCTCGAACGGCAGGCCCACCAACTTCTCCGGCGGACCGAAACCGTCCATGTACATACCCTTGTCGAGCAGCGTCGCAAGCTGTTCCGCGTTGAACGGGTAGTCCCCGACAATCCTGATCGACTCTTCTTCGTTGAGCCCGATCTCACCGATGTTGTAGGGCATCTCCTGTGGATTTTCCGGAATGAGTCGGTCCAAACGACCGATGAGGCGAAGCTGAGGTACGTGCTGGTGACCGACATAGTCGAACGTCGTCGATTGCAATGTGAACACAGCGAGCATGGGGATCTGCTCGAGGCTGATCATGCCGGCAGGGTTCGCGGCAACCAGCTGCCTGGCCAAAGGCGTCGCTGCCGAAAATCCTGCGAGCTTGATGGGCTTGTCCATACTGCGTACTCCTCGTAAAGGCTGACTTCAGAAGGTTTCCGGCCTGGTCGACGGGCGCACCGCCCCCGATCACCTGTTTGCGGTAGCGGCAGTGTCCCTGGCCGCGTGCGCCTTGTCGTCCCCTGCTCGCTGTCTCCGACCTGCGGCCTTCGCGCTGTCGCTGTCGATCTTCTGCGCGCGGCGATCACGTCTGTCCGCGGGCACGCTGGTGCCGTATCCGGCGAACAGACCGAGTGCGAGTCGACGGGTCCATTCCCACGACCACAGCACCACGCGTCGAAGGGCGAGGCACGTCAACCCCGCAAGTACCAGCACGAAGAAGACCACGGGAATTACCCAGGTGAACAAGAAGCGGTCGCTGGTGCTGGCCGCCAGTTCGACCGGAACACCTAGTTCGCCGAGCACTGACGCTGGAATCCGGGTGATCACGTTGACGCCTACGATGCGCACTAGCGTGCTCGCCAACACCACGAGCAGCGGCCATCCGATCACCATCAGGCACACGAACAAGATGAAACCGCCGACGTGTCCCAGACGATTGTGTGCGCGCACGGTCCACTCCGGGGCACCCGCGTCTACCACCGCGAGGCCGAGGGGGCCCAGGTCCTCCTGCCTCGCGGCAGCGTTCCGCGCCACGCTCTGACGAATCTCACCGAGCGCGACACCGATCTCAGCACGAGCGTCGCTCGCTCCGGTTCCGGCGTCTCTGCGTTTGTTCTTCGCGGTCATGTTCCTACCTCGTCCTCCCGTGGCCGTGCGTGGACCACGGTCCCTCGTCGGCGGTCCAAGACCGTCCTGCGTACCTTGCAGACTATTATCTGGAATAAATCTTATCATCAAGAAAGCCGCAGGTGAACATGAGTTCTACCTGCGGCGTTTCCCTAATTTGCCGGACTCGGGACTTTCTTTGCAGACTTTTCTAGCCTGACCGCTGGACCCCTCCAGGGATTGTGTAGGCGTCGAGATTTCCTGGCTTGCCGTCGATCATGTCGTAGCTCAGTGACACGAAGGCGGTGGAGCTCGATGCGCCGGAGCCGGAGGCCACACGCATCTCGACGATCGAGAAGTAGCCGTACACATCACCGGCAATGCTGGTCACCGAGCTGTTGAGCGAGACGAATTCGCTCTTCATGTCTTTGTCGAACGCGCCGTATGTTTTGCCCGATGGGGCCGTACGCTGCGCACCCTGGTCCTCCCCCGGCATGAACACCTGCATGAATTGACTGTCTTCGGCGAATCCGTAGGTTTTCATCACCTTGTCGCGCTGATCGAGGTACTCGCTGAGGCCGTTCCACGTCAGGGCACGTTTCATCAACTCTGTGATGGTCTGATCGTCGTCATCCTTGTGGTCGATCTCGAGGCCGTTGGTCGCCTCTTCGACCGCCGCTCCCTGCTCGCTGTGCACCTGGTCCTGATTCATCGAGAGTTGCCCCTGGAGCGAAAGGATCTCCGACCTCTGGCTGGCCAGGTCGGCGTCTCGGTCGGATGAGATCCCGCCCAACACCAAATACACAGTCACGAAGACCACCGCCGTCACGATCACAAGCGCGTTGCGCATCAAGAATTTACGGAACCGCTCCTGCTTTGAGTCCGACGCGTCGGCGTGAAAGCTCCCCGCGGTTCTGCTCTTCTGGTTACTCATCGCTCAGTTCACTCCGTCCAGGCCGGGGTCGGCCATCTCGGGGTCCTGCGCATCCGTCGGCGCCGGAGTTGTGGTCGAGCCCGCCGTGCCGGTGGGCGTAGGAGTAGGTGTGGCGCTGGTGGTTCCGGTGCCCCTGCTCGATCCTGTCGTCGGCGTCGCGCTCAGGGCGTCATCGATCAAATCCTTCTCGTTCGGTGCGGCGACCAGTGACTTCTCCGTGCTTCCTTCCGGTGGACTCGTCGTTGCCCCGAGCCGCGCATTGCCCTCCGTGGTGAGGCCGCGCTTCATGTCGTAGAACTCGCCACGCTGTGGGTCGAATTTGCCGGTCACCCAGGCGAGCAGCATTCCGTCGTTCTCTCCGCCTACGAAGCTGGCCTCCCACAGCGCAGTGATGCTGCCCGAGCCATCGACGGTCTTGGTCGGAATCGAGCGCCACTCCCAACTGTCTCCCGACACCCGTATCCAGGCTGCCTGGCCCTTCTCGTTCTTTCCCGGCTCGTGCGGCTGATACCACTGTCCGTGCGGAAGGAAAGCGCCGCCGCTAAGAGAGCCGGTGGTGAAGTACTTCTTTGCCTCGTCGACCAGACCCCCGTATTCCCCGAGAGCCGCACTGCGGTCACGCACCTCGAAGTTCAGGCCGCCCATCTCGTTCTGCAGAGTGGCGAGTTCCTCGCCCTTGGCCGCTGCAGTGCTGAACGCCGGCCGCAGTTCATCTGCATCGGGCACCGACTCGGCAGCGACCTCGGACTCGGCGAGCGCCTTCTCCAGCTCTCTGATCTCCGCGAGATTCGAGCGCACGGCGCTCTCGTGCGCGGAACTCGTGCCGGTGAAGTACACAACCATGCCCAGGCTTGCGACAGCGAGAACTACCACCATGGTGTATCGAATCACCGAGGCTTTGGGTGCACGCCGGCGCGCCTCGTCGATCCGGCTTCTCTGGGATGCTTCACGGGCCTTGCGCATGCGATCGGCCATGCCCGCCTCGGGGCGATGTCCCGAATTCTCGGTAGGTTCGGTCCCGCGATTTTCGGTCGGCGTGTCCTCGTCCATGGAGAACATCCTCTCATTCGGAGTATTTTCAAAGTAATTCTGACTAGTTTCAAAAGTCGCTATCGATGCAGGTGAAAGCGCCTATTGGCCGAGACACGAGAATATCACGATAAACCGAATCGACACCTGGCTCCGCACTGCTGTCACGGTCCCGGCGTCGTGGAAGCCGCTGTTTTGTCGCCCTTTCCGGGCTTCATCCCGGCGGGAGCTTTGACGTCGGTGAACTCCGAGTCCGTCTCTTTGCTCTTGGACCGGTAGGCGACGAAACTGCGGCCGTCATCGCTGATCGCTCCGAAACTGTCGAGCGCCGGAGACCTGTCATTGAGCGAGGCATGCCCGATGACGGCGTCTGGCTCATGGTCCGACTCGTTCGGCCACACCTTCTTCACCGCGTCTTCGCCCACGTACATCTCGATGTGGTTCGGGGCGATCAGCACGTCACCGGGCTTGAGATCGGCCTCGTTCATCGCGGATCCGACCTTCTCCCATTTGTCCCGGCCCTCTCCGTTGACGTACTGCTCCTGGGCACTGACAGGGCCGGGAGGGAACGCGTCGTCGGTTCCGCTCCAGCGCACAGCCGAGCCGACGCCTCGGTCGCAGCTGGCGTAGTACGGGTCACCCGTGTACACCTGGTCGTGGACATACATGTACAGGTCCGTGCCGTCGTTTCCTCGGCTGTCGTCGAGGAACGGCCACGCGAATGACACCATCGCTTCGGCCGCTGAACTGTTCCCTCCACCGGCGCTGCCGCCGCCTCCGCTCAGGCCCGGGCAGTTCAGCAGTTCCGCCACGAGCGCTTTGTTGTCGGCCGTTCGCTGGGTCTGCCCGGCAAGGGCCAGAACCGACGACCCAAGCGAGCTGTCAGCCGACCAGCTCCTCATTTTCACGTACCAGATTCCGGCCTGCTCGCGGCGCGTGACATCGTTGGCCCCACCCCGGGCCTGATCTGCTGGGTTCTCCCACTCGTCGAGGTAGTAGAAGGCAGCGTCGCCAGGATCGTCGGCACCGGGATTCTTCCCAGCAATCATGTCTTTGAAGATCGGTGCCCCCGAGTCCTCACTCATCGCGAATGCCAGCTGGATCTCGATGTCGTGCCAGTCACCGCCCTTGTCCTTGGCGTAATCGAGCAGCTGTTGCGCGCGGGACCCTGTCCATTGGCCCAAACCCAGACCAGTCGAGTTACCTCCGAATCCACCCGCATCGATCTTGCTCTGCTTCTTCGGCCCGACCTTGTACGGCTCGTCGAAGATGTTCTGGATCGACGTCGGGTCGATGCCGGACTCGGTCTGGAAGTTGCCGAGCACCCCAGCGATGTTCTGATCGTTCATTCCGGCGTAGCTCAGAACCGAGTAGACCTTCTTGGCCTGCTCCTCCATACTCGCGTCGACGGTCGCAGCATCACCGCTGCGTGCCCGTGTCGTGGGAGACTCGGTCAACTCCTGGCAGATCTCGCTCAGCGACTCGCGCCGCTGTCCCTTCTGATCGATGACCTGTCCGCCCAGAGACAACACCAAAGCCAATATCAACCCACTACCGCCCACTGCGACGCCCGTGCCTGCGCCTACCGAGAGCGCCCCGCCGGTGAGACCTGAGACCTTTGCTCCCGCTTGGACACCCGCCATGGCGAGTTTGCGTACCCCGGCGCCTACCCATCGAGAACCGCCCCGCGCGGCGTTCATCGCGAGCCCCGCACCTGAGAGTGCGCCACTGCCCGTGGCCGCGCCCGCTTTACTCAGCGCAGCCTCACTCGCTTTGGCTCCGCTGTCGTCCTCTCCCGAGCCCTGGTCGTCTCGCCGCGGCTGTACCGGCGGCATATCGCCTTTGCTCATCGGCGCACCAACGCCGCGGTCACGAGCGGAAGCTCGCCGTTGTGGGACCCGACGCCTTAGTCGAGCCTGATGCCACTTGGTCCAACGTCTGCTCCATCACGAGCAACTCGAGCAGATCCACAGTTTGATATGACCGCTTGAGCGTGAAGTAGTTGTCGTAGGCGGCCATCGCGTTGTTCCGCAGCTCGATCAATGGCTTGGAGGCGGTGTCCTTGGGCCGCAGGTCGTTGATCGATTGGCCGTTGCTCAGCGGCCACCGCAGATCCCTTGAGCTCATCGACGGGATCGGCTGGCTCGACAGCGTCGCCAGATACTCGCCGATCGAGCCCTCCCGGGCACCGAGTGTCTCGAAGTAGCCGTCGGCCACAGAGCGCTGCCTCCAGTCGAAGTCGGTGCCGCCCGACATCGCCCCCGGCGAGTTCAGGGTGTACCCGTTGACCCAGTAGCCGTTGGAGAACGTGTCGAGCAGCCTGGCGCGCTCTGTCTTCGATCCGACACCCTCGACCTCGCTGGCGGGCTTTTCGGAGAGCGCCTTGCGCAGTTCGGTCGACGACATACCCGTGATCGAGTCGCCGTCGATGGAGGACGGCAGCGCCGGCGGAAGCAGGCGCACGCTGGGATCGTCGCCCACCGGCACACTTGTCTGGGCCATCATCGAGGTGAAATTCGAGATCCGCGTCAGCTGTGTTTTCATGTCCGCCAACTTGCCGTCGAGCACCTTCCGTTTGGCCTGTTCGTTCCGCCACGTCACTGCGTCGGCGAAGATGTCCTCGGGCTCAGGTATGCGGTCGGAATCCAACGCGCGCAAAGGAGTTGCGCCACTTGCTCCAGGGTTCACCACGATCCGCCATTGGTCGTGCTCGATGAAACTATTGTCCATTCCTGCCGCCTTGGGACGGTTGAGAGGTGTCATCAGTTCTTTGCGCGCACGCACCGTCAAGTTGATCAACTGCGAGGCGAAACCATCGGGCGCTTCGAGGATGATTCCCAGGTATCCGGTGTTCGCGAACGAGTACACCGCGCCGGCCAACGGCGTCTCGAGCTTGGTCGGGCCGCCTGCTGGACCGCCCTCGATGCCAGTCCCGTACACGTAATAGTCCGCAGCGTCCGAACTCATCTGGGAGGGGATCTCGAACTTCATGAGAACGAGCGCCCTATTGCGCTCCCGGTTGACGTACACCGGTTCCACGGTGCCCTGCACGCCGGTCCGCGACGCGACGAAACTGTTTGTGTAGAGCGCGGTTTGGCCAAGAACTGTGTTACCTGCGCTGATAGCGCCCCACACCGTCATTCCGATAACCAACGCACCGGACACCGACAATGCGGCCACGATCACTCCGAACCGTTCGATCGTGTAGTGCGAGCCCAGCTTGAATCGATCGGAGAACGTTTTCCACACTCTCCGAAAGCTTTCGAGCCGCGTCTCGTCGCCGACGACAGAAACGTCTTCCGTCGAATTGGCCATCACTCACCCCTCAAGTGTCTTCTCTTCGCGGCTCTCGCAGAACCGCTGCAAAGCAGGCGAACCCCTGAACTTGTCCACATGGGTGCAAGTTCAGGGGTTCGCTTTCCGTCACAGACCTAGAGCTGAGCCACAACTCCGGTGCCGAGATCGAGCAGGCTCGGCCCGACGGCACCCTGGGAGACGGTGATCGCACCGCCACCGTTGTCCCCGAAGTTGTCGACGGTGTCCTTGCCGCCCTCTGCCAGATCGGCAATCAACTGGTAGCCACCGAAGAGCAGCACGCCACCGAGTGCGATAAGTGCGATGACCTTGCCCCAGCTCTCCCGGGACTGCTCGTTGGTGAGCTTCTGGAAGGCTTTCCATGCGGCAAACAAGAGGCAGAACACGCCGACCAGGCCCAGGAACGCGCCGCCGGCCTTTTCTGCGTAACTCTGTCCGTTGGTGAAGAACTCGATGAGGTCCCAGTCCCCGCCGCTGCTGCCACCGCCGGTTTCGTCTGCGCCGGTCTGCGCCAAGAACGTCGATCCAGCACTCTCGGCCGAAGTCACCATCTGCATGAAGCTCATCCGCGATCTCTCCTTGTCCGCCGGGCAGTGCCGGGGTCGTGTCTGTGGTCTTGGTGACGTCACCGACGTATCCGTGTCGGCGACTCGGATCGCGCCTGTATAACTCCCTGATAAAAACTATATCAGCCCTCTGTCCAGGTGAGGACGTCAATATCCTTGTCGAGAATAACTCTCGACAAATATCTTTATCGAGATGTACCTGCGGTGTCGGTCCGGCCTACTCGTGACGGCGGTAGCCCGGTGAACGGACCGGCACCATGGCGCTCGACGTGAGAAGGTCGAGATCAGTTCTCCCGCGGCCGCGGTGTCGGAGGGCCCTCGCCCCGTTCGCCGGTGGCCGGGGGTCGAGGTGCTGGATTGTCTCCCCGTTGGTTATGCATTGCCGCGCTCATCGCCGCTGTGGTCATCGCCGATCCTGTACCCGTGCCCCGCCGCTGCGGCGCTTGCCCGCCTGTCTGACCGCCGCCCCCGCCGCCGTGGCCGTTCCCGGATGGCGCTGCGCCCTTGCCCGACGGACCCATGGCCTCCGGCGGCCTACGTCGCGGCGGGCCCGCGAGTCTTTGCGAGACCATCGAGGACGCGGTGAGCGCCGCGGTGTGGCTGAGGGCCGAACTGTTGCCGCCGTCCCCGCCATTGGCGATGACGTCCGAACGAAGAGGCCCACCGACCTGACGAGTCTGTCCACTCTGATCAAAGGCGGCCGGCTGATTCTGCGGGGACACAGGAACAATCGCTCCCGCCGGGGATCCTGCCGGCGCACCGCTGGGGAAGTCGCTGAGCCCGCGACTGAGCACACTCGCTGCTACGGCTCGGTCACCCGCCAGTCGCGATGCCGCTGCAGCAGCGGGCTGGCTCGTCAGTTCCTGACCGTTGGCGTCTGTGAGCACCTCGCCGTTGTCGCCGAGCATGCGGCCTTGTCCGTCGAACCCTGCGACATCGTCCGCGCTCAGCGGCGAGCCGTCCTCGCCGAGAATCGGTGCACCCGTGCCGTCGTGGACGTTGCCGGTACTGGCGTCGATAGGCATCATGTCTGCTGCTGTCAGCGGCTGACCTCCGCTGCCGGTGACCGACTGGCCCGTACCGTCGACAAGGTTTCCGTCTTTGTCCATGCTCATCGAGCCGTCACCGGCCCCGGGCTTGCCCGGCGTACCGTTCCCGCCGCCGTCGGGTCCTGTTCCGTCCGAATCTCCGCCTATGTCTCCACCGCCGCCATCGCCGCCGCCGTCACCGCCGTCACCGCCGAAACCACCTCCGCCCATCAGCATCGACGTGGCGGCCATACCGCCCCCGCGGGCAACGCCCTGGCGCAGTGCTCCGGGTTGGCCCGGGTCCATACCGCCGGACGCCTGGGTATCCATGAATTTGTTGACCAACCGGGTTACCGCCTGATCCACGCCGTCGAGCAACGACCTCCGGATTTTGAGCGCCATCATTGTGAAGATGATCAGGCCCAATGAGCTGACAAAAGTGATGATCAGTACGACTGTGTGAAGGTTGTTCTCTCCAGCGAGGCTCAGCAATCCGGCGGCACCGGCTCCCGCCGCGACCTTCGTCCCTTCCGACACTCCGTCTGTCAGTCTCTCGGCGAGCGGCCGTTCGAGGATGGTCGGCACGACGACGATGAGCTCCTGGACGACCTTGTAGATGAAGATCGTGCCCAGGATCTCCAAGAACATCGCGGCGGTGTAGATAACGCACTTCGCGATACCAGCGACGAAACCTAGCGTCGCGAACGGTACCGATCCCAGTAGCTGAATACCTCGCTTGAGGGACGAGATCATCATCATCATCGCGTAGGCCAGGCCGATGATCGTGAACGACAAGAGCATCGTCATCGCCGAGAACCAATACATGAACTGCGCCGGTCCAGTGCCGATCGCAGTGACGCTGGCATGCGCTTCGCGCGCCCACGAGCTGGTCGTCTGACCTGGCGTGTACACCTGCATGCCAGTCGGCCCGAACGAGGTGTTCAGGTAGTTGTACATGGCGAGTGGAGACATGTTGCACTTCGTCCGAGCCTCGCTGTCCGCCTTGCCATCCCAGTCTCGACTGACCACTGTCGAATTCAGGCACGCACCACTGCTGTCGCCCTTCGCGAATGTCATGATCGAGTAGTCGTTGCTCGGGTCCCTCTCGGCCTTGAAACTCGCGCCCGGTGCCACCTCGATGAGCGGGTTCTTCATCTTCCCCACATCGGTCCCGGTCATCGACTGCAAAGCCTCCGGCGACGACAGGTCCTGGAACCACGACGCGATCGTCTCTCGTGTCTCCTGCTCGAGCGGCGTCCCTTTGTACTTGTCCATCTCCTGGATCAAGCCCGCTTTGATGCTCGACTCGAATCCGCCGGCGCTGACGGTGTCACCGTTGCGAAATTTGTTGAGCAACTCCATGGTTGAGGTGAAAACGTTCGGATCACTCACGTCAGCGGAGCCTGTGGTGCCTCCTGTCGGACTGCTGCCGCTGACCGACGTCGCCCAACTCGTGTCGTTTCCGTTGGGTGAGGTGGAGCTGTCCTCGCCGAAAGTTGCCCACACAGGCCTGTTTCCGGCGTTGATGCTCAACGCGAGTTTGCGAGCCACCGCAGCGGTGGCACCGTTCGGGGCGTCGTTGTCCTCGTTCCACCAGAACTCACCCCTACTCTGAGCGGTTGTCGGTGGCTGTAGTCGAGGCCCATTGACCCAGGCCTCGAAATCGACGTACGTGCTCAGGACGACCTTCGTGGACTGTGCGGTGGCGGCGTCTCCGGAGGCACCCTTCATCGCGTCCAGACCTGCGGTGTAACTCGTTCCCAGCAACGGGAGGCCGACGACGAGGAAGGCGATCCTGATGATCAGAGCCTTCATCTTGCTGCCGCTGTCGAACTTGCGTAGTAGCAGCATCCCGGCGACCGTTGTCGCGATGAACATCGGGATGGTCACCATCCAGCCGAGTTCGACCATCGCGCCATAGATCTGACCGAAGAACTCACGCAAACCATCGAAGGCACCAGGTGGTTCCTCAGCGCTGCCCTCCATGCCTGCAGTGAAGCTGGGGTCGGTGTTGTCACTGACCGCGTCGACCATGAACCGGAAAGGGTTGGTCCACTGCAGAACTGACATCACCGAATCGAACGCGACGTCGACGAACCCGGCTCCGGCATATCCCGCCATCATCAGCATTCCGGACAGGCCGCGCCCGGCCGCAGCACCGCCGTCAGCGGCCATCACCGTATCGAAGCCCATGCCCGAGAGCATCGCGCCGTAGAGCAGGTATCCCTCGACGCCGCCGTCCACCGGTGCGTTCGTCTCGGCGGTTGTCCCCCTCGCTTCAGGGTTGTCTCTGTTGAACGCGGAATAGTTCACGCTGGACACATTGGCCGCATCCGCAGCACTGAACAGCCAATCCGTGCTTTCCTGCTTGCTTCTGTCTGGACTGCCGACGAAAGATCCGGCGCTGCCGGGCTGGCTCAGAATCGGTTCCCATGCGTCGAGACCTTCCTTGGTCTCCGTACCGGCCGCACCTTCGATTTCCGAATCGGCTGCCTCTGTATCTCCAGACGAGTTGCCTGCGCCCAGTGGCGACAACGCGTTGACGTAGAAGCTGGTCAGAGACGAGCTCAGACGAGCGAGTGACAGGTTCGCAACGGCCTCGTCGCCGGGCGCAGCCTTGTCCTCGGCCTCCTTCTCTTCTTTACCGAATCCCTTGCCCGCCATGCACTTGATGAAGTCGGCCTCGTCGAGTTTCGCCGGATCCGGCTCGGCTTTCTTCTCAGGATCCGCGCAGACACCGACCGCCTCCCAGAGCGCCGGGTCCTCTATCGAGCAGCCTGTCCCACCGACGATCGGCTCGTCGAGTCCAGGATCGGCAGTGGCCTCGTCGGTGGAACTCGACCCGCTGTCGGCTCCGCTCTCTGGGCAAAGTTTGGCGATGTTCTTCTCTGCCAGCTCGGTGTATCCGCGCCCGTATTTTGCGCTGGCATCAGCTGGAACCGCGTTGGCCGTGCCGGCGGACGCAATCAGGCCGGCCGCCACCATGGCGGTGAGTAAGACCACCACCAGGCCTCCCAGCAGCCTGCGACCGCACGCTCGAGATGTCGTCACCTCCCCCATCGTGAAACCTCGTCCCCGTCGTGTCGTCCCTGTACTTCGACGCGAGCGCCGATCACTTCCCTGAACCTGCACGCCCGGCGCTGCAGCTGTACTCGCTCTCATCTGCTGGTCCGATCCGCCGACAGTTGCCCTGAGGGCCTGCCTCCGTCACGGGCGGGGTGCCCGTCGATCGCCTCACGTCGTTCCCTCGCACGCTCTTCCTCGGCCCGCTCCAGTGCTGCGAGTTCGCTGTTGGCAGCAATTTTCTTGGCTCGATCGACTTCGCGTACCCGCGCCGCGATGCTCTCGCCGCTCTCGCCGGGTCCTGCAGCGATTTTCAGGCCCAGGCTCAGTTTCGTACTGAACACCACGTTGACCGCACCGCGCCGTAGGTAATTTATCGCCAGGTCGGTTGCCGCGAGCAGTGTCTTGAGCTCGCGCGGCACTGCTGTGTGCAATGCGATCTCGTAGTTGGCGATTGTCTCCTTCGCCATCGGGCCCAGCACCGTGTAGTCGGCTCGCTCGAACTGATTGAAGCGCTGATTCGCCAACATCGCGTCGGGATTCTCGTAGAGGTATCCGACACGAGCTCCCCGTCGAAACAGTCGCTCGAACTGTGACACCAGGTACTCCTGGACCTGATCGTCGACAATCTGGTCGGCCCCATGGATCAGCAGGACGTCTCCCTCGTTCAACGAGGCGACGGCGAACCCCACCACGTTGACCAGCTGTGCCATCGCCAATCCTTTACTCCGATTGACCAGTCCGGAGAAGTCGTAGATCACTCTGCGCGCTGAGATCGCCGAGTTGATCGCTGAGGACGTCGGCTGATTGAACAAGTCCGAGTTCGCATGCAGCATGTCCTTGAACACGCCCTGCAGCGTCTTGATCGCGCGTTGTGCGTCTGCGTCCTGGTTGCCCTGCTGGAGCAGCTTCTTGTGCATCGTGTCGAGGTACGGCACGAAGTGCTGGAGTAGGGGGACCTCGTTGTGGTCGAGGCCGACCAACCGAAGTTTCTCCTGGTTCTTCTCTGCCGACCGTGCCCACATCTTCTGGTCGATATAGAACTCGGTCAATCGATCCTTGAGCTCGCTGCGGATGATCGAGATCGCAGCCGGATCGCCTGCGCCCAAGGCCTGTTCGGCCATCAGGACCAACTTGGTCAGATGGATGCCGTACAGACTGAGTTGATCCTCGCGTGATCCGAACAGCTCGAACATGTTCACGTCACCGCGCGTCATGTCCAACCGCGCGGTCAGATTCTCGAGCGGTGGCCCGAGCTTTTCCAACTCGGCCCCGTTCAACACCAGGTGCACGACCCGGTGGTTGTTCAACAGTGCGGCCTGGCTGAGTTTGCTCCCCCACATGTCGACCACCCGGGCGCGGTCAAGTGCGTGGTTGAGCCCCTGATCAGCCAGGACCACGTGATGCCGCCAACGGTCGACCTCGAACAGGATTGCCGAGTTGTTGAAGTCCCCGCCCATCTGGCCGACGAACTCGCCGGCAGGATCGCTGAGCCCGTTGGTAACCAGCGAGTACGACCCCGCGTACTCCGTTGAGGTCATGTGGAATCCGTCGCCTCGCTTGTCCTGATTGGGCGCAAACAATGTCGAAAGCTCCTGACGCTGCTCCCCGTGGTACGGCGCGGCGTGCAACGACGAAAACGCGTCGATGTATTGGCGGGCCAACTTGTCGATGGCCAGGTCCAACGCCGCGAGATTCGGCGCATGGAGCAGGAGTCGGTTCTGAACCGACAAGTACGACGCACCGTCCTGCAGTTCGGCCACCGTGCTGTACAGATCGTCTGCTGCCTTGGCTGCCGTCCGCTTCGTGCTCATCGTGCCGCCGTCAGCCTGTTCACGCTCTTCGAGTCGATCGAGCTTGTCAGCTCGCTTCAGCGCGCCCTCCACCCACTTCTCGTCCTTGCGCTCGATCTGCTCGAACACAATCGCCGACACGCCATCCGGCAGGTCAGCGGGGATCCGGCTCACTCCCCAGAAATTCGGGAACTCGTCGCGAGCTTCGTCGCGGTGGAAGAGCGCCAGAACGCAGGCCACGGCCCCCGTACCGTCGATCTCGTAGTAGTCGGATCGGAACACGTATCGCTCTCGCGGCTTGATGGCCACCAGATGGGCGTAGAGCTCGAGCGACTCTCCGAGGGCTTCGATGTAGAGCTTCCGCTGCTCCTTCGACATCTTTTCGACGTCGAAGGAGGCGTCATCGGCCTTGGCAGCCTGCTCCGCCGCAATCTTTGCGGTGATCTCGTCGAGTCGACTCGTGCTGAAACGACCAGAGCGCCGACTCGGCGACGCTCCGTGCGCCTCCGGCGCTCCGCGGCGCAGGCTCTCCACCCGAGATTGCACGTCCTCGGTGACGACATTGAAGATCTCGTCACCGAGAACGTCCTCGAAATCGATGTCCTCGGTGTCTGGGCTTGACGGACGGCGGCCTCCATCGTCTGCGACGTCGATCTGGCCGAGTGGACTTTCCTGCCCGCGAGTCGATTTTCCCCATGACTCACCCCAGAGATCACCGTCGACATCCGCGTCGGTCTCATCTGCGGTGTCGGGCTCGATACCGAAGATGGAGTAGTCGATGTCAGCGTCGTTCCTCCGCTTGAACAGGCCCATCTTCGCAATCCCACCCTAGAGTCGATAATTGGGTCGAGTCTAACACGGTGAGTTTTTTTGCGACCGTCCCAAGAAGCGATGTAGTACCTGTTCAAAGGCCTAATGTGGGACTTGGATACTTTCTTGTCCAATTTCTCGAACTATCCCGAGAACTATGATCCGGCTAGTGGGAGACACCGCCTGCTACGACACAGAGAGCCTCGCTGCAGGCGAAAATGCAGCGAGGCTCTCTGTGTCGATCTGAGTCGAAATGTTCGCGGTCGGAGGTGGACCACCTGCGACCGCTCAGTCACTGGTCCCAGTCGCAGTAGCCCATGACTTCCGAGGGCACGGCGTTGCTCGCCAGCAACCCGCGCAACTTGTCCAGCTGTGCTTCGTCGTCCGCGTAGATCATCCAACTTCGATTGGTCAGCACCTTGGTATCGCGTGAAGCCTGCCCCTGGCTGCACTCACGTTCGCGTTCTCCTGATTGCCGAACCCATGTTCCCTCTGCGAGCTGGAACTGCACTCCCTCCAGGGTGCAGTTCCGGCGGTCGATCGCACCCGACGCCTCGCAGCTGCCGCCGGCGGCAGCAATGCCCTCGCTCACCGGTCTCGCATCGAGCATCTTGTCGATCTCGGCCGCATCGTCGGCCGAGTCGGCTCCCCGGCCGAGCAGCCATAGCAGCGCGACGATACCGACCACCGCAACCAGAACGGCCCCCACTACCGTCAGCAACAAGGTCCGCCGACTGGTCCACAACTCTCGCATCACTGTGGTCATCGCAGAACCAGCTCCGCGTTCGACGTCCTACTCATGTTCTCGTCCCGTCCCTTCGGTGTCACAATGTCGCATTTCACTTCATTCCTGATGGCACAAGGGATTTCCTCGCATCCCTTCGGTCCATGGTGATCATCCGGTCTCCCAGATCCCGCCCGAGTCGAACTGGATCCACACGGCACGGTCGCCTTGGTGCCACATGGTCGGGGGCAGAGTCGGGGATCGCTCACCACAGCTGGAATCACGATTGCTCCGTCCCGCTTGGGTCGAAATGCCGGTAACTCTGCTTGGTCACGCATTTCACCACTGCGTTCATGAAGCTCGCCGGGTTCGGGACCTGCACAGACCATCTCTCACCGGTGCGCGTGTTCCACAGCACCCCTGAATCGATGTCGATACCGGCATACCGGGCCATGGTCACGTACAGGGCAGTCTGCAGAAACATCTCGTGGTCGAGGGCGCTGGTGAACTTCAGCTCGAAAATCTGGCGGTGATGAATGGCGTCGGCGATTCCCGAGAACGTGATCGGACTCCAGTTCGTGCTGCCTGCTCGGGCGGTGCCGGCCAGACTCAAGCCGACCTGGACCTGGCAGTTACGAGGAAGTTGCTGACTCAGGCGCTGAACGAGCGCAGTCGCGACCTCCGTGGAGATCGTCGCGCTCACCTGGTTGTGATAGCGCATCTGCTGCGTCTCGATCGCCGCCAGGACCAAGGAGTCCTTCCAGGGCTCCCCCTTGATCTCGGTCACCAGGCTCGCGGCCAAACGTGAAGTCTGCAGCATCATCACCGCTTGCGCGGTCGCGTCGTGGTGATCGAAGAACAGGGCCTCCTGGTATGCGCCGACCGCAGGCGAGAGGTCGATCAGCCCGTCTGCGCGATCGATCACGATCTCGTTCTCTGTACCGTCATCGAGACGTTCGCGTTTGATCAGTTGCATTGCAGCGGCGATGTTCTCGGCGTATTTGAACCCAAATGCCGATGCAGCCGCGAAGGGTCTGGTGTACTGCGGGCGCGTTGCGCTCGGAAGCGCGGTGAAGCGGCGAATCGGGAGCTGGCCGATCATCGGTTCCGCGCCGGGGTCGGTCGGCAGCGGGTTCTTGCGCATCGCGCCGCTACGCACGAAAACCACGTCGGACTTGCCCCGGCTCGCCGCGACGAGGAAGACGTTGCGCAGTACCTCGTAGTCGGTGTTCGGGAACTTGCACCGCATGTTCCAGTTGTCGAGGCTGTAGTCGAAGATCACGCACACCGGCCGCTCCATGCCCTTGGAGGCGTCGAACGTGGTGAAGACGGCAACTCCGTCTTGCGGCCGGATCGTGGAGTCACCGTCGCGAATCGATGCGAAGACCGTCGACTTGTTGTACCGCTCCGGAGCAAGCTTTTCCGCTTCGTTGAGTGCGTGCACCATCGCCCCCGTCCGCTTACCGAGGCACAACAGATTCCCGGGTTCCGTGGCGGCGATGAGCTCGATTGCGTCCGCATGGTCGAGCACACGTACCCGCTGGTTGTCGTTGACGCCCACGATGGGCTTGTTCCATGCCGTACCCAGCAGGGAGCCCATCATCGGGCCCATTCTGAAACTCTGTGTGAAGGGAAGCATGGTGGGATCGACGCAGAACTCGCGTGCGAATGCTTGGACGTCGAGTGTGGTGTCGCTGCGCACTTTCTGCGACAGGTCACCGACCAGCACGACCTGCATGCCAGAATTGGTGCTCTTGATGTTGCGCAACAGGTCCGCATATTCGGTGTTGATGTCCTGGTACTCGTCGACGACGAGGAGGTCGTACTGCTCGAACTCCGTTCGGATGTCTGCGAAGTGGTCGTTGAAGGCCTGCACCGACTCTCCTACCCCGCAGTTCACACCCAGCCGCAGCAGATGTGGGTAGACGACTCCGTGGTAGTTCTGCACCCGCGCGCCGCCGACTCGATCCTGGGCGTCCGCCTTGAGTAGGCGACTGTAGGTCAGGTAGAGGATCCTCTTGCTCGGGCTCAGCCGCGCACACAGTTGTTGAATCGTGCTGGTCTTGCCCGAGCCGATGCTGGCGTCGACGATGACGTCGTTGCCGGCCACGACGGCGTCGATCACGGCTTGTTGCTCGTTGCTGAGCGTGAGGTGTGGGGTTGTCGGCGCGGGCGCGACCGGGGGCCTCGGGACGTCGACGTCCAGCGCGGTCCCCGTCATCACTTCTGCTCCTGCTGCCATCGGACTTTCCCTCTCACGGATGCGTCGCGGATCGACGTAGCCGACACTGTCGGCCTGAATTCTTTTTCCTTGCAGCGGTGTTGGTTTCGACCGTTGATGTCGCTATGTCGGATACCGCCGGTGTTGCTGCGGCTGTTCTGACTTCGACCGGCACGCGAGGTAGTCGCCACCGTGCCGCCTCCAGACTCGATCACGACTGCCGTCCGGCCGCTCCGGCCTGACCTGCGTGCGGTCAACCGTTGTTACCGCCTGCGCGCAGGGGTGTACTTCTGGTTGGGATCGTCGAGCTCACCCATGAGGTAGGCCGTGGTGGTGTCGAGAACGGCCGCCAAAACCGCCACATCGTCGACGTCGACACGACGCTGCCGGGTCTCGATTTCTGCAATCGCCTGTCGGCCCATCCGACGCCCCGCCTCAGTGACGATCAGAGCTAGGTCGGTCTGTGTTATGCCCAGGTCGGCGCGTCGACTCACCAGCCTGTCGGCCACGATGTGGCCGACCGCTCCAATGACGATCGCGTGCTTACCCATGCGGATGATCCTACATTGGGCCTCGGATGGTTCCGGAGCCATTACTGTCGATGACATCGTTTGTCCTATCGGCCTTTTCGCCAACGGCGACCTACTTGATCGGTTCGATCCTGTCCTTACCGGGGCTCTGGTAGACCGAGCGCAGGACCTCCAGCCCGTCCGGACCATTGAGCAGCTCGCAGCGTCTGAACATCAGAGATGAGTTCTCTCGTTCTGCGCGCAGTACTCGATGCGCGGCCTTGAGCTCCTTCATGCTCGTGGCTCGGACCAGCAGGTACTGGTGCAGTGAACTGAACTGCCCGCCGACATCGTTGACAAGGACGTCGAGCTTCTCCTGTTCGAGCGCGAGCAACTCCGGATCGCGGTGCCGCAGTTCTCGATTCTGATGCTCGATGGCTGCGATCTGCTGGAAGACCCGCTGGGACTCCTTCGTCGTCATGTAGCACCACGACGGCCCGCTATCGATCTTCTGGTGGAAGTTGTCCACCCTGCGGATGATCGCGTTTCTGTCTCCCTCGAACAGCAGTGCCGAGGCGCTGCCCACAATCGAGTACAGCTGCGCCACATCGCCATTGACGTACCGAATGATCCCGCTTGCCTCGACGTCCTTGATGCCCACGATGGACAGGAAACCGTACGGCTTCGAGTTGGTGCGGGTCATAACCTTGCGTTTTCGCGTCGGTATGTACTCCAGTAGCGCTGGCAGTTGCATGAACTTCATGTCGCCGGTCTTCGTCTGCTTACCCAGCACCGCGGCGGTCACGGTCATCCAGATCACCAGGAACACAAGCACTATCCACGGCGCGGCGGACAACGGGCTCTGAAGCACGACCCACGCCGTGACGAACACGAACAGTACCCAGTACAAGATGATTTTGATCGAGAGCGGTTTGCTCTTGAGCTGGAAGGCCTGAAGCGTGATCTTGTGATCGAGTCGACTTCGATCAATGCTGACCGGAATCTTGTACGAACTCTTTGCCAATTCCCCGCTCCTTTCTCGTCGCTGCGCTCGACCGAGATGGCCGTGGCAACACTAGTTTCCGAAATCCGGTTTGAATCCCACGAACGGCACGACCCTGCCGTCTCCTGCCTCGAACGTCTGGGGCTGGAGTCGACCGACGGCCTCGTACTCGTTACCTGCCCTCGATGTTGCTGTGAACCCAACGAATTCGTCGGCCAGCAGCGCCCTTACCTCGCCCTCGCTGAAGGTGTGGGTGCCGAAAGAGCGCCTGAATTTCACCTTCGTTCCGGTGCGCGCCCACACACCTTCGGCATGAGTGGCGCTGTTGGCCTCCTTGGTGAAGCCCACGTATGGGATCGGTCCCCGATCGGGATCGTCGTCGGGCTCGAACATCTTGCCTTCGAGATGTCCGACCACGCTCTCGCTGCTCCCATCGTTGCGCGTAAGCACGAACGAGACACTCTTGCCGGCGCACAGGGCAGTCACCTCGTCGTCGGTGAATCGGTGGCCGGCCCATGTCCGGTTGAACCTCGTCGCGGTCCCGTACTCGGTGCAGTAGTGCAGATCATCGGGTAGATCGACGAATTCGCGCTCGGTGAGCGTGCTCGATTCGGTCATGGCAACCGGGGTCCCTCTCTCTTTGCGTGTCGGATGATCCGACAGTCTGACACCATTGAACCACGAATACAGCCACCGGACCAGGAGTGGTCCGGTGGCTGTCCTCCTACTTGCGAACGGCGCGTTTCTTGTTGCCGGGCGGTGTCTTTCGATCCTCGAACTTCAACTGGAACCCGAACGTCTTACTGCCCTGATAGGTCCCTGCGGCCAGCGCACCTTTGGCTCGATACGTCTTGCCTGTCTTGCTCTTGGCATCGAATTCGATGGTCTCCCCTGCCAGTAACTTCGCGAGCTCCTGTTCGGTGAAGTCCTTACCCGGCCAATGTTCGTTGGCACCCCACCCCCTGCCCTTGAACGAAACCGGCTTCCCCTTCCACACTCCGCTGACCAGATCGGTCCGGGGAACACGCTCCTCGAACTGCGGCTTGAAGCTCACGTACGGATACTGTTTGCCGTTCTTCTCCATCACGCCCGATTCGAGCTTTCCCTTGCAGTCGAACTGTTTTCCCGCTGCACTGGTGGCAACGATCTCGATGACCTCACCGGCGAGCAGTTTCGCTACCTCGGCCTCGGTGAATCGATGGCCACCGAACACGCGTTTCGCGCGTGTCACCACTGTTCCGGCATGGCTGAATTGCAGTGCCGCGGGCAGGTCGAAGGTTTCCACCGGCTCGCGGGTTACCCCGGCGTTGCCCATCCGCTCCTTCAGCTCGCGGGGCAGCCTGCTGGCGTTGGCCTTCATCTTCTCGAGGTCGTGGCGAACCAGATCTGCCACCAAAGACAGATAGTCGGGAGCCGCGCCGGTCCCCGCCTCGATCTGAGCCATCTGTTCGAACACCTGCTCTGTGATCGTCAGATCTCCGATGTGCGTGCCGGGCAGGATCCGGTGGTTAAGCTCGCCGATCACACTGAGGGTGATCTTGCCCCGCTTCTCGACCATCAGGGCCTTGCCGTTGCGGTTGTTCGTCACCTCGGCATAGGTGCTCGTCCTGGTGGCACCGGTACCCACGCTCCGCTTCTCCAGCTGTTTCATCAGCCACCCCATCGTCGGATGCGGCGGCCGTGCGGGGAAGCCTTCGTGAACGAACGGGTTCGCGACAGTACCCAGCGCTGTCGCATCCGCGGGCTGCTCGTCTCGCTCGCCGCCGTCCTCTTCCTCGACGACAAACACGCCTTTCCATCCGAGCACTGCCGGCACGTTCAGCGAACCGACGAAGCTCGGGTACTTCTCGACATGACCACGATGTTGGTCGTACTCGTAGTCGGGAGCGAGCATCGTCAGATAGTTCTTTGCCAGGAGTTCGTAAATTTCCCTACCGAGCTCACCGTAGGTCTTCTCCACTGCATCGAGACTCGCCGGCACCGTGGGCCCCGGGCGGTTGGCACCGTGGGCACCGCCGGACTTGATGTGGCTCTTACGCGGACCGCGGTGACTGAGAGCCGCCGGATCTACGCCGACCACCCTTGCGATCTTGTCGACCAGTGGAAGCAGCTCGTTGAACTGCTCGATCGAGATGAATTTGTCCTCGGTGCGCGGGTAGGAGACAACCTGTGCCTCGTACATCTTCTGATACGTGTCCAGTACGCTCTTCGCCCCGAAACTCTTCTTGGACAACAGAGATGACAGTCCGGCGAGGTCCATCAGTTTCGGCGGCCCGGTCTTCTTTCGGGTCGTCTCGTCGTGGACCACCGCTGACGACTGCAAGCCGCCGGGGACATCGTCCTTCTTCTCGAATCGATCTACCTCTGGGTCGGAATACGTCACGCCGTTTTCGTCTCGAAAGCGGTTCTCGTAGAACGCTTTCTTGACGTATCCGTTGTGCGCATCGAGACCGTCACCCACGATCACGACCATCGCAGACTTGAGCCGCCCATTGCGCAGTACGGTGCTCGCGCCCGCAGTTTTGGTCGCGAGCCTGGTGAACTGCATCGAGAGCATGTCCCACTTCGACCGGAAGTCGGCCTTGCGGTAGTCGCCCTCCGCCTGGATCGCGGTGACCGCTCGACGTGTCCTGAAGGCCTTCTGCAGAGACGCCGGCGTCTCGTCGAGGAACTCCATCCGCTCGAGCTTCTTGTTCTCCAGGCCCAGGTATTCCACGATCTCCCAGCCCAGGAGTGAGCCTTCACCGGTTGGGTCGAGATCGGCTGCGTTGCAGACCGTCTCGCAGCCTGAAAGCACCTTGTTGAGGTCCTGCAGCAAGCTTCTCGCATCGGAATCGGTGACCAGCTTGCCGCTTGTCAGTTTGCGTCGGACCTCGCGTTCCCATCGGAAGTCGCTGGCATTCCATGGCAGATGTTCGAGCTCCCAGCTCCGGTACTTCTCAGCGAGGGACGACGGCACCATCGCTGACGGATCCTTCAGTTCGAGCAGGTGACCGCGAGCATTGACGATGACGTACTCCGTCCCGTCGAACGTGCCGCTCATCCCTCCCAACGCAGCCGCGAAGTTGCGAGCGGCCGAGGGCTTCTCAGTAAGAATTCCGACTTTTCCCATAATATCTACCCCTTACTCACCAAGGCCTTGTTTGTGCAGGTACGGGCCTCTAACGGGAAACCTTGTATTAGTTTCCGATTAAAACTGAGCATAACAGTAGGAGGCATGCCAACATCGGTTCAGAGTTGGACGTTCCTTGATCGCAGGGGCGCGTATGCGCCCCTGCTTCGTCAGACAAGAGTCCGGATCCCGAAGTCTCCGTCGTCCGGGCGAGCGTCGGATCGACGACGGTTGCGAATCAGCGCTTGTTGGGCGGCGCGATGATCAGGATGAGGGCAGTGACCGTTCCAACAGAACGGCCACGAGGGCATCTGCGGCAGCAGTCCGCGAGACGCTCTTGACGGCGGCACTCGCGGTGACGTGATGGTCGACGAAGGTTGCAGCTGTGACGAACTGACGAGCGTGGGAGGGGCCGTCGGCAGTTGTGTCGTAAATAGGTGCTGGCACACCAGTGTTCGCGGCGAACGACATCAGCCATGCCACTGGGTTGCCGGACGCTCGCGCTCGTCTGGATTCGCTCATGGCGGCGACGGCGTCAGCGACCCGGGCGGCGGCGCCCTCATCTACGTGAGGGGGGTGCGCAGGAGTGAGCGGCGTGCCGGTCGACGCGACGGCGCTCTCTACGGGTACCGCATGCGACCAGGTCGGCGCATCGTCAGGGCCGTCGATGCCGTCCAGGTACGCCTCGAGCGCGGACCACAGCGCGTCCTGCCTGGCGCGTTTTTTCGTTGCTGCCAGGGTCCAGGCACCTGAGGTGCCTGCGATCCGACCGCGAGCCGCGAACTCGGGAGCGTGCGCGGGTCCGGACTGATCGTCCTCGAGCTCGACTGCGACTCCGTCCGGGACGGACTGATTCCATCCGGAAGTGACGCTCGGTGACCAGTGCGGGTGTCTCTGCGCCACGATGCGTACGACGTCGGCGGCCACGGGGCGCCACTCGGTGTGATCCGCGGACAACAGCGCGACGACATCGACGATGGTCAGCCGCTCGGTCTTCGCCCGAGCGGTGACCTCCTCAGCGAGAGTGTCCTGGGGCGGCCGAGTGCACACAACCGCAAGCACCTTGGAAAACGCAGCGGGGTCGAGAGCTGCGAGGTCACCGGTAGCGTCCGACTCGATGCCCGCGCGAGCGACGGTCTTGTGGTGAGCGGCGGTTTTTTCCCGCCGCTGGCGTGCGCGACGATCGAGGTCGTCTCCGATGAGCGTGAGCTGCTCCGAGGTGTAGGGAGGTTTGTCGCGATCGAGATATGCGAACACCGCCCGCTGGGTGATCAGATCTGCGAGTCGACGCAGCGGCGAGGTGGCGTGCGTGTAGCAGGCGAGTCGCAGCCCGTGATGGGCTGCCACAACTCCTTCGTAGCGAGCAGGTAGCGCCGTGGCCGACAATCGTTCGCGCAGCTGCGCGGACAATCCCGGATCGCCGGCTGCGGCCATGAACTCGCGAACTACGGCGGATGCGCTGTCTTCGACAGGGTTTCGTCGGTGGGTGCGGAACAGGATCTGCACGCCCCGTCCGGCAGCCCAATACGCGATGGCCCGGTTCGCTGCAATCATGAACTCCTGGACGATGAGATACCCGACGGTGCGCTCTGCGGCCGCCACTGCCACGGGAGCACCCTCCTCGCTTGTGGCCCAGCCCCGACTCAAGTCGTAGATCGCGAGCGCTCCAGCGTCACGCCTGGCGGCGAGCATGGCGTGCGCCGCATCCTGCACCGCGATCACTGTGGTGTGCAGCGGATGCCGAGGGGCGTCGAGGGCGGCCTTCACCGACTCGTGGTCGATGGCCACGCAACGACCTGCCGGCACGGACGCTCGGGCTATGTCGACTTCTCGCCATGTCCCATCCGCTCCGCACACGGCGTTGACACACATGGTGGTGCGGTTCTCGTCGCTGGTGAGTGTCGCCGCGGCCTCCGCTGTCGGCCCAAGCATCGGGATCGTACGAGTTCTCAGGTAGCGCGTTTCGCCGCGCAAGAAGGCCTGCTCGTCCGCGCGAGAACCCATTCGTACGACATCGGCTACCGCTGCGATGTGTACCTCGATGGCCCAACCGCCACCGGGGAGCGCGACCGCAGTGACAGCGTCGTCGCGATCGCGTGATCCTGCGCCGTCGATCATCAGCAGCGGAGCTACATCAGCGGACACGGATGCCGATGCCCGGCGGGCGGGGTCCGACCCGACGGCCGGGCTGTGCGGGGTCACATCGACCTGGGCGTGCCGAGCGATGGTGCCATGCTGTCGACCGGTCATCGGCGAGATCCGTTCCTCACATCCGAGCAATCGGCCCGGGGAACCCCTTGCAGTCTGCGATGTCCACCCCACGAACCACCGCGGCGAGATGCGGTGACTCACGCAACTCCAGGGCCACCAGTTTGGTGTCCAGTGAGAACGATTCGATTTGCGAGCTGAGCCGACCGGCGACCCACATCGCTATGTTCTCGGCGCTCGGTCGAATCTGCCACTGCAGCAACGGCAGCATCGGTCCACATACCCCGGCAGGCCATTGGATCGTTCGGCCCAGTGCTTCGGTGTCTTCGTCTTCGGGCCACCACAGCATGCGATGCCCCAGCGCCTGTGCGATTTGTCTGAGCAGGTTCTCGAGGGTTTCGGGACTGCACGTTCCCTCGTCGCCCTGCGCTGAAATCGGAGTGTTGATCACAGCTGTGATCGTGAAGTCATACACCTGCGGATGCCGACGTACGCATCCACCGCGGAACTGCATTGCGGCGCTGATCGTGCGTGTCCTCGGCCCCCACTGGACGATTCCGCTCGCGGCGACACCATCTGTTTCTCTGAATGCTTCCACGCCGGTCACACAACTCACTCTAGACGGCTCATGCCTCGCGGGTCCCAGCCGACGACTGAGCCTCATCGATCACCGCCGGACAGCGCCATCTTCGCTGCAATCTCTGTCGCGACCTGCCGGCTCGGTCGCCTGGCACACGCGGCAGCGAAGCCGCCACCGAATCGTCCGAGATCCACGTTCACGACCGTCAACCACCACCGCCTCCCTTTCGAAAGGAAACCACCGTGACGATCCAGAATCAGGAAAGCGGGATTGCGCAGAAGCCCGAACAGGAGTTACCCCAGTCGAATTCGGCCGACCTCGACCGCATCGTCTCCGAGCTCACCGAACAGAGTCCGATGTGCCGGGAGATCAACCGCGGGCAGATGGTCGCGTTCATCAACGCCGACTTGATCAATCGGTGCAACCTCGACGTGCGGACCTCGATCGTGTTGTACGACGCGGACCGAGATTTCCGTTACGCCGTTGCCGAGATGCCGGACGAGACAGTGATGGCCGCTCTTCATGAGCGCGCCGGGATCGCCTATTGGTCGAAGGGTGTCTGATTGCGGTCCTGACCGGACTCGTCGTTCGGCACGAGCTTCATCGCCGACACGATCACCAGCACTACTGCGGCACCGATGCCCGCAATAGGTATCGAAACCATCAGTCCTACAACGCTTTCGCCTGTGATCGCCACCATCGAGATCGCGCCGGCAACCACCGCGGCAACTGTCCCCGCCACCAGTGGCCGGCGATCCTTGTGATCGTCGGCCACTCCTTTTTTCTGTACGGCCTCTTGGTCTTGCGTGGAGGCCTCGGACCATCCCTCTGCGAAGGCCTCGGAGGTAGCGACCAGACCTAACGCCGCGCCGATACCTACCCACAGGACCAACCCCACCACAACCAACATCTCACTCACTGCCCTTCCGATGCCAGTGGACCCCAGAACGCAAGAAAGCCCCCCGGTTTCCCGGGGGGCTTCTCTCAGGTACGAATACCTGCGGTTGTAAAGACGAGGCTACCAGCTACCCTGGATTCCTCGCAACTCCGCATGGCTCAAACGTTTTCGAGGGCGACGCCAGCATCAGCGCTCTTGAGAGCGACGCCGGGCACGCGGCCGGGAAGCGGCTCGCCCGTTTCAGCGCTGACGCCATAGAGGTTCTCGAACAAGGTGGGTGCGACCCATGCCTGTGCTTCCATCGCCATCTGCGCGTGAGTCTCCGCTTCCGCTGCCACCTCGGGGTCGGAATGCTTGCGCCGCGGCCCAACGATGTCGATGTGCATGCTCAACATCGCGAAAGTCCCCTGTTGAACGCCCGCGATGGCCGCGCCGTAGTTCGTGAGTGTCTCGGTCGCGCTCTCGGATAGGTCACGGCGGGCCTCGATCTCCCCGTCGATCTTCTCCTCGAGAGACCCGAGCTTCTTCAGGATGTCCGCCAGCAACTGCTTGACGTCGAGCCTCGTCGTGTCATCGGAACCCATGTGCCACTCCTCGTGTCTTCCCCGGAACGCGCGCCCGGATCGTATAGGTCACACAGTATGTCGAAAAAACTCGACGAATAACCGTCTGGCCCGGTAAATAATTCTCTGATTTGCGACTATACACACTGGACCTGGGGATTCGCCATGCGTCGAGGCTCCAATAATATAGGTCGAGTAGTTTTGAAAGTATTACAACTCGGCCGGGTGGCCAGGCCGGTTCGGACCAGGACGGCCCTTGGCGTCAGTGCGGCGCGTCAACTCTCGTCGCGCCTGACCTGTAATCGTGTCGAGCAGGCCGAGTGCCTTCGGATCCGCAACGTCGACCTCCGTCTCGGGCCTGTCGGTACCGGGTCGGACCACTCGCAGACGTTCGGCCAGTGAGAAATTCGCGATCAAGTTGGTGAGGAACCCCTGCTTCTCGATCTGGACCGCTTTGGCGTGTGTGGCTCTGCCTGTGGCCTCCACTCTGTCGAGCTGGTCCCCGAGCAGTGCCAGGCGCGCATCGATGCTCGCCGTTCGCGCGAGATCCCCAGTGTCACCGAGTAGTTCGACCAGTAGTTCGCCTTCTTCGTTGAGGCGAATGCCTGTTACACCTGCTGCCCGTACGACCATTGCCAGAGCTGCGGTGACCACAGCGGTGCGCGAGACCGTACCCAATTCCGTTCCGACGCCGGAGGGCTCGATGCCGGCGGCCCGCATCGAGACGCTGGCTCGCTCACGCAGCAACTCCAGTAGGGCTTCGTCGACTCTGTCGACCTTCTTCACCGACCCCGCCATTGCGGTCAAGGCCTGCGCCCGCGGTGCGCTGACGCCGATGCAGGCTCCCGCTTCCGGCCCGACCGCAAGAACCTTCGGACTGAGGGACACTTTCCGGCCCGTGAACTTGCTGACCAGCAGACCGGGCTTCGACCCCGAGAGCCGCTCCTGGCTCCGCTTGCTCAGCTCCGTCGCCAGCGCCCCGGCATGGTCACCGTCTGGACTGGTGTCCGCATCGGCAGCGCCGCTGTCGATCGCCCTTATCTGGTCGCGCAACGCGTGGAGCTCGTCGATTCCCATCAGATAGGTATCGATCGCCTTCTCTAGCTGGTCGGGATCGACGTCCTTGATCAGTTTCATCAAACGCGGTCCCCGAGAGGCGGAGACCGACTGCCACACCCGACCGTTCTCGGGTGCGCTCCACCCGCTGAAACCGGTGTCGAACAGAATGCGCTCGGCCTTGACGAACTGATCCCACAATTTCCCGGCGCGATCGAGCAGCAGCTGACGATCAGCAGAAGTCTGGGCTTCATTCATGTTCTGTCGTCTCTCTACTCACCGAAAGCCTCTTGCGTTGAGTGCTCGTGCTCGCCGTTGGCGAGGCGCTGCAGGGCCTCGCGCATGACACTGCTGCTCTCGTCCGGGATGTCGACCGACACGTCCGCTGCGAGCACGTCATCGGGCTGTTCCGAAGCAACCTCAATCGGCAGCGCGGTGTACGCGTCGTCCACTGTCTCGTCAGCGTCAGCGTCGGCGTCGGCGTTCTCGCGTGTCTCTGCAGAGCTGTGCGGCTCGTCGGCGTCCGCCGGGCGCAGATCGTCCGAACCCTTGATCAACTGCCGTCCCGCGCCGCCCTCGGAATCGTCTCCTTCTATACGACGCAGCGATTCGATTTCGGCTGCCGCAAGTTCGAGTCGCCCCTCGAGCATCGCCACCTGAGCAGCGAGGGCTTCGTTGACGGCCGCTGCCTCCTGTGTCGCAACATCGGCTCGGGCACGCTCTGTCTCGAGGTCTCGCTGAAGGGCGAGGATGCGACCCTCCTGCTCGTTGAGGCTGTCGAGCGCCAGTCGTTGTGAGCGTGAGGCTGCGGCCGCCGCTTGTTGACGATGCAGCAACTCGGCCTCGTCGAGAAAGATCTCGACTTCCACCGGGTTGAGCGATCGGTACGCCTCCTGCGCGGCCGCCAACCGATGGTTCGCGGTCGCCACCGTCGAACGCTCCTGGCTCGCGACCTGCTCGACCGGAGGCGGGGTCGACTGATCGGGTACCTCGACGTCGAGCGCTGACGTTGTGGACGGCTCAGCCGCGGTGTCCTCGTCATCGGGTGTCGCGACTGCCATCTCGTCGACGCCGTCCGGCACGCTTGCTGGGGGTGAGGCCAGCCCCAGCAAGCGATCGAGGCCGGCGGTGTGTCCGGTGTCGACCATTTTCTTGCCGGCTGCGACCAGTGAGGACACAGGTCGTTCGCTCCATCGCTGGTCGAACGACTCCATCTCTTCGGCCATCTTCTCGCTGAGTCGGCTGGTACCAACCCGTGGTCCTGGCTCGGCGAGTAGTCCGCGCACTTGCTCGTACGCGCTGCCTGCATGCTCGGTGTCGGCTCCGTCCTGCTCCGCTCGCGATCCTCCTGCCCCAGGAATGGACTCCCAGCTCACCAGCGGGTCGGCGGTTGCGTCGTTCTGGCTTTCGCTGGCGCTCATTTCCGCACCCCGTCCAGTTCGCCGTCCTCCTCGTCGGTGGCATCGGTGAGGATGCTGTCGCCGCGAGCGAGCTCGATCAACGTCGAGAACGTCGTCCTCACCATCGAGCTCATGGCATCGAGTTGTGTCTCCATGGACTTCACGGCATCGGCCATCTGGTTGATACGGCCGGTCAAGATGTTGTCAGCATCGATCTCGACGCCCGATCGGCGAGCAATCTCGTTTTCCACCGCCGCGCTCACGAAGTCATTGAAATTCGGCGTCGTTCCGGCCGCTTCGGCCTCTCGACTCGCCCAGAACTTCGCACGTTCGTAGGTCTGGAGATTCATCCTGATCGTAGGGCGAGCGACGGACACCTTCTCTTTGCCTTCGGTTGCCACTTGAGATCGCTCCACCTTCTCGTATATGTCGTCGTAGTTTTCCTACGACGCGCTATGACGTCTTACGGTACAGCACTTCACCTGCGCATAGTCGCTCGCTTGGGTCGGTCGACAATAACTTCTGGACTTCTCATTCAGGTGCGCCGGCCTCGGCTGTGTGCGCACGGCATCGTCTTCCAGTCGACCCTGGCCCTCCGGCGGAGCCGGTGGCGGATGCGCCCTCGACACAGCATCGAGAGAGGACAACCATGACCGACATGAAGGACGCCATCAGTTCCTGGACCGAGCGTCAGATCGCAGCCGGAACGCTGAGCCCCGGAGCACGGGGAATGACCCCCGAGGACGCGGCAGATCAGCACAACGGCGCGCACGCTCTCGAACCCGGCGATCCCGACTATCTCGTCGCGCCGACCGCCGGCTGAACAAAGTTCAGCAGACCTGCCTGCTCGCTCATTTCACCGCCAAGAACAGAACCCCGCGTCGGCATCCGATGCGGGGTTCTGTTTCCAGCCGGGTCCTATCGGCTGCTTTCGAGCTCTCCGATAAAGAGTTCGAGCGAATCCGGAACTACGAAGTAGACCTTGCTGCGGCTCTCGTTCGGTTGCACTGCCCCGAGCACCATTGCTGTTGTCGCGCCGGTCCTCTCGTCACTGGCCAGTGTGGACGACGGAAGCCGGTCGGGATTCGATACCGACATGTTCCCGTCTTCTTCCCGCGACGAAGTGGTCGACTCACTGCCGTAGTCCACGGAGCCGGTCGCTTTGGAAACGACGACCGGCTCGGTGCCCGAGATGTCCAGTGTCAGGTTGTAGGGCGTGCCACAGTTGGCCCCGACGGGCTTGTCGTACATGGTTTCGCACGACCAGAACATCCGAAGCGCCCCTTTGTCGTCGACGAGAAGTGTGACTGCCGGGTTTCGAGGGAAGCTCGAATCGGTGTCCGCATACTTCGCGATCTTGGGCATGCTCTGCTCGACAGGGCCGTAGCCGATCGACTCGACGTCTGCCCGAAGGTCGATGCTGCCGGTGATCGTGATCCGTTGAGGCGGGGCGACAGGCTCCTGTGTCGCCTTGTCGTACCAACCGGACCGGGTGAATGCTGCGTTACTCAGGACGGGCGCGAACCTCGGCGTCTCGGTATTGGAGCTGATGCTGGTTTCGGCCCCGTCCGAGGCCCCGTTCGGGCTCTCGTCTTCACCGCCGCTGAGCGACACCACCAGGATGACCACGACGATCACTGCGACGACTGCCGCAGCCCCGCCGAGAATCACGGACCGAGGCACGCTGGGCCGAGGGTTGTACGGCGGCTCAGGCGAGGGCGGGCCAGGGCGTGCGCCCGGCTGATCGGGTCCGTTCGGCGTCGTCATCAGTTCGTCTTTCCGTATATCCCCCGCCGCAACATGAGCGCTCGGAAGTGTTGGCCACTGCAGGTGGTGTGTCTGCTCATGTCCTATATGCGGAGTTTCTTTCTCTAGTTTCAAGCTGACTATCTCACACCAATAACGAATTCATACAGTCTGTCCTGGCCCTGGATCGTCACCCAACCTCGGGCACCATCATTTTTGTCGAGTGTCAGGCTCGTGATTTGCGCGTCGTCGGCAACACCCTCGCCCTGAAGGTGAAACCCGGCCACTGCGACACCGGTTCCGGTGTCGATCGCCACCGCGTCGAGCCGATCCGGCCCGGCAGCCGTTGCCTCACCGACCAACCCACCACTGCTGTGTGTTCCCTCGGGGTGCCACTCGACCGTCTTCTTCGCAAGGTCGACGCCGCTGTCGAACCACGAGTCGGCGAGCTGACGGTCGATGACCGCCAACACCGAAGCACCGCGCCCGGGCCGCAGTCCCTCCGTCACACCTGCACTACGCAGGTCCTCGACCTGCGTGCTGTCCAAGCAGGCCATATCGGCGAGTCCACCGACGAGGAGTTCCTGCGCGGGAGCCAGTCTCGGCGGTGCCGCTGGCCCCTTCTGATCGGTGATGGATTGTTGATCCTCACGGAGGCCGAGCCGCGGCCCTGTCTGCATGAGTACTCGCGAGGGTCGCCCGTCCCCAGGACCGGCTGGTGAAGCGATACGACGCTCCAGCGTGTTCGACCCGTCTGCGGTCAATGTGCCGGCGGCCTCGTCACCGATGCCGGGGAACCAGCATGCTCCCGTGACAGGTGTTATCGGCGATCCGGGTTTGTCGGTGGCGATCCCGAAGAAGTTCCCCGGTTCGTCTGGTGACAACCCCAGGTCTCCCAGAACGCCGTAGCGAGTGCCCGCACTGATGACCGTGTGTCCGTCCGGCCCCACCGCAACGGCCCACCCTCTGGCGATCTGAATCATCGCCGCCTGAGCTGCTGCGTAATCGGTACCGAAGGCGATCGGGTGAAGCGAGGTCGTCGGATCGACATCGGTGCTCACTTCCGTGTCGATCGACAACAATGCCCCCGCTGCACCATTCGGAACGTCGGGTGCCGCGATCGCCACTAGCTTCCCGTCGGCCAGCGTATCCATGCCTCGGATCCTGCTCGCGTTCCTCATTGGCCACGACGTGGTCACCGTCATTTCCACGATCCTGGGCGCGCCCGCGGGTTGCTCGGCGCTCGCCGACGAGTAGTCGATACCGCTGGTGGTCACAAGCGAGCATCCCGACGACGCAAGGATCGCGGTACAGACCATCGCGGCCGCCGCGATCGTGCGTGTCGATTTAGTCACCGAGAAACTCCAGTCTGCATTCGTTGCGCTTCGATCGCGGTCATCAACACTGGTCAGAGCTAGTGCAGATCGGTGATGGCGCGTAGTGTCCTTGCCGAAAGAGTATCAGTCAGAGTTTCTCGGTGTGGAAAGTGAGCAGTTCACAAAAATCCAGCAGCGAAGCCGCTGGCGAGAAAAATGCGATAGCACCGATGCACTTCGAGAGAAAGTGCACGGACAATCACGAGCTACAAACCGCGACAGGCAGAGCCTTCGCCGGAGAAGCCGTGAGCCCCCACTGACACACCAGTCGCAGGGGTCGACCATCCGAATCGAACCAGGGCCACCCTGGACACACCTCAGGAGAAAATCATGACGCAGATCAACGCCAACAACTTCGCCAAGGTCACCGGCCGCCTGACCCGTGACCCGGTCTTCTTCGACAACCAGGACGGCTCGAAGACCGTCAAGATCACGCTCGCGTACTCCGAAGAGTTCGTGCGCAAGAGCGAGGACGAGGCCAAGCCGCGCTACGTCGACCTGACCGGGTTCATCCCCCAGGGCAAGGGCGAGGGCGTCTACAGCTACGTCACGCGCGGATCCAAGGTGGGCATCTTCTACGAGCCCTACACGCAGTCCTTCACCCGTGGTGGCAAGCCCGTCTACGAGGCGACCAACGAGATCAAGAACGTGGTGCTCGAGGAGAGCAAGGCCGAGACCGCAGCGCGGCGCAAGCGCAACGCCGAGACCGAGGGTGGCACCGATGCTGCCGCGGCAGCAACCGGTCCCGTCGAGCAGGCCTCCGCTGAGAACGCCGACGGGCCCTTCGCCTGACAACGATCTCGATACCTCAGAGCCGGACACCCTGAACGGGTGTCCGGCTCTGAGATTTCATCGTGGAGGACGAAAGTGGCCGCCCTGTGCGGGGGGCTCAGGGCGGCCACTTTCGAGGGCTTGCGCCACTCGACCGACTTCCCCCGGGGGGACGGGTGAGCCGGTCTGTTCGCCATCATAATCGACGCCCCCGACACGCAAGCGCTGCAAACCAAACCATTCGAGAAGAAAGCGGAAATTCCCTGGTGATGAATCCGACCACATTGACACTGATGCTTGCGCTCGTCGTGGTGGGTGTTCTCGGTGGCTGGCTTCTCCTCGGCCTGCTGCTACGCAACCGGCGAGAGAGTGCCGTGGAAACCCTTGTGCTCGAGCACGATCAGAAGTACGAGCCTGGCGTCGCTGAGCATCTGTTGCTCGAAGAAATTCGACGGTTGAGGGCTACGAGCCGTGAACGCCAGATTCTGGTCGGTTGCTGCGCGGTACTCATTCTGCTCACGGTGGTCGTCTGCTACACCGTCATTGATCTCACCATTGTGTTGGGCGGACTCTGACACTCACCGCCCTGAAGACAGTCGACTGAGCCGATTGTTGCCCAGCTCGTCTCATCTCTGGTGGGACGAGCTGGGCGTTTCTGTTCCGACAGAACGAGATCAGTTCACCGTCGGCGACGCAGCGGCAGAGCCGCTGACAGGACGCACAGGAGCACGAAGCAACGCACGTGCCAGGACCCGTCCCTGACGAAAGTGAGCGCCCCCATGTCCGACTATCGGATCTACTCGATTCCCCCGCAACATGCCGGCCGGCGGCGTGTACTGACCTCGGGATGTAGACACGCCACCAGTGAAGCCCAGGCTGCCGCCGGCGCACAAGCACTGATCGCTGCTCGGATCCTGCTCGACGATGACACCGTCTCCGACTCCCAACCGCTACTGCTCGATCACGGCGGTGCCGGTGGAGCGGATACCGCCGTGTGGAAGGCAGCCGGCGACGCTACGCCGGGGTGGGAGACCGTCTGCCACCCTGCCCAGTGGGGCACCCACATCTTCACCATGCCGAACTTCGCTGCCGATGATCCGGAGCAGCGCGTCAGCTTGTGTCCACCTCGGCACGTCGGCACCGACGTGTGCGTTATGGCTGGACATCGCCGCAACGCGGCAATGATCGCTCTCGCACCCAAACTGCTATTGGCAATGCCGACCGTGTCCAGGAATCAAGCCCCGCAGCTCGGCCGGTCGAAAGGCACCTGGGATTGCGTCGACTCAGCGGTCCGCGCGGGGATCCCCACCCTCATCGTGTGGAGCCCGGACGGCGGCCAGAGAACACCGTTCCGGCTCTTCTGGTCCGACGACACAACAGCGCGGATGGTCACCACCCACTGGTCGTTGCGCTTTCTTCATGCACGCGAGAGCGCCGGTTCAACAGCCAACTCTCGGCTGGCTGCCCACTCCATCAGCCTCGCGGACGCCGCCGTCGAAGTCCCGTTCTGACCTGCTAGCCCTCCTCCCCCGCATGTACCCCGGCCCTGCTCCCGATGAGCTCAGGGCCTGACTTCGCATGCGCGCCTACTTCACTCTTGGAAGGCCCACCATGACCAGCACGCACGTCCACCACCCCACTTTCGCCGAGAAGTTGCGAGACTACAGTTGCCCGCTCGTCGATCTAGTCGTCGACCTCAGCCTCGGCCACGTCGACCTCCCCGAAGTCCTCGACTGTCCGGTCCGCCGATGGGCGTGGTTCGCAGACATGCTCGACCATCCCCTCTGGGGAGTCGCTACCGAGGTGCCCGCACTCGCAGCTCTCTGCAACGAAGCCGCTCGCCTCTGCCGATGGACAGCCACCGGTGGTAATGCCGACGCGCTTGCGCACCAATGGCGTTCGCTCGTGTGGTCCCTCGCGATCGCCCACCGCTTCCAACGCAGTCTCGATGAGACCGAAACACTGACGTTGATCTCCGATCTTGCCGTCGACGGTGCCGACCACTGCGCCGGAAGGGAAATGTCCGGCTTCGAGGCGCTTCTCGGGTACATCGCTACTCTGAGAGCCGTGCATGGCCCCGCTGCCCGACAGGTCTTGATTCGATCCACCGAATGGGAAGCGGTCGCATCCTCAGACCAGGCCGATACCGCAACCGGCTGACCGTTCCCACTCTGTACGACGCCACTGCGCACAGAAAGGTCCTCCGAATGCCCATCAACCTGCCACGTGCCTCGCTCACGGTGACAAATCGACCCATCGAGTTCCTGTCGCACTATCTCGACCACCTGGACACGAACCCTCCCTATCAGCGCGGTACGGTCTGGGGTCTCGAACGTAAACGCGCACTGTGGTTTTCGCTTCTGTCGGGGATCCCGATCCCTGCACTGGTCGTCAACGACCGGCTTTCCGCGGAGTTCCCGGACACAGGAGGAGAGTCCTGTGCGTGGTTCGCGATCGTAGATGGCAAGCAGCGCATCAGCGCAATCACCGGTTTTCTTCTCGGGGGGTTCTCACTCGACGGAGCATGGTTCACCCATGCCGATTCGGGCCGTCCGATAGAAGGATGGGTCTTCCACTCCGACCTGGACCTTGCGACGCAGCGCCGCCTCAAACACCTCACCATCGGAGTCTGCGAGGGTCGCATGGCTTCGATGGACGCCGAGCGGGAACTGTTCGAGCTCGTGAACTTCGGCGGCCTCGCTCAGGGGGATGTCGATCCGGACCTCATCATCGACGACGGATCAACCACGACAAACGAAAGGAATTCATGAAGGTATACACCGACGGCTGGGTTCAGTTGCACGACCACGAGGCAGCCGACATCGACAGATTTTGGCTGGACGGATTCCCTGTCGCAGTCACACCCGAGGAGGCGTATAGCAAAGGACGGGGTCCCGACAAACGGGTCAGTCCGATCTACGACTACGACGACGGCGGCATCGGGAAAGTGCAGTGGGTCAACGCCACACACGACCGCGCGGCCTATCTCAAGGCCGACGGTAGTTGGAAGACGGGCGGGAGATTTCATCTGTGGATCTCGGCCGGTGCCGGGACTCTCCCGTACGAGTTCCCACTGAGCAGCACTGTACGAATCGAGGCCGGTGATCCATCGGATTGGCAAGGCCGCAAGAACGAGGCCATTGCCGCGGCAGAACTCGCGCTCGGCCTGCGTCCGCTGATCGAGTAGTCGGACCTTCGGCCAGGCCGAGCCGAAGACCCTGTTCCGCTTCCTTTACCGGAAGTGGAACAGGGTCTTTTTCGTGGATGTACGCGGTGCCGTACTTGTCGTTGCAGGACCAGACACATCAGCGGCACAGCCGCCGCCAGAGGCGATCTCGACAGCACTACGGCATCACATAGTCGGCAGCTGCTTCGTTCCCTGCGCCAGCCGCCCCTTCACCACGAACGGATCCGTCATGACACACAGCTCACGTACAACCGCGCCTTCTCTACGCCGCGACCTCGTCGCCATCAACCTCGCCTTGATCGTCGCGGCTCTCGTCTTCGGCGTCGGCCACATACCTGGCGTGGTTAACTCAGCGACCCTGATCGCGGTCGGATCGAGCCTGTGGGCTGCATTCAAACTGGTCTCCCTCATCCGCCGGCTACTGAACCCCATCGCAACCCCGGCCGAGGCGGAACCGATCGACATCATCCGCACGTCCACGCCGCATAGGATCCCAGCCATCCGGTTGGTCACTCACAGCATTTGAAGTGGCATCGGGTATGAAAGGGTATTCGGGTGCGTGTCAGCAAGAACGATGAGATCGCCGAACTACCCGCCACCACAGCCCGCACCTTGGCACGCTGGTACCGCGTCCCCCACGTCACCGGGGTCGCTGCCGAGGTCTTAGGTATCACCGACGCAGAAGCCATGTCCGCCCTCCGCGCCCTGGCCGTTGCCGGCTACCTTGAACGATCCGGCGCGACCACCGACGGACAGGACTTCTGGGTCACTACAACTCAAGGCAACGCCCTGGCGCAGGCTTCTTTCTCCCGACCAATCACCCGCGCGACAGCGGATAAATATGTGCACGAAATCGTGGACCGCGCGGGCCAATACAACGCCGACCCGAGCAAGCTGCTAACTGTGAATCGGCTTTACGTATTCGGTAGCTATCTTGACCCGGGTCGCACCCACGTCGGTGACGTGGACGTCGCCATCGACATGCTTCGCCGCAACGATGACGACTGGATTTCACAGGTACGCGAGTACGCTATTCGGAGCGAAAAATCCTTCACGAGCTTCTACGCGGAACTACAGTGGCCGACAACGGAGCTGGTCCGCCACCTCCGCGCAAGACGCCCAGCGATCAGTATCACGAACGACGAGATGGGGTCACTCATCACAGAGTTTCGCTTAATTTATGACGTGGCTGCCGATCCGACAGCCATTCAGCCGTCACCGAGCGCAGGCAAACACGTCTAGTGAGTCGGCAGCCGCCTACGCTTCGGCCTAAATTAACCACCACAGATATTCGCTGCGCCACAGATATTCAGTGCGCACGGAGTCTCGAACTCGGAGATCGCACGCAGGTGCGGTGTCTCACGTCCGTTACCGATCTCACCACCAAGATTCGTGCCTTCATCAATGGCTGGAATGCCCGCGCAATGCCATTCGTGTGGACCAAAACGCCAGAGCAAATCCTCAAGAAGGCGACCCGTAAAACGACTTCAAACACGAACCCCTAGCTTCAACACCTCGAGCGGTCGATAGGACATAAGCATGAATCCATCAGTTTTCGCCTCCAACGAGCATCACGGCATCGAAGCCCGAGCACGGGTGCTCGACATCCTCGCCGAGCTCAACACTGCGTGGCATTCCTTCGACACATTCGAGGTCGCGCGAACGTACAACCGGAAGGACTATCGAAACGCCACGACATTCATAGACCCCAACGCGGCAGGCTACGGCGACATGAAGACGCGGATCACCGTCGTCCTCGAGATCGACGAGAGCGAGAACCCGGCACTGTCGACCCTGGTCGAGGAGCTGACCGAAGCGCAACTCGCAGAAGCACGGGTGGCGGCTCTGAAGGAACTGGAGGCGTCCCAGGCGGCTGCGGCCGCGGCACAAGTCCGACTCGACCAGCTCGATGGTGCGCAGCGTCGACCGACTCCGAGCCCGTAACTGCGTGCGACCACAAACCTGAGTAGTACAGCTAGGGCCCTGTCGGGCACGAGCTTTGCTCGCAACACGCGGATGGGCGCACAGCGCCCACCGGAAAAGCAGTGAGTGGAATGGTCAGCGTGAAACAAGCAGTCACGCAAACCAATTCCGCCACCAAGAACCGGACGGCCTGAGCGCCGTCATGCGAAGAGGGTGCGTTCAGGCACCGCGTGCAAGCGCGACCTGACACGCGCCCTCCTACTCCGCAGCGCACCCTCCCTCGCTACCGGGGGTGCGCTGCGGATGAACTTCACCCCGGACCTCGTCGATCCGGAATCGGGACCGCAACGCGTGCTACACCGCGTTGCGGTCCCTCCTTTTTTCTCGCGAGCAGCCCTGATGGCATCTTGATCAGTCGAGCAATACGGGCAGCGAAGCAGCCCTGCGGCGACAGATATGACCCGAACACACCCTCGATTCGGCTCGCACCTCGTCGTCGAGCGGTTTGGGACCGCCGCGCCGCAACACCACCCAGGAGCTCACCGATGATCAGCACACGCGCCCAACCGCGCCGAAAGCACACTACGCGCGGCGTCACACTCACCATGACGGACGCGTTCAGCGGAGCCGGAGGCAGCTCGGAAGGGATGACCCAAGCCGGATTCCACGTCGCCGCGGCCGCGAATCATTCCCCTGTCGCCATCGCTACGCATCAGAAGAACCACCCTGGCACCGAGCACATCCTTGCGAATCTCTCGGAGGTGGACTGGCGGGCCTTCCCGTCGACCAACGTTCTCTGGGCGTCACCCTCCTGCGTCTGGCACGCCCGCTCGGGTGGCCGCACACAGCCTCCCGTCCTGGAGGAGATGCGCCGTGCCGACGCCGGATCCGTCGATCGAGCTACGGCGTTCGCTGTCATCGCTGCGACGGAAGTACATAGCTACGACGCGGTGATCGTGGAGAACGTGGTCGAATTCCAAGCCTGGTCGCTGTACTCATGGTGGCTTGCCGGGATGCGAGCTCTTGGGTACTGCCATCAGGTCATCATCCTCGATGCGGCGGACGTCGGAGCGGCCCAGCGCCGGATCCGGTACTTCGCCATCTTCACACGTGACGGGAACGTCGACCTCACTCTCAGGGAGCCGAAACGGACCACCGCACTGAGCATTCTGGACCCCGACCCGGGCAAGCTCGTGACACGGAAGCTGTACGTCTCCGACCAGATCGATCAGATCACCCACTTCGACACCCCACACCTGGTGACCTACCGCCGCAATGCGAAGGCTCGCCGCGCAGACGCGCACCCGCTGGCCACCATCACCGCTGGCGGCAACCATCACGGCGTCGCCACATTGACCGATGAAGGGCCCCGATTCCGCATGCTGAGCAACCGTGAATGTGCACGCGGACAGGGGTTCTCGGATACCTACGAGTTCACCGGGAAGGTCGACGAAGTGAAGAAGCAGATCGGTAACGCAGTGTCCGTCGATGCCGCGCGATGGATCGGTGGTCGAGTCAAAGCTGCACTGTTGTAGGACATCACGTCCTACCGGGTCCTGTGGGGTGTTCCCCTACCGCGACGCACCCGACGGATCGCTACTGCTTCGTAACCCCCCATCGAGAGAGGCCAATCATGAAGACCTACAACATCACCCACGTTCAAACCACCACCACAACAACCCTCATCAACGCTCGCTCGGCCGCAGAGGCCGAGGCCTATATCTCGTACCTCACGCAGGACGGGGATGATCTGACCGGCGGCGTCCGCAACTGCGAGGACGACGTCACCGCTGCACCATATTTCGAGGTCGTGGGTTGGCCGAGGAAGGCGCACGCGGACGAGGATTTTCTTCGGAGCGACTTCTTCGACGACCGGGTGCGCGAGGCCAACCGCTCCGGGATCGACGATCAACGCCACCCCGTGGCCGCTGCCGAGCGGATGGTCGAACTGATTGCCGATCACGGCTATCACGGCGACGTGGTCGACTTCCCACGCATCGACTGGGTTTCCGAGGTCAAGAACGGCGACACCGATCTCGGCTACTGGATGTGGGCAACCGGACAGATCGTCGCGCGAGAAGACGACACCGATCAGGCCGATACAGACGCCTCGACATCGCTCACCGACTGAAGGGATCGATCACGTATGTCCACCCTGTTCATGAGTCATGGGCTCCGACCCTTCCCCGGTCTGATCACCAGAGACGGTCTACCCGCCCAAGGCTCTCGCCTCGAACTGATGAACGCGATCCTCGCCGACGTCCAGGCCGCCGGCATCGACATCGGGCCCGTCGACGAGCAGGGTGACGTCGAAGACTTCTGGGAAGACGCCATACGAATCGCAACCACTCGCCGCGCCGCTATGGCCGCCGGTCTGAAGACCGAACGCCGATCCGGCACGTCGGACTGGTCACGGGCAGATCTCGCACACCGGACCGGCCCGCTCACGCGACGAGAGCAAGGCGGATCGCACACCGTCGATGACTTCGAACGGGTGCTCGCGGCACTGCCTCACAGCATGACCGGCCGCTCTTTCGCGTCGTGCATGCACGACAGCGAAATCGCCGATCCGCCCGCGAGTCACCTGATCCCGCATCTCCTTGCCTTGCACGCCGCCGGTCACGTCGCAGCAGTGGTCAAGATCGCCGGCCACAAACTGGGTATTGCTCGCATCGAACTCGACGCGGATCACCGCACCGTCGAAGACCGTCTCCACGAGGCATTCGACTGGTCGATGGTCCGTCTCGACGGCCAGGCCGACGCCTTCCTTGTCAGCCCGTGGATCGACATGACCTGCGAGTACAGGATCTTCGTCGTGGACGGCCGGCCCATCACCGGTGCCGCGTGTATCGAGGAGTACACACCGCTCGATCACAGCGGCCCGACTCCATTCGACACCGCAATGCGGGTCCGGCGAGGCAACCGCATCGCGGCCGCGGCCGACAGTCCCGTGACCGACGATCCGGCCACCGTCGCGGCTCATCTCGTCGCAGCTGGGCCCGTTATCGAGCACCTCGCGTCCATCGGACTGCGAACGTACGTCGTGGACCTGGCTCACGTGCCCGACCAGGGGCGCTCGGTCGTGATCGAATTCAACACTCTTCCCAACTCCGGCCTCTATGCCTGCGACGCACAGAGATTGGCCGATGCGCTCATCCGGAGCGATGACAAGGGCTACTACGACTACGCATCGCCGGCCTGACCGCACCTCGACGCAGATGTCCCGAAGCCTGTTGCACAGGAGGCCGTTTCGCTCGAAACGGCCTGATTCCATTCCAGTTCCATACAGAAAGACGAATCATGTCGAAAAACGCTATCGCCAACGAAGGAAAGGGTTTGATCCTCTCCGTGTATCGGGATGCGCAGCTGGCCACCGACTTCACACTCGGAGGGCTCACCGGCCGCCACGAGCGGGTCACTCTCATCGGGATCGAGACCGACGCCGACGAAGACGACAACATGCTGTTCTACCCACTCGTCGGAATGCGCGTCACCGCACTACCCGAACAGTCCCGAGTATTCGCACCCACCTCTAGCGCCCCGGCCGTCGTTCTGCGCTACAGCGCGTCCCTGGATTCCCGCAGACCACGGAAGATGCACCTTGCTCCCGTCGAAGCGGGCATACGCCGAGGTATGGCCAGCGGCAACTACGCGGGCACCACCGACAGCCGGCTACCCGAACTGCTCGAACATCTCACCGGCTACCCCCAGAACATCATTTCGGTACACGACCGATTCGAGTAACCCAGGGCTCTTCCTCACACCGCTACCCGCACGCCCGCCGACACAACGGAGCACATCCATGACCGCCAGCGCTCTCACTCCGCTCGAAAGCAACGCTCTCAACTGGGTTCTGCTGTGCGAGAGCCTTCGGCTCGATCCGGTCGCCACCTCAGCTCTCGACGTCATCCATGCCGTCAGCAATGCCCAACAGAACGTGCCAACGTCGTCGACGGCTTCACCAACAACGCGGCTGTCCGGTGGATTCCATTACGGACAGGACGAGCAACTACGGGGCAGCAGAGCAGCCCTGCGGAGAAATGCCTGAACAGGATCGGCGACCACACCCGGTCGAACCACCGTCCTCCAGACTTTCACGACAGGGGTACATCATGACCACACTCACCGCCACCGCACCGGAACAGCTCACTCTGGCCCTGGGCCTGAACCTCAACGCCTGGGTCGCCGAACAGCGCACCATCGTCACCGAATGGAACGCTCGCGGTGACCGCTACAACGCGTTCGTGGCCGCCAATGACTCCGCCACCGTCACTGCCTTCGGTGCCTACGTCGAGGATCTCGCTGTACACCTAGACGCACTGGAGAATCCGGCCGTCACCGGACTCCCGAGCTACACGGCCCGTGATCTCCTCGCTGAGCTGCGCAACCTGCGCAACCTGAACGAGAACGTGGTCCGCGCCGGCGGCGAGGGCATCGTCCGTCGGGCTGCCGGCTCCGCACGGACCAAGATCCGCTGGGGAATCACCGGCGGCGAAGGATCCGCGCGTGTGTACTCGGGAGTGACCGACCGCACGGCGAAGTCTCTCGCCATCGCGCTCAAGAGCTGACCTCTCATCAAGAAGGCCGCGACATCCCGACTTGGGTTGTTGCGGCTTTTTCTTTCGATCCGAACCCGATTGTCCATACCGAAGGAGACCCGTAATGCCCATACGTACAACGCGATCCGAGGTCGTCGCGGAAACCGAGGCACTGCTGACCGACCACCACCGCGGTGACGAAGATGTCGACACGATTGCAACGATCATCGACAATCTCTCCGCTCTCGCAGGCCTGAGCTACCGCGTGAGCGATGCCGGCGTTGCCTCTCTGTCCCCAACTGACCCTGCTCAGGTTCGCCTTTCGACGACCGAAGGTGATCGGTAATGGGGTTCTTCAGTGAGGACTGTGTCGACTGCGGGCACCCGTTGCTGTCCTTGGCCGCAACATCACCGGTCAATCGATGGATGAACAACGGTGTTGCGATCGGACCCCAGGGAAGCATCCACGCCGGCTCGTACGACGGCTACGGCGCGCTCGACGGCGCGGACGCAGTCGGACTCGATGCCACCGTCTGGCATTACGCGTGCTGGACGGTGGCCGGCCGGCCGTTGGATTATCGGGGTTCATCGGCGTCCTCTGCTGATCAAGGTTGGTTCTTCGGCGATACCGAACATGCCCTACCCGAGCCCGGGTCCCCACGGTGTGAACCTCGAATCGACGATCGGTGACCCCCTCACTCAACTACTGATTCGGCGGCGTAGCCGCTGACAGAAGACCCCTCGACACGACGAGCAATCACTCACACCCGACATCGGAGTAATCATGACCTTCAAAGGTATTCAGTTCTTCGAGACCGACGACGAGGAATCCGGCCGGCTCGCGCAGGCTCCCGTCGGCTCCACAAGCCACAGCTTGTCGCTGCTGCCGGTCACCAACTCCCATCCCAATGAGCATCAACTGATCGAACTGCCCTGGAGGGAGATTCATCCTTGCTCGGGTACGACCGGCGGCCTCGGTCACGAGTGCGACGGTGGTCACCGTCTGGTGGTGATTCCGCTCAAACGCAGTAGACGCAGCACCGACGAGAGCTTGCCCCGCCGTTACGACGACTACTGGGGTTGCCGCGTCATGGCCAGCGATCATTCCAGTTACTCGGTCGGTGGTCATGACCTTTCCATCTCGGAGTCCGAGCTGCGTCGCGGTCGGGTTCTGGAGGTGTGACGCAGCGCTGTTCGTCGATCGGTCGTTTCGACGAACAGCGCTGCCGGACAAAACATCTGCAGCGCCGATGACAACAGTGACATCGCCGCGCAGAGACCGGCCCGATCACAATCGAGAACCTCACCGAGCGGAGCACACCATGATCTTCCAAGGCATCCAATTATTCGAATCCGATGCCGAAGAGGCATCGAGGCTCGCTCAAGCGCCGATCGGTTCCATCGATCACGGCCTTTCGCTGCTTCCTGTCACCCTTCCGTACCCGGCGCGACACCACCTCATCGAGCTACCCGCGCGCAAAGTCCACAAAGCTCCTGGTCGGAACGGTGGAGGGCATCCCGACTGCGCAGCCGACTACCGCATCGTGGTCTTGCCAGTGACGCGGCACCCCGGACCTACCGACTCCTGCGTGCCCAGCTGCCACGACAGCAGCTGGGATTGCCGCATCGTGGCCAGTGATCACCCCAGCTACCCCGTTGGTGGCGAAGACATCTGTTGCTCTGAGTCCGAACTGCGGCGCGGGCGCATCATCGAAATTGCTCGCGCTCTCGATCCCACCATTTCGTGGTCGCCGAGCTGTCAGCAACCCCTGGAGCACGACGTTGCTTCCGGAATCGAAGCCGGATAGCCCCCGTTGCGCGGCTGCACCACACACATCCGCAGCATCTCAAAGCCACACTCCTAGAAAGGAATCAGCCCATGACTGGTCAACAGTCCACCGTCGATGTCGTCCCCCACGACAGTCGCAAACTGCAACACCGCGCGTTCGCCACCTCCACCGCAGACGGCGACCCGCTGGCGACTGTCGAGGTGTGGGTCGATCGTCAGACCGGCCGACTCGTCATCGAGGTAGATGGCCACCACCGGGACGGCGTCGTGATCGACGTCGACTACAACGGCGAAACCGCAGCGGTGCTCGAGAACGGCGTCAACACATGGTGACCGCGCCGAACGTCTTGAATTTCAGCCCTTACGACGATGACCAGCTCACCGGGCTCGAACGCGACTCGCAGGGTCGCGTCCAGCTGGCGGTGTCGTTCGACGATGTCGCTCGGTACGACACGATCGAACGGAAAAGTGCCGAAAGTGCCGTGATGACCGATGTGAACACGGGACGCACCTGGCGCATCCGCAGGGCGTCGTGCGGACTCAGGTGTTACTGCAGTGCCGCAATCGTCGGGGAGGTCGATCCCCCCGGGGCTGTAAACCGTGACGGAAAGCGTCGACTGCAGATCTGACTCTGGTCGACTCGCGGTGATCGATCGACCTGCGGCAGGGGTGTTTTCGGGACAAAGAGACATCAGCGGAGCTGCTGTCGGAAGCCACATCGAAGAAATCAGATCACTCCGAACGAAGGAAACATCATGCCTATCTGCCCCAACGGTTGTGTCGACGGCTCCGACGTTTCCTTCGAGCTGGAAACCGGTTTCGACCAGAACCACAAGCCTGCCTGCATCTGCCCTGCATGCGGATACCGCGACCTGCTGGTCGATCTCTGCGCTGCGTGAGTCTCCCTGCTCGCCGCCCACACCCCGAAACCTCCCCGCGAGGTTCGGGGTGTCGCTTTCTCGAACCTGATCCGACCCCGCCGGCCGAGCTCCCGGAAGGCGGCAGCGGAGCTGCCATCGAGAACGCCCACGAGCAACACCGATCACTGCGATAGCAAAGGTGGACATTATGGCCAAGCGAAAGACAGTCGGGGGAAGCGAGTTTGACGCATTTGCGGGCAATCGTCGCGCACACAACTGGCGCGCCGGCGAACTCAAGAACCTGAAGACCGGTGCCAACCGGCGTGACCGACGACGAGCACGCCAGGAGATTCGTCTCGAACAGGCGGCGTGAGCGCATAGACAATCCCGGCTCCCAATCGGAAGGCACCATGAACATCTACAAACACAAGTTGACCGACACCGAGATAGCGTGCGGCGTCACCCTCGAGCAGGTCGCTCTGGAATTGCCCCGAGTACTGCTGCGCGACGATCGCGTGCACGTCGACGGGACCGTGCCACCTGCTCTGGGTAGCTCAGTTGCCCGAGCGGCGTTCGGATCCGACGAGTTCAGGTTCGTTGGGCTCGGCGCGCAGACAGGCTTTCTGATCTACGAACGCAAGTAGAGCTCACCGCTGGCCCCGAATCCTCCCGCAGGGGGTCGGGGCTTTCTATTTTCGCAACAACTCGTTTCTGCAGCGAGGCCTCTTTCCTGCTGTGGCTGGTCGGCGGGATGGTCACTTCGACCGACCAGCATCGATACTGCTGACCTCGTAGGCTCACAGTCACCGATCTCTCCCCGATCCCGGGGACCCCCCACGCCCACAACCTTCGAAGGACACCTCTGATGGCTCAGCCCAAATTCAACGTCGAAGTCGCCTTCATCAACGAGCACGGCGACCCCGGTCTCGTCCTTTTCCGCGGCGCGTTCTACACCTCCCGCTCAGCCGGGCAGTTCGCACTCACGCAAGCGGCTGCATTGTCGGATACACGCGAAGTCGACACCGTCTCCGTCGTCATCGACGCCGTGTCCGAAGGCAGCTCACACCGTGATGTCGACTTCATCGGCACTCCTGGCGAACTCGCGGCCGCGCTGACGGCACTGCCTGCATACAAGAACGGTGTGCTGGGCACCGTCATCTCCGCACCCCAAGATGTCACCGCCGCAGTAGCCGCCATCGTAGAAGCGTCACCGCCGCTACCCGATTCGGCGATCGACGGTCCTACCGCGGTCGAGGTTCTCGATGTGGAGGTGTACTCCACCCGGCCCGGCCCGATCCCCAACTCGCACACCGAGGTCGGCGCATACGCCCCCGAGGATGCACACCGCATTGCCGAGCAGCTCGCGGCCGATCTCCGCGGAACGATCGAGCCGATGCGGAACGCAACGGTGCTGCGTGTGACCCATGCAGCGGACATCTCCGACACCGACCGCATGGCCGCCGAGCGGTCCGTTCAAGTACGGAACCTGCGTGCGAACATCTCGGTCCTCGACCCAGTCGCGGACGCCGAACACATCACTGCGCTCGCCGCCGACCTGGAGGAGCTGCAGGCGCGTATGGCGGGCTCAGTGCGGAGCAGCTGAAGCCAACTCTGCGACCGCTGCCGAAACGAGTTCGGCAACATGTCTCGACCCTTGACGGGCGGAGACATGTTGCCGGTTGTGCACTATCTGTGCGATGCGCCCGCCGACCCGGCGGGCGCATCGCATTTCAGATGTCAGCCCAGGAGGCTGAGCCAGAACCACAGCTGCGTGAAGATCCAGGGCATGGGTGAATTCCTCTCTATCAGTTCAACTTTGAGTGAATGGTTGATGTCCCGGCGGGATCGCGCAGTTCGGCACATGATGAGTGAAGCGTCACTGTGCGATCCTCGCGCCGGTCCATCGTCGAGTTGCAGGAAGTAGGGGGTCCTGCAACTCACGACCGGGGTCACTGGGTGACACCAGTCGAGATTGGGGAATCAGGCGACGTCGCCGATCTCATGCATCGGTGTGCTGCTGAACTCGATATAGCGCTGAATTTCGTTGGTGGGCTCGCGGAACGTCGTGTCCGCGTCGGTCCATTCACCGAGGAGCTCGCCGGTCGCCTCGCACCGAAGTTGATGCACATCGTGCGTGCCCTCACGCAACGAACAGACAGCAAAACCAGGGACCGAAATGTTCACCGCCTGGCACAGCAGGGGTTTACGGTCGGACTCGCGATGTAACACTGTGCCTGGGTAAGAAGATGTCATGGTCGTCCTCCGAACCGAGTGCAGTTCGTCTTGCGGCATGAGCGGGTTGCAGCCCGTCTTCGCCTAGATCGGTAGTTGGTCGTTGGATCGCGAAAGAGCGACCTCAGTGCCGTCGAAGACCTCAAATCGAACGGTGGCACTGAGGGTGTGCCTCTGTTTGACGCTGCACAGGACATTTCCCGGGCGACGCTGACCGGTGAAACTGCTCACCCTCAGAATAGACATAGAGTTGCCATAGTTTCAACCGGCCGGAGCTGCAGTTCTGCAACGATGCGACTCAGTAGACACATAGAAAGTCCCAGAAATCATCCACCAACCGACCCGAATTATCGGACTTGACGGTCCGGTCGTCAGTTCTCCCCGTGGTCACAACTAAGGTGACCTGCGTGAGTAGACCTGATATGGCCCGCTTCGGGGCCATCGTCAACAAGCGACGGCGCGAACTGGGCCTATCACTCGATGACGTGGCAGCAAGCGGCGGCCCGAGCCAGGTGACGGTCAGCAACATCGAGCAGGGGACGACGAACCGACCCCACTTCGCGACCTTCACGAAGCTCGACGAAGTTCTCAAATGGAAGTCGGGGTCCGCAGCTCGCGCTTTCGACGGCCAGGAGCCCGAGGCGCTCGAAGAGGTCCGCAACAGACATCGACCGTCGCAATCACGTGGACCGAATCCTGACTCCGTCACAGTGTCGATGCGGACAGTGGGGGATCTGCTCACGGCAGCACAAAGAATCGAGCGAATCGCGAGCTCGAAGACCGCGTCGGCTGAATTGAAGGATGCATCGGCCGAACTCGATCTGCATGTGGATCGAGTCATGCGAGCATGGATCATCGTCCAGGTCGAGACGCGGCTGTGCGGCGGTGACGACCTGCAAAACGACTTTATGATCGACATGTTCTTGAAGGACTATCTGAGTCGGGCGTCGACACCGGCTACCGCCGAGGACGAAACCGAACTCAGTTACCTGCAATGGTTACTAGGCAGGGCCGACGACTTGTCGCCGGACCGGATACACACTTACGAGCAGCGTTGGAACGCGATCAGATCGGAGTACTGATGGACTACCTCAAGATCAGCCTGGCTCACAAGGTGAACAGGCTTTTCGATTTCTACCATCGCCGAGGCGAGCCCCAGGTCGATGTGCAGTCGGTGGCTGTGGTGCTGGGTCAGAAGCTCGACCGACAGATCGATCCCGACTACCTGTCGGAGATGCGTAAGGGCTCGATCTCGCAAAACGAGGTCGACCAACAGCTTCGGAATGCCCTCTGCGCGTTCTTCGGCGTCGACCAGGCATACCTGACCGAAACCTCCGGTCGAGACATCGATATCGACCAGCGACTGAGGCTGTGGATCATCGTCCGCGATAAGGGCCTCGACTACTTCGCAGCTCGTGCGAACGGACTCACGCGAGTCGAGTTCGAGGCCCTCATCGCGGAAGTTCAGGCGCTGCCGGCTGCGTGAGCGTGCTCATGACGGTTGAAGCGCATCCGTAGTCCGCGTGGACGCAGGGTCAGGTTTTCTTCGACGTCGAGCGAACTGGAGTCGGTCTCGAAGTCGAGTGCCTGGACAAGTGTGGCGATCACGAGCACTGCCTCGTGAAGAGCGAATGCCCGTCCGATGCAGGCTCGTGGCCCCGTACCGAAGGGCTTGTATTGGCTCGCATCGGGGGCTCGACCCATGAAGCGTTCGGGGTCGAACTCGTCAGCATTGTCTCCCCACACGCTCGGATCGCGATGTACGCCCAGCAGCAAGGTGAATACCCACTCCCCCTTCTCGATCGCGTAGCCGCCCAGCGTTGTGTCGACCCGAGCTGCTCGGAAGAATCCCGGAGCGGTCGGCCATAGCCTCAAGGCCTCCGAGACGACAGCGCGCGTGTATCGCAACTTGCTCACGTCGCCGTGGGCGATCGACCCATCGCCGGAGACGGCAGAGACTTCTTCGCGTATCCGCCGGGAGATCTCCCGATCCTGAGCAATGTAGTGCGCAGCGAACGCGAGAACATTTCCAGTCGTTTCGTGGCCGGCAACCAGAAAAGTGATGACTTGATCGGCGATCAGCGTGCTGTCCATCGGCGTTCCGTCGCTGTGCAGCATGAGGTCGAGAAGATCAGGCTTCCGTTCGCCCGAACGTTGCCGATCTTCGACCACCTCACGAACGGTTGCGCGCAGGAACTCCCTGTCGGCAGCAGCTTGCTTCGCGCGGGCGCGGCCGGTCAACGCGCCGATCACTGGAATTGCCGACTGCTGGGTGTAGGCCAGGGTTCGGGTGAGTGCTTCTGCGAATGGGTGACGATCGGTTCTGGTGAAGGGTTCGAATGAGTACCCGAACCCGCAGAGCCCGATGACCTCGAGTGCGACGTTTCCCATGAACGCCGCTACGTCGTCGATCTCCGACCGCTGGGCCAACGTCGATGAGGCTTCGTCAGCGACCGACTGCATAGCCGCGTGGTAGCGGACCATCGCCTCTTTGGTGAACCCGGGCATGAGGGCTTCGTGCCCCACCGCCCACTCGGCCGAGTCGTTCGCCGTCGTGAACAGGCCCTCACCGCCCAATACCTTCAGTCGCTGGATGGGCCGACCCGCGAACCGCTCCCAGCGTGCTTCGTCGGCTACCTCGCGCAGCAACGCTGCCGAACCGACGAACGTCAGCTTCGCCCCACCGATAAAACTACGGCGGTACAGCGGACCGAGCCTGTCCATCTGCTCCAACGTCCGCTGATTTGGTCGCTCGGAATCCATTCCGAGGATGTCTCCCAGAATAGGGACCCGACGCGGGGGGTGCGGCATCTTCTTCGATGGACGAGCGGTGACAGCCGAACTGCTTTCGGTCATAGTCCTATCCCAATCTGGTTGTTCGTCTTGTTCGTTCCATGCCGCGGCGACCGCGAGCAATCGTGGTCTTTCGTTCAGCCAGGACGGTGCAAACGCTCTGTGGTGAAGAGGGTCCTGGTTGCTCTGGTATCTCTGGACCGCTATACGGATGTCGCGAGCGTGATCCTGCGGCGAGTCGCCCTGTTCACGGGGAAAGTGAGGCAGGAGAGCATGAATGGCGTCCTCGATATCGATGAGCATTCGCCACTCGGTGAACGACGAATCGACCGGAATATCGTGACTCGCCGGCACTCCGACTTCACTGACGGTCTCGCTGAGGTTGGTCCATATGGGTTCGAGGGTTCGAGCGTGATGCGCCGCGGAGTCACGGCCCCGCCGTACGCGGATCGAGGAGACGATCGACGGAATTGCTATGCACACCATTACCGCCACGACAGGAAGAAAGAACAGGTCGTTGGAGTGTGTGCGCGCTTCGGTGAACGCGTTCTGTACACCTGTCGACAGCATCAGGCCCGACACCATCCGTGTGCCGTGGTCGAGGAAACTACCCGTGATGCACAACAGCACCACAAGACCGAACATCGTCCTGTTCCACGACACATGCCGGCGTACATGTGCAAGCGCCGTTTGCCCGGTCACAAGGGCTGCTAGAGGGGTCGGAAGGCTGTAGACCACCATGTACATTCCGGTTCGCCAGGACAGTAATTCCTCGACAGCCAGACCGCTCGACGTAGCCGGCCACGCGATGACGTAAAGAGCGCTGCCGCATGCCAGGACTCCCGCGGACAACAGCGGAATGGCCTTCCGCAAGTTCATGGTTTCCTTCCGCTTCCACAGAAGGCCAACCACCAATACGCAGGCCGCAGAACCTATTGCCGAGGTGTGCGTCAAGACCCTTATCGTTCCGAGGGAGAGTCCCAACTCTCCCAGTACGGACTGCACCGAAGCCTGACGTAGCAGCGCGCTGATCAATAGAAACCCGATGAGCGCGTGCGCGGCTGTGTCGACCGGTCGTTTGTCCACCAGGACGAACTGCCGGACTGTTATGACAGCTGCGATCCAGATGATCAGTGCCCAACTCACCGCCACCGGAAGACTGCTGGTCGCCTCCCGGGTCAGTAGTTCACTCGACGTCATCTATGCGGGAACTCGATCAGCGACGCGCTTCGATGCAGGCTGCCGTCCATGTCGTTGGTGATGCTGCCACGGCTGAGGACCGCGAGCTGCGTGCCCACCAGCTCGGCCTCAGCTTCCGTAGCTGTGCCGAAGGATCCGCGATAAAGAATCTCCCGTACCTTCGCCTCGTCGATGCCGTCGGTGAGGACAGAGGCCGGAACGTCATAGACGTCGCTTCCCCGGTGATCGCAGAGAATGTGCGCGATTTCGTGGAAAATCTGTTGGCGCTGGTGCCGCTTCGAGTGCTCTGGGCTGTACATGATGGTCAGACCGTCATCCATCACGTACAAAGTCCCGCACGTCAGGATCCGAGACGCTATCGACGAACGTTCCTTGAGCGTGACCGGCTTGCCCTTGAAGTCCGACAACCACAGGACGAACTCCTCAACCGTCCAGGGTGGAGTCAACGGTATCGAATCCATGATGGTTGCCAAGGACGTTCGCTTCGCTACCCGACGTCGTAGATGCATGACACCTTCCCGGTTACCCGTCAGTAAGACCCCCGTGTCTTGTGACCCCGACAACCTACCGGTGAATGGCCCTGCTGACGAGGAGCCACATCACAATGCAGAGTCAGCTTCGAATGATTTGATACGTTTCTTCGTGTTAACTGTGCTGATTCTATGCCGCACCGCGTGTCGCGCACTGTTCTAGGTGATTCTGAGTCACCATGAGCACCGACCGCATGCACCGCGGTTGACCGTTGAGCTCGCCAGGAAAGGAATCGTGATGGCTCCACAAAGCAAGGGTTCACGTCGAGCACCCACCATCCGGTTGCCCGAGGAGGTCATTGAGAAGCTGCAGCAAGGCCGCATGGAAGCCGGCACATCGTCTTTCAGCCAGTACGTCTCCGACGTGCTGGCTATTCATGTCGGGCGGCCTGACCTCGCGCGCGAGCTCAACAATTCACAGGAGGTCTTGCCTCTGACTGCATAGGCGTGAACGCCTGGTCGTGACGGAACCCGACCACGGTTGTAACTCACGCAGAGTCGGCCCCAGCCATCGAAAAACCCCCGCTCTTGTAGCGAAGAACGAGGGTTTTCGAGGTTGGTGAGAAGCGAGGTACCAACTCGATTCTCGATTCTGCGGTTTCCCAATGAAAGGGACTGTCGTGCCAGACAGGTCTCAGGGTACATCCTGCCCTGATGAAGGTTCAAGATTTGATGCTCGTGTCGCGTCGTCGATGTCGACACCCGACCTCGTATGGAGACGTCTGTCACCATTCGTGCGTGCGCGGCGCTCCATGCGGCTGTGGAATCCCGACACCGGGCTGTTCAACGACGAAGCGCAGAACTGGACAAAGCGTCTGCCGCGGGTACCGGCCGCAGTGCCGATATATGCGCGCGGCCGCACGACCCTGCTAGCGCTCGATTTCGACGCAAAGCACCACACGCCCGAGCAAGTCGACGCTGACGTCGAGCGCGCGCTCGAGTGGCTTCACGAGTGCGGCGCACGCGTCGTGACCGATCGTTCGACAAGCGGCGGCCGCCACGTCCTGGTTCCTTTGGCGACCGACAGTCCTATGCGAGTCGACGACGTCAGAGTTCTGATGAAGCTCCTCGCTGCACGCCTGATCACCCTCGACTGCGATCCCATGCTCAATGCAGCTCAGGGCTGCATCACTCCCCCGGGCTCACCAACTCGCGAAGGCGGCTACCGCCGTCTCGATGGCGCTCTGGACGTCGCGATCGACACGTTCGTTACTCGATCCGACCGTGGTGCTGCTGCACGTCTGATGGCGCTGCTCGGCGGCATGTCTCCGACTCGGCACCGCACACCAGTGGCCGCGGTGGCCGCGTCCCTCACGCAGGACGAGCGCCTTGTCGGCGTCGGTCGGCATAGACGCTTGGATCCTCGTTTTCACCGCAGCTCACGCGTCCCGGAGGCCGTCGTGACATACGCGGCCACCGGGAAATTGACCAAACCCCTCAAAGCTCTGTGGGAATCGCCCTCGGAAGCACGTCAGTCCGTTATCAGCCATGCAGTCCTACGGGGTTGCAGCGCCGCAGACATCGAGACGGCCATGGCCACCAAAGAGTGGGTAGGGATCCGCCACTCGTACCTCGACAAGTACGGCAGGCATGCCACGACGGCCTTGCAACGTGATGTCGCCAACGCCCTGACGTGGGCAGCTGGGATTGCCCACCAATTCCGCGAACCACAGCACAAGAACAAGCACACAGGGGGCAATAGCTCCTACCTGAAAGACCGTGTTCGTCGCGACTGGCTGGCACACGCCCAGCTGTGGATCGATCGAGAATTCGTTGGTACCCGACATCGGCCTGTCCTACTCGCCGTAGTCCAGGCTCTGGCGTACAGCTCGGCCTTAGCGGGAGAACTGGTCGAGGGTGTGCCCGTGGTGGCCGTCGGAGGACGCAGTTTGTCCCACGCCGCAGGCCTGATGTCAGAAGACTCTGTGTGGACTGCTCTGCGCGTTCTCAGGGACACCCCCGGATCGCCAGTGTTGCTCGTGGCCCGTGGGGCCGGGCGCGACGCCGACCGATACGCCTTGACCACCCCCGCGATCGACAAACCGAACAGAACGCGCATCGAGCGAGCCCGCGTCGAACCTGTGCATCCAGCGTGGAGTGTTCTCGGACTGCGCGGCCGCACCGCTTACGAACTTGTCTCCGCCGGGCATGCCACGAACATCGAGGACGTTCTTGCAGGTGCGCGGCTGCGACCCTCCAACGGATACGACATCATCGCCGACCTGACGATCGCTGGACTGATCGAGCGACACGGATCGACCTTGCGGGTAGGAACCCGCTCTCTCGACGACGTAGCGGCCTCACACGGGCTCGAAATCGTGGCTGCCGACCGTATCGTGCGACATCGTGCAGAACGGTTGCTGTGGCAACTCTGGCTCGACAACAGGTTTGCAACGCCGGCAGCTCCCGACATGGACGCCCCCGAGTACCCGACCCTGGTGCCCTCCGGGCCGGGTGAGCGAGATTCCGAACAACTGTGGGCTGCTCTGATGGCGACAGGCCCACCGCCTACGGATCCGATGCTGGACGCCCTCGACCTACTCGCCCATGAGTTGGGCGCTGTGATCGTCCGAGAACCACAGCGATAGGGGTGGGCGCTGGCGATCATTCATGGTGGCGCGAGATCGATCTCGGCCGTCATGGTCGACCCGAGGTGCACGTCAGGCCCGGAGCTCGCATTGAGGTCCGGGCCTGACGTCGAGATCGGGTTACTTTGCGGCTGCTGCTTTGCGTGAGGTCTTCGTGACGGACGGCGGCGTGGTTGCCTCCGCAAGCGAGGCCGCGCGGTTGCGTGCCGCGATGATGAGGCCTTCACGGTTGAGGCCTCGCGAATATGTCGAATCGAGGTAGAGCACCGGCGCGGCGTCTTCACCGTTCATCTCGACCACTTTCTCGAGCAGTGCCTTGTGCAGGAATTCGCGCAGTGGACCTGATCCCCCGCCGTAGACGTAGATCGCCTGCGTTGCTGCACCGACCAGATCGAGGACTCGCGAGAGCTCCATGGCCACTTCGCGGACGAAGAACTCCGAGGCCACCTCGGTCTCTTCCACGACACGGCCGTGGAACTTGGCTTTGAGTGGGTTGACGTCGAGCTGGAGGAAGTCCGCCAACTGCTTGCGGCCGGCGAAACCGTGCGCATCGCCCTTCTCCGTCATCGACTCGATGGCATTTTCGAGCACCGTTCCGTAACCCGAGGTGAGAGTGCGCGATGCGTCTGCATTGAAGCGGCCGCCGGTGAATACAGGGAAGTTCACGGTCCCCTCCCCCACATCGACTCCAATGGTGTCCGTCGCGGCCAGCAGGTGCTTCGCCTCCACACCCTCGAGCACTACGCCATGGCTGCGCACGTCGGAGAGCAGTCGTTCCATCAGTGGCTCACCGAAGAAGTTGATCGCGTACTGCGCACTCGCCCCCTCCGGTACGACCAGCACGTTGTCGAAGACGATGCTGACGGTGATCGGCGTGACGAAGTTGTTGATTCGAACCTGGTGTACGAGGGGTTCGGCGGCGGTGCCGACGAAGCCTGCGGAGTAGCTACCGCGATGCGACTCGTACTCGCTGATGGGTAGCGCGAGAGCAAGTACTGCGCGAACAGTGAGTGAGGTGACTGAGCTGTCGGCGTTGTTGGGGCTCGGAAGCATGCCGGAGACGGCGACGTAGTCACGAAGCGCCTTCGCAGCGAGAATGCCCAAAACCAGTACCTTCGACAGTGGCTGTTCGGCCTTGGACTTGTGACCGACCAGGTCGAACGCGTCCACGCTCGATGCCTTGGTCGCGAGGGCGCGACGGCCGATGACGCGCCGATAAGTGTCCGGCACCAGATTGGAGCTGAACACCATGTCAGCGTTGTCGAACCACTCCTGGCCGCCAGCCAACACCTGCGGAGCGTCGGCGTCCGGGGTCTGGAGGAGGTTCGGGCGGATCAGAGTCGCCGCGACGCTGGGCATGTCGATGATGTCGACCGCCACGTCCGACTCTTTGGCGGCGGTGTCGCTGCCGCGATCTTCGATGACGCCCTTGACGTATCCGTTGCCGATGTCGAGACCTGCGGTGTACTCGAAGAGTCCGGCCTGAGGGTCACTGCTCATGATGTAATCCCGTTTCTTGTGTCAGTCGTAAGTGGTCTTGGTGCGAAACCCGTTGCGGCGGTGTTCATCTAGCTGTTCCTCTTGCGAAACAAGTCTTCGAAATCGTCGCTCGGTGACGCGGATGTCGGAGGGGTGGGCGGAGACGAGGCTGGGCGAGTCGGTGGCGGTGTCGGTTTCGCCGGGACACGGGGCTCGGGTACCTCGGGCTGCTTCGGCGCGGTCACAAGCTGCGCGGCGGTCGCCTGGGTCGCCGAAACGCGCTCCTTGAGTGAGCTGGTAGTCAGAGCACCCATGGTCTGTTCCATGACATTGGTCGCACCGAACTCGTTGACCCACATTCGGATCAACATGACGATCGCCTGTGACTGAAAACGCGCTCCCTGTGCGGCCATGAAGGCGTCGACGATCGCATCGTCGGCAGGTAACTGCAGACGCAATGGATGCTTCTTGGGCGACAACGACTCGTTGTCACTGGTTTTCGAACTCATCTCGATTTCGGCCTCTCCGTGCCCCGTCACGCCATACGAACTTCAGTGTGAGGACACCCGACTGGCGAACCGCCACAGCCAGTCCGTCCTGTGTCCGCTGTATATCCGTTCTATGTCAGAACTATGGCAACTATATATGCCAGGAGGTGAAATGTCTCTCTTGGCGGCAATGCGCGGACCCTGTGCGGATATATAGCGGATGTGGCGCGGCGGGAGTGCGGCGGGAGTGCGGCGGGAGTGCGGCGGGAGTGCGGCGCGTCGGCCGAAGCGATGGAGTGACCGAGACGTTCCGATATCGGAGAGGCCCCGGGCCTCACTCCCGCCGCGACCGAGATGTCAGTTGGAGCTGGACTCGAGGAACCGTTCCAGCGCCACCCTGCACAGCTGTGATCGGGACTCGGCTTCGACCTTCTCTGCAAGCTGATCGATCACCTCGAGGTTGTCCCGCCGCATTCGAAAGGACCTCGTCGACCTCGGACCGGCGGCACTGCGGTGCGTGCGAACGAACAGCCCATCGGATTCGGCCTTGTTGTTGGCCTGAGCAATGAGCGCAGGCAGCTCATCGTGCGACGCCACGATCGCGTCCATCACGAGATCGGGGTACGAGACCGAGTTTTTCTTCGCGAAGGTCGTTGTCGCCTCTGCCAGTGCGGTTGGCAGGGACAAGGTCACAGGTGCGGTTTCGGCGCGCTCTGTCGTGTCAGCCGGGGCCACTGTTCGGACTTTCTTCGTCGCGGCGGGTGCTGTGCGTACCGGCTGCGCAGTGGGGGCCTTTGCTGCAGGTGAAGGAACAGCTCGCGCCGGCCGCGGTGGAGGTGGGGGGATCGAGCCCGTGCGCTTCGCGAGACCGTCGACCGGAGGGAAACCTGGACGTTCACTCATGCCAGCACCTCAGCAGCTTGCTCGGCGGTCTGAATTCGCTCCAGAACCTCCTGGCAGAGCATGAGGTAGTCCTCGGCCAGCGCCGAGGCGCTACCCGGTATCCGGTCGGGCTTACGGCCCTCTCGCAGCGCCTTCCAGAACGGCTCTGCGGACTCGGCCTTTTCCGCAAGCTCGTGCACCAGCACTCCCCTTTCCCGTGCGTTGACGGCCGAACTCTCTCCGTGTCTGATGATCGACTCCAAGAGGGGGGCCGCACCGTTGAGCGCCGACTCGATGTCGGCAGATGCGTTGCGTCGAACAACTTTTGCTGAGGTCGAGACATCGAACAACACGGCACCGAGGAGTTCCACTGCTGGATTAACATCGCGTGCGGTCTCGATCTGATGAGCGAGTACGCGCAGGCCTTCGATGCTTGCGCGGTCTGCGCGGGTGGGCACCACGATCCATCGTGTTGCGCACAAGGCGAGCTGCAGCAGATTCGGCCTAGTAGGTGGAGTGTCCAGCACTATCAGGTCGTAATCGGGGGCTATGGGTGCCAGCGCCTCGGCGAGCATGGATCGAAACGGCCGCGATCGTTGCGCGCGGCCAGTGATGATGGACTCGAGATCGTCCAACGCGTCGCCGCCGCTGATGACGTCGAGGCCGGGGCGAATGTCGGCTACGACAGGTGTGAGCGCGGAGCCGGTACCCAGCGCGTTGCATAGAAGTTGACCGGAGTCGCCTCGTCCGTCCCAGTAGTAGCCGAGATCGTGCCCTGCGTTGCCCTGTGGGTCGAGGTCGATCAGCAGGGTTCGCCAGCCGCCCGCCGCTGCGAGGCCAGCGACGTTGACTGCCGTGGAGGTCTTGCCTGCACCCCCCTTGCCGTTGGCGAACGTGACTACCCGGGTCAATGCATCTGCTACTGCTTCACTCACTACAGGGTCTCCTCTCGTCATTACTTGGTCGCGCACTGCATGCAGTACGACCAGGCGCACTGTGTTCCTCAGTGCATGCGTTGATTGGCGGCGTGCGTGGTGTGTTAATGAATGTTACGACGCCAACTGTAGTGCGTGCCGCATTGCAGTTGCTACGGCGCGTATTGGTGGTCGTCGTGCCGCATTTCGTACGTGGTGCAGTGCTGTCTGCAGCACTGACACTCGCACAACATATAGCAGTGTATGGCGTGACGTTAACCGTAACTAAACGGTCAATGTCGACACTACGTTCTGTACTACATCACGCAGTGATCCTGCTTCTACTGTGTGCACTACTGCATGCATTACAGGCGGTGTTACATCAGACCGCACGCACAGAAGTGACTGTCTCGCTAGTGCACACATTGCACGATGCGGCACACCCTGCCGTACTACACACCGTACCCTCCGTTTGACTCTTGGCGTCACTACCAAATCTAAAGTATGTAGTGACGTCTCGAGCAATGTCACCGCAGGTCAGAGCCTTGCGACACCCAAATGGGTTACCAACGATTCTGCTCGGCACCCACAATCGAGGCAACCTCGCACCGCGCGACCATAGTGAGATTCGCTGGCGTAGCCACCGCCGGACTGCGGTTGAAGCATCCATCCCACAGACCGGAGACAGCCCCGTGACGACCTCGAAATTCATGAATCTGAACGCTGCCGAACCTACTCCGAAGGTCGTCATGAGCTTCGGACTTGGCACCGATAGCACCGCCGTTCTTCTGCGCTGGCTCGAAGATTCATCCTCTCGGGACTTCGATCTGTCGGATCTCGCCGTCATCACGGCGATGACCGGCAACGAGTGGGAGAGCACTCGAACCGCAGTCGAGGCCTTGATTCTGCCGCGAATGGCAACCGCTGGCGTCCGCTTCATCCAGGCCGCGCGCTCGCGTCGGCACGTCACCAAGGCCGGTGACGGCGTCGTCATCCTCGACGACTCCCGCGTTCCGACTACGCTGCATCTCGACGGCTCGTACACACTCTGGGACGAGATGACCGAAGCGGGCACGATTCCGCAAAGCGGCGGCGCACGAATGTGCTCCGTACACGCGAAGGGAGACGTTCTGGATCCGGTGATCGCTGCGATCACCCGCGGACAGCCATACCGGCACGTCATTGGCTTCGAGGCCGGCGAGGCACGACGCGCACTCAAGGACCAGAACTACAACACAGCGCTGCGAACGGGGGAGTACCCACTGATCGAGTGGGGCTGGTTCCGCAACGACGCCATCGAGTACACAACTTCCGTCATCGGGACGAGCGTTGGAAAGTCCGCTTGCACGTTCTGTCCCTTCAGTTTTGGCAGCAAAGCGGGCCGCGCGTACATGTTGGAGCGGTACTCCACCGAACCGGTGACGGCCGCCCACGCCTTGCTCATGGAGCACCTCGCCCTAACACTCAACCCCAAGCAGGGCCTGATCGGCGGTAAGCGGCTGATCGACCTGGTCCGAAGCGAGAACACGGTTCATGTCATGGAGGCGTTCGACGAGCTCCTGAGGGAGCAGACGCACGCCATCTACGACGTACGCCGCATCATCTCGGCACGGAAGGGCGACAGCTTGGTGTCCGGCAATGTCGAGCGTTCGCTTCGAGTTCGCAGCAGGGGAACCCGCGACGTGCTCCAAGCGCATCTCGATCATCTCGCAGCGGACGGTGCTGCGAAGGGGCTCACCACAACCGTCGTCGGTGAGGACGGAATGATGCGTCTCTACCAACGCCAACGCGGCTCCGTGTTCCCCACACTCGAGCGGTTCTTCGTTGTCGCACCAGCGTTGGCTCCCAACAAAGAAAGAGCACGCTTCGACGAACGCTGGGCCGAACTCGGCACGGCGGCAACCGAACTGAAGCACCACACATCGAGAGGACTGCATCTCAATGACCATCAAGAGAGACATGCCAGCTGAACTGGTCGAGCTTATGACGGCCGCTCTGGCTGGTGGAAACATCGACGACGTCAGCCTCGTGTTCGAGGGTATGGGCTACGACTTCTATGCCCCGATCGGCTGGTTTCTGTACATGACCAAGGTCGCACCGGAACTGAAGTTCGCCACCACACCGCCGAATGCGATCGACGACGCCCCTTCGATCCTTCTCGTCAGCGCCCAGGTGAACAGTCCTGAACCGACCGCCTATCTCGGGACCGATCCACTCGGCGGTGAACCGCGGTACTGGAACGCCGAAGAGATCGCAGCGTGGATCGAAGCACCACGCGACGTTCAATCCGCCGGTTCTCAAGTCAGTATCCCGAGCGACCACGTCGAGATGGCGATCGCAGCAGCGAAGATCGGGTGGAGCGTGACGCAACAGATCAACAGGTACGGCTTCCATAGTGCTTCAGGACAGGCGCTTCCAGACATCCCTGCAGCGGTCAGCTACCGATTCACCGCCCACAACTACGCATACGCCGACATGGCCGAGAAACGTCACTGTGACACCAGTGATGACCTGACGTTGAGCTTCGCACTGGGGACCAGCGATCGGGGCTCGCCTTGGAACTACGGTCTGCGGGGTGCTGAGAAAGCTGACCCCATGCACATCGTTGCCGCGGTAGGGCAGACGCCTCCGTGGCATGCCCCGGTCGCCTACTTCGACAACGCCGCCGGGGAGTGGGTGTTGTGACGTGGTGAGTGCACGACAGTGATCCGAGAGCGGAGCTCCGGCGGCCGAAGCAACAGACACGCCCCACCCAACATCTCCCATGAACGGAGCCTCCGATGTCTGCTACTCCAAGCTCGACCAAGTACCTCACCCGAAAGATCTCGACCTACGTCGACGACAGAGCCTCGATCGAAGTGAGACTGATCTGTGTTGTCGGCCGGCCGATCATTGCGCTCGATCTGGCCGCAGATCAGGAATTGCTCGCGTCCTACACTCTGGACACTTCCGACGAAAACGCAGTCGGCGGTTCGGAGTACCGCGGCCAGAGCATGGTTCTGAACGAGCATCGCTTGACCGATCTGAAGCGGGACGCGTTCCTTGCGTTGTTCGACGAACTCTTGGTTCTCCATCAAATCCATCCGAGCATGGAGGACTTCACAGTCGCCGCCGCGAGAAAGCTGCTCGTCGTCGCCAGAGCCGAGCTGGTGAAGGCGCGGTGACCAACACCGAGTACGGCATCCACGAGGGCGACAACCTGGTGTCGGATGCCTACGGATCCCGGTTCGCCGCCGAGTACGAACTAGATCACCGGACTGCGCCCGGCGGCGTCTGGCACGATCGCAGTCGGTCGTCGTTTACCGTTCGAGCGATCAAGGTTGCACCTGCACTGCGTGGAACGCAGCCCTACACAACTCCCCAGAAAGGCGACACATCATGACCGAATCAGGCGGAGACGGAAGCCTGGGGACCGGCCTCGGCGCAACCCACAACCTCGACCAGGTGACCGAGGCCGGACACAGTCACCACATCCACCACCACGATGACTCCGACGTTACGGATCACCTGACCGTGGACCTGAACACTGGTACGGCAACGTTCTCGGGGATCCGCCGCACTGACGACGTGGTGAACTCCTCGCAGGATCACGACGCACCTAACGGTCGTTGAGCGAGCCAGCCCTGCGATCGACGGAGCCGACTGCGGCAGAGACAGGACAATGACCGGCCTTTCTTGAGGAGACACACCATGCAGAACTCTCGACTCACCACCGGGACCACATCGTCGCCGGCAGCTCCCGAGGTTCTGCGGCGTCGACTCGAACTTCGGCAGTCCAATGCGGCTCGGCCGCACCGCAATCGGCATCGTGACGCTCGCAAGGGTGTGGGGAAGGGTGGCCGATCCGGCGGCCGCCGTGCATCGATCGACCGAGGCTAGGCGCATGACAACGCGTCAGCCACCACCGATTCCCGACCACTCTTGTTTGCGACCTCCTCAAATTAACACTGCTCGTACTGCACACTGTGATGCATGTCGTAATGCACGCAGTAATGCGCCAGAACCCGCACTCGGCCTCGATAGGGCAGGGTCCGGGTTCTTCTTTTAGGCATGGCTCCCGCCGACTGCGGTGAGCATGCAGCGATTGGCGGAGCCAACGGCGGAGCGGCGTCGACTCGACCCGACACCCATCGATGGAGAAGACCGTGAAGATCACCGTGCAACCGACTCTGCCCGGCCGCCGCCGCAACAGCCCCCGCCCGGACACACTCTGTTCTGACCTGGCAAACCTCACCAGTTTGCCCACGGCGTTGTTCGTCGCCGACGAAGCGGCCATCGCCGTCGATGTCGAGGGCGAGAGGCGCGCCCACGTGCGTGCACTGATCGGGGTGGGCCCGGACGACGAGTTCGCCGGAGCAATCCACCTGATCGCCACCGTGCCCGGTGTCGGCATGATCGAGCAGTCCCATTTTGTGAAAGTGCTCGGTACGGTCGAGGAGGCCGCAGTGGCATGTGCGATCGCGTTCGCGGTCGGTCTCAGTGAAGCTTTGATCGAAGCGGCGATCGCCGCAGAACTGGTGGTTCTCGACCACCGGGGCGAGGTTCTGATCGCCACCAACTGCTGAGACCGACGATCAAGACTGCACCCTGCCTTCATCGGCGGGGTGCGGTCTTTCCATCTTCAGCGCAATACTGGTCGGAACATCGCGAGAGAGCATCGAGTCCGCAGGCAGCGGACTGCTTGCACCACGAAGGGGCACTGTTATGGCACGTGTGGCGAACACCAGCCAGATCATCAGCGGGCAAGGTGGGGAGGTATGACCGTGTTGAGAGCCGTCCCCGGTGATGATCAAACGCCCTACGGCGTCGACTTGGTACCCGATCCAGTCGGCGACGATCCCGTCGCCGATGTCATCAGTTTGCATCCGAGAACAGATCCCGAGTCTCTGACACTCTGCGCACTCATGTGGAGCACTGATCCCGCCGCCGATGCGCGCGTCACCGAGGCGCTGGTGCCTGGAGACTTCACGGAGCCGGCCTACGCCGAACTGTTCACACTCATCGCCGCGCTGGTCACCGATGGTCAACCGCACGACCCGGCTTCGGTCGCTGCAGTCATGCACCGATCCGGCGGAGGTGGGCAGAAGGACGCTCCACTGCGCCGCGCGCTTGCGAACGTAGTCACCGCCGACGCACCAGCCGTGTCCGCAGTGCACTACGCCGACATCGTCCTGTCCCAGGCCTACCGCCGGAGTTTCCACATCGCTGGGCAGCGACTCATGCAGGCGGCCGAGCAGGGGCCCGAGGACGAATTGTTCGACTACATGGTTCAGCTCGGTACTGCTCAGCGGGCAGCATGGAAGCGGCTCAACACTTTTCGAGCAGGAGGGTCGCAGGTGTAAGCGTCGTCGAACAGGTCCACCGGAACTCTCTGTCGGTAGGTCAGTGCACGATGCGTGATATGCGAATACGCACAGTCGACGGCCCACCGCTCCCGCACGAGATCGCGCGCGACACGGTGCGTGCGATCCTGCTCGCGCACATGACGTGTACCGGCGCCGCCGAGGCGGAGCAACGCGAACACTCCACCTTTGCTCCTGCAGCGGACGACGGTCTGCTGCCATGACCGGCCACACCACCCGCGACCTCGCAGCGACCGGTGAAGAAGCCGCGATCGCACAGGCTGCGGAGATGGTGCGCGAAAAACTCGATCTGCTCCTCGATCGCGTCACCGACACTGTGCTGGGGATACCTGCCCCAGGCACACCCCAGTGGCGCAGTCGCTTTCACAATCCGGACGAGCTCACCCGCGTTCTCCGCAGCGCTCGCCGCGCCGAACTTCGGGCGCTCATCGCCAAACGCGCGGGGGTTGCGGATCCCGCTGCCCCGGAGCGTCACCGCGCCACCAGCACTGTGCGGACGCGTCGGCGAGCACAGTCCGATCCGGCGCAACTGTCCATTTTTTAACTTCACAGTCGAGGTATCTCCATACCAGCGCCGCGTCCTCGACCAACATCGCAGCGCGCCCGCCCGGCGAAGCATGTTCCAGCAGAGAAGGGGCTATGGGTTGCCCTCGTCATCTGTTGTTCGGAGTTCCCTGTCTCCTGCGATGAGAGTGTTCTCGAATCTCCCGTCCCTGCGGTTCCGCCACATAGTGTGGGCGCTGACAGCGACTGCGAGTGCGGCTACACCCAGGGCGAGCACCAGAAGGATCGACGGGTGTCGCCCCGTCAGTAGCTTGTTGGCGTTGGCGACGGCTGCGGCAGCAAAAATGCCGCAGCTGAACGCGAAGACGTATTTGAGAGCGATGGCCCGTTGGATTCGGAAGTTGCGGACTGCGTGTAGAAACCGTTCCGCGTCTTCTCGGGTGTAGTTGGAGATGAGTTGGCTTCGTAGCCGACGCATGTCAGTCTTGGCGTTTGCTGTGTTCGCGAGGTTGAAGACGTTCACCGGCTACCCCCACTAGGCCGCTCATAGGCCCGCAGAACGGCGTTCGGGCGGTCCACGTCGATCACCACGGCAGCTACTAAGGCGCGCGGGCTTGACTCGACGTATTGCCGCGTGAGTGCGCGTTCCCGGCGCTCACGCCACACCCCCAAGTCCAGGTCGTCCGTTACTAGGGGATATCGAGACAGGTAACGCTCGCGCCATTGCTCGGGAGTGAGGACCGCTGCGTCACTTGTCGTCATGGGGAGATAGTTTCACATATGTGCTTCGTATTGGGGTAGGACACGAAGCTAATCAGATAGTTCCGGGGTGCGGCCGTGTGAATCGCATCGCTTCGAGGCGTGTTTCTGAGAACTTTCGGTGGCTCATGAGGAGGGCTTCTGTGGCAGCGTCGACGAGCTCTGGAGTGAGGTCGGCGGCCCGCAGCACGCGTTGACCTCGACGTACGTGGACATCGACATGTCGGACGTGAGGAAGGACCTCGATCAGGCGAGGAGTGTGATCCAGTAGTCCCAGAAGCGCACCGCGCTCAACGCGGCGACCAGGAGGAACCAACCGACCAGGGCTGGAGTCTGGTAGGCGTGGACCCACGTGCCCGTACAGGCCCGTCGTGAGCCGGTCTGGCCTGGCAGCAGGCGCAGGTTTCGTTGGGTGACGATCACGAACAGTGGGATGGCGACCGCCCACACGGCCATGCAGTACGGGCACAACGCGCCGATCCGATACAGGCTCACCCAGATGAGCCAGTGGACGAAGATGGCGGCGAGAGTAACCCCGGCCTGCAGCCTCAGCGGCCAAGGCAGCATTGACCGAGCTCACGTGAAGAGGCATGTACCTCACGACGAACTCGACACGGTCGCCGTACCGGTCCTTGATGTCCTCCACATGGGGGTACAGGGCGATGCACGCCTCGCACTCGAAGTCGAGGAACTCCACCAGCTGAACCTGATCACCATCGGTCATGCGTGGGCTGTCGGGACGGACCAGATTCTCGAGTGAACCCTGGGGAGCGTCCGCGCCGGGCGACGAAGAGTCCGGTCGGGTGAGCAGTACAGCGACGACGAGAGCGATCAGGCCGCCGCGATGAGTGCAAGAGAGATCTGCCGACTGCGAGTCAGAGTGGCCTCCAGGTCTGGTTCCCGGCGTTCTGCCAGGCCCATAGGTCAACGTTCGCTGAACTATACCGAGGGATTCGGAAGTGACGTGCCAGTCGTAGAAGCACGCGGCATCGACCACCACGTGCGCGGTGAGCACGGGCAGACCCGTCGCCATCTGCGAGGCCTGGACAACCCAGACAGGCTCGACACGCCCTCGGTGTGCTGCGTCGACCTTGCCAGGGCGGAGTCGTCGGTCGCCTGAGCGCAGCTGAAGTTGCGACCTCTCGCGTGTTCCGTGGCGGATAGCCAGACTGACAAAAGGTCAGCGAGCACTGTATAGTTCAGCACATGCTGACTATTGCTTCGCGCCTCGACGTCATGAACCGGCTCGGCCGGGCCATGGCGGACCCGACGCGCTCCCGGATCCTGATGACCCTCCTTGATAGCCCGAGCTGCCCGGCTGTGCTGTCGCACGAGCTGGAGCTGACTCGCTCGAACGTGTCGAACCATCTGACGTGCTTGCGAGACTGCGGGATCGTCGTCGCAGAGCCCGAAGGACGGCAGACTCGTTACGAGATCGCCGACCCACATCTCGCTGCGGCCCTCGTCGCTCTGGTGGACGTGACACTCGCCGTGGACGAGCAGGCTCCCTGCGTGGACTCGACGTGCACGGTGCCGGGCTGCTGCGGGACTGGAGCGGGTGCATGAGCGCGGCGTGTGGGTGCGAGCACGAGAGTGCGACGCCGACGGGCGAGGAGGTTGAGGGCGCGGAGCGGCCATGGTGGAAGGACCGCGGTGTCTTGGTTCCGATCTTCTCCGGTGTCGCCTTTCTCAGTGGTCTGATCTCTGAGCGGTCCGGGGCTGAGACCGTGGCTCTGGTCTTGTTCTGGATCGGCCTGCTGCTGGGCGCGTCGACCTTCACACCTGGCGCGGTCCGCAGGCTCTTCAAGGGCAGGATCGGCATCGGGTTGCTGATGACGATCAGTGCGATCGGCGCGGTCATCCTCGGCTACGTCGAGGAAGCGGCCGCACTCGCGTTCCTGTACTCCATCGCCGAGGCGCTAGAAGACAAGGCGGTGGATCGCGCCCGCGGTGGTCTGCGGGCGCTGCTGAAGCTCGTGCCGGACACCGCGACCGTGCTGCGCGACGGAGCCTCCGTCGAGGTCGCGGCGAAAGACCTGACCGTCGGCCAGCTCATGGTGATCCGCCCGGGAGAGCGGATCGCGACCGATGGCGTCGTCCGGGCGGGACGCTCCAGCCTGGACACCTCGGCGATCACGGGCGAATCGATCCCGGTCGAGGTCGAGCCCGGTGACGCAGTCTCGGCTGGCGCAATCAACAGCACCGGCGCACTGGAAGTCGAGGCGACCGCGGCGGGCACCGACAACTCGCTCACCACGATCGTGGAGCTGGTCGAGAAGGCGCAGACCGAGAAGGGCGAACGTGCCCGCCTAGCCGACAAGATCGCCCGACCGCTCGTCCCTGGTGTCCTGATTCTTGCTGCGTTGGTCGCAATCATCGGCTCGCTGCTGGGCGATCCAGAGCTGTGGACAACGCGCGCCCTCGTGGTGCTGGTGGCAGCCTCGCCCTGCGCACTAGCGATCTCCGTCCCGCTGACAGTCGTCGCCGGCATCGGCGCGGCGAGCAAGTTCGGAGTGATCATCAAATCTGGAGCGGTCTTCGAGCGTTTCGGCACCGTCCGGCACGTGGCCGTTGACAAGACCGGCACTCTCACCCGCAACGAGCCTGCCGTCACCGCGGTCCTCACCGTCGACGGCCTGACCGAGGCACAGGTGCTCGCATGGGCCGCTGCGCTGGAGCACCACAGCACTCATCCTCTCGCCGCGGCGATCACCGCCGCCGCCCCGGGCGTCACGGCAGCGGCGGATGTGACTGAGCAGGCGGGGCACGGCATCGAAGGCACCGCCGATGGTTCGACGATCACCGTCGGCAGCCCGCGCTGGCTCGACGCCGGTGAGCTCGGCGACCGGGTCGAGGGACTGGAAGAGCAAGGCATGACCGTCGTGATCGTGCACCGAGACGGAGCGCCAGTCGGCGCGATCGGCGTCCGAGATGAACTACGCCCCGAGGTCCCCGAGGTCGTCCGTACCCTCGCAAGCCAGGGGGTCGGAATGACGATGCTCACCGGCGACAACACCCGCACAGCGCAGGCCCTTGCCGCCCAGGCGGGGATCGTCGACGTCCGCGCAGAACTGCGCCCTGAAGACAAGGCCGCCGCGATCGGAGCGTTCTCCGAGGCAGGACCGGTCGCGATGATCGGCGATGGCATCAACGACGCGCCCGCTCTCGCGGCAGCCGACATCGGCATCGCGATGGGCGCGACCGGATCGGACGCCGCGATCGAGTCCGCCGACATCGCGTTCACCGGCCACGACCTGCGTCTCATCCCCAGAGCGTTTGACCACGCCCGTCGGGGTCGCCGCATCATCAACCAGAACATCATCCTGTCTCTGTTGATCATCACCGCGCTGCTCCCACTCGCCCTCTTCGGTGTCCTGGGGCTCGCTGCCGTGGTCCTGGTTCACGAAGTCGCCGAGGTCATCGTGATCCTCAACGGCCTGCGCGCCGCCCGAACCCATACGCCGCAGATCGGCAGCTGATGCTTGCGACCATCGGGTCGGCGATCCCCTACGGGTCAGGATGAGTTGAGGCCGGTGGTTCATAGCAAGTCCGCCAGCGTGGGGCGTGAACCAGGAGTCCAATCATCATGAGTTCGTCTTTGATCGCGGTGCGCGACGATGGTCGTATGCCCAGTCCCGGACCTCGTTCGGGGGGTCCGACCTCGCGGAGGTCGTTCTCCTCGGCGCAGAAGCTTGACCACCTGGCCGCCTACGAGGTGGCCGTCGCCAGCGGCCTGGGCGGTGCGTACCTGCGCGAGCACGGGTTGTACTCCTCGCTGGTCAGCGAGTGGCGCCGGATGCGTGACGCAGGGGTCCTCGCGGGGAAACAACCTGGGGAGAAGATCGGGCGGCTGTCGGCCGAGCAGGCGGAGATCGCCCGGTTGCGCCGTCAGCTCGACAAGGCCGAGCGGAGGTTGGTGACGACCGAGGCGGCGCTGGTGATCATGGGAAAAGCACACGATCTCTTGGACGTGCTTACCAAGAGATCGCGGGACGACTCCGAGCACACCACGCGTTGATGGCTACCTACCGTGAGCTGACCGGTGCGGGGGTCCCGACCCGGGCCGCGGCGATCCTGGTCGGGGTGTCGCGGGCGACCGCGACCCGCCGCCCCCGCACCCCGGTGGTGACCAGGGCCCGGGTGCCGGTGAACAAGCTCACCGACGCGGAACGGGCCGAGGTCCTGGCGGTCGTGAACAGCCCCAGGTTCGTGGACCTGCCCCCGATCCAGATCTACGCCCACCTGCTCGACGAGGGCGTGTATCTGGGGTCGATCTCCACGATCTACCGGGTGTTGACCGCGAACGCGCAGATCAAGGAGCGCCGCCGGTTGGCCCGCCACCCGGCCCGGACCATCCCCGAGCTCGTCGCCACCGCCCCCGGGCAGGTCTACTCGTGGGACATCACCAAGCTCGCCGGGCCCATCAAGGGCACCTACTTCGACGCCTACGTGATGATCGACATCTACTCCCGCTACATCGTCGGCGCGCACGTGCACGCGGCCGAGTCCGCCGTCCTGGCGGCCGAGATGATGAAGGAGATCTTCGGGGTCCACGGCATCCCGCAGGTCGTGCACGCCGACCGGGGCACGTCCATGACGTCCAAGACCGTCGCGGCGCTCCTGGCGGACCTGGAGGTCACCAAGTCACACAGCCGGCCCCGGGTGAGCAACGACAACCCCTACTCCGAAGCGTGGTTCAAGACGTTGAAGTTCGCGCCCGTGTTCCCCGAACGCTTCGGCTCCCTGACTGACGCCCGGTCGTTCATGGCCGACTTCGTCGCCGGCTACAACCATCACCACCACCACACCGGCATCGGACTGAACACCCCCGCTGACGTCCACTACGGCCTCGCCGCGGCGAAGGCTGGCGAGCGGGCTCTCGTCCTGGCCGCCGCCCGCGCCCGCAACCCCGAACGATTCGCCACCAACCGCGATCCGAAGATCCTGGCCATCCCACCGACGGCCTGGATCAACCAACCCGCCGACAACACCGGCATCGAGCTAGCCGCCTAACACCCACCGGCCTCAACTACCTTGACAAATTCCGATCGGCCTGTTCGCCGCCACCAACATTGACGACATCGTCGTGCTCGTGGTGCTGTTCCTCGCCTCTCGTCGGGGAAAGCCAAGACCATGGCAGATCGTCGCGGGGCAGTACCTCGGGTTCATCACCCTCGTCGTGGTCAGCGTGGTGGCCGCTTTGGGCTTGACGATCATCCCAGACTCCTGGGTCGGGCTCCTTGGGCTGATCCCTCTAACCATCGGCATCTGGACGCTCGCGCGGGGGCTACGCCGCAACCAGGCTGATGACGATGGTGAAGCAAAGATCACTGCAGTCGGGTTGTGGGGCGTCGCCGGGATCACGATCGCCAATGGTGCCGACAACATCTCCCTCTACACGCCGATCTTTCGCACCAGCGCACCCGCTGACGTCGTGGTCATGATTGGAGTGTTCCTCCTCCTCGTGGCCGTCTGGTGCGGCGCGGGACGGCTGATCGGAACGCACGAGGCCGTCACCGATGCGTTGGAACGGGTCGAGCATTGGCTTGTCCCCGCAGTGTTCATCGGACTGGGGCTGTTCATCCTGATCGAGTCCGGCGTCGTCCTCCGGCTCTCGGAGGTCTTCGCATGACGTCGCGCGAGACCGGCCACGAGCCCGAAGCACGAGAAGTTCCCCCGCCGCGGCGCTGGCAACTCACCGTGGGAGCGTTCACGCTCGGCGCGTTGGTAGTCCTCGTCGACCAGGGGACCAAAACTTGGGCCGAAGCCACACTTACCGAGGGCGAACGCGTCCCTTTGATCGGCAACCTGTTGGGTTTGCAACTTGCCTACAATCCCGGCGCGGCCTTCTCCTTCGGCGAAGGCTCCACCCCGGTGTTCGCTCTGGCGGCCGTCGTTGCTACGGTCACCGCGGTCGTCTTCGCCTTGCGTGTCCGGCGACCTAGGTGGGCGATCGTGATCGGTGCGCTCGGTGGAGCCGCCGCCTCGCACACCGGCGACCGGCTCTTCCGCGACTTCGAGGACATGGTGTTGTGGCTGGTCACACGCACCGATCGGACCTCGGTGTCGGAACTCATGCGCTGCGCGTGGCGGACGGTCACCTCCATCGTCACGCGAGCAGTCGATGCGTTGATCGACTCACGCCGTCTGGAGAATTTGTATCGGATCGGCGTCGACGAAATCTGCTATCGACACCCACACAAGTACCTCACCATCGTCGGTGATCACGAGAGCGGCAAGGTCGTCTACATCACCGAGGGTCGCGGGCGGGACTCGTTTGCGGAGTTCTTCGAGCAACAGTCCGCGACCGAACGCGACAAGGTGCAGGTGGTGTCGATGGACGGCTCTCCCGCGTTCCGTGTCGCTGCAGAGCATCACGTCCCGCAGGCTCGGCAGTGCATGGATCCCTTTCATGTGATGCAGTGGGTGAACCGGGCCTTGGATCGGGTGTTCTCCGACGCGGCGTCTATACGTCGAACCTTGTCGATGCAAGCGCCGGAGTGGCGTAAAGCTCGAACAGTGCTGCGGCTCGGCAAGAATCGGCTCACCAAAAAGCACAAGTCACTGCTGCGGACGGTGACCGCTGCCGATACCGAGGTCGGGACGGCATGGCGCCTGAAAGAGCAGTTCCGAGATCTCTACCGCAAGATCGCACCTTCGAACGCGGCCCGGTACCTGCGGCGTTGGATCGAGGAAGCACGAACCTGCGGGATCGCAGCCTTCGAACAACTGGCTCGCATGATCGACAACAAGTACGAACAGATATGTGCAGCAATTGAGTTGGGAATTTCCAATGCCCTCATCGAGGGGATCAACTCGAAAATCAGACTGATCAATGCCCGCGGTTACGGCCACCATTCCGCCGAATCACTCAAAGCAATGATCTACCTGAATCTCGGTGGAATCGAGGTCAAACTACCCACACAAACGTAAGGAGCGCCACGCATGTTCGATTATTGCTATTCTGGACGCCGGAGGCTCCGATGGGCTTCGGCCGGGACGTTTGCCGGCTGCGACGGAATCGTGTCAGATCAAAAAGAGGGGTCCTGCGTGGCTGGTATCGACTGGGCCGCCCATGCACGGCGCCTGCGTGAGCACGCAACCGCCGACGCGCTCGCCCGTACCGAGGAGACCGGCAAACCGCATCGTCCGGACCAAAACGTCATGAGCGTGGCCAGCTCGTGCGACACCGCAGCGTACAGCCCGGGCCGCCCGAATCCGCGCCTGGAAAAGCTCGTCGCAGACGCTCTTGCTTCTAGGCCAGCTCCGCGCCCGCAGACCGGCAACTTCGACCTGAGCAGCAGCTCAGGGCACCAGCCCAGCGCACCTCGACACTGAGCACCTCCGCTCCCACGATTCCGGGCGTTACGATCATCGACTGTGCAGCCAGGTGACAACGGGGGAGAGATCGTGACGGCAGACTCGGCAGACGGACAGACCTCGTTCGACGAGTGGATGCCCGAGGCGTTCACCGTTCCAATAACCACCAGCTACGCCGGCGTCGACGCCGGCCTCGGTTACCGTGCCCCGGCGGTGCAGCAGGCAGCCGGTGTGACCTACCGCCAGCTCGACTATTGGGCGCGAACGGGACTGATAGAGCCGTCCATCCGCAGCGCAGCCGGTAGCGGATCTCAGCGCCTGTACTCGTTCACCGACGTCGTGACGGTTCGAGTGATCAAACGGCTACTCGACACCGGGGTGAGCCTGCAGAACGTCCGGATCGCGGTCGACCACTTACGCGCTCGCGGTCAGGACGACCTCGCGACACTCACGCTGGTCTGCGACGGAGTGTCCGTCTACGAATGCACGACCGATGAAGAGATCGTCGACCTGTTGCGTGGGGGACAGGGCGTGTTCGGGATCGCTATCGGGCACACCGCGACCGATGTGGCGGCCGTCGTTCGCCACCTACCCTTCGTAAAGGCCGCTGACACCGTCGCTGACGACGTAACCCGCCGTCACAGCAAAGATGCCGCCGAGGACTTCCTTGATGATCTGAGCGTGCGCCGTGCGCGTCGCAGCGCATGACTACCCGCCGCTCCACTGATCACGGCCTCTATTTCACGGTCTGAGCTCGGCCGGATCATGTAGGCCCCAATGATCCTGAACGTCCCACAGTCTCTGACGTAACGCCTTCTCTGGCATGACCGAATTGGGCGGCTCGACAGCAACCTTGATCGCGAACAACTCGTCCAGATCGCTCTCGATCCGATCGCGCTCACTGCGGGACGGCGGAGTCTCCTGCGCGGAACCTGGACCGCCGGCCATGGCCATACCCTCGTCCGGCTGGTCGCGACGTTGCTCGAGGAACTCTATTGCTCTGATGATCTTGTCCATGAATTGCATCACTCATCGTAAGCCGTGATCGGCGACGTCACGGCTGATCACGTAGCTAGTTTCGGGCCGGCGGCTTCTCGTCAGGGGTTAGGTCGCGATCCGGGATCCGTTGAAACAAGGCTTCGATGTATTCCATGTCCACATTGTCTTTGAGCAGCTTGGCTGCCGTCTCGATGACCGTTTCCTCGACGGTGTCGACGTGTTCGACCAACCAGCCTCTGATGCCGTCAGGCCCGTCGGAGACGGGCCCGAACAGCGTCGTGAGCGCCTCGGGCCTGAACCCCTGAGCGACCAGTTCCTCGGCGGTGACCCAATCGTCCGCAGGTTCGCCGACCCACACTTGGTGGTTGTATCGCAGATCCGCCTCGGTTGTTCTGCGGAAGCGCTCATCGATGGGGAGATCGATGGCGTCCTCTGGAGTCTTCAGGCTCCAGTTCGTCGCTTCTCCGCGTTCGATCTCGTCTGCAGTGGCATCTCTGAAATAGCCCATATCCCGGGATCGTATTCCTCGCTCCCTCGGCCCGCCCACTGCCATCGAGAGTCGACCCCCCTCACATTCCGAATCTCCCTGATACAGAAAGGTAGTCATGCCAGAGCGCACGTTCACCTCGGAAACCTTCTTCGCAGGCCTCTCTCTCTGGGTGGCGCTGTTCATCTTGTTCGCGATCCCCAGCCTTCTGACCTCCACTGTGGCGAACGGCAAGTCGGCCATCATCCAGATAGCGACAGTCTGCGGCTTGTCGGTAGTGGCCCTGTTCGCAGCCGCGTATGCCGCATTTCTGATGTGGTTCAGTCATTCTGGCCCCGATCGTCCCCGGCCACACTTGTCGATGCTCCGAGAACCACTGGCTCTTATCGGAGTCCGATGGTGCGCCGGCACTTCCCGTCGCCGCTGGTGGTGTCTGGCTGCCGCGATCGTCGTTGTTCTCGTCTACACCTTCGTCCGCGCAAGCGGCCCCGTCCTCCGCATGCTGGTGGAGTACTTTCCGACCTCCGAAGCCGGTGCGCAGCAACAAGCCTGGGATGCGCGCGAAGCGATGCACGATCTGCCCTTCCCCGGGCACATCACCGGGGTGACGATGACAGCCAACGTCATCGTCGAAGAGCTGATCTTCAGAACACCGGTCATCGTGGCGTCGACCATCGCGCTGCGACGACTACGTCGACCGGGAGTCGTGGTCCCTCGATGGGAGCAAGTGCTCCTCATCGCAGCCGTCATCTGCGTGTGGGCCGGAATCTCCGTGTACGGCTTCGCATCCGGTCACGAGCAGTTCTCGGCACTGAACTTCGCCACGACGTTCCTCGACGGGATCGTATGGGGTGCGCTCGCCATCTGGACCAGATCCTTGCTACCTGGCGTCGTGGGGCACAGCGTCAACAACGTCCTCGCGGGCGGCTGGTGAAGCGTCGGCGGTCGCGGATCGTCGAATGTGGCTGGCGCGGCGAATGTCACGGCCCAGTCACCGTCGGCGTAACCACTGCATGGCCGTGCGGGCACGCAGTGCATCCGACCGCGACACCAACCTGCTCAGCTCATCTACAAAGCCTGCTGGTGGACGGTGGAACAGCACCGAACCCCGTTCCCTGCGCGATCTGCGGTGTTGTCGGCGCAGCCAAGGTTGCAGCGACCGAAGACCTGTAACGGACCACGCGCAATTCGAGTGGAGGTTGCCCGACCAGTTGGCGGAGCCAACATCGGGACAACTCGAAGCAACCCGGGCCGCGCTACCGCGCGGTTGACCTACACCGGGATCAGCCGCCGAGCGAAAAGGAATCCACACCAATGAACAAAGCCGATACGCGCACCAGCACCGACGTCGATCGCACCCTTGTGATCGGCGGTGCGGTTCGATGACCCAACAACGCGCTCTTCGGACACGCGCTGCTCTGCTGACGGGAGCCGCGACAGAGTTCGCTCGCCACGGCTACGCGGCGTCGTCGGTCATCCGGATCTTGGAGAACACCGCGTCCACCAAAGGTGCAATGTATTTCCACTTCTCTTCCAAACGAGAAATGGCGGATGCAGTCCTCGATACGGCCGCCGCTGGCTACGGGGGAGTCGCAGAACGCTGGATGACCACAGACGGCACCCGCCCGCTCGATGCCCTCAGGGGGTTGGTCGACGACACCGCACGAGCCTTCATCGACGACGTGTCGCTACGTGCCGAGGCCCGTTTGGCTGTCGAACCGGAACTCAACACTGGTCGCACCCTCGCGGTCTGGAACGCAACTGCACTCCACCTGGCGAAAGAGGCAGTTGCCGCAGGCGACTTTCACGAGGGGTTCGCCACGGACAAATTCCTTCGCCTCCTCACCGCATCTCTCGCCGGTCACCGCCTCACTGCGCACTTGGCTGTCGATGTCGACATCCGAAGCGGATACGCCGAGGCGCTGGAAGCCATTCTCGCCGCAGCGACAGTGAAGGACGTGTCGCAAATCTGACAGCGTCATGCCCTGGCCAACCCCATGCGGGTTGACAGCATTGACGCATATGATCACAATTGGGTTGACTTGGTTGACCGTGAAAGGACTTCTCATGAGCACTCTCGCCGAACAGGAACGCAAGCTGCTCGACCTGCTCACCCACTCGGTCCACCGGACATTCGCCGATGCCCGCGCCTCCGGTGTCCCCGCTGATGTCTTCGCCGACGTCGAGTCCATTGTCCGATCGATGACGTCGGCACTACCGACAAGCCATATCTACGACCAGCTCGTCGGCCCGTTCTACGACACCTCGGGTCTGACCCAGTGGTGGGGCGTGAGCCGGCAGGCCGTCGCGAAGGCATCGTCCACCGGCACGCTGATCGCCTGCCGGCTCGACGGCGGCGGATGGGTCTATCCGACCTGGCAGTTCACCGACTCAGGCACGGTGTACCCGGACCTGCTCACCTTATGGTCGACGTTGCGTGCTGCAGCCGATGCCTGGACCTGCGCAACCTGGCTGCGCAGTCCCCTCGCCGACCTCGACGACCGCAGCGCAGCGCAATGGGTCGCCGAAGGGCGCCCCATCGAGCCAGTGCTCGAGCTCGCACGCGCCGACGCCCGACGGTGGGCGGCGTGAGCGGCCGCGACCACATCGCACTCGGTCCGCCGTCGAGGCCACTCGACGGATTCCCCACCCGTGAGCTCACCGCAGCGCAATCACTGCACCGCGGACACAGCATCGGTAACGGGCCATGGTGGTTCGCGTCCTCCGGAGGTGGACGCTTCGACCTCACCCCACCGCGCGGCACCTGCTACCTCGCCTACGACGAGCTCACCGCGATCCGGGAAACCGTCGGTGCTCCACTGGCCGCAACCGGAGTGATCAGCGCCGAGTTCGCCTCGAAGCGGCACCTGTCCGCCCTGACTGTGCCCCACGATCATCACCTGGCCGACACGTGCTCGGACGACGCCGCGAACTACGGCCTGACCAGGGAACTGGTGTCCATGACCCCGTACTCGGTTCCGCACGAGTGGGCCTCGACCTTCGATGCCGCCTTCGATGGAATCCAGTACCAGACACGGTTCACCACCGGACCGAACCCGAACGCCGTAGCCCTGTTCGCCGACGCGGGGGAGCAGCCCTGGCCGGTCGATCCGGATCCGGAGCCATTCACCACTGCGGCGCGTCGACACGGCTTCACCGTGGCGACCCCGCCGCGATCGGTTCGCATCGTGCCGACACCCGGCGGTGCCACGAAACCGTCGTGACATTGCGATCCCCGACCTGATCGCCCTCGATCCCCGCCAGCTCTGCTGGCGGGGATCTTTTCGTTGGCGAAGCCAACGTCGAAGGTTCGGGGATCGGCTACCTCGCACGCCGGCCGTGAGGACCTACACAACAAGGAGTTACCCGTGAGCTCACAACCCGAGGGCGAAGGCCTGATCCAGGCCACCTTTCGCTTGGCCATGCACAGCAAATCATGCCCCGAACTCAAGCGAGCCGAAGCTCAGGCTCGGTTGAGACTGGCGAGTGCGATCATCGCTCTCGACGACGCACACCTGTCCGACGAACGGCACACGTTCATGGAACAGGCCGCTGTCGAAAACGCCCTCGGTGAGTACGGAAACGCCCTTGCATCGCTTCTCCGCAAAGAGCATCCCGAGCGCGAGACCGATGACAACCGAGAGGTCCGGCAATCGTGAACTCGTCGAACTCCCTTCCACCGGTGACTCTGGGTGAGAAATCCGTGCTGGACACGGCGGCCCTGATCGCCACCGTACGAACCAACGCCGAACTCGCCGGCAGCGCAACAGAGATCAACGACTACGGGATGTACGCCAGTCGCGCGCTCGATGCTGCCGAGCAGCTGGCTCGACACGTCGAAACGCTCCCGCTCGGAGCTTCGCAGGATCGTGACCACGCCGGAGACATCTGGGTCTTGGTTGTCGACGACCGAACCTCCCCGACCACATCCAGTCTCCATACGAGCGAGCAATCGGCCATCGACTGCCTGGTCTTGAACTTCGACCCCGTCGATCGGGACGATCCCGTCCAATCACTTCGGAATGACGGCTACACGATCCACCTGGACTCCCACCCGATTCCGCATTCCGCGGCGTCAACGGAGAAGAACGCCAATGTCTGAGCGGGCACGAATCGAATCGGTCGTAGCCCAGGCACTACGCGACACATCGGCGGTTCGGAGCCACGACGTCGTAGCGAATATCGTCGTGGGCCGACTGGTGCATCTCGGCTACCGCATCGTCGAACTGCCGACACCGGCCGAACCCGGCGTGTGGCCCGCGCCGCCTGGTTTCCGTAACCCGGTCGAGCTGACCGACATGGAGCGTTACCCGATCCGGCACAGCGGAGAAGTCGTCACGAACGCCGAAGGGGCACGCTCTCTCGCGGCCCGTCTCCTCGCCGCCATAGCGGCCACCGAGGGCAGGACATCGTGAGCGATACAACGAAGCGATGCCGCCACGAGAACAGTTGAAAACTGTAGGAATACAACAGTGTTCAGCTGTGTAATGCTTGCCCCGTTCATCGTCAGGGCCACCCGATCGGATGGCCGAATAGCAGGGGGAAATGTGAAGAACAGAACCATGAAGCGGACCATCGCATCGGTGCTGACCGCGGGGGCGATCATCAGCGGGATTTCGCTGGCATCGGCAACAACTGCTTCCGCCGACACGAGGTACGTCTTCTCGTCGCAGTCGTCGTGCAACTCCAATCGCGACGCTGCGGTAAGACGCGCCGCTGCTACCGCCAAGCCGCGTGGTCAGTTCCAGGGAAGCGGCACGACGGTTACCCCGTGCAAGTTCCAGTACGGGAAATGGACCTTCAGCACCATTCGGTGGATGTGACGCTGTAGGAACAGCGGACACGGATCCGCTGAGCTTTCGATCTCGGTCCATCACAGAACCCGCACCTGCCACGGCAGGTGCGGGTTCTCCCGTCCGTGGGACACCTCTTCTGCACTGCCAACGACGTGTGGCGGCACTGACAGAACCTCCGCATCGTGATAAGCAAAGGTAATGACTGATTTACTTCGTTCCCTCGACACGCGGACACGCGCATTCTTCGGTGGGCCCGGTCTCGGGATGGTGTTCCTCGTCGCGCTCATTGCGTTCGTGTTGCCGGTTGTCGGTCGCGGCATGGACCTGAGGGGCGAGCTGATCGCAGCGCTGGCGATCCTCGCGGCCGCGGCTATCTACGCGGTCGGTCGCGTGCGGCGCAGGCTCGCGTCGGAAGACTGACGCCGACAAGAACCGCTGGCGTCCTCGCCGCTCTTGATCACGCCGGTCAGTCGCAGTACCTGTGGACGTGGGGCCCGCTCCACTCCAGAACCCGCACCCACCTCCCTGGTAGGCGCGGATTCCTCGCTGCCAGCTCGAAACTCCGAAACAGTAAGCAACACAGGCCATTCCACTGAGCCGGTTCCTGAACAACTGCCCAACTACGATGTCGACCGACTCGTCGATTCACGATCTTGGAGATTCACTGTGTCTGATTCCGGCGACCTGCCGCTTGCACCACCCGTATCGAGGAGTCGTCACCGGTGGCCATGGATCACCGGGATGGCCCTGTCCGGTCTGCTCATCGTCGGTTGCGTGGACCCCACGACGGCCAGCGACGCCACGTCTGCCGCCGAGAGTGCTTCCTCCGCAACCGACACAGCGACCAGCGCCTCACCTCCTGCGTCCAGTACCGATGCTGTATCTGTGGCCCCCGCGCCCACCCCCGCGTCGGCAGCCGAAATCTGGCCCGATGCTCAAGCCGCTCTCGGCATGCTTGCAACCCTGCCGATCAAGGGGCGTGCGCCGAAAACCGGCTATGACCGTGACTTGTTCGGCCAATCCTGGACCGACGATGTCGACGTCGAATTTGGGAGGAATGGCTGTGACCAGCGAAACGATCTGCTTCGTCGTGACCTCACGGACATCACCCTCAAGCCAGGATCCAATGGATGCGTGGTGCTGACCGGCACCCTGGCCGACACCTACACCGGCACCATCATCGACTTCGTTCGAGGAGCTGATACCTCGATGGCTGTTCAACTGGATCATGTTGTGTCGCTGAGCAATTCGTGGCAAACCGGTGCGCAGCAACTCGATTCTGCCACACGACAGAACTTCGCGAACGATCCCCGTAATCTGCAGGCCGTCGACGGCCCCGCGAATCAACAGAAGAGTGACGGCGACGCCGCAACCTGGCTGCCGAGCAACAAGTCGTACCGGTGCACCTACGTGTCGCGGCAGGTCGAGGTCAAAGCCGCCTACGGGCTGTGGGTCACCCCGCCCGAACACGATGCCATCGTTCGGGTTCTCGGCGACTGCGGCGGCAATGCCGCCGCAGTCGCGGAAGCGGCCCCGTCCACTGAGCCGACACCGGCGGCTCCTGCGCCGGCTCCGGTCGAGGCACCGCCGGCACCCGCACCGTCGAACGTCACCTACAAGAACTGCGCTGCTGTTCGTGCCGCTGGAGCCGCACCGATTCGCGTCGGAGAACCCGGCTTCAGCACCAAGTTCGACGGTGACGGCGACGGTGTCGGCTGCGAATAGCGTCGGTGGCGACACCGTTCTTGACCGAACTCTCACCCAGAACCCGCACTCTGCCTCCACGGCAGGTGCGGGTCTTCTTTTTCGCCGGCTGCGCCAGCAGACGGCGCAGCCGCAATTTCGATGGCCGCAGCCATCGCCGTTCGTCTGCCAGACGTCAGAGTCGGCGAAGCCGACCTCGAAGCAACATCGACGCGATCAGGCACCCCCGCCGTCGTCACAGAGCCGTCCGAGCAGGAGAAACGCCATGACTGTCACCCTCACCACGATCGACCGCGCAGCACTGACCTTGCTGGTCCTCCCCGCACGAACGCTTCCGGTCGACAACCTGTGGCAGGCCTACCTCATCGATCTCGGAGAATCCGCTGCAGAGATCGGCGACGCACTCCATGCCGTGGCCTGGCTCAACGACATCACGCCGGACCAGCTCGCCATCGTGGGAGTCGAATTCGCGGATCCGGAGCAGCACAACACCACCGTCACGTTGAGTGGCACCGACCTGGACGCCATGTCCTGGGTGCTCGGCGACGGCGGCATGGCGCTGGAAAGTACAGCCGGCGTGCTCACACAGCTCGAACGCCTCGTCTCGGTCGCCGTACCCGTGTACGCCTGAATGGGCGTGAACGAACTCGACCAGATCGCACACTGACGTTCACGGAGCACAACGAACCCGATCGAAGGACCACGTCCACCGCACGAACCCGCACTCTGCCCCCGGCAGAGTGCGGGTTCTGTTTTTTCCCACACAGTCCGGATATCCGCCGAACGCAGTGGCCGCACTGGTGACAGCCGACAAGCACCGCCGTGTCGGCGACAAACTCGATCTGTGCCGCTGTATTTCCGTGCAACAGCCGGTACTACGGATATACAACGGATATCCACAGGCTCTCGCCCACGTGCGGCGGCGCTACGGACGCACTGTGGATGTAGAGCGGCGGGACTACGGATATACACCGGCTACAGCACGGTCACTCCGACTTAAGGCTGCCCACCGAAGCAAGGCATGGCCGATTCCCATGCCGTAAGCCGCTGACCTGGCCGTTCGTCACGTCCAGAATCGCCACCAACGCCCCGCAGCACGCACAAAAATACTGTTCCAAGATAGTCGAGACCGAATTTTCAGCGGATAGGAGCGCTCGATTTCGGACAACTGTCCAATACCGAAAAGCAGTACATGTTCTCGCACTGAATGTGAATGTTCGGACTCCAATAAGAGCGGCTCAGTTTGCCGATTATGACCCATAAAGAGGTTTCACTGACGTCTCTGAGTCACGCGAGATAAACCGAGTCGAAGCGGACAGACGAGATACTCCGCGACACCGATAAAACAGACTTCTCCGGCGCACGTGGGCACCAGATATTCGATGCGATACCGGTGATCTGGCCGGCGGCCCGGGGGCCACCGTCGTCCGCAGAAATGCGCTGCGGCCGCCACCCACGTGCGCCGGAGAAGCCCGCCTGTGACCGTTCCGTCCGCGGCCTGTGGCCGCAGCCGACCCCCGCAGCCCGATGGCTGCGACAGCCCCGAGAAGCGAGACCGACCCAACCTTGCTGTCGTGCGGCCGGCCGGTCAAGCTGGCAGGCCGCACGGGGTCTCGACGAGTCTGTGGAGCGGCCCTGCCGGGCCGTCAGATCCCACTCGGAGCGACCGTTCGCAGCCCTGATCACGCCACCCGCTGAGGCGGGCGGCCGAACCGTGGACGGCCGCCGACGCTGTGACGTCACCGGGCGGCCGGATCACCCCTCGAAGCCGCCTGCGGCGAGGCTTCGGAGCCCGTCGAGCGGGGCAGTGACACGTCTGGGAGATGCCTGCGGCCGGGCGGCTGCGCGCCCGTGACGGTCTGCCGCGAAGAGCTGCGGCAGGCCTGTGCCCGAGGCGGTTGCCGAGGGCGGCACCGCCGGCGCTCACGCGCGGTCGAGACTCTCCGCCACACCGGGGGAACGACAGGGACTTCACCGACCCGGCGAGGGTCGAAGTGGCCTTCGGCCACCGAGGCCTGTTCGCGCCGGGACCGCTCCGGTTCCGTGTTCTCGTGGGGCCCTCACCGATGCCATCTACTCTCTCGGGCGCGCTGACGCGCGGGCATCGGACCCACGAGACCACTGCACCTGCGCGGACGGTGGGGACGGCGGCCGAGGCCGCCTGCTGCTCTGAGATAGAGACCCACCGGGGGACCGCGGCTGACGCCGCGGGCACGGCGTCACCGTGCTGAGACGGACCGCTGGCGCGGCCCGTGTGACCCTGACGCCACCATGGGTGCAGCCCCGCCAGTCGCTGCGCTCCCAGCGGCTCTGAGACCGCCACAAACCCAAAAACGGGGTTTGCGCCGTCTGCGTCAGGCTCCTGGCTCACAGGGCGCAAGGCGTCACCGCTCCATGCTGGGGAAACACGACATCGATACCGTCCTTGCGACCACCCGTTCCGGGCGGCTGTCGCCGGTCTGCGACCGGTCGCAAGGACGGAGATTCTGCTATGTTTCCCCAGATCGCCACGGCCGCAACCTCCCGCCGCTAACGCTCTGGGTCGGTTGCTGTGGCTCCACACTAAAAGGGCATAAGGAGTCGTGACGCACGGCGGGTTCCGTTCGCTTCGCTCACTACACCCTTGTTTGCCCGGCAGAGCCGGGACGACCTCCTCGGCTGGCGCCTCGTCGCCACTCGCTGCGCTCGGGTCCTCATCGCCTTCGGCTCTCTCCTCCGGCCGCTGGCGCGCCCTCCCTCGTTCACCTACGTCGACCCCTGCGGGGTGCCCTGGGGACGCTGCTGCTTCCGTAGCCGGCGGTGCTCGGCGCTGGCGCGCCTGCGGCCCGTTCCGGGGCGGTCACTCGCTCGCTCGTGTCCTGTGACTGCTGCTGCGTCCTGCCGGCCCGTATCGCGCCCCTGGCGCGCGCTGCTGTGACGGGTGGGGCCGGAATCGAGACCGCTGCTGCCGCCCGCGGCACCCGCGGAGTGACCAGTTCGTGTCGGCCGGACCGGCCTGAGCGTCGGATGTTCCGACACCTCGCAAACCGTGATTGCGGAATCCGAGATTGCAGAAATGCCGCCGCCGAGGAGCATCGTGTCCGATTCGGGTCGCGGCCCACACCGGACTCGGAGCCGTCCTGCACCACCTCTTGCACCGCGCGGCTTGGGACAGCTCGAATCGGAGAATGAGGTCTGTCTGTGACCTGTAGATGTGACGTCACGGGCTCCGCTCGCGCTTCATTGGGCAGCAGCCAGAGAGTGGGATTTCCACCTCCGTGTGTCAGGTCGCAAGCAACCTCGCTGGGGTCGGAAGCGCACGATCGGGGCAGCCCGGTGGCCGGCACCCGAAGGGTGCTGCGGGAAGCCCGCCGACACCACGTATCCCTCCCGTTGCATGGCCCGGCCGTGGCCGAAATCCGAGCGAGCGTGTCGACCTTCCGCTTCATGGCATTGAGTCGGCCAGCCGCATCCGGCGGTCTCGGACCCCGGCCGTGGCCGGTGCCCGAGACCCGAGTCGAGACGGGCACGGGATGGTCGCTCACGCCCGGCACGGAGGACCCGTGGGTACCTGGTCGCCGGACGACGAGGTACCGACTTCGGGCGGAGGCACATCGGGCCCCGAAGTTACTCCCGAACATTTATAGCGAGGCTCTATACGTGGGTTTGTCGATTAATAGTGGCGTCGTTCAACGAGCCGTTGCCGGAGGGTCGGTGGTTTAGCCACCGATGTGACCCAAACCTCGTGTTCAACGACATGAGAACGGCGAACTAGGCCCTGCAAAAGGCGTCGTAGAAGTCCACTAAGAGATAGCCGTTTCGATTATCGGGTTTTTATTCTCCACAAACTGACATCGCCTAATCGGCCGCTAGTACGCGGCCCGGATGGAGTGCTGCTCTCGCGCTCGCTCGCTGGACCCCCACTCACCGAAAGGAACGTTCACGTGACTTCACTGACCATCACCCACACCCATGCCGAAGGCACCCTCATCGAGGGCACAGTTCGAGGCGACGGCTCTTCGGACATCTTGAAAGCGCAGCGCTGGCGCTGGTCCAGGAATCTCGGCTCCTGGTACATCCCGCATTCGCGAGACCGCCTGGCCAAACTTCCGCAGATCAACGCGACGGCTTCGGCGCTGCGCAGCGCCGAGTTCGAGGTAGAGATCACGATCGACGACACGTACCGGCCAACGGCCGAGGTCGAGTCGGACAAGATCACCCGCCAGGAAGGTCGCGTCGAGGCGCTCGGTGCGAAGGCTGAGCGCAAGGCAGGCGTAGCCGAGGCTGCTTGGGATGCCGAGCGGGCTGCGTATGCCGCACTGCCGGAGGGTGGCGAACCGATCAAAATCGGCCACCACAGCGAGAGTCGGCACCGCAACGCTGTCGACAAGGCTTGGAACAAGCTCGGCAAGGCCGTGCTCTCCGAACGTGAGGCCGCCCGGGCGCGTGGCCGGGCCGACGCCGCGGCCGGGACCACGGATTCCCGCTACGCCCCGGTGTCGGTAGCCCGCCGAATCGCGAAGCTCGCCGCTGAACTTCGCGGTCACGAGCGTGCCCGCGACGGCCACACCCGCACCTTGTTCACCAACAGTCAAACCGGAGAGAAGCACCTCGAGTCACACGCTCCGGCAGAGGGCGCCCACCGCGATCGTGTTCTTGCAGAAATCGAGCGCACCACCGACGACCTCGCCTACTGGGAGGGTGTCCGAGCTCAGCACATCGCAGACGGCAAGGTCACCGCCTTCAATCGAGACGTCGTGACCAAGGGTGACCACGTCTACTACATCGGCAAGTGGAACGAGGTCGTACGCGTCAACGCGAAGACCGTCGCCATCCGCTCCATCGTCGGCGGCAGCTGGACCGACCGGATCCCATACACGGAAATTCGGGCTCTGCGAACCGCTGAGGCCGTCCCCGTCCGCGTCGTCGACGGAGCACGCGTCATCGGTGACGAAGCCGCCGACGAGCCCGCCGTGACGCCCTGACCGGCGGCGACCTTCCCCCACCACACCCGAACTGAAAGAGCCCACCCATGCAGATCACCATCACAATCGAGGACACCTACGCCAACGGCGACGAGTTCGCGCCCCGTACTGAGACCGTCACCGTCAACCCTCCGCCTCCTGGTACCGACGACCTCGAGGACTGGGCAGCCGATGAGCTGTCTCCGTTCACCGGTCAAGGCGACGCCATCTACGCCAACATCGACGGCATTCACGAGGTCACAGTCGTCGACTGCGCCGACCACGCTCATCTCGTCGGCGAGACCTTCTCCTTCGGCTGAGCTCGCCTCCGATTCGTGTCACCCACAGCCTTGAGCCCCCGCTCAAAGCCCTCGAACATCCTGAAATATGAATTGAGACTCCGATGACAGACTTGCTCATCATCGACAACGGCACGCGTATCGCGTTCCGTAGCCAACTGGACCACGAGTCCAGTTATGGCACTGTCGCCCGATTCGCTGGGTACAGCAACGGCGTGCGCAAGTACGTCGTCGAATGGGATCAACCCGCCAGCCCAGCCGAACGCACCTCTGTGCTCGCCGAGAACGAATTCGACATCGTTCCCGTCACACCGCCCTCTTTGCACCACATCGCCGGACTCAGCAACGCCGACTTCGAGCAGCACATGCGGGACGGACTGTTATGAGCACCACAATTCACATCACCGAAGCCCAGTACATCGACCCGCGAGCGGGCAACGACAAGTTCTACCGGACGTACGTCCTGGGATCGACCTGGGTGACGCAGTACGGACGCAACGGCACCATCGGTACATTCACCAAGCTGATCGAAGTCGCATCCGAGGACGCTGCCGCGAAAGCTGCTGCCGCCAAGTTCACCTCGAAGGTCAAGAAGGGCTACGTCCCCTACAAGGCCGGTTCGCTGACGCTTGATCGACCTGTGGGTCCAGACGATCTCGGGGTTCTCGACGAGCTGGCGCAGCAGCTACCCGTTTCGAGGGACAAGGCTGCGGCCGGCGTTTCCCAAGCACCCGCCGCGGCTGTCGATCTGGGCCCCGAAACGCTGCCAGATCTGACTGTTGCCGTGGATTCCGCTCTCGCCGCCGTCGTCACTGGGTCGGCCGCCGACCCAGTAGCTGGAGTGGGCTTACCTCTACGGCCCATGCTGGCCGCGACGTTGTCTCCCGATCATCTCGACGAGGTGATGGACTCCGATACCTGGGTCACTCAGTTCAAGTACGACGGGGACCGTGTCCTCATCGAGGTCACCGATGGCCGGATCAATGTGCTGAATCGGCAGGGCGAAAACAAGATTCGTAACGTAGGTCGTGCTCAGTTGTTGCCGTTCACAGCGCTACGTCGGGGTCGGTGGGTGTTCGACGGAGAAGTCGTAGGCCGCACTCTCGTGCTGTTCGACCTTGCATTCGCATCCGGGTTGCGGACCTGGGTCACCGAGAGTGACCCCTTCATCGCTCGCTATCAGGCGCTGCAGGTCATCGCCGACCTTCTCGTGATCCCGGTGCCGGACCGAATCGCAGGCTCGCCCGTGGTGCTGGCACCGGTCGCCTCAAGTCCCGAGGCGAAGACTCTGATGCTCGCCGACGCGGTACTGCAGCAGCGAGAAGGTCTCATCGCACGTCGAGGGGCCGGAACTTACGAGCAGGGACGTCGTTCGACGGGCTTACTCAAGCACAAGCTGGTCAAGGACGTCGACGTCGTCATCTCCGGCCTTCATGCCACCAAGGAGTCCGCGACCCTCTCGGTTCACGACGAGCACGGAACTCTTGTCGAGGTCGGTTCCGCGTCGACGATCGGTAAGGGGAGTCTGTCCCCTGGTGAGGTGTGGGTGGTGACATTCCTGTACGTCACCGACCCCAGCCACCCCCGCCTGGTGCAACCGCGGCTCGTTCGTCAGCGCACGGACAAACCCGCTGCCCAGTGTCAACTCGACCAATTCGTTGCAGCCGGCACCAGTCGGATCGTCTGACCCATCGCTCATGCGACGAGGCCCCGGAACGCATGATCGCGTCCCGGGGCCTCGTCTCCTGAGAGAAACATGTCGACTATTTTTTTAGCCGGTAGATCAGCAGCTCAAGTGGTAATTACAATAACTTTCGGACAATGCTAAACTCGTGTCACGACCATCAAATCTCTTCCGTGCGTGACGTGTACCGCCGGATCGAACGAACGGATCATCTGCCATGACCACTCCGGCCGAACACGTGCTCGACAGCGTCATCTCCGTGGCGCGCAACTTCTCCAAGCGCCGCCCCTTCGACATCATTCGTGAGCGACGGGGCTGGGACACTGCCGCGATCGAGCAGATCGAACTCGGCACCGACGAGCCTCTGCCCGACCTGGAACGCAGCGTGGCACTCATTCATGCCGCTATCACCCAAGGTCGGACCATCACTGTGCTCACCGACTACGACATGGACGGGGTTGCTGCCGGCATCCTCACCTACGCTGGCCTGGCCGAGCTCGGCGCGCAGGTCGAGCTCGTCGTCCCGCACTACGAGGGCCCGCGCGAAATAACCGCCGAGAAGGTCGACCAGGCGGTCGCCCAATACCCCACCACCTCGCTGATCATCACCTGCGACGTCGGCATCAACTCCAACGACGGAATCGACCGGGCCCACCAGCGCGGGATCGAGGTCATCGTGACCGACCACCACATCCAGACCGTCGATGCGTGCCGGGCCGACGCTGTGGTCGACCCGAACCGGACAGGATGCACCTATCCCGAGCCGGACATCTGCGGCTCGCAGGTCGCGCTCCACATTCTCGACGCGTACGCCCGCGCCCACTATCCGACGAAGTCACCAGCGATCGCGATGCTCTCGGTCTTCGGCGGCATCGGAGGTCTCGCCGATGTGATGCCGTTGCGCGGACAGACCCGTGCGTTGGTGCGCCGGGCGCTCGGACTGTTGGTGCTGGCCCTGCCCGAGGTGCCGGTCTACACCAAGCAGGATTCTCTTCGTGAGGACAATCCGATCAAGCGCTACAAGATCGGTGAGTGGAACCTCGAAGAGCCGGATCGCATCGATCCCGACACCTCCACTCTCATGCGGATCGTCAACGGACAAGATCACGACCGGCGATACCGCCAGGCTCTACGAGGTCTTTCGCTGCTACTGGCTCGACTGATTGCTGCCGGCAAGGTCAGCTCTGTCGACAGTCTCGACGTCTCGTTCCTCGGCTTCACACTGACACCGATGTTCAACGCCACCCGCCGCGTCGACGCTGACATGGCCGACTCGTTCATGGTGTTCGTCCCGGAGGCTGTCCGGGCCTCCCGGCCCGACTACATGCCCCATGTATTTGCCTCAGACTCCGAGATCGAGAAGGCCCGCCGCATCGCGGCAGACACGTTGCTCCTCAACAACGAGAACCGCAAGGAATTGACCAAGGCCGCTATGGAGGACATTCACCTCGCCGAGCAGCCCTACGCGCCCTACCTGTGGTTCTCCGAGGCGAAGCCTGGTGTGCTCGGACTGCTCGCATCCAACCTGCTCACAGAGACGGGGATGCCGACGATGGTCGTCAACCCGCACACGCTCTCCGGATCCGCGCGGGCTCCAGAATGGTTCGACGTGCTCGGATTCGTCGCCGACATGAACGACTCTCGCCTCCATGCTCTCGGACACCATCAAGCGTGTGGTGTCGGAGCGACCGAGCTCGAGGCGTTGGAAGGTCTGATCTCGGCCATCGACGGCTACGTTCGTTCACTCCCCGAGCCGGACCCGGCGGATCTGCGGGCAGACCTGCACATGATGGACATCGAGTCCCTTGCCAGGCTGGATGTGGCGTCAGCCGACACTCTCCTACGGCTGCAGCCCGACATTCCGGTACCCATGGCCACTGAGCTCGTCGATCTGGCGAAGTGCCTGAGCGAACTCGCGCCCTTCGGCCAGGGCTTTCCCGCTGCAGACATTCGGGTCACGTTCCAGCCGGTCAACGCGGCGGTGAAGTTGATGAGCCGGAAGGAGGAGGCCGGCGAACTGGAAAAGGGTGTCGAGCCTGACCCAGCGGACTACAAGCACGTGAAGATCACGACCGGGCACGGCCTCGACCTGCTGTGGTGGAACAAGGCGGATCAGTATCAAACGCTCATGGACGCTGCGCTGGTCACTGCGACAATCACCCTGTCGACGAATCAATTCATGGGAAATATCCGACCTCAGGCGATCGTCTCGTCCCTGGAGATTCACTCCGGTCCGTCCGTGCAGAACAGCTAGTGAGCATTCACCGTGACAGCAACCCTCGACGGACTTCGGTCCGCCGGGGGTTGTCTGCTTGGAGCCTGGTGGTTGTCGCCGTCGTCGGCGTCGGCGTGTCCTTGACGGTTCCCCAGCTGCTGCTACGCGGCGTCGGTGTGAGTCCGGTGATCGCCACCTCTACCTGCATGATTGCTCTCTCCCTCGCCATCGGGCACTACGCGCCTGCACTCCGGATTTATCCTGCTCGACGGTCCGGCTATGCCCACAAACCCTCGGGAATCCTCGTGGCCGCCGCTGTGCTCGCCGGTGTCTGTCTCTGGTCGATAGGTGCCATAGTCGCCCGACTCCTCATCACCGATGGCGAGAACTCCACTCAACGGCTCGGAGTCGAGCCGTACCTGCTCACACTGCTGTTCGTGCTCGCCATAGCCCCGGTTACCGAGGAGATCCTCTACCGCGGCCTTCTGCAGGGTGCGCTGAACCGTGTCTCCCCCGTTGCTCTCTCGGTATCCCTGACCACGGCGGTCTTCGCTCTCGTGCATCCGCACACGCGAGATGTCGTGATGGCTTGCGCCATTGGCTTGCTTGGCGGCATCACCAGGGAGGTGTTCGAGACGATGACGGCACCGATTCTGGTGCACGTCGCCATGAACACAGCTTCGATGCTCGTACCGTCGGCCGCGGTATCTGCTCTGGCTCACGGCTCGGCCGCCGTCCCTGTACTCGCCCTGCTCGTCGTTTTCCTACTGCTGATCAGCGCCGCCGCGCGATCTGCAGCTCTTAGGAGACGTTGAACAAACTTTCATCGAACCGAGCTTCGCATCGGGAGTTGCATCTACCCAGTGCGCAGTCCCCGGAGCTGTCCATGGTCCTGCCACAGCAACCGACAAGGAGACCTATCCGCCATGAACGACAAACGGTTTTATCCCGCAGACGGAGCGCGTGAACGTTCCCCGAATCACCCTCGCGACCTACGTTACGAACCCAACACGGTAGGTATCGATTCCGGAGACTATCGCCTGGACGAACGTGGCGGCTTCGCCGAAGACTGGGTGAGCGCGGCCACGATGGCCGATCTACCTGCTCTCGCACAGTCCCCCGACTGGGAAGATCGCCTCCGCGCCGAAATTCTCCGTCAGCGGACGAAAATCACTCTGCCCGAGGCCTTTCCCTGCATCTACGAGGTAGCAGAGTCGCCCACAAAAGCGAACGCTCTTCACCCACGGCCGCAGCCCTGGGTGGTCTCCCCGGACGAGGGGATGCTGGCCGAACTGCTACCGCTCTACCAAGAGTTATGGGACCACCAGACGCGGCAGTGGGGACCAGGATCCCGCCGTGTCTTCGCCCTCGGGCATCTCGACGGTCTCTCGCCTCGCCGGGTCTACCGCCGCGGAACAACGGTGGCTCAGGTCATCGGGGGCACCATGCTTGTACATACTGATCTGTATCGGACTGCGCCCGAACATCTTCGCGCACTTCACCCCATGTACGAGGTATGGGCGGGTCGCAGTCGGCCCGCCTGAGGGCGCAGTTCAGAATACGTTCCGGTGCCGGCATCACGGATCCGTCAGTAAGTGCGTCGACACGAACTGACGCCCGCTCGATACGCTATGAAGCTCAACCCCACCAGAGGACAAACCGTTGACATTAAACATGATTCGCACCCAGATCACCGTAACCCCCGTCGCTCCCCCGCCTCTCGTAGAACGCTTCAAACACATCGTCGGCAATCTCGATCCCGTCTGGTGGGTCCTTCTGGTTGCAGCCATCGCCGCCGCAGCTCTCGGTCTGGCGGCCAAGTCGCAGGATCTCAGGTTCGGTGACACTCGCCTGTCCGCAGCCGTGCTCGGCACCGCCGCGGTGCTACTGGGTGGGCTGTCGGTCTTTCTGCTGATCTGGGGTGTCTGAACTCGGTCTCGGATTCGATCCGCCGACCTACGCATGCGGTACGCTTTACCCAGAGCCGTATCGCATGGCTGACCCCGAGTTGTATCAGGTGCCCGCATCACCGCACAGACACAACGCCGGAGGGCAAGGTCCTCAGAAGTTCGGATCTGCGAAGCAGGAAATGTTCGTGCACTGAGTCCGTGTGCGATGGATGCGGGACGTCGCCACCACCAGTGGATGGATCCTGTAATGACACGAAACAACAACCGTAAGAAGCCTGCTCGCGCGTACAAGAGCGCGAACCCCGGTATCACCTACCCCGCGGCTCTGCGACGCACCGCCGTCCCGAGCACAGGCAGTACGGTCACCGGCCCGTCGGCGGGAACTGGTAGCCCGTATCCCCTCCCCCTCACTGTGTACGAAGTGCTGAAGGCCGCTGTCGAGGGTGACAAACAGTTGCTCAGTCACGAGCTCGAGATCAGTCTCGACACCGGCCCCAGCGATTTCTATGTCAACCTCGGGCCTGAAATCGAGGAAGGGCCCATTGTCATCGATGATGTCGACATCGACGCATCCACAATGGATTACAACGAAGCGGAAAAGTACGAAGACGGCACGTCCATCGGTGAAGTGCGTGTGTCAGCTGTCGTCCAATGGAGTGGACCAGTGTACAAACCGACCTATTACGGCGCGCCTGACGACGTTCAGTGGACCGTGATCGATCCGGACTTGAACGAGCACTACGTGGAGGTAGCCGGCGAGTTCGAAACCGAATTGGTCTTCGACTACACCGTGATCCCCGGCGAAGACTCGCCAGACACCTTCACATTGACCCGGATCAACGACAGGACCTGATCGTCACGCCGCGTCGGACGAGTTCACCTCTGCCGAGCATGGATTCGGCATAGGTACCGCGCGTTTCAAAAGCAATGACCCCGCGCAACTCAGTGCGCGGGGTCATTCCCGACTTGGCTCAATTTAGTGCGGAACTCAGGCTTGCTTGATTCGGGCGATGAGCTCGTTGATTTCAGCGGGCACGGGTGAGGCGGCGTGGA